>NZ_AVFL01000010.1 GCF_000576635.1 Skermanella stibiiresistens SB22
AGTGGCCGCACCCTGCCACCGAGAGCGGCCCCGGCGGCCGGGCGCCCGGTCCAGCAGCCCCTGCTCGGTACCCCGGCGGCGGGGGCCACCGCCCGCGCCATGGCGGCGGAGGCCAAGACGCTCGACGACTTGAAGGCCGCGATGGCGGCGTTCGAGGGCTGCGCGCTGAAGGCGACCGCGACCAACCTGGTCTTCGCCGATGGCAACCCGGAAGCCCGCCTGATGCTGATCGGCGAGGCGCCGGGCGAGGACGAGGACCGGCAGGGCCTCCCCTTCGTCGGTAAGAGCGGCAAGTTGCTGGACCAGATGCTGGCCTGCGTCGGGCTTGACCGCACCCAGGTCTACATCACCAACATCCTGCCCTGGCGCCCGCCTGGCAACCGCAAGCCAAACCCGAACGAGATCCAGACCTGCCTGCCCTTCGTCGAACGCCACGTCGAGTTGGTGGCGCCGCGGGGGCTGATGCTGCTGGGGGGAACCTCGGCCAGCGCCCTGCTCAACCGGACTGACGGCATCATGCGGCTGCGTGGCCGCTGGTTCGAGTTCGCGCCGGCGCCGGGTGCCGGCGCGATTCCCACGCTGCCGACCTACCACCCCGCTTTCCTGCTGCGCCAACCGGCGATGAAGCGGGACTCCTGGCGCGATCTGGTCGCCTTCAAGAAAAAATTTCTGATCACCTAATGAACTGGAATCGTTAACAAGTCTCGCCGCGTTCGGATGTATGCGGAGGGCTGGCGGATCAAACAGCTACAAGGATGCTTGTGGCGCGGCGAAACATCCAGTATTTGTCCCTCATGTCAGGGAAGAATGTTAACGCAGATTTAACCAATCTATGTCTGCGCTCACACCTCCTCAGCGGTGCCTTCCTGTGCCTCGTGGTCCTGTTCTCGCTCCCTTTTCCGGGAGCCGGTCAGGCTGCGGCGCGCGACCGGGATACCGCCCACAAAGCTGAAGAGTCGTCGGCCCCATGGCCGGTGGACACTCCGGTCGTACCCAGCCGGCAAAGCCGTCCCGTCGCCAGCGACGCCCAGCTCAATCTCCAGGAAGCCAGCCGCTACCGCAGGATCTTCGAGCTTCAAGACGCCTCCGACTGGAAAGCCGCCGACAAGCTGATCTCCGAAGTCGCGGACATGCGCCTGATGGGCCATGTCGAGATGCAGCGGCTGCTGCACCCCGCTTACAAGGCGTCCTATCACGAGCTGCGCGAGTGGCTGGAGCGCTATGCCGATCATCCCGGCGCCGACAAGATCCATCAGTTGGCGCTGAAGCGGATGGCGCGCGGCGAGCGGAAGCCTCCCGCGCCGCGCGGCGAGAACGCTCCCCTGCCGGCCGGCCCCAATGGCGCCTTTTCCTCCGACCGCGGTTTGCGGGTCGCGACACCCCGCCGTGGCCGCTCGGTCGAGGCGCCGATCCAAGTGGCGAAAAGCCAGGTGGCGAAAGGTCAGGCGGCCAAGAGCGGCGACGATGCTCCGGTCCTGCCGGCCGGCACCGTCACCATCGCCGCGTCCGCCGCCGTCGCCACGCCACCGCGGCCCGACCGCGCCATGTCTTCCGGCGGCGCCGGCTGGAGCGCCGGCATCGCCGCGTGGCGGGCCGGACAGAACGACAAGGCGGCCCGGTACTTCGAGGCTTTCTCCAAGGGTGACGGCGCGTCGCCTTGGGATCAGTCCGCCGGAGCCTATTGGGCGGCCCGCGCCCACCAGCGCGCGCGCCGTCCGGCCGAGGCGGGCAAGTGGCTGGGAGAGGCGGCGAGGAACCCCAGGACCTTCTATGGGCTGATCGCCCGGCAGGCGCTGGGTGGCATCGAGGATATCGGCCTGCACACCCCCATCCTGACCCGGCGCCATGTCCGCGCGCTGGCGGAGGTGCCGGCGGGACGGCGGGCCGTGGCGCTGGTCCAGGTCGGGCGGCGCGACAGCGCGGAGCAGGAGCTGCGGCGGATCAACGCCCGGGGCGACACGACGCTGGAACAGGCCCTGGTGGCCTTGAGCGACCTGGGTGGCATGCCAGCGCTGGCCATGCGGCTGGGCAGCGTCCTGACCGACACCGACGGCGCGACCTATGACTCGGCGCTCTACCCACTGCCACCGTGGGAGCCTCGCGGCGGTTTCGTGATCGACCGGGCGTTGCTGTTCGCGCTGATGCGCCAGGAGAGCCGGTTCGAGACGGACGCGCGCAGCGGTGTTGGCGCCAAGGGGTTGATGCAGCTGATGCCGAGCACCGCCAGCTATGTCGCCGAGACGCTGGCGCCGGACGCGCTGGCTTCGAATGGCAAGCGCAAGCCCGACCTCTATGAGCCCGAAATCAACCTGACCCTGGGCCAGCGCTATGTCCGCTACCTGATGGACCAGAAGGGGATCGAGGACAACCTCATCCTCGCCATCGCGTCCTATAACGCCGGTCCCGGCAACCTGCAGCGCTGGCGGCGCCAATTGTCGCGGATCAAGGATCCGCTGCTGTTCATCGAGAGCCTACCCGTCCGCGAAACCCGCAACTTCGTCGAGCAGGTCCTGACCAACTACTGGATCTATCGTCAGCGCCTTGGGCAACCGATGCCGTCCCTCGAAGCCATTGCGGCCGGTCAGTGGCCGGTTTATATGGCGGTGGACGGCGACGTTCCCGACCAGCAGACAGATCAGCAGGTGGCTTCCGATGGCAAAGATTGACGAATCGCGGCCCTTCCTTTCGGTCAACATCGCGATCCTGACCGTGTCCGACACGCGCGTCGAGGCCGATGATCGGTCCGGTAACACGCTGGTCGAGCGCCTGACCACCGACGGCCACCATCTCGCCGCCCGCGCCATCGTCAAGGACGACGTGCCCTCGATCACCGCGCAGCTTCGGACCTGGATCGCCGATCCGGCCATCGACGTGGTGATCTCGACCGGCGGTACCGGCGTCACCGGACGCGATGTGACGCCGGAGGCGTTCCACGCGATCTACGACAAGGAAATCCCGGGCTTCGGCGAGCTGTTCCGCATGATCAGCTACGATAAGGTCGGGACCTCGACGATCCAGAGCCGGGCCACCGGCGGCGTCACCGGCGGGACCTATCTGTTCGCCCTGCCCGGCTCGCCCAGCGCCTGCCGCGACGCCTGGGACGGCATCCTGAAGTTCCAGCTCGACAACAGGCACCGGCCCTGCAATCTGGTGGAGCTGATGCCCCGCCTGTTGGAGCATGTGAAACCCGCTGGTGTCTGACTCCCATCTGGCGGCCGCGCTTAGGGCGCGGCTAGACTTGGCTGCCGAACCCGTCGCCTTGCCGCCCAAGGGCATGGCCCACGCCCATTTCCGTTTGCCGGAAGGCGGCTTAGCCCGCGTGCCGCGCTGGAGCCAGATCGGTCTCGACGCCGCCTCCAACCTGCGGCATCAGGCCAAGGCCTTCACCCGCGCGGCGCCCAGCGGACATACGCCCCAGTTGCTGGGACTACTGGAGCCCGGTGACGGCCTGCCGATGGGCGCGCTGATGGTCGAGGAGATCACAGGCCGCCCGCCCCGCCTCCCCGGCGACATGCCCGCCATCGCCCGCGCGCTGGCAGCCATCCACTTGTTGCCGGCGGAGCCCGCCGGCAATCCGATCGCCGCGACTGTCAAGGTGATCGAGCGGCAGGCGCCCTACTTCGCCAAGGCCGGGCTGGCGCCCGCGACGCTTGCCCATCTGGAGGGCGAGTTGGACTGGGTCCATACCTTGCCGACGACGCCGGAGCCCCCCGTCACGCTGGTCGGCACCGACACCCATCCCGGCAATTTCCTGATCGACGCGAACGGCAAGGCGTGGTTCGTCGACCTGGAGAAGGCGACCGACGGTCTACCCGCGATCGATCTCGCCCATGCCAGCCTGTACACCTCGACCACCTGGGATCCCGACGTCGCCGCCGTGCTCGACGCCAACGCCACGGCCGCGTTGTACGACATCTGGAGCGAGGCCGTGACGCCGGAACTGGCGGAGGCGGTGCGGCCGTGGTTCGCGGTCTCCCGCCGCTTGGTCTGGCTGCGCACCCTGTCCTGGATGGCGCGCTGGAAGGTGGAGGGCGCCGTGGCCCACGGAGCCGGCGTCGACCCCCGCACGCTGGCCCACGTGCGCGACCGGATCGAGGACTTCTTCACGCCCGCCACGATCGCCCGGGTGCGGGAGAGTTTGTGAGACCAGGAGCGCGTCGATGTCGGGTGCCGCTTCGCTCTACCCGACCTACAAGTACGTTAGAAATTAAATATCCGACAAGGTTGTTCCCAACTCTAAATCGCAAGTTGGGCACCAATTCCGGCCATAGTAATTGAGCTGTTGATATTTATGAAAGCTCGACCACGGCCACTCATCTGGCTCTTGAACCAGCCGATGTTTCACTGGGTTCCAGTGGATATAATCGATATGCCGGCTGAGATCGTTATCGTCCCTGATACGACGCTCCCAAAATCTGCCTTGCCAGACACTGTGACCGATCCGCCGACTGGAGCGCGCTTTGATCATCTGCCATCGGGTCGAGTAGTCGGCGTCTCCACCGGGTAGCGTCCACAGCGCGTGAAGATGATCCGGCAAAACGACGATGGCGGTTACGGTGAATGGCCGCTCTCTCTTGACGTCGCGAAACGCAGCGCGGAGAAGATCGACTTGAATGGCGGTATCGAAAACGGGAACGCGTTTCTTTGTCACTACCGTGGAGAAATAGGACGCCCCAGGCGTTCGATCGCGTCGATATCGCATGCTCACAGCCGCCGTCTTCAACTATCCACCAAGCTGAAACATACCACCAATGAGCACGGTATTGTAGGTCGGGTAGAGCGAAGCGGCACCCGACAAGCACCGCGAAGACGCCCGTGATCTTAGAGGGGGCCCGACCGGCAACGGAGGCCGGCCGGGCGCGGGGTCAAACACCTTACCCGACCTGTTTGTAGCAAATCAGGTGTTTGCCCCAACCCTATGGCGTCTCCCCGGACGGTAGGTTCAACGGGGCGAGCCATGTGATGGCCTGATAATCAAGCATCCACCGCCTCCATTTTTCAACCCTTGATAACCCGGTCGGCGCCCAATTTCTCACCCCTCGGCGAAGCCGATCAGCTCGGCGCCATCCTCGACTTGGTCGCCGACGGCGTAGCGGACTTTCTCGACCGTTCCGTCGGCGGGGGCCTTGATGGTGTGCTCCATCTTCATGGCTTCCATCACGATCAGCGGCTGGCCCTTGGTCACGGTGGCGCCGGGCTCCGTCAACACGGCGATGATCTTGCCGGGCATCGGGGCGATCAGCCGACCGCCTGGGGCATCCGCCGCGTCGGCTCCGGCCAGCGGCTCGATCAGGGTCAGGCGGTGGCTGCCGCGATCAAGGAAAACCGAGACCTCGGCGCCGTGCCGGATCACCGTGGCGTCGAGCTTCCGGCCCCCCAGCGTGGCTGACAGCTTGCCGTCCCGCCCCATTTGGCCGACCGCCTCCATCGCGCCGCCGGGAAGGTCGAAGCGGTAGCCTTGCCGCCGGTAGATCAGGGGAACCGAACGGTCCGCGGCACCGTCTCGGAAGACCAGCGTGTCGTGGGCGTCGTCGTTCAGCCGCCAGCCATCGCTGGCCGCCCATGGGCTATGGGGATCCGCCGAGGCCGCCGCGACCGCGCGCGCCTTGGCCGAGCGGTCGAGCAGCACCGCCAGCGCCGCCAGCGCCAAGGTCTCGTCATCCGCCGGGGGTGGTTCGGGCAGCAGGTCGTCGTGATGGCGCTCGATGAAGCGGGTGTCGAGATCAGCCGCGAGGAAGGCGGGATGGGAGGCGATGGCGAGCAGGAAATCGGTGTTGGCCGCCAGCCCCACCACCTGGGTGCGCGCCAGCGCCTGTTTCAGCAGGCGCACCGCGGCGGGACGGTCCTCGCCGCGCACGATCAGCTTGGCGATCATTGGATCGTAGTGGATCGAGATCGTGTCGCCCGCCCGCACCCCGGTGTCGACCCGCCTGCCGAAGCCGAGGGGCGGGAAGACCAGATGCTCCAGCCGTCCGGTCTGCGGCAGGAAGCCCTTCTGGGGGTCCTCCGCGTAGAGCCGGACCTCGATCGCGTGCCCGTGGATCCGCAGGCGGTCCTGGGTCATCGGCAAGGGCTCGCCGGACGCCACGCGGAGCTGCCACTCCACGAGGTCCTGGCCGGTGATGTATTCGGTCACCGGATGCTCGACCTGGAGCCGGGTGTTCATCTCCATGAAGTAGAACGAGCCGTCCTCGTCCAGCAGGAACTCCACGGTGCCGGCGCCGACATAGCCGATCGCGCGGGCGGCGGCGACGGCGGCCTCGCCCATGCGGCGGCGGATGTCCGGATCGAGATTGGGAGCGGGTGCCTCCTCCACCACCTTCTGGTGGCGGCGCTGGATCGAGCAGTCGCGCTCGAACAAATAGACGCAGCCGCCCTGGGTGTCGGCGAAGACCTGGATCTCGACATGGCGCGGCCGGGTGACATAGCGCTCGATCAGCACGCGGTCGTCGCCAAACGCGTTGATCGCCTCGCGCTTGGCGCCCATCAGCTCGGCGTCGAAATCGTCCGGCCCATTGACCACCCGCATGCCCTTGCCGCCGCCGCCGGCCGAGGCCTTGATCAGCACGGGAAAGCCGATGCGCCGGGCTTCCGCCCGCAGAAGCTCGATGTCCTGGCCCTCGCCGTGATAGCCCGGCACCAGCGGCACCCCGGCCGTCTCCATCAGGGCCTTGGCCTCCGACTTGCCGCCCATGGCGCGGATGGAGGACGCGGGCGGGCCGATGAAGACGACACCGGCCTGTTGGCAGGCCTCGGCGAAGCCGGCGTTCTCCGACAGGAAGCCGTAGCCGGGATGGATCGCCTCGGCGCCGGAACGTTTGGCGACATCCAGGATGACGTCGCCCTTGAGGTAACTGTCACGGGCGGGCGCCGGGCCGATGCGCCACGCCTCGTCCGCCATCTCGACGTGGAGCGCCTCGGCGTCGGCGTCGGAATAGACCGCGACGGTGCGGATGCCCATCTCGCGCGCGGTGCGGATGACGCGGCAGGCGATCTCGCCGCGGTTGGCGATCAGGATCTTCGAGAACATGGGTCTACCTCGCCGTCCAGGCCGGCTTGCGTTTTTCCAGGAACGCCGACAGTCCCTCGCGCCCCTCGGAGGAGGCGCGGATGGTGGCGATGCGTTCCGCCGTGTCACGGATGACGGTGGCGTCGATCGGGCGCCGCGTGACGGCGAAGACCAGATCCTTGGCCGCCTTCTGCGCCGCCGGTCCGCCCTCTCCCAGGCGGGCCAGGATGGATGCGACCGCCGCGTCGAGCTGGTCCGCCGGAACGACCTGATGGACCAGTCCGATCCGCGCGGCCTCGTCGGCGTCGAACCGCTCCGCCGTCAGGAAGTAGCGCCGCGACGCCCGTTCGCCGATCGCCGCCACCACATAGGGCGAGATGACCGAGGGGATCAGGCCCAGCTTGACCTCGGATAGGCTGAAGCTGGCGGTCTCCGCCGCGATGGCGATGTCGCAGCAGGCGACCAGCCCGACGCCACCGCCGAACGCCGCCCCTTGGACCACCGCGACGGTCGGCCGGGGCAGGAAGTTGAGCACCCGCATCAGCTCGGCCAAACCTTCGGCGTCGCGCAGGTTCTCCACCTGCCCGTAGCCGGCCATCCGCTGCATCCAGCCCAGATCGGCCCCGGCCGAGAAGCTCTTTCCAGCCGCCCGCAGCACGACGGCGCGGACTCGCTCGTCCTCGCCCAGCCGGCGCAGCGCCGCCGTCATCTCGGCGATCACAGCGTCGTTGAAGGCGTTGTGGACCTCCGGACGGTTCATGGTCACGATCGCGACGCCGTCGGCGCCGATGTCGGTCAGGATATTGCCATCAGTCATGTCCTTGTCCCCATCACATCCGGAACACGCCGAACTTCGGCGGCGGGATCGGCGCGTTGAGGGCTGCGGAAATGCCGAGCCCCAGGGTCATGCGGGTGTCGGCGGGGTCGATGATGCCATCGTCCCACAACCGGGCGCTGGCGTAATAGGGATGGCCCTGAACCTCGTACTGGTCGCGGATCGGGGCCTTGAACGCCTCCTCGTCCTCCGGGCTCCAGGTCTTGCCCTGCGCCTCCATGCCGTCGCGCCGAACCTGGGCCAGCACGCCGGCCGCCTGCTCGCCGCCCATCACCGAGATGCGCGAGTTGGGCCACATCCACAGGAAACGCGGCGCGAAGGCCCTGCCGCACATGCCGTAGTTGCCAGCGCCGAAGCTGCCGCCGATCACGACCGTGAACTTGGGCACCGTCGCGCAGGCGACGGCGGTGACCAGCTTGGCGCCGTCCTTGGCGATGCCGCCGGCCTCGTATTTCTTGCCGACCATGAAGCCGGTGATGTTCTGGAGGAAGACCAGCGGGATGCCGCGCTGGCAGCACAGTTCGATGAAGTGGGCGCCCTTCAGCGCCGACTCCGAGAAAAGGATGCCGTTGTTGGCGATGATGCCGACGGGATAGCCGAAGATATGGGCGAAGCCGCAGACCAGCGTGGTGCCGTAAAGCTGCTTGAACTCGTCGAAAGCCGAGCCATCGACCACACGGGCGATCACCTCGCGCACATCGAACGGCTTCCGCGTGTCGCTGGGGATGATGCCGTACATCTCCTCCGCCGCGTAGAGCGGTTCGACAGGTACGCGCAGCTCGACCTGGGGGATCTTCGGCCGGTTCAGGTTGCCGACGATCCGGCGCGCGATGCTCAGCGCGTGGGCGTCGTTGAGGGCGTAGTGGTCGGTGACGCCCGATGTCCTGCTGTGGACATCGGCGCCGCCCAGATCCTCCGCCGTGACGACCTCGCCGGTGGCGGCCTTCACAAGCGGCGGGCCGCCGAGGAAGATGGTCCCCTGGTTGCGGACGATGATCGACTCGTCGCTCATCGCCGGGACATAGGCGCCGCCCGCCGTGCAGCTGCCCATCACCACCGCGATCTGCGGGATGCCTTGGGCCGACATGGTGGCCTGATTGAAGAAGATGCGGCCGAAATGGTCGCGGTCGGGGAACACCTCGTCCTGGTTCGGCAGGTTGGCCCCGCCGCTGTCGACCAGATAGACGCAGGGGAGGTTGTTCTGCTGGGCGATCTCCTGCGCGCGCAGGTGCTTCTTGACCGTCAGCGGGAAATAGGTTCCGCCCTTGACCGTCGCGTCGTTGGCGATGATCACGCATTCCCGCCCCGCGACCCGCCCGATGCCGGTCAGGATGCCGGCGGCGTGGATCGGCTCGGCGTAGACGCCGTGGGCGGCCAGCTGGGAGAACTCCAGATAGGGCGTGCCGGGGTCGAGCAGCGTGCGGACGCGGTCGCGCGGCAGCAGCTTGCCGCGCGACAGGTGACGGTCGCGGGCCTTGGCCCCTCCCCCCTGCTTGACCTCGTGGACCTTGCCGCGAAGGTCGGCGACCAGCCCGCGCATGGCCTCGGCGTTGTCGGCGAAGGCGGGATCGCGGGTGTCGATGGCGCTCTTGATGATGGTCATGGCGTGGCCTCAGGCCGTCTCCTTGAACAGCTCGCGGCCGATCAGCATGCGCCGGATCTCGCTGGTGCCGGCACCGATCTCGTAGAGCTTGGCGTCGCGCAGCAGGCGGCCGGTCGGGTACTCGTTGATATAGCCATTGCCGCCCAGCAGCTGAATCGCGTCGAGCGCCACCTGGGTAGCCGCCTCGGCGGCGTAGAGGATGGCGCCCGCCGCGTCCTTGCGCGTGGTCTTCCCGGCGTCGCAGGCGCGGGCCACCGTGTAGACATAGGCGCGGCACGCGTTCAGGCGGGTGTAGATGTCGGCCAGCTTGCCTTGGACCAGCTGGAACTCGCCGATCGGGGTGTCGAACTGCTTGCGGTCGTGGACGTAGGGGACGACCACGTCGAGCGCCGCCTGCATGATGCCGATCGGACCGGCGGCCAGCACCGCGCGCTCGTAATCCAGGCCGGACATCAACACGTTGACGCCCTTCCCCACCAGACCCAGAACGTTCTCCTCCGGCACCTCGCAGTCCTCGAACACCAGTTCCGAGGTGGGCGAGCCGCGCATGCCCAGCTTGTCCAGCTTCTGCGCCGGCCGGAAGCCCTTGAAGCCCTTCTCGATCAGGAAGGCGGTGATGCCGCGTGGCCCCGCCTCCGGGTCGGTCTTGGCGTAGACCACCAGCGTCTCGGCGTAATGGCCGTTGGTGATCCACATCTTGGACCCGTTCAGCACATAGCGGTCGCCGCGCCTGTCGGCGCGCAGCCGCATGGAGACGACATCCGACCCAGCGCCCGGCTCCGACATCGCCAGGGCGCCGACATGCTCGCCGGACAGCAGCTTGGGCAGGTAGCGGTTCTTCTGCTCCGTGGTGCCCCAGCGGTGGATCTGGTTGACGCACAGGTTGGAGTGGGCGCCATAGCTGAGCCCGACCGAGGCCGACGCGCGGCTGATCTCCTCCATCGCGACGACGTGGGCGAGATAGCCCATGTCGACGCCGCCGAACTCCTCCGAGACCGTGATGCCGTGCAGGCCAAGCTCGCCCATCGCCGGCCACAGGTCGATCGGGAACTCGTCCATCGCGTCGATCTCCGCCGCGCGCGGCGCGATCTTGTCCTGGGAGAAGGTCCGCACGGTGTCGCGCAGCATCTCCAGGTCTGGTCCAAGGCCGAAATCCAGTTCGGCGTGAGCGGGTATCGCCATGTCGTCCGATCCTCCCAATAGCCACCCAGCGGGCCGTCGCCCGGACTTGGCCGGGCCTGTTTAAATACGAACATACGTTTTTATCTTGCCGCGCGCAACGGCCCCTGGTCGATATGATAAACCAGGACACCGAGGATTGCCCCGGCTTTCGGATGGTGTATGGAGTGGGAACGGGAGCCGAGGTGTTGATAAGCCAAGGAATCGAAGTGAGCCCGTATCGAAGTGAGCCCCAATCGAATTGAGGACGAGCGACCATGGCACGCACGGCGGGCTCCAACGGAACCAGGACGCTGGAATCGATCCGGAAAGCCGGCCTGCGCCTGATCTACCGGCAGGGCTACGAGGCCATGAGCCTGCGCCAACTGGCCTCGGAGGTCGGCATCCAGGCGGGGTCGCTGTACAATCATATCTCGACCAAGCAGGACCTGCTGTTCGACCTGATCCGCGTCCACATGGAGGAGCTGATCGACCGGCTGGACAAGACGCTGGAGGGCGTCGCCGGCCCCTCGGACAAGCTGGACGCGTTCATCCGGTTCCACGTCGAGTACCACATCGCCCGCAAGCGCGAGGTCTTCATCAGCTATTCGGAGCTGCGCAGCCTGGAGCCCAAGAACTACGACGCCATCGTGGAGCTGCGCGCCCGCTACGAGCGCCGGCTGATCGCCGTGCTGGACGACGGTGTCGCGGCGGGCGTCTTCGCCACCGCCGACACCACCGTGGCCGCGTTCGGCATCCTCGCCATGCTGACGGGGGTCTGCACCTGGTTCAAGCCGGGTGGCCGGATGACCAAGGACGAGGTGATCGCGGTCTACACCGGCTTGGTGCGCGACGGCCTGGCGCGCGATGCCGACAAGCCGAAGGCTATTTCCCCGCCTCCGCCGCCGCCTGCTGGCGGAGCACCCGGCGCATGATCTTGCCTGTCACCGTGGTCGGCAGTTCGGTGACGAAGGCGACCTCGCGCGGGTATTCGTGGGCGGCCAGACGCGTCTTGACGTATTCCTGGATCTCGCGGGCGAGATCGGGAGAGCCCTCCGCGTCCGGCCGCAACACGACATAGGCCTTGACCCGTTCGGTGCGGATGGGGTCCGGCACGCCGATCACGGCGGCCAGGGCCACGGCGGGATGGCCGAGCAGACATTCCTCGACCTCGGCCGGGCCGATCCGGTATCCGGCCGATGTGATCACGTCGTCGTCACGCCCGACATACCAGAAGAAGCCATCCTCATCCCGGCGGCCCAGATCCCCCGTCACCAGCCAATCGCCGATGAACTTGTCGGCCGTGGCCTCCGGCTTGTTCCAATAGCCCAGGAACATCACCGGATCGGGACGGCGCACCGCGATCGAGCCGACGGTGCCGGCGGGAACCTCGGCGCCTTGGGCGTCGATCACCGCGACCGCGTGGCCGGGAATCGCCCTGCCCATCGAGCCGGGCTTGAAACCCAGCGCCGCGGCGGCGTTGCCGACCACGAGGTTGCACTCGGTCTGGCCATAGAACTCGTTGATGGTGACGCCAAACACCGCGCGGCCCCAGTCCAGCAGTTCCGAGCCCAGCGTCTCGCCGCCGCTGGCGACCGTCCGCAGCGACAGCCCCTCCCCCGTCACACCCGCCTGCCGCATCAGCTTGATCGCGGTCGGCGGCAGGAAGACGTTGCGAACGCGATGGCGCTTCATCAGCTCGATCGCGGCGGCCGGGTCGAATTTGCGGAAGCGGTGGACCAGCACCGGGACGCCGTGGTGCAGCGCCGGCATCAGCACGTCGAACAAGCCGCCGATCCAGGCCCAATCGGCCGGAGTCCAGAACAGGTCGTCGGGCTGGGGAAAGAACTCGTGGGGCAGTTCCACGCCGGGCAGGTGTCCGAGCAGGACACGGTGACCGTGCAGCGCGCCCTTCGGACTGCCGGTGGTGCCGGAGGTGTAGATGATGACGGCTGGATCGTCCGGCCCGGTATCGACCGGCGTGAAATCGCCCGAGGCCGCCGCCAACGCCTCGTGGAAGCCCAGCGTTCCCTCCGGCGCCCCATCGACGCACAGCACCAGCGTCAATTCCGGCAACTTGGCGCGGAGCGGCGCCACCTTGGCGTAGCCCGCCCGATCGGTCACCAGCACGCGGGCGCCGCTGTCGCCCAGCCGGTATTCCAGCGCCTCGGCGCCGAACAGGGCGAAGAGCGGGATCGTGATCAAGCCGGCCTTGAAGCCGGCGATGTGGGCAACCGCCGTTTCCGGCGACTGTGGCAACAGCACGGCCAGCCGGTCGCCGCGCGCGACGCCATGGGCGGCCAGCACGGTGGCCAGGCGGTCGGAGCGGTCCTTGAGATCGCGGAAGGTGTGGCGGCGGATGGTGCCGTCCTCCTCCTCGACGATCAGCGCCACGCGGGCGGGATCACCGGCGTGACGGTCGCAGACGTCGACGCCCATGTTGTACCGTTTCGGCACCGCCCATTGGAAGGATCGGTACAGGTCGGCGTGATCGTCGTGCCGGGTCAGCATCGGGTTTCCTCCCACCATTTTTCCCACGGTTTCCATGGGCGTATGCCTCAACCCGTTTCAGCGCCGGGTTGGATACTAACATACGTTCTTTTCCTGGATGGAGGCAACCACTCAACCCGTATCCCCACCCAGTCACTAGAACTGGTAGGTGTAGCGCAGGCCGATCGCGTCGATGCCGGTGTTCGGTTCCGCCAAGTTGGCGTTGCTGGAATGCTCGAAATAGACGCCGACCCGGTTGTGCTCGTCCAAGGTGAATCCAAGCTCGACCGGGACGTGGAACAGGACGCGGGAGCCCAGCGCCTTTCGGTCGTGTCCAGGATGATCGAGCTTGCCGTTGTGGATCGCGGCGCCAAGACCGAGATCGAAATAGACCGGGCCCGCCATGTATTGCCAGACGAGGCCGGCGTGGGCGCGCGACGTGTCGCCCTGCAAGCTGAGGGAAACGCCGGCGTAGGGCCGGATCGTTCCGCCCAGGACATCGAGCATTTCGTAATCGAAGACGGCGTCGAGGTTCAGGTCGACGCCGTCCTCCTTGGAACGCTTGGACCAGATCGCCGGATCGTGCATCAGCGCGCCGATCCGGAACTGATGGACGATGCCCAACCCAGGCTCCTCGGCAGCGGCGGGCGTCGTGGTGGCGGCGAGGGTCGTGACGAACAGGGACGTGATCAGAGGACCGCTGAGGACGCGCATGATAATCCCGCAATTGATTTAATTGCGGTGAGTATCGGCGACCGCCGTGACTTCGGCGAAGGATGATTGGAGCGCGCCCGATCGCGGAGCCCCCCGTTCCTCCGCGATCCACTATCGGTGTCGCCGCGGCGCCTCGGGGTTCTCCAATTTGGAAACGCCGTTTCTTATGGTGTCACCTTGCGGCCATGGTCCGGCCGACCGGGCGGCCCTTGGCGAGGCGGTCGAATTCGACCAAGTCACCCAGCACCTCCGGCATCATCGACAGCGGCACCATGTTCGGGCCGTCGCTGGGCGCCTTGTCGGGGTCTTGGTGCGTTTCCATGAACACGGCGGCGACGCCGATCGCGACGGCCGCGCGCGCCAGGACGGGCACGAACTCGCGCTGGCCGCCGGAGCTGCCGCCCAGGCCACCCGGCTGCTGGACCGAGTGGGTCGCGTCGAACACCACGGGATAGCCGGTCTCCGCCATGATCGGCAGCGACCGCATGTCCGACACAAGGGTGTTGTAGCCGAAGCTGGCGCCCCGCTCGCACAGCAGGATGTTCTCGTTGCCGGTGCTGGCGATCTTGGCCGCGACGTTTTTCATGTCCCACGGCGCCAGGAACTGGCCCTTCTTGACGTTGATCGCGCGACCGGTGGCGCCGGCCGCCAGCAGCAGGTCGGTCTGGCGGCACAGGAAGGCCGGGATCTGGAGAATATCGACCGCTTCCGCCACCATGGCGCACTGCTCGGGCGAGTGGATGTCGGTCAGCACGGGAATGCCGTGCGTCTCCCGGACCTCGGCCAGGATCGGCAGGCTCTTCTCCAGCCCCAGCCCGCGCGCCGTCGAGACCGACGTGCGGTTGGCCTTGTCGAACGACGACTTGTAGATCAGGCCCAGCCCGAGCTTCCGCGTGATCTCGACCAGCGCGTGGGACATCTCCAGCGCGTGCGCCCTGCTTTCCAGCTGGCAGGGGCCGGCGATCAGCACGAAAGGCTTGTCGTTGGCGAAGGCGAGCGATCCCACCTGTACGGTCTTGTTCATCAGCAGTGTTCCCGGCGTTCTTCGATTTGGGCCACTCAACTTGGGCCGGCGGATCGGACTTATGGCCGACAGCGTCAAAGCCTAGCGGAAGCATGGTTAATCAATCTTTAACCATAATCCACCGTTGTCGGCCATCTGGTCGATCATACCCCGTCCGGGCCATTCGCGCAGGCCGTAAACGCGCCCGCCGCCTCGAAGCTCCCCGATTTCAGAGCGCCGCCGTCCTCGCCTTGATGGTCTCGATCCGGCCGACCATCTCGTAGTCGACCTCGCCGGTCCGCCAGTCCTGAAGCTGCTGGACGATCCGGTGGCGGATTCCCGCGAGATTGTCCATCGTCACCCGCACCGTGGTCTCGCATTCGCCCTTGGGGATCAGCGGGATCACCCGCATGATCTCGGCGATGCGGCGGTGATCGATGTTCTGGCGGTCGGACATGGCGGTCCGCCACAGCTCGCACACGTCCAACCAGCCATCCAGCAGCCAGGCGAGACGGTCGAGGTTCTGGCGGAGCCGGACGATGTTGATCTCCCAGCCCGCGAAGAAGGCCGGCAGCGCCTGGAGTTCGCGGTCGATCTCGGCGATCATCCGCGCCGCCATGCGCGCCGTCACGGCGGCGGTCTCGCTCGCCAGATGCCCGGTGGCCCCGATATTGGCGCTGGAGATCGAATTCTTGAGATCGCCGAGCTGGCGCAGGGTCCGCCGGAGATATCCGGTGTCGTCCTCGTCGGGAAAGCCCAGGGGTGCCAGCGCGTCGCTCAGCTCCAGGAAGCGGGTGGCGCATTGCTCCGGCGTCTGCCCGATCAGGCGTCCGAAAACCTCCGCGACCTGGGTGATCAGGGTCTCGCCGACCTTGCCGCGCACGCGCCGCATCAGGTCGTCGGTCGTCCGGTCCAGCATGCCGGTCAGGCGGATCACCCGGCGCAGCATGGCTTCCTGGTTGGTCTTCTCCTCCCGGGCCAAGCGATCGAGCGCCGCCGCGGCGGCCGCCGCGGCTTCGGTGCCAGCCAAGCCGGTCCGGGCGACGCGGTGGGCCGCCAGCCGCATGCGGCGCGGCGTGATCGCGTCCGCCAGGCTGATCTCCGCCTGGAGCGCCCTGTCGTGCAGCGTCAGCCGCAGCACCGAGGACAGGCCGTCCCACGGGAAGACGTAGATCGAGCGGCCACCGGAGAAGCCCGTGACCAGCACTTCCAGGTGATTGGTCCTGGTGTCGCGCCGCACGCGCGAGAAGGCCAGTTCGGGTGTCGTGAAGGGCACCGTGGTGCCGCGCTCGTCGAAGGTGGACGGCGCGTAGTCGTAGGCTAGGTGTGGCGCCTGCGCGTCGCTGGCGTAGGATGCCCGGCCGGGATCGGCGGCCACTCTAGGCCCGGCGGATCTAGGCATGGTTCGCGTTCATGGCGTGGATGATCTTCAGGAAGAACTGGGTCGGATCGGCGCTCTCGGCGAAGCCAAGCCGCACCGCGCAGTCCTCCAGCAGGCTCATGACGGTGTCCTCGTTGCTGATCGGTTCGAGCGAGCGGGCGACCTGGACCGCGACCGACAGCGCGTCCTGCTTCTCGCGCGTTCCGGCGCCGGCCCTGGACGCGGCGATCTGATCCAGCCGCCCGCCGACCACCGCGACCGTCTCCTCCGTCAGCGCCTTGAGATCGGCTGGAGCCTCCAGCACGTTCCTCAGGGCGTTGTTGACCTTGGAGATGGCCAGGATCGTCCGGGTCAGGTCCTTGATTTGGTCGGGCGTCGGCAGGGCTTGGCCTTCGGGAGAGGTGAAGGCGGTGACGCTTTCCTCCGCCGCCTTGGTGAACCGATCTCCCAGGAAGTCATGGATGCGGGTCTCGACCTTGTCGATCCGCTGGCCGATCCGCTGGTTGAGGTGCGGAGCCGCGACGCGCAGCACGCCAAGGCTTTCGATCGCGGCGCGGACTTGGTCGGCGGCGCCGTTGAGGTCATCGGGGGTCGCCAAGGGCATCGCGAATCCCGCCTTCAAGGTCTCGCCCTCCTTGTTGACCAGCGCCTCGCACAGATCGGACGCCACCGAAGGGACACCGCGGCCGCCCTTGTTCTCCGCCAGCGCCTCGATCAGCGGTCCCGTGTGGTCGGCCAGGTCCTGGTCCATCAGCAGCACCATGAAGAACAGCTTGTACCAGCTTTGGTCGCCGCCCTTGCCCAGCGAGGCCTCGCGCCCCAAGGCCATGACCGACTGGACATACTGGTCGCCGATGCCGACCAACTGCTCGGACGCCTGGATCTGGCGCCGGGCGGTCATGACGGCGTCCCGCATCTGGTACAGCGCGTGGACCTCCTGGATGACATCGGGCAGATCGGGATGCTTGGCGGCGAGGCCGGCCCGCAGCTGGCGGTCGGTGCCCAGCTTGTCGCGGATCACCTGGACCGCGCCGGCGAAGGACGCGAACAGCCGCCGGTGCTCGACCAGCGGGCAAGGCTCGTCCATCAGGTACTCGCCCGAGGCGTCGATCCCCTGGGCCGCCTCGACATCGTCCAGGTGTTCCAGCACATGCGCCCACAGGGGATTGACGCAGGCGCGTGGGATGGCGCCCGGCTGTCGAGGCCGCGGCACGTCGTTGGACAGCAGGCTTTCGAACGGCAGGCAGAACAGCCGTTCGGCCGTGAGCTTGCGGAGCGGCCGGATCTTCTTCAACCGATGACGAAGCTGTTCCTTGAAGAGGCCCCGCAACGTCTCGTCGGGCATCTTGTCGGCCAGCGCGTAGACCATCCTGATCTTGTCTTCCGACAATTCATCAAGCGCTTTTCGTTCCGGCAAATGAAGCATGTCACATCCTTGAGCCACGACCGGCAGCCACGTCAACACCGTATCGCATGAATATAAAATATCATATACTATCGATAGGAATAGACGACGGACCAAGCGCCATCTCATTCCATTCCTCAAGATTAACTCTTTATAGGTAGTCTTGTAACTGGACTTTACTACACACTTTGCGCCTATAACCCTTTATATAGTTTAGATATGGAGAGAAGTCGTCTAAAATAGTAGAAGTCTAAGGATGTGAGGCAATTTCGCCTTCGGGTTGCGTAATCGAGGTTGGGAATGACTGCACCCTCTGCCATCAACCAGATAGCGGATGCCATCCAGGACATGGTGCCCTCCACCTTCGAGGAGCGCGGCACCACCGTCCCCTTCACCACGCCGGAACTGGCCTATTCCCGGCTGCGCCGCGGTGCGCGCGGCAGCTTGGAAGTGCTGGTCAACGGCTTCTCGGGAGGCCGCTGCACCTATGTCTTCCCGTGGAACAGCATCCCGCAGGTCGTTCGCCTGACCCTGCACGACAAGGCGCTCCACGCCGAGATCTCGTATTCGGACGCGACCACGCCCGACAAGATCCGGCTGGCCGCCTACCGCGTCGCCCGCACCGGCCTGGGCGGTCCCGAACTGATCGACATGGCGTCCAAGTCGATCGAGCAGGAGGCGACGGAAAAGCTGGCGACCAGCTTCTTCCTGATGCTGAGGGTGATCGAGGCGACGGGCGTCAACACCGACCGCGCGACCCTGGCGCTGATCAACGTCAACTCGCCGGAAGGCAAGGCGATGGTCCGCCAGGCGTTCCGGCGGCTGGGCGACAGCATCGGCGCCACCCCGGAGATCTGCCACCAGCGGATCGTCGAGTTGAGCGACGTGATCCAACCGATCGGCTTCGAGATCGAGGGGCAGCGCGGGCGCCTGCGCCAGCTGCTGCGCCGGCTCAACGAGTTCCGGGACGAGGTCGTGCGCGGCGAGTCGGGAGGGGCGGCCCGCACCTTGGCGGACGTCGCCCAGCTGACGCTCCGCATCGGCAATGGCATCCTGGGCGACATCGACCGCGATGTCGGTAACATCGTCCGCTACGTCACCGAATGGGACACCCGAGTCACCACCACGCGCCAAGCCATGGAGCGCCTATCATGGCTGCTCGACGGCTGGACCTATGTCTGCGACCTGTGGAACGATACCAACTCCGACCGCTCCATTCCCAAGCGCCAGCGCCTCAACGAGATCATGCGGATCATCCCGGTGGTGCCGCGCGCCGAATCCAGCACGGGAGTCCGGGCCGAGACCGGTGACCCGCAACGCCGCCAGACCCGCATCGTGCAGCAGAACGAGGACTGGCGCACCGGGCTGATCGATCACGAGATGTCGGCCAGGTTCGGTCGGCTCAACGCCCGCACGCCCTCCTCATGAGCGGCGTCATGAGCGAGGCGGCCACCAAGGCCGCCACCAAGGCCGCCGACGGCGACGGGGAATTCTACCGGGTGGTGGATGAATCCGGGGAGTTGATGGGGCAGTTCCCGTCCTCCCGGATCGCGCGCGACTTCGCGCGCCGTACGATCGAGGCCGGCAAGGCCAGGACCCTGGTGGTCGAATGGTCGAACAATGGCCGGCGCGGGGAACTGTCGATCACCCGCAAGAGCGTCCAGGCCGCCGGACAACGCGCCTTGGACGCGAAGCGGCGAATAGGCGTGGACGCGAGAAGGCGCGCCAATCTGATCAGTGGCGTGGCGGCCGCCATGGTGCTGGTCTTCACCCTGCTGCACGTCGCCGTGACCTACGTGGAAGCTGGTGGCGGTCCCTGGTACCCCTGAGACGGTGGCGGCGACGCCATGACCGCCGCGCCGTCCAGTGGCGGATGGATCAGTCGCACCCCGCCCTGCGCGCGCCGATCTCCAAGTTGGCGTACTCGACCGCCAAGCGGTCGCGGGCTTGCTCCATCGCTTCGATGTCGTTCAGCAGCAGGGCCTCCTGACAGGCGGCGCAGAACTCGCGAACCTCGCGCGCCTCCTCCAGCACCTCGTCCAGATTGTCGGTGAATCCCGCCAGTTGCGAAACCATCCTGCTGGTGACCTCGCCGATCATGTTAGCCTGGGCCTCCAGGTCGCGGAACAGCTTGGCGGCCGTATTCTCGTAGGATGCCCCTTGGGACGTCACATGCGATGGGCTAACCCTGGTCCGGGCGGCTCGCGCCTCGGCCAAGTCGATGACACCCTTGGTGGCGCTCATCGCCTCGATCCGATCGGGGGAGTGGGTTTGGGGATTTGCCAGATTCGAAGTCATCCATGCACCTCTCGAGTGACCATTGCACCGCTTGAACATGGTTCCTATGGTTTGCACGATCGATGCCAAGTGATCATCTGACTTTTGTTTTAGATTCCTGGCCTAATTCACGACATCTCCATAATATCGACTTCATTCCGTGTCGCAATTCGCGAATCCGTTTTCGGGGCGATCGCAATATGCGGCGCGACTTCCCCGCTCCGGCCGGCGCCTCAATCGGCGAACTCCGCCTTGATCCTGAGAAGCGTCGGCAGGTTGTCGAAGAACGCCGACATGCAGAGCGGATCGAAGTGGGACCCGGTGTTATCCCGCAGGAACGCCAGCGCCTGCTCCAGCGACCACGCCGGTTTGTACGGGCGCCGCGTCGTCAGCGCGTCGAACACGTCCGCGATCGCGATGATGCGGCCAGCAAGCGGGATCTCCTCGCCCTTCAGGCCATTGGGATAGCCGCTGCCATCGAACTTCTCGTGGTGCGTCAGGGCGATCGACGCCGCCAGGCGGATGAGGGGCGAGGAGCTGTCATCCAGGATGCGGGCGCCGTGGATCGTGTGCAGCTTCATGACCTCGTATTCCTCCGGGGTGTAGCGGCCCGGCTTGAACAGGATCTCGTCGGACACCGCCACCTTGCCGACATCGTGCATCGGCGCCGCCATCTGGATGCGCTCCTGCATGGCCTCGGACAGGCCGACGCCGGCGGCGATCACCCTGGCGTAGCGCGCCATGCGGTCGAGATGGGCGCCGGTCTCGCTGTCGCGCGATTCGATCGAGCGGGATAGCCGCATGATCAACTCGCCGGCCGCCTGCTCCTTGAGCCGCCGGTGGCTGGCGCGAAGCTCCAGCAGGTTGCGGCAGCGCGCGGTGAATTCGATCCGATCGATCGGCTTGTTGAGGAAATCGGTGACGCCGCGGACCAGCGCCTCGCGCCGGAATTCCTTGGCGGCGTGACCGGTCACCATGATCACCGGCACCTCGGCCGTGTTCTCGATACGCCGAAGTCTTTGCAGGAACTCGATGCCATCCATCTGGGGCATCATGAAATCGGTGACGACCAGATCGACATCGTGATGCCGGGACCAGTCCAGCGCCTCCGACGCACTGCTGACGCCATGGATCGCGGCGCCGGCGATCGCTTGGGCGTAGCGGCTCATCAGCATGAGGTTGGCGGGGTTGTCGTCGACGATCAGCAGGTCCATGACGGTCATGGCGGCGGTATCCTATGCGTTTTGTTGGTTCAGGCCGCGAGTTCGCGCGAGGCCAACGCCTGGCGGGCATCCGCCATGGCGTCTTCGATGCGATCGATCAGGGTCAGGGAGGGCCGCTCGCCACCGGCTATGACCGAACGCAGCCTCTCGCAGGCTTGCACCAGGGCGGGTAGCCCCAGCCTTCCCGCCGCCCCCGACAGGCTGTGAAGCTCCGCCTCCATCCCCGTCAGATCGCCGGCGGCCAAAAGGCCGCGGCAGGTCGCGACACGGCGGGCGGAGTCGCTGAGGAACGTCTCGAACAGCATGCCGGCATCCGAGCCCATGGTTTCCAGCAGGTCGTCCAGCACATCACGGTCGAGCGTCGCCTCGGCGGCCTCGGCGGCTCCCGCGGTCCCGGTCGATTTGATGATGTTCCCCTCGCGGATGGCCTGGCGGCTCCAATGCCGGACCGCCTCGTCCAAGCGAGCGCGGCTGATCGGTTTTGGCATGTAGTCGCTCATGCCGGCGTCGATGCAGCGCGCCTCGTCGCCGCGCATGGCGTGGGCGGTCAGGGCGATGATGGGCACCAAGGACATCGGGCCCTCCAGCGTCCGGATGCGCCGGGTCGCCTCGAAGCCATCCAGTTCGGGCATCTCGACGTCCATCAGCACCAGATCATAGGCGCCGGTCGCCACCCGCTCGATCGCCGCGGCGCCATCGCCTACGACATCGACCAGATGTCCGCCGCGCCGGAGCATGCCGGCGGCGACCTGTTGGTTGACCGCGTTGTCGTCGGCGACCAGGATGCGGAGCGGTCGAGCCGGCTCCGGTGCGTCGGCACGGATGGCGTCCCGACCGGATGCGGTGGGTGCGGCCAAGGGCGTCACGGGGGCCAGGGCCAGCCTCATCGGCAGGGTGAACCAGAACGTGCTCCCCTCCCCTTGGACGCTCTCGACGCCGATCCGGCCGCCCATCATCTCGACCAGCCGCCGGCTGATCGCCAGTCCCAACCCGGTTCCGCCGGTTTGGCTCCGCGCTTGCCCATCGACTTGGTTGAACATCTGGAACAGGTTCGCCATGCCCTGTTCGGAAATCCCGATGCCGCTGTCGGTGACCGAGACCTTGAGGTCACCAGACGGGGCCACCCCGACCGTCACGCGCACGCCGCCCCGCGGGGTGAACTTGATGGCGTTGCCGATCAGGTTCATCAACACTTGGCGGACACGGCAGGCATCGCCCCGCAGCGTCACGCGGGCGGCGGCATCGATCGTCATGCCGAGCGCGACTCCCTTCTCCTCGGCACCAGTCGCCAGCAAATCGACCACGCCCCGGACCAACGACTCCAGATCGTAATCGGAGTCGTCCAGCTCCAGCCGGCCGGCCTCCATCTTGGAGAAGTCGAGAATGTCGTTCAGCACGGTCAGCAGCGATTCCGCCGATGACAGGATGACCTGCCCCTGACGCCGCTGTTCGGAGGTGAGCGGCGTTCCAAGCAGCAGGTCGGCCATGCCGATCACGCCGTTCATCGGCGTGCGGATCTCGTGGCTCATGGTGGCGAGGAAGACCGACTTGGCCCGGTTGGCGGCCTCGGCCGCCGACAGCGCGAGCTCCAACTCGTCCGCCAGCGCCGCTTGACGGGCGCGGGCGCGGCTGAGATCGCGGAGTTGGCGGAACAGCAACGTCACGAGACCGGCCATGCTCGCGGCCATGGCGGCGACGCAGACCGCCAGGGTTTCCGACAGCCGATGCGTGGCGCTACGGTGCGTCACCAGCTCCAGCGAGCGGTTGGCGTTGATCTTGACCAGCTGCTCCTCGGTCATCCGACGCAGGCTCCTGACCCCGTCGCGCAACGGCCCGATCGCCATGGCGTCGACATGGGTAGCCAGCGCCTCGATCTCGGCCACGATCCGTCTGGCGCGGTCGCCGTCGGACGGATCGATCGCGAGGATGGCGCGAAGCTGGCCGCCGCGCAGGAGATTGGTCCGGCTGAACAGGATATCGTAGCGCAACACCATCTCCGCCGCGCGTTCGGGCGACGGGTTGGCGATGTGGTCGGCGATGGCCGCCTCCAGTTTGACGGTTTCCCGGTCGAGCTGGTAGACCGCCCAGACGGCGTCCTCGCGCACGCTGTTTTCGACTTCCTTTTGCCGATCGATCAGCAAGGTCAACAGCACCACACAGGAGCCGAAGAGCAAACCGCTGAGCCCCAGCAACACCCGTGCGCGCAGCGAATGCAGCATCACGATCGACCACCCTCCATCACCCGTGGGAACCACCCGGCTCCTGCCGGAGACGGTTCATTGAACCTCGATGCTCTTCACCTGCCAGACGGAGCGGCCAAAATAGACTTCGTTGTAGAGATTCGGTGTGGTGTCGAAGGGATATATGACGAAAATCGGCCCCTGGTTGCGCACCGGGAGGTACGCGTCGTTCTTCTTCACCGCCAGGATGACGTCGAACTTCATGAAGTCTTCGAACGGTACTTCGGCGGAGTAATCGTTGAGCGCCGTGACCTTGAGCTTGGTGCCCCGCGCTCCCACCGCCTCCAGCAGGGCGCGGGTCAGCGGCCCCTTGAAGTCGTTGACCCCCTCGGCCCACGGCGTCGTGACCCTCGCCACCCGCCCCGGCAGCGCTTCCAGCATGGCGAGATCGAATTGGGCGGCGGAAGGAGCGTTGGTGTTGTCGATCTTGCCGGTGACGGTCAGCACCACCGGCCCGGCCGGCGCCGCGAGGGTGCCCGCCAGGGCGTCCCGCGAGACCATGGTCAGATACGGAACGACCAGTGAAAACACCGCAAGAAAGAACGTCGATCTTAGAATCTTGTACACGGTACTTTCTCCCACACCCGCTATGTGGGATTTGATAACCCTTTGGATATTTCGCGGCTAGCTAGCAATTTGGCATAAATCCGTCCGTGACCTAGCCAATCAGGATGGAATTGACCAGCTCCGCCAAAAAGATGAGCCGGGGAGCTTTCGCTCCCCGGCCCTATCGATTTTCCGGTATCAGGGTCCGCCAACGTGTCCCGGCGGATGCCGGTTCAGTCGGCTCCCGCGTGCTGGCCAAGGCCTGGTACAGGACCACCGCCGGTCGGGACCTTGCTTGGCCCGTCGCGCGTGTCGGTCGAGATGCCTTGCGTCTTCAGCCAGCCGGCATGGTGCTCGCGCGCCCAGTTGAGATCGACCTCGCCGTTGCCCATGGCGTCGAAGGCGCCCTCCATCCCAACCGTGCCGATATAGATGTGGCCGAAGATGACGGAGACCATCACCGCCGTGCCCAGCAAATGCACGATGTGTGAAATCTGCATGCCGCCGACACCCGTCAGGTAGAACGGGAACATCAGCATGTAGCCGCTGACCGCCATCGCCAAGCCACCCAGGATGATGGTCCAGAAGATCATCTTCTGACCGGCGTTGAAGCGGCCGGCCTCGGGGTGCGAGCCGTTGTTGAGGAAGCCACCACCCTGTTTGATCCAGGTGATGTCGGCCTTTTCCGGGATGTTGTCCTTGATCCACAGCACCAGCATCAACAGCACGCCCAGCACGAAGGGGAAGCTGAGGAAGTTGTGGGAGTATTTGCCGTAGGTGCTCAGGGCGGTGAAGGCCTCGTGGCCGATCACCGGGATCAGCAGCGGCCGGCCGAAGCTGAGCACCAAGCCGGTCAGCGCCAGGATCATGAAGCTGGTCGCGGTCAGCCAGTGGGCGAAGCGATCGATCGGCATGAAGCGGGTGACCGTCCGCCCCGCGCGCCCCGCCGCGATCCGGATCTTACCGCGGAACAGGTAGAACACGCCAAGCAGCGCCAGCATGCCCAGCATCATCACGGCAGAGATGATGCGGCCGTAGTAGTTGCGGAAGTCACGCCATTCGCGGCCTTCCGGCTGGACCAGCGTCGCCAGCTTGCCGTCGGGGATGCTGACATAGCCGCTCAGCTTGCCTTGGAGCTGCTCGTAAAGCTCGACCTCCTCCTTCGTCGAGGGGGAGGCCGGCGACACCCGCTGGTCGAGCTGGGCGTATGCCGCCGGCGCCGTCGTCAGCAGGAAGACCGCCATGAGGATGGCCGGGAACAGCTTGCCCAGAAACGATGTCATGAACCCTCTCCCCATCAGACGGCCCGATCGTTCTTGTAGGCGGTGGACCAGCCCCAAGCGCCTGAGCCATAGCCGCGGCGTACGACGCGCTCCTTGTAGATGTCGGCGATGATGTCGCCGTCACCCGCCAATAGGGCGCGGGTCGAACACATCTCGGCGCAGAGTGGCAGCTTGCCCTCGGCCAAGCGATTCGTGCCATAGCCGTGGTATTCGACCATCGTCATGTCCTCCTCCGGCCCGCCGGCGCAGAAGGTGCACTTGTCCATCTTGCCGCGGCCGCCGAAATTGGTGGTGTTCGGATATTGCGGCGCCCCGAACGGACAGGCGTAGAAGCAATAGCCGCAGCCGATGCACAGCTCCTTGGAATGCAGCACGACGCCGTCGGCCGTCGTGTAGAAGCAGTCCACCGGGCACACCGCCGCGCAGGGCGCGTCGGTGCAGTGCATGCAGGCCATCGAGATCGACTTCTCACCCGGCATGCCGTCGTTCAGGGTGACGACGCGCCGGCGGTTGATGCCCCAGGGAACCTCGTGCTCGTTCTTGCAGGCGGTGACGCAGGCGTTGCACTCGATGCACCGGTCGCTGTCACAGAGGAACTTCATTCTTGCCATGGTCTTGCCCTACCCTCCCCGCTCAAGCCGGCTCGATGCGGCACAGGGTCACTTTTGTTTCCTGCATGAAGGTCACGGGATCGTAACCATAGGTCATGACCGCGTTGACCGGCGCTCCCAGCACGATCGGGTCGGTGCCCGGCGGATACTTCGACCGCTGGTCGACGCCCTCCCAATGGCCCGAGAAGTGGAACGGCATGAAGGCGACGCCCTGCCCGACCCGGTTGGTGACGAAGGCCATGACGCGGGCCTTGCTGTTGTATTCCGGGCCATAGACCCAGACGTCCGACTTGTGCCGGATGCCCAGCCGCTCGGCGTCCTGGGTGTTGACCTCGACGAACATGGTCTGCTGAAGCTCGGCCAGCCACGGGTTCGACCGCGTCTCCTCGCCGCCACCCTCGTACTCGACCAGACGGCCCGAGGTCAGGATGATCGGGAAGTCCTTCGACACGTCACGCGCCTGGACCGACTTGCCGAGCTGCGTCATGCGGAAGTCGCGGCGATCGTCCATCGCCGGGTACTGGGCTATCAGGTCGCGGCGCGGCGTGTAGAGCGGCTCGCGGTGGATCGGCACCGGGTCTGGCAGGTTCCAGGCCACCGCGCGCGCCTTGGCGTTGCCATGCGGCACGCAGCCGTGCTTCAGCGCCACCCGGATGATGCCCATGGACAGGTCGGTCATCCAGCTGACCTGATCGACGTTGTCGCCGCCGATCGCGTTGATCACCGACATCTCGTCGGGTGTCAGGTCCCCGTCCCAGCCCAGCTTCCTCAGTACGGCCATGGTGAACTCGGGATAGCCGTCGGTGATCTCCGAGCCCTTGGAATACGAGCCGTCGGCCAGGAGACTGACGCCGTTCCGCTCGATTCCGAAGCGCGCCCGGAAGGTCAAGCCGCCGTCCATCACGTGTTTGGAGGTATCGTAGAGCACGGCGGAGCCCGGATGCTTCATCTCCGGCGTGCCCCAGCACGGCCAGGGCAGGCCGTAATAATCGCCCGCGCATGGCCCCTTGGTGGCACGCATGGTGATCTTGTCGAAGTCGGCCTGGTTATCCATGTGGGCCTTCAGCCGCTCCGGCGACTGGCCGGTGTAGCCGGTCGCCAGCGCGCCGCGGTTGATCTCGCGGAGGATGTCCTCGGCGCGCGGCTTCGTGCCATCCACAGTGATGTGCTTGAACAACTGCTCCGCGAAACCCAGCTTGCGGGCCAGCAGGTACATGGTCTCGTAGTCGTCCTTCGATTCGAAGATCGGCGGGACGACCGCGTCGGACCATTGGAGCGACCGGTTGGACGCGGCCCGGCAGCCCGCCAATTCGAATTGGGTGCAGGCCGGCAGGATGTAGGTGCCGTTCTTGCGGTCGCTGACCGACGCGAAGGTGGTCGGGTGTGGATCGACCACCACCAGCAATTCCAGCGCCTCGAGACCCCGGCGCATCTCCGGCATCCGGGTGACGGTGTTGCCGCCATGGCCGAAGGTGACGAAGGCCTTGATGTTGTTGGGCTGCTCCAACTCACCCGGCTTCGCCAGCACGGCGTCGAACCAGCGGGTGGTCGGGATGCCCTTGGTCTCCATCAGCGCCTTGGAGCCGAAGCGGCCCTTCAGCCACTCGTAGTCGACGTCCCAGACGCGCGCCCAGTGGCGCCAGGCACCCTCGGCCAAGCCGTAGTACGACGGCAGCGAGGTGACGTCGAGCCCCATGTCGGTGGCGCCCTGGACGTTGCTGTGGCCGCGGTAGATGTTGGCCCCACCGCCCTCGACGCCAATGTTGCCCAAGGCCAGCTGGAAGATGCTGAAGGCGCGGACATTGGCGGTGCCGACGGTCTTCTGGGTGGCGCCCATGCACCAGATCAGGGTCGATGGCTTGTTCTTGGCCATCGTCTCGGCGGCCTTGCGGAGTTGGTCGCCCGGCACGCCCGCGACCCGCTCGACCTCCTCGGGATTCCACTTCTTCACCTCGGCGCGGATCTCGTCCATGCCGTAGACGCGCTGGCGGATGTATTCCTTATCCTCCCAGCCGTTCTCGAAGATGTGCCAGAGCATGCCCCAGATCACCGGAATGTCGGTGCCTGGACGGATGCGGATGTAGTCGGTGGCGTGCGCGGCGGTGCGGGTGAAGCGTGGGTCGATGACGATGAACGGCGCCCGGTTGTGCTCCTTGGCGCGCAGCATGTGCTGCATCGACACCGGGTGCGCCTCGGCCGGATTGCCGCCGATGATCATCAGCGCCTTGGCGTTCTGGATGTCGTTGTAGCTGTTGGTCATGGCGCCATAGCCCCACGTGTTCGCGACACCCGCGACCGTCGTGGAGTGGCAGATGCGCGCCTGGTGGTCGACCGTGTTGGTCCCCCACAGCGCCGCGAACTTGCGGTAGAGATAGGCCCCCTCGTTGGAGAACTTGGCCGAGCCCAGCCAGAACACGCTATCGGGACCCGACTTCTCGCGGATCTCCAGCAGCTTGTTCCCGATCTCCTCGATCGCCTGATCCCAGGTGATCCGCTTCCACTCGCCGTTCTCGAGCTTGACCGGGTATTTGTTGCGGCGCTCGCCCTTGGTCAACTCGCGGACCGAAGCCCCCTTGGCGCAGTGCGTGCCCTGGCTGATCGGGCTGTCCCAGCCGGGTTCCTGCCCGACCCAGACGCCGTTCTGAACCTCGGCGATCACCGTGCAGCCGACCGAGCAGTGGGTACAGATGCTCTTGCGGCGGGTGACCTCGATATCGGGATCGACGGCGCCCGCCTCAGCCTTGCGGACCGTCGCGAAGGGCAACGCGCCCAGCGCCGCCATGCCGCCGGCGGCCAGACCGGAATTCCGCAGGAATCCGCGGCGGTCGATCTGACCCGTGCCCGCGATGGTGGAAGCCGCCACCGTGGCGGCGAGGGACGTGCGTTGGGCGGTTCCCGAGCGTCTCTTGACCAGCATTGACGTCTTTCCTCCTGGAACCGCGCTAGAGCCGGTTCAGCGCGTAGAACTGCTTGACGTGATCGGTTTCCTGATAACGCGCCTTGACGCGCTCATCCTGGCTTTCCTCGGCCACCGCACCGGTCGCGGCCAGCGGCACGGCGACCGCCGCGGCCGTGCCGGCCAGACCGACCACCTTGAGGAAATCGCGGCGCTCGACCCCGCCGATCCCAGCTTTTCCGTCTTCTGATGCCATCTCTCGGCCGTCCTCTATTTTCCCTCCGCCACGTCGGGCGGAATGGCCCCTTTGGGCTGCTCAACACGCCCGCATGGGGAAAGTGTCACCTTCGCATACATAAGAAACCAAACTCAGACAAGATTGTTGAGCCTCGGCGGAGATCAATGGGAAACGACGACGAAACGGTCGCCGCGATCATGACCACGGCGAAGAAACGCCGCGGTGAATTTGAAAGGATCAACATCTTGCACGTGATGCCGATCATGGTTGGCGCCGTCATGCTGGCGGTGGCCGCGGCCTCGGCCGGCGCCCAGGGGATCAAGAAGGAAAC
This sequence comes from Skermanella stibiiresistens SB22, assembly GCF_000576635.1. Classification (GTDB taxonomy): domain Bacteria; phylum Pseudomonadota; class Alphaproteobacteria; order Azospirillales; family Azospirillaceae; genus Skermanella; species Skermanella stibiiresistens. The sequence goes on from NZ_AVFL01000010.1 coordinate 29,244, forward strand.
ACTGACGGAGGACCCCGCCGTCACGCGCAGCCTGGAGCCGGGCTCGACCCCTCAGGGCACCCGGTCACCCGATCCGATCGGCGAAAACAATGGGGACAAAGTCCGGAACGCGGTCGATCAGCTGAGGAAGAACCCGACAAACGTCCAAGGCAACGACGTGGCGCGCGAGACACGCCAAGGCGGGCAATCGCGGCCGGAGGAGTCGGAACAGGATGTGGAGGACCGCGCCAAGGTCCCCGACGCCAACGAGCCCACCGAACAGCCGAAGTGATCCACTTGGGTTGACACCCTTCAAAGCACCATGTGCCGGGCGCGGGCGCCGCGCTCGATCGCGGCGGCGTTGAGCCGGTCGATCTCCAGGCTGTCGCGCAGCAATTCCAGCAGCCGCAGCTCCTCCTGGGTCGTATAGCCGTCGGCGGCGGCCACGTCGCAGGCGACGGCGTAGGCGGTCTCGCGCAGCTTGGCCGGCAGGCCGCGCTTGATCTCGGCCAAGGCGGCGTCCAACCCGTCGCGCTGGCCCAGCAACTCGGTGCAGTCGGCGGTGATCTCGGTCATGCGGCCGGGATCGAAGTCACGGAACACGGGTAGATAGCGGACCGTCTCGCTGATCGTGTTCAGTTCCGCGTCCGTCATGTCGGCGTCGGAAGCGGACACCATCACCATGGTGTAGATCAGCGCGGTATGGTGGTCGATCATGATCTGCCTTGTCGGGTCTGTGCCGCCGGAATGTGCCCGCGCCACCGCGCGACTTCAAGGGTCTTGACGCGGACTCGAAGGTGCTGGCGGGATGCCGCGCGATGTATGCCATTCGCTGGAAGGACGCCGATAAACATCGTCAAGCGGGTGTGCGTTCCGGTAGTCTCGAGGTATCGCAAGATCATATCCACCAGACGATCGGAGCCTTCGACTGCCCGCAACCTCGCCAAACCGCCCAGGATCCAAACCCGGCGGGCGACCGTCCTCGACGGGTCCGGCGGCGTGGGCCGGGTTGGGACGCCGCTGGTGGCCGTTCAATTCGAGCGGCACCGCCAGCGCCATCAATCTCAGCATATTCGCGCTGGTCGCCATCGTCACCGCGGTGACGTGGCTGATCTACGACACCCGGCGAAACCTCGTGCTGGAGGCCGAGCGGACCACCAGCAACGCCGCGTTCTTCCTGGCCGACCACGCGACGCGGCTGTTCGAGGCGTCGGACTTGGCGCTGCGCGAGACCACCAGCGCCGTGGAGCGGATGAACTGGGACCAGATCGCCACCGACCAAGCGCTCTGGGATCGGATGCGCGCGCTGACCGACCGTCTGCCCTATGTCGACAACATCTGGCTGAACGACAGCACTGGCCAGCTGCGCATGAGCACGGTGTCGATGCCGACCCCGCCCAGCAACGCCAGCGACCGCGATTCCTTCATCGCCCACCGCCGGCCCAACAGCGAATTGTATGTCGGCGAGTTGATCATCGGCAGGGTCACCGGCCAGCCGACCTTCCTGCTCAGCCGGCGGCTTTCGGCTCCGGATGGCGCCTTGCGCGGCGTCGTCTCCCTGACCATCGACCTGACGTTCTTCTCGGCCTTCTACGGTTCGCTGAACCTGCGGCTGGACCCCGCGATCAGTCTCGTACGCGCCGTAGATGGCGGAGTCCTGACCCGCGTCCAGCTGGGCGATCCGGAACCCTTGCCCGCCTTGGAGATCCCTCCGGACACGGCCTCGGGGTTGAGCGGGCCGGCGGGAGTCTTCGATTGGACGACCCCGATCCATGCCTATCACAAGGCCGACAGATTGCCACTCCACGTCAGCGTCGCCGTTCCCGCCGGGCACATCACCAGCGCTTGGCTGGCGGAGATCTGGATCTACTGGGTGTTGGCCGGCGCGGCCGGCATGGCCCTGTGGCCCCTGACCATGATGGCGGTGCGGCAGGCCGAAGCCGACCGCGCCGCCAAGCTGACGCTGGAACGGCGGGTGGAGGAACGAACCCGGCAACTGACCCAGGCGAACGAGCAATTGGAAACGCTGTTCCAGGAGGTCCACCATCGGGTCAAGAACAACCTCCAGGTCATCACGTCGCTGCTGAGGTTGCAGGCCGCCCGCTCGCCCGACGCGGAAACCAAGCTGTCGCTCCAGAAGAGCGTGGACCGCGTCCACGCCATGAGCCTGGTGCACCACCTGCTCTACAGTTCGAAGGAGCTGACCGACGTCGATTTCGCCCAGTATCTCGGCCAGCTGGCCGACAACCTGCGGAGCGCCTATGGCTCGGAAACCCAGGTCCGGCTGGAGATCGATGTCGGGGACGCCTGGTTTCCGCTGAACATGGCCATTCCCCTCTGCCTGATCGTCAACGAGGTCATGTCCAACGCCTATAAGCACGCCTTTCCGCAGGGACGTGACGGACTGCTGCGGATCACGCTGCGCGAGGTCGATGGCGGACGCGAGCTGACGATCGAGGACGATGGCGTCGGCCTGCCGGACGGTTTCGACCCGGCGCTCGGCACCGGGCTCGGCATGCAGATCATACGATCGCTGGCGACCCAGCTGGATGGCACCGCCGAGTTCGGCAAATCACCACTGGGCGGATCAGTCTTCCGGCTTCGCTTCCAGTAACCGCGGCTCCGCCGGCGGCTGTCCGTCGGAAGGTGGCGGCGCCAGGAAATCGCGCGTCACCCGGACCGCCTCGGCCAAGCCGACGCGGCGCAACTCGACGCCCTCGGGGAAGGCGCCGGCCAGCCGAGACGGCATCATCGGGTCGAGCAGCACGAAGACGCCCATGTCGTCGGCCCGGCGGACCAGCCGGCCAAACGCCTGCTTCAACCGCAGACGGGTGATCATGTCGTCGTATCGCTTGGCGCCGAAAGCGTCGCGCCGGGCGCGGTGGAGGATGTCCGGCCGGGGCCACGGCACGCGGTCGAACACGATCAGACGGAGCGAGCGGCCGGGCACGTCGACGCCGTCGCGCACCGCGTCGGTCCCCAGCAGGCAGGCCTGCTCCTCGCCCCGGAAGATGTCGATCAGGGTTGAGACGTCCAGCCCGTCGACATGCTGGCCGTAAAGCGGCAGCCCGGCCATCTCCAGCGGTTCGGCGATCCGCTGATGCACGGCGCGGAGCCGGCTGATCGCGGTGAACAGACCCAGCCCGCCACCGCCCGCCGCCAGGAACAGCTCGCGATAGGCCGCGGCGACCTGGACCAGATCGTCCTTCCGCACGTCGGTGACCACCATCACCCGGGTCCGCGCCGGATAGTCGAACGGCGACGGCACGCTGGCGCGGAGCGCCGGCCACGCCATGTGGACGGCGCCTGTCCGGACCGAGGCGGCCAGCCAGTCCTGTTCCACGTCGCCGGTGCCATCCGTCAGGGTGGCCGAGGTCACCACCATTCCGTGGGCCTGCGCTCCCACCGTGGCGACGAACGGGATGGTTGGGTCGATGTAGTGGCGGTACATGCCGATATCGAGGTCGCGGCCGTCCTGCCGCTCGATGCCGTACCAATCGACGAAACCGCTGGGCGTCGGCTGGCCGACCGCTTTCAGCATGTCGCGCCAGCCCTTGAGCGTCACGCCGCCGCGACGCTGGAGGCTCCGGCAAATCGCCTCGATCCGTCGGCGGGTGTCGCTGTCCAGTTCCGCCGCCTCGTTGTCGAGCCGGGCGGTGAGCCGTTTGGCCAGTTCCTCGAGCGGATGCTGGAGCCGTCCCAGCGCCTTCTCCAACTCGTCGGCCGCCGCGACCAGCCCGTCGACCGGCTCCGCCGTCTCGGTCTCCAGGCTATAGAAGCTGTCGCGGCCATGGGCGCGGGTGTGGACCTGTCGGTGGACCATCAGCAGGAACGCCTCGGCGGCGCCGGTTCCCATCTGGTCCTTCATGCGGTTGGCCCAGCCCTCGCCCGGCAGGGCCCTGGCCGCCATCACGACCTCGTCGACCAGGGCGGCGCCCTCGTCGTCGCCCGCGACGAGATCCTCGACCCGGCGCTTGAGGCCGCGGGCGCGGCTGCTTCGCCCCCCCTCGGCCCCCAGCAGCCAGCGGCGCAGTTCCGAGGTCTCCAGGGCGGTCAAGTGGCCGGCGAAGGCACTGTCGGCGGCGTCGAAGACATGGTGTCCCTCGTCGAAGACATAGCGCGTCGGGGCCGCCGTGTCCTCGCCGCCCAATGCCGCCTGGATCATCACCAGCGCGTGGTTGGCGATCACGATGTCGGCCTTGCGGGCGCGACGGATCGTGTTCTCGATGAAGCATTTGCGATAGTGCTGACAGGCGGAGTAGATGCACTCGCCGCGCCGGTCGGCCAAGGTGACGGTCCTGGCTCGCCCGACCAGATCGGGCAGCCATCCCGGGAAATCGCCGCCTTGCATGTCGCCGTCGCGGGTCGCCGCGACCCAGCGGACCATCAGCCCCAGCGCCGTGGCGAAGACCGGCTGGGACGGCAGGCTGGCGATGGCCTCCTCCAGGTTCAGCAGGCACAGGTAGTTCTCGCGGCCCTTCCGCAGCACGACCTTCCGCGCCTTGACCGCGGGATCGGCGTGCAGCCGGTCGAGTTCGCCGTCGATCTGGTGCTGGAGGTTGCGGGTATATGTGGAGATCCAGACGGGACCGCGGTTGACTTCCGCCCAGAGGCTGGCGGGCGCCAGATAGCCCAGCGTCTTGCCGACGCCGGTCCCCGCCTCGGCCAGCACAAGGTTGGGCGTTCCCGGATGGTTGCGCGGCGTGAAGGCGGTGCTGACGGCGCTGGCGTAGTCCGACTGCTGCGGCCGCGGCTCGGCCGCCTTGCCGCCGCGCATGCCGGACTGGAGCAGGTCGGACAGCCGGCGGCGCGCGTCGTTGGCGTGGACGGGGATCTGGCCAGGCGGCGGCTCCGGCGGGCCATCCTCCCATTCCGCCATGCGCTTCCAGACCTGGAACGCGCCAAGAGCCCGGCCGCCGGGTGGGCCGTTGGGAACGCCCAGGGCCGATAGCACGAAGGGCGCCCAGTTCCAGGAATAGCCCTGACCGCCGACACCCATGAACCACGCGATGGCGACCGGGTCCGACTTCTCCTCCCGCTCGGGATCGGTCAAGTCGGTCAGCAATTGGCTGGTGGCGCGGATCAGTGTCAGCGCGTCGTCCTCGGCGCCATCGGGACGCGGCAGGCCCAGCGCCTCGGCCAGCCCACGCGGGGTCGGGACGACGAAGCGGGCGGGATGGACGAAGGCGTACAGTTCCAGCACGTCGAGCGCCACGAACCGGTCGATGTTGAGCCGCCGGGCGAGCGATCGGGCGTGGCAGACCAGCAGCGTGTCGCGCTGGAGCCGCCGCCGCGCCTCGTCCAGGTCGATGGTCTCGACCTCGCCGTCGGCGGTCAGCCAGACGGCCCGGCGCGCGCCGGCGACGAGCGCCGGCACGTCCGGCAACAGCAGGCGCCGCGACGGCGCTGGAAATTGAACGATGTCCATGTCGGCGGCAGTATAGGAGGACGGAGGCTCCCGCGCGAGCGGAACAGGCGGAGGTTGCCTCACCCTCCGGGACGGTTATGATGATGGACCCGTCGCCGTCCGAAAGGCCCCATGTCCCCCGGCCCCGCTTCCCCCAGTCCCGCTCCCAGGGCGCGACGCGCGTCATCCGCCCCGTCCCGCCGCGTGAATGGGCGCCTGAATGGACAATGGCTCATCCGGTTCATCCTGGCCCTGGGATTGGGGCTCGCGGCGGTGTCGATCGGCTGGATCGTCCTGTACCGCGTGGTGCCGCCGCCCGGCACGCCGCTGATGCTGATCCGCGCCATCGGGGGTTCGGGGATCGACAAGGACTGGCAAGGCCTTGGCGCCATCTCGGACACCCTGCCCCAGGCCGTGATCGCGTCCGAGGACAGCCTTTTCTGCAGCCACGCGGGGTTCGATTGGGAATCGATGCGTCAGGCCTGGCAGGGCAACATGGCGGGCGCCCGCCTGCGCGGCGGCAGCACGATCTCCATGCAGACCGCCAAGAACGCCTGGCTGTGGCAGGACCGCACATACGTGCGGAAAGGCATGGAGGCGTGGTTCACGCTCTGGATGGAGCTGATCTGGCCGAAAAACCGGATCATGGAGGTTTATCTCAACATCATCGAATGGGGCGACGGCATCTATGGCGCCGAGGCGGCGGCCCGCGCCTTCTTCGGTAAGTCGGCGGCTAACCTGACCCGCCGCGAGGCCGCGCTGATGGCGGCGGTCCTGCCCAATCCGCTGCGCTGGTCACCGGACAAGCCAACCCGCTACATCTCCGGCCGCGCGGGGGTGATCCAGCAGCGCATGTCGATCGTGGAACGGGATGGGCTGGATCAGTGCGTCAAGTGAGACGGCCCCCTACCACCCGCCTTAAAATTCCATAAAGCGGTTCTTAATGAATGCGGGACATTGTTAGAAAACATAGGGAAATGTGTTCGATCGCCGTATCAGCGCGCCGGAAAGTGTCATCGCCAGCATGGTCAGTCCATCGAGAAGTGACAGCCTGGATTTCGACTACCGGAAGATCCCGGCCGGGGAACTTGACCGCCTGCTGGACATGCACCAGCGCTATCTCGCGGGACAACGCGGTGGAGCCCGGGCGGCGCTGAAGCTCCTCGACCTGTCCCACGTCAATCTGGCCGGCCGCAAGCTGATGGGCGCCGACCTGACCGGAGCCCGGCTGACGGGAGCCGACCTCCAGGGTGCCGACCTCCAGGGCGCCTGCCTATTCGGCGCCGACCTCCAGAACGCCAACCTCGCCCGCGTCAACCTGACGCAGGCGGACCTGCGCGGCGCGGTCTTCCGGGGCGCCATCATGGTGCGGGCGATCCTGATCGAATCCGACCTGCGCGACGGCTATCTGGTGCGGAGCAAGAACGGCGAGCTGGCGCCGATGAAGGCGGGCGACAGCTTCGCCGACATCTCGCAGGCGACGATGACGCGCGCGGTGTTCCAGTCGGCCAAGCTGTCCAACGCCTTCATCATCCAGGCCGACCTGCGCGACACCAACCTGAAGAACGCGGTGTTCGTCCGCGCCGACCTCAGCGGGTCGGACCTGACCGGAGCCGATCTGGAGGGTGCCGACCTGTCCGGGGCGAACCTGTCGGGCGCCAAGCTGGACGGCGCCATCCTGACGCGCGCGGTGCTGCGCGACAGCAACCTGTCCAACGCCAGCCTGCTGGGAGCGCTGCTGGACGAGGTCGACCTGTCGCTCGCCAACTTGTCGGGCACCGACATGGTCCGGCAGCTGGATGATGTCCAGGGTGTGGTCGGCGAAACGCTGCGCCAGCACCGGGAATGGATCCTCAGCAATGGCCGCAAGGGCAAGCGGGGCCAGTTGTCGGCGCTGGACCTGCGCGATCTCGACCTGTCCAACCTGAACCTGTCGGCGGCGGTGCTGCGTCAGGCCGTGCTGAAGGGTGCCAACCTGTCCGGCACGGTGCTCGCCATGGCCGACCTGTCGATGGCCGATCTGCGCGGCGCCAACCTGACCGGCGCCGACCTGCGGGGCGCCTGCCTGGAACGGGCGACCCTGAACGACGCCAACTTGACAAACGCGGTGGCCTGTCCGATGGAATTGAGGGGCGGCCAGGGTTGGTCGACCAACTTCATCAAGGCGCGCATGGTCAGGGTCACCGCCGTCAACGCCGACCTTACAGGCGCCCGCCTGAACGACAGCGACCTGACGCAGATCAACCTGCGGAAGGCCCAACTCCAGAAAGCCGACCTGACCGACGCGGTGATGACCATGGCCGACCTGCGGGAGGCCGACTTCAAGAACGCCGACTTCCGGGGAGCGATCGACTTACGCTTGCCCGACCGGGATGCCGGCCAATGATGACGACCGAATCCATGACAAGCCAACCGTGGGAGCGGTGACGGAGAGGACCATGAGCGAAGACCACACTGAACGACGCAGGTACCAAAGGTTTCCCGGCGACCATTATCCCCTCCTCCTAGGCCGCCACCCGGCCCAGGTGATCGACTGGTCGGTCAAGGGAGCGGGTGTCCGCCTGCGCGAGCCGGCGGAGGATCTGAACGACGGCGACAACGTGGCCTTGGGCATCCACAGCGAGAAGACCCTCGCGGTGATGGTGATCCAGGGGCTCATCCACCGGATCGATCACGAGACCGGCGTCGTCCACATCGAATTCCTGGACGCAAGCGAGGACGCCATCCGATTCCTGGCCGAATCGCTGTCGGCGAAACCGCACGTCGTTTCACCTGTTGAGGCGGAGGACGCCACAACCGGGGAGTCTGGCGATGGTGGGCACGATGCTGGCCCCCGAAAGGATCCGTGAGGCGGCTGAGCCGTTCCGCTCGACGGCGGGTCGCATCCACAATCATGGCGGCGGCGCCGGCTTCAGCAGCGCCACCAGGACCAGCCCGCCGATGATGACCCAGCCGATCACCAGGAAGCCGTCGATATAGGCCAGCACATAGGCTTGGCCGCGGACCAGCGAGCCCAGCAGGGACAGCGCCCGCTCCGACGCCTCGGGGTTTCCGACCGAGCGGGAGGCGACGCGGGCGGTGTAGCCGGCCAGGCGGTGGATGGTGTCGGGGTCCGCTCCCTGGACGTTCATGCCGAGCGAGAAGGAGTGGAACTGCTCGCGGACGCGGACGAAGGTCTGCATGAAGGCGGCGCCGATCTCGCCACCCAGCAGGCGGGAGGTCTGCAACACGGCCCCCAGCGTCAGGATATGGGCGGGAGCCAGGTTCTTGATGTTGAAGAAGATAAGCGAGGTCATCGCGAAGGACTGGCCGAAGGCCTGGAGCATCTGCGACGGCAGGAAATCGGAGCTGATCCAGTCCGCCGTCAGGCGCGACGCCATCAGGCAGGCCAAGCCCACGGCCGCGAACCCGATCGCCATCATGACCCGGGCGTCGACGTGGCGCAGCAGGGTGCCGACCAGGGGAGCCAGCAGGAACTGCGGCACCGCGATCAGCAGCAAGGTGTCGCCAACGTCCAATGCGCGATAGTTGTGGACGGTGATCAGGTATTGCGGGATGAGGAAGGCGGTCGACAGCATGACCAGCCGCAGCAGGATCAGCAGCAGGCACAGAAGCGGTATGTTGCCCCGGAAGATGACGCTCAGCGTGATCCAGGGGTTGGGACAGGTCAGTTCCTGGATGACGAAGGCGACGATCAGCACGCCGCCAGCCAGCAGCATCCCGGTGATCAACCCGGAGTTCAGCCAGTCCAGGCGGTTGCCCTGGTCGAGGGCGGCGTAGATCAGCGCGAAGCCGATGCTGGCATAGGCGATCCCCCACCAGTCCGCCCCCCTCAGCAGGTCGCGGTTGGTCGGCTCGCGCGGCATGCCGTGATAGACGCAGAGCCACATCAGGGGCGCCAGCAGGGCCGTGTCCCAGAACAGCCAGTGCCAGCCGAGATGGTCGATGACCCAGCCTTCCACCGACGCCGACACGTTCAGCGACAGCTCCACGTTCATGGCGTAGATGGCGATGCCGTAGACCACGTATCGCGGCGGCAGGTTGCGGACGATGAAGCCGATGGTCAGCGGAATGAAGGTGCCCGATGACAGCCCGGCCAGCACTTGGCAGGCCAGCACGCCGGACAGGTTTCCCGTCAGCGGCAGGGCCAGCGCCGCCAGGCCGTAGGTCGCCGACGAGATCAGGAGCACGCGGCGCGGGCCGAACACCGCGCCCAGGAAGGCCGAGGCCGGTGCCACCAGCATCTGGGCCACCGTGTACGAGGTGGTGATCCACGCCCCCTCGTCGAAGCCGGCGTGGATGGCGCCCCGGATGTCGGCCAATCCGAACGCGGTGATGCGGGCGGTAAGGGTCGAGATGATGGCTCCCAGCAGGACGCCCAGGATGCCGATGATCGGGTGATGGGAAACGGCGGGCGCCGTCGTCGTCCGGCGGAAGCCCAGCAAGGGGAGCAGGCGACCGCCAAGCGCCGTCACCGGACCGCTCCCGCCGGCGAGGCGTTGGTGGGGGCCTCGGTGGTGTCGATGGTGACGACCACCGACATGCCCGGCCGCAACAGGTCCTCCACCGGGTTCGGCCGGTCGAGGACGATCTTGACCGGGATGCGCTGGACGACCTTGGTGAAGTTGCCGGTCGCGTTCTCCGGCGGCAGCAGGGCGAATTGGCTGCCGCTGGCCGGGGAGTAGGAATCGACCCTGCCCGTCAGCACCGCGTCGGGATAGGCGTCGACCTTGACCGTCGCCGGCTGGCCGACGCGGATGCGGGTCAACTGAGTTTCCTTGTAATTGGCGACTGCCCAGACGGTGGGCAGCGGCACCAAGGTGATGATCTGACTGCCGGCCGCCACGTATTGGCCGGGGCGGACCTGCCGCTGTCCGACCACGCCATCGGCGGGCGCGGTGATTCGGGTGTAGCCGAGATTGATCCGAGCCAGGGCCAGGGCGGCCTCCTGCTGCTGACGGTTCGCCTCCGCCTGCCGTTGCTGGGCGTCGATCCCGTCGAGCAGTGCCTTCTGCTGATCGACCTGGGCGTGGCTGGCCTGGAGCGCGGCGTCCGCCCGCTGCGCCGCCGCCTGGGCCTGCTGAAGGGCTTGCGGCGTCCCCGCCAGCCGGTTGTCGGCCAACTCCAGCTGACGCTCCTGTTCCAGCCTGGTGCGCCAAGCGTCCGCCTCGAAGCCCTTGACGTTGGCGATGGCTTGGTCGATCAGAGTTCGCTGCACGCGCTTCTGGCTTTCCAGCGACGCGATCTCGGCGATGGCGGCGTTCAGCGCGGCCTGGGCTTGCGCGACCTTGGCCTGATAATCGAAGTCGGCGATCTCGGCCAGCACGTCGCCGGCCTTGACCCGCTGGAAATCGCCGACCGGAACCAAGCGGATCACGCCGGTCACCTGCGCCGCGATCGGCGTCACGTCGGACTGGAGATAGGCGTCGTTGGTCGATTGGTGGATGTTCGACCCGACCCACAGGTCCCAGCGGGTGAAGAAGGCGATGACCAGCACGAACGCCAGCCCCAGGACCGCCGACCTCACGATCCAGGGGCTCCAGGTCACGGGCGCGCCCACCACCGGCTGAGGCTGCGGCGCCGCGGGGGTTGGCGTGGCCGGGGACGTGGTCGTGGGCGGTGATTCCGCCCGTTTGGTCTCGATCTGGCTCATGGGCGATGGAAACGCTCGAACGACTGGATTGTCACAGGCTCATTCGAGTCTCAGCCTCAAGGTTAATCGAAGACCGCTAATCGAAGGCCGGGGCCGGGATCCGATAGCTGAACTCGCGGCCATGGATGGTCTTGTACAGAACGCGCAGCTTCTTGCGGTCCTCCTCGCATAGGCAGCCGCGCATCAGGTCCTCGTGCAACTGGACCGCCTGGGTGCGGTTGAGGCCATGACCCTTGGACAGCAGCACGGACAGCAGCAGCGAGGCATCGGCGTCGGTGCGGGCTTGGCGCTGATCGGCGGCGGCCATGGCGCGGCGGAGGTCGCCAATGGCGTCGCCCTTTCCGCCGCCCGTCGTGTTGGTCGCCTCGGCTACCCGCTGTTGTATGGGAGGGCGTCCGCTGACGCCAAGGCGCGAGGCCGCGACTGAGGCCGTTTCCCGCCCCGTCTCGGCGGGGGGAACGCCACGGCGGCGGGAAAACAGACTGGACAGGTGGTCAAGCAGGCCAGCCATCCAAACTCGTCACCCTCCCCGAGATCATCGTCCATGAAACCGGACCCGCGCCGGACAGGCGCCTGGGAGGATAACTACAGCGCTTTCATTGATTTATAGTTAAGTGGCCCTGGTCGAGAGGACCGCCACCGCCGCCTCGACCAGGGCCTCGGCCGCGGCGGGCGCCGCGTGGCCGACGCCTTCGGCTCCCAAGGTCTGGCCGCTCGTGTAGGCGCCGTCCAGCAACAGGTGAAGTTGGTCGGCCAGCAGGTCGAGATCGGCGGCGCCAACCGCCAAGGCCAGCCCGCGCAGGCGGTTCCTCAGCTCGCGCTTGTTCGCCTTGGCCGCGACATGGCCGGGATGGTCGGGGTCGGGAAACTCGACCGCCGTGTTGATGAAGGGACAGCCGCGATAGCTGGCGCTGGTCGTCCGTTTGGCGACGGCGGCGAACAGCGCCCGGATCTGGGCGCGCGGGTCGCCCGGATGACGCGCCATGACGCCGTCCCACCATTCCCAGTACAGCCGGTCACGGTATTCCAGGTATGCGGCGACGAGTTCGTCCTTGCCGGCGAAGTTGCGGTAGAGGCTCATCTTGGCGACGCCGGAATGGGCGATCACGGCGTCGACGCCGACCGCCCGGATGCCATCGCGGTAGAAAAGCTCCGCCGCCGCGTCGAGAACGCGGTCTCGGGCCGATTTGGTCGCAGGATCGCGCATGGATGCCCATTCGTTTTAACCGATTGACAGATGATACAGAAGGGTCTCTATCATCGCAACAGTTCTTCCTCTCCGGAGCCTGTTAAGATGTCTGTTCCCTCATCCGGGCCTTCCTCCCGGCTCTCGTCCCGGCTGGCGCGTGGCCCGATCCACTACGGCTGGTATGTCGCGGGCATCACCTTCCTGACGCTGCTGGTGGCGGCGGGCATCCGATCGATGCCGAGCATCCTGATCGTCCCGGTCGAGCAGGAGTTCGGCTGGAGCCGCGCGACCATCTCGTTCGCGGTGGCGGTCAATCTCGTGCTGTACGGGCTGATGGGACCGTTCGCCGCGGCGTTCATGGACCGCCTGGGCATCCGGACCACGATCGTGCTGTCGCTGGTGCTGGTGGCGGCCGGCATCGCGGCGACGCCGCTGATGACCGCGCCCTGGCAGCTGGTGCTGCTGTGGGGTGTCGTGGTCGGCACGGGCACCGGCATGACGGCCTTGGTGCTGGGCGCCACCGTGGTCAACCGCTGGTTCTCCGAGCGGCGCGGTTTGGTGATGGGCATGCTGACCGCCAGCACGGCGACCGGACAGCTCCTGTTCCTGCCACTGCTGGCGATGGTCGTCCAGGAGGTCGGCTGGCGGATCGCGGTGATGGGGGTCGGCGCCGTCGCCATCGCCATCATCCCGGCGGTGCTGCTCCTGATGCGCGAGCGGCCGCGCGATGTCGGACTGGCCCCGTTCGGCAAGACGGAGATCGAGTCGGCCCCCACCCCCAGCACCGGCAACCCGTTCGCCAACGCGATCGGCGCGCTGATGGAGGGGATGCGCCACAAGGATTTCTGGCTGCTGTTCGGCACCTTCTTCATCTGCGGCCTCAGCACCAACGGGTTGATCGGGACCCACCTGATCGCGGCCTGCATCGACGCCGGCATCCCGGAGATCCGGGCCGCCGGACTGCTCGCCATGATGGGCATCTTCGATCTGTTCGGAACGACCTTGAGCGGCTGGCTGTCGGACCGCTACAACAACCGTTATCTGCTGGCGTGGTATTACGCGCTGCGCGGCCTGTCGCTGCTGTGGCTGCCGTTCGCGCTGGACCTGTCGTTCCTCGGCCTGTCGCTGTTCGCCGTCTTCTACGGACTGGACTGGATCGCGACCGTGCCGCCGACGGTCCGCCTCGCCACCAACGCGTTCGGACGGGAAAAAGCGCCGATGATGTTCGGCTGGATCTTCACCGGCCACCAATTGGGCGCCGCCACCGCCGCGTTCGGCGCCGGCGTGCTGCGCACCGCCATGGACGGCTATCTGGAAGCCTTCCTGCTGGCGGGGCTCGCCTGTCTGGTGGCGGCGGGCATGTCGCTGATGATCGGCCGGGCACCGAACCCGCCGGTCAGGGTGGCCGAGGAAGCCGCCTGATGGCGGCTGGATAAGAAACGTGTGAATAAGAAACGCGAGGGAGTGGGCGACCACATGCGCATGCTGGACGACATCAAGGCCGGCGACCGCTTCGCCGGCGGTCCGCTGGAGGTGACCGAGGCGGACATCCGGGAATTCGCCGGTCGGTTCGATCCGCAGCCGTTCCATCTGGATCCCGACGCCGCCCGGGAGACCGTGTTCGCGGGTCTGGCGGCCAGCGGCTGGCACACCGCGGCGCTGACCATGCGGATGATCGTCGATGGCGAGGGGCGCTTCTCCGGCGGCTTCGTCGGTCTGGGCGTCGAGGAACTGGCGTGGCCGAAGCCGGTCCGGCCGGGCGACACGCTGCGGACCGAGAGCGAGGTCCTGGAGGTCCGCCCCTCGGAGACGCGGCCCGGCCGCGGCACGGTTCGGATGCGGACCCTGACCCATAACCAGAAGGACGAGGTGGTGCAGCGCTTCACCGCCGTGCTGCTCGTTCCCCGGCGGGTCGAGGCGGACTGAGACAGTTGGCACCGATCGAACGGAAGACCGAGCTGACCAGCGGCGCCATGGCGCTGCTGACGCTCATGTGCCTGATCTGGGGTCTGCAACAGGTCGCCATCAAACTCGCCAACGAGGGCATCTCCCCCGCCCTGCAAGGCGGCATCCGCTCGGCCATCTCGCTGGCGCTGGTCTGGGCGTGGTCGTGGTGGCGCGGCGTCAGACTGTTCGAGCGCGACGGCTCCCTGTGGCTCGGTCTGGCCGCCGGTGGCCTGTTCGCGGGGGAATTCCTGCTGCTCTACTCCGGCATGACCTTCACCACCGCGTCGCGCGGCGTCATCTTCCTCTACACCTCCCCCTTCGTGGTGGCGCTCGGCGCCCATCTGTTCGTTCCGGGCGAGCGGATGCGCCCGGTCCAGGCGATCGGGCTGTTGTGCGCCTTCGGGGGCGTGGTCGCCGCCTTCGCGGACGGCTTGAGCCTGCCGACCTCGCGGGAACTGGCCGGCGACGCCATGGTGCTGGTGGCGGCCGTCCTCTGGGGAGCCACGACGGTGCTGATCAAGGCGTCGCGCCTAGCCCGTCTGAGCGCCAACAAGGTGCTGTCCTATCAGCTCGGCGTCTCGTCGCTGACCCTGCCGCCGATCTCGCTGGCGCTGGGCGAGAGCGGCGTCACGGCGCTGACCGGCACCGTGGTGGGGTCCATGCTCTACCAGAGCGTGGTGGTGGCGTTCCTCACCTACCTCGCCTGGTTCTGGATGATCGGCCGCTATCCGGCGGGCAAGCTGGCCGCCTTCTCGTTCCTGACGCCCCTGTTCGGGGTTTTGGCGGGTGGCCTCTTGCTGGACGAGCGGATCAGCGCCACCATGGTGGCCGCGATGGCGCTTGTCTGCTTCGGGATATACCTGGTCAACCGCCGTCCCGCGGTTTCCCGCGCCGACCTTCCGGAGGTCGGTCCAAACCGGCCCAGCCCGGCCCATACCGGGTTGTCAGCCGAATCGTCTATTGATAAACGTTAGCTTTCAATCGTAACAAGCGGCTGACCCCCCGGGAGTTCCCCCATGGATATCGAGACCGTCGTCAGCGAGCCGGCCAAGCTCGGCGAAAGCCCGATGTGGTCCGCCGTCGAACAGAAGCTGTACTGGGTCGATATCGACGGCCGCGCGCTGCACCGCTTCGACCCCTCCACCGGCCAGGATGAAAGCTGGCCGATGCCGGAGGAGATCGGCTGCATCGCGACGCGGACCGACAACCGGGTCCTGCTGGGCTTGCGCAACGGCTTCGCCAACTTCAACCCGACGACCGGCGAGCTGATCCGACTGCTGGATCCCGAGGCGGACAAGCCGGACAACCGGTTCAACGACGGCACCACCGACGCCAAGGGGCGTTTCTGGGGTGGAACCATGCGGATGGGAGCTCCGGCCGAGAAGCCGGAAGGGGCGTTCTATCGGCTGGACGCGGATCTCGGATGCCATCGGATGATCGACGGCTTCTGGACGACCAACGGACTCGCCTTCAGCCCCGACGGGCGGACGCTCTACCTGTCCGACAGCAACGCGAAGGTCAGGACGATCTGGGCATTCGACTACGACCTGGACGCCGGCGTGCCGTCGAACCGCCGCGTCTTCGTCGACACCAGGGACATGGCGGGACGACCGGATGGCGGGGCCTGCGACGCCGACGGCTGCTACTGGATGGCGGGGATCGGCGGCGGCGAACTGGTCCGCTTCACCCCCACGGGCAAGGTCGATCGAACCATCAAGGTGCCGGTCAGGAACCCAACCAAGATCGCGTTTGGCGGTCGAGCGCTGGATGTCATCCATGTGACATCGCTCCAGCGCGCTGGTGACCCACCCGATCCGCTGGCCGGCCGCCTGATCGCGATCACTGGAGCCGGAGTCACCGGTATGGCGATCCCACCGTTCGCTGGCTGACGCAACAATTGGGACTGTCGAAAAACAGAATAAAATAACAATATTTCTTGGTCGCGAATTAGGCAATTACGTGACAGTAAGAACATAACGTATACAATAACCTTAAAAATCCAGTTTTAATAGTTCAAATGTAGCAATCGAACCTTATAGCGGATTATCTGTAGCAATAGGACCCACCCCCAAAGGAGAAATGGGATGTCCATTGCTACATTTGACCGCCAAGTTTCCGACGCCGATAAGACGAAAGTAAAGGTGGACTATGACCCCACCAATGTTCGAGCCGGCATGTCCAGCCGGCTGCCAGCGTTTCTTCAGCCATTTCTAACTTGGCTGACGGCGCGGCCCGCTCCTGGTGAGGAAGCCCGGTCGCGAAGCGCCCATTACCATGTGGTGACGGCGTTCGGCGCCCTCGGCCTCGGCGTGGCCCTCAGCCTACTCACCCTGCGGCTCGGCGGCCTCTGGCTGGCGTCCTTGCCTTTCCTTCTGATCCTGTCGGCATCGGGCATGGGAAAACTTCAGGCGGTGGTCTTCCACCATTGCTCCCACGGGACGGTGTTCCGTAAACGGGAAACCAACCGGCTGGTTGGCGAGACCATCTCGATCCTGCTGCTGATGAAGCACTTCGACGTCTACCAGCACGAGCACATGCTGCATCACAGCCCCAACAAGCTGCTGACCCACGAGGATGAATTCACCCAGTTCGTGATGAATCTGGCCGGCCTCCGTCCGGGATTGGCGAAATCGGTGCTGTGGCGGCGGGTGCTGATCAGCTTCGTTTCCCCGTTCTTCCACCTGCGTTTCCTGCTGGCCCGCGTCTCGTCATGCCTGCTGTCGCATTCGACCGGACATAACTTGATCGGCTGGGCCGCCTGGAGCGGCGTGTTCCACTTGGCGTGGCTGATGGACGCCTGGGTCGAGCTGACGATCGCCTGGCTGCTGCCGGTCACGGTCCTGCTCCAGATCGGCACGGCGCTGCGGACCTTGTGCGAACACCGTTTCCCGGAACAGGAAGTCATCGACGCCCGCGGCAAGACCTTCGTCTGCCTGGCCACCGCGGGCGTCTTCCCCGGCGCTCCCGTGCCCGAACAGTCCGCCGCCAGCCTGGGTGGCTTGTTCGCCTGGGGTGGCTGGTGGACGTCGATGCTGACGGTCCACCTGTTCTCCCGCGTGTTCGTGCTGGTCGGTGACGCGCCCTGCCACGACTTCCACCACCGCCGCCCGGCGTCCCGCAAATGGACCGACTACATCCACGCCCGCCAGAAGGATGTCGACGGTGGCTGCCCCAACTTCCCGCTGGGTTATATCGAGACCTGGGGCTTGTTCGAGGCGATCGACGAGAACCTCGCGTCGCTGAGCACCGCCAGCAAGATATAACGGGATCGCCGCGACGGCGGCCGCCCGAAAAGCGGGACAGGCCGCCAGGAGGGCCACCCCCGGCCACTTCCTCAGGGGTCAGGCGCGATAGAACATCGACGCCGACCCATCCGCGACCCGCTGCCTCGGCAGCCTGACGGTCACCGTGGTGCCCTGTCCCACAGCGCTTTCGATCTCCAGCGATCCGCCATGGCGTTCCGCCAGCGTCTTGCACAGCGGCAGGCCCAGACCGGTGCCGCCGAACCTGCGGGTATAGGTGTTTTCCAGCTGGCAGAAGGGTTCCAGCGCGCGCGGTATGTCCTCCGCCGCCATGCCGATGCCGGTGTCGATCACCTGGAGCATCGCGCCGCCGTCCTCGGTCAGGTTGGCCCGGATCTCGATCCTCCCGCCCGACGGCGTGAATTTCACCGCGTTGCCGACCAGGTTGATCAGGATCTGCCGGATGCGGGTGGGGTCGGCGTGGATCGCCGGCATGCCGCTCCGGATGCCGACCGTCAGTTCGACGCCGCGGCTACCCGCCAGCGGAGCGACCGCGCTCAGCGCCGCCGCCGCCGCCTGGTTCAGGTCGACATACTCCTCCCGCAGGGTGGCGCGGCCCGATTGCAGCCGGGAGAAGTCCAGGATGTCCTGGATCAGACTGAGCAGGTGCTGGCCGTTCTCGTGGATGTCGGACGCGTATTCCCGGTACTTCTCCTGCGGCGCCGAACCGTAGAGCTCGTCGCGGATGATCTCCGAGAAGCCGATGATCGCGTTCAGTGGCGTGCGCAGCTCATGGCTGAGGTTGGCGAGGAACGCCGCCTTGATCGAATTGGCTTCCTCCGCCGCGATCTTGGCGATGCGCAGCTCCTCCTCGACCCGGCGCCGCTGCATGATGTCGGCGAAAACGCCCAGCGCCGCCTCGACGATCTCCCGGTCGTCGGCGCCGAATGGACGCGAGACGTTGGCCTCCATCCGGTTGCCGAACAGCAAGGCGACACCCGAGGCCGGATCGTAGGCCCAGATCACGAAAGGCAGTCCCAGCGCCTCGGTCAGCACGACGCCGACGCCGTCGCTGGCCTCGCGCGACGAGGTGAAGAAGAATTCCGGCGGTTCCGCCAGCGGCACGTCGTCGGCCAAGCGCGGCCGGCCGAAGCCCAGCCGGTTGACGATGGAGAACAGACCGCGGTGCGGATCGCGCCTCAGGATCGCGGCGCGGTCGCAGACCAGGTTGTCCAGCACGATCTCCAGCATGCGGTTGCCGATCGCCTCGTCCGAGGCGTCGACATTGACCAGCCCGAAGGCTGTCCGCAGCAGCCGGGCCGCCGTCCTGGACCGGCGCGCCTCGCGGTGGGCGCGGCTCTGGTCCTCCTGGAGGCGCAGCACGCGGGCGCCCAGGTCGTTGCACTGCCGGCGATAGAAGGCGAGTTCGTTCTCCAGGGCGGCGCGGTCCCGCTCCATGACGGCTGGAAGGTCCCGCTCGGGCTTGTCGCCGGGATGGCTCCGCCCCGCCGTCATGGCCCGGTGTCCGGAGCGCCCCGATCGTGATCGCGACCCTGGGGATCGCCACCGGCCGGATCACCATGCAGGATCGTCAGGACCGCGGTCCAATCGAGCGACCGGCTATGCGCGTCGCCGACCGGCGCTATCTCCACGCCGGAGTAGAAGCCCAGCAGCGGGGCTGGTATGGCGATCTCATCGAGCAGCACCTCCGCCTCCTCGATCTCCGACCCGCTGCGGGCGCCCGCCCGGCCCGCGCAGTCGATGTACAGGGCCATCACCGGCCGCCTGCCGGCGAACCGCTCGTTCATCGACCGCACACCGTCCCTGACACTCTGCACCATCAAACCATTGTCCCGCGACATGATCTGTACGACGGATCCCAAGCGGAAGTCTGGCTCGAACAAAGTAATCGAACGGCGCTCTGGAGAAGCTTGCAGGATCAGCCTATTCACATACCGGTTCTCATCGTATTCGGCAAACGGATCACCGTGCTTCTCGCCAAGGGTAACCATAAGGGACAGCGCGCCGGTCTGATCCTCCCCGACCTCGATGCCCAGCATGCCCTCCAACACGTCAAGGGCCGGGCGGCCGTCGAGTTCCATGACCTCGGCGCCATCGATGCCGGTGATCCTCATGAAGGTGCTGACCGGCACGCAGCCATGCAGGATGGTGGTCTCGGCGCGGAGCGACGGGGGCAGCACGACCGCCACCGCCGTGTGCTTGCGCGGACGCGTGCCGTCGAACACGTAGCCATCCGACAGGTTCATGTCGGTTAGGGTGCCGGCGCCGACCAGATGGGGCCTGCGGGAGCCCAGCCCCTGGTAGATCCCCTCCACCAAGGGACTAGCCGGATGCAGGCGGGGTGGCGAGGTCGAGGCGACGCTGTCGTAGAACAGGAAGACGACGCGCCCGTCGTCGACCACGTTCACCAGAAGGTCGCCCAAACGGCGGCCGGCGGCACCTTCCCCATCGAGCAATCCATCATCGACCAGGATCGCGGGTTCGCCGATGTCGCTGGGAAACAGGCCGACCGCGACCTCGAAGCCGCTATAGCCGAAGCCGGCGGCCGTGATGGCACCCGCGGCGGAACCACCGACCACCGCGATCACCCCAACCACGCTTCGCAATCCCGCCAACACCTGCGCCGGGTCGTGCTTGCCGCCGCAAAACAGCAAGGCCCAACTGGGAGCCATTCCTGGAACCAACGCCGCCACCGCCCGGCGCGCCGCCTCGGCGCCGGCTTCCCTCGGATCGGGATTGTTGCCGCGGCCCACGCCGATCAAGATCCGCCCCTTTCCCCCTCATGTCCGACCAGTTTGAAGTTGGCGTGGCGCCGGACCAGCCGTAGCAACTCCGGCGCCGAGATCGGCTTGGCGACATATTCGTCACATCCGGCGTGCCTGATGATGGCCTCATCCTCCGGCGTGGCGTAGGCGGTCACCGCGATGACCGGAATGGTCCGAAGATGCTCGTTGTTCCGGATGGCCTTGGCAACATCCACTCCGGACATATCCGGCAGGCCAATGTCCAGCAGGATGGCGTCGGGCCTGAACTCCAGGGCCAGTTCCAGTGCCCGCTCCCCGTCCGTCGCCTTGAACGTGGTGTAGCCGGCGGCTTGCAGCAGGTCGTCGAGTAATTTCAGGTTGAAGGCGTTATCCTCGACGATCAGGACGGTCTTGATCGGGTGTGGAGGCTTGCCTTCGGAACCTCCACCCCGGCGGGAAGACTCAGGCGCCGACGGGGGAGACGCACCTTCGCCGGTAACGAGAGACAATTGTCGCGGCATGCGAACCTGTTACTGAAGTGGAGGTTCTAATATCTACCACCTGAATGGGGATATCCAGAAGAAAAATTGGCCGAACGATCGGTGAACATGCCTAACAAAGCCGCCCCAAACCACAACGCCGCATGTGGGCGCAGTTTAATTAAACTTGCACCGCATGCTGGAAACTCATGATCGGCAAGCTAAGAAAATAGAGATGATTTCACAACAATTAAGTCTTTATACATAGGTCGTTTGGTCTTGTCGTCGCGGGCACCCGCAATTCAAGAACTCCCCGCATCCCATCCACGGTAGAACAGCGCGAAGCCGATCGCCGCCATGCCGGCCGCGATCAACAGACCGAAGCCACCGATCGCCCTGTCGATCCAAAAGGCGTTCAGCAGGACGCTCAGGAAGATCACCACGAAACCAGCCAAGGCCTGGGGTGTCCACGACGACTTCTCGATCCGGCGAAGGCGCGCTGGGTACATCCTCGTTTCCTCTTTCCCTTGGGGTTTCGTGGCGGCGCGCGCGTGGCGTCCGTCATTTTGTTTCCAATTAACCGACGGTCCTTTCAGTTTTCAACGATTTTGAAGGATAGGATTGGCACAAACGAGCGTTTCGATGGCTCGAACGCGCGATCCGCCGTCGTCAATTCGGACTAATGGCAAGCGGTTGAAAGCGGCCTATGATCCATCCAAAGCCGCTGGAGAACACGGCGGGGCGCCACGTCAGAGCGCCGCCAGGAAGGGAGAGAGAGGGACGATGTGCAATCTATTCGCCACACAGGATCCGGCCTCGTACGAATGCGAGACGCGCGCGGTCAGGCTGCACGGCCACACGACCAGCATCCGCCTGGAGGCGGAGTTCTGGGCGATCCTGGGTGAGATCGCCGGCCGCGAGGGCCTGACGCTGGCGCGCTTCCTCTGCACGCTGCACGACGAGGTGCTGCAAAGGCAGGGCGACGTGCCGAACTTCGCGTCGATGTTGCGGGTGACCTGCGCCCTTTACCTGCGCGACCCCGCCGCCCACGCCGCCGCCGTCGCCAAACGCAGGTTCAGGGAAATCGACGCTGTAGTAGCATGATACTACCACCGCCGTGAATGGCCGCCCTAGGATTTCACTCTGACGAGCGAAAGACCTGGAGGAGGCGGGAGCGTCATGGCCAAGGTGATCCACGCGATGATCCGCGTGCTGGACGAGAATAGATCACGCGACTTCTACGCCCGCGCGTTCGGGCTGGAAGCGGCCGATCGGTATGGGTTCGACGGGTTCACCCTCGTCTACCTGCGGAACCGGGAAGCCGACTTCGAGATCGAGCTGACCATCAACCATGGTCGGACGGAGCCCTACGACCTGGGCGACGGCTATGGGCACATCGCCGTCGCCGTGGACGACCTGGACGCCGAGCACCGCCGCTTCGCCGAGCTGGGCGTCAACCCCGATCCCATCAAGGAGTTCATGCGCGACGGCGCGCTGATGGCGCGCTTCTTCTTCGTGCGCGATCCCGACGGCTACAAGGTGGAGGTGCTGCAGAGGCACGGCAGATACCGCTGAGGAAGACTTCCAAGACCAACGGCCAAGAACAAGCGGCCAGTAAAAGCCGAAGAGGCGAACGAACACCTGTTCCCGAGGGAGGAGCACAATGAGGACCATCGACAAGCGGCTCAAGGTCACCAGGAGAAACTTCTTGAAGTCGGGCGCGGCGGCGGCCGGCGTCACGGCGCTGGCGACCGGAACGGTGGTGATCGACCCCAATGGCGCCTGGGCCATGTCGGCCAAGACGCTGAAGCCGGACACCATGGTGACACTGGTCAGGATGGCGCGCGACCTCTACCCGCACGACCGCCTGGGTGACATCCACTACGCCCGCGCGATCGAGCCCTACGACGCCAAGGCCGGCGCCGACGAGACGCTGAAGCGCCTGATCGAGGAGGGGATCTCCGGATTGAACCAGGCGGCCCAGGCCAAGCACGCCAGCCCCTACGCCGCCGTCGCCGAGGAGGGCGACCGGGTGGCGTTGCTGAAGTCGATGGAGGCGACGCCGTTCTTCCAGAAGATCCGGGGCGACATGGTGGTCGCCGTCTACAACCAGCCGGAGGTGTGGACGAAACTCGGCTACGAGGGCTCCTCGGCCGAGCATGGCGGGTACATCCACCGGGGCTTCGACGACATCGATTGGCTGAAAGACGCCTGAGCGGAAGGGAACGGGATCATGGCTGCTAAATTCGACCTCAACGACGATGGCGTCGTGGTGATCGTGGGCTCGGGCGCCGGTGGCGGCACGCTCGGCAACGAACTGGCCCAGAAGGGCGTCAAGGTGGTGGTGCTGGAGGCCGGCCCCCGTGTCGAGATGGAGGAGTTCGTCAACAACGAATGGGAATCCTTTTCGCAGATCAGCTGGCTCGACAAGCGGACGACCTCGGGAAGCTGGCGCGTCGCCAAGGATTTCGCCGGGCTGCCCGCCTGGATCGTCAAGGCGGTGGGCGGCTCGACCATCCACTGGGCTGGCGCCAGCCTGCGGTTCCAGGAACACGAGTTCAAGACCCGCACCCATTACGGCGAGTTGGCCGGCGCCAACCTGCTGGACTGGCCGATCACCCTGGCGGAGCTGGAGCCCTACTACGCCAAGGCTGAATACAAGATGGGGGTGACTGGCACCAACGGCATTCCCCGCCTGCCCGGCAACAACAACTACAAGGTGCTGGCGGCGGGTGCCAAGGCGCTTGGCTACAAGGAGTTCCACTCCGGGAACATGGCGATCAACTCGCAGGAGCGCGACAACCGCGCCTCGTGCCAGCAGATCGGCTTCTGTTTCCAGGGCTGCAAGAGCGGCGCCAAATGGTCGACCCTGATGGCCGAAATCCCCAAGGGCGAGGATACCGGCAACCTGGAGGTCCGCTCCGACGCGCAAGTGATCAAGATCGAGCATGACGCCTCGGGCAAGGTCACGGGCGTGCTCTATGGCGACAAGGCCGGCAACGTCATGCGCCAGAAGGCCCGCGTCGTGGCGGTGGCCGGCAACTCGATCGAGAGCCCGCGCCTGCTGCTGAACTCCGCCTCGACCATGTTCCCCGACGGTCTCGCCAACAGCTCCGGCCAAGTCGGGCGAAATTACATGCGGCACACCACCGGATCGGTCTACGCGGTGTTCGAGAACCCCGTCCACATGTACCGCGGCACGACCATGGCCGGCATCGTCCGCGACGAGGCCAAGCTCGACACGTCGCGCGGCTTCGCCGGGGGTTACGAGATGGAGACCCTTTCGCTGGGCGTGCCGTTCATGGCCGCCTTCCTCGATCCCGGCGCCTGGGGCCGCGGGTTCACCTCCGCGCTGGACGGCTACGACCACATGGCCGGCATGTGGATCGTCGGCGAGGACATGCCGCGCGAGACCAACCGGATCAGCCTGCACGCGACCGAGAAGGACAAGTTCGGAATGCCGATCCCGAACGTCCATTTCGATGACCATCCCAACGACGTCGCGATGCGCAACCACGCCTTCAAGCAGGGTTCGGCGCTCTACGATGCGGTCGGGGCCACCCGGACGATCCACACCCCGCCCTATCCTTCCACCCACAACATGGGCACCAACCGGATGAGCGCCAAGGCCAGCGACGGCGTGATCAACAAGCATGGCCAAGCCCACGACATCAAGAACCTGTTCGTGTCGGACGGCAGCCAGTTCACCACCGGAGCCGCCTGCAACCCGACCTTGACCATCGTCTCGCTGGCGATCCGGCAGGCGGAGTTCATCGCCGATCAGATGGGAAAGCGCGAGATCTGACCGGCCGGCCGGTGTCGCCGCCAGCCCGCCAAAGAAGCCCGATCGATTGGATGCGCTCGGCCCCACCGCCGGGCGCATCCTGATTCTTATTAATGGTATTTTTCGATTTTCACCGGTATTTTTGATTTTTTTGGTAAAGCCGTTCTCGCGCGACATATAACTTGATGCGCGGTTTCGGCGAAAAGCGTATAAGTCGAACCGTCGAGCCGGGAGGAGATTCAAAAGTTCATGTTCGAAGCTCTTTTCTTTCACTCCCGACACACAAGTTCTTAACCAGGGCATAATTCGCCCATAATCATGGTCCATGAACGCGGTGTGACACTTGTTGAAACCTCCCGTGGCTGGGGCCACCCGTTCTCCCTCAACAGGAATACCGTATGCTACCCGATGAATCCGGGGCGCGGCCAATGTGCGCCTCGACCCCTACCCCTGCCGACATCCAGGCTCGAAAGCAGGTCGCTCGCCGCTGGGCCCAACAGCTCGCGGCCTACAAGCAACCTGTCCTCCACCGGAGTGTCGGTCAGATAGGGACGACCCTGCTGCCGCTGGCCGGCATCGTCGTCCTGATGGGGCTGAGCCTGGAGGTGGGATACTGGTTGACCCTGCTCCTGGCGGTGCCCGCCGCCTTCTTCCTGGTGCGGGCCTTCATCCTGCAGCATGACTGCGGGCATGGCAGCCTGTTCAAGTCGGGCCGAGCCAACGACATCCTCGGGCGCTGCCTTGCCGTGCTGACCATGACGCCCTACGGGTACTGGAAGCGCGAGCACGCTATCCATCACGCGACCTCGGGCAATCTCGAGAAGCGCGGGGTCGGCGACATCACGACCCTGACCGTTCGCGAGTATCTGGCGCTGTCCCGCTGGGGCAGGCTGCGTTACAGGGCCTACCGGCACCCGATCGTGCTGTTCGGCATCGGCCCGGCCTTCATGTTCCTGATCCGTCACCGCATCGCGATCGGCGATGGCACCAACGACCGCGCCGCCTGGACCAGCGTGCTCGGCACCAATGGCGCGATCCTGTTGGCGTTCCTGGTCGCGACGCTGGCGTTCGAGCCGCTGGCGATCCTGATGGTCTGGGGCCCGGTGATCCTCTTCGCCGCGACGATCGGCATCTGGATGTTCTACGTCCAGCACCAGTTCGAAGGCGTCCAGTGGCATCACGAGGAGGAGTGGGACTTCCACGGCGCCGCGCTGGATGGCTGCTCTTTCTACGACCTGCCGCGCTGGCTGCACTGGCTGACCGGCTATATCGGCTATCACCACGTCCATCACCTGTCGTCCAAGATTCCGAACTACCGGCTGCGGGACTGCCACCTGTCGATCCCCGACCTCCAGCGGGTCCGCTCGCTGGGTCTGTTCGAGAGCCTGAAGACCGTCAGCCTCGCCCTATGGGACGAGGATAACCGCCGGATGATCCGCTTCGGGGAGTTGCGCCACCACATGGCGTGACGCGTCCCAGACTCGATCCTCCACGACGTTCGATCGGAGCCGCCCCAACCGGGCGGCTTCTTTCGTTTTCAGGATCACGAGCCTCCGACTTCGGTTGACTAGGAAACTCGAAGCTTGTAGTTTCCTAGTCAACTGAAGGATCGGCCATGGCGGCCCGCAAACCACTTTCGGACCTGCGCTCCCATCTCGGATATCGGCTACGGATGGTATCGAACGCCATCTCGCGAAGCTTCGCCCGCGTGTTGGAGGCCGAAGGGGTCACCGTCGCCGAATGGGTCTTCCTGCGCGTCCTGCACGATGCCGAGGGCATCGCGCCGTCGCTGCTCGCCGAACGAATGGGAATGACAAAGGGCGCGATCTCGAAACTCGCCGACCGCCTGACGGGCAAGGGCCTTGTCGACCGATCGTCCAATCCGGAAGGCAAGCGCGGGCAGACACTCGCCCTCACGCCGGCCGCCCGCTCGCTCGTGCCGAGACTGTCGGACTTGGCCGACCGGAACGACGCCCGGTTCTTCGGGACACTCGGCCCGGAGGAGCGGCGCGTTCTTGAACATCTTTTGGAGAAGATCGCCGTGGAACACGAACTGACGACCATGCCGGTCGACTGACGCCGACCGACCATTCCCCCGACTCTGGTTCTTGTACTGGCCCAAACATTGGAAGGAGGCCGCTTTGGACGCGCGAAGGATCATCATCGCGGAGGAATGCCAGAAGGCCGCCCATGACGGGACGATGGCATTCCCGGACATCGTCGGCTCCCTGATACAAGCCGGCTTCGAAGGCTATGCCGTCGACTATCGGCGTGACACCACGACGTATTTCCTGCCCGATGGGGAAGGCGTCGTGCTGGGGAACCAACCCTCGGAAGGAGCGGTCGCCGCGACCTTCGACGAAGCCGGCATCGCCGCCCAGGTCAGGTGGGCACAGGCCAACCCGCCAGAGTACGCCTACGCGGCCTTCTGCCGGAACGTGAAGGCGTTTGGCTGCGCGGGTTACATGGTCTCCTTCCCCGGCCGCCGCGTCCTCTATTTCGGCCGAACGGCCGAGACGCATGTGGAACATTTTCCAGGGGATTAGAAGACCGCGGGACGGTAGGCGCCGACACTCCCCCATACCTCGGGCCGCCATACCCGGAGCGCCGGCCCTATCGTTCAGCCGCTCAGGTCAGCAGCCAAGCGGCCTTGCCCGGCTGCATCGAGCCGAGATCGCCGGAATTGACGCCCAGCAGGGTCACCAGCTCGTCCACCTTGTCGTCGTGATACACCCACACCGCTACGGCGTTGGATCCCTTGGCGACCACCTCGACATCATAGTCGGAGCCATGATCCGACATCAGCGGGCGGAGGTTCAGGAAGTCCTGGCCGATCTTGAAATCGGCGATGACATCGCCCTTGTCGCCAAGGTCCTTGAACACGAAGCTATCGCGCCCGCCGCCACCGATCAGCAGATCGGCGCCGCCGCCGCCGGTGATCGTGTCGTTGCCGGCGTTGCCCTTGATGATGTTGGACAAACCGTTGCCGGTCAGGCTCATGCCCGAGGATTTCATCCCGAATAGGTTCTCGACGTTGTCCGGCAGCGTGAAGGAGCCATCCCAGAGCTTGACGGTATCGGTCCCCTCACCGGCCTTCTCGATCACCTTGTCGAAGCTGCTGCCGGCCACATAGGTGTCATCGCCCTTGCCGCCCTTCATGGTGTCGGCGCCGGCGCCGCCATCCAACTGCTCGTTCCTGTCGCCGCCGACCAGCGTGTCGGCCTTCGATCCGCCCTTGATCGTCGTCTTGAAGGGGTCGCTCTCCTGCCATTTGCCCACGACCGCCACCGGCGTTGGACCGGAACCGGCGGCTTGGAAACCGAAATCGTCAGCCGCGAAGGCGGAGAGCTTGGTGGCCAGGAACTTGACGGTCTGTCCACCGCCCAGGTTGAACACCACATCGGCGCCGGATTGGGTCATGGCGCCTTTGACGGCCGCGAAGCTGGTGAAGGACGTTCCCTCCAGCCGCACCGTGTCGCCCGTCCCGCTTCCCGCCTTGAAATCGGTGATGGTGTCGTTGCCCTTGCCCTTCCCGATCACGAAGACGTCGTTGCCGCCTCCGCCGGTCAGGCGATCGTCGCCGGCGCCACCGTCCAGCACGTCGTTACCGGACCCGCCCTTGATGATATTGTCCTTGGAGTTGCCCGTCACCTTGGCCCCGCCGGACCGGGTCACGGTGGCGTGCTCGACCGACGAGGGCATGGTGTAGGAACTCGACGTCACCGTCACCGTGTCGACCGGATCGTTCGGGGTCCAGGGCTTGCCGGGCGTCGTCCCACCCTTGATGACCCCGGCCTTGCCGTCCCAATAGCCGTCGAACCGGTTGCCGGAAACGCTCAAGCCCTTGTTCTGGCCGGACTCGACGTTCAACCACTTTGTCGGACGGTTGATCGTGTTGTTGGAGATCGTGATGTCCGACGAGGGCGACCAGACGCCGCTGGTCTTGCCGGCCGCGACATTGACCACCGTGTAGTAGCTGGGGTTGCCGACCAGCAGGTTGCCGGTCGCCGTGCTGTCCTCGGCGCCCAGGAAGCTGAGCGGACGCTTGCCCACGTCGTAGACCTCGTTGCCGATCGCCAGGACGTTCTTGGCCTCGTAGTCGCGGGCGCCGGGGCGCATCCACTTGGCCGTCGTCCAGCCCCCGATGGTGATGCCGTCGACGGCGACGTCGTGGACCTTGTTGTATTCGATCCGCACGTTGGTCGAACCGCCCTTGGCGAACAGGCCGGCGACGCCGGTGACCTTGGAGATATCGTTGTGGGAGATCACGCTGTCATTGACCGCGACGAAGTCGATGCCCTGGTCGCCGGCGCCGATGATGGTGTTGTTCAGGATATGGATATTGTCGCCTTGCGAGATCTTGATGCCGTCCATCCCAGCGCCGCGGACGATGTTGTTCTCGATCACGATGTTCTTCGTCATGTCCTTGAAGTCGCTGCCGGCCATACCGAACTGGATGCCGTTCTGCTTGGACTGCGCGGTGACGTCGAAGCCGCGGATGACGATGTTCTCCTCGCCGAACCCATAGATCGTCGCGGTGCCGGCGCTGGCCGGCTTGATCTTCGCGGCGCCCGTGCCATCGGCTGAAATCAGAGAAATCGGGGCGCTGGAAGTGCCTCCGGTCTTGAACTCGATGTTCTCCACGTAGGTCCCCGCCTTGACCATCACGGCCGTGCCGGGAGTGGCCTTGTTGAGTGCCGCTTGAATGGATTTGAGCGGAGACCCTTCCGACCCATTGTTGCTGTTGCTGCCGGAATTGGACACCCAAATGACGCGCTGTGGCGCGACGTTGGAGAACGGCGTCATCTTTTTAGTTCCTCTCGATTTATTGCGAGGACTGAGCGGCGGAAATCTCCGGATTCGCTCCAGTTCTCGATCCAACCCCTGTTCATATCGATGGGGTTACTTCTTTCGAGAGGATGACGTGTTCGATTTAATAGACCGTTACCAGCGCGACATTAATCGAGTGATTCCAGATAGCGGGACAATCACGTCGAAATACTTTGATTTTGGATCTGTTTCCGTATTGTGGGAAAAGCTCTTGTCAGGACTGGGCCACGCGGAGCTTCCCACGCCGTTTACAGTCATGATTCCGGCGGTTCTCCCACATTATTGTCACCGCGGCTCCGCAAACTGTCACATCGGCGCACAAGTCGTGTCACAACTTCGTACCGACTTCTGTCGGATCCACAGTCCCGTTTTTTGCTCGCCTCCTTTCGGTTTTTAACTGTAATTTCCCGCTTGTTCGCTATCCGAGCAAGAATAAATCCGCAAATACAGGCGATACGCACAACAGTTTCCCAAGCCTCTCACAAGAAAATGTGAGTTTTGCTTAGGGAATTTCTAAAGCGTGCGCGCGACTACAGGAGTGGGACCTTCATGGCCAACGATCAAATCTGGGTTTCCAAAGACGGAAGCAACTCGAACTCGGGAAGTGCTTCCAATCCGCTGAAAACCATTCAAGCCGCCGTGGATCGTGCTTCGAGCGGCACCGACGTGATGGTCGAGGAAGGCACCTACACCGAAACGGTCCGCATCCGAAAGGATGGTATTTCGCTGATTTCAGCCGATGGTGATCAGGCGGCGACCATCAAGGCGGCGTCCCAGGGCGGTTCCGCCATCAGTGGCTTCGGGGTCGAGAACATCACCATCAAAGGCTTCGAGATCGACGCGGGCTCGAACGCGAACGGCATCCATTTCGGCATGTCGGGCAAGGGTTTCAGCGATCCGATCCGCGATCTGACGATCCAGGACAACGTGATCAACGGCGCCGGACAGGATGGGATCAAGGTCTCGCAAGCCTACGGCGTCAAGATCCTGAACAACGAGATCAACGATTCCGGACAGGAAGGCATCGATTTCGTCGCGGTCAACGATTCCCGCATCGCCGGCAACGAGGTCGATGGCGCCGACGGCCCCTCGGCACTGGGCGTCAAGGGCGGCTCGACCAATGTCGACATCGTGAACAACAAGGTCCACGACACGGCGGTCGCCGGCATCAGCGTCGGTGGCTGGACCACCGACAAGTGGATGTGGCCGGGCGCGCGCAGCTACGAGGCCAAGGACCTGACCGTCACCGGCAACGAGGTCTGGGACACCACCAAGGCGGCCATCCTGGTCTCGGGCGCCCGCGACAGCCTGATCGCCGACAACTATCTCCACCCCGACAACGACTACGACGCCGTGATCTGGCTCGACCGCAGCACCGCCAGCCACCCCAGCCCGATCTACAGCGAGAACATCACGATCCGCGACAACCTGTTCGAGCGCGACGATTGGCTGCGCGTCAATCGCGGCAATGACGACGGCTTGAAGGTGAGCGGCAACAGCATCGCCACCGGCGACCAGAAGGGCGCCTGGGGCTCCTCGGAAACGGCTGGTGACGTGGCGGGCGCCTCCGGCTCCTCCGACGACACCGCGGCCGTGGCCCCGGTCGTCGCGTCGGACACGGCGCTGGGCGACGGAGCCGTTCCCGAAGTGATCGCGATCTCCAAGGCCGATCTGCCGGAGGGCTACGACGCCGGGCTGATCGATGACGAGCCCGACCTGATGATCCCGGCCGGCGAGGATCTCATCGTCTTCACCCAGGTCGAGGACGCCGGCTTCCAAGTGACCGACGCCGAGGGCGCCGAGGCACCGGCCGGGGATTACGCCTTCTTCAAGCTGACCACCGACGGGAATGGGGAAAACGTCTCCATCTCCGCCGCCACCTGGCAGGCCCTGGAGGACGCGACCCTGGCCGATGCCGTGCCGGTCGAACAGACCACCGTCGACACCGGCACCGCCAACCAAGGCACCGACGGCTGGCTGCTCTGACGCTCAGCTGATCGTCACGACCCGCACGGGTCCGCTGCGCCGAAGCACCGTCACACCGACATCGATGGCGTGACGGCGCAACAGGACATCGACCTCGCAGGCGCCCACCCGGAGCCCGTGCAGTTCGACCTCCTCCAGGAAGGTGGGCAGCACGGGCCGGTTGAAGCGGATCTCGTTGCCCTCGGGGTGGAACTCCAGCCCAATCGCGGCGGCCAGCAGTCCCGGCAAGGTGGCGCTGGCCCAAGCCTGCGGCGAGCAGGCTACCGGATAGGACACCGGCGCCCTGCCTCGACGCCGGGGAAAGCCGCAGAACAGTTCCGGCAGCCGGCGCAGGTCGGTCTCGGCGGACGATTCGAACAAGCCCTGGAAAATCCGGGCGGCCTCCTCCTTGTGACCGTACCGCGCGAAGCCGAGCGCGATCAGGCCGTTGTCATGCGGCCAGATCGAGCCATTGTGATACGACATCGGATTATAGCGCGCCTGCGATGTGGCTAGCGTACGGATGCCCCAGCCCGAGAAGGATGTGGCGTCCATCAGGTTCGCCGCCACGCGGGCCGCGCGATCGGCCGACGCGATGCCGGTGAACAACGCGTGGCCGGCGTTGGAGGCACCGACCTGGCATTGCCGCTTGCCGGCGTCCAAGGCCAGAGCGTAGGTGCCGAGCCTCTCGCACCAGAAGGCGTTCTCGAACCGGACGCGCAGGGCCTCCGCCTCGATCTCCAGCGTGGCGGCGCGCTCCGGCAGGCCGATCCGCCGGGCGAGGTCCGCCGCGGCGCGCTTGGCGGCGAAGACGTATCCCTGAACCTCGACCAGCGCTATGGGGCCCTCCGCCAGGGTGCCATCCTCGTGGAACACGCTGTCATGGCTGTCCTTCCAGCCTTGGTTGATCAGACCATCCTGGTTGCGCCGGCCATACTCGACGAAGCCGTCGCCATCGCGGTCGCCATAATCGT
This sequence comes from Skermanella stibiiresistens SB22, assembly GCF_000576635.1. GTDB lineage: Bacteria > Pseudomonadota > Alphaproteobacteria > Azospirillales > Azospirillaceae > Skermanella > Skermanella stibiiresistens. The sequence continues at coordinate 61,458 of NZ_AVFL01000010.1, forward strand.
CTATCCACGACAGCGCCGCCTCGATGTTGGGCCAGATATCCGAGATCAGGCCCAAGTCGCCCGTCCGTGTCGCGTAGGCGCCAGCCAGGATGACGAACAGTGGCGTCGAATCGACGCTGCCATAATAGCGTCGGAACGGCACCTCGCCGAGCGACGCCATCTCTCCGCCGCGGGTCTCGTGCAGGATCTTGCCGGGCTCGGCGTCGGCGACCGCGTCCTCCTCGACCGCTTGGTTGGCCGCGAGATAACGCAGCACTCCCGCCGCCAAGTCGGGAGCGAAGCCCAGGAGAAGCATCGCGGTGATGATGCCATCGCGGCCGAACGCCGTGCTGAACCAGGGTATGCCCGCATAGGGATAGGGACCCTGCTCCGTCTCCGTCACGAGCATGGCCAAATCTGAGGCCGAGCGCCGCAGGGTCTCGTTGAAGACACTGTTGGACGTGACGATATGCGCCACCGGTCCGAACAGGGCCCGATGATCCCGCGCCTTTCCGCGCAAGGCGGCGAAGAAGCCCGTCCGCGATCCGCCGCGTTCCGGGGCTATGCCCGCGACCGATATGGTCGTGAACAGCGGCACCCACTCATCCGGCCCGAGGTCCAGTTCGATCGACGCCTCGACGGATGACAGGCGGGTCGGCGGCGGATCGAACTGGAACAGGGTTTCTCGTCGCACGCCATCCAGCCCGACATAGGCCAGCGTCACTTGGTCGTCGGCGACGACGGGCGGTTCGATCCGGCCGCGCCGGGCGCGGTTCTGTCCCCGCGCCTCGAACAGGTCGGCGAAGTCGGCCCCATAGCGTAGCGTCAGTGTCACCCGCACCCGGTTTTCCGAATGGTTGCGAACCACCAAACGCTCGTAACAGGCTCCGTTCCACAGGAATTTTGCGCGCGACAAGTGAAGGGTTTCCCGCAGGATGTGCGTGCCATCCTTGTAGAGATCCGGATTGCACAGGTCGCTGGACAGCACCGCCGTCCGGTCCATGATCGTGGTGCTGAGCAGAAGGGGCCGTTGGCCATCGATCAGCAGTTCCAGGCGCGATAGATACCGGGTGTCCTGATGGAACAGCCCATCGGGACGGCCCCGGGCGTACAGGATGTCGCCATGGTCGTCGAACACGGCGAAGGTGTCCGCGTGCTTGATGGTGCGGGTATGGCGATCGGTCAGGGAACCGACGGCCGGAATGTAATACTCCGCAGCGGGGTCCTGGATCGTGTCTGGGCCGGGTGTCGTCATGGTGATGTCACCTTCAAGTCCGGTCTTGGCCATTCCACCGCCTGGGGCGGCACCCTCGGCGCCGCGGCCACCTTGATCCTGGACTGGGCCGCCCGCCGGTAAAGCTCGACATAGTCGCGCGCCATGCGTTCCGCCGAGAACCGGCGTTCGAATTGGGCTCGAATCTCGTTCCGGTCGAGTTGGTCGAGCATCCCCACCGCCTCGACCGCCTCGTCCTGGGTATCCACGACAAAGCCCGTGACCCCATGCTCGATGACCTCCTCGACCGACCCATGACGGTACGCGATCACCGGCGTGCCGGTCGCCATCGCCTCGATCATGACCATGCCGAAGGGCTCGGGCCAGTTGATCGGGAACAGCAACGCGCGCGCTCCCCCCAGGAAGGCGCTTTTCTCGGCGTCGCCGATCTCCCCGATGAAGTCGATCAGCGGGTGGTCCAGCAGGGGCCGGATGCGCGCCTCGTGATATTCGAGGTCGGCTTTGTCGACCTTCGCCGCCATCCTGAGCGGCAGGCCCGATCGGATCGCGATCCTGATCGCCTCATCGGGCTGTTTTTCGGGGGAAACGCGACCCAGGAACGCCAGGTAGCCATCGGACCGGGTGTTGAGCTGGAACAGCCGGGACGGTACGCCGTGGTGGATCGTTCCGGCCCACCGCACATCGGGCAGGGGTTTCCGCTGGCTGTCGGAAATCGACACCAGCGGCATGTCGTTGAACTCCGCGTAGAAGGGATAGAGATCGTCCAGATCCTGCCGCCCGTGCAACGTGGTCAGCGTTCGGTCCGCCATGGGGCGGAATGTCGGGAAGTGCAGGCAATCCAGGTGGAAGTGAAGCACGTCGAACTCGTCGGCCCGCTGGCGGAGACGGTCCATCATCAGCATCACGCTTGGGATCGGATCGCGGCAGGTGGGATCGAGGCGCATGGCCAGTCGACGGCAGGGCACCAGGGTGGCGCTGGTCAGGCTGTCACCGCTGGCGAACAGGGTGACTTGGTGGCCCATGTGGACCAATTCCTCGGTCAGGTACGAGACGATCCGTTCGGTTCCGCCGTAGAGACGGGGCGGCACGCTTTCCGCGAGGGGAGCGATCTGCGCGATTCTCATGATTTTACCCTTTCCGGGCAGGAGCCGCGCGCTTCCCGTTATCGAGCGTCAAACGGCTCGTGACACACATCATCGACTCGTCAACAGATCGGCGCGCGTCGGGACTCAAAATCTTATCAGCGGACTTGGCATGCGTTCGGCAGGGCCTTCATCCGCAATTTCGAAGTCCACGCTCCCCTTTTCCGACGGTAAGCGACCGGAATCGTGGATTGGGATGCAGCGCGGCAAGGCGGCTCGCACGTGGGTTAATCATAAGTAAATTATTTGGGTTGACGGAGAAACAAATTCCAGTCATGGGCATTCCTCGCTTGACGGAATTAACCATAATAGGACTGGTTTTATGCATTTGCGCGGTAAATCAGGGACGGTATCGAGGCGATCGCTGCTGGTGGGCGGAGTTTCCGCGGCTCTCATTTCAGCGGTTAAACCGGCGGTCGCCGCTGTCGCTCCCGTAACGGACAGGACGCTCCATCTGTACCATCGCCAGACCGGCGAATTCTTCAAGCAGACGTATTTCGAGGACGGCTTCTACCGGGTCGACGCCTTGGACGAGGTCAACTGGCTGCTGCGGGATTGGCGGGCCGACAAGACGAAGCCGATCGATCCGTCGCTGCTCGACATCCTGTACAACATCGCCAACAAGACCGACGCCTCCAAGCCGTTCGAGATCCTCTCCGGCTACAGGACGCCCGCGACGAACGCGTCCTTGCGCGAGCATGGCGTCCCCACCGCGTCGCACAGCTATCACATGGTCGGCCAAGCGGTCGACATCACGCTGCCGGGCGTCAGCCTGCGCAACATGCGGAAGGCGGCCTTGGCGATCGGCCAGGGCGGCGTTGGCTACTACCCGCGATCGGGCTTCATCCACGTCGACACCGGCGATGTCCGGCAATGGAACGGCCGCTGAAGGGGCAAACGAAGAGCGCCGACCCAACGCGGGGCCGGCGCTCCTCATTTCTTCCCCAGCGTTCGGGCACCGAACTTCCTGTTGATCAGGGAACCCGAAGCACCTGACCAGGATAGATCTTGTCCGGATGCTCCAGCATCGGCCGGTTGGCCTCGAAGATCGCCTGGTACTTGTTGGGGTCGCCGTAGAACTCCTTCGAGACCTTCGACAGCGTGTCACCCTTCTTGACGGTGTAGAATCGTGACTGCGCCGTCTCGGCCGCCGCGGCCGTCGGCATCACGGTGGTGGAACCCTCCGCCGAGGCGGTCCCGCCAACGGTGATGCGGTCATCGACCTTGGCGACGCCATGGACGTTGCCGAGCGCCAGCACGATCTTCTCGCGCTGCTCCTGGGATGGGGCGGTGCCGGACACGGTGACGACATCGTCGTTCACCTCGATCGTGAAATCCTTCGCTTCCAGGCCAAGCTTGGTGACTTCGGCGCGCAGTTCATCCGGCGTCGGGGCATCGCTGCCGATACCCAGCTTGCGGCCCGCGTCCTTCACGAAATCGAAGAAACCCATGATGTTCTCCTCAGGGGGTGGGCTGGCTGTGGGACTGGAACAGGCCGCCATTCCAGCGGCCCGCCATCGCACCGGTGAAGCAACACCCTGGCCCGCCCCCGCGTTGCTTGGCGCCTCACGCCAGCCCCGCCCTTTCGGCCCAGCCCTTTCGAAATCCCCTCAGAAGCCGGTCAGCACCACCTTGCCGATCGATTTGCCGCTTTCCAGCGCCGCGTGGGCGCGTCTCAGGTTGGCGGCGTTGATGCGGCCGAAGTCCTCGCCCAGCGTGGTCTTGATCAATCCCTCGTCCACCAGGGCCGAAACCTCGTCGAGCAGCTTGTGCTGCTGGATCATGTCGGGCGTCTCGTGCATCGCGCGGACGAACATCAGCTCGATGTGCAGCGTGCCGGCCTTGCCCTTGATCTGCATGACGTCGAGCGAGGCCGGATCGTCGATCAGGGTGATCTCGCCCTGCGGAGCCAAGGACTTGACGATCTCGGGCCAATGCTTGTCGGTATGGGTCAACGACAGGATGTAGCGGACGTTCGGATGCCCGATCCGCGCCAGTTCCTCCGACAGCGGCTTGGAATGGTCGATGACGTGGTGGGCGCCAAGACCGCTCACCCAATCCCGGGTCTCCAGACGCGACGCGGTGCCGATGACCGTCAGGCTGGTCAGCCGCCGCGCGAGCTGGGTGGCGATCGAACCGACACCGCCGGCCGCCCCGATGATCAGGATCGCGTCGTCGGTCGGCGCCTTGCCGACGGGTATGCGGAAGCGGTCGAACAGGCATTCCCACGCCGTGATCGTGGTCAGCGGCAAGGCCGCGGCCTCGGTGAAACTCAACGACGCCGGCTTGTGTCCGGCGATCCGCTCATCGACCAGACCGAACTCGGCGTTGCCACCGGGCCGGGTGATGCTGCCGGCGTAGAACACGGCGTCGCCCGGCTTGAACAGGGTGACGTCCCGGCCGACAGCCTCGACGGTACCGGCGGCGTCCCATCCCAGGATCACAGGCTGCTCCTGGCTGCCGGCGCGGCGCATGCGGACCTTGGTGTCGACCGGATTGACCGAGATCGCCTCGATCTTGACCAGCAGGTCGCGCGGTCCGGGTTCCGGCTTCGGGGCTTCGAAATCGAACAGCGAGCGCTCGTCCGCGCTCGGCAGGCTCTCGGCGTAACCGATGGCTTTCATGTCAGGCTCCCCCTTTGGTGTTTCGACGCGAAGATGGCTTATCCTGGCTGAACATATAATCGGCTTGAAACCGATTTCACTTTTCGCTGTGATCGAAGAATGGAACTCAGCCTCTCCGATCTGACACTCTTCACCCGAACAGCGGCGCTCGGCAACATCAGTGCCGCGGGGCGGGAACTCGGCCTCGCCCCGGCGTCGGCCAGCCAACGGCTTCAAGCGATCGAACGGGAGATCGGCGCCCGCTTGTTCCACCGCACGACGCGCAAGGTGGCCTTGAACGAGGACGGCCGCGTCTTCCTCGCCTACGCGCAGAAGATCCTGGCCGACGCGGAGGAGGCGCGCGACGCCGTGACGGGCGCCCAGTCACCGGCGGGAACGTTGTCGATCACGGCGCCGGCCTCGTTCGGGCGGCAATACGTCTCGCCCATCCTGCCGGACTTCATGAAGGAGCATCCGAAGCTCAAGGTGCGGTTGCTCCTGATGGATCACGTGATCGATATCGTCAGCGAGGGGATAGACGTGGCGATTCGCGTCGGAGCCCTGCCCGACAGTTCGCTGGTCGCGAAGCGGCTGGTGCCCAACCAACGTGTTCTCTGCGCGGCTCCCGCCTACTTGGCGGCCCATGGCACCCCGGACCAGCCATCCGATCTGGAGCGACACGCCTGCCTCGTCCTCGGCGACCAGCGCGTATGGCGCTTCGACAGCCCTGGAGCGCTTAATCGCTTGCCCCTTGGCGAGGTCGCGGTCCGTGTCACCGGACCACTGGAGAGCAACCATGGCGAAGTCATCAAGGATGCGGCCCTGGCTGGTCTCGGCATCGCGATCAAATCGACTTGGGATGTCGCCGCGGCACTGCGCGACGGTCGTCTGGTGGCCGTGCTCACGGATCATCCGCTGGCGGGAGACAGCGCGATCTGGGCGGTCTACCCGAACGCCCGGCTGCTGCCGGCGCGCGTCAGGTTGTTCGTCGACTTCATCGACCGGCGTTTTGGCCATCCCACGCCCTTCTGGGATGACAGTGATTATACCGAAGGACCATCATAAGACTTACTATTTGGTTAATGAGATCCTACCCCGGTAACGTGCTATTAACCTTATCGATTGGTGGGGCTGGGGCGGCTCCTGGTTTGCTGGGGATGATGTTTGATGGCAACGCATATTGGCACTTTGGCGCGCGACGTGATTTACGGTACCCGCTGGGCCGACACCCTGCGCGGCCAGGGCGGCAACGATTATCTCAACGGACAGGATGGCAACGATGGCCTGTTCGGCGACGCCGGCGACGACAAACTGGATGGCGGCGCTGGGAACGACACGCTGCATGGCGGCGATGGCGTCGACGCCCTGTTCGGGGGCACCGGATCGGATGTGCTTCACGGCGACGTCGGCAACGACTACCTGTCGGGCGGCGCCGGTTTCGACCAGCTATTCGGCGGAAGCGGCAACGACCGGCTGGTCGGGGGCGAGGGCACCAACGACCTGTACGGCGGCTCCGGCAACGACACGCTGGTGCTGGAGGAGTATGGCGCGGTCCAGGAAACCTCGTCCCGCTTCGTCGGAGGCACCGGCTTCGACACCCTTCACGTGATCGCCGGAGACGCGACGGTACTGGTAGATCCGTTCACCGGATCGCTGGAGACGGCGCCCGCCCGCATGGTGATCGACTTCGACGACGACCGGTCCGGTGGCGCGCTGTGGTTCCAGGATGCCGGAGAGTGGGCCTTCGAAGGCGCCGGCACCTTCTCGGAGATCGAGGCCTTCACGGTATCCACCGACACGCGGCTGGACTTCCACGGCGGCAAGGACGACGCGACCGTCACTGGTGGCCGTCACGCCGACCTGTTCGAGGGCGGCGCCGGCGACGAGACCTTCATCGGCGGCGGCGGTGCGGACCTGTTCCTGATGTCCTGGAATGGCCCCGGAACCGGCATGGGCAGCGATCGCATCGTCGGGTTCAACGCCGCCGAGGGCGACCGCATCGAATCCGCTTTCTTCACCGGCGTCTTCGGAAGCAACCTGAAGACGACCGCCGTGGAGAAGAACGGCCACACCATCCTCACCAGCCGCATGTCCGACGGCACCGTGGTCCACACGCTCGACGTGGACGCGGTCGGCCTGCCGCCGGGCACGCTGGCGGATCACGTCTGGGCGTGACTGGGAGCATTCGAGCATTTCTGCCGTGGGTCAGCTAGAGCTGCCACCAGCACGAGGCGCCGATCCACCGTGAATGAAGTTATTCCGTCTTTTGATTTCTTCGTAAGCTGGCGGCGACGGATTCCTGAGTCCGCCGATTTGCTCTCAACCGTAGATCGGGTAGAGCGCAGCGGCACCCGACGAGCAGGCGAGTTGGTGTCGGGTGCCGCTGCGCTTTACCTGATCTACGGCTACGATTTCGCCAATTAGCTTCAATCGTGGTGGATCGAAATCGCATGCCGGTGGCAACTCCAACCGATCTACGGTGCCAATTGGTGGCCATGGTCCGCTACATTATGGTCGAGGGCGACGAGACCGACGCGGCCATGGTCCGCGACATGCTGCGCGAGGTCACCCCGAATCAGGAGACGAAGGTCATGGGCTCAGCGTTGGACGCCTACAAGGCGGAGTGGAAAGCCGAAGGCATCGAGATCGGCGTGGCCGAAGGCATCGAGATCGGCGTGGCGAAGGGTCAGGCAAAGGGCATGACCAAGGGCAAGACCGAGCTCCTGACCCGCCTCCTGATACGCCGCTTCGGCCCTCTACCCGACGCCGCGCTGGACCGCCTGGCCAGCGCCTCCGACGACCAGTTGAACGCCTGGGCCGAAAGCGTGCTCGACGCCCCGTCGCTCGACGCGGTCTTCGGGGAACGCCGAGCCAACTGATCAGGCGAAACGGTACACCGTCGTCGACTCGAAGGCCCCGCCGGGGTCCAGGCGGGTCGATGGGAAACCCGGCTGGTTCGGCGAGTCGGGAAAGTGCTGGGTCTCCAGGCACAAGCCGTCACCCTGGCGATACAGCTTGCCGGCGGCACCGATCAGCGTCCCGTCGAGATAATTGCCGCTGTAGAACTGGATGCCGGGCTCCGTCGTCAGCACCTCCAGCACCCGCCCCGACACCGGGTCGCGCAGCCGGGCCGCCAGCGTCAGCTCCCCAGGCGACGGCTTGTCCAGCACATAGTTGTGGTCATAGCCGCGGGTGATCGCCAGCTGCGGGTGCCCGTCCCGCAACCGCGAGCCGACCAGGGCCGGCTGGGTGAAGTCGAACGGCGTGCCCGCCACCGGGTCGAGCGCGCCGGTCGGGATCGAGGTCCCGTCGACCGGGGTGTATCGGCTGGCGTTGAGGAAAAGCTCGTGCCCCTCGATCGTCCCGGTCCCGGCCCCCGCCAGATTGAAGAAGCTGTGGCCGGTCAGGTTGACCACCGTCGGACGATCCGTCACCGCGTGGTAGTGGATCGTCAAGGCGTTGTCGTCCGACAGCGTGTAGGTCACCGCGACATCCAGGGCGCCGGGATAACCCTCCTCGCCATCGGGGCTATGATGGGACAGCGTCACGGCACCGTCGCCCGTCTGATCGGCCCGCCAGATCCGGCTGTTGAAGCCACCCGGCCCACCGTGCAGCGCGTTGGCGCCATTGTTCGTCGCCAAGGTGAAATCCCGGCCATCCAAGCTGAAGCGCCCCTGGGCGATCCGGTTGGCGTAGCGCCCGACCACGGCGCCGAAATAGCGGCCCGGTGCCAGATAATCCTCGACCCGGTCGAAGCCCAGGACGACATTCGCGACTCGTCCGGCGGCATCCGGCACGTGGAGCGCCTTGATGACGCAGCCGAGGCTCAGGATCTCGACCACCATGCCGTTGTCGTTGGCCAGCGTGTGGAGGTCGACGCCGTCGCCGAACGGTCGCTTGGAATGCGAAACCATGGCCAGCCCTACTCCGCTTTCTCGATCAGGATGGCTCGGAAGTCGTTGACGTTGGTCAGCGTCGGCCCCGTGATCACCTGATCGTCCAGCGCCTCGAAGAAGCCGTGGCCGTTGTTGTCGGCCAAGCAGGCCTTGGCGTTGACGCTCCGCTCGGCCGCCCGCGTCAGGGTGTCGGGCGTGAAGATGGCGCCCGCGACCTCCTCCGCGCCGTCGATGCCGTCGGTGTCGCCGGCGATGCCCCAGATGCCCTCGGCACCGTTGAGCGCCACCACGGTGGACAGCAGGAACTCGACGTTGCGACCGCCCCTGCCCTCGCCCTTGACCGTCACCGTCGTCTCGCCGCCGGACAGCAGCACGCAGGGCGCCGGCAGCGGGTGACCGTGAGCGGCGGCCGACAGGGCGATGCCGGCCATGATCTTGCCGACCTCCGTCGCTTCGCCCTCCAGCGCGTCACCCAGCAGCAGCGGCGTCACGCCGGCGTCGCGGGCGATCTTGGCGGCGGCCTCCAGCGAGAACTGCGGTGTCGCGATCATGATGTTGGTGACGTTGGCGAGGCGCGGGTCGCCCGGCTTGGGCGTCTCGTCCTCACCCCGGTCCAGGTGCCGCTGGACCGCGTCTGACGGCGTGATGTTGTAGCGCCGGAGCACGGCGCGGGCATCCTCGAAGGTCGAGGGGTCGGGCACGGTCGGTCCCGAGGCGATGACCGAGGGATCGTCACCGGGCACGTCGGAGATCAGCAGGCTGACGACCTTGGCGGGATACGCCGCCGCCCCCAGCCGGCCGCCCTTGATGGCGGAGAGGTGCTTCCGCACCACGTTCATCTGCCCGATGTCGGCGCCGGACGCCAGCAGCGCCTTGTTGACCCGCTGCTTGTCCTCCAGCGTCAGGCCGGCTGCCGGCAAGGCCAGCAGGGCCGAGCCACCGCCGGAGATCAGGAACAGCACGAGGTCGTCCGGCCCGGCGCTCTCGGCCAACTTCAGCACGCGGGCCGCGGCGGCGTGCCCGGCCGCGTCCGGCACCGGATGGGACGCCTCGACGATCTCGATCCGCTCGCACGGCGCCCCATGGCCGTAACGGGTGATGATCAGCCCCTCGATCGGACCCGGCCAGTTCTCCTCGACCGCCTTCGCCATGGCGGCGGAAGCCTTGCCGGCGCCCAGGACGATGGTGCGCCCCTTGGGTGGAGCCGGTAGATGCCGAGGCACCACCTTCTCCGGCAACGCGGCGTCGACCGCCGCGTCGAACATCGCCCTCAGCAGGTCCCGCTGCCGTGTCGCCATGGTGAATTCTCCTTCTTCTCGATGCGTTCTTATTTTTCGTGGGTCCGGCGTCAGTCGGAGCCGATCTCGTGGTTGGCCATCAGTTCCAGGGCCCGCACCAGCGCCGAGTGGTCCCAGGCGGCGCCGCCATTGGCCGAGCAGGTGTTGAACAGTTCCTGGCAGGTGGCGGTGTTGGGCAAGGCCACCTTCAGCTGCCGGGCGCTCTGCAACGCCAAATTCAGGTCCTTCTGATGCAGCTCGATCCGGAAGCCGGGATTGAAGGTCCGCTTGATCATCCGCTCGCCATGGACCTCCAGGATCTTCGAGCTGGCGAAACCACCCATCAGCGCCTGCCGGACCTTGGCCGGATCGGCCCCTGCCTTGGAGGCGAACAGCAGGGCCTCGCCGACCGCCTCGATCGTCAGCGCCACGATGATCTGGTTGGCGACCTTGGTGGTCTGGCCGTCGCCATTGCCGCCGACCAGCGTGACGTTCTTGCCCATCAGGTCGAACAGCGGCTTGATCCGGTCGAACACCGCCGTCTCGCCGCCGACCATGATCGTCAGGGTTCCCGCCTTGGCGCCAACCTCACCCCCGGACACGGGAGCGTCCAGGTAGTCGCAACCCAACTCGTTGATCCGCTTGGCGAACTCCTTGGTCGCCATCGGAGCGATCGAGCTCATGTCGATCACCGTCTTGCCGGCGCTCAGCCCCGCCGCGACACCTTCGGCGCCGAACAGCGCCTCCTCGACATCGGGGGTGTCCGGCACCATCAGGATGATGACATCCGCCGCCTCGGCCACCGCCTTGCGGGTCTCGACCACCTTGGCTCCCCCGTCGACCAACTCCGCGGGAATTGGCGAACGGTGCTTGACCACCGTCAGCTCATGGCCGGCCGACAGGATGTGTCCGGCCATGGGACGGCCCATGATGCCGAGCCCGATGAAACCCACTTTCATGATTCGATCTCCCGTTGTTCGCTCGATGGCCACTCCTCGGCCATCATGATTCTCTGGACGCCCAGCAGATGATCGCGCATCGCGTCACGGGCCGCCCTGGCGTCACGCAGCCGAAGGGCGTCCAGGATGACGTCGTGCTCGACCACGGACACCCGCTGGTTCTCCGGCAGCCCAGCCCGGCGGCTGAGTTCGGCGAAGATCGGCTCGTCGCTGTCATCCCACAGCCGCTCGACCATCGCGGCCACGACGGAATTGCCGGTCGCCGCCGCGATACGGACGTGGAACAGGCGGTCCTCGGCGCGCGTCGCGCGCCCGGCGGCGACACCCCGCCGCATCAGCTCGGCCACCTCGGCGATGCCGGCCAGGTCGGCGTCGGAGGCGTTCGCCGCCGCCATGGCCGCCACCTCCGGTTCGACCAGCATCCGCGCCGCGATCAGGTCGAAAGGGCTGGGACCAATGTCGGACGAGGCGAAGGGCGGCGCCGCGTCCCGGACATAGGCGCCGGACCCCGTCCGCACCTCGACCAACCCCGCGATCTCCAGCGCGATCATGGCCTCCCGCACCGTCGGCCGACTGACGCCGAGCTGGCGGGCGAGGTCACGCTCGGGCGGCAGGCGGTGCCCGGGGGGAAACTCCCCCTGGCGGATCAACTCGCCCAGCTGTCCGGCGACCTGCTGGTACAGCCGCTGCGTTTCGACGGTCTGGATCGGCACGGTCCGCTCCGGTCGCCGCTCAGGACGTCTTGAACTTGGCCGCCAGTTGCTCGGTCCCGCGCGCCAGGATCCCCAGATCGGCGCCGACGGCGGTGAACAGGCAGCCGAGTTCGATGTAGCGGCGAGCCAGCTTCTCGTCGCCGGTCAGGATGCCGGGGACGTTGCCGCACGCCTTGATCCGGGTGATGGCGTCCTCGATCACCGGCTGCATCTCCGGATGGCCGGGGCTGCCGAGATAGCCCAGCGCGGCAGACAGGTCGCCGGGACCGATGAAGACGCCGTCGACGCCCTCGACCGCCGCGATGGCTTCCAGGTTGTCGAGCCCCTGCTGGGTCTCGATCTGGACCAGCACGCAGATCTCCTCGTGGGCGCGGGCGTAATAGTCCTTGACCCGGCCGAAGCGCGACGCCCGGCTGGCCGAGGCGAAGCCGCGGACGCCATGGGGAGGATAGCGGGTCGCCTCGACGGCCTGACGGGCCTCGTCGGCGGTCTGGACGTAGGGGATCAGGAAACTCTGCACACCGGCGTCGAGCAAGCGCTTGATGATCACGGTGTCGTTCCAGGCCGGTCGCACGATCGGATGCGCCGTGCCGCCGGTCGCCGCCTGAAGCTGGCTGTGGACCATCGGCAGCTCGTTGGGCGAATGCTCGGTGTCGATCAGGATCCAGTCGAAGCCGGAACCGGCGATGATCTCGACCGTCACATGGCTCGACAGGCTGCTCCACAGGCCGATCTGCTGCTGACCGGCCTTGATCGCCTTCTTGAAGGGGTTGAGTGGCATATCCATGGCGTGATCGTTCCTCCCGTGTTGTTTTGTCCGCCGCCCGCTGCTGAACGACCTATGCCCCCAAGGGCCGGGGCCGCTTTTCGGGCGGGGTGAGATCCATGGTGACGAAACCGCCGCCCTGGTGGCGCCGGGCGACCGGATCGAGCGGATTGGGTTTGGCCAGGATCTCGGCGGCGTGATCCTCGGCGTTCTGGCGTGGCACATAGCCCAGCCGCTCCGCGCCGGCGTTGTCCCAATAGGACCGAGTGTTGGCCGAGACGCCCCAGACGGTCAGGTGGCCGACCGCTGGCGCCGTGACGCAGCGCGCGATCAGCTCGATCATGTCCTCGTGGCCCAGCCAGGTGCTGAGATGGCGGAACTCCGTCGGGCGCTCCGCCGCCGTACCAATCCGGACGCTGATACCCTCGATGCCGTGCTTGTCCCAGTACATCCGGGTCATCGCCTCACCCCAGACCTTGCTGAGGCCATAGAAGCCGTCGGGCCGGAATTCACAGTCGAGGTCCAGCTTCTCCTCCACCGGATACATGCCGATCGCGTGGTTGGAACTGGCGAACACGACGCGCCGGACGCCGTGGCGGCGGGCACCCTCATAGACTTCGTATAGCGCCTTCAGGTTGTTCTCGATGATCTCCGGCAACGGCTTCTCGACGCTGGTTCCCGCCATGTGGACCAGCACGTCGATGCCGGACAGCAGCCGGTCGACCACGGCCGGGTCGCGGAGGTCGCCATGCATGACCTCCTCCTCGGGCGCCAGCGCCTCGAGCGGGCGCGACCCGCCGGCCGAGCGCAACGTGAAGCCCCGCGCCAGCAAAGCGGGACGCAGCACGCGGCCGATGGCGCCGCCAGCGCCGGACAAGGCCACCCGCGTCATCTCAGAATCCTGGAGGTGACTTTCCGCCTTGAAAACGAGCCACTGGCCGGCATCCGCGCTTCCCCCATCCCTTATGGTGTTTTTCAGACGCCTGGAGCGTCTTTTTGTTCGTCTAACCGACCATCAGTGTCGGTCAAACCGTCGCCAGCGTCAACCGGCTAAGCGGCTTGGTGGCCTGACCAATTTCGCTGGCCGCCGCTCCTGTGCCAAAAGGTAGAGACCGGACGCGATGATGATCGCCGCTCCGGCGAAGGTCCAAGGCGACGGGACGTGGCCGAACACCAGATAGCCCAGCGTCACCATGCCGATGATCTGGGTGTAGGTGAACGGCGCCAGGGCCGAGGCCGGAACATGGCGGTGGGCCATGATCAGCAGGAAATGCCCGCCGGCGCCGAACACACCCGTTCCCGCCAGCAACGCCCAAGTCGCCAGATCGGGTGGTGTTTGCCAGACCGCGTAGACCCAGGGCAGCAGGGCCACCGTCGGAAAGGCCGCGATGACGATCAGCATGCTGCCGGGCGACTCGGTTTGCGCCAGCGACCGGGTCATGATGACGTAGCCGGCGCTGCTGACGACGGAGGTGAGCGACAGCAGGACCGCCCAATGGACCTCCGCGAATCCGGGCCGGGTGACCACCAGGATGCCGGCGAAGCCGACCGCGATCGCCACCCAGCGCCGTGGGCCAACCGTTTCCTTGAGGAAAATCACCGATAGGACCGCGATGAACAGCGGCCCCAGGAACTGGATCGTCACCGTCTCGACCAGTTGCAGGTACCGGAGCGCCATGAAGTTGAGGCCGGTTGAGATCGTCAGCAGCGCCGCTCTGCCGAGTTGGGCCCCCGGCCGCGACGTCCGCCACGCCGAACGCGACCGCCACGGGTTGAGGAACACCATGGCGAGGACGAAGTGGGTCGCGTAGCGGAACCATACCACCTCGACCGTCGGCACCTGCCGGCCGCTCAGCTTGGCGAGCGTGTCGAGGAAGCAGAACAGGGTCACCGCCGATATGGCGAGCCCAATGCCCTGAAGGCGCCGTGCCCTCAGGGTGGCGGCTTCGGTCGGTGTCGACGCCTCGATCTGGGTCACGGCCGAGACACTACAGGTGCGGGGATCACGGGTGGGGTCCGTTCGTCACGGTGCCGGAAGTCGATACACCAGTGATATCCCCAGCGCCGCCATCAGGCAATCAACCATATCGTCAGCGGAGTTGCCAAACCCCGCCCGGCGCCCCCGCCGTCTCCGTGCAAAGCGGCAGGGCCTGCCCGTCGCGATAGACCCGATAGCATTTGCCGGGTTCCCCCGGCAGGAAGCGGGAGGCCGGATCGAGCCCGGCGGGAACCCCGTCGGTCAAGAGCCACCGGCTGTCGGACTGCAGGCAAAGCGACGCCGGCTTGGGACGGCAGTCATGCTGACCCGCCGGACAGGCCTGATAGCTGACGGTGTAGCATAGGTTCGACGCCGGAGCGCTTTGGCCGCCCCCTTGACCACCGTTCTGGCCGCCCTCCCGCGCCACCGCCTCCGGCGATCCGGTCGCGCCGCTCAAGGTACCCGGCGTTCCGCCGTTTTGGTCCCCTGGCGTTCCGCCGGTGCAGGTATAGCCAGCGGCCTCGAAGTCGCGCTTCAGCTTGTCGATCGCGTCGACGCAGACCTGACCGGTTTCCCGTGCCTGCCACAAGGTCTTCGGCGGTTCGTCGTTGCGGTAGTATCGGACAGTGCAGGGCACACCGCCCGGCTCGAAGATCCTGTCCATCCTGCGGATCTGGTCGGTGGTCCGGCAGACATGGGTTTCCGTCTCCTCGGCACTGGTCACCGCCGGCTGGATCAAGACGCAAGCCACCATGGCTGACAGGACGGCCCGACCGATCCAACGCGGCATGACCCGCGGCCCTCCGGCCTCTTCGTCGCGGTCCCGGATCAATGATCTCTCCCTAACCTTCCACGATATCGGACCTGTTAACACGTCCGATCCGTTTTGAGGTCAAGAAGGGACCGATCCGGACCCTCGATCCAGGCGATCTTTCGGCTTAACGCCAGTTGGGAGCAAGCCGAAAGATAATCCGCATCAAGGATCACCGGCCCAGGATCACTGGCCCAGGATCACTGGGTCGGCTGGCTCGATCCGCTGGCCGGAGCGTCCCCGCCATCCGATCCACCCGAAGCCGGCATGGCCGCCGCGCGCAGCACTTCCGCCTGATTGACCATCTGATCGCGCAACAGTGTCAACTGCTTCTCCGCGTCCAGGAACACCGCCTTGGCGGCCTCAGCCTGACGGGTCGCCTCTTGCTGCTGCTGGCGCAGCGTGTTCAGCGCCTGCGAGCGCTGCGCCACCTCGTTGCCGATGGCGGCGAGATTCTGGCTGGCGAGGTCCGCCGCCTGCTGAAGCTCGGCCACCCGTTGCTGGCCTTGGGCGATCTCGCCATTCAGCGCCTCGCGCCGCGCCGTCAGGTTGGCCAACTGTCCATCGATCTCCTTGGCCTCGGCCTCGATCCTCGCCACCTGTTCGGTCAGTTCCTCCTTGGTGCCGACCGCGGTCTCCATGGCCGCCATGTCGGCGAGAACCCGCTCTCGGTCGGCTCGCGCCGCCTGGATGCCCTTGTCCAGGTCCGCCACCTTGGCTTCGGCGATGTCGCGCGCATGGGCGACGCCACCGATCCTCTGGACCAACTCGTTACGCTCCGTCAGCAGGTTGGCGCGCAGGCTCTCCAGCCGGTCGACCTCCTCGACCAGCGGCCGCAACGCGTCACGCTGGCTGGTCAACGCCGCGACCTGCCTCTGGAGTTGGGCGGCGTTGGTGTCGCCGACATCGCGCGCCCAGGTCACGGCGCCCAGCTTCTGGACGATTCCATTGCGCTCGGTCAGCATCATCGACCGCTCGACCTGGAAGCCGTCGATCTCCTCGCCAAGGCTGGCCACTTGAGCGGTCAGCGGCGTGAGCGCGTCGCGCTCGCCGGTGACCGACGCCAACTGGCCCTGGACCGTCGTCAACTGGCCTTGGGCATTGGTCAACTGCCCCTGGGAGACGGTCAACCGACCCTCCAGATCGGCGACCCGCCCCTTCAGCGCCTCGGCCTCCCCGGCGTGGGTGCTGGCCCTGCTCCAGCCGGCGACCGCCAGGATCAAGGCGATCGCGGTCGCACCGGTGAGGCCATAGATCGTCCACCAGTTTACCCAGCGCGATCCCTGTCCCGTGGCACTTGTGTCATTGTGAGCGGCGGTACCCGTGGGTACGGCCTGTTCTCCATTGTGAGCCACGCTCGCCTCCCTATGCTCAATGTTATAGGCTCGATGTTTTGGCTAGGGGGCCATAGTGTCCAACTCAAGTCAATGACCGGGTCAGTACTAACGGACTTCTCCAGGGACTACGACTTTCGCACTTTCCGTCCCATTTGGTGTCAAGGTTGACCAGCCATCATTTCCGCCACCTGCGGAACGTCCTTGTCGCCACGGCCGGAAAGGGACATCACCATGACATGATCGGCTGGAAGGGACGGCGCCATCTCGACCACCTTCGCCAAGGCGTGCGCGGGTTCCAAGGCCGGTATGATGCCCTCCAGCCGGGTCAGCAGGTGAAAGGCCGACAGGGCCTCCTGGTCGGTGGCGCTGATGTATTTGACGCGGCCGATCTGATGCAACCAAGAGTGTTCAGGACCGATGCCCGGATAATCGAGACCCGCGGAGATCGAATGCCCCTCCTGGATCTGCCCATCCTCGTCCATCAACAGGTACGTCCGATTGCCATGGAGCACGCCCGGCCGCCCTCCCGTCAGCGAGGCGGCGTGCTTGCCGCTCTCCAGGCCAAGGCCGGCGGCCTCCACGCCATAGATCAGCACCTCGCGGTCGTCCAGGAAGGGGTGGAACAGGCCCATCGCGTTGGACCCGCCGCCCAGGCACGCGATCACGCTGTCCGGCAAGCGGCCTTCCGCCTCCCGCACCTGTTCCCGGACCTCGTCGCCGATGACGGTCTGGAAGTCGCGGACCATCATGGGGTACGGGTGCGGCCCCGCCACCGTGCCGATGCAATAGAACGTCTCGCGGACATTCGTCACCCAATCCCGCAGCGCCTCGTTCATGGCATCCTTGAGGGTCATCGACCCCGACATGGCCGGCACGACGGTGGCGCCCAGCAACCGCATCCGATCGACGTTGGGCTTCTGCCGCTCGATGTCGACGGCACCCATGTAAATGACGCACTCCAGGCCGAACCGGGCGCAGAGCGTCGCCGTCGCCACGCCATGCTGGCCGGCGCCGGTCTCGGCGATGATCCGGCGCTTGCCCATGCGACGGGCCAGTAGGATCTGCCCCAGCACGTTGTTGACCTTGTGCGAGCCGGTGTGGTTCAGGTCCTCGCGCTTCAGGTAGATCCTGGCGCCGCCCAGGTGCTCGGTCAGCCGGTCCGCGAAGTACAGGGGGCTGGGACGGCCGACATAGTGTTTGAGGTACCCACCCATCTCCGCGTGATAGGCCGGATCGTTCCGGGCGAGCGCGTAGGCCGCCTCCAGCTCGAGGATGTTAGGCATCAGCGTTTCGGAGACGAAGCGGCCTCCGAAGATGCCGAACCGCCCGTCCTCGTCGGGACCCGCCCGAAGCGTGTTCGGCAGGTGATGGGGATCTTCGATCAGGCACGAACTCACAAGCTGCTCCTCGGTTTTGACGGAGGGCGCTCGGTCGAACAGCGGGGATCAAACAAAAAAGCCGCTCTTCGTACAGAGCGGCCCTCCCATGACAAAATGATGCCAGAAACGCCGCTCGCTTAAGCGGGCCACCACCGGCGGGACTGTGTCTGGTGCGTCATCATGATGGAAGGTTACCAGATGGCTGGACCGAAGGAAAGGTGGAACAACCCAAACCCAGCGGCTCGCCTTCCCTTCGGACCGATTTACGACAACTTTTCGCCGCGTGGCGTGTTGACGCGGAGTGGGTATGTCCGCCGGCGGGATACCGGCGGGTGGACAAGGTTCGACCACGGCCACTGGCAAAGGGAGGAAGACATGGCGGACGACAAGAACAAAGGCGGTTCCGCGGCGGGCGGCAAAGCGCCCCGGCAAGCCGAGGAGGCTCTTCGCGAGGGAGCCGACCAGCTTAGGAACCAAATGGGCAACATGGCCGACATGGCGGGGATGTCCGCCAAGGTTTCCCAGGAACTGATCCAGCGCTCGGGCCAGAACTTCGAGATGATGAAGCGGATCGCCGAGACCATGACCTCGGGAGCCCGCAGCGCCGCCGCGGAGTGCGCGGAATACGCCAAGCATTCGGCCAAGCGCCAGACCGAGATGATGCGGCAACTGGCGGCCGCGCGCAGCCCCAACGACGTCCTGGACATCCAGACCCGCTTTCTCCAGGACAATCTCACGGAACTGCTGAGCTTCAGCGAACGCCTGTCCCGCCTGTCGGCGGACAAGGCGAGGGAGGCCACCGAAGGCATCTCCCGGAAAACCTGATCTGAAAAGGTCGAGGGCTGACTAGGAGCGGGACGCTCACGGCTACGCAATGTTCGTATCCCACTCCTAGTCACTTTGTTTCCGCGAGGAGCAAGGAATATGCGGCCGACCAATTGGCTATTACTTGTCGTATAACCAAAATCCAGACGACCAAAGCGAAAACTTGACTAAACGCAGCTGTGAAATCAAGAATTTGATAAACTTTTTTTGCAATAGTCTTAAACACCGAGATTTAGACCAAGGTTAAAGACCATGTTCAAGGGGATTGGCAGGAACTCCGCCCTGACCTCCAAGATTGCCGCGCTGGACGCCCTGCGCGCTAACGTCATGATCGCCGATGACGATCTGAATATCATTCATATGAATCCATCCGTGATCGACCTCATGCGCGAGGCGGAGGCCGACCTGAGGAAGGAGTTGCCACGCTTCAGCGTCGCGACCCTGATCGGCAGCAACATCGACATCTTCCACAAGAACCCCGGACATCAGCGCAAGATGCTCGCGGCCTTGAGCAAGCCCCACGACGCCACCATCAAGGTTGGCCACCGGACCTTCGATCTTCGGGTCACTCCCCTGTCCGACCGGGGCAAGCGGATCGGTTTCGTGGTCGAGTGGAACGACGCCAAGGAGCGCCTGCTCAACCTCGACTACATCGCGCAGTTCGTGGCGGTCAACAGATCCCAGGCGGTCATCGAGTTCACGACCGACGGCCAAGTGGTCAGCGCCAACGAGAACTTCCTGAAAGCGATGGGATATCGCCTGGACGAGGTCGTGGGCAAACATCACGGCATGTTCGTCGAGCCCGACTACCGCGCGAGCCGCGACTATGCCGAATTCTGGGACCGCCTGCGCCGCGGCGAGTTCCAGGCGGCCCAGTACAAGCGCATTGGCAAGAATGGCAAGGCGGTCTGGATCGAGGGCGCCTACAACCCGATCTTCGACGCCAGCGGGAAAGTCGCCAAGGTCGTCAAGTTCGCGACCGACATCACGGCGCAGGTCGAGTTGCTGGCGAACCTCAAGATCCTGATCGACCAGAACTTCGGCGAGATCGACGGTGCCATCGACCAGTCCTCGAACGAAGCGGGCGCGGCGTCGAAGGCGGCGGACGAGACGTCGGCCAATGTCCAGATGGTCGCCGCCAGCGCGGAGGAACTGGTCGCGTCGATCGGCGAGATCTCCCAAAGCATGGTCAAGTCCCGTTCGGCCACCGATGACGCCTTTGGCAGGGTCGTCTCGGCGGGCCATAGCACGGAGAAGCTGTCCAACGCCGCGCAGGCGATGAACGGCATCGTCGGGTTGATCCAAAGCATCGCCGGCCAGATCAACCTGCTGGCGCTGAACGCGACCATCGAGGCGGCTCGCGCGGGCGAGGCCGGCAAGGGCTTCGCGGTGGTGGCCTCCGAGGTGAAGAACCTGGCGAACCAGGCGGCCCGGGCGACCGAGCAGATCTCCAAGGAGATCGATGGGGTACAGACCACCTCGGACGAGGTCGTCACCGCCTTGGGCGCGATCCGCGAGGCGATCGGCACCGTCCGGGAATATGTGACGGTCACGGCCACGGCGGTGGAACAGCAAAGCTCGGTCACCCAGAGCATCTCCGCCACGATGCAGAGCGCGTCCGCCGCCGTGTCGACGGTATCCGCCAGCGTCCGCGAGATCTCCTCGGCGGTGCACGAGGCGGCGGTGGCCGTCGGCAAGACCAAGGAGGCCGCCAGCGTCCTGGTGCGCTGACCGGGTTGTCTCCCACCGGGTGATCTCCTTCACACCGAAAGCCGGCCGCCTGTGGGCTGGCTTACAGGCTCGGGCGGCGGGATTGGGTAGGGTTTGTTCATCGAGACGGCGACGGAAGACACCGGTAGCCAGCCTCAAACGAACAAACCCACACCATCCCGCCACACCCCCTGAAGGAGACATCGTCATGATCCGCATCACCTCCGCCTTGGTAGCCTTGTCCCTGGTTTCCGCCTCCCTGTTCGCCGCGCCGGCGATGGCGCAGCAGCGCGGCGGCGTCCAGATCGGCGGCAACGCCACGGTCATCGGTTTGGCGAACAACGCGGTCAACGCCGCCACCGGCTTCCTGGCCAAGGCCGACCAGAACATCGGCGCCATCAAGGGCGACGTGAACATCGCCGGCAACGCCACCGTGATCGGCCTCGCCAACAACGCGGTCAACGCCGCGACCGGCTTCCTCTCCAACGCCTGCCAGAACATCGGCGTGGTCTCCTCGGAGACGGATTGCTGACGACCTGATTTCGCCCGACCCCTCCCGCCCCTACTCGACGCCCAGCGGTCCTCGCCGCTGGGCGTTCCCTTATTCGCGTTCTCTCATTTTTGACGCCTTCCAACGCTTCTCGCCGAACAAGCTTCGTGCCTACACTCGCACGCCCCGCCGTCAGGGGCGTCGTCATGCGGGGCGCGATGAAGACGTCGGAATTCCGGTTGCCGCTTCCAGCACTACCCCTCCTCGTGACCCTGCTGGGTTTCACGTTGAGCTTCCTATGGCCAGGGCTCCGCGCCCGGATCGGCCTGGGCGCCGATGGCCCATTCGACGAGGTCGTCATGGTGCTGGCTGGTTCGGCCGGTTGGCTGGGACTGGCATGGTTCGGGACGCGGGTGGTCGATGGCCTGCTCCGCCGATCAAGCGCGCACAGCCAATCGCCCGCCGCTCCCCGCCTGGTCGGCGATCTCGCCCGCTTCGTGTTCTTCACGCTGGCCGGCGTGGCGGTGGCGAGCTTCGTGCTCGACCTGCCCGTCACCGGCTTGGTCGCGACGTCGGGAGTCGTCATCGCGGTTTTGGGCTTCGCGCTGCGGAACATCCTGGCCGACATCTTTTCCGGCATCGCGATCAACGTCGAACACCCCTATCGGATCGGCGACTGGATACAGGTGAGTTCGACCAATGGCGGCCTGGGACAGACCGGCAAGGTGATCGAGGTCAACTGGCGCTCCACCCGGCTGCTGACCAATGACGGGACAACGGTCGTGGTGCCCAACGGGCTGATAGCCGGCAGCCGTTTCGTCAATCTCAGCCTGCCGGAGCATTGCTACCGCGCGGCCCTGCGCGTGCATCTGGACCCTGGGGTACCGGTCAAGCGGGCGCGGCGCGTCCTGATGACGGCCTTGCTGTCGGTCGACCACCTCCTGGCGGATCGTCCCTCGGATGTGGTGGTCGAGAGCATCGACGAGGCCGGCGTCTGCTATCTGATGCGGTTCTGGGTCCCGGACTTCGGCGCCGAGGTCGCCTGCCGCGACGCGGTCGCCGCGGCCATGCTGGCGGCGTTGCGCGACGCCGGGCTATCGCTGGCGGTGCCGCGCCGAAGCCTCGTCCCGGCCAATCGGCCCGGCCGCGACTTGGAAGGGCTGGACGTCTGCCGCCGCATGCTGGGCTCGATCGACCTTTTCAAGCCCTTCACCATGACCGAGTTGGACGCGCTGGCGAACCGCATGAGGCGACGCCAGGTGCCGGCTGGGACACCCGTTGTCCATCAGGGCGATCAGGGATCGTCCCTGTTCCTGGTCACCGAGGGGTTGTTGGAGGTCCATCTGGAGGTCGAATGGGAGGGCGAGGTCCGGCAGGTGACGCTGGACCGCATGGCGCCCGGCGACATCTTCGGCGAGATGGCGCTGCTGACCGGCGAGCCGCGCAGCGCCACGGTCGTGGCACTGACCGACGCGGTGGTCTACGAGCTGGAAGGCGAACACCTGCGTCCCCTGCTGCACGACCGCATGGAACTGGCCGAGAAGCTGTCGGACTTGATGGCGGAGCGGGCCCAGAACAACGCCGTGACGCGCGACGCCGCCTTGCGGCCGATGCCCGCCCCGGCCCTTCCCCACCGGCGTGATCTGCTGGAACGCCTGCGCGACCTGTTCGGCCTGCCGTCGGACTGACGACCTCCAGCGCCACTGGAAAAAGGCCTGGAGTGGCCTGGATCACACCGAAAGCCACCCGGGTGTAAGCGGGATTACATCGGCGGTTCAGGGGTTTGGGTAGCTTTGGGACATCGCGGACGAAGCGATCGGCACCAAAGCCGAAACCCACCGCAAACCAGATGAAAAAGGAAACCCCGTCATGATCCGCATCACCACCGCCGCCCTGGTCGCCGTCTCCCTGTTCACCGGTTCCCTGGTCGTCAGTCCCGCGATGGCTCAGCAGCGCGGCGGCGTCCAGATCGGCGGCAACGCCACGGTCATCGGCCTCGCCAACAACGCGGTCAACGCCGCGACCGGCTTCCTGGCCAAGGCCGACCAGAACATCGGCTCGATCAAGGGCAACGTCGAGGTCAAGGGCAACGCCACCGTGATCGGCCTCGCCAACAACGCCGTCAACGCCTCCACCGGCTTCCTCTCCAACGCCTGCCAGACCGTCGGCGGCATCAACTCCGAAGCCGGCTGCTGAGCGGCCGACGGCACGGTCCCGCGGCGTCCGCCAACGAGGGCACCGCGGGACCGGGGCTCAAGCCTCGGCGTCCTCCTCGTCGAAGAAGTCGGCGAGTTCGCGCAAGCCCTCCAGGTCGCGGATGGTCACCGTTCCGGCTCCCACCGTGATCAGGCCATCGCGCTGCCATTCGTTCAGATGCTTGTTGGTGCTTTCCCGCGTGATGCCGACCAGCGTTCCAAGCTGCTGCTGGGACAGCTTGACATCGATGCGGGTTCCTCCACCACGCTCCTGGACCCCGAAGGCGGTCGCCAGACGGACCAGACAGCGGGCCAATCGGGTCGGCACCTCCAGGAACAGGGTATCCTCCAACTGGGTGCTGGTGCGGCGCAGCCGGTCGCACAGCACGCCGAACATCCGGACGCAGACCTTGGGATGGTTCTCCAGCCACGGCATGAAATGCCGGCGCTCCAGGACCAGCAGGTCGGTCTCCTCGATCGCCAAGGCCTCCGCCGTGCGCGGCTTGCCGTCCAGCAAGGCGATCTCGCCGAAGAACTCGCCCTTGCGGACGATGTTGAGGGTGACCTCCTTGCCTTCGGGGGAATAGCTGCAAATCCTGACACGGCCGGACAGCACCGCCATCATGCTGGAGCCGGGATCGCCCTGGCGGAAGATGGTGGCCCGGGGCCGGTGCCGCGCGACGGTCGAATAAGCCGCCAGTTGCGATAGTTCGGACGGATCGACATGCTTCAGCAGGGAGTGCTCCGCCAGGACGGCAAGCTTCTCTTCCAGTCCCGTGATGGCCATCGCCGACGTTCCCCAGACTGTTGTCCGCCATGGATCAGGAACCGGCAGGGATTCGACTGCCTCATGACTTCACCCTGATAATGATCACACCATGGCTCTACTGTCCACGTCTCCCTAGTTGGTGGCTCGCTAAACTAAATAGCGATTGCCCCCTCCCGACTTTCGGATGGAGACTCGAACCCATCCGACTTGCCCACCCCCGTTTTCGCCAGCGAAGGAGCCTCACCATGCCCAAGAACCGCCTCAGCCGCCGCGCCCCGGCCCCACGAGGCCGGACCCGGCGCGCCGGGTGGCTGGCGGCTTGCCCAGTGGCTTGGCTGATGGGCGCCTGCCTGACGCTGGCCGGCTGCATGTCCAATCCGGAAGTGGCGCCCACGGTGGTCCAAGCGAAGACGCCGACATCGAAGACGATCAGCAGCTTCACCAGCAGCCTGCAATGCATGGACACCTTGCTGTGGCAGCACGGTAAGCGGGACATCTACATCATGACGTCGGGCATCCCCGACGCGACGGGCAAGGTGGCGGCCGGCACCAAGGAGATGCTGATCACGGCGATCTCGCGCATGTCGGCGCGCAGCAACGCCTTCCGCTTCGTCGATTTCGAGCCCAACCCGACCAGCGACGTGAC
Organism: Skermanella stibiiresistens SB22; assembly: GCF_000576635.1. GTDB lineage: Bacteria > Pseudomonadota > Alphaproteobacteria > Azospirillales > Azospirillaceae > Skermanella > Skermanella stibiiresistens. The sequence goes on from NZ_AVFL01000010.1 coordinate 86,167, forward strand.
CGCCCTGTCCGCCCTGATCGGCGTGCAGCCGGGCTTCATCGTACCCAGCTACTATATCCGGGGCGCCATCACCCAGTTGGACGAGAACGTGCTGAGCGAGTTGCAGGGCGGCTCGATCTCCCTGCCCTTCCTGGACATCGGCGCGTCGCGCGACCAGATCGTCTCGGTCGTGTCGGTCGACCTCAATGTCGGGGAGGTGGTCACGCGCCAGATCCTGCCCGGCATGTCGGCCAGCAACTCGATCGCGGTCGTGCGGTCGGGTATCAGCGGCGACGCCGGCGGCCGGATCGACAAGGCGGGCTTCGCCTTCAACGTCGCGTTCAACAAATCCGAGGGCTTCCATCAGGCGGTCCGCACCCTGGTCGACCTCAGCACGGTCGAGACGCTGGGCAAGCTCGCGCGTGTGCCCTATTGGCAGTGCCTCGGCCTGGACCAGACCAACCCGACCTTCCAGGCGCAGGCGCGCGAGTGGTTCGACACGACGCCACCGGACGAACAGATCCGCTTCGCCCAGCAGGTGCTCTCCGGCACCCGCTATTACGAAGGCCCGATCACCGGCATCTACGACGCCGCGACGAAGGACGCGGCGGCGCGCTACCAAGCCGACAACGACTTGGTGCCCACCGGCCGCATCGACTTCGACCTCTACTACTCGATGCTGGGCAAGCCCGGCGTGATCCTGAACGCGCCGGGGCGGACGCCAACCATCGCCAACGCGGGCGGAACCGGCATCCCCCTGATCCCGACCGACCCCGGCGCCGTCCGCAAGCTGGACATCTTCCTCAACACCGACCGGGGTCCCGTTCCCAAGTTCAAGGTTGGCGAGACCCTGGTGGTCAAGGCGCAGTCGACGGCCGACGCCTTCCTGTACTGTTATTACCAGGACAGCGACGGCAAGGTGGCCCGGGTCTTTCCCAACCGGTTCCAGCCCGACGCCTTCGTGACCGCCAGCCAGCAGATCGAGATCCCGCCGGGCTACGAGAAGCCGTTCAACATCCGGTTGGACAATGTCGGCGAGAGCGAGGCGGTCGCCTGCTTCGCCTCGGCGCGCGAGGTCGGGCTGTCACTGCCCGACGCGATGAAGCTGGAGGACTTGAGGCCGATGCCGCAAATCACGCTGCAAGGCGTCGCCCAGGCGTTCGAGGCCATTCCCGGCGGCGATGTCAGGTCCAAACGCCTGAACCTGCGCGTGCTGCCGGCCAACACGGTGGACTTCTAGACCAGGACCATCCGCGACGTCGGCTGGGGCGCCGACCAGGCGACGCGTCCCGACAGGGTGTCGGCCACGGCTTCGGCGAGAGCCATCGACGCCCGGGTTTCCGACCGGGCATCCACGCCAAAGACGTTGACCAAGCCGACGATACCGTGCTCCGTCTGGCCCTGGATCCGCCAGTCGGCCATGCGCCGGTCGGCGCTGGAGCGGTCGCTCTCCTCCTCGGGGGACGCCAGGACGTCCATCCAACTCTCGCCCTGGAAGCCGGAGAAGAACAGCGCCGAAGCCTTGGAGCCCCGGCAGCCCGGCACCACCAGACGGCTGAACGGGGCGGTGCCCTCCAGCTTGTACCGTTTGGAGCCGGGCGCCAGCGGTTCCGGCGGCAGGTGCCGTCTCATGCCATCGATCCGCGACGCCACCTGGACCGCCTCGACATCCTCGCCAGCGTTGATCAGCAGATCGCAACGCAAGGTCTCCAGATCACCCGGCAGTCCGCCAAGGTCGATCTCGAACCCGCGCCGCATGGGATAAGCCGCGACCAGCCTGCACCCCTCGGTGACATAGGCTCCGGCGGTCTCCGCGTCGATCCGCAGCGCCAGACGCAGGGCATCGCCATCGATCACGCCGGCGTCCTCCGCGATCAGGCCGCCGGCGCACTCCAACCCCCGCTCGTGCTGGGCGACCTCGGCCGCCGACAACAGCCGCACCGACGGGTCGCGCGCCGCCATATCCCGCAGCAGCGCCATCTCACCGGCGTCGCGGGCGACCACGAGTTGCCCGGTGCGGGTGAAGCGGATGTCCTGGCTACCGCGGTAGACCTCGAGCGCCTCGGCACCCTGGGCGCAGAAGCTGGCCCGGAGCGTGCCGGGCTGATCCAGGATCGACGATTCGATCGGCTCGGGCCAGCCGCCGGACGCCACCCAGTGACCACCGTCATCCTGCTCGCGGTCGCCCCGCGACACCAACATGACCTCCCGACCGGACAGGGCCAGGCGCCGGGTCACGGCCAAGGCGAGGGAGCCACCACCGATGACGACACATTCGATCTTATCGAGCGACATATTCAATCCCCGCCGTAAGTAACACCGGCTCTGACAAAAGTCGTCGCCGGCGAAGGAAGTCATGGGCAAATCCCGGCCGGATTGTTTTCGCTTTTCGAAATCTGCGCCTTTGATCCAGGGTGCACTGTGCCTCCTCCTTGAATACAAGTTAAGTCGCCTTTTATTCATACAACCTTATGGCATCGAAGTAATTGTGGCATAAACCGGGTATGATCGCCCGGTCATGCCTGGAGACTCCCAGTCCATCCGGCTCAAGGCCGGAACAAGATCGATGATGGGGTGTTTCGCTCCACGCCGTGACGTGGCCGAAGGATGTAGGCGTTCGGTTCCAGCGACGGTTCAGACGGTCGCTCCCTTCCGTCTGGTGCGGATCATCACATCGGAGCATGCTCGTGAACGGAAAAAAGGTTCGCCTCGCGATAGTCGGCGTCGGCAACTGTGCCTCATCGCTTGTGCAGGGCCTTGAATTCTACAAGGACGCGTCGGACGAGGATCAGGTCCCCGGCCTGATGCATGTCACCCTGGGCGGTTATCATATCCGGGACATCGAGATCGTCGCCGCCTTCGACGTGGCCGATGGAAAAGTTGGCCGCGACCTCGCCGAGGCGATCCTGGCGCCGCCCAACAACACCATCCGGTTCGCGGAGGTGCCCAGGAGCGGCGTCACGGTGGAGCGCGGCCCGACCTTGGACGGGCTCGGCAAGTACCTGGAGCGATCCGTCACGGAATCCGAACGGCCCGTCACGGACGTGGCCGAAACGCTCCGCCGCAGCGGCGCCGAGATCCTGGTCTCCTACCTGCCGGTCGGCTCCGAACAGGCGACCGAGTTCTACGCCGAGCAAGCCTTGGCCGCCGGTTGCGCCCTGGTCAATTGCATCCCCTCGTTCATCGCGTCGCGTGACACCTGGCGCCGCCGGTTCGAGGAACGCCGCCTGCCGATCATTGGCGACGACATCAAATCGCAGGTCGGCGCCACCATCGTGCATCGCGTGCTGACTAACCTGTTCCGCGAGCGCGGCGTCCGCCTGGACCGCACATATCAGTTGAACTTCGGGGGCAACGCCGACTTCGAGAACATGCTGGACCGCGACCGGCTGGAGTCGAAGAAGATCTCCAAGACCAACGCCGTCACCAGCCAGCTCGACACGCCGCTGTCCAACGAGAACGCCCATGTCGGCCCCAGTGACTACGTGCCGTGGCTGAACGACCGCAAATGGTGCTACATCCGGATGGAAGGCACCACCTTCGGCAATGTCCCGCTCAACTGTGAGCTGAAGCTGGAGGTCTGGGATTCGCCCAATTCGGCCGGCGTTGTGATCGACGCCGTGCGCTGCGCCAAGCTGGCGCTCGACCGCGGCATCGGCGGCGCCCTGATCGGCCCCAGCAGCTATTTCATGAAGACGCCGCCCCAGCAGTTCACCGACGCCGAGGCCCGCGCGCGGACGCTTCGCTTCATCGATGGCGAAGCCTGACCCGCTCCCGCGCCAGCCCGCCGTGCTTGAATTCATCGTGCGTGAAGGCCCGCTGACCCTTCATCTCGTCCGCCATGGCGAACACCGGCTGCCGGCGGACCGACTGGCCGGCCGCACGCCGGGCGTCGACCTGTCGGATCGCGGCATCGAGCAGGCCCAGCGGACGGCATCGAAGCTGGCGGGATGCGGGATCACGGCGATCCACTCCAGCCCGCTGGACCGCACCCGTCAAACGGCGGAGATCATCGCCGGCCACCTTGGCCTGCCGGTTGTCCCCTCCGACTCCCTGGCCGAAATCGACTTTGGCGAGTGGACCGGCCACCGCTTCGCCGACTTGGACGACCGGGAGGACTGGCGCCGCTGGAATTATTTCCGAAGCGGAACGAGGGCGCCAGGCGGCGAGACCATGCTGGAGGCCCAGGCGCGCGCCCTCCGCCACATTGAGGGTCTGGCTGGAGGCGCGGTGGCGCTGGTCAGCCATTGCGACGTGATCCGGGCCGTCCTGACCCATTTCCTGGGGATGCCGATCGACCTGCTGCTCCGGCTGGAAATCGCCCCCGCCTCGATCAGCACGGTCGAAATAGGCCCCTGGGGCCCCCGCATCCTGCGGATCAACGAGGAGCCATGATGAGCGAGCGGGACGAGATCAGGCGCCGGATAGATGATCTGGGCCAATGGTTCCACAACATGCCCTTGAACGGCGTGTGGACCGCGCCTGGACACTTCCTGGGCGATTACCCCAACGTCAAATGGCAGCGCTTCGCCCACGCGATTCCCGCCGACCTGAGCGGCATGACCGTGCTGGATATCGGCTGCAACGGCGGCTTCTACTCGATCGAGATGAAGCGGCGGGGCGCCGACCGGGTGGTCGCGGTCGACACCGAGCCGATGTACCTGAACCAAGCCCGTTTCGCCGCCGAAACGAGCGGTGCCGAGATCGAGTTCCACCAGATGTCGGTCTATGACGTGGGGCGCCTCGGCGAACGTTTCGACCTCGTCATATTCATGGGGGTGTTCTATCACCTGCGCCATCCCCTGCTGGCGCTGGACCTGATCCACGAGCACGCGGCGCGCGACATGCTGCTGTTCCAGTCGATGATGCGCGGCAGCCTGGACGTGGAACCGCTCGAGCCCAACTACCCCTTCACCGAAACCGGCATCTTCGACAAGCCCGGCTTTCCCAAGATGCATTTCATCGAGCATCGCTATTCCGACGACGACAGCAATTGGTGGGTCCCAAACCGGGCCTGCGTCGAGGCCATGCTGCGCGACAGCGGTTTCGAGATCGACCAGCGGGCGGAGGAGGAGGTCTATCTCTGCCGACGCGCCGAGCGCGACAGGGGCTATCAGACGCCCATGGTAGGCGCCGTTTATCCAGCGAGGGGAAAAGAATGATCGAAGCGGCGATGATTTGGAACGAGCCCAACAACAAGTCCCATTGGGATCCGGAACTGGACCCGGACTGGCACGCCTTCGGACGCATGGCGGCCCTGGCGGGACAGGCGATCAAGGCCGAGGCGCCGGGACTGCTGCGCGTGCTGGGCGGCATATCGCCGATAGATCCCGAATTCATCTCCAAGCTCCAGGCGCGCGGCGTGCTCGACCACCTGGACGTGGTGGCCCTGCATGGCTTTCCGCTGGACTGGAACCTGTGGCCGATCCACGAGTGGCCCGACAGGCTCAAGGATATCCAGGCGGTGACCGACCTGCCGGTCTGGGTCAGCGAGGTCGGCGTCTCGTCCTTCGGCGCCGAGGAGGTCCAGGAATTCGGCCTCCAGCGCACGGCGGAACTGCTGATCGGCCGGGTGCCCCGCATCCACTGGTACAGCCTCTACGACCTGCCGCGCGCCTGGGAGGCGACCACGCGGCACCGGGAGGCGGAGGGATCGTCCTATTACCGGCACTTCTACATGGGGCTGCTGCGCGAGGACGGCTCGCCCAAGCTGGCGCTCCGCCACTTCCGCGACTACGCACCCGACATGGGCATCTGCCAGTGGTTCCATTTCGAGGACCCCCGGCTGGACGACGCGGTCCGCTGGCTGCGCGAGCTGGGTGTCAGGCATCTGCGCACCGGCCTGAGCTGGGCCGACAGCTTCCGTCCCAACGCCCTGGACTGGTTCGACCACCAGATGCGGGCCTTGGAGGAGTTCGACGTGACGGTGACCTACTGCTTCACCCCCGAGCATCGCGGCGTCGCCCCGCACCACACCAGCCCGCCCCAGGTGCCGGAGGAGTTCGCCGAGTTCTGCGCCACCATGACCCGGCGCTACGCCGCGTGAGGGTGGCCAACTCCCCTCGGGGCTGAAAAAAGGCGGCGCGCGGTGTAGGATCGCCTCACCGCGTGACGTCCTTAGATCGACAGCAACCAAGGGAAGGCCACCATGTCATACGTCGACGGTTTCGTTCTCGCCGTGCCCAAGGACAACATCGAAGCCTACAAGGAGATGGCCCGCGTGGGCGGCGCCATTTGGAAGGAGCATGGCGCCCTCGCCTTCGTCGAGTGCGTCGGCGACGACACGCCCTATGGCGAGCTGACCTCCTTCCCGCGCGCGGTCCAGGCCAAGGACGACGAGGTCGTGATCTTCTCCTGGATCGTCTACGAATCCCGTGAACAGCGCGACGCGGTCAACGCCAAGGTGATGGCCGACCCTCGGCTGAAGGAGTACATGACCAACATGCCCTTCGACGGCAAGCGGATGATATACGGCGGCTTCCAGTCCTTCCTGGAGCTGTGACCTCGCTGTTGCGATGCGATGCCATGGGACAACTCCGATCCGACGCGCTAATGTCGCGCCCGTTCACGAGGCGGGAGGGTTCAACCCGCCCGGACCGACCGGATTATTGGAGGATATCCCATGGCGAAGGATGCCGGGACTAACGGGCCGACTGGATTGGGGCCGATGGGATCGGGGCTGACCCGGCGCGACTTCGGCAAGGCGACGCTGGCGGTGGGCGCGGCGGCGGCCGTGTTCGGCAACGCGCCGGCCTTCGCCCAGGACAAGGTGCTGAAGGTCGGCGTGCTGCTGCCCCGCTCCGGCTTCCTGGCCCAGCCGGGGCAGGCTTGCCAGCGCGGCGCCGACATCGCCCAGACCCTGCTTCCCCAGCTGGGATTTCCGATCGAGATCCTTGGCGCCGACACGGAGTCCAACCCCGATGTCGCCCGGTCCCGCACCGAGAAGCTGATCCAGGACGGCGCGCAGGTGATCGTCGGCGCCTTCGACAGCGGCCAGACCACGGCGGCGGCGCAGGTCTGCGAGCAGCGCGGCGTTCCGCTGGTCGTCAACATCGCGTCGGCCCCGCAGCTGACCGAGCAGGGCTACCGCACCATCTTCCGCAATTTCCCGACCAGCTCCGCTCTGGTGGGAAATGGCTTGGCACTGATGAAGGACCTGTTCGCGGCCACCGGCAAGACACCGAAGTCCGCCGTGTTCCTGCACGCCAACGACACCTTCGGCCAAGCCAACAAGGCGGCGCTGGACAAGCTGTTCCCGACGCTGTCCATGCCCTTCGCCGCACCCGAGGCGATCAGCTACGACCCCAAGGCGCAGGACCTCGCGGTCGAGGTCGCCAAGGCGCGCGCCACCGGGGCCGAACTGGTGATCGTCACGACCCGCGCCAACGACGCCATCATGATCGTCCGCGAGATGGTCAAGCAGCGCTTCGAACCCATGGCCGTCGTCAGCCCGGGCAGCCCCGGCATGTATGACGAGCAGTTCTACAAGGTTCTCGGCAAGTACTCCGACTACTGCATCACCAACCTGCCCTGGTACGACCCCAAGAGCGCGTTGGCCCAGCAGGTCGGGAAGACCTTCAAGGAGAAGTTCCCCAGCGACCGATACGAGGGCTACGCCTTCAACATCGGCTTCACGTTCGAGGCGATCCTGGTGGCGGCCGACGCCTTCAAGCGCGCCGGCACCGGCGATCCCGCCGTCCTGCTCGACGCGCTGCGCCAGACGAACCTGTCCGAGAAGATCATGTTCGGCGGTCCGATCCAGTTCGACGAAAAGGGCCAGAACAACGCCATCGCGTCGGCCTGCGTGCAGAACTTCAAGCTGCGCCCGACCGTCGTGCTGCCCAAGGCCAGCGCCGAGGCCGATCCGGTCTTCCCGATGCCGGGCTGGCAGAAGCGGGCATGATCGCCACCCCACTCCGCCCGCCGCCCAAGGTTCAGTAAACACCGATGCCTTTGGACTTCTATTTGAACGTCGCCGCCGGCGGCCTGCTGACCGGCTTGGTCTATGGTCTGGCCGCCCTTGGCCTGTCCGTCATCTTCGGCGTCGTGCGCATCGTCAACTTCGCCCATGGCGAGTTGATGGTGATCGGGATGTACGCCGCCGTGCTTGCGGCGGGCTCGCTGGGGATCGATCCGCTGCTGGCGGCGCCCGTGGTGGCGGCGCTGCTGTTCGCGGTCGGCTATGGACTGCAACGGGGGCTGATCAACCGGTTCATCGACCGGCCCGACCACATGCAGTTCATCCTGCTGGTCGGCGTCGCCATGGTCATCGTCAACGGCTTGCTGATCGCCTTCGGCCCGGACTCGCAAAGCGCGCAGGTGCCCTACGCCTTCGACGCGATCGAGATCGGGCCGCTGCTGCTGGACACGACCAAGGTCTACGCCGGCGTCGGGGCCCTGGCGGTCGCGGCCCTGCTGTTCCTGTTCTTCCGCCTGAGCCTGACCGGCAAGGCGATCCGCGCCTGCTCCGACAACCAGCTTGGTGCCCGCGTCGTCGGCTTGAACGTGGAACGGCTCTACGCCCTGACCTTCGGCCTCGGAGCCGCCACCGCCGGGATCGCCGGCTGCCTGATGACGCTGCTGGTCGACGTCCGCCCGCAGCTGGCGCCGGAATACACGCTGCTCAGCTTCATCATCGTGATTGTCGGCGGCTTGGGCAGCATGGGTGGCGCCCTGCTCGGCGGGGTGCTGATCGGCATCTCGGAGGCGATGGCCGGTTTCCTCATCCTGCCCTCGATGAAGAGCATGTTCAGCTATGGCCTGCTGATCCTCGTCCTCCTCCTCCGGCCCCAGGGCCTGCTTGGCAAGAGGCCGTGACGACGCCATGACGACCCTATTCGACCAACTGACGGCGCGCGGCCGCGTCGCCCTCGGCCTCTTCGCGCTCGCCCTGCTCGCCGTGCCGTTCTTCGCCGACGGCTATCTGATCTCCGTCATCACCCTGGTGCTGTGGTTCGCCTATGTCGGGCAGGCCTGGAACGTGATGATGGGTTTCGCCGGTCAGCTCTCGCTCGGCCACTCGCTCTATGTCGGGCTGGGAGCCTACGCCAGTGCCGCGCTGTTCGTGCATTTCGGCGTCGGCCCCTGGGCTGGCGTGTGGCTCGGCATGCTGGCGGCCACGCTGGCCGGAGCCATCATCGGCACTCTGGGGTTCCGCTTCGCGATCCGGGGCGTCCACTTCGCCCTGCTGACCATCGCCTTCGCGGAGTTCACCCGGATCGCCTTCGACCACATCGGCTGGCTTGGTGGGTCGGGCGGCTTCTTCCTGCCGGTGGGGGATGCCGCCGGCGCCAACCCGTTCGACCTGCGCGGCTCGCCCGCCCTGTTCTACTACGTCATCCTGGCCCTGACCTTCGGGGCGCTGGCGCTGTGCCGCCGCCTGCTGCACAGCAGGATCGGCTATTTCTGGCTCGCCATCCGCGAGGACCAGGAGGCTGCGCAGGCGGTCGGCATCGACGTGTTCCGCGCCAAGCTGATCGCCGTGATGATCTCGGCCGCCATGACCAGCCTGGGCGGCGTGTTCTACGCCTTCTTCTACAACAACCTGTTCCCCGAGCAGATCTTCTCCGTCGGCCGCTCGATCGAGCTGATCCTGGCGCCGGTGATCGGCGGCATCGGCACCCTGTTCGGCCCCATCTTCGGCGCCTTCATCCTGACGCCGCTGGCCGAGCTGGTGACCTGGGGCGTGGAGAGCGCTGGGCTCGACATGCCGGGCATCAAGCAGATCTTCTACGGTCTGGCCTTGGTCGCCATCGTGGTCTACCGCCCCGAGGGCGTCTGGCCCTGGGTCGCCCGCCATCTGAGGCTGGTCCACCAACCCGGTGACCAGCCAAGTCACCGGGCGGGAGACCGGCCATGACGACCCTGCTTGAGGTGGACAACCTGTCCAAGCAGTTCCGAGGCCTACGCGCGGTCTCCAATGTCAGCTTCTCGGTTCCCGAGGGCGCCATCGTCGCCTTGATCGGACCCAACGGCGCCGGCAAGACGACGACCTTCAACCTGATCGCCGGCGTGATGCCGCCGAACGAAGGCGAGGTCCGGCTGGCCGGCCGGCGGCTGACGGGGCTGCGGCCCGATCAGGTCTGCGCCGCCGGCGTCGGCCGCACCTTCCAGCTGGTCAAGCCGTTCGGCGACCTGTCGGTCGAGGACAACGTGCTTGTCGGAGCGCTGCACCGCCGTCCGCGCATCGCCGATGCCCGGCGTCACGCGGTCCAGGTGCTGGAACTGCTGGAGCTTGGCCCCAAGCGCCACCAGATCGCCCGAGGACTGACCCTGCCGGAGCGGAAGCGCCTGGAGGTCGCCCGCGCGCTGGCGACCGAGCCGCGCATCCTGCTGCTGGACGAGGTGATGGCCGGCCTGCGCCCGACCGAGACCGACCGGCTGGTCGAGGTGCTGCGCGATCTCAACCGCGACACCGGCATGACCATCCTGCTGATCGAGCACGTCATGCGCGCGGTGATGGCGCTGTCCAGCCGCGTCGTCGTGCTGGACCACGGCGTCAGGATCAGCGAGGGCGCTCCGGCGGAGGTGGTCGCTGACCCCAAGGTGATCGAGGTCTATCTGGGCAGCGCCCTGGAGAGTGGTGAGGAGGGATCCGGCCCATGATGCTGACGATCGAAGGGCTCGACCTGCTGTACGGCGATGCCCAGGCGCTCGACGACGTCTCGCTGGACGTGCCCGAGGGCGCCGTCACCGCCATCATCGGCGCCAATGGCGCCGGCAAGACATCGCTGATCCGGACGGTGTCGGGCATCCTGCGCCCCGCCCGCGGCAGCATCCGGTTCGAGGGGCGCGAGATCGCGGGCTTGCCCAGCCACACCGTCTGCGACCTCGGCATCGGCCAAGTCGCGGAAGGCCGGCAGGTCTTCCCAACCATGACCGTCCGCGAGAACCTGGAAATGGGCGCCGTCATCCCGCGCGCCCGCGAGCGGGCCAAGGCCAACCTGGAGCGCATGCTGGTTCTGTTCCCCCGGCTGGGCGAACGCCTGCGCCAAGCCGCCGGCACCCTCTCGGGGGGAGAGCAGCAGATGCTGGCGATTGGCCGCTGCCTGATGGGCGAGCCGCGTGTCATCCTGTTCGACGAACCCTCGCTCGGCCTCGCCCCCGCCGTGGTGCAGGAGTTGTTCCGCATCATCAAGCGCCTGCGCGACGAGGGCATGACCATCGTGCTGGTCGAACAGAACGTCGCGGCATCCCTGCACCTCGCCGCGACCGCCCATGTCCTGGAACAGGGCCGCATCGTGCTGAGCGGCACCGGGCCGGAATTGCTCGACAATCCGAAGGTGCAGGAAGCCTATCTGGGCCTGTGAGGCCGCCAGACCCTCATACACCAATCACTCGTTGATAAAACTATGATATCCACAACTTTGTTCCCAAGTCCCATCGAATAAACGACAATAGCCGAACAACGCGATTTCCACCGCCGTGCCACACCTTCCGGCGCGGCGGTTTGGCGAGGGTTCGGGCATGAGCGGTATTCAAGGGATCGACGTCAGCAAGTGGCAGGGCACCGTCGACTGGTCGGAGGTCGCGTCATCCGGATGCCGGTATGGCATCGCGCGGGCGGCCTATGGCTCCACCATCGACACGAGTTTCTCCCAGAACTGGTCCGGCATCGCGGCGGCGGGGATGTATCGCGGCGCCTACCAGTTTTACCGGAACCCGGCCAACGTGTCGGTGTCGGACCAGATCAGCGCCTTCAAGTCGGCCTTCGGCTCCGCTGGATACGGCACGGGCGAGTTGCCGCCCGCCATCGACGTGGAATCCAACTCCACCAACGACGACCCGCTGACAACCCAGGCCGAGATCGACACCTATGTGGCGGGCATCCAGACTTGGCTCGATTCGATCGAACAATGGTCCGGCTATGTGCCCATGATCTACACGACGGCTTCCTACTGGAGCCAGCTCGGCAACCCCGCGGGCTTCGGCGGCTATCCGTTATGGGTCGCCAATTACGGGGTCGCGACACCGACGCTCCCCGAGGGCTGGACCACCTACACGTTCTGGCAGTATTCCGACACCGGCACCGTGCCCGGCGTCACCGGCTCGTGCGATCAGGATGTCTTCAACGGCAACCAAGCGCAACTCAAGGCCCTGACCAAACAGGACGCCACCGTCGCGTGAGACGCCTCAGGGACGCCGGGCGTCCAGGATCAGCTTGACGCCGAACGCGATCAGCACTCCGCCGGTGACGCGGTCCAGGGCCCGCACGAGTCCTGGCCGGTGGAGCGCCCGCGCCAGAGGCCGCGTCGCCGTGATCAGCAGCCCGAACCACAGGATGCCCTCGATTGCGTGGATCAGGGCCAGCAGGACGGTGAACGACACCACCTCGACCCCGAACGGCACGAACTGCGGCAGGAACGTCACGTAGAACACGCCGACCTTGGGGTTGAGGATGTTGGTTGCGAAGCCTCGGACGAACCAGCCCCGCGCCGACGTCCCCACCCCCTGCCCGCCTTCCGCAACCACCCCGCCATCGAACCCGGACCGCGCGCCCAGCACCATCCGCCCGCCCAGGTACAGCAGATAACCCGCTCCCGCCCAGCGGAGGATCGCGTAGCCGGTTTCCGAGGCGGCCAGCAGCGCCCCAAGCCCAAACGCCGCGATCAACCCCCACGCCAGACACCCCACGCAAACGCCAACCCCCGCCAGGAACGCCCGGCGCCCGCCCTCGACGGCGGCGGTCCGCAGCACCAAGGCGGTGTCGAGACCCGGCGTGATGGTGACCAGGGCGGCGGCGATGGTGAAGGCGATCAGGGCTTCGGCGGTGGTCATTCATCCTGTCCTCAGCTCGGGCGAGCGCGTCGATCACCCTCCACGCCATGACCTGCGAGCATTGATCCGTCATGCCGCCCAACGCCATCGATTTTTAGAAGCCTCGCCTCAATGCTCCGCGTCCACCCCCGGCGGCCAGCCCATGCGCGGCGTGCCGCGCGCCAGCAGGTGCGAGACGCGCGGCTCGGCGGCTCCGCGGTGGAACGCGCGGACCAGTTGCAGCGTCTCCTGGTCGGCCATGGTGGCGCGGCGCTGGTGGCGCAGATCGTCCAGCCAGGATTTCAGCAGGAAGGCCTCGACCCAGCGGCGCGGGTTCGCGGCGTCCTGGTACAGCGTCCAGCGCACCGCCCCGTCGCGTTTCCGCAGCCGGCGCAGGCTGCGCATCGCTCCGGAGAAGGCGGGCGCGTCGGCGGGATCGACCTCGTATTCCACGGTCACCGCGACCGAACCCGGTCCCGCGTCCACACCCGGCGCCAAGGTCGGGCGCGGGATGGCGACGATCGGCGACAGGTCGGGCGCGATGTTGGCCGGCAGCCGGAAGCGCAGCGCCAGCACCATGCTCAGCGCCAGCCCGACGCCGGAGAGGATCAGCGCCTTGCCGGTGCCGATCGTCTCCGCCGCATGACCCCAGCCCCAGCTTCCCAGCGCCAGCCCGCCAAACAGCGACATCTGATAGATCGAGAGCACCCGCGCCTTGACCCAGTTGGCGGCGGACAGCTGGACCATGACGTTGAAGCTGGACAGCGTCGTCATCCACGCGGCCCCGCCCAGCACCAGCGCCGGCACCACCACGTAGAGGCTGGGGAACAGCCCGACCAGCAGCGTGGCCGCCGCGAACGCGGTGGTCCCGATCGCGACCAGCAGCTGCCCGCTGGTCCGCCGGCGCAGCGTGCCGATGTTCAGCGCTCCCAGGATCGCGCCGATGCCCAGGCTGCCCAGCAGCACGCCATAGGTGAATGGCCCTCCCCCCATGTCCTGCCGCGCCACCAGCGGCAAAAGCGCCCACACCGCCCCCGCCAGCCCGGTGAAGACGAAGCAGCGCAGCATCACGGTCATGATGGTGGGTGAGCCGCCGACATAGCGCAGCCCGCTGACCATCGCCGGCAACAGGCCCTCGCGCGGCAACTCGTCGCCCTGCGGCTTCGGCCGCCACATCAGCAGCACGCCGATGATGAAGACGTTGGAGACCGCGTTCAGGATGAACGACGCCTGCACCCCCAGCGAGGCGACCACCAAACCACCGATCGCCGGCCCGACCGAGCGGGCGATGTTGAAGCCGATGCTGTTCAGCGCCACGGCGGTCGGCAGTTCCGAGCGCGGCACCAAATCGCCGACCGACGCCTGATAGGCTGGCTGGCGCAAGGCCGACCCACTGTCCAGCACGAAGACCAGCGCCAGCAGCAGCCACGGTGTCACGGCCCCCACCCCCTCCATCACCGCGATCAGGGTCGCTCCCGACAACACGATGATCTGGCCGATCAGGAAGACCAGCCGCCTGTCCCACAGATCGGCCAGCGCGCCGCCGAACAGCGAGAACATCAGCACCGGCATGGCGGTCGCCGATTGGACCAGCGCCACCATGGCGGCGCTGTCCGAGATCGTGGTCATCAGCCAGGCGGCCCCGACCGACTGGATCCAGACGCCCAGGTTGGACGCCAAGGTCGCGAACCAGATCGCCCGGAACATCGGATAACGGAAGGGGGCCAGCGAGGCTGGCAAGCGGGATACAGCCACGGTGCCGTCGGCGGGCTTGGTGTCTTCTTCTCGAGCCGGCATGGTTTGGGTTGGATCAGTCTCGGAAACGCGTTGGCGGATGTGAGCCATCGAAGAGGGATCACCCTCATCTCAACACATCAGGGCGACAACCGAGCCAACGAATGTCCAAACAAACAGCATATGACGGAGGCGGTATTCCCCTTTACGGGGTGCGGTGGCCGGTCTAAGCTCCACCGCATCGCAACCGCTCGGCTGGCGACTATGTCATTCGAAATCGAAAGAAGATTCCTGGTCTGTCAGGACGTCCACAGGCTCTGCGTGGATGGTGACAGAATATTACAGGGATATTTTTCTTTTGACGGCCAATCGAAGATCAGGATCAGGACACGCGGCGATGAGGCGTTCCTGACGATCAAGGGTCCGCGACATGGCGTCACCCGCACCGAATACGAGCGGAATATTCCAGTTCCCTTGGCGGCGGCTATGCTATCGCGCCTGCCGTGGAACCGACTGATCCAGAAGACGCGCTACATCATTCCACACGATGGCATGGATTGGGAAATCGACGTGTTCGAGGGGCTCAACGCCGGCTTGATCATCGCCGAGATCGAACTCGCCCACGCGGAGCAGGAGATCACCCTGCCCCCTTGGATAGGTCGCGAGGTCACCTACGACGATCGTTACGGAAACTCCAACCTTTCCGTCGACCCCATCTCAGCCTGGGTACGAGCCGCCTGACGCGCCGAAGCGATTTGGCGAGGCGCTTGGGCATCCAGCCCCGCAGGTACTTTCAAACAGCCTTCCGCACCGGAAAAGCCTCGTCCAAAACGGGCAACCGCTCGCCCGACTTGGGCAATTTCTCCGCGATGCCGAAGGCGGCCTCGCGGCGGCGCAACTCCTCCCAGATCTCCTCGGGCGTGATGCCCATGTCCGCCCACAGGACCGTGAGATTATAGATCAGGTCGGCGCTCTCGGCGACGACACCGTCATGGTTGTCCTGTATCGCCTCGATCACGATCTCGACCGCCTCCTCCCCGACCTTCTGGGCCATCTTGTCGCGGCCCGCCTGATGGAGCTTGGCCGTGCGCGATTTCTTGGGATCGAGGTTTCGGCGCTCTAGGATGGAGTCGTAAAGGCGTCGCAACAAGTCATTCATGATATGGGTACCATCAGGCCACGAAACCGAGCGACAGGGCCGCACGACAAGGCTGGGCGGAATTGGGGATCCCCTCGACTATGCCTTACCGGACCTTATCCGCGAAACGCAATCGCCAACGTCACTAGTGGTAAGCTGCCGCGGGGGCCGTCGAGCGTTCCATGTCCCGGTCAGGCGAAATCGCGGAAGCTGTCGGCCGCGGCGCGGTCATAGCCAAGGCTGGCCCGCAGAAGCTGCCGCGTGTAGTCCTGCGACGCCTCGCCCCGCCGGAGCGTCACGGCGTCCATCTCCTCGACGACCCGTCCACGGTTCATCACCGCCAAGCGGTCGCACATGAAGGCGACCACGGAAAGATTGTGGCTGACCAGTATGTAGGTCAGCGCCAGTTCGCTCCGCAGCCGCTTCAGAAGGTTGAGGATCTCCGCCTGGACCGAGACGTCCAGGGCGGAGGTCGGCTCGTCCAGCAGCAGCACGCGCGGTTCCAGGATCAGGGCGCGCGCGATGGCGACCCGCTGGCGCTGGCCGCCGGAAAGCTGGTGCGGAAAGCGGAAGCGGAATTGCGGGCCGAGCCCAACCTCGCGCAGCACGCGGTCGATCCGCTTGTCGGCGTCGCCCATGCCGTGGATCGCCACCGGCTCCTCCAGGATGCGGTCGACCGTGTGGCGGGGATGCAGCGAGCCGTAGGGGTCCTGGAACACCATCTGGCAGCGCTTGTGGAACGCCTTGTCGCGCCTCTGACGCTGCGCCTCGCCATCGACCGAGATGATCCCGGTCCAATCGGGATTGAGCCCGCTTATCGCGCGCAGCACGGTGGATTTGCCGGAGCCGGACTCGCCGACCAGCCCGAAACTCTCCCCCGCTCCGACGCGGAACGTGACATCGCGGACCGCGTGGATGGCGCCGCCACCATGGCCGAAGATGACGTTCAGATCCTCGACCTCGATCACGTCGCCCCTCCCTTCGGGTCGCCCGCCGTGGCCCAGGCGGGATCGCGGGTCAGCACCGGCAGTTCGGCCCGCGTCTCGTCAAGCCTCGGCAGGCTGTCCAGCAGGCCGCGCGTGTAGGGATGCTTGGCTGACCGCAGCTCGTCGGCCCGGCAGGTCTCCACCACGCGCCCCGCGTACATGATCAGGATGCGGTCGCAGAACGACGCCACCAGATTGAGATCGTGGCTGATGAAAATCAGGCCCATGCCGCGCCCGCCGCACAGCTCGTCCATGATCGCCAGCACCTGCATCTGGACGGTGACGTCCAGGGCCGAGGTCGGCTCGTCCGCGATCAGCAGGGCGGGATCGGGGATCAGCATCATGGCGATCATGATCCTCTGTCCCATGCCGCCGGAAACCTCATGCGGGTACAGGCCGAAAACCCGCTCCGGATCGCGGATGCGGACCGCCTCCAGCATCTCCAGCGTGCGGCGCCGGGCGTCGCTTCGGCTCGCCTTGGTGTGGACCTGATAGGCCTCCGCGATCTGGTGGCCGACCGTCATGACCGGGTTCAGCGAGAACTTGGGGTCCTGCATCACCATGGAGATCCCACGGCCGCGGATGCCGCGCATCCGGCGCTCCGACGCGGTCCGAAGGTCGGTGCCGTCGAACTCGATCCGATCGGCGGTGACCTCGCCCGGCGGCGGCACCAGCCGCAGGATGGCGCGGCCGGTCATCGACTTGCCCGAGCCGGACTCGCCGACGATGCCCAGCTTCTCCCGCCCGACGGTGAAGGAGACGCCGCGTACGGCCTCGGTGAAACCATCGCGCGACGGGAAGCGGACCCGCAGGTTGTCGACATTCAAGAGGGGTTTCAGATCGCTCATCCGTTCTTCGGGTCCAGCACGTCGCGCAGCCCGTCGCCCAGCAGGTTGAAGCCCAAGCTGACGACGAAGATCGCCAAGCCCGGCAAGGTCGCGACCCACCACTGTTCCAGCAGGTATTGCCGCCCGGTCGAGATCATGGCGCCCCATTCCGGCAGCGGCGGCTGCGCTCCCAAACCCAGGAAGCCCAAGCCCGCCGCGGTCAGGATGATGCCGGCCATGTCCAGCGTCACCCGCACGATCAGCGACGAGGTGCAGAGCGGGATGACATGCCCCAGGATGATCCTGACCGGCGAGGCGCCCTGGAGCCGCACGGCGCTGATGAAGTCGCTGTTGCGGATGGTCATCGTCTCGGCTCGGGCGATGCGGGCATAGGGCGGCCACGAGGTGATCGCGATGGCGATGATCGCGTTGCCGATGCCGGGGCCGAGCGCCGCGACGAAGGCCAGCGCCAGGATCAGCTTGGGGAAGGCCAGGAAGATGTCGGTGATCCGCATCAGCACGATGTCGGTCCAGCCGCCCAAATAACCGGACACCGTCCCGATCAGCAGCCCGACCACCGGAGCGGTCACGGCGACCAGCAACACGATGTACAGCGTCAGCCGCGAGCCGTGGACGATCCGCGAATAGATGTCCCGGCCGAACTGGTCGGTGCCGAACCAATGCGCGCCGCTGGGCGGCTGGAGGCGGTTGGCGAGATCCTGATCATAGGGCGAGTGGGTGGCGATCAGCGGGGCCAACAGCGCCATCAGGATCAGCAGCACGATGATGCCGAGCCCGACCATCGCCAGCCGGTTGCGCGCGAAGGCCAGCCAGCCGCCATAGAGCCGCCCCAGCCGCGCCTGCGTCCTAGAGCCCGGCGTGTCGGTCAGCAGCCACTCCCGCATGCCGCCCGGACCTTCGGGGCTGGAAACGTGTCGTTCGGTCATCGTCTCGCTCGCGGGTCGAGCACCCGGTACAGCAGGTCGGACAGCAGGTTGAGGCCGATGAACACCGCGCCCACCACCAGCGTGCCGCCCAGCACCGCGTTCATGTCGGCGCTCAGCAGGCTGTTGGTGATGTACTGCCCCAGCCCCGGCCACGCGAACACCGTCTCGGTCAGCACCGAGCCCTCCAGCAGCGTGGCGTAGGACAGAGCCACGACGGTGATCAGCGGCACCGCGATGTTGCCCAGCGCGTGGCGCCAGATCACCCGCGCCTCGGACATGCCCTTGACGCGGGCTGTCGTGATGTATTCCTGGCGCAGCTGGTCCAGCATGAAGCTCCGCGTCATCCGGCTGATATAGGCGATGCTGAAATAGCCCAGGATCGACGCCGGCAGGATCAGGTGCGACAGCGCGTTCCAGAAGATCTCGGTCTCGCCGGCCAGCAGGGCGTCCACCGTCAGGATGCCGGTCATTGGATCGACCAGCCCGTCGTAGAACACGTCGAGCCTGCCGGGTCCCGGCACCCAGTCGAGCTTGGCGTAGAACAGCAGCAGCCCGACCAGCCCCAGCCAGAACACCGGCACCGAATAGCCCACCAGCCCCAGCACGCGGACCAGATGGTCGGGCCAGCGGCCGCGGTTGACGGCGGCCATCACGCCGGCGGGCACTCCCAGGATGACGCCGATGATCACCGCCGCCGTCGCCAGCTCCAGCGTGGCGGGAAAGACCCGGGCGACATCCTCCAGCACCGGCCGCGAGGTCAGCACCGAGGTGCCGAGGTCGCCGCGCGCGACATCGGCGACATAGAGTCCGAACTGCTGCCAGAGCGGGAGGTCCAGCCCCAGCTCGTGGCGCATCCGCTCATAGGTCTCGGCGTTGGCGCGGTCGCCGACGGCGGCCAGCACCGGGTCGATCGGCACGACGCGGCCGATCAGGAAGGTCACCAGCAGCAGCCCCAGCAGCGTCATCGCGACGGAGACCAGCAATCCCGCGATCCGCCGCGGCAGACCGGCGGGGCGCCGGGGCCGCCTCGCGGCGGTGTCGCCGCCCGCTTTGATGATATCGGTCAAGACGCGCTACTTCTTGGTCGCCAGCCGGTAATAGTTGGTGTCGAAACTGGGACCCCAGACCATCCCCTCGACATTGGTCCGCTCCGCCGCGACCTCGGTCTGCTGGAACATGATGACGAAGGGGCTATCCTCCATCACCTTCCTCTGCAAATCCTGGTACATGGCCGCGCGCTTGGCCGAATCCCGCTCCAACACCGCCGCGGCGGTCTCCTTGGTCAGTTCGGGAATGTCCCAGGCGTTGCGCCACGCCAGCGGCTTGGCGGCGGCGTCATCGGCGTTGTTGGGGTTGGACGCGAAGGTGTCGGCGTTGGTGTTGGGGTCCTGGTAGTCGGGGCCCCACTGACCGATATAGATGTCCTGGTTGCGCGCCCGATACTTGGTCAGGGCCTGCTTGCCGTCCATCGGCAGCAGCTCGATCTTGACGCCACCGGCGGCGGCGCTCGCCTGGATCGTCTGCGCCATGTCCATGGTCGGCGAGGTGTTGCGGACATCCATGCTGACCGTGAAGCCGTCGGGATAGCCCGCGGCGGTCAGCAGCTCGCGCGCCTTGGCCGGATCGTATTTGAACGGATTGTCCTCGACGGCACCCAGCATGCCCTTGGGCAGGAAGGCCTGATGGACGCTGCCGATGCCGTTCATGATGCTGCCGCGCATGGCGTCGTAGTTGACCAGATAGCGCATCGCCTTCCGCACCTCGGGCTTGGAGAGGATCGGATTCTTCTGGTTCAGGCTGATGTACCAGAGCGTGCCCTTCAGCGCCTCGACCAGCCGGATCTCCTTGGAGGATTTCAGCGGCTCAAACTGCTCGGGCTTCAGGTTGCGCGCGACGTCGACATCGCCCTTCTCCAGCAGTAGCCGCTGGGTGGCGGGCTCGGGGATGTGGCGGATGATCACCCGCTTCATGGCCGGAGCGCCCTCGCGGTACGCCGGGTTGGCGTCCAGCGTCAGCATCTCGCTGGGCTTCCACTGGCGCAGCTTGAACGGACCGGAACCGGCCGAATTGGTCTTCAACCAATTCCAGCCGAAATCGCCGTCCTTCTCATGTTCCTTCAGCAGCTTGGCGTCGACGATCGAGGCGACGCCGGCGGTCAGGCAATACAGCACGAAGGTCGGGGCGTAGGCTTGGTCGGTCTCGATCACTAGCGTGTTCGGGTCGGTCGCCTTGATCTTCTGATCGACATTGGACTTGGTGAAGCCGAACTGGGTCAGGATGAAGGCCGGCGACTTGTCCAGCTTGACCGCGCGCTGGAAGGAATAGGCCGCGTCCTCGGCCGTCAGCGCGTTGCCGGAATGGAACTTGACGCCGTTCCGGATCTTGAAGGTGTAGGTCTTGCCATCGTCCGACACCTGCCAGCTTTCCGCCAGCGCCGGCAGGATCTTGCTGACATCCTTGACGTCGTAGGTGATCAGGCGGTCATAGACCTGCGCGCCGTACTCGGCCCCGGACAGCTCGAAGATCTCGGCCGGATCGAGGCTGATGATATCGTCGAACTGCCACGCCATGACCAGCGAGTCCTTCGGCGTGTCGGCCCAAGCCGGGACGGCGACACTGGTGACGCCCGCGGCGACGCCAGCCAGGAAGGCGGCTCCAATCAAACTCCGGGCGAACTTTCTCATGAAGCGGCCTCTTTCCTGTCCAGCATCTTGTTGATTGCCGTTCCCATCCGCTGCCAGCGTCGGGAAACCCTGTTCCGCCAAAGGATTGATCACCCGGTCAGGTCCTGTCAAGCGACCCACCGGGAGTGCCGCGCCGCGTCGGCGGAGCGTGAATTGCTGCCCCACCGGTTTTGGGGGTCGCTTCGGCGGCGCCCAAGCGGCAGGATGCGGCCGCCATCGTTGGCCGCCCGTTCAATAAAAACCGTCAAGCTTACCCATCATGCTCCCTCCCGCCATGCCCTCCATCGTCCGCTCCATCTCGTCCCTGCTGATCGCCGTCGCCTTGCTGATGCTGGGCAGCGGCATGCTGAGCACCCTGGTGGGAGTGAGGCTGTCGTCGACCGAGGTCGGGCCGGTCGCCATCGGTTTCGTCATGGCGGCCTACTATGCCGGGCTGACGGCGGGCTCGCTCTTTGGCTACCGGGTGATCGTCAAGGTCGGGCACATCCGGGCGTTCTCCGCCTTCGCCTCGATCTTCTCCGCCGCGACCCTTGGGCACGCGCTGTGGCTCAACCTGCCGTTCTGGGCGCTGTTGCGGCTGGCGGAAGGCTTCTGCATGGCCGGACTGTTCATGTGCATCGAGAGCTGGCTGAACGAACGGGCGACCAGCGGCACGCGCGGCCGGATGCTGTCGCTCTACATGATCACCCTCTATGGGGCCATGGCGATCGGCCAGCAGTTGCTCAACCTCGACGATCCGACCGGGATGCTCCGCTTCATCGCGATCTCGATCCTGACCTCGCTGGCCCTGGTGCCGGTGGCGCTGACCCGCAATGGTCCGCCGATGCTGCCCAACATCGCGTCATTCGGCATCCGCCGCCTGTACGAGGCCTCGCCGCTCGGTATCTTCGGGACCTTCGTCAGCGGTTTGGTGACGGGAGCGATCTACGGCTTGGCCCCCGTCTATGGCACCGGGGCCGGCTTCGGCACCGCCGGGACCGCGCTGTTCATGACCGTGATCATCCTGGGCGGCGTGGCGCTGCAATGGCCGCTCGGCAAGCTGTCGGACCTGTTCGACCGCCGTACCGTGATCATCGGCCTGTCCGCCGCGACGGCCGCCGCCAGCCTCGGCATGATCGCCGCCGCCGGGATGGAGAGCCAGATCCCCCTGATGCTGGTCGCGGCGCTGTTCGGCGGCCTGTCCTTCACGATCTACCCGGTCTGCGTCGCCCACACCAACGACCACATCGACAAGTCGGAACTGGTCCAGGCGAGCGGCGGACTGATCCTGGCCTATTCGGTCGGCGCCACGATCGGCCCGCTGGCCGGCTCCGCCGTGATGTCCGCGCTGGGCAACCCCGGCCTGTTCACCTTCACCGCCGCCGGTGCCGCCACCGCCGTCGTGTTCGGCCTCTACCGCGCCGTCCAGCGCCCAGCCTTGCCGGCCGAAGCCCAAGGCCCCTTCCAAAGCCTTCCCCGCACCACCCCCGTCGTCGCCCCCCTCGACCCCCGCGGCGGCCAGCACGCGGCCGGCTGAATCGGTTCATGGTGGCGCCGGCGGACTATCCCGGAGTGGTCGGCTGGAGGTCGAAAAGCGTTCGCTGATCCACGATTTCCTTATTCCCCGCGGTTTGGGCGTCCGGGGCCGAGGGCGATGTCGCGGGAATTTCGATGCGTGGGTTCAGTCCGTACTCGGAGAACCATACCTGCGCGCTCAAGACCTCCGTCACTCCCTCTTTTTTGGCGAGCGCGATCAACAGGTGCCGTGTCAGCGGCCAGTTCAAATCCGTTCTGCGCTTGTACTCGGAAAAGGCGACGCTGAAACAACGCTCATCATCGCTGACAAGCAGATAGCTGACGTTCTTGACGAGACCCGCATTGAACCGGTGACGGGCGAGGTTTTCCATGATCTCGACCATGTTCCTTGCCACCGCTTCCGCATATCGCCCGCCTCTGACGGCATCCAACGCCTGTTGGACGACGATCCTCGGAGTGATCAACTGACAAGGCTGACACGCTTGCAGGGCATTCACCGCCAGTTTGCGAAGAGGTCCCTCCTGCGCCAGAAAAAGGAAGAAGTCGGTGTTGACCAGAACCCTCTTCGTCACATCGCGTCTCGATACAGCTGTTCCTCATAGGACATGATGAGGTTGACCAACGCCTTGTCGATCTTGGCATCCACTCCCTCTCCGGGGATGGGGAGCGTGCCCCAAATCGGTGGCTCCTCCGGGTCGCCAGACAGGTGGGATGCGGGACATTCCACGACTTTGCCGATCGAGAGGATCTTGATGATCTTACCCGTCACGCGCGAGACTTCCGCCTTGCCGAAGATCCGGGCGCAGAACTCATCAGGCTTGGAGAGAACCCGCGCCAGGATCGCGGCGGCATCTCCATGCGACGGCAAGGGAGCGCGGGTCACCCTCCCATCAACGGTCTCGAAGCCGAAATAGCCTTTGGAACCCTCGAAGTCGGGGATACTCGCCAAGACCTCGAAATCCTCGACCTCGATTTCCCTAAGGGCGCGTTCCAGTCTTAGTCGTTTGGCACCGTCATACCGCGCGCTGGTGTCGCCTTTGACTTGAACGGTGACGGTATCCCCGTGATCGAACCGCGTACCGAAATGCGCGAACTTGGTCAGCGCGTCGAACGACGCGTCCGGCAATCGTTCGACGGATGTATCCAGGGCGTTGAAGATCTCGCAGGTACGGATGGCCGCCTTCCGCATCTCATCGCCGATCAAGGGGAGAGGCATCTGCCCGGCTTGGCATGGCGACGTGAGTTCAACGGTGACGCAGTTGCGGGTGATCCGACCCAGCTTCAGATCCATCGCCGACAACAAGCCTTTCGGTCTCTTGCGCCTGTCGGGATTGTCCTTGAGCCAGAGATACGAGGCGAGTTCGCCAAGGGCTTCGCCGAATTGCTCCAGTTCCCTTAGGTATCTCAGTGATAGTTCATGGTTGACGAAGCTTGGCCCCTCGAAACGCAAAACCACCACCACACCACTGGCTGGAGTGGTCTTCGCGGCATCCTGATACGGCGTTTCGGTCATCAGCTTCATGTCCAAATGTTACACCGCACCATCCAGTTCCACACTATTCGAGAGTGCTTGGCGGCCACGTGCGTCCATATGCGCCACATCGATGGCAGGGAGGATGACACCGCCAGCGTTTAAATACCGTCAACCGTCGCGCGTTCACCCGACGCCCGCCCCCCTCTTCGGCCCATCGGTCAAGCCGCCCATTGGTTCGCGGCCCGGCAGGGGATATGCTCGCCGGAAACCGCCTGAGCGTCGCGCCGGGGCAATTCGGTCCCGGATCAATACCAATCGTGTGGAGTATGTTTCATGGCCGCCAGCGCCCTCACCTTCTTCAAAGGACAGTGGCTTGAAGGCAATCCGGGAATCATCGGGCCCATGCACCACTGCATGTGGCTGTCGTCGGTTGTGTTCGACGGCGCCCGCGCGTTCGAGGGCGTGACGCCCGACCTGGATCGCCACTGCGAGCGGGTGATCGCCTCCGCCCATGCCCTGGGCCTGGGTCCCATGCTGTCCGCCGGCGAGATCATGGAACTGGCGATCGATGGCATCGGACGCTTCCCGCCCGGCCACGCCCTGTACATCCGCCCGATGTTCTTCGCCGAGGCGGGCTGGGTCATGCCCGACCCGGCGAGCACCGCCTTCTGCCTGACCATCCACGAATCGCCGATGCCGGCCGTCGCCGGGTTCACCGCCTGCCTGTCGACCAAGCGCCGGCCGCTGCCCGGCACCGCGCCGACCGACGCCAAGGCCTCCGCCCTCTATCCCAACGCCGGGCTGGCGCTGCGCGAGGCGCAGACGCGCGGCTTCGACAACGCGGTGCTGCTCGACCCGCTGGGCAATGTCGCCGAGTTCGCGACCGCCAACCTGTTCATCGCCAAGGACGGCGTCGCCCACACCCCCGTCTGCAACGGCACCTTCCTGAATGGCATCACCCGCCAGCGCGTCGCCGGGTTGCTGCGCGACGCCGGCGTGCCGGTCCACGAGCGGACGATCACCTGGGCCGAGCTGATGGACGCCGATGAGGTCTTTTCGACTGGCAATTATTCCAAGGTCGTGCCGGTCACCCGCGTCGAGGACCGCCAGTTCGAGCCCGGCCCGCTGTTCCAGCGCGCCCGCGGCCTCTACTGGGACTTCGCGCACCAATGAGCTTCGCCGATGGGACGCCGCCGTTCCTGATACGGGATGCCCGCGACGGCGATGCCGAACAGCTGATCCGTCTGATGGCCGACGTGTTCGCCGAGTATCCCGGCTGCGTGCTCGACGTCGATGGCGAGGAGCCGGACCTCCGCGCCATCGCCACCGCCTATGCCGCCCAAGGCGGCCGGTTCTGGGTGGCGGAGCGCCCGGCCGACGGCCGCGTCGTCGGCATGGTCGGCGCCCGCCCGCTTCCTCCGTCCGGCGGCCACTGGGAATTGAAGAAGCTCTACGTCGACCAGAGCGCCCGAGGCAGCGGCCTAGGCACGTCGCTGATCGGCTTGGTCGAGGCGGAGGCAACCAGCCGCGGCGCTCCCTTGCTGGAACTGTGGAGCGACACCCGCTTCCACACCGCGCACCGGCTCTATGAACGGCTGGGTTACCAGCGCGGCGCCACGCTCCGCGAGCTGCGCGACCTCAGCGCCAGCGTCGAATACCATTTCACCAAGGCGTTGAGCCGATGACCGCGGATACCTCCCCTGGAACCGGCGTCAGCAAGGAGACGCGCTCCCTTGTCCGCATCCTGGAGCATCACGGGATAACCCTGGTCCTGGATGTCGGGGCCAATGTCGGCCAGTACGCGACCCGCCTGCGCCAGGGCGGCTGGGGCGGCCGGATCGTCTCCTTCGAGCCGCTGCCCGAGGCGCGCCAAGCCCTCGCCCCCGCATCCGCCCAGGATCCCCTGTGGGAAATCGCGCCGGCCGCGGCGCTGGGAGCCACCGAGGGGACGGTGACGCTCAACGTCTCGCCTGAATCGGACATGAGTTCGACCCTGCCGTTCCGGCCCGAAATGGGAGATCTCCTCGACAGCGCCGCCTATACCAGCGCCATCGAGGTCCCGCTGACCCGGCTGGACCATGTGTTCGACGACCACGCCACGCCCGCGGACCGCGTCTTCCTCAAGATCGACACCCAGGGCACCGAATCAGCGGTGCTGCGTGGTGTCTCCGGCCGGCTGGATCGGATCCAGGGTATCCAACTGGAGCTTTCGCTGGTTCCGGTCTATCAGGGCGAAGCCGATTATTTGGCCATGATCGCGACGATGACCGAGCTTGGATTCCAGCCAACGCTCTTCATTCCCGGCTATTTCAACCGGCGCACCGCCCGGCTGATTTCCATGGACGGCATCTTTACGCGCACAGCCGGGTAATTTTCATTTAAGCATCTGTAAATGACTTGTCCGTCATACCTGTATCCACGGTCACGGACCCTTTCCACGGGCGTCCGGGAGGACCGACGCAGAGCCTGCCGAGTGCCGTGAAAGTGACTTCATGACGACGATAATGATCATCGATGACAGCCAACTCGCCCGCAACATGGTGTCCGGCATGGTGCGGGGCGTCCGGCCGGACTGGGTGATCGTCACGGCCAAGAACGCGGACGACGCGCTGGAAAAGGTCAACGACGTGGTGCCCGACGTGGCGATCGTCGACTTCAACATGCCCGGCATGGACGGATTGAACCTCTCCAACGAGTTGCACTCCCGTTTCCCGAACCTGGACATCAGCATCCTGACCGCCAACGTGCAGGACAGCATCCGCAAGAAGGTGACCGACAAGGGTTTCCGCTTCGTCGAGAAGCCGATCACGCCGGACAAGATGCGCGACCTACTATCCCAGATCGCGTGATGCCAACCATGCGACTGAGCGAGCCCGAACACGACGCGATCATCGAACTGTTCAATCTCGGCATGGGCCGGGCCGCCAGCGCCCTGGGCCAGATGGTCGACGCCGAGGTGGCGTTGTCCGTACCGAGCCTGGACATCGTCCGCCGATCCGACGCCTCCGAGCAGTTGGGCTGCCCGGTCGGTGAGCGCATCTGCGCGGTCCGCCAGACCTTCGCCGGTCCGTTCGATGGCCAAGCGATGCTGATCTTCCCTGAAGGAAGCAGCTTGGAGTTGGTGCGCCGGCTGATGCCCGACAGCCCTCCCCTGGGCGACATGACCGACCTGGAGGAGGAGGCGCTGACGGAAGTCGGCAATGTCATCCTCAACCACTGCCTCGCCAGCTTCGCGAACCTGTTGCACGCGGAGATCCGCACCGAGATCCCGGTTTACCAGATCGGCCGGCCGGAGGAGATCATCGGCTCGGCCAATGGCGTCACCGTGGACTCCTATGTGCTGATCATCCGCGTCGACTTCGGCCTGTTCGCCAAGTTGATCGAGGGTCACGTGCTGTTCCTCCAGGACATCGCGTCGATCCAGGCCTTGCAGGCGGCGGTCCGCGCCTTCCTGGCCAGTATGGACAGCTGACTGGTCGGGGAACGAGTCCTTCATGTCAATTCCCGCGGGTCTTTCCGATCTGATTGTCCATAACAGCGACTTCGGTTTGCTGGTGATCGACCGGTACGAGCGGGTGGTCGTCTGGAACCGGTGGCTCGCCGTACATTCCGGCATCGCCGAGACGACGGCGCTCGGCGCCCGGCTGACGGATCTGTGGCCGGAGGTCTCCGGCACGCGCGCCCACGGCGCCATCCGCGACGCGTTGCACCACGGCCGGGCGGGTTTCATATCCCACGCCTTCAACCCGATGCCATTCCCCCTGCGCGGCTTGGCCGGCGACCGTTTTGGAGACCCGATCGACCAGCTCTGCCTGGTCAGGGCCCTCGATTCGGACGACGGCACCCGGCGCTGCCTGATCCAGATCGAGAACATTTCCAGCGCGGTCCGGCGCGAGAAGCATCTGCGCGGCCAGATCCGCGAACTCCAGGAGACCAAGACGCGGCTGGAAACGCAGGGTCGCGACCTTGAGGAGATGGCCCGGCGCCTGCGCACCGCCCGCGACGACGCCCAGCGGGCCAACCGCGCCAAATCCGAATTCCTGGCCAATATGAGCCACGAGCTGCGCACTCCGCTGAACGCGATCATCGGCTTCTCGGAGATGCTGGAGTCCGGCTATGGCGGCTCGCTCAGCGAGCGGCAGGCCAGCTACACCAAGGACATCCACGACAGCGGCCAGCACCTGCTCCAGATCATCAACAACGTGCTGGACATGTCGAAGGTCGAGGCCGGGCAGTACCAGCTGTTCGAGACCGCCGTCGATATCCGCGACGTGACCCGTACCGCCCTGTCCATCGTCGGCGGTCAGGCCGCGGATCGCGGGCTGATCGTGGAAACCCTTCTGGCCGACGACCTCCCCCTGGTCATGGCCGACGAGCGGACGCTCCGCCAGATCCTGCTGAACCTGCTATCCAACGCGGTCAAGTTCACCAATTCAGGCGGCGTGATCACCATCTCCGGCGGAATCGATCCCGCAGGCGACATCGCGATCCATGTCCGCGACACCGGAATCGGCATCCCGGAAGAGGCGATCGGGCTGGTGATGGAACCGTTCCAGCAAGCCAATGGCAGCTTCAGCCGCGAGTACGACGGCACCGGCCTGGGTTTGA
This sequence comes from Skermanella stibiiresistens SB22, assembly GCF_000576635.1. Lineage (GTDB taxonomy): Bacteria > Pseudomonadota > Alphaproteobacteria > Azospirillales > Azospirillaceae > Skermanella > Skermanella stibiiresistens. The sequence goes on from NZ_AVFL01000010.1 coordinate 114,815, forward strand.
CGATCAGCAAGAACTTCGTCGAACTACACGGCGGAACCCTGACCATCGCCAGCGAGGTCGATGTCGGCACGACCGTGACGGTCCTGCTGCCGAAATCCCGGGTGCTGGATGAAACCAGCGCGGGTTTGTAAAAGTATTTTCTTAATAAAACCATCGATTGGGCGTAGGTCGGCTAAAGCGAAGCGGCAGCCGACACCAACTCGCCTGCTTGTCGGGTGCCGCTTCGCTCTACCCGACCTACGAACCCACGAGATTTCAAGTTTCACGACCTACCGATCGCCACCGGATGGCGATACGTCAACTATCACCAAACCTTTCGAGCCCCCGCCGCCACGAACTTGACCATCCGAGAGGGCGGAAATGCGGTTTCACTTGTTAGTGGTGGATACGCAATTCCAGTGGAGGCCGATCATGATTCCCCCGCAGCCACTCCCGCCAGACAGGGCGCCGCTGCCCAACGAGGATTTGCCCAATCCAGGGCCGCCCGATGTGCCTCCAGCACCGTCGCCGGAACCGGATCTCCCCACGGAGCGGCCAGTCCCGACGATGACAACCAACCTTTCGAACTCCGGAGCGATTTGACCATGGCGGAAAAGCAAGTGAACTCGGTCGACGCGAAGCAGGCGACGAAGGAGGGGGTTGGACGCTATGTCCTCTCCATCTCCTTCGTGCTCGCCGCTGTCGCGCTGGTGATCGCGTTCTTCGTCGTCACCTGAGCGCCGCCACCCACCAGCGGCGGCGCGTGATCACACGTTCATGTCGCGGGTGAACGGCAGGTTCCGAATGCGCCGGCCGGTCGCGGCGAACACCGCGTTGGCGACCGCCGGCCCGATCGGGGGAACACCCGGTTCGCCAACGCCGGTGGGTGCCGCGTTGGACTGGACGATGTGGACCTCGACGGCGGGCATCTCCTCGATGCGCAGGACGCGGTAGTCGTGGAAGTTGGATTGCTCCACCTTCCCCTTGTCCAGCGTCACCTCGCCATACATCACACCCCCTAGGCCAAAGCCAATGCCGCCTTCCATCTGTGCCCGGATGACATCCGGGTTGATGGCGACGCCGCAATCGACCGCGCAAACGACCCGGTCGACCTTGACCGATCCGTCCGGTCGCATGGTGACCTCGGCGACCTGCGCCACGAAGGTCGAGAATGATTCATGCACCGCGACGCCACGCGCCTTGCCTTCCGCCAGCGGCTTGCCCCAGCCAGCCTTCTCCGCCGCCAGGTTGAGCACCGCCAAGTGGCGCGGATGATGGGTCAGCATCGCCCGGCGGAACTCGACCGGATCCTTGCCGGCGGCATGGGCCAGCTCGTCGACGAAGACCTCGGTCGAATAGGCCGTGTGCGTGCTGCCGACCGCCCGCCACCATAGGACCGGCACGCCAACTTTCGTCGTGTGCAGATCGACCAGCATGTTCGGGATGTCGTAGGGCAGGTTCGAAGCCCCCTCGACCGAGGTTCCGTCGACGCCATCCTTGACCATGACGGCCTCGAACGGTGTCCCGTCGACGATCGACTGGCCGACGATCCGGTGTTGCCAAGCCACCGGCTTGCCCGACGCGTCCAGACCCGCCGTCAGGGTGTGGTGATACATCGGCCGATACCGGCCACCCTGGATGTCGTCCTCCCGGGTCCAGACCAGCTTGACCGGCGTCCCCTTGTCCAGCGCCTTGGCGATGTGGACCGCCTCGACAATGTAGTCGGAGACGATGTTGGCACGGCGGCCGAAGCTGCCGCCCGCCATCAGCGTGTTGATCCTGACCTGATCCGGCTTCAAGCCGGCCGCGGCCGCGGCGTTGCCTTGATCGATCGTCTGGAACTGGTCGCCCGCCCAGATCTCGCAGCCGGTCTGGTCCAGCCTGACGACGCAGTCCAGCGGCTCCATGGGAGCGTGCGCCAGATAGGGGAACTCGAACGATGCCGTCACCGTCTTGGCGGCACCCGCCAGGGCCTTGGCGACATCGCCGTCCTTGCGGGCGGGCAGGCCCGGCTTTTCGGCCAGCGCCTTGTATTCCGCCAGCAACTCGGCCGAGCCGCGGGTCTCCGCCTTGGATCGGTCCCACTCGACCGCCAGCGCCTCGCGGCCCTTCTTGGCGGCCCAGAAGTTGGTCGCGACCACCGCGACGCCAGAGGGAACCTGTACGACCTTGACCACACCCGGAACCGCCAGCGCCGCCTTGTCGTCCACCGCCTTCACCGTTCCGCCGAACACCGGCGGCCGGGCGATCACGGCGGTCACCATGCCGGGCAACACGACGTCGAGCGCGAACTGCGCCGTGCCGTTGGTCTTAGACTTGCCATCCACCCGCGGCACCGACGTGCCGATCAGGGTGAACTTCGACGGATCCTTGACCGTCACCGTGGACGCCACCGAAGCCGGCATCGCCGCCGCCTTGGCCGCCAGATCGCCGAAGGTGGCGGATTTACCGGACGCCGCGTGCGACACGACCCCCTTCTCCACCGTGATGCCACCGCGATCGACATTCCAGTCCACGGCGGCCGCGTCCACCAGCAGGGCCCGGGCGGTGGCACCCGCCATCCTCAGCTGATCATAGGAATTGGCGATCGACGAGCTGCCACCGGTGCCCTGGACCGGGCCGAACGCCGTATTGTTGTAGCGCGCCGCGTCCGCCGGAGCCCCCTCGACGCGGATCTGCGACCAGTCGGCGTCCAGCTCCTCCGCGACGATGGTGGCGAGGCCGGTATAAACGCCCTGCCCCATCTCCAAATGCTTGGACAGCACCGTGACCGTGTTGTCCGTACCGACCCGGATAAAGGCGTTGGGCACGAAACCGCCCGCGCTGTCGGTGCCGGTGCCAGCCGCCGCCAGGGCAACCTTCGGCATCCCGGCGTTCCAGTGGAAGCCGATCGTCAGTCCGGCGGCGACCGCGGCGCCACCCTGGAGGAAGCGGCGCCGGCTCGGCTTCGTCTCGACACCGAAATCGTTCGCCTCGAAACCCTTCGCGAAATCCTTGAGCATCGCTCAGCCCTCCATCATGTCGGAAGCGGAATGGATCGCCGCGCGGATGCGGACATAGGTGGCGCATCGACAAATGTTGCCGCTCATCGCCGCGTTGATGTCCTCGTCATTGGGCTTGGGCGTCTGCTCCAGCAAGGCGACCGCGGACATGATCTGACCCGACTGGCAATAGCCGCATTGCGGTACCTGGATGTTCTCCCACGCCGCCTGCACCGCGGTCGCGGCCTTGCCGGAAAGACCCTCGATCGTGGTGACCGACTGGCCCTCGACATCGCCCACCGCCATGGAGCACGACCGCGTCGGCTGGCCCTCCACATGCATCGTGCAGGCGCCGCATTGGGCCATGCCGCAGCCGAACTTGGTTCCGGTCAATCCGGCGAACTCCCGGACCGCCCATAGCAGCGGCATTTCCGGGTCGACCTCCAAGGTGACCGGCTTGCCATTCAGCTTAAACGAAACCGCCATCACACTCTCCCTGAACCATACCCTGTATTGGTCTCGAGCCGTACCCCTCGCAGAGCGGGAGTGATCCGGCAGTGAGCGCCGTCACTGCATCATGGCCGCATTTCGACTATCAGGGGGCGATATCGGGACGATTTATTGCATGATCCAGCCTTATTCCCCGCACCAGCCCGCTGCCGCGCTATTCCCCGGCCCGGCGCCGGCCGTAGTCGAGGAAGCTGGCGGTATCGTGCGGCGGGCACAGCAGATCCTTGATGGAGATGCACAGCAGGTCCTTCTCGGACTCGTCGGCGGCCTCCAGCAGCTTGGCGCACCGCTCCTGCCAGGGCGCGTCCAGGGCTCCCACCCCCCGCACGGTGCCGCGCAGGCCGATGCCCAGCCCCTTCAGCAGATCGTGCAGCGTGGAGGAGCTGAGATCGCGGGTCGTCACCCAGGCACCTTGGCTCGTCCGGGCGACCCAGTGGCTCTGGCGCAATTGCTCCAGCATGCCGTCGATCACGGCGCCGCCCACGGGCACCCGACCGATCAGGGTGTGTCGCCGCATGCCCACGCCCAGGTGGCTGGCCCGCAGCAGTTCCGCCAGCACGGCCAGGGCCACCGCGACGCGCTGGGCCGGCAACAGTCCCTCCGGTCCGATCTTGGTGATCTTGCCAGCCCGCCACTCCGGCAGCGCGGCCGCGATCTGCGCGCCGACCAGCACGGTGGACCACGCGATGTACAGCCACAGCAGGAAGATCGGGATGGTCGACAACGCGCCATAGATCGTCCGGTACGCCGGGAACTGGGTGATGTACCAGCCGAACAGCCCCTTGGACAATTCCAGCACGATCGCGGCGACCAACGCCCCCAGGACGGCGTCCTGCCAGCGGACGGCGCGGTTGGGGATCAGCAGGTAGATCAGGGTGAAGCCGATCCACTCGAACATGCCGGGCAGCATCAGACGCCACGTCCGCAGGAACTGGTCCTCGGTGTTCAGCCGGAACGTCGCCAGCAGGTAGCTGGAGAACGACAGGCTGGCGCCGAACAGCAGCGGCGTCAGGGTCAGGATGGTCCAGAACGCCAGCAGGCGGGTCACCAGCGAGCGCGGCTCGGACACCCGCCAGATCGCGCTGAAGGAACCCTCGATCGTCCAAAACAGCATGACCGAGGTGACCGCCAATCCCACGATGCCGAAGGCGGTCAGCTGCCCGGCGTTGCCCGCGAACTGGGTGATCGTCTCCTGGATGGCGTCGCCGACCTCCGGCACCATGTTGTGCAGGATCAGCGCCTGCGCCTGCTGCTGAAGCATCTCGTAGGCGGGGAACGCGCGGAAGATCGCGAACCCGATCGTCATCAGCGGCACCACCGCCAGCAGCGAGGTGTATGTCAGCGCCGCCGAGGTGGTCAGACAGTCGTCCTCGAAGTACCGCTTGAACAGGTACTGGACGAAGCTCGCGAAGTCGCGCAGGCGCCGCGGCAGCCCCTTGACCCGTTCGGACTGGCGGTTCAGCCGGAACTCCATCACGCGCTCCCCCGACGCGGCGCCGGTCTCGTCCCAACACCGGTCATCCCGCCTTTGACCGCCCTTATCTTTCGTGTACGATGCGGCCCGTTTTCAAGCGCCGACAGCACATCAACGAGGCCTCGATGTCTACATCCTCCCAACTCATGGCCGGCAAGCGTGGCCTGGTCATGGGCGTGGCCAACGAACGGTCGATCGCCTGGGGTATCGCCAGCGCGCTCGCCGCGCACGGCGCCGAACTCGCGTTCACCTACCAGGGCGACGCCCTCGGCAAGCGGGTCAAGCCGCTGGCGGAATCGGTCAAATCCCCGATCGTGGTGCCCTGCGACGTCACCGACGAAGCGAGCCTCGACGCCACCTTCAAGGCCATTCAGGACCAGTGGGGCAAGCTCGACTTTCTGGTACATGCGATCGCCTTCTCGGATAAGAACGAACTGGACGGCAAGTATCTCAACACTTCGCGCGGCAACTTCGCGCGGACCATGGATATTTCCTGTTATTCGTTCACCGCCTGTTGCCAGCGTGCCGCTCCGTTGATGACCGACGGCGGCAGCATCGTCACCCTGTCGTACTATGGCGCCGAGCGGGTCATGCCCCATTACAACGTCATGGGCGTCGCCAAGGCGGCACTCGAGGCGAGCGTACGGTACCTCGCAGTCGATCTAGGCGGCGACAACATCCGTGTCAACGCGATCTCGGCCGGACCGATCAAGACGCTGGCCGCCAGCGGCATCGGCGACTTCCGCTATATCCTCAAGTGGAACGAGTTGAACGCGCCGCTTAAGCGGAACGTCACGATCTCCGAGGTCGGCGGCTCGGCGCTCTACCTGTTGAGCGATCTGGGCAGCGGTGTCACCGGCGAGGTCCACCACGTCGACGCCGGCTATCACACCGTCGGCATGGTCGCGGTCGATTCGGCGGCCGAGACGGCGCAACTCCTGCAAGGGTTGACCGGTAGCGCGGCGAAGGGCTGAGGTCATGGCGGGCAACAGCTTCGGCACGGCATTCCGGTTCACCACCTGGGGCGAGAGCCACGGGATCGCCATTGGCGCCGTCGTGGACGGCGTGCCGCCGCGGCTGCCGCTGACCGAGGAGGACATCCAGCGCTACCTGGACCGGCGGAAGCCCGGCCAGTCGCGCTTCACCACCCAGAGGCGCGAGCCGGACACGGTTCGCATCCTATCCGGCGTGTTCGAGGGCCTGACCACCGGAACGCCCGTCTCGCTGATGATCGAGAACCAGGACCAGCGGTCCAAGGACTATGGCGACATCGCGCGCAAGTTCCGGCCCGGCCACGCCGATTACACGTACCAGGAAAAATACGGTATCCGCGACTACCGCGGCGGCGGCAGGTCATCCGCGCGGGAGACCGCTTCCAGGGTCGCCGCTGGCGCCATCGCCCGCAAGGTCCTCGGCGACGGCGTGACCATCCGGGGCGCCTTGGTCCAGGTCGGCCCCCACGCGATCGACCGGAACCGGTGGGACTGGTCCCAGACCGACGCCAACCCGTTCTTCTGCCCCGACGCCGAGACGGCGGCACGGTGGGAGACCTACCTTGACGAGGTGCGCAAGAGTGGCTCCAGCGTCGGCGCGGTGATCGAGGTGGTGGCGTCGGGCGTTCCCGTGGGCTGGGGCGACCCGCTCTACGACAAGCTCGACAGCGATCTGGCGCGCGCCATGATGACGATCAACGCGGTCAAGGGCGTCGAGATCGGTGACGGCTTCGCGGCGGCCGAACTGTCGGGCGAGGGTAACGCCGACGAGATGCGGATCAATCCGGATGGTTCTGTTAGATTTCTATCCAACCACGCGGGAGGCATCCTGGGTGGCATTTCGACCGGACAGGACATCGTGGTGCGCTTCGCGGTCAAGCCGACCAGTTCGATCCTGACGCCGCGCCAGACCGTCGACATCGACGGCAACGAAACCGAGATCCTGACCAAGGGGCGCCACGACCCCTGCGTCGGTATCCGGGCGGTGCCGGTCGGCGAGGCGATGATGGCCTGCGTTCTGGCCGACCACATGATGCGTCATCGCGCGCAGTGCGGCGGATGAGGTGACCAGCAACCTCTGATGTAGTATATTCAAATTCAGGTTGGGCCGAATCAAGTCAGCATGCGTTTCTCTCCGACACTGATGCGAACGGTTCAGAATGACCATGGGCGAAGGGCCTGCCGAAGCGGAGGAAAAGACCGGGACGGCCTCCTCCCGGGACGGAATGGATGACGTCAACCTCAGCCATTTCCTGCGGGCCTTCTTCGATCAGGTCCCGGCGATCCTTTACATCAAGGACGCCGATGGCCGCTACGTTAAGATCAATCCCCATTGCGAGCGCACTTTCGGCATCAGCGACGCCGACGCGCGTGGCCGCACCGACGCGGATTTCTTTCCACCGGAACTGGCCGATCATTTCCGTTCCAACGACCTGATGGTCCTGGAAACGGGCCAGACCCTCACCTTCGACGAGACCGCCATCGTCAACGGCGAGACCAAGGACTTCCTGGCCCGCAAGTTCCGCGTCCGGGACGAGCGGAACGGCAAATATTACGTTTGCGGCATCTCGACCGAGGTGACGCGGCTCAAGCGGAGCGAGCAGGAACTCGCCGCCGCCAACGCAGAGGCCGAACGCGCCAGCCGCGCCAAATCACAGTTCCTGGCGGCCATCAGCCACGACATGCGCCAGCCGATCCAGGCCGCCTCGCTGTTCCTGGGCGTGCTGGAGGGCAGGATCGATGACTCCAAGGCGCGGGAGGTGCTGGACCGGGTGCGATCCTCGATCGACGCCGTCCATGGCATGCTGGGTGACTTGCTGGACCTGTCGCGGCTGGACGCCGAGTTGATCGAGCCGACGCGGAAGCCGGTCCCCATTGGCGCGATCCTGCAAAGCCTGCACGCCGAATTCGCCCCCCAAGCCGAGTTGAAGGGCCTGACGCTGCGCTGCGTTCCCTGCCATCACGACGTCGCCACCGATCCCGACCTGCTGAACCGCATCCTGCGCAACCTGCTCGCCAACGCGGTGGCCCATACCGCGTCCGGCCGCGTGCTGCTCGGCTGCCGGCGCCATGGCCAAGCGATCCGGGTCGAGGTGGTCGACACCGGTGCCGGCATCCCAATGGCGCAACGGCACAAGATCTTCGAGGAATTCTATCAAGTTGGCAATCCGGAGCGCGACCGCAGCCGGGGCTTCGGCCTCGGTCTCGCCATCGTCCGGCGGATCGCCGACATGCTCGGCCACCCGGTGGAACTGCGCTCGACGGAAGGCAAGGGCTCGACCTTCTCCATAACCATACCGCTGGCCGAACCACGTCCCAGCGTCGCCGAGACGCCGGCCGCTTCGATCGCGAACGGCGCCGGCACGGGCATGGACCAGCGCCACCAGATCCTTCTGGTGGAGGACGATCCAGCCGTCCTGGGAGCGATGTCCATGCTGTTGGAGGAGTGGGGTTTGCGGGTGATGAACGCCCAATCGCTGGACGAACTGGGAGCCGTCCTCGATGGAGTCGCCGGCTCCCCATCACTCATCATCGCCGACTATCGGCTGCCGGAAGGCGCCACCGGCGCCGACGCCGTGGCGCTGGCGCGGAAACGGATCGGCGGCGATCTTCCCGCCATCATCATGACCGGCGACACGGCACCCGAGCGCTTGCGGGAAGCCCGCGCCAATGGCAGCCACCTGTTGCACAAGCCGGTTCAAGCCGAGCAGTTGCGCCGCGTCGTCCAGGACATCCTCAACCAGGCGCGGCCCGCATCCGCGATTTCGGCCTCAAAGGCCGATGAATGGGAACAAGGCCTCTCCCGCTTGCACCACCCCGGCTAGAATGGCGGCGGACACGAAGACGGTCGCCACGCTCAAGCCGAAGCCAGCCAGCAGCATCATGCCATCCCGCTCCGCCAGCCCAAGCGAGATGACGCAGAGCGCTATGGCGGGGAACCAGCCAAGCAATGGGATGGGTGTCATCAACACGACGCACAGCGCCACACACAGCGTTCCGATCAGCCTCTCGCCGAACGCCGAGGTCATCCACAGCATGCGGGGACGCAGGAAACCTTCCAGCTTGCGCATCCTGGGGATCAACTTGTCCAGCATGCGCGCGGCCTGATCGCGCTTGACGCTCCCCTTCAGCAGGCCGCGCGGCAGCCAAACCGATTGCCGGCCCAGCATCAGCTGAACAGACAGGATCACCAGCGGCAGGTCGAAAACGATCGCCATGCCGATCGGCAGCGGCAGCAAGGTGGGCAACGCCATCGCCAGCATGAATCCGCCAAACGCCCGATGACTGAGGGCGTCGACCAGATCGGCCAAGGTCACGCGGTCCGGGGGCAAGTTCTCCCGGAACTCGCTGAGCAGATCGGTGATCCGGCGGCCATCGCCAATCACTTCGCCGTCGGCCAGGGCGGTCATTTGGGCACGACCACGGTACCGGTCGCGGGTTGGGCCAACGGTTGAGCCACGACTTGGAACGATAACATTTGGAACGGGGTGTCCGATGTCGTTTCTAAGGACGTACGAAACCGGCTGGGGTCGGTTCCAGCATTCGGCGACGGTTGGGGTTGCCAACCCAGCGCACACATAAGACTGTATCAGCAGCGTACAATAGACGGATCATCGAAGATCCGCCAGATCACAGGAGGACGCACACTTGCCACAGCCAAATCACGCGATGGCCCTGCCCGTACCCGACGCGGACACCCTGGACGACGACCTCAAGACGTATTTCGCCAAGTGCCAGGACAAGCTGGGCCTGGTGCCCAACGTGCTGCGCTCCTACGCCTCGCGACCGGAGAAGCTGCGTACGTTCATCAAGCTGTACAACGAACTGATGCTGGGAGACAGCGGTTTGTCCAAGCTGGAACGGGAGATGATCGCCGTCGTCGTCTCCTCCGCCAACCATTGCTATTACTGCCTCGCCGCCCACGGCCAAGCGGTCCGGAAACTCTCGGGCGATCCCCAACTGGGCGAGATGTTGGTGATGAATTACCGTGTCGCCCCGCTGCCGCCGCGCCAGCGCGCGATGCTCGACTTCGCCTGGAAGCTGACGGAAACACCACATCTGATGGGGGAATCGGACCGGCGGGCGCTGCGCGACGCCGGCTTCGGTGACGCCGACATCTTCGACATCGCCGATGTCGCCGGCTTCTACAACATGTCGAACCGGGTCGCTTCGGCGGTTGATATGATGCCCAACCCCGAGTACCACCAGATGGACAGATAGGCGAATGATGCGGTCGGGACGCGGCCGAGCGAAACCGGGAGTCATGATGTATCGCTTCTTCAGGGGGCTGTTCGCGCTGATCGGCCTGATCGTCGTCGTCGTGGCCGCCGGCGGCGGGTACCTGGCGTACAAGGCCTGGGACCGCGAGGAACCAGTCTCCGACACCATCGTCCTGAACCTGGATCTCGACCAGGACCTCGCCGAGTACGTGCCCGCCGACCCTTTGTCCGAGGCGCTGTTCGCGCGTACGGAAAGCCTGCGCGACGTGGTGGACGCGCTGGACCGGGCACGCATGGACCCCCGCGTCAAGGGCGTCGTCGCCCGACTCGGCGGCGACCAGATCGGTACGGGCAAGGCGCAGGAGATCAGGGCGGCGGTCGAGCGGTTCCGCGCCAGCGACCGTTTCGCCTTCGCCTTCTCGCACTCCTTCGGCGAGCTGGGGCCGGGCGACCGGTCGTACTACATGGCGAGCGGGTTCGAGCGGATCTGGCTGCAACCCGTCGGCCTGGTTGGACTCACCGGCGTCAGCGCCTCCGTTCCCTTCGCGCGCGGCGCGCTGGACGAGTTGAACATCACGCCCGAGCTGCGGCACCGGGAGGAATACAAGAGCTTCATGAACACCTTCACCGAGAAGGGATTCACGGAGCCCCACCGCGAGATGATGGAGGCCCTGATCGGTGACCTGGAGGGCCAACTGGTCAGCGGCATCGCCCAGGGACGGGGCATGGACCCGGCGGCGCTCCGCCAGTTGATCGATCGCGGACCTTTCCTGGATCGCGAGGCGGTCGCCGCAAAGCTGGTCGATCAGATCGGCTACTTCGACGAGGTCCGGAGCGCCGCGCTGGCGCGCGCCGGGGCCGGGGCGGAGTTGATCGACGGCGCCGATTACCTGCGCTCCGCCGGGCGCCCCCATGTCTCGGGGCCGACCATCGCGGTCATCTACGGCACCGGATCGATCCAGAGCGGCAAGACCGGGGTCGATCCGCTGTCCGGCGGCACGTCGATGGGGTCGGAGGACATGGTCGAGGCCTTCGACAAGGCCGCCGCCGATCCCCAGGTCCGCGCCATCCTGTTCCGGATCGACAGCGGCGGCGGCTCGGCCGTGGCCTCCGAGACGATCCGCCGATCCCTGGTCAAGGCGCGCGAGGCCGGCAAGCCGGTGATCGTGTCGATGGGCGAGGCCGCCGCGTCCGGCGGCTACTGGATCGCCATGAACGCCGACAGGATCGTCGCCCAACCCGGCACCCTCACCGGCTCGATCGGCGTCGTCGCCGGCAAGATGGTCACATCAGGGCTGTGGGACCGGTTTGGCATCGAATGGGGGGAAATCTCCAAGGGTGCCCACGCCTCCATGTGGTCGTCGCTCACGCCTTACTCGGATACCGAATCCCAGCGGCTCGACGCCATCCTGGACGACATCTACGGAGCCTTCGTCCGCAACGTCGCCGAGGCGCGCCGGCTGCCGGTCACGTCCGTCCGCGACATCGCCAAGGGCCGCGTCTGGACGGGAGCGCAGGCTAAGGCGCTGGGTCTGGTCGACGAGTTGGGCGACATGGACACGGCGCTGGGCTTCGCGCGGCAAGCCGCCGGCTTGGCCCAGGACGCCGCGGTGACCGTGGAGATCTTCCCCAAGCCGGATTCACCGTTCCGCCAAGTGGTCGATCTGGTCACTGGCGCGTCGGAAGCGCGGACGGCCGCCGCCACACAGGCGATGCTGGCCCGATTCCAGCCGCTGCTCCGGGAACTGGCTCCGCTGGTTCGCGATCCCGCCGCCGAAACCTTGACCATGCCGCCGACCGGCCTGACGCGCTGAACCCACTCAGCGCGCCGCCGTGGGAACGAGCCGGCACAGGAATGTCGGCTCGGGCGGGCGGACGGTGGACTCCACCTTGGCGCAGCTGTCGTCGTCGATGGCGAAGCCGAACGACCGGAAGGCCGCCTCGACCCCCTGCCCGCGGCGGTCGCGGCGGAACATGCCGTACACCGGCCCCTCGTGGCCCGACACGATGGCCGCCGCCCGCCGCGTGAACGGATTGTCGGCCCGGTAGACATAGTCGAAGCCGTCCAGCCGCAGGAACCGGTTGGATGGGTCGAAGGCGGGGATGAAATGCGCGTCGGCGCCGCGGCCCGCCATCAGGATCACGGCGTCGCGCAACCCGCGATACTGCGCCGGGACGGCTGCGCCGACGAACGGCTCGTCGCCCCAGTCCTTGCGGGCGAAATCCGACTTCGCGGTCGTCACCACCAGCACCAGACAACACGCCACCGTCGCGGTCACACCCAGCCGCGTGCCGAGCAGCGCCACCAGCATGACGCACAGCAGCAGCGGCGCCATCATTTCCAGGGGCACGGCGTATCGGTGGATCGAGAACAGCACCAGCCAGCCCCCATAGCCGACCAGGGCCGTCCACAGCATCATGCGGGCGTTCGGGCCGGTGAAGGTGCCGCCATCCAGCCGCCAGCGGACCATCCGCCGTACCGGCAGTACCACCAGCAGGAGCGCCGCCACGACGAAGGCGCTCAACAGCCGGTAGTCGCGCCATGGCGCCTCCGAAATGCGGTCGCCGTCAAAGCTGAAGATGACGGGATAGATCAGGTATTCCAGCAGGTCGGTCGGCAGGTAGCGTAGGTCCCGCCCATCGCCGGCGGCGGCGAAGGGGGAGTTGAACAGCCGGTTGAAGAAGGGGAAGAACGGGTTGCCGAACTCCTCCCGCATCCGCAGCATCCAGAAGCCGCCCGACGCCAGCAGGCCCACGACGGACGCGCAACCCGCCGCGACGCAGTACAGCAAGCGATCGCGGACGGGACCCTTGCACGCCAGCGGCGCCACGACGATCGCCAGCACGAATGGCGCCAGGGTCAGCTTCAGCCCCAGACCGATCCCCACCACCAATCCGGCGCCCGCGGGACGCAGCCAGGGGTGGCGCTTGGCCGGGCCGATCGGCGGCGACAGCAGGATCAGCAAAGCTCCCAGGAAGAACAGGCTGGCGATCAGGTCGTGATGCCACGATCCCAGCGTGCCCATCGCCGCGGCGCCGCCGAAGCCGGCGGCGGCCAGGAACGCCGGCAGCAGGTTGGGCAGCGCCACGCTGCCCTTGACCCGCGGCCCCAGCACCAGCCGGGCGCAGTGGAACAGCAGCACGATGTTGAAACCGTGGATCACGCCCAGGATGAAGCCGACGGCGCGGGCCGGCAGCGTCTCGACCCCAGCGTAGAAGGCGATGTCCAGCACCGGGTTCAGGAAGGTGTGGAAGACGGCCGGCAGGATGTCGACGCCCAGCCGGCCGTTGAGGAAGGCGTAGCCGTTGTAATAATGATAGTGCAGCAGGTCCCAGGCCATGCTCTTGCCCATGTGCAAGGACAAGAGGCCCGACATCAAAGGCGACATCCAGATGAGAATCGGAATGGCCGAGTTCAGATGGCGGAACAGGACGTTTCCCTGGATCTCCTGGCGGCCCTTCTCGCGGTTTCTTCCGCCTGTGGTTGTCTGGACCGTCATGGATTTTCCGGTACTGGTTCTTCGGAAGTTTGCCGCCTCATTTACCTTTAATGTGTGATTCGTCGTCGCTGCTCATTGTGTGACACGGGGTACGCAAGGGGAGTGACCCGTCAGTCGTCCCGGACTCCCCCGATGAGGAATTCCTTGTTGCCCTCCGGCCCCAGAATCGGGCTTTCGGCGATACCGAGCGGACGCCAGCCGGGTAATCCGGACAGCCACGCCGAGACGGTGTCGCAAACCTCCCGATGCAGCTCCGGATCACGCACCACTCCGCCCTTGCCGACCCTGCCCTTGCCGACCTCGAACTGCGGCTTGATCAATGCCACCAGACGGGCACCCGGACGGGTCAGCGCCAGGGACGCCGGCAGCACGGTCATCAGGCTGATGAAGCTGGCGTCGCACACCACCAGATCGACCGGTTCCGGGATCTCCGCCGCCGTCAGGTGGCGCGCGTTGGTCCGTTCCAGAACCACGACGCGCGGGTCCTGCCGCAGCTTCCACGCCAACTGCCCATGGCCGACATCGACCGCGTGGACCTTGGCGGCACCGCGCGCCAGCAGGACGTCGGTGAAGCCGCCGGTCGAGGCGCCGACATCCAGGCAGGTCAGCCCGGTCGGATCGATGCCGAAATGATCCAACCCCTCGACCAGCTTCAGCCCGCCACGCGACACCCACGGGTGATCCTGCCCCTTGACCGACAGCGGCGCATCGTCCGCCAGCGTGTGGCCCGCCTTGTCGATCCGCAGGGTGTCGGAATAGACCAGCCCAGCCATGATCAGCGCCTGCGCCTTGGCGCGGCTCTCCACCAAGCCGCGCTCGACCAGCAGAGTGTCGACACGGGTTCGGGACCGCTGACGTGAATCGCTCATCGGCGATGACTTCCTTGTGCTGGCGGTGACGGGTCGCGGCTCACATCGGGTCCAGCCTGTACCCCGTCAGGCCCAGCCCCAGGACCCGGCCGTCGATGCTCTGGCCCAGCGCGGCGGGACTGGCCGCCCGCTCGACCTCGAACTCCACCTTGACCGGCCGGTCGCCCGATCGTGGCACGGTGGCGGTGAACTCGCCAGTAGCGGCGGAGACGTCCCAGACCGCCACCCGCACGCCATCGGCGTGAACCACCACCCGCTGGGTCGGATCCGGCGGACGGGTGAAGACGCGCGTCACGACCGTCAGCCTGAAGGACCGGTCGCCGGCCGTTTCCGAGGGCGGCGGATTCAGCCACAGCGTGGAGCGTCCCTGCCCCCAGACGCCCCAGGGTTCCGGCGCCCACCAGTCCGCCCCGAGCGACACCGCGCCGGCCTGCCCGGCCGCGACGGAAACCATCTCCGACAGGGGCGTCGAGGGAATGGGCGACACCGTCCTCGGCTTGACGTCCCACCGCGACCCCGCCAGATCCAGTCCGCACAAGCCCTGTTCGATGTCGTGGCGCCGGGCGTAGTCGGACACCCGGATCCCATAATCGAAGTGCGACGTGTTGGAGAAGTCCCAGTCGGGCGGATTGAACGACGAGATGCCGTTGATCGTCGGTAACCCGACGACCTCCGCCACCAGCATCGCGTCCACATTGTGGCTGTACCGGTTGATCACATCCGGCAGCCCGGCTTGGCCACCCTCGCGGGAGACCATCGCCGCGAAGGAGCGGCATTCCGCGGGAGGCGGCGGCAGGGCGGCCAGCCGGCGGTTCTCCTCCCGGCGGTCGATCAACGCCACGGTTCCGGAATTCAGTTGCTCCAGCACCAGGGCCAGCGCCAGCACGCCCGCCAGCGCCGGGGACCGGCTCCGCAGCATGCCCGCCAGCCCAACCACGGTGATCAGGGTGATCGGCAAGGTCAAGAAGATGTAGGAGCGGACCACGACGCGGACGGCCTTGGCGCCGGGCACCCAGTGATAGACCAGGACCCAGGGCGAGACGCCGGCGACCTTCAGCGTCAGCAGCCAGAAGATCGCCACCGCCAGGATCGGCGCCCGCAGGAGCGGGACGCGCCGCCAGCACCAGATCGATGCCAACGCGAAACACGCCAGCATCACCGGGGGAAAGCCTACGACACGCTCGCCATCGGCCGGGAAGCGCGTCGGGAAGTTGGCGTTCAGCCAGCCCATCACGCCGCCGAACACCGCATTGTTCGGCCCCGTGTTGACGAAGTCCCAGGGCGTGCCGAGATAAGGCCAGACGACGCTGAAGTCGTGCATGCCCGTCTCGGACGCCCTCGGCAGATACAGGATCAGGAACGGAATCAGGGCCGCGACCAGCACGGCGAGGATCACCGCCAGGATCGGCAACCGTCGGAGCGCCACCCGCGACGCTTCGCGCGCCACGCCGAACCCGCCGGTCAGCGGCAGCGCCGCCACGCACAGGATGGCGTAGAACGCCAGGAACCACGCCATGTAGAAGGCGGTCAGCAGCCACATGGCGTAGAGGCAGACCGTCGCCACGCCCCAGCCCAGCGCCTCCCCCCGGCCGCCCGCCGCCAGCGCCAGGGCGCACCGCGCCGCCAGCCACAGCGTCAGCGGCGCCAGCGAGACCGTCAGCAACTGCGCGTGGCTCGATTGCTGGAAGGTGCTGGAGGCGATGGTGAAGAGGATCGCGGCGAGGATCGACCAGCCCGCCCGGAGCCCCAGCACCCGCCGCGACAGCAGATAGGTCGAGGCGAAACCGATCACCCGGAAGGTGATGTTGACCATCTCCGCCGACAGGAAGGGATCGACGCCGATCGCCCGGAAGATCGAATGGAAAACCCCGAATAGGAAGTAGCCGTCGTTATAGGCCAGCGTTCCGTCGTAGGGGAAAAAGTAGTTGGTGGTGTCCCACGCCGCCAAACCGCGGAACACGTTGTGCCAGTGTTCCAGGATGCTGATTTCGATCAAGCCGTCGAAACGGTCGCCGGTGACGAAGGCGAAGCCGGTGGAGAGTTGCGGTTGGAAAACGGCGGCGACGGAGAGCGACAAGGCGAGCAGCCACAGGAGCCGGCTCGCGCCAACGGATTTGAACATTAAGTCAGGTCTCTCCCAATCCGCGCGCCGGCTCTAAGTCGGCGCGCCCGCGCGCCGGTTCGCTCCCGGCGCGCGTGGCGGTGTTCCAGGCGGATGCCGCCCTGAAGGTCAGGCCCTGGCCACCCCTTGGGCCAAGACGTCGATACCCATCGCCTTCAGCGCCGTCGCGACGATGTGGCGGGCGCTGAGGCCGGCCTCCTCGTACTGCTTGGCGGGGGTGTCATGGTCGAGGAAGGTATCGGGCAGCACCATCGTCCGTATCTTCAGCCCCTGGTCCAACAGGCCGGCGCCGGCCAGGAAATGCAGGACGAAGCTGCCGAAACCGCCGACCGAGCCCTCCTCGATCGTGATGACGACCTCGTGCTCGGTCGCGACCCGCCGGATCAGGTCCTCGTCAAGCGGCTTGGCGAAGCGGGCGTCGACCACCGTGGTCGACAAGCCGCGCGCCGCCAGATCCTGGGCGGCGATCAGGCACTCCTGGAGGCGCGCGCCGAAGCTCAGCAAGGCGACCTTGGAGCCCTCCTGGACGACGCGGCCCTTGCCGATCTCCAGCACCCGGCCCCGCTCCGGCATGTCCAGCCCGACGCCCTCGCCGCGCGGATAGCGGAACGCGCTGGGCCGGTCGTCGATCGCGGCCGCCGTCGCCACCATGTCCATCAGCTCGACCTCGTCCGACGCCGCCATCAGGACCATGTTCGGCAGGCAGCCCAGATAGGCCGTGTCGAAGGCCCCCGCGTGGGTGGCGCCGTCGGCGCCGACCAGCCCGGCCCTGTCGATCGCGAAGCGGACCGGCAGCGATTGCAGCGCCACGTCATGGACGACCTGGTCGTAGCCGCGCTGCAGGAAGGTCGAGTAGATCGCGGCGAACGGCTTGTAGCCCTCCGTCGCCAAGCCGGCGCAGAAGGTCACCGCGTGTTGTTCCGCGATACCGACGTCGAAGATCCGCTCGGGAAAGCGCTTGTCGAACAGGTCCAGCCCGGTGCCCGACGGCATCGCGGCGGTCACCGCGATGATCTTGTCGTCGGCCTCGGCCTCCTTGATCAGCGCCTGGGCGAAGACCCGCGTGTAGGTCGGCGCGTTGGACTTGGCCTTGGCCTGGGCACCCGTCACCACGTCGAATTTGGAGACGGCGTGCAGCTTGTCGGCCGAGGCCTCGGCGGGCGGAAAGCCCTTGCCTTTCTGGGTCACGACATGGACCAGCACGGGGCCGGTGTCCTCGCTGTCGCGCAGGTTCTGCAGCACGGGCAGCAGATGATCCAGGTTGTGGCCGTCGATCGGGCCGACGTAGTAGAAGCCCATCTCCTCGAACAGGGTGCCGCCGGTCACCATGCCGCGGGCGTATTCCTCCGCCCGGCGCGCCGCCTGCTTCAACGGGCGGGGGAACCGCTCGGCGATGTCCTTGGCCAAGTGGCGCAGGCTGATATAGGGCTTGGACGAGATCAGCCGCGACAGATAGGCGCTCATGGCGCCGACCGGCGGGGCGATCGACATGTCGTTGTCGTTCAGGATCACGATCAGGCGCGACTTGTCGTCGCTGCCGGCGTTGTTCATGGCCTCGTACGCCATGCCGGCGCTCATCGCGCCGTCGCCGATCACGCAGATCACGTGGTTATTCTTGCCCGACAGCCGGTTCGCCACCGCCATGCCATAGCCGGCCGAGATCGAGGTCGAGCTGTGGGCCGTGCCGAACGGATCGTACTGGCTCTCCGACCGCTTGGTGAAGCCGGACAGGCCGCCTCCCTGGCGCAGCGTCCGGATGCGGTCGCGGCGGTCGGTCAGGATCTTGTGCGGATAGGCCTGATGGCCGACATCCCAGATCAGCCGGTCGTTCGGCGTGTCGAAGACGTGGTGCAGCGCCACGGTCAGTTCGACCACGCCCAAGCCGGCGCCCAGATGGCCACCCGTAACCGACACCGCGTCGATCGTCTCCACGCGCAACTCATCCGCCAACTGGCGCAACTGGTCCGGCTTGAGCTTGCGGATCTGGGACGGGACGCCACAGCGGTCGAGCAACGGGGTCTTGCTGGGTGCGGTCAATACAACCTCCTCTGGTCAGGCGCGCCGCTCATTGACGCCGCTCAACGACATAGGTTGCGACGGCTTTCAACATATCCGCCCGGCCATCGAAGATATCGAGATGGCGGGCGGCCTGGTCGGCGAGCAGGCGGGCCTGATCACGCGCGCGCTCGACCCCCAGAATCGAAACGAAAGTGGCCTTGCCGGCGGCGGCGTCCCGCTTGACCGGCTTGCCGGTGACGGCGGGGTCGCCGTCGATGTCCAGCAGGTCGTCGGCGATCTGGAACGCCAGCCCCAAGTCGTGAGCGTAATTGTGCAGGGCTTGGGCCTGCGGCTGCGAGGCGCGGCCCAGGATCGCCCCGGCGCAGCAGGAGAAGGCGATCATCTCGCCGGTCTTCAGCCGTTGCAGCCGGGTGGTCGAACCCATGTCGAACTCGGTGGTCTCGGCGATCAGGTCCAGCATCTGGCCACCGACCATGCCGTGCATCCCAGCCGCCTTGGCCAAAGCCGCCACCAGCGCGCAGCGGATCTTGGGGTCCTCGTGGGTGGCGGGGTCCGCCAGCACCTCGAACGCCAAGGTCAGCAGCCCGTCGCCGACCAGCACTGCCGTCGCCTCGTCGAACCGCTTGTGGACGGTCGGACGGCCGCGCCGCAGGTCGGAATCGTCCATCGCCGGCAGGTCGTCATGGACCAGCGAATAGCAGTGGACGAACTCGACCGCCGCCGCGACGCGCGCGGCGCAGTCGCGGGCGACGCCGAACAAGCCGGCGCTGTTCAGCACCAGAAAGGGGCGAAGCCGCTTGCCGCCGCCCAGGCATGCGTAGCGCATCGCCTCGAACAGCTTGGCCTCGGTCAGTTCGGACATCGGCAGGAGATGGTCGATCTCCTGTTCGACCAGTTCCGCCGCCTCGCCCATCGCGGTGGCGAGGGCGGCTTGGGAATTCGCTTGGGAGTCCGGGGCCATCATTCGATCCGCGCGGGTTCGGCGCCGATCGATCCGTCGGCCGCGACGGTGATGCGGTCGACCTTGGCCTGAGCCTCGCGAAGCTTGGCCTCGCAGTGGCGGCGGAGCGACGTGCCCCGCTCGTACGACGAGATCGCGTCATCAAGCTTGGCGCGCCCCTCCTCGAGCTGGCGCACGATGCGCTCCAGCTCGCCAAGGGCATCCTCGAAACTCAACGCCGCTACATCGGGGGGTATTGCGGGCTCTGCCATCATCCTACCGTCACCAGGGTACCTTGGCGACTTTAGGGCGGTCGCCTTGCCATCCGCAAGTCCGGGTTGGGACCCTGACCACGTGGCGCGCTCATTCCCCGGAATCGAAAGGCATGATCACGCCGCCATCAACTCCTGTACGTGCGCCGCGCAACTCGAGGCAAGAGCGCGAATGTCGTACCCCCCTTCCAGGGTGGATACGATGCGGGCACCACAGTACTCGCGCGCGAGTTCGCCCAGTTTCCGAGTCACCCAGACATAATCGTCGTCGACCAGATGCAGGCTGGCCAGCGGATCGCGGGTGTGGGCGTCGAACCCGGCCGAGATCATGATCAGCTCGGGCTGGAAATGCTCGAGCGCCGGAAAGACCCTCGTCATCATGGCATGCCGGAATTCCGGACTGCCGGCCATCTCGGGCAGGGGGACGTTGACGATGTTGTCGGCGACACCCCGCTCCTCCGGCAGGCCGGTGTTGGGATACAGGTGGGCTTGGTGGGTCGAGGCGTAGAACAGTCCCGGATCGTCCTGGAAGATATCCTGCGTGCCGTTGCCGTGGTGGACGTCGAAATCGATCACCGCCACGCGGCTGATGCCGTGGACCTTGCGCGCCTGCTCGGCACCGACCGCGACGTTGTTGAACAGGCAGAAGCCCATCGCCCGCTCCCGCTCGGCGTGGTGGCCGGGCGGCCGCGTGGCGCAGAACGCGTTGCGCGCCTCGCCCGACATCACGGCGTCCACGGCGGCGCAGACGGCGCCGGCGGCGCGCAGTGCCGCCTCGCCGGAACTGGGGCACAGGATGGTGTCGTTGTCCAGCTCGACCATCCCCTCCGACGGGATCGCCGCCAGGACGCGCTCGATGTAGTCGGCGGGATGGACCCGCGCCAGCTGCTCGACCTCGGCGCGCGGCGCCACGCGTCGGTCCAGGAAGTGGAACGCCTCGCCTTCCAGCGCCGCCAGGACGGCCTTGAGCCGCTCGGGGCATTCCGGATGGCCGATGCCGGTGTCGTGGTCGATGCAGGAGGGGTGGCTGAAGAGGGAGGTGTACATGACGGCTTCTTCTTTTTTCTGTGCGTTTCCCCGCGTGAGGGCATGGTCACAGATCACCCGGCGGAATGCATCGGGAATCTGCTGCGCCACGCCTCACGGCTCAAGCCGGTTTCGCGATCCCCGAGGCGGCCTCCCCAGGGCTCGAAGCCAGGCGCCTCGGAGTATCCGCCAACGTTCGAGACCGCGCCGCGGTTATTCCCGCCGGGCGGGAGCGCCATCTTGCCGCGCCCCCGTCCGAATTCAGGCGATCGGCATCCAGGGGGTCGCGCGGGGACTCAGGCCGGCTTCCTGATCCTGAAGATGTGGACGGTCCCGGCTTGTTCGACCGAGACCAGCTCGTTGCCGGTCGCCTCGCAGAAGGCCGGAAAATCCTTGAGCGCCGCCGGATCGGTCGCCTCGATCTCCAGCACGTCGCCGGGAGCGAGGTGCCTCATCGCCTTCCGGGCGCGCAGCACCGGCAAGGGGCAGGTGAGATCCTTGGCGTCGAGCTTGTGGACTGTCGTCTTTTGGATTGTCATGGCGACCCCCGTCTGAAGTCCCGGTGCCCGGTCATGGGCATCGGGTGTTGGAAAATCGAAAAATCTTTACGCTGACAATTGGATAGCCGATATAATGGTGGTCTGCTTCCCGGTTCCTCCAGGGTGAACGCGGGACGGCCGGTGGTATTGGCCGATGGTATCGAAAGAATCGCGTCAGCATGACTATTGATGATCTTCGTGAAAGCGCGCATGACGCGAGCAAGCTGCTGAAAGCCATGGGGAACGAGCGGCGCCTGCTGATCCTGTGCCACTTGGCCCTGGGCGAGAAATCGGTCGGTGAACTGGAATCGCTGGTCGAGTTGAGCCAGTCGGCGCTGTCCCAGCATCTGGCCCGCCTGCGCCGTGACGGCTTGGTCCGGACCCGCCGATCGGCGCAGACGATCTACTATTCCCTGAAGGGAGAGGAGGCGGCCGCCGTGATGAAGGTGCTGCACGATCTCTACTGCGCGCCGAAGCTCACCCGCAAGAACCCGTCGCCCGTGCCGGCCACCGCCTGATCATCCCCTTCCTCCGACGTCACCCCCCGTTCCGCGCCGGCCCGGCCATCCACCGAACCCCGACCCCCGCCAGTGCGAGCCAGCCGACCATGAACGCGATGCCCCCGACGGGAGCCACGGCTCCCAGCGGACTCGGCCCTTGGATCGCCAGCAGATAAAGCGCGCCACAGAACAGCACCGTCCCGGCCACGAAGCACCATCCGGCGACGGCCAGCAGCCACCCCGCCCTGCCCTCGCCGGCCCCGAACCGAGCCAGCGCCGCGACACCGCCGAGGCCCAGCGCGTGCCACATCTGATACTGCCCGGCGATCCGGAAAAGCTCGACGGCGCGCGGGTCGCCCAGACCATGGGACGCATAGGCGCCGGTCGCGACCGCCACCCCACCGCTCAAAGCGGCCAGCACCAGCCACAATCCCGTGATCCGCCGCGACATTCGGTTATTCTCCCACACATTTCAGCGGAAACACGCCCGGCGCCGGAGAATTTGGCCCGGCGCTTGCTGTGACCCATGAAGCGGAACAGCGCGGTGACCTATATCCTTCGGTTTATGCAAGCTGCTTCGCATTTTGCAACTCGATACTCCGGACTTCGCAGAACATGCCCCATCCATCGCGCGTTCCGCCAGCATCGAAGTGCGGCGTCCCCGAATCGCGGTGGATTGACGGAGCCTTGGGGACGCTCCTCGCGTCGGCCTTCGACGGGATGGCCCTGCTGGGGGCGATCACCGGCGAGGATGGTCGAATCGTCGATTTCCGCTGGCTGATGGTCAACGAGGAAGGCGGTCGGCTGCTCGACCGGTCGACCGCCGACCTGATCGGCATGCCGCTGCTGGCGACCCTTCCGCCAGGTTCGGACACCCGCCTCCTCGCCCGCCTGGCCGCCGTCGCGGAAACCGGCGTGGCGGCGCGCTTCGAGGCGTCGTCCGGCGGAACGGTGGGCTTGCTGGAGTACTCGGCCGTCCCGGCGAATGACGGCGTGGCGCTGACCTTCCGTCGCTCCGTCCGGGACCAGGCGTGCCACACCCTCGCCGACGATCACGGGGCCGACCGCGCCAAGGCGACATTCCTGGCGCTGATGAGCCATGAGATCCGCACCCCCCTGAATGGCGTCGTCTGCGCGCTGGACTTGCTCGCCGACGGCGCGTCACGCGAGGATCGCGACTACTTTCTTGAAACGGCCCGCAATTCGGGCCGCGCGCTGGCCCAGGTGGTCGACGAGATCCTGAACTTCACCAAGCTGGAGGCCGGACCGGTCGAACTCCGGAACAGCCGGTTCGAGCTTGCCGACCTGATCGCGACCGAGGTCGAAAGGGTCGCTCCGGCGGCGCGGGCCAAGAACCTGCGGGTGAGTTTCAGGATCGACCCCGACTTGCCGAAAGCCCTCCATGGCGACCGTCAGAAGCTGGCGCGGATCGTCCGCAACCTGCTGGAGAACGCCGTCAAGTTCACCGACCAAGGCGGCGTCTCCGCCGTGGTGGAGCGCGTCGGGGTCGCGCGGGACCGTCTCACGTCATTCGTGATCGCGGTCAACGACACCGGCATCGGCATCCATCCCGACTACCGGGCCAACGTGTTCGACGCCTTCTCGCAGGAGGACAGTTCGGCACACCGGCGTCATGGAGGATGCGGTCTCGGCCTCGCGATCGCCAGCCGCTTGGCGGCGGCCCTGGGCGGCGAACTGACATGGACGAGCGTGCCTTGCCAGGGCAGCAGTTTCCGCCTGCACCTGAGCCTGCCATCGGCCGACGCGCCGAAACCGGAGAAGGATCAGGCTGCTGAGGATCAAGTCACCGGAACCCGGCCAAGCGCCCTGCTGGCCGATGCCGGCGAGGCCAGCAAGCTGGTGACGAGGCTCATGCTGATGCGGGCCGGCTATCACGTGCGGACCGTGACCAGTGGAGCCGACGCCATCGAAGAGGTGCGGCGCCAGCCGTTCGACGTGGTCCTGCTCGACACCACCATGCCCGACATGAGCGGCCCGTCCGTCGCCTCGGCGATCCGCGCGCTCGGATGCGCCCCGTCGACGATGCCGATCGTCGGCATGACCGCCCACGCCGATTTGGCGGAGAAGCTGCTTTGGCTTGAAGCCGGCTCCACCGGCGTGCTGGTCAAACCCTTCCAGAAACGCGACCTGATCGACGTCCTGGCGGGCTGCATGCCGCTGGCGGCGGAGTGAGTCCCAAAAACTGTTTTCTAAAGCTGAAAATCAACCGTAGGTCGGCTAGAGCGAAGCGGCAGCCGACAAGCCGGCGCGTCGGGGGTGGCGTCGGCTGCCGCTTCGCTCTAGCCGACCTACGGTTGCATGCTGTTGAGTTGACGCTCGACAAGCGGGCTTAAGAACCGCGCCCCGCCTCAGCCGAACAGCGCGTCGATCTCCGACTGGCTGATCGCCTTGCCTTGAAGCTGCGGCCCGTTCAGCAGCTTCGCCTCCTCGGCGACCGGCACCTCGACGGCGGTGTGCAGGTTGGCGAAGGCTTCCGGCCCCCAGGTTTGGATCATGTTGACGACCCGCTCCTCGATGAAGTCGAGCGTGCGGACCACCTTGCCGATCCGCTGGCCGGTAATGTCCTGGAAGTTGCAAGCCTCGAAGATGCTGACGACGGCGTCCATGATGCCGTCCAGATCAGCCTTCTCCCCCGCGTCGCTGGTGCGCGCCTTCAGCTTGACCGCCGTCTTCTCGATCAGCTCGGCGGCGCTCAGCACGCCATTGGTCGCGTGCTCGGTGGCGCTGACGATGGCGGCCAGTTCCTCGCCAGCGACGACCAGCCGGTCCTGCTCGGCCTTGGGATGGCGGAGCGCCGCGATCTCGATCTGGGTCGCCTGGATGCGCTTTTGGAGGTCGGCGACATCCGGACCATCTGGATCGGCGACTTCCGCCGCCACGACCTGCGCCACTTGGGGCTGGATCGCCGCCAGTTCGTCCAACCGGCGTTCGATGCGGACGATCGCCTCCATGAACTCGGCGGGCGTCGCGGTGGGAAGCGGATTGGCGGCGGAAACCGGAGCCTCGGCGGACTCGGCCTCGGCCAGCGCTCCCTGCCGGAATGGCAGGCCACGACGTTGCAGTTCTGCGGTGAAAGGCTTAGCCGACATGCCGTCGATCTCTGCGAAGCTGATGCGGGACAACTTCACGGAGTATCGACGTATCCGCTTTATCGAAAGTTAACAGGCGGGATCCGAATCACCGCGGCGCACCAAATCCCTCGATATCTCAGGGTAGATCGGCGATCAGGACCTCGGCATCCGCCGCCGCGACGATCTCGATCCTGTCCACGCCCTCGATCGTGGCACCGTCCCGCTCGCCGACCTCGACGCCATTGACCCGCAAGCGGCCCTTCGCGACCACCAGATAGGCCCGCCGGCCCGACTCGATGTCATACGCGGCGGTGGCGCCCTCCGGCAGGGTGCCGCCGATCAAGGCCGCGTCCTGGTTGATCCACAGGGCGCCGGAGCCCTTGTCGGCCTCCCGGCCGGACGCCAGCGTCACCAGCCGGCCCGCCGCCTCGCCCTTCGGGAACGCGCGGGTTTCCCAACGCGGCGAATGCCCGGCGGCGTCCGGCATGATCCAGATCTGGAAGATCCGGGTCACCTCGGACTCACGGTTGAACTCCGCGTGCAGGATGCCCTTGCCGGCGCTCATCACCTGGATGTCGCCAGCCACCGTGCGGCCCTGGTTGCCCAGGTGGTCCTCGTGGGTGATGGCGCCTTCGCGGACATAGGTGATGATCTCCATGTCGCGGTGGCCGTGGCGGGGAAAGCCGGTGCCGGGCTGGATCGCGTCGTCATTCCACACCAGCAGCGGACCAAAGCCGTTTCGGTCCGGATGATGGTGATTGGCGAAGCTGAAGTGATAGCGGGCGGCCAGCCAATCGTTCTGGAACTGGCCCAGAGAGTCGAAGGGAATGACGTTGATCATCGCGGAAGATCCTGTCTGGTGCCAATTCCGGGGCCGGTCCGGTCAGAACCGATGGCGGTCGTGGGGCGCGTCGAGATCCAGCGCCGGGCCCTTGGGCACGATGCCGGTCGGGTTGATGGTCTTGTGGCTGCCGTAGTAGTGCCGCTTGATGTGCTCGAAGCTGACCGTCTCGGCCACGCCATCGATCTGGTACAACTCGCGCAGGTAGTTCGACAGGTTCGGATAGTCCGCGATCCGCCGCAGGTTGCACTTGAAGTGCCCGACATAGACGGCGTCGAACCGCACCAGCGTGGTGAACAGGCGCCAGTCGGCCTCGGTCAGCCGGTCGCCGACCAGATACCGCTGGCCGCCCAGCCGTTCCTCCAGCGTGTCCAGCGCCTCGAACAGCTGGTCGAAAGCCTTTTCATAGACCGCCTGCTCCGTCGCGAAACCGGTCTTGTAGACGCCGTTGTTCACCCGGTCGTAGACATAGGCGTTGATCTCGTCGATCGCGCCGCGCAGGTCGGCCGGATAGTAATCGGTCGAGCCATCGCCAAAGGCGTTGAACTCGCTGTTGAGCATCCGGATGATCTCGGCCGATTCGTTGCTGACGATCGTCCGCTTTTGCTTGTCCCACAGCACCGGTACGGTGACCCGGCCGGTCATGTCCGGTTTGACCTCGGTGTAGACCTGATACAGATAGCTCTTGCCATTGACCGGGTCGGCGCCCGGCGCCAGTTCCCAGCCGTTCTCCAGCATCAGCGGTTCGACCACCGACACCGAGATGGCGTCCTCCAGCTTCTTCAGCTTGCGGAAGATCAATGTCCGGTGCGCCCAGGGGCAGGCGAGCGACACATAGAGGTGATAGCGTCCCGGCTCAGCCTTGAACCCCGACGATCCGTCGGCGGTCACCCAGTCGCGGAACGCGCTCTCCTGGCGTTTGAACGCGCCGCCGGTCGATTTCGTGTCGTACCACTGGTCGTGCCAGTGTCCCTCGATCAGCAAACCCATGGAACCATCTCCTCTCGTGTGCGGGAACCAGCGCCACCCCCTCCCCTTCCGGGGAAGCGGGCGGCACGGTCCTTCAACATCAGCCGTGGAGTTTCGACGCGATCTCCGCGACGTGGCGACCCTGGAAGCGGGCGCCGTCCAGCTCGTTGGCGCTCGGCTGGCGCGAGCCATCGCCGCTCGCCAGCGTGGTGGCGCCATAAGGCGAGCCGCCGGTGATCTCGTCCATCCGGGTCTGGCCGGCGAAGCTGTACG
Organism: Skermanella stibiiresistens SB22; assembly: GCF_000576635.1. Taxonomy (GTDB): domain Bacteria; phylum Pseudomonadota; class Alphaproteobacteria; order Azospirillales; family Azospirillaceae; genus Skermanella; species Skermanella stibiiresistens. The sequence goes on from NZ_AVFL01000010.1 coordinate 141,933, forward strand.
GCAGCCCGACGATCACCATGCCCTGGTGCAGCAGCGTCGTGTGGAACGACAGGATGGTGCTCTCCTGGCCACCGTGTTGCGTGGCTGTCGAGGCGAAGACGCTGCCGACCTTGCCGATCAGCTTGCCCTGGGCCCACAGCCCGCCGGTCTGGTCAAGGAAGTTGCGCATCTGCGACGCCATATTGCCGAAACGGGTCGGCGTGCCGAAGATGATGGCGTCGTAATCGGCCAGTTCGGCCGGGGTCGCGACCGGGGCGACCTGATCCATCTTGACGCCGGCCTTGGCCGCGACATCCGGCGGCATCAGCTCGGGCACGCGCTTGATCGTGACCTCGGTGCCCGGAACCGACCGGGCGCCCTCGGCGACCGCGCCCGCCATCGTCTCGATGTGGCCGTACGTGCTGTAATAGAGTACCAGAACCTTAGCCATGTCTCGTCTCCCTGCCATGTGATCCCGAGGGATGATCCCGGGGTGGTCCGTCTTGACTGGATGGAATTTAGGACGTTGCGCCCGCCCTGATAATCCCTGACATTCTCACTTCATTGTTCTTTCCAACGCAACAATAGCCGTCAGACACCAGGATGGGGCGACCGAACCATGGACCGGCTGGATGACATGGTCTTGTTCATACGCGTCGTGGAGGCGCGCAGCTTCACACAGGCCGCCGATCGCCTGAGCCTGTCCAAGTCGGCCGTCAGCCGCCGCGTCTCCGATCTGGAGAATCGCCTAGGGGCGCGTCTGCTCAACCGCACGACCCGCAGTCTCAGCCTGACCGAGGTTGGCCGGGCCTTCTACGACCGTTGCGCCAGGATCGTCGCCGACGTGGAGGAGGCGGAGCGCTCCGTCGCCGACCTTCACGCCCTGCCGCGTGGAACGCTCAGGATCAACGCGCCGATGTCGTTCGGCATGATGCACATCGCCCCCGCAATCGCCGAGTTCCTGCGCCGCCACCCCGCGGTGGAGATCGACATGGACCTGAACGACCGCTACATCGACCTGATCGAGGAGGGCTACGATGTCGCGGTCCGCATCGGACGCCTGCGCGACAGCAGCTTGGTCGCCCGCCGGCTGGCGCCCAATCGCATGGTCGTCGTCGGCAGTCCCGCCTATTTCAAATCCCATGGCCGGCCCAGCCATCCCGACGACCTGACCGGCCACAACTGCCTGCTCTACACCAACGCGCCCTTGGCCGATCAATGGCAGTTCACCGTCGGAGGCTCCACCCGCTCGGTCAAGGTGACGGGCTCGCTCCGGGTCAACAACGGCGAGGTGCTGAGGGAGGCCGCCGTCGCCGGCCTCGGTATCGCGGTCCTGCCGACCTTCATCATCGGCGAGCAGATCGCGCGCGGCCAGCTGGACGTGGCCCTGCTGGACTTCGCGGCGGGCGACAGCGCCGTCCACGCGGTCTATCCGCACGGCCGCCACCTGTCGCCCAAGGTCCGCGTCTTCGTCGACTTCCTGGCCGGCCGCTTCGGCCCGGTACCCTACTGGGACGCCTCGCTTCACGTCCTGTCCGGCGGATGAGCGGCGTCATCGCCTTGCCGGCGCGGGGGATCGGAGCCGCGGCTACGGACGGTCTGGATCACAGGCGCGGCGTGCCCCCCTGATCGAGGGCGGTGGCGAAGCTATCCAAGGCGGCACGCATGGACAGCAGGACCTCGCGCCCGTCGGGGTCCACCGACAGGACGATGTTCCCCTGAAGTTGCTCGACCACATCGGCGACATCGACGACTTTGGACTGGATATCCGAGATCCTGACTTCGAGCCGGGCGAACAGGTCATCCACCTTCATCATCATCACCAGGCGTCGGCTGGCCTCACCCTTTCGCAGGTCGATGTCCTGCCGGATCTTGGCCAAGGCTTGGACGCGGTCCTCCGTCTCGACCAGTTCGCGTTCCAGCTTGATCAACGCCTGCTCCAGCCGAGCCAGGACCTTGCGGAGATCCTCGTCGGCCCGGATCAGCGATTCCCATTCCCCTTGGGACGATATGAGCACCTGGACATCCCCCTCGATGACGGTCCGGGCGGCCAAATAGGTGCCGTAACCGGGGACCCAGAACCACTTCTTGAGTTCGTCGGCGTGCTCCCGCGCCGTGTTGAGTCGCTGGCTCACCTCCGCGATCCGCACCTTCAGGGCGTACTCGTCCTTCTCGACAATCTGCTGGTTGGCTTGGTCGACGGTGATCTGCCGCTTCAGGTCGGCGATCGCCCGCAGGGTCTCGCGCTCCTGTTCGAACAGGGCGTTGGACCGGAGGATCAGTTCCTCCTTCTGGTGTTCGAGCATCTCGTGATCGCGCTTCGCTTGGGCGCGACCGAGTTCGGCCGCGTCGGCCACCGAGGCGATCAGCGAACGCAGGCTCGCCAGCGTGTCGATGGCCTCCTGGCGCCGTTGCCGCGTCAGGAGTTCGTGCGCCTTGAGCACGTCCTGGACGATGACGGCGACGGCCTTGCGATAGCCATTCCCCTGTTCGGTGATGATTTGCCCCATGGTGTCTTTCCCGTGATGGGTTGTGGGCCGACGGTCGGCGGCACCGGCCCGGATCGGCCGGTGCCGCCGCGCGGCTGGCGGATCAGGTCAAAGCTCAGGCGGCGCGCGCCTCGGTGAGCTGCCTTTCGACCGTGATCCGCGCCTTCTTCTCGGTGATGCGCGCGATGTCGGCCTCGGCGTCCTTCTTCAAGGTCCCGGCCATCCCGGCCGCGAGCCGGCGCGACTCCTCGATGGTGGGATTGGCCTCCATGTGTCCGTGGACCTTGAGCTTGGCGCGGGTCGCCGCGTCGTAATATTCGCCGCACACCAATTCCAGCGACTTCCAGCGGGCGGCGTAGATCACAGCCTGACCAATGAATTCGGGATCGCGGTACATCTCGAGCCGCTCCTCCTTGCTCAGGGTATCCATGTAGTCGCGCACGCTCTGAATGTATTCGCCCTCCATGGTGCGGCGGCAATACTCCGCCATGGAATTCCAGAAGTCGCGCGCCGTGATCAGCGCCACGGCGATCTGCTTCAGCGCGCCGATGGCGGTGGTCAGCGAGGCGACGGCCGCCTCCACCGTCTGCTTGTCGATCTCCGTGTTCTTGATCTTCTCGGCGTATTCGACCATGGAGACCAGGGCCTGCCGGTTGCGCTCCTCCAGGTCCAGCTTGTTGTCCAGCGCCTTGAGCTTCTCGGACCGGGCGGCGTCCGCCCTCGCCTGCGTCTTGTCGCCCGCCTGGGCCAGCCGGTCGGCGGTCTTCTCGGCAGCCTGCTGAAGGTTCTCCACCTGCTTCTGGAGCCGTTCGAGGTCCTTCTCGCGTGTGGCGGCCTTGGTCTCGGATTCCTTCGCGTCCTCCTCGACCGCTTCGGCCTCCACCTTCAGCTTCGCGGTCTGTTCCGGCTTGACGCCGGTGTCCTTCTCGGCGGCGGCGAGTTCCGCCTTCAGCTTGTTCGCCTTCCTGCGCTTGGTGGCGCTGGCGGTCTTGAGTTGCTCCGCCTCGACGCGGGTCTTCTCGACCTCCTCGTTCTTCTTGGTCAATTCCTCGCGCTTGGTCTCAAGCTCCTTCTTGGCCTCCTTGATCGCCTCGTCATCCTTGGTGGTGTCCGGCTTCGACCCGCCAGACGACATCACCGCGCCGAGCGGGTTCTTGACGGCGACGAAGGCGGAAACGCCGGCGCCGATGCCGGACACCACGACCGAGGCGATCTGAAGCGCGAAGGCGCGTTTCGATTCGACCTCCTCCTTCTCCTTCGCCTCGTTGTAGAGGTCCTGGGCGCTCTTGATGGCCTTGATCAGTTCGGCCTGCTTGGTTTTCACGACCTTCAGGTCGGTGTCCATGGTGGCCAGCTGCCGCTTGATCGCCTCGTTCCTCTCGAACTCCTCGCCGCGCGCCATCAGCGTGTCCTCGAGGACGGTCTGGGTGTCGTCGGCCATCTTGTCGAAGGTCTTCGCCAGCTTGTCGGCGTAGCGTGCCATCTCGTCGGCGGCGGCGCAGCAATGCTCGATCTGCTTCATGGCGAGCGTTTCCTTGCCGCTCAGCAGATAGCGATAGGTCTTGAGCGTGTTGCCCAGGATCAGGTTCGACTTGGCCTGGAACGTCAGCATGGTGTTGGCGCAGTCGCTGCACACGCCGGCGAGGTCATAGAGCAGGCGGGAAACCTTGGCCTGGAGGACGCCCGCCTTGTAGCCGGCGACCCCGTTATAGGCGAGGTTGAGCAGGTCGCCGGTCCGCTCCAGGTTGGTCAGCACCGTGTCGAGATTGAGATCCTGGAGGATTTCGACCCGCCCCTGGACGACGAGGGCGGACGTGGAACCGGGTTCCTTGTCGATGACGACCGTCTCGGACTTCCCCTTGTGGCTTAAGACGACCTCGTTGGTGGCCGGGTCGAACTTGACGACGTCATACTTGACGATTTCGGACATGACTCTCCTTTGGCCGAAGACGGCGGCGAATGGGTTCGGAGCATTGGTTCCCGCGGTTACCTGGCGGATCCAGCGGAGCGCGGGGGGAGGACCACTCTCAAATCTCGGCCTCGGCGTCGATAACCGCCCAGCCGCCCGAACGGATCAATTAGAAATTTAATTGTGTAAATAATGTAATTCTTTAGCTTACGATCATATGCCTGTCATCGCGTTTAATTCGAAATCGACGGACCAGTGCGCACGCTTTGATGTTCTTTACCTTCAGCCAACCCTGGTTTGACACGTCCTGGACATGCCGACTCCACAAAATCGAGGCCGCTCGGGAACAATTCGGTTGATCAAATTTCGTCGTTAACAACCAAAACGGCGGAACTCCCCCCGTCCGCCAAGTGTTGTCTCGTTCTGAAGGCTCGATATTTGTCAAGAAACAAATCGCGAAGGATGAGGATATGAACAGGTTGATGCTCGGCGCGGCGGTGATCGCGCTCACCACCGGCACCATGGGTTCGGTTCAAGCTCAAACTTCCTCCAGCCAGCCGCTCCAGCCCGCCTCCTGCACCCAGCTCGACGTCGGCGAGGTCGCCAATCGGGTCGACAAGATCCAGAACGCCCAACGCAAGGCCGAGCTTGAGTTGAGGATCGAGCGCGCCCGCGAGGCGCAAAGCGCCGGCAACATCTCCGTCTGCCGCCAGACCCTCGTCGAGATCGAGCGCGAGATCCCCGGCGGCCAGCAGACCACCAAGGTGACGCCCGCGCCGGCCTTCCTCGGTGGTCCCAGTGGGCAGGGAAGCGCCACGGCGCGGACCAGCGCGGATCCCCGGCAGGCTCCCATCCAGGCGGACAACGTCGTGGCGGCGCTGCGCGAGAACAAGCAGTTCAGCACGCTGGTCGGGCTGATCGAGCGCGCCGGCTTGGTCGAGACTCTGAGCCAGTCCGGCCCCTACACCATCTTCGCGCCGACCAACGCCGCGTTCGACCACCTGCCCCAGAGCGTCCGCGACCGCTTGAACAGCGACGAGGGCCGTGACCAGCTCCGCGCCATCCTGGCCCAGCACGTGGTCCAGAACCAGAGCATCGCCTCCAACCAGATCCCGTCCGAGATCAAGGCGATGGGCGGCGACCCGATCGACGTGTCGATGACCAACGGGAGGCCGCGCCTGCACACCGGCGATCCGCTGCCGCCCGCCCACAGCCAGACCGGCACCAGCTCGACCGCCTCGGCGCCCGCCAGCACGACGCCGGTCGAATCACGCACCGTCGCCGACACCCCGGCGCAGACCGCCGCGACCCCGGCACCGGCGACCCCGGCGTCAGGGTCCATGGCCACCCCGTCGACCGACCTGCGCGACGCCCGCGTCGCCCTGGAGAACGCCGACACCGCCTTGCGCGGCGACAATCAGGAGATGCAGGCCGTCCAGGAGCAGATCGGCACCGCGCGTGAGGCGCTGAACAGGGCCCTCGCCCAGGCGCAGGCTCCCAACCGCGAGCCGCTGGAGCGGGCGAACGCGGCATTGGGCCGAGCCGGAACCGCGGCGCAGGCCAACGACCGCAGCGCCACCCAGCTTGCCGTCAACGACGCGCTGCTGCCGCTGCGGCAGTCGGAAACCACCATGAGCGGGACGACGATGGCTGGGACCCCGGCGGAAACGGCCACGACCACTCCGTCCGCCACGCCAACCACCACGACCACGCCCACCACCACACAGGCCCGGACCACCGAGCGCCATGAGATGACCCCCGCCGCGATCACGGTCGGCGATATCCGCACCGGGAACGGCTTCATCCACGGCATCGATCAGGTGCTCGTGCCGGAAAGCGTCCAGGAAGCGCTGGCCCAGTAACCGGCGCTTCAGTCAAAGTACGACCCCTATCCAGGCCGGCGCCCCAGGCGCCGGCCTTTTTCCATTCACCGGTATGCCCATCATCCCGCTTGACGCTCCGTGGCCATCGGCGTAGATCTGGAGTGAATGAACGTTCACTCTCATGCACATGGACAGCGCGACGGTAATGGTTCAGGGCGTCAGGGACGAGATCGCGGCACCGGTGGACGCGCGGGAAGCTCAGCGCGAGCGGATCCTCGCCGCCGCGATGAGATGCTTCGCGCGGTCGGGTTTCCACAAGGCCAGCATGCAGGACATCTGCGCCGACGCCGGCATGAGCGCCGGCAACCTCTACCGCTACTTCCGCAGCAAGGAAGCCATCATCGCCGCCATCGCGGAGGCCGACCGCGTCCGCAACGCCGCCGTCTTCGAGATCCTGGAGCGGACGGAGGACCCGGTGCGCGGCCTCGCCTGCCTGGCCCGGGCCTTCCTCCGCGACATGCATGGCCGCGACGCCCCCGCGCTGTGCACCGAGATCATCGCCGAGAGCCTGCGCAATCCGGAGATGCGCGCCATGTTCGAGCGCAACATCAACGAGGCCCACGCCGCCTGCGCCGCGGCGCTCCGGCGCGGGATCGAGCGCGGCTTCGTCGACGCTGGGATCGATGTCGACGTCACGGTGCGTCTGCTGATGGCGCTGGGCGACGGCATCATCGCCCACCGGCCGATGGCCGACTTCATGACCGACGACCGCGTCGACACGGCGCTCGACACCCTGCTGGAACGCTTCCTGCGGCCTCCCGCCGCGGCACGGGCGGCAACGGCCGTAAAAGCCTACACCGGTAACGCGGACACGCTACCTTCCCTCCAGCCGACCCCTTCCGCATAAGGCCTTGACCATGTTCCGAGCACCCGATCGCCTCTGGTTGACTGGCAAGCTGCTGTTGGGCGCGGCCCTGCTCGGCCTGTCCCTGTCGCCGCTCCCCCTCGCGGCCCCGGCCCAGGCGGAAAGCCCCGCCGCCGCCGCCGTTCCCAAGCCGCCCAGCGTCAGCGTGATCAAGGCGGAGCCCGGCACCCTGGTGGAGACCATCCTGCTGACCGGCACCCTGGTTCCCCGCGACGAGGTGATGGTCGGCGCCGAGATCGACGGGCTGGCGATCATCGAGCTTCTGGCCGAGGAGGGCGACGAGGTCGCCCGCGGCCAAGTGCTCGCCCGCCTGTCGCGCGACATGCTGGACGCCCAGGCGGCCCAGAACGCCGCCGCGATCTCCCGCGCCGCCGCCGCCATCGCCCAGGCGCGCAACCAGATCGCCGAGGCCAACGCCAACGCCCGTCAGGCGAGCCTCGCCTATGACCGCGTCCGCACGCTCCAGGACCGCGGCAACGCCTCGCTGGAAGCCCTGGAGCAGCGCGAGGCGGCGGCGCTGGTGGCCAAGGCCCGCGTCGCCGTGGCGGAGGACGCGCTGCGCCTCGCCCAGGCCGACCGGGAACTGGCCGACGCCCAGCAACGTGAGATCGAGGTCCGCATCGGCCGCACCGAGATCAAGGCGCCGGCCGCCGGCATCGTCAGCCGGCGCGACGCCCGGCTGGGAGCGCTGGTGTCCTCCGCCGGCGAGCCGCTGTTCAAGATCATCGGCAACGGCACGATCGAGGTCCAGGCCGATGTTCCCGAGACGGCTCTGGCCCGCCTGCGCGTCGGCCAGCCGGCCCAGGTGCGCCCGGCCGGGATGGAGGAGTTGGTGCCCGGCCGCGTCCGGCTGGTCTCGCCCGAGATCGACCGGACCTCGCGTCTCGGCCGCATCCGCGTCTCGGTGGAGCGCGTTCCCGGTCTGGCGATCGGCGCCTTCGCGCGTGGTGCCGTCGAGGTCGACCGACGCGACGGCACGCTGGTGCCGCTGTCCGCCGTGCTCAACCGCAACGACGGCGCCGTCATCCAGGTGGTCCGCGACGGCGTGGTGGAGACACGCGCCATCACCGTCGGCCTCAAGGCCGATGGCAAGGCGGAGATCCGCACCGGGCTCAACCCCGGCGAGGACGTGATCGCCATCTCCGGCACCTTCGTCCGCGACGGCGACCGGGTGACGCCGGTGCCGCTGCCGCCGACCGCGCTCCCCGTCCAGACCAGCAGCGTTCCCTGAGAAGCCCCCTGAGAAGATAAGAGCCGGAGCCCCCGCGTCATGTCGCTCAACATCTCCGCTTGGTCGATCCGCAGTCCGGTCCCGGCGCTGGTCTTCTTCGCCGTCGTCATGCTGCTCGGCATCGTCTCGTTCCAGTCGCTGCCGATCACGCGCTTTCCCAACATCGACGTGCCGGTGGTCTCGATCGCGGTGACGCAATCCGGCGCCGCCCCGTCCGAGATCGAGGCGCAGGTCACCAAGCAGATCGAGGACGCGGTCGCCAACATCACCGGCGTCAAGCACGTGACCTCGACCGTCACCGACGGCAGCTCCGTCACCGCGATCGAGTTCCGGCTGGAGGTCGACACCGACCGCGCGGTCAACGACGTCAAGGACGCCATCGCCAAGATCCGCACCGACCTGCCGCGCACCATCGACGAGCCGATCGTCGAGCGGGTCGATGTCGAGGGTCAGGCGATCCAGAGCTACGCCGCCTCCGCGCCCGGCATGACGCTGGAACAGCTGTCCTGGTTCGTCGACGATGTCGTCAAGCGCAAGCTGCAGGGCCTCAAGGGCGTCGGCCGGATCGACCGGATCGGCGGCGTCGAGCGCGAGATCCAGGTCCAGCTGAACCCCGACCGGCTGATGTCGCTCGGCATCACCGCCGCCGACGTCAACCGCCAGCTCCGCGCCACCAACATCGACCTGGGCGGAGGACGCGGCGAGTTGGGCGGCCAGGAGCAGGCGATCCGCACGCTGGCCGGCGCCCGCACCATCGAGAGCCTGCGCCAGAGCCGCATCGTGCTGCCCGGCGGGCGCGAGGTGCGCCTGTCCGACCTGGGCGAGGTGGTCGACAGCTACGAGGAGCCGCGCGCCTTCGGCAAGCTGAACGGCCAGCAGCAGGTCGTCTCCTTCGCCGTGTTCCGCTCCAAGGGCGCCAGCAACGTCGAGGTCGGCCGCGTGGTGGAGGAGGAACTCGCCCGCATCTCCGCGATCCAGCCCGATGTGACCTATACCCTGATCGACGACACGGTCGACTACATCGAGGGCAACTACGAAGCCGCGATGGGCACCCTGCTGGAGGGCGCCGCGCTGGCCGTCGTCGTCGTGTTCATCTTCCTGCGCGACTGGCGCGCCACGCTGATCGCGGCCATCGCCATGCCCCTGTCGGCGGTGCCGACCTTCTGGGTCATGAGCATGATGGGCTTCTCCCTCAACCTGGTCAGCCTGCTGGCGATCACGCTGGTGACCGGCATCCTGGTCGACGACGCCATCGTCGAGATCGAGAACATCGTCCGCCACATGCGGATGGGCAAGTCGCCCTACCGCGCCGCCATGGAGGCCGCCGACGAGATCGGCCTGGCGGTCATCGCGATCACCCTGACCATCGTCGCGGTGTTCGCCCCGGTCAGCTTCATGGGCGGCATCCCCGGCCAGTACTTCAAGCAGTTCGGCCTGACCGTCGCGGTCGCCGTGCTGTTCTCGCTGCTGGTCGCCCGATTGATAACGCCCATGATGGCGGCCTACCTGATGCGGCCGCACCCGCCCCGGCCGGAGCGCGACGGCGCCATCATGCGGGCCTATACCGGTTTCCTCCGCGTCACCCTGCGTTTCCGCTTCCTGACCCTGCTGGTCGGCATGGGGCTGTTCGCGACGTCGATCTGGGCAACGGGATTGCTGCCCACCGGCTTCATCCCGGCGGAGGACGCCGCCCGCACCGTCGTCTCGGTCGAGCTGCCCCCCGGCGCCACGCTCCAGGACACCGTGGCGACCACCGACCGGATCGCCGCGACGCTGCGCCAGATGCCCGAGGTCAAGTCGGTCTTCACCATGGGCGGCACGACGCCGACCGGCAACCGCGAGATCCGCAAGGCGGCGCTCTACGTCATGCTGACGCCCAAGGGCGAGCGCCAATTGACCCAAAAGCAGGTCGAGGCCCAGATCTCCGAACGGCTCGCCGACATCCCGGACATCCGCGCCTGGTACGTCAACGAGCGGGGCGAGCGCGAGCTGTCGATCACCGTGATGGGCAACGACGGCGACGCGCTGAGCGAGGCCGTCGCCTCGATCGAGGCGGCGATGCGGCGCCAGCCCGGATTCTCCAACGCCGCCGCCAGCGCCGGGCTCGACCGTCCCGAGATCCGCGTGACGCCCCGGCTGGACGAGGCCGCCCGCTTCGGTGTCTCGCCCGAGACGATATCGGAGACGGTGCGGGTCGCCACCATCGGCGACGTCGACGCCAACCTCGCCAAGTTCAACGCGGGCGACCGCCAGATCCCGATCCGGGTCCAGCTCGACACCCAGGCCCGCCACGACCTCCGCCTGATCGAGACGCTGGCGGTGCCCAACTCGGCGGGCTACGCCGTGCCGCTGATGTCGCTGGCGAACGTCACGTTCGGCCAGGGTCCGTCCTCGATCGAGCGCTACGACCGCGAGCGCCGGGTACTGATCGGCGCCGACCTGACCGGTGGCCTGACGCTGGGCGACGCGCTGGCGCGGATCAAGGCGCTGCCGGAGGTCCAGAACATGCCGGCCGGCACCCGCATCCAGGAGAGCGGCGACGCCGAGATCATGGGCGAGGTCTTCGCCGGCTTCGCCGCCGCCATGGGCGCCGGTCTGCTGATGGTGCTGGGCGTGCTGATCCTGCTGTTCCACAACGTCTTCCAGCCGATCACCATCCTGCTGTCGCTGCCGCTGTCGATCGGCGGCGTGATCATCGCCCTGCTGCTGACCGGCAACCCGATCAGCATGCCGGTGGTGATCGGCATCCTGATGCTGATGGGCATCGTCACCAAGAACGCGATCATGCTGGTAGACTTCGCGGTGGAGCAGGAACGGAAGGGCATGAACCGGATCGACGCCATCATCGACGCCGGCCGCAAGCGCGCCCAGCCGATCGTGATGACGACCATCGCCATGGCGGCCGGCATGCTGCCCAGCGCGATGGGAGCCGGCGACGGTGGCGAGTTCCGCGCCCCCATGGCGATCGCGGTGATCGGCGGGTTGCTGGTCTCGACCGTGCTGTCCCTGATCTTCGTGCCCAGCTTCTACACCATCATGGAAGGCGTCTCCGAGCGGGTCGGCGGCTTCCTCGGCCGCTTCGTCGGCCCCAAGGAGGAGGACGACGATCCCCACCAGCCGACGGCGGTCAAGGCGCCCTCGCCGCCCTACCGCCACGCGGCCGAGTAAAGCACCGGCGGGTTGTCCGATGGCATGATCGGTGTTACAAGCCGGTCATGCCGTTCCATGACAATCCGCCCTGACAGCAGGCGAAGCTCCGTCCCGCCCTGTCCAGAACCGCCCTGTTTCCCCGCTCGACGCGGGTGGAAACCCGGCCGCACCACCCGGCATACCCATGACAACCCGAGTTTCCAGTTCCCGAGCCGGATGGCTCCCGACCCTCCGTGCCGAATGGTTCGGCAATATCCGAGGCGACCTTCTCGCCGGCATCGCCGTGGCTCTGGCGCTGATTCCCGAAGCCATAGCCTTCTCGATCATCGCGGGCGTCGATCCCAAGGTCGGCCTCTACGCCTCGTTCTGCATCGCGGTCACCATCTCGATCGTGGGCGGCAGGCCTGGCATGATCTCCGCCGCCACCGGCGCCATGGCGCTCCTGATGCTCGGCCTGGTGCGCGAGCACGGGCTCGATTACCTGCTGGCCGCCAGCCTCCTGACGGGAGTGCTGCAGATCGCGGTTGGCCTGCTCCGGCTCGGCCGCTACATGAAGTTCGTGTCCCGCTCGGTCATGACCGGCTTCGTCAACTCGCTGGCGATCCTGATCTTCATGGCTCAATTGCCGGAGCTGATCGGCATGGGCTGGCAGACCTACGCGATCGTCGTGGCCGGCCTCGCCATCATCTACCTGCTGCCACTGGTAACCAAGGCGCTGCCCTCGCCGCTGATCGCCATCGTCGTCCTGACGGCGGTCGCCATCGCGACGGGAGCCGACGTCCGCACCGTCGGCGACATGGGCGAGTTGCCCAACGCCCTGCCCGCCTTCGCCTTCCCCAACGTGCCGCTCAATCTCGAAACGCTGCGGATCATCCTGCCGGTCGCCATCACGATGACCATCGTCGGCCTGCTGGAATCGTTGCTGACCGCCTCGATCGTCGACGACATGACCGACACCGGCAGCGACAAACACCGCGAGACGCGCGGCCAGGGCATCGCCAACATCGTCTCTCCCCTGTTCGGCGGCATGGCGGGCTGCGCCATGATCGGCCAGTCCGTCATCAACATCAAATCGGGCGGCCGCGGCCGGCTCTCCACCTTCACGGCGGGAACGGTGCTGCTGTTCCTGATCCTGGTGCTGCAGGACTGGGTGAAGCAAATCCCCATGCCGGCGCTGGTCTCCGTCATGATCATGGTGTCGATCGGCACCTTCAGCTGGAAGTCGATCCGCGACATCGGCACCATCCCGACCAGCTCGACGCTGGTGATGCTGGCGACCACCGCGACCGTGGTGATCACCCACGACCTGTCGCTGGGCGTGCTGATCGGCGTGCTGCTGAGCGCGCTGTTCTTCGCCCGCAAGGTCGCCCGCCTCGTCTCCGTCACCAGCGCGCTCGGCGCCGACGGCACGGTCCGGACCTACACCGTGCGGGGCCAGATCTTCTTCGCCTCGTCCGACCGCTTCACCAGCGCCTTCGACTTCCGCGAAAAGGAGCACGCGCCCGAACTTGAGCGGGTCGACATCGACCTGACCCACGCCCACCTGTGGGACATCACCTCGGTCGGCGCCATCGACAAGATCGTGCTGAAGTTCCGCCGCGCCGGGATCGAGGCGCGCGTCATCGGCCTCAACCAGGCCAGCGCCACCCTGCACGACCAGATCGCTATCCACGACAAGGACACGGCCGACCTCGCGGCCGGCCACTAGAACCGAAGAACCAGGAACCCCCGCCCCGTGGGCTATCTCGCCTTCATCGCCGCCCACGGGCGGATGCTCGCCTTCGGCTTCTTGCTGACGCTGTTCTCCAGCTTCGGCCAGACCTTCTTCATCTCGCTGTCCGGCGGACACATCCGCGAGGACTTCGCCCTGTCCAACGGCGAGTTCGGGCTGCTCTACTCCATCGCCACCCTGGGCAGCGCCACGGCGCTGATCTGGGCCGGCCGCTGGATCGACACCGTCGCCCTGCCCCGCTACGTCACCGCCGTCGTCCTGGCGCTGACCCTCGCCTGCGTCGGCATGGCGACGGCCGGCCATCCGGTCTTCCTGGCGCTGGCGATCTTCGGCCTGCGGCTGGCGGGACAAGGCCTGATGCCGCACACCGCCTTCACCACCATGGCCCGCCGCTTCGACACCGGACGCGGCACCGCGCTGAGCCTCGTGGCCCTGGGCCACCCGACCGGCGAGGCCCTGCTCCCCACCCTGATGGTGGCGGCGCTGGCCGTGCTGGGCTGGCGGAGCGCCTGGATCATCTGCGCCGCGGCATTGCTGGTGGTGGTGGTGCCGTCGCTGCTGGCCCTGCTCCGCGCCGACGCCCGAGCCACCGCCGCGAAAATCGCCGCCGCCACCGCCAACTCCCCGGAAACCGACCCGGCCACCTCTCCCGCCGCCATCTCCCGCCCGATCGCACCGCGTGACTGGACCCGCGCCGAGGTGCTGCGCGACCCGCGTTTCTACCTGCTGCTGCCGGCCCTGCTGGCTCCCGGCTTCATCAACACCGGCGTCTTCTTCCACCAGATCGCGCTGGTAGAGGCCAAGGGCTGGGCGCCGACCCTGTTCGCCGCATCCTTCGCGATCTACGCCGGAACCACCATCGCGACCTCGCTGACCGCCGGCCCGCTGATCGACCGCGTCGGAGCCGTCCGCCTAATGCCGGTCTACCTGCTGCCCCTGGCGGCGGCGCTCGCCGTGCTGTCCGCCACCACCAACCCCTTGGGCGCCGCCAGCTTCATGGCGCTGGCCGGCGTCACCGCCGGGATCAGCGCGATCATCACCGCCGCCGTTTGGGCCGAGCTGTACGGCACCCGCCACCTGGGAGCCATCCGCTCCCTCTCGGTCTCGATCAGCGTCCTATCCACAGCCCTGTCACCCGGCCTGTTCGGCTGGCTGATCGACCACGAAGGCAGCTTCGACGGCATCGCCGCCGGCAGCGCCGCCGGAGTGCTGGCGGCCTCGCTGCTGACGCTGGCCGCGGTGCGCCGCCACTCCCTCACCGCGCCGGGCGGCCGCAGTATTCCGCCGTCGTGAAGCGGCCGGTGATGGTGTACGGCGTGCCGGGGCGGAGGATGAACTCGCTGGCGCCGTGGGGCTTGTTCGGGTTGGCGGTGTCCGAGGCGGGAGCCCAGTCGTAGGTGTAGCCCAGCCGGGTCCACGGGAACCCCTTCTCGCTATAGGAATTGGCGTAGTTGCCGACGAACCAGGTGCGGTAATCGTCCACGTCGCTGGCCGCGTTGACCTCGCACCGGCTGTCGTCGATCTCGCGGTCCGGGCAAGGCCGCAGCATGTCCTTGGGCGACACCCACATCTCGACGAACCGCGCGTTCTGCCCCGTCGGCGGCAGCCCGAACAGCTGGAGCAGTCGATTGGAGATCGCCGTCACGTCGCGCGTCCCCAGCGCGCGGCAGAAGTCCCGCACCTGGGGCACCGCCGTGACCCACATGATGGTGCCCCAGGTCGGTGGCGCCGACTTGTCGGTCGGCAACTCCTCCGGCTGCGAGTAGAACCGCTGGAACGCGCTTTCCGACATCCACGACACCACCTTGACCCTGGCGTCGGCGGCGTCGCTCTCCCACCGCAGGAAGGCGTTGTCGCGCCGAATGGAAACCAGCCGATCGTCGATCTCGGCCGGAGTCGGCACCGCCGCGTCGGAGATCGCGTCGACATACCGCTTCGCCGGGTCCACCGGATCCAAGGTGGCGGCCACCGCGGCGCCCATGCCGAATAGCGCCAAGCCCAGCCCCAGCGCCAGCCCCCTGCGAACCCCAACGCACCTGTTCATATCCGTGCCTCCGCGCGAAAATCGGCCGGCACGGAATCGAGCCGATCCGGAGGCGTCCCCGCTACCCGGCGGACGCCTCGGGGATCGGTCTATCGCTAAAATGTATATAAAAAGTGTATTTATTACACGCGAAGGGAGTAGCCTTCCCGGCCATGGATCAGAACGAACACACCGTCTTCGCCCACTCCCCGCCAGACGGGGTGGAGGGGGAATGGGAACCCTTGGCCGAGCACCTCATCAAGGTCGGCACCCTGGCCGCCGGCTGCGCCAAGCGAATGGGCCACCCGGAAGTCGCCGAGGCTCTGGGCCTGCTCCACGACATCGGCAAGAACCACCCCGATTTCCAACGCTACATCCGGGGTAAGGGCGTCAGCGTCGATCACTCCACCGCCGGAGCGGTCTACGCCGCCAAGCACTGCGGCGCGAAGGTCGGCCGCCTGATGGCCTTCGCCATCGCCGGCCACCACGCGGGGCTCGCCAACGGTCTCGCCATGGGCGGCGGCCTCACGCCGTTGACCGAGCGGCTGAGGGACAAGCCCGTCCCCGCCCTGCCAGCCGGCGTTGAACTCCCCGCTCTACCGGCCACGTGGCAGCGGATCAGCGGGTATGGCGGCTTCAGCCGGGCGTTCCTGGTGCGGATGCTGTTCGCCTGCCTGATCGACGCCGACCGTCTGGCGACCGAAGCCTACACGGCGAAGGCGAAGGGCGAGCCCGTCGATCGCGGTTGCGCGATCCCACTGGCGACCCTCCGCGCCAGCCTGACCAGCTACTTGAGCGGCATCACCCAGAAGCTCGGCACCCCTCCCGCCCCGGTCAACGCCTTGCGGGCGCGGGTGCTGGACTCGGTCCTGGAGAAGGCGACGCTGCCACCTGGACTGTTCTCCCTCACCGTCCCGACCGGCGGCGGCAAGACGTTAGCGTCGCTGGCCTTCGCGCTCAAACACGCGGAGGTACACGCGGAGGAACATGACCTCCGCCGGGTCGTCTACGTCATCCCCTTCACCTCGATCGTGGAACAGACCGCCGGCGAATTCCGCAAAGCCTTGGCCCCGCACGACGCGGTGCTGGAGCATCACAGCAACTTCGATCCGAAGAACTTCCCAAGCAAAGGCGAGGATGACGAGGGCAAGGACGGCGTCCACAAACTGCAACTCGCGACCGAGAACTGGGACTGGCCGATCGTGGTCACGACGGCGGTCCAATTCTTCGAAAGCCTGTTCTCCAACCGGCCATCGCGGTGCCGCAAGCTCCACAACATCGCCGGCTCGGTGATCGTGCTGGACGAAGCGCAGACGCTGCCCGTCAAGTTCCTGCTGCCCTGCCTGGAAGCCATCCGGGAACTCGCCACCCATTACGGGTGCTCGATCGTGCTCTGCACCGCGACCCAACCCGCCATCCTCAAGCGTCTTCAATTCGAACAAGGTTTGGAGAACGTCCGCGAGCTGGCACCCGACCCGCTCGCCCTTTACCAGGAACTGAAGCGCGTCACCCTCACCCGGATCAAGGAACCGCAAACGGTCGACGCGCTGGCCGCCCGGCTAAGGACCGAGCCCCAAATCCTCTGCATCGTCAACAACCGCCGCCACGCCCGCGACCTGCACCGGGCGATCCAGGATCAACCCGGCGCCCGGTTGCTGACGACCTCGCTTTGCGCCGCCCACCGCCGCGCCATCCTCGCTGACATCAAGGCCGATCTCGTTGAAGGAAGGCCGGTGCGCTTGGTCGCCACCTCGCTGATCGAGGCCGGAGTCGATATCAGCTTTCCCGTTGTCCTCCGCGCGGAAGCCGGCATCGAGTCGATCGCCCAGGCCGCCGGCCGCTGCAACCGCGAGGGCGAGTTGGCGCCCGAACTCGGCAAGGTCCTGATCTTCAAGCCAGCCGACCACGAGAACCACAAACCGCCGCCCGAACTGTCGGAATTCGCCAAAACCGCCGGCCTGATCCTCGACAAGCACGACGATCCGCTCTCCCTCGCCGCCATCGAGGACTACTTCAAAGAACTATACTGGCTGCGCACAGCCCATGACGGACTGGACGCCGCCAAAATCCTCAAGAGCCTGGACGTCACCTGCAAGAGCCTGAACTTCCCGTTCGCCGACATCGCCAACGCGTTCCAAATCATCAAGGACTCGCAAGCTCCGATCATCGTCCCCTACAAGCCCGCGAAAGATGACATCGACAAGCTACTGAATGATTTGAATTACGTGAAGCGTCCCGGAGCCATCGCGCGCGCCCTCCAGCAATACATCGTCCAGGTTCCGCGTGACTCGCGCCGAAAACTGACCGCCGCGGGAGCCGTCCGGCTGATCCGATGCGAAGAATTCGGCGATCAATTCGCGGTCCTGGATAACGGGCACTTGTACGATGATATCGAAGGCTTGGATTGGGATGATCCAACCTACATGGACGCCAAAAGCCTGATTTGCGGCGGCTGACCGAAGCATCGGCGCGGAGTGCCGGGCGGACCCATGAATGGGTCCGCCCCTAACACTGTACATGATCTGCTTCGATCAACGTTTGAGGGTTTCAATCCACAACCTCTAGATGAGGTGACGATATGCACTTCTACCAGATTTTCGGCTGGATATCAAGCGTGGACAAAAGCGCTTCGATCCTGGAAATTCACCCAGCGTCGAGCCACGAGTTCCTTGCCCAAAGCTTCGCTGAAATGTTCACCGAATGCCTGTATCTGAAGCCATCGTTCCCTCAGACGTAAATTGGGCAGACATATACAATGTTTAAAAAAACCTGTTGACCTAGCTTATTGGGATATGACACTATCCGATCGTGCTCACCCGAAAGGGGTATCGGCGGTACCAGCGCCGATACCCTGGCAAGCACCACATCGCAACTCGCAGACAGATTGGAGGTTCACGGTGTGGCAGACTCGACCCAGAAGATAACATCGGCGCCAGTCCTCCGCCAGCAAAAAGCGTTGGCAGACTTCACGCCACGATTCACAACTTGATAGTCAGGTTGCCACGACCCCTTAACTTGGTCGCCGTGGCAACCTGATTATTCAACGCAAGCAAATCCCTTCGATGACCTCAACAGCGGATAGTCATACACATTGCCGCAGCGTATATTAGCTCACATCAACATCATCATTAATCACCTGATGCATTGTCCGTTTACGCGAAATATTTTTGAGTATTCATATAAACTTCCAAGTACGCATAAATACACTTTGATCCGAAGCAAGTTTGCACCATCGAAATCCCCACAGACCTAAAATCACGCCATGCTGGGATATCTTACCCGGTTGGGGCTGAAATTACACCGCACATAAGTAATACGACCGGCACTGAACAATAATCGGTTTCTAACGAACGTCCAACGGTAGGTCGGCTGCCGCTTCGGTATGAAGAAACCAATGGATGGAATTGTAACCGTAGGTCGGGTAGAGCGCAGCGGCACCCGACAATCAGGCGAGTTGGTGTCGGGTGCCGCTGCGCTCTACCCGACCTACGAGAACAACTGTTCGACCGGTCATTGTTCAGTGCCGATGGCATAAGTATAATTGTCGAGACTCAAAAATAATCATTCGCATCAGAGAGAGTTAAGAATCGCACCCCAGCCCATCGGTTCAACAGCGGGATTTCCGCTGATAGGAGGAGTCATGTCTTTCGGAGTAAAACTCCGCGTTCGCGGTCAGCGGGCCTGCTTCACGCGGCCTGAGATGAAAGTGGAGCGCGTGTCATACGATGTTATGACGCCGTCGGCGGCTCGCGGCATCCTGGAAGCCATCCATTGGAAGCCTGCGATCACTTGGATGATCGACCGCATCCATGTCTTGGCCCCGATCCGCTTCCAGTCGATCCGCCGGAACGAGGTCGGCGCCCGGGCACCCGTCTCCAACGTCCGCAAGGCCATGAAGTCCGGCGACCTCGACGGCTTGCGCCTGATCGTGGAGAACGAACGCCAGCAGCGCGCCGCGACCATCCTCCATCAAGTCGATTACATCATCGAGGCGCATTTCGACATGACGGCGAAAGCCGGCGCCTGCGACAACGCGACCAAGCATCGCGAAATCTTCATCCGCCGCGCCGCCAGTGGCCAGTGCTTTCACCAACCCTATTTCGGCACCCGCGAATTCCCGGCCGACTTCGAACTGGTGGAGGACGACTTGCCTTCCAGCACGCTCCCCCAGGATCAGCGGAACCGGGACTTGGGCTGGATGCTGCTGGACATCGACCACGCCAATGATCGCGTCCCGCTGTTCTTCCCCGCCAGTTTGAAGGACGGCGTCATGGCCGTGCCAAGCCTCAACGCGCCCGAGATCCGGTCATGAGTATGTTGGCCGCCCTCAACCTCCATTACGACCGGCTGGCGGACCGCGACGCGGCACCATCATATGGATACTCCACCGAGGGGATCGGTTTCGCCATCATCCTCCAGCCGGACGGCTCGGTATCCAGCGTGCGAGACCTGCGCGAGCCCTCCGGCAAGAAGCGCCTGCCGCTGCCGGTCGATGTCCCGCGATCCTTCAAGCGTCCCGGCGTCACGCCCCGCGCGTATTTCCTGTGGGACAACACCAAGTTCGCGCTGGGGCTCGGCAAGGACAAGACCACCGGGGAAACCGCCCGGTACCCCGCCCATTTCGCCGCGTTCCGCGAATTGCACGAACAGGCGCTGTCCGGCACCGACGAGCCGGCCCTGCTCGCCCTGTTGGCCTTCCTCCAGTCGTGGGCCCCCGAGAACTTGCCGCCCGACGTGTTCACCGATCAAGTCGTGGCCCAAGTGCTGGACCAGAACGTCGCGTTCTCATACGCGCCTGACAACGCGTCCAGCCCCGGCGTCCGCTTCCTGCACCAATCCTCCGCCGCGCGCCAGATCTGGCAAAGGCAACTCGCCGCCGCGACCGGCGCCAGCGGAACCTGCCTGATCACCGGACAACAGGCGCCGACCGTCCGCCTGCATCCCTCGATCAAGGGCGTTTGGGGCGCGCAAAGTTCCGGCGCGTCCCTGGTATCCTTCAACCTCGACGCCTTCGAATCCTACGGCAAGGAGCAAGGCGACAATTCCCCCGTCTCGGAAGCCGCCGCCTTCGGCTATGGCACCGCGCTCAACGCCCTGCTGGCGCGCGCCAGCGACAACAGGGTCCAAGTCGGCGACGCCTCCGTCGTGTTCTGGGTGGATGCCAGCCGTTGCGGCGAGGAAGCCGCCAAACTGGCGGAGGCCATCGCCGCCGAGAGGATCAATCCCCCCTTCGAAGGGAAGACCGCGGAAGACGGCGACGCCGACCACGACCCCGAGGAGGAGGCAGAGGAAGAGGAAGACGACCCCAGCGACGAGGCCGGCGACACCTACCGCCTCAAGGACTCGCTCGAGCGCATCTCCGCCGGGCGCCCCGATCGGTCGATCACCCCCGATGTCGTTCTCGGCACCCGCTTCTTCGTGCTCGGCCTATCACCCAATGTCGCCCGCGTCTCCGTCCGCTTCTGGCACGAGACGACCTTGGGCGCCTTCGTCCGCACTTTCGACCAGCACTGGCATGACATGCGGATCGAGCCCGCCGCCTGGAAGGCCCAGCCATCCGCCCAGGCGCTGCTCTTTGAGACGGCGCTCCAGCGCAAGGCGGAGAACATCCCCAAGCTGCTCGGTGGCGAGCTGATGCGCGCCATCCTCACGGGAGGCCGCTATCCCAGGCTGCTGCTGTCGGCGACGCTCCAGCGCATCCGCGCCGACGGAAAGATCAATGGCCGCCGCGCCGCGATCTGCAAGGCGTGGCTCGCCCGACATACCCGCTTTGAAAACGAACAAGCCGGAATCCCGGAACAGGAGGACAATCTCGTGAGTCTCGATCGTGACCAGACCGACCCGGCCTATCTGATGGGGCGCTTGTTCGCGGTGCTGGAAAGCGTCCAGCGCGCCGCCCTCGGCAAAGTCAACGCCAGCATCCGCGACCGCTATTTCGGCGCGGCGTCGGCCACGCCCGCCAGCGTCTTCCCGCTGCTGCTGCGTGGCGCCAACCACCATCTGTCCGTGCTGCGCAAGAAGAGCGACGCCGGCGGCCTCGCGGTCTGGTTCGAGCGCGAGATGGGCGAGATCGTCGACAAGCTGTCGATGGACCTCCCCCGCCACCTCCGGCTGGAGGACCAGGGCCGGTTCGTCGTCGGCTATTACCACCAGCGCAACGCGCGCAAGACCGACGACGACACCGCGGCGCCACCCCCGGCGGAAGACGAGGCGACCGCCGCCTGATCGCCTCCACCTGATCAACACCACCAATCCCGACCGCGCCACCAATCCCCGGCGCCGATCCGCCCCAGCCCCTTGAGCCGCGAGGCCACGCGCGCCCGCCAGAGGACCAAAGCCATGACCGCCATCCAGAACCGCTACGAATTCGTCTTCCTGTTCGACGTCACCCGCGGCAACCCCAACGGCGACCCCGATGCCGGCAACCTGCCGCGCCTCGACCCGGAGACCAACCACGGCTTGGTCACCGATGTCTGCCTCAAGCGCAAGATCCGCAACTTCGTCGGCATGTTCCACGACGCCACGCCCGGCTTGGGCATCTATGTCAAGGAAGGCTCGATCCTCAACGACACGCACCGCGAGGCCTATCGCAAGGTCCGTCCCGACGACGACAAGGTCAATACCGCCGCCAAGCTGTCGCCCAAGAACGCTCCCGAGGAAAAGGCCATCCGCGATTTCATGTGCGGCAATTTCTTCGATGTCCGCACCTTCGGTGCGGTCATGAGCACCGGCGTCAACTGCGGTCAGGTGCGCGGCCCCGTCCAGTTCAACTTCGCCCAATCGGTCGAGCCGGTGATGCCCCTGGAAATCTCGATCACCCGCATGGCCGCCACCAACGAGGCGGAAGCGAAGAAGTCGGCGGAGGGCGACGACGCGCGTCGCGACAACCGCACCATGGGGCGGAAGCACATCATCCCCTATGGCCTCTATCGCGGGCACGGCTATATCTCGGCCAAGTTGGCGGAATGGACAGGGTTCGGCGACGACGACCTGGAACTGCTGTGGTCGGCGCTGGAACAGATGTTCGACCACGACCGATCCGCCGCGCGCGGCGAGATGGGCAGCCGCAAGCTGATCGTGTTCCGCCACGACAGCGCGCTGGGCAACGCGCCGGCGCCCAAGCTGTTCGACCGCGTCAAGGTCTCCCGCCTGTTCCAGAACGAGACCTATGAACTGGGCTCGCCAGGCACCCACAACCTGCCCCCCGCGCGCGGCTTCGCCGACTACGCCGTGTCGATCGACCGCGAGGGGCTCCCCGCCGGCGTCCAGATCATCGATCGCCTGTGACCGACAAGGAGTGGACCGGAAAGGGGGAACGAACCGCCATGGAAGACACCGACCCGCTGCCCCTCTCCGCCCTCCAGCATTACCTGTTCTGCCCGCGTCAATGCGCGCTCATCCATGTCGAGCGGCAATGGGCCGAAAACCGCCTCACGGCGGAAGGGCGCGTGTTGCACGAGCGGGTGGATTTGGGCGGCAAGTCCACCCCGCGCGGGGTTCGCACCGTTCGTTCCATGCCGCTCCGCTGCCATCGTCTCGGCATCGGCGGTGTGGCCGACGTGGTCGAACTGCGCGGCCCCGGCCGCCAGCCCTACCCGGTCGAATACAAGCGCGGCAAGCCCAAGTCGCACCGCGCCGACGAGGTCCAGCTTTGCGCCCAGGCGCTCTGCCTGGAGGAGATGTTCGGCGCCACCATCCCCGAGGGTGCGCTGTTCTATGGCGAAAGCCGCCGCCGAACCGCGGTCGCCTTCGATCCTGACCTCCGGGCCTTGACCGAGCGGGTGGCGGAAGCCGCCCGCGCCATGATCTCGTCCGGCGTCACGCCTCCCCCCGACCACGCTCCCCGCAAGTGCGGCCAGTGCTCGCTGGCCGACCTGTGCCAGCCCAAGCGCCTGTCGCGGCCACCGGCGGTTGCCGACTGGCTGCTCCGCCAGCTTCAAGCCGAATGAGGGCATCCGACCATGCGCCAGCACCTCAACACCCTGTTCGTCACCAGCGAAGGCGCTTGGCTCAAGAAAGACGGCGCCAACATCGTGGTCGAGGTCGAACAGGCCGAGATCGGCCGCGTCCCGGCCCACATGATGGGCGGCGTCGTCTGCTTCGGCCGCGTCGGCATGTCGCCTCCCCTGATGGGTTTCTGCGCCGAACAGGGCATCGCGGTCTCCTTCCTCAGCGAGCATGGCCGCTTCGTCGCCCGTGTCGAGGGACCGGTAAGCGGCAACGTGCTGCTTCGCCGAAGCCAGTACCGCGCCAGCGACGACGACGCGGCTTGCGCCGTGATCGCGCGCGCTCTTGTCGCCGGCAAGGCCGCCAACCAGCGCACCGTCCTGCGCCGCGCCCTGCGCGACTACGGCGACAGCCTGGACCCCGCCAGCCAAGCCCGGCTGGACGACGCCCAGCGCCGCTTGGCGGATGTCGCGCGCCTTGTCATGGAGGCACCCGGCACCGATGCCGCGCGGGGGCACGAGGGCGATGGTGCCAGCGCCTATTTCGGCGTGTTCGATCTGCTGATCCGGGTGGAGGATCCGGCGATGCGCTTCAAGACCCGCAACCGCCGCCCGCCACTGGACGCCTGCAACGCCCTGCTGTCGTTCCTCTACGCCATCGTCGGACACGATTGCCGATCCGCGCTGGAAACCGTCGGCCTTGACCCCCAAGTCGGCTTCCTGCACCGCGACCGGCCCGGCCGGGCGGGCTTGGCGCTCGACTTGATGGAGGAGGTCCGCCCGATCCTGGCGGACAGGGTGGCGCTCAGCCTGATCAACCGCCAGCAAGTGACGGCGGCCGATTTCGAGTACAAGGAAGGCGGCGCCGTGATGCTGCGCGACGACGCGCGCAAGACCGTGCTGACCGCCTATCAGGAACGGAAGCGCGACGAGATCCTTCACCCGTTCCTGGACGAGAAGCTGACGCTCGGGCTGGTGCCGCACATCCAGGCCCGCCTGCTCGCCCGCCACCTGCGCGGCGACCTCGACGGCTACCCGCCCTTCCTGTGGAAATGAGATCCCCATGCTGATGCTGATCACCTATGATGTCCGAACCGAGGACACGGCGGGCCGCCGCCGGCTGCGGCGTGTCGCGCGGGCTTGCCTGGACTTCGGCCAGCGCGTCCAATTCTCGGTGTTCGAATGCGAGCTGGACCCGGCCCAATGGACGGCGCTCCGAGCCCGCCTGATCGGCGAGATCGACCCGGCGACCGACAGCCTCCGCTTCTACAATTTGGGCGCCAACGCCAAGTGGAGGATCGAACACGTCGGCGCGAAACCCGCGCAGGATTTCGACGCGCCGCTCATCTTCTGACAGACCTTTCCGTCCGTCGCGCGAACCCCAAGCGGTTCCAGATTCCCTGGGAGGTTCGCGCGGGTGAATTACCTTGCATTTTCAACGCATGCTGTCAAAGTTCGGCAGGCATCGCCCTTCCGAGGCTTGATTAACGCGATGGGTTCGCGCTGGACCGGGAAATCGGCGTTATTTGACAATAGAATAGACTGAAGCAGTCGCCCCCCGTGCGGGGGCGTGGATTGAAACATGAAAGTGTACTGTGTCCCCACATCGCTAGGGCGTCGCCCCCCGTGCGGGGGCGTGGATTGAAACCTGCTGATACTCAAGTGCCGCGACGAAATCCAGACGTCGCCCCCCGTGCGGGGGCGTGGATTGAAACCGGAGAAAGCCCCGGCAGCCACGAAGGCGCCGGGGTCGCCCCCCGTGCGGGGGCGTGGATTGAAACGACGGATCGATGCGCCAGTTGACGCTGATAGCCAGTCGCCCCCCGTGCGGGGGCGTGGATTGAAACCGTTGCATGGCCTCATGGACTACCAGCGCAGCCTGTCGCCCCCCGTGCGGGGGCGTGGATTGAAACTTCGCCATCTCTTCCCAATGCGTAATCCACGGGGGTCGCCCCCCGTGCGGGGGCGTGGATTGAAACTTGGTATCCGTCTGGTCCTCAATCTTACGGACCATGTCGCCCCCCGTGCGGGGGCGTGGATTGAAACGCGGGCGCGCATCGCGGCGAGATCGACTGTCTCGTCGCCCCCCGTGCGGGGGCGTGGATTGAAACTCGACCACCCCGACCTCGGCCCCGCCGAACCCCTCGTCGCCCCCCGTGCGGGGGCGTGGATTGAAACCCTCGTTATAAGCGGCCTCTTCGCGTTGAGCCTGGTCGCCCCCCGTGCGGGGGCGTGGATTGAAACGCCGGGTCGATCAGCACGGGCTCGACGTTGGACGCGTCGCCCCCCGTGCGGGGGCGTGGATTGAAACGTGAATGTCATATGCGCCGCGTACCTGATCAGCGGTCGCCCCCCGTGCGGGGGCGTGGATTGAAACCGTCACAGTCTCTGGTGGCTACGCCTATGTCGCGTCGCCCCCCGTGCGGGGGCGTGGATTGAAACCGCTCCACCGGAACGACGCGGAACCCAGCGTCTGGTCGCCCCCCGTGCGGGGGCGTGGATTGAAACTGGATCGGTCATCTGGCTTTAGACATCGCACGGTGGTCGCCCCCCGTGCGGGGGCGTGGATTGAAACTGGATGGTGACCGGGAACGTCGCGCTGGTGGTGGTCGCCCCCCGTGCGGGGGCGTGGATTGAAACCTGGCAGCGCACGCGACATAGGCGTAGTCACCCGAGTCGCCCCCCGTGCGGGGGCGTGGATTGAAACGCTGACGGGCAGGCACGCCAGCATCGCCGTAACGGTCGCCCCCCGTGCGGGGGCGTGGATTGAAACTCCGACGTCATGGGCGAATTCCTGCCCAATCTCGCGGTCGCCCCCCGTGCGAGGGAGTGGATCGTGGTCGAACGCCATCTCCAAGGGGGATGGGCAAGCGCCGCCGGGCTCGGTTCCAGCCTATCTCCTTGCAGACACACAGGAAAGTAATCCTTTACTATTTCGCGTTAGAGTGCCCCTCGCGTTTCGACGTCGGATCTTTGACAATCGAAGACCATGCCGAGGCGAATCTTCTGCTCAATGGATCCCCTGGACCAAGTCCGGGGATGACGAATTGTAGATAGAATAGGGCCGAACCACTCCTTTATCGTCATCCCCGGACTCGATCAGGGGATCCATTGAGCAGGAATGCCTTCATTCCAAGCAAAATCAGCGCCTTGGCAAACCGCCCTCGTCAAAATGATGACATTTGCTGTCGCTTCACCACGCCAAGGGGGGTGTAAGCATCGCGCCTCAGAACAAGCTCGCCTGCCGCTCCGTCTTCTTCCCAGTCTCGGCGGCCGGCGCCTCTCCCTCCCCCGGAATCGCCACCGGCTCCACCAGGGACGCGTCGTCGTTCCGCACGCTGTTCACCCGCGTACTGACGGGATAGGCCTCCAGCCAGTCCTCCGGGCAGGGGCGCAGCAGGCGTTCGGCGGCCTCCACCGACGTGGCGGGGTCGAGCCATTCCGCGTAGTCGTCCGCCGACAGGATCACCGGCATCCGGTCGTGCAGCGGTTTCAGCACGGCGTTGGCCGTTGTCGTCACGATCGTCACCGTCTCCAGCGGCTTGTCCAGCGGCTCGCCCCCCTTGGGGCCCTTCCAGGTCTCCCACAGGCCGGCCAGGGCGAAGGGCTTGTGGTCGTGGCGGCGGATGCGGAACGGCTGCTTCTTGGCGTCCTTGGGGGTGCCCTTGGGCGCGTGCTGTCGCCACTCATAGAAGCCATCGGCCACCACCAGACAGCGGCGGCGGGCGAAGGCGGTCCGGAACGAGGGCTTCTCCACCACCGATTCGGAGCGGGCGTTGATCATGCGGCTACCGATGCCGGGATCGTCGGCCCAATGGGGCACCAGCCCCCAGCGCAGCAGCGCCAGTTCGCGCCGCTTCTCCTCCTCCAGCCAGCGCACCACCGCGACATCCTGGGTCGGGGCGATGTTGTAGCGGGCCGGGAGATTCGGCAGTTCGGGAAAGCCGAACATCCGGCTCATCTCGGCGACCGGAGTCGCCAGGGTGTAGCGTCCGCACATGGTTCAAAAAAATTCCCAGACCGTTCACTCTATTGGAACATAAGGTCCAAATCGACAGCGCCAAGCATCTTTCGGAGACATGCCAGCCCCGATCACTTCCGGGGTTTGTCATACGGCGTTACGCGCATAAACTCAGTGGTCCAATCAATCACGGACAATGATCCGTCGGCACAGGACCTTCAGGGGGGTTAGAGAGAACATGGCCAAGTTTGGAATTGGACAGGCGGTGCCCCGCACCGAGGACGCCCGGCTGTTGACCGGCCGCGGGCGCTACACCGACGACATCACCTTGCCGGGACAGGCCCACGCCTATGTCCTGCGCTCTCCCCACGCCCACGCCAAGATCGTCTCGATCGATCTGGATGACGCGCGGGCGGCTCCGGGCGTGCTCGGCCTCTACACCGTCGACGACCTCGAGGCGGCCGGCATCAGCCCGATCCCCTGCAACGTCCCCCTGGTCCAGGCCAACGGACAGCCGCTGGTCATGCCGCCGCGCCCGGCGCTGGCCAAGGACCGCGTCCGCCATGTCGGCGATCCCGTCGTCTTCATCGTGGCCGAGACGCTGGACGCCGCGCGCGACGCGTCCGAGCTGGTGATGATCGACTACTCCGAGCTGCCGGCCATCGCCGACACGGTCGGAGCCTTGGACTCCAGCGCGCCGCAGGTGTGGGACCAGGCGCCCGGCAACCTCAGCTTCGTCTGGGAAAAGGGCGACAAGGCGGGCACCGAGGCCGGATTCGCCAAGGCCGCCAAGGTCGTCAGCGTCGATGTCGTCAACAACCGCATCGTGCCGAACTCGATGGAGGGCCGGGCCTGCCTCGCCTCGATCGACGACACCGACCGCTATGTCCTCTACGTCTCCAGCCAGGGCGTCCACGGGCTGCGCACCCAGTTGGCGACCCAGATCTTCAACGAGCCGGAGGAGAAGTTCCACATCCTGACCACCGATGTCGGTGGTGGGTTCGGCATGAAGATCTTCATGTATCCGGAATACGTCCTGTCGCTGTTCGCCGCGCGCAAGCTGAACCGTCCGGTCAAGTGGACGTCGGAGCGGGGCGAGGCCTTCCTCAGCGACGACCACGGCCGCGACAACGTCTCCCACGCCGATCTGGCGCTGGACGCCGACGGCAAGTTCCTGGCGATGCGGGTCTCCACGGTCGCCAACCTGGGCGCCTACCTGTCCAACTTCGGTCCCTACATCCCGACCGACGCCGGCACCGCCATGCTGGCCGGCGTCTACACCACCCCGGCGATCCACGTCCACGTCAAGGGCGTCTTCACCAACACCAACCCGGTCGACGCCTATCGCGGCGCCGGACGGCCCGAGGCCGCCTATCTGCTGGAACGCCTGGTTGATGCCGCGGCGCGCGAGCTTGGCATGCATCCGGGCGAGCTGCGCCGGCGCAACTTCATCCCGCCGGAGGCCATGCCGTACAAGACGGCGCTGGACCACGTCTATGACACCGGCGAGTTCGCCCGCAACATGGACGACGCGCTGGAGCTGTCGGACTGGGCCGGCTTCGAGGCGCGCCGGGCGGCTGCCAAGGCCAAGGGCAAGCTGCGTGGCATCGGCCTGTCCACCTATATCGAGGCGTGCTCGGGCGGCGGGCCGGAGCAGGCGACCATCCAGATGATGCCGTCGGGCAAGGTCACCGTCCTGATCGGCTCGCAGTCCAACGGCCAGGGGCACGAGACGGCCTATACCCAGATCGTCTCCGACCGCCTGGGCATCCCTGCCGAGGACATCGAGATCGTCCAGGGCGACAGCGCGCGGATCAGCTTCGGCTCCGGCACCGGTGGCTCGCGCTCGATCCCGGTCGGCGGCGCCGCCCTGTCCGACACGGCGGAGCGGGTGATCGAGAAGGCCAAGGCCAAGGCGGCGGAACTGCTGGAAGCCGCCGCGGTGGATATCGGGTTCGAGGATGGCACCTTCACCATCGTCGGCACCGACCGCAAGATGACGATCCAGGAGGTCGCCGCCGCCAGCGCGCCTTCCGACGCCGGCTTCGCCTTCGACGAGGAGGCCCGCTGGACGCCGCCAGCCGCGACGTTCCCCAACGGCTGCCACATCTGCGAGTTGGAGATCGATCCGGATACCGGCGGGATCGAGTTCATCAACTACACCGTGGTCGACGACTTCGGCAAGGTGCTCAACCCGATGATGCTGGCCGGTCAGGTCCATGGCGGCGTCGGTCAGGGCATCGGTCAGGCGGTCTACGAGGAATGCGTCTATGATCCCGATTCGGGCCAGTTGCTGACCGGCTCGTTCATGGATTACTGCATGCCGCGCGCCGCCAACATCCCGTTCGTCCAGTTCAAGCTGAACGAGGTGCCCAGCACGACCAACGCCTTGGGCATGAAGGGCGCCGGCGAGGCCGGGGCGATCGGGGCTCCGCCCGCCGTGATCAACGCGGTGGTCGACGCCCTGTCGCCCTATGGCATCCGCCACGTCGACATGCCCGCGACGCCGCAGCGGGTCTGGCGTCTGATCCAGTCCGAACAGCCCGCCCTGGCCGCCGAGTAAGCGACTGGCGAGTAACAGGCCGCCGAATAAAGACCGGCGGGGGTTCCCCAAGGGTCACGGGACGGCGTATGCTCCGTTCCTTGTGATCTTTGGGGGACTCATGGCCGATCAGAGCCTGGATCAGGGCATCGTCAAACTTCTGCCGGCCGTCCGCGGCATCGCGCGGGAGGCCGGGGAGGTCATTCTCCGGTACTACACCGATACCGTCACCGCCCATGTCAAGGCGGACGGCAGTCCGGTCACCGCCGCCGACAACGCGGCGGAGGCCGTCATCCTGCCGGCGCTGCACCACCTGACGCCCGACATCCCGGTCATCTCGGAGGAGCAGCACGCCGCCGGCAAGTCCCCACCGGGCGATCACGGCACCTATTGGCTGGTCGATCCGCTGGACGGCACCAAGGGCTTCATCGAGCACACCGGCGAATTCACCGTCAACATCGGCCTGATCAAGGACGGCGTGCCCGTGCTCGGCGTCATGTACCTGCCTGTCGATGGCGACACCTACGCCGCCGCCGGCCCCGGCACCGCCGTGTATGGCGCGCGTGCCCGCCACGACGTCCCGATCTCCTGCCGGGTGGTTCCGGCCGACGGTCTGGTCGTGCTGTCCAGCCGCCGCCACGGCGACCGCGAGCGGCTCGACAAGTTCCTGGAAGGGAAACTGGTCAAGGAGCACCGCCATTCCAGCAGCGCGCTCAAGTTCTGCCTGATCGCGCGCGGCGAGGTCGATATCTACCCCCGGTTCGGCCCGACCTGCGAATGGGACACCGCCGCCGGCCACGCTATCCTGCTGGCGGCGGGCGGCTCGATCGAGACGCCGGACGGCCAGTCCCTCGCCTATGGCAAGCCGCGGTACCTCAATGGCGAATTCATCGCTTACGGCCGCAAATGACGCTCCGCGCCGCCGCCATCACCGTCCTGACCACGGCCGACCCGGCGGAGAAGGTCCGCCTGTCCCGCCGCTTCGCCGAGGACTGGCGGAGCGGCGCGATCGCCGGGATTGGTGATGATGCCGATGGGATGGCGCCGCCGCTCCGGCCGGCGCGTCCCGACCATCCGGAGCTTCGCCTGCCGCGCGACATGCCGCCGCGCCGCAAGGCCGGCAGCGTCTCCGGGCGGATCGCCCTGGTCCACGCGCTCGCCCATATCGAGCTGAACGCCATCGACCTGTCCTGGGACATCGTCGCCCGCTTCGGCGCCGGCATGCCCAA
Source organism: Skermanella stibiiresistens SB22 (assembly GCF_000576635.1). Lineage (GTDB taxonomy): Bacteria > Pseudomonadota > Alphaproteobacteria > Azospirillales > Azospirillaceae > Skermanella > Skermanella stibiiresistens. The sequence goes on from NZ_AVFL01000010.1 coordinate 172,872, forward strand.
GGCGTTCAGCGACGACTGGGTCCAGGTCGCCGACGACGAGGCCCGCCACTTCGACATGTTGTGCCGCAGGCTGGCCGAGTTCGGCAGCCACTATGGCGCCCTGCCCGCCCATGACGGTCTCTGGCAGGCCAGCGAGATCACCGCCCACGACCTCGCCGCCCGTCTCGCCATCGTGCCGCTGGTACTGGAGGCGCGCGGGCTGGACGTGACGCCGGCGATGATCCTGAACCTCCGCCGGGTCGGCGACGACGCCAGCGCCGACGCGCTCCAGATCATCCACGACGACGAGATCACCCATGTCGCCGCCGGCCGCCGCTGGTTCGAGCACGTCTGCGACAAACTGGCCGTCGAACCGATCCCGACTTGGCAAAACCTGGTTCGTACCCATTTCAAGGGAGGATTGAAGCGTCCGTTCAACGAGGAGAGCCGGACCAAGGCGGGCTTCGCCGCCGCCTTCTACGAACCTCTCGCGGACGAACAGGTTTAAGCGCGGCGGGTCAGCACCAAGGCGGTGACGTCGTCGTCGAAATTGCCCAGCGCGGCCAGGGCGCCGAGCAGGCCGGCGAGGAAGCCGGCATCCTCCTCCTGGCGCATCTGTTGCCGGACGAGGTCGAGCAGGCCCTCCTCCCCCAGGACGGTGTCCTGGCTGGTCCAAAGCTCGCTGGCGCCGTCGCTGTACAGGAACAGGCGGCCGCCCACCGGCAGGGGTAGGTCGCGGTTCTCGTAGCGGGCGGACGGCAATATGCCGACGGGGAGCCCGCTGCTGTCGCCGAACGCCGGCACCGCGTCGCCCGGCACCCAGACCATCGGGGCGGGCGCTCCGGCGGAGGCGTAATGGAAGGTATTGGTCGCGGGATCGATCACGCCGACCAGCACGGTCGCGAACTGGCCATTCCGCAGCAGCGGACAGACTCGTCCGTTCACATCACGCAGGTGGTCCGCAGGATCGAAATTGGTCAGGTCCATCTGGCGCAGGATCGCGTGCAACCGGAAGGTGTTCAGCGCCGCGCCGACGCCATGGCCTGAGAAATCCACCAGCCAGACGATCAGCCGTCCCAGCCCATCACGCCGCAAGTCCCAGAAGTCGCCGCCCAGTTCCGACGACGGCTCGAAATGGGCGGCGATGCTCAACCCGAGGTCGGCCTCCGTCTCAACCAGCCGGGACGGCGCCGGCAGCAGCCGCTCCTGCATGCTCCGCGCCAGCGCCAGCTCCCCCTGTCGGCGCCGGCGATAGCCTTGCAGGTCGCGCAGCAGCGCTTGGTTCTCCAGGTGGATGCGGACACGGGACAGCAGTTCGGTCGCGTTGATCGGCTTGGTCACGAAGTCGGTGGCGCCGACCGAGAAGGCCCGCGTCCTGTCCTCCGACCCGGACAGGCTGCTCTGGACCAGGATCGGCAGATCGCGCCGGTTGGGATCCGTCCGCACCCGGCGGCAGGTCTCGAACCCGTCCATCCGGGGCATCATCAGGTCCAGCAGGATCAGATCCGGCGCCTGCGCCTCGATCTTGGCCAGGGCGTCGATGCCGTCCTCCGCCATCTCGACATGGGGAAAGCCGCCGCGCTGAAGCACCGCCGTCAGCAGGTGGCGGTTCACCCGGTTGTCGTCCACCACCAGGATCCGGGAGTTCCTGATATTGACCGGTGCCAGGGATGATCCGGCCATGCGCTACCTCGCCCCCAACGGTTCGCGGACGTCCTTGCCCAGGAAGACCAGCGTCATGTCCTGCCCCGGCCGGTCGCCGACCGCCTCGACCAGCGCCGCGATCATGGCGTCCCGCGCGTCGTCCAGCACGGGGGCCTGCAAGGCGATGGCCGCCAGTTCGGCCAGCAAGCGCTCCGCCGAGCGGGGGCCGGTCACGGGCAGGGCCGCCAGCACGGCCTTGTTGTAGAGCATCAGCCGCGCTCCCGGCCCGAACGGCAGCGTCCGCAAGCGATAGACGCTGCCCGCCGCCTCCCCGACCGGCGCGCCATCGGCGTGCCCCAGGATGGCGTCCGGAGTGCCGCGCCGCACCAGGATCGGGCGGCGGCACGAGGCGGTGGCGTAGGTGAAGGTTCCCGCGTTCGGATCGACGACGCCGTGGATCATCGCCGCCCGCTCGCCGGAATCGAACAATCCTACGGCGCGGGCATTCGCCTCGGTCAGGAACCGCGCGGGCTGCGTCGCCAGCGTGGACAACTCATGGAGCACGGTATGCATGCGGAACGCGTTCAGGGCGGCCGACACTCCGGCGCCCGTCATGTCGAGCAGATAAAGGCCGAAGCGTTCCTCCGGCAACGGGATGACACCCCAGATATCGCCGCCCAGTTCCGACGACACGGCGCGGTGGTGCCGGATGTGGACCCCACTGTCGTGGCGGATCCGATCGAACATCGCGGCGGTCGGCAACAGGTGATCGTACATCTCGCGAGCCATGCCAAGCTCGTTCTCCAGCCGCGCGCGGTACAGTTGAAGATCCTGGATCAGCATCCTGTTCTCCAAATGGATGCGGACCCGGGCCAGCAACTCATGGCGGTCGATCGGCTTGGTGATCAGGTCGGTGGTGCCGAGCTGGAACGCCTTGTTGCGGTCCTCGGTATTGGACAGCGCGGTCTGGACCAGCACCGGCAGATCGGCGAACCGGCCATCGGCGCGCAGCCTCCGGCACACCTCGAACCCATCCAGCCCCGGCATCACGATGTCCAGGATGACAAGATCCGGCAACTCGTCATCGATCTTGCGCAGGGCGTCGAAGCCATCCACCGCGTGCTGGATGCGCCGGAACCCCGCTTGCCGGAGCATGGCGGAGATCAATGTGCGGTTGAACTCGGTGTCGTCCACGACCAGGATCAGGCAGTCGAAGATGCCGACTTGCCGGATCTCCGTCAGGCCGGGAACGCCGGGACGCGCGTCGCCGCTCATCGGGCGAACCGCATGTGGATGCGCCGGCCGTCGTCGAGCAACTGCCACGCCGCGCACAGCGTCCCGATCAAGCCGATGCCGCGCCCGCTCGCCGTGGCCGCGGCCTTGGGTTTGGGCACGAAGCCGGAACCCTGGTCGGTCACATCGATGGTGATGTCCTCGTCCCGGATCGTCACGGCCACCTGGATTCGAAGGTTGGCCAGAGCCGGATCGGCCAGTCGCTCGCTGACTTGGGCGGAAAAGGCGTTCAGCGCCGCAAGGGTCGGGTCGCGCAGGCTTGACACGGCGAGGTTGCCGTGGATCACAGCGTTGCTGACGGCTTCCTGAAGCGCCAGTTCCATGTCGTCGCGCCGCTCCCGCGATTGGGGCACCGCCCTGTCGACCGCCTCGACAACCGTGTATGCAACTGGAAGTTGATAAGCGGTGGCGGTTGTCAGCGACAGCAGCAAGGTGCAGGCCTGCGCCCGCCGCACGGTATCGGCGACGTCCGACGGGTCCAGTCCCCCAAGCTCGACGCAGGCACCGGCTCCCCGACGCACTATCTCCTGGAGGCTCTCCTGGTCCAAACCAACGGCGATCACGGCGGCGCCCCCCAGCGGAGGGTCGCCATCCCCCGGAAGACCGACGACCACCGGGCACCCGGCGCGGCCGCCGAGCGCCGCGATCTCCTCGAGCTGGCGGACGGTCACGCCGACGCCATAAAGCGCGCGCGGGCACATTGTCTGGTCGCCCGATCCGGGCGTCAGTCCTGGATGTCCACGATCTTGTCGAGCTGCGCCACCGACAGGACGCGTTTGACCTGCCCTTGCGCGCCCCGGAGCACCAGCCGCTTATCGACCTGAGCCACCTCCTCGCGGGCGACCAGGATCATCCCGAGGCCCGAACTGTCCACGAATTCCAGCCCGCCGATCATCAGGATCAGACGCTCGGCACGGCTGTGGATCATCTCCTGGATCATGGAGCGAACCTTGCCGTGATCGTTGAAAGTCAGGCGGCCGCTGATGAAAATCCGGGCTTCCAGATCACTTGTCTCGATACGGTAATCCATTTTTCAAACCGCTCCATTCATGGCAGAAAGCGCTGTCACCGCTGGTAATCCGATGGTCGCTCAGAACAATTCCACGTTGTCGTCATCGAAGCCGTCCGACATTCCCGGATCGGGCATCGCCGCGGCTGGAAAGAGGGTGTCGTGATCCAGGGCGCCATGGGCGTCCAGGGCCGTGCCCTCCATCAGCATGCGCCGGACGAAGCGCTGCCGAAGCTCGCTCAGCGTCATGCCCGACAGCAGCTTGTCGACCCACTCCTGGGGAAAATCGACCGGCGTCCCCGGCGGCAAAGCCGATTTGGTCCTTTCGCCCAGTTCGCCGAGCCCGGTTGACATCACCGTCATGCCGTCGATGACATGATCCAGGCGCTGCTTCGCCAAGTCCTGGAACTGCATCCGGGTGATGACCTGGCTGATATGCGCCGAGATCTCGGTCGAAACCCGCGCGGCGTCCTGGAGGACGCTCTGGAAGTGCTGGCTCTGCGCCACCAGGCTCATCATCGTCATGTCGATGCGGTCCTTGGCGAGCATCTGCGGCGACAAGTCGGTGTTGGCGATGTCGCGCAGGATCTCATGGCCGCGCCTGACCCCGACCACGACCGCGCCGACCTTCTCGCGCATGCGCCCAGCCAAGTCACCGGTCGCCTTGGAGAGATGACGCACCTCGTTGGCGACCACGGCGAAGGTCCGGCCGGCCTCGCCGGCGCGGCTCGCCTCGATCGTCGCGTTGAGGGCGAGGAAGTTGGTCTGCCGGTTGATGGTGTCGATGTCGGCGATGCTCTTCTCGACCTCGCCGACATCGCGGACGACATCGTCCAACACGTAGACCATCGTCATGGCCTGCTTGGACAGGTTGACGATGTTGTTGACCATCTCAACCAATATGTTCTGCATGGTCGCGACGACGCGGTCGAGCGGAATGGCCTCGCCCTCGATCGTGACCGAGTTGGCGACCGCGATGATGTCCTCGACCCGCTTGGTCTGCTCCCGCGCCGAATTCGCCAGATCGCGGAAGCGCGAGCTGATCTCCAGCGTGCTGGACTCCACGAGGTCGCTGGTCCGCCGAACCTCGATCGACAGGGCGTCCAGGCAATGGTTCTGCAACTCGGAGAAGCCAAGCCAACGCGCCAGCAACTCACCGTGGGCGGCGTCATCCCGGGCGGCGGTATCCCATGCCGAGTTCCCCGGCTCCGCGGCCTCCCCCGGGGTCAGCCCGCTCACCGGCGAAGGCGAACCAGCGCGGCCACCGGCGATGCTCCTCAACAATCCGAACGCCATCGCTCACCCCTTCCCGTGCGGTGCCACGGGAGCGGCGGCGGCGCGCAGCATCTCGGCAGGTATCTGGCCCAGTGCCATCTCGACCGCGACGCCGCCGGCGAGCTTCGCCATGCGCGGCATGCCATAGACGACGCAGCTCTGCTCGTTCTCGCCGATCGTCCAGGCCCCGGCCGCCCGCATCGCCGCCATGCCCGAAGCACCGTCGCGGCCCATGCCGGACAGGATCACCCCGACCGCGTTGGCTCCCGCGACCTCGGCGACCGAGTTGAACAGCACATCGACCGACGCGCGATGACCGCTGACCGGCGGCCCATCGACGATCTCGCAGGAATAGCCGAACGCGTCCTTCCGCACGGCCAGATGGCGGTCGCCGGGCGCGATCAGGACCTCGCCCGCCGTCACCCGCATGCCGGACTCCGCGATCTTGACGGTCAGCGCCGACTGCCGGTCGAGCCGGGCCGCGAAGCTCGGCAGGTAGAAGGCCCCCATGTGCTGCACGATCAGGATCGGAGGTGACCCTTCGGGCAGGACCTCCAGGATGTCACGGATGCGCTCCACCCCACCGGTCGAGGCCCCTAGCGCGATCAGGCGGCTGGTGGCACCCCGCGGAACCGGCTTCGCCTTGGCCGGCTTGGCGCGGGGCGGTCCCAGACGGACATTGGCCGCGACCTTCAGCTTGCCGATCAACTCGTCCCGGAAGTCGACGAACCGCTCGCCCTCGGCGCCGTTGGGCTTGGCGACGCAATCGATCGCTCCCAGTTCGAGCGCCCGGACGGTGGCGTCCGCCCCCTCGCGGGTCAACGTCGAGACCATGACCACCGGCATCGGCCGCAGGGTCATGATCTTCTCCAGGAAGGTCAGACCGTCCATCCGCGGCATCTCGACGTCCAGCGTGAGGACATCGGGATTGGCGCGCTTGATCATCTCGCGCGCCTCGAATGGATCGGCCGCGTGCCCGACGACCTCGAAGCCCGGCTCGGCGGCGAGCGCCTCCGTCAGCATCCGGCGCATCAACGCGCTATCGTCCACGATCGCGACCCGGATCGGCTTGCCCATCATCAATCCCCGAACAACTCGATATCGCCTTCGACCGGCTTGTTTCGCAGGTCGGACATGAACCTCATCTCGCCGCGGATGGTGTCCTCGACCGCCTCCTGACGCAGCAGGCGGCGCATCACCTTGCCGGTGGCGGGAAAATAGTGGATGCGGCGCGCCAGCATGCCGCCCAGGTCCTGCGCCACCAGGCCAAGCCCCTCGGCCGCGATGAAGGCCAGCACGAACTCGGCGTTGCGGCGCCCGATCGGGTTGCTGCTGGCGATCACCTTGGCTCCCCCGAACACCTTGACCTCGAGCCGGTCCCGCCGACCGCCCCGCCGCAGGATCTCGTTGATCAAGCGCTCCATGGCGACGCCGCCATAGCGGGCGGCGGCCGATCCCCCGTCGCTTCCGCCCGGCGCCTCGGGAAGCAGGAAGTGGTTCATGCCGCCCAGCCCCAGCACGGGATCGCGGATGCACGCCGAGATGCACGACCCGAGCGTCGTCACCAGCATCTCGTCGGGACGCTGGCTGATCTTGTGATCGCCCAGCAGAACCTTGACAGCGCGGGCCTGGAACGCCGGATGGAAGTAGCCCTCGTTCGGCTCCCCCGGATCGTGCTCCAGCACGGCTTGGCCCTTCAACCGCGGGCTGGGTACCGTCGAACTGGAGAGACGCCTCGCGACATGCTTCACGGCGCCACCTGATAGCTGGTCGGCCCCACCTGCCGAAATTGATCCGAGACGCCGTAGAGACTCTCCGAGTGACCGAGGTACAGATGACCGTCCTCACCCAGCAGTTGATGAAACTTGCCTATGACCTCGGACCTACCATACCTGTCGAAGTAGATCAGCACGTTGCGGCAGAAGATCACATCGAATGGACCGCGCATCGGCCACTCCTCGAGCAGATTGAGCGGCTTGAAGGTGATCATCCGGCGCAGGCTGTCCCCCATCACCAGCATCGAGCGCGAGCCTTGCCGCTGTTCCGTGGTGTGCTTCGCCTTGATGGACGGTGGAATGGCGCTGGCCGCGTCGGCGGGGTAGATGCCGCGCCGCGCGGTGTCCACCATGTGGGTATCGATGTCGGTGGCGAGGATGCGCGCGTCCCACCGGGTGATGTCGGGAAGCGTCGTCGCCACCGTCATCGCGATGGTGTACGGCTCCTCGCCCGAGGAACAGCCGGCCGACCAGATGCGGAGCCGCGGCTTGCCCTCACCGGCCCGTCGTCGCTGGATTTGGGGCAACACCTCCGCGGCGAGGTGCTCGAAGTGATGCGGTTCGCGGTAGAAGCGGGTGAGGTTGGTCGTCAGCGCGTTGACCAGCAGGCTGATCTCGCTGGTTCCGGCCTCGCTCGACAGGAAGGCGCAATAGGCGTCGAAGTCCGCCATGCCCAGATCCCGAAGCCGCCGGGCCAGCCGGGAATATACCATCTCAACCTTGTGGGTCGCCAAGTGGATGCCGGTCAGACGCTGGAGCAGCGCCGCGATCTGGTCGAAATGCGTCCGGGTGAAGTGGAACTCCCGCTCGCCGGTCGACCGGGACAGTGTTCGTTCCCGGCCGCGTCCAGCCGGCGCGCTCCTTTTGCCCACTTCGGTCATCCCACCCCTCCCGCCAGGGAGCCCCCGCGCATGTCAGCGAATGTCATGAAATGCCGCTATCCGAAGACCGGAAAGCCCCATCTCAGAACTCCTTCCAGTCGGGATCGTCGTTGGTCTCGACCCTGCGCAACGTGGTCGCGTGGGCCGCGGCGCGCTTCGGCTCGGCCGGACGGCTGGCTGGGCGGGTGGCGACCCGCCCCACCGAAGCCGCCTTCCGCACGACGATGGGCGCCGGCCGCGATGAACCGCCGCTTTCGGCGTGGGCAAGCCCACCGCTGACGCTGAAGAAGGAGATCAGCGACCCGAGATCATGGGCTTGCCCCTCCATCGAGCGGGCGGCGGCCGAGCTTTCCTCGACCAGCGCCGCGTTCTTCTGGGTCATCTCGTCCATCTGCGCGACGGCGCCGTTGATCTCGTCGAGGCCGTTCGCCTGTTCGGCGGTGGCGCGGGCGATCTCGGCGACCAGATCCGCCACGCGGCTGACGCCCGCCACGATGTCGGACAGGGCGCCACCCGCGGCCCCGACCAGATCGACGCCATCCCTGACCTGCGTGTTGCTGTCGATGATCAGCGCCTTGATCTCCTTGGACGCCTGGGCCGACCGCTGGGCGAGCGTGCGGACCTCCTGCGCCACGACCGCGAAACCGCGGCCGGCGTCACCGGCCCGGGCGGCCTCGACAGCGGCGTTGAGGGCCAGCAGGTTGGTCTGGAACGCGATCTCGTCGATCACGCCGATGATGTCGCTGATCTTCTGGCTGGACCCCTCGATCCGGCGCATCGCGTCCACGGCGTCGCCGGCGACCTTGCCACCCCGGTCGGCGGCCGTCCGCGCGGTCGAGGCGAACTCGTTGACCTGTTTGGCGTTTTCGGCGTTGCTGCGAACCGTGGCCGCCAACTGTTCCATGCTGGCGGCGGTCTCCTCCAGGCTCGACGCCTGCTGCTCGGTCCGTTCGGACAGATCGAGGCTTCCGGCGGAAACCTCCCGGGCCGCCTCCGAGATGGCGGCGGTCGATTGGCTGATCCGGCTGACGATGTCCGAGAGCTTCTCCGCGGTCGAGTTGAAGTCGCCCTTGAGACGCTGGAACACGCCTTCGTAATCCTTCTCGATCCGCTGGGTCAGGTCGCCGTGCGACAGCGACCGCAACACGTTGGCGAGATCCTCGGCGACGGCGCAAACGTTCTCCGCCAGATCGTTGATGCCCTCGCTCACGGTCAGGAAGAAGCCGGTCTTGCCCTTGAGGTCGACCCGAGCCGAGAAATCGCCACGCACGGCACCAGCCACGATGCCACTGATCTCCTCCTCGATCCGCAGCTCCTCGGTCAGGTCGCGCCACTCGATGATGGTGCCGAGACGCTCGCCACGCTGCCCGCTGACCGGATGGGCGTTGACTTGAAACGTGTGACCGCCGGCCTTGGCGATGCCCTTGTGGCTGGAGGTCAGGCCACCGAGCAGGCGGCGCTGGTGGGAGGGATCGCGGTGGAAGACGTCGATATTGGTGCCGATCAGGTTCTTCGAGTCGAAGTGCGGCAGGGATTTTCGCAGGTCGGTCTCGCAAGCGGCGAACATGGCGCTGATCGCGCGGTTGCAATAGACGATCTTGCCGTCGGCATCCGACATCATGATGTTGGCGCTGACGTTGTCGAGGCCGATCCGGGTCCGCACCGCCGCCACCGCCACCGTCTTGAAGGCGTCGACCGCGCGGGCCATCTCCCCCACCTCGTCCTTGCCGGTGGTGTGGGGCACCACGACCGCCAGATCGCCGTCGGTGAGATCGACCATCACCTTGCGGAGCGCGTTGATCGGATTGACGATGCCGCGCGCGATCAGGTGGGCCGCCGTCATCGCGATCAACAGGGACACGGCGCCGAAGACGATGGTGATCGTCAGGTCCCGCTTGACCGCCGCCGCCGTGGCGGCCTCGACCTCGGATTGGCCGCGCTGGGCCGAGAGGACGATCTCGTTGGCCTTGGTCGAGGTCGCCGCGCCGGCGGCCAGCAGGACGTCGTCCCTCAACCGCAGGATCTCGGTGTTGCTGGCGACGATCTCGGAGAAATCGGCGGAATACAGCTTGATGCCGTCCTCCAGCGCCATCTTGGCTTCCCGGAGTTTCGGGTTGGTCAACAGGGGATCGAGGTCCTCCAGATGCCGACGCTGTTGGGCGACGTTATCGTCGAACTCGCGCTTGGCTCCCTGATCGCCCGTGATCAGGAAATGGTTCACCACCAAGCGGGCGACCAGCCAATGCTCCTCCGCCTCGCCGGCGGCGAACGACGCCGGCAGTGCCCCTGCGGCGGCGGAGGTGTCCTTGATCTCGGTGAAGTGGCCGAAGATCCTCGCCGCCAGCGGTTTCATCCTGTCGCGCAGCAGCGTGTCCTGCCGGGTTCGAAGTTCCGTCAGCTTCTCGAAGCTGACGAAATAGCTGGAGGTCTGGGCCTCGATCTCGGTCACCAGCCGCCGCCGGACCGGATCGCCGGCCACCTGCTTGGCTTCGGCGATCCTGCCGCTCAGGACCCGCTCGAGTTCGTGGATCCGTGGAAGCAGCGTCTGATCGCCGGCATGGGCGTAGTCGCGCGCCAGGATGCGCAGGTTGGCCATCGCGGTCTCGATCTCCTTGGCCAGCCTGGCTTCGTTGGCGATCTCGCCGATCGCGTGGACATCGTCCCGCGTCGACAGCAGGCTGAAACCACCAAACCCGAACCCGGTGAGCAGGAGCGCGGCCATCAGTCCGAACGCGAGCCACAGACGCTTCATGATGCCGAGCCGAGCCATGACGGGTTCCTTGTTCTTGGAGGACATGAAAGATGATCCCTTCGCGGCTCCGCTCAGGCCAGGGCCTGATGCGGGATCTGGATATGGTTGGACGAGAGCTCTTCGACGGCGTCGCCGGCGAACAGCCGGGTGACGTCCAGCAGGGTCACCATCCGGTTCTCGGCGATCACCAGACCGCTGAGGTATTGCTGTTCGATCAGGCCGCCGTCGATGTCCGGCGGCGGCCTGACGGCGTCGTGGGCGACCGTGAGGATGTCGGAGATGGCGTCGACCAGGACGCCCCGCGTGCGCTCGCCGACCTGGAGGACGACGACGACGTGCCGCTTGGTGACCTCGGTCCGCCCTCCGCCGAAACGCGCGCGCAGGTCGAATATCGGGATGATGATGCCACGCAGGTTGACCACGCCCCGGACGTAGTCGGGCATGTTGGGCAGCTTGGTTTCGATCGTCCAGCCGCGGATCTCGCGTACCGACAGGATGTTGACGCCGTATTCCTCGGAGCCCACCGTGAAGGTGACGTACTGCTCCTCGGCCGAGATCGGTCCGGCCGGGTGTCTCGATACGGCCGGCGGGGCGGCCGAGGGGATTTTTTCCATCTCTGTCGAATCCTAGGCGGCGGGTAGCGCCGCTGTGGCGGCCACGCGGTTGCTGGTTTGGCGGCTCATGCCCTGGAGGCCGGCGATGTCGAGGATCAGCGCCACCCGGCCATCACCGAGGATGGTGGCGGCGGAGACCCCATCGAGACGCTGGAAATTGCTTTCGAGGCTTTTGATGACGACCTGTTGCTGGCCGAGCACCTCGTCCACGACCAGCCCCAGGCGGCCGCCCTCCTCCGTCTCGACCAGGACGACCAGACCCCTGGTCGGATCGCCGATCGCGTCGTCGATGCGGAAGAGCCGGTCGACATAGACCAGCCGGACATAGTCGCCGCGGGCCATGATGACGTCGCACTGGTTGGCGACGCTTTGCAGGTCCGTCTTGCGCGGCCGCAGGCTCTCGATGATGTTGGTCAGCGGCAGCACGAAGCGCTGCGAGCCGACCGAGATCACCATGCCGTCCAGCACGGCGAGCGTCAGGGGCAGCGACAGGACGAAGCGCGTGCCGACACCGGGCGTCGACTGCACGACGATCCGTCCGCCCAGGCTGGCGATGTTGCGGCGGACGACATCCATGCCGACCCCGCGCCCGGAGATCGCGGACACCGCGTCCGCCGTGGAGAAACCCGGCAGGAAGATGAGGTTGTCGATCTCCTCGTCCGACAGGCTGGCGCCGGCCGCGACCAGCCCTTGCTCGATCGCCTTCTGAAGCACGCGCGGCCGGTTGATGCCCCGTCCGTCGTCCGCGACCTCGATCACGATCCGGCTGGACCTGTGCCGCGCCGAGAGATGGACGGTGCCGCCCCGCGGCTTGCCGATCGCCTCGCGCTCGTCCGGCGTCTCCAATCCATGATCGATGGAGTTGCGGATCATGTGGGTCAGCGGATCCACCAGGTTCTCGACCACGGTCTTGTCGACCTCCGTGGTCTCCCCCGATGTGGCGAGCTGCACCTCCTTGCCGGTCTGGGCCGCCACCTCCCGCACCAGCCGCGGCATGCGGGCGAACACCGAACGGACCTGCTGCGCCCGGATCGCCATGACGCTTTCCTGAAGCTCGCGGGTATGCCGGCCCAACTCCTCCAGTCCCGCCACCAGCTGCTGGAGCGTGCCGGGTGGCAGGTCGCGGAGCTGTTCGGTGATCATAGCCTGGGTGATGACCATCTCGCCGACCAGGTTGACCAGCCGATCGACCTTGTCGAGATCGACCCGGATGCTGTGGCCCCCCAGTCCACCGGAACCACCGCCACCGGAACCACCGCCACCGGAACCACCACCACCGGCGCCGCTCCCCTCGGTGGCACCCGGAAGGGCGATGGCGGGCGTCTGGGCGCCGTCCGCGCCATCGGGAACACCGCCGGGCACGCCGCCGGCGCCAGCGCCGTAGATGGTCAACTGACCGGGCGGCACATAGGGCATGTTCTCGGCGAACAGGCCAAACGCCTCGTCCTCGCCACCATCGGCGACGCCCGTGGTCTCGACGATGTCGATCTGGCAATCGTCCACGACGAACTCGAAAACGTCGCGGATCGCCGCTTCGTCCATGGCGCCCGTCAGCGCGATCTGCCAGAACAGGTACAGGCTCTCGCCGTCCAGGTCATAAAGCGGGGGAACCCGGCCCGTGTCGCAGACGATCTCGGCGTGGCCGAGGCGCTTCAAGGCCCGCAGCAGGAAGGCGGGCTCGTTGCCACTGAGCAGAAGGTCGCTCTTGGGCATGAAGTGGACGACGAAGCTGCGCTTCGCCTCGGCCGGCGCCGACGTCACGGTGGGCTTGGCCGGCTCCTCCAACACCCGCCGCGCGGCGGTCGATGGCTTCTTCTGGAGAAACCCCGCGAGTTCGGCCGCCGACGCGTCGGCCAGCCCGGGCGGCACCGCGATGCCATCGCGGGCGCAGGTCAGCAGGCGCGCCATGACATCGTTGGCCCGGATCAGGACATCGACCAATTCGGTCGTGAGGCCGATCTGCTGGGACCGGAGCCGGTCCATCACGGCTTCGAACTCGTGGGTGAAGGTCACCAGCGCCGAGAAGCCGAAGGTGCCTCCACCTCCCTTGATCGAATGCACGGCGCGGAAGACCGCGTTGATCTCGTCAAGATCGATGTTCTCGGGCGAGAGGCGCAGCAAGCCCGCTTCGGCGACCGCGAGCAGTTCCCCGCATTCATCGAAATACGTGACCTTGAACCGTTCGAGATCGTCCACGTACGAGCCTGTCATGGCCGGCTCAGCCCATGACCTTTTGCACGACCTGGATCAGCTTTCCCGGGTTGAACGGCTTCACGATCCAGCCGGTCGCCCCGGCGGCGCGGCCTTCCTGCTTCTTGGCGTCGTCCGATTCGGTCGTGAGCATCAGGATCGGCACGGTGCGATGGCCACCGCCGGCCCGAACCTTCCTGATCAGGCTGATGCCGTCCATGTTCGGCATGTTGAGGTCGGCCAGTATCAGATCGACCTTGTTGCTCGCCAGGACGACCAGCGCCTGCTGCCCATCGATCGCCTCGACGACGTCGAAGCCGGCACCACGCAGGGTGAAGGATACCATCTCGCGCATCGTCCGCGAGTCGTCCACGGTCAGGACCGTCTTCTTCATTTCAGGCTCCACTCCTTAAGCCAGCCGGACAGGCCCAGATCCGCGCACATGTCGGTCAACACGTCGGACGGCGCCGCGATGGCGAACCGCTGCCCCGACCGGTCCGCGTGCGCCGTCGCAGCCACGAGCGCCTGGACGGCGGCCGTGCTCGCCCGCTCCACCGTCGCGGCGATCACGACGATGTCGGAATATTCGCTGAAAGCCGCCCGCAGGCTTTCCACCAGGGACGCCGCCACGGGAAGATCGAGATCGTCCGGCAAGCTGAGGGTGGCCTTGCCAGCCTCGTTCTCCGAATGGATCAGGGGCAACAAATCCGCCACGTCTCATCTACCCCCTGGCGCGGTCGTGACATCCGGTCCGATCCACGATCGGGCCAAAGTCACTGGCGATCCGCGAAAATCAATTTATCTCAAAATTCATTAAACCCTGAGATGTGTGCCGACATTCATCCGGCTGACCTGTTACCAGAACGTTTGGCGTAGGTCCACCATCAAATAACCCAAAAGATGTATATCCAATGAAGGCGCGGCTTTTGACTCAGCCGCTCCACGCGCCTCGGAGGACGCGGCGTCGAGCGACGAAGTCGCCCAACTCGCGCCAGGGTCCCTCGTCCCAAAAAACCGAGGCCCGCCCGGATGGCGATGGCACGATGAAGATGACCGCGCCGCATAGGGTTTCCTCCTGACGGCCATAAGCGACGGTGGCGCGTCGGAAGAAGGTCTTGCCGGCGTTCTTGCTGTCGAAGGCTACGGCGGCGGGCCGATACCTGGCGATCTTCTCCGTGAATCCAGCGACGTCGAAGGCCTGCTTGGTCAATTCGTGATCGCTGCCCCATTCGGTCTTGCACAGATCGGTCAAACCCAGGCCGTGGTTCAGGACGTCGGCGTATTCATGGGGTCTCATCAGGCGTGGCGTCAGGCCGACCAGATGGAGCGTCGGCCAGAATTTATTGCCAGGCTTGGCGTAGTAGGCACCGGCCTGCTTCGACGCGCGGCTGGGTGCGGTGCCACACAGCACCAGGTCCAGATCGGGAGCCAGGACATCGGGCAGAATCACGGGAAGTGCCGAAAATCCCCAGGCCGATCATTGACGGCTTGGGCTAACTCAATCTTTCGGATATTCACATAACCATCCAGGTAAGGTTTGAATAACTTTTTATGGTATAGCTGACTCAACTCGTACCTCGGGATTGCTTAGCATGCGTATTCTGCTCGCCGACGACCACAACATGGTTCGGGATGCGCTGAAAAGCTACATCGAGCGGCTGGAACCGAGCGCGGAGATCGTTTCGGCCGATAGTTTCACCACGGCTTTTCACGCCGTCGAGGAAGGGGGCGTTCTCGCCCTCGTCATCCTGGACCTCAAGATGCCCGGCATGGACGGACTGGATGGGTTGCGCCGGATGCGGGAACGCGTTCCCGATGTTCCCGTCGTCATCATGTCGGGCGGCGCCAGCCATGAGGATGTCCGAACCGCGATCGATCTCGGCGCCCAAGGGTTCCTGCCCAAGACCTTGACGGGACCGGCGATGGTATCCGCCATCCGCCTGATCCTGGCGGGCGAGAAGTTCGTGCCGTTCGGAGCGGTTGACGCCCCGGCGGTGGAGCCCAACGCGATGGACGGCCACGCGCCGTTGACCCAGCGCGAACGCGAAGTCCTCCAGTATCTCGAGAAAGGGTGGTCGAACAAGGAGATCGCGCGGGCGCTCGAGCTTCAGGAGGTGACCATCAAGCTCCACATCCGCGGGATCTGCAGGAAATTGGGCGCCAAGAACAGGACCCAAGCGGCCTTGAGGGCGCAAGAGGCGCGCCGATCATAAGGGAACTCCATCGTTGTGGGCGCGTCTGGCGATTGGGTGGACAGGTGAGCGATTCCGACGGACCGATGGTGGGTTTGCCGATATGGCGGCGGGTGGCTCCGGCACTCCTGCCGGCGGCCGTGATCGCCACGGTGGCAACTGGCCTGATGACGGCACCCGCCATGAGCGACTGGATCACGGCCGCGGGATCCGGCTTGGGACTGGGCCTCTGCGTCGCCGTTCTGGTGGCGGTGCCGCTGGCACGGGCGCTGGCCCTAACCCGATCGGAGCGGGATGCCGCCAAGCGGGATGGCGCCGAGGTCACGGCGTCGCTGGAACGGCTCCGGCGCGCCATCGATTCTGTCCCGGGAGGCTTCGTGCTGCGGGATCGCGATGGCAAGGTCGTATTCGCCAGCACCGGGTATGGCCGGTTCCACCCGGACCTGGAAGCCATCCGGGAAACCGCTGGGGAAACCATCGTGAGCGGTCCGGAAAACCACCAGGAGGACTCCCCCTGGGAGGAGACGCTGCGCGATGGCAGGGTGCTGCTGGTCGACCGCCGGCGCACGGGCGATGGCGGAGTGGTGCGGGTCTATACCGACATCACCGCGCAGAAGCAGGCCGAACACTTGCTACGACACCGGCTGACGGCGCTCGAGGCCTCGATCGACGGCGTCGCCATCCTCGATCAGGCGGGAGCGTTCACCTACCTGAACGACAGCCACGCGCGCATGCATGGTTTCGACGGCGCCCGCGACGTGATGGGCCGGAGTTGGCTATCGCTCTATTCCGCCGCCGAGCGGGCGCGGCTGAAGGCCGATGCCCTGCCCCGCCTGATCGACGAGGGTCGCTGGCGCGGCGAGGCGATCGGACGGCGGCGCGACGGCGGCACCTTCGCGCAGGAATTGACGCTGACCGGACTGGACGACGGCGGCATGGTCTATATCGTGCGCGACATCAGCGAGCGCCGACGGGCGGAGGTCGAGCGGGCGCGGTTGACTGAACAGTTCCATCAGGCCCAGAAGCTCGAGGCTATCGGCCGGCTGGCCGGCGGCATAGCCCACGACTTCAACAACATCCTGGCCGCCATGATGGGCTACGCCTCCTTCCTGGTGGAGGACCTCGACCCGGCCGCCCCCGAACACGAGTTCGCCATGCAACTGATGGTGGCGGGCGAGCGTGCCAAGCGGCTGGTACAGCAGATCCTGGCGTTCAGCCGGTCGGAGGGAATCGAGCGCGAGACCGTCAACATGATCGCCGTGCTGGACGAGACGGTGGCGCTGCTGCGGGCGACCTTGCCCAAGTCGATCAATCTGGTCTCGCGCGTGGACGCGGTCTCAGCCCTCGTCCACGCCAACCCGACGCAGATGAGCCAAGTGCTGATGAACCTGTGCGTCAACGCGGCCGACGCGATCGGCGGCGGGCCGGGCGAGCTGTCGCTGGAGATCGACATGCCGTCGCTGGACGGCGGCTACGCGGATGGGCTGCGGGCGGCCTTGGACCTGAGGGGCGACCTGATCCCGGCGAGGATCGGCCCCGGGGAACGGCCCGGCTCCACCCGCATGTGGGTCGGCGTCTTGCCGATCAACCAGGAATTGCGCGTCCGCTATGTCAGGATCACCGTGGGCGACACGGGGACCGGCATGCCGCTCGAGGTCATGGAGCGGATGCTCGAACCTTTCTACACCACCAAGGGAGTCGGCAAGGGGACGGGGCTGGGCTTGGCCGCCGTCCACGGCATCGTCAGCTCCCATCGCGGCGCGATGATGATCGAGAGCGTGCCGGGCGAGGGAACGCGGTTCCAGGTTTACCTGCCGACGCTCGAGGGTGCCGTCATCGAGCAGGCCCAGTCGGCCGCCAACTCGCCGCGCGGTACCGAGCGGATCCTGATCGTCGACGACGAGGACATGGTGTCGAGCGTGGTCGCGCAAGGGCTGGAGCGGCTGGGTTATGAGGTGGCGTGCTGCGTCAGCGCCGATGAGGCGCTGAGCGTCATCACGGAGGAGCCGGGCGCCTGGGATATGGTGATCTCCGACCAGATGATGCCTGGAATGTCCGGCCAGGAGCTGGCGGAACGCCTCCGCGCCGATCATCCGCGCCTGCCGGTGATCCTGTGCAGCGGTTATGGCGACCCGGTGGCCGAGTTCGGGCTGGATCCGGAGATCGGTCAGATCCTGATCAAGCCGGTTGAGGCCGGCCATCTGGCCGAGACGGTCCGGAAGATGCTGGATCAGCGCTGACCGTTCCCTCCCCCCGCGGGAGCCGCTTGCCTTTCGGGGCCCGATCACCAACTGTCTCCTTCCCAACCATCGGACCAGAACGACAAATCAGGGAAGAGCGGCGACCATGACCCAGCTTTCCGAGGAGGCGGAAGTCACCGCCGCCTTGCTCATCATCGGCAACGAGATCCTGTCGGGCAGAACCAAGGACGCCAACCTGCCGTTCCTGGCGGAGAAGCTCAACGGCATCGGCGTACGGCTGCGCGAGGCCCGTGTGGTGCCCGACATCGAGGCGGAGATCATCGACGCGGTCAACGCGCTGCGCGCCAGATACACCTATGTCTTCACCACCGGCGGCATCGGCCCGACCCATGACGACATCACGTCGGAATGCGTGGCGAAGGCGTTCGGCGTGGCGCTGGAAAGGAATCCGGAGGCGGTCGGCCGGCTCCAGGCGCATTACCAGACCACGGAAATCAACGAGGCGCGCCTGCGAATGGCCAACATACCGGCCGGCGGCATCCTGATCGACAACCCAGTGAGCAAGGCTCCCGGTTTTCAGATCGGCAACGTCTTCGTGATGGCGGGAGTGCCGATGATCATGCAGGGCATGCTGGAGAGCCTGCTCCCCCGCCTGCGCGGCGGCGCCCCGATGCTGGCGCGCACCGTCAGCTGCGATCTGGCGGAGGGCACGCTCGCCGAGGGACTAGGCGCCACGCAGGGTCGGTATCCCGAGATCGAGATCGGCAGCTATCCATACCTGCGGAACAAGAAGTACGGCGTCAGCTTGGTTCTGCGGGGTACCGAGGAGGCCCGGCTGGACGAGGCGACCCAAGCCGTCGCGCGACTGGTGCGGGATTTGGGGGGCGAACCGTCGATCACCATCGGCTACGCGTGAGGTCCTGGGCGTCGGGACACGCCCTTAAGGTTAGGTCCGGCGATTTGGGGAGGGCGGCGCTTTGCCGCGGGGACAGTCCGCCCCATCTTGATGGTCATGAGGTCCTTCGAAAAGCACCTGCCACTCTTCCTCCTGAAACATGCCAGCAGCGGCATGGCGGGCGGTGGAGTGCTGGGCTTGGGGCTGCTGATCCTCGATATCGCCAGCCTGCGCACCCTAATGGGCCAGAGCGATGGCGGCATGATCGCCATCCTGCTGCTGTTCGTCGGACTGATGGCGACATTCGGGGCCGTCGCGATGGCGATCGGGATCATGACGATGAACGGGGTGATCGAGCGGGACTGAAGCCGGGGCGGGTGACGGCTGTCCCGGATCTCCGTACGCCATCAGAACGGGCCGAAGGTCTGATAGACGAACATCAGTCCCACCAACACCGCGAGCCAGGCAGCCACCTTGGGCAACCACCGGCCGCCGCGGTTCATGCGGAACGCCGCGGGGCCGACCAGCAGGGCGACGAGCAGCAGGGAGACCAAACCAAGCCAATTGACGTTTTCCATGGCCCGCTAGATGCTCATCGCGAACCCGTTCGGCAAGGCGCTTGCGACACGCGCCCGCGCGGATTAGGGTGCTGGGCAATCCCCGGGCCCGCTTGGCGGAACAGGTAGACGCAAGAGACTTAAAATCTCTCGACCTTTGGTTGTGCCGGTTCGATTCCGGCAGCGGGCACCACGGGATCCCGCCACTCCCGGCGGCGGGTGGGGCGATCGAATTCAAGCGGTCAAACGGCGGCCAGGGCGCATAGGCGGGCCTCGGTCCGGGACAGCACCCAACCGTCGAGCGTGACGGTTCGCCCGGCCGTGAAGTCGGCGCGCTGGAGTTCCGCCACGCGGTGGCGCAGGTCGCCGACCCGATCCACGCCCACCGCGTCATCGCCCAGGATCAGCGACACGAGTTGGGCGGCGTCGGCCTCGTGCGACGCGGTTTCCAGATAGGCGCGGCCGATCCGGCGCGCGGCCGCTCTCGAGCGCAACAATCCCAAAAGCTGGTCCGCCTGAGGCGGAACGGCCGCCACTCCGGCCAGCCCGGTAGCGCCGGAATGCGTGGGAATGGCGGCGATCAACCCCGTCGCGGCGACGGTACCCAGCAGTTCACGTCGGTTCATGGTACCTCTCCCGGTCAACTCAATCTTGTCCGCAGATGTTCGGCCAAGCGCACCGCCAGGGCCACGATGTTGACGGTGAGCATGGTGGCGCCGGAGGTCGGCATGACCGAGCCGCCGGCCACGTAGAGATTGTCGATGCCATGAACCTTGCAGTCGCCGTCCACGACACCCCGGCGAGGATCCAGGTTCATGCGCGTGCTGCCCATGAAGTGGGCCGAACTGTCGATTCCGCGCGGCCACGGATCGGACTCGTTTTCGAACTCGACTTGGATACGTCCCAGTCCAAGAGCGCCGAATTGTTCCGACAAGAGCTTTTGGGTCCGCAGGATCGTCCGCTTGTCCAGGTCCTGGAAACGCCAGTCCAGCACCATCTTGGGATATCCCAGCGCGTCCTTGTCGGCCCCCAGCATGATGCGGCTGTCGCGGTTGGGCGCCTGCTCGCAGAAATAACGGGTCTGGAGCAGTTTGTAGTCCTGGTCGCCGAAGCTTCGGGCATAGAGCGCCTTGACCACCTCGTCGAAGTCGCCGATCACCACGCCCAGATCGTGCAGCAGATTGGGCGGCACCCTGCCATAGACGATCTGCTTGGCGATCCGCCGCATGGCGACGAATCCGGGAGTGCGCTCCCCCATGTAGCTTTCTTCGAAGAAGACCGCGCTGTTGAGGATACCCTCCCGCTCCTGGGCCGCCCTGCTCGGCTGGAGCGCGTCGATGAAAGGGTTGATCTCGCTGAGGAAGCGGGCTTCCCAGCCGAGCGTCGCGTAGTAGCTCGCCGTGCCTTCCGGCAGAGACAGCATGGCGCGGCCGGTCCGGAGCGTGGTGTGCGCCATGAAGTACCGGCCGACGACGTCGTGGTCGTTGCCGAGGCCTTGCGGCCGCACCTTGTTGGACAGCAGGAGAAGCCGCGCGTTCTCCATGCCCGAAGCCAGGATATAGACGCTGGCGCGGAACCGGCGGGTCCGCCCATCCAGCCCTTGGGTCCTCAGCGCCGTGACGGTGTTCGCCTCCTCCCCCGTCTCGATCTCAACGACATTGGCGTGGAGGTAGACGTCGCAGTGGTTGTCCGGCTGGGCGAGGGCGGGCCGGTAAACCTCACCGAAGCGGGTTGGCGGGCTTTTCAGCAGGATCTTCTCGCCGATCGGATTGCCGGTCAGCGCCAGCCGCCGCTCCCGAAAATCGGGTGACCGCTCCGCCCAGTAATCCGGCGAGAAATTGTCCGACGGCAACTGGCAGTACTCGTAGGCTTTCGGATAGTGTCGATCCAATTCGGCCTTTGAAAAAGGCCAGCCACTGTCCGGGACCCAAGATCGCTCCTCGAAGTCTTGCGGATCGAGCGGACCACAATTGCCGCCCCAATGACCAGTCGTTCCGCCAAAGTAGCGCAGCCGACTCCATAGTAGATCAACTTGGTTCTCGCTGATGCAATCCCCATCGTTCAAGGCTTGTATATCGTCTTCGAATTCCAGCCCGCCACTCTCCAAAAGGCAGACACGAAAATCGTGACCAAGAAGCTCCATGGCCAAAGTTATACCAGCTGCACCACCGCCAACGATACAAACATCAGCGTCAATTACCGTGCCGTCGGGTATGCCACGAAGATCTGTAATCATAGAATTACTTATCCAACTTTTTCGAAAGCAGTTATTTGTGGGTTGGAACATTACATATTCCGAAACACGTAAAAGTCCAGAGGCTCTTTTGGATAACCAGCCGGATTATTTGACAATCTAAGTAGTTGTTCGTAGGCCCAGCGAATCACTCGTAAAAGAAAATCGTCCCGATTTGCCCCGACACAAATAAAACATGATATCGAAAGCATATTGGTATTCGAACGGAAACCAAAAGCATTCTTGACATATCCAAGCCAATATCGTGGTGAATTCGTGACACACACGTGTGCGGCGTCGATCAAATCTTGCGATGTGAAATCGTCCGGCGCACTCAGTTCCGGTTTTCCCGTACCCAGCCATCGAATGTCGTATCGAGATCCTAAAATTTACCCCATAATTCCTTGAAATTAAACCTCGCGGTATTGTTTGGTAAACGTTGATTTTATCAATCGAGGCAGACAACACGCCTGGAATCACTTCAAGGCTTAGTCGGATCGATACGATGATCATAGACATCGGCAATCAAACGTGAATTGAACAGCGCAATGGTTCATGTCCATTGGACCAACTATAAAAACAGCCATTATATAGGATGTTCATGAAGCACACTTATTTCTATTGGCTCGCCAACGCTCGACTGTGGTTCCGATCGGTCTAAAACACTTTATCGTTTGACGCCGAATGGCATTGAGTGGACAGTCAACGACACACATCGGGAGCGGGCGCGCCACGCCAACCGCTCATACAAAGCTTAGGTTGCAAGTAACTCCAAGATGCCACAACTTCCTTGTTCGCGAATTCATTGGGAAACTTGATGGCGATCGAGGCCCAACACAGTCCCCGTTGCAACCTTTCAAATCACCGCCCCTTGCACTTATCGGAAGCGGTGGTTTCAGCCGAAGGCGTCATCGTCATCCTGACGCCTGTTCCCCGTCGAGCGTCACAAAGCGTCCTGTGAGCGATATGATCAGCATCGTAATGCCGTCCTACAACTCAGCCGGCTTCATTCGCGAAGCCATCGACAGCATCACCGCCCAGACTTTCCCGCATTTCGAATTGCTGGTCTGCGACGATGGCTCGACCGACGACACGATCGCGATCGTCGAGGAGTTGGCACGCGTCGACAACCGGATACGACTGATCCGGAACCAGCATGGCGGCGTCAGCCGGAACTGCAACGTCGGTCTGCGGGAAGCCCGGTTCCCGTGGATCGCCCGGCTCGACGCCGACGATATCGCGGCTCCCGACCGCCTGGAAACGCAGATCAAAGCGGCGGAACGGCATCCGGACGTGGTCTGCTGGGGGGGAGGATCCCGAATGATCAGCCGGGACGGCCGGAAGTTGCGGAGAGCGCAACTGGGTCCGGTCGACATGGCGGAATTCGATGAGTTGCGCCGGACCGGAAAGGTCATCTACATCATTGGACCCACCGTGATGTTCAAGCGCGACGCGGCGCTGCGGGTCGGAGGCTACGATCCACGCTTCGACGGCGCGGAGGATATCGATTTGCTGAACCGGCTGGCGGATCTGGGTCCGACGCTGACATTGCCGAAGATACTGACCCATTACCGCATCCACGGAAAGAGCATCACCGCCAGCCGCTCCGCCCGCCAACGGATCATGTTCGCCTTCATCGAGGAGCGCAACATCGCGAGGCTCGGTGGCCATGACCTCGATTTCGACGCTCATCTCGCGAGGCTGGCGGCGCGCTCCACCTTGCGGAGACTGCATGAGGACATCGCGGGGCGGGGCAGCCAATACTACAAGAACACCGTCATCCACTTCGCGGAGCGTCGACTGCTGAAAGCCCTCGGCACCGGTGTGCTGGCGGTGGTCCTACAGCCCGTCTCATCGTCCGGACGGGTGTATGGCTGGATATCGCGCGGGGTCAGGCGGCGCTTGAACGACCTGACCCGCGACGGTGGCCGAGGCATATCCCTGACGGCCGGGGAAGGCGACCGGCCCGCCGGCTAGGCGACGGGCCCGGCCTTCCGGTCGATCAGAACGCCTGGACGACCAGCAGGAAAGCGAGACAGAGCAGGCCCATGCCGGCCGAGTAGAGGGACAAGTCCCGGACCATCTCCCCGATATCGGTCATAGTTCGGCTCCTCGGTTGTCAAAGGGTCGGCGCCGCTGGATCACGTCACGGGCGGCACGCTCGGCGTGTGCGGGGCTGCGGAAGGATTTTCGATCGAGGGCGCCGTAAGCCCAATCGGCGGCGAAGAAGATATAGCGGTTGGCTTCGGCGACGACGACGCCGGCTTGGTCACCTTGTACTTCGATCGCGTATGCGCGCGCTGATGTCATGGAATGGCTCCGATGGCACGGTCGGAAAGAGGCCCGCTGGCTGGGGACCGCATTCGGACCTGTAAGGGGAATGCGATGATGTCGTCATGGTCAGCGACAACACATCGACGATGCCCCGGAGCCGGGTGCGGCCTGGGTGGTGATATGGACCTTTACCATCATTCAAATCCTCAAGTTCGAGCCACGGAATCGGTCGTGGCGCTTTAGCGTTTGATGACGCGGCGCAAGCGGAACTCGTCAAATGCCCGCGGGACCCGAGGGTCCGAGACGATCCTTGCCGACAAACCCGACCGGGTCAATAGGAATTTGACAATCTTCATGTGAAACTTATAATTTAACATTTTTATTTTGCTAAACACTTGGCCGCGACGCTTTGCGCCAGCCGAAGACGTCCTCGTTCAAAGCTCATCTGATATCTTTTTCGGAGCCGTCACCGGCTCAACACATCCCACGAGAGAATGCCTCGCGGATAAGCACGAGAAAGATGATCGAGATGACCAAGGATCCAACCATTGGCACGCGGTGCGGCGATGCCGACCTATCCCGTCGAGCCTACCTGAAAGGCGCCGTAGGCCTGGCGGCGGTGGGTGCGGCCGCCCTGCTTCCCGGTGGGACCAGGGCGGCGGAGAGCGCGATCCCGGCCGGCACCACCCCATCGGCCAAACCGCGTTTCGCCTATGTCGGGTGCAGGACGACCAAGGAACGCAACGCGCGCGGAGAAGGCATCGGCGTTTATCAGGTCGACGCCAGCACCGGCGCCTGGGCACCGGTGCAGCTTCTGAAGGATCTGGTCAATCCCTCGTTCCTGGCGTTCGATCCGACCCAAAGGTTTCTCTACACGGTCCACGGCGACCAGGGCGAGGTCAGTTCGTTCGCCATCAACGACCGGACCGGCGAACTGACCCTGCTCAACACGGCGTCGTCCGGCGGCAAGAACCCCGTCCATCTCACCACCGACCCCAGCGGACGGTTCCTGATCGTGGCGAACTACGCGACCGGTGGTGTCGCCACGCTGGCGATCGGCGCCGATGGGAAACTGGGCGACATCGTCGACTTGGTGCCCCTGGCCGGCACTCCGGGTCCCCACAAGGTGGAGCAGGCGAGTTCCCACCCCCATCAGGTCGCCTATGATCCGACGCGTGATGTGCTCGCCGTGCCCGACAAGGGCCTGGACGCCGTCTTCACGTTCCGCCTGGACGCGGAGAAGGGCAAGCTGGTCCCCGCCGGAGCGGGATCGGTCACCGCGCGCTCGACCTCCGGGCCCCGCCACATCGCTTTCGGTCCCAGCGGGACCCACGCCTATGTGGTCAACGAACTGGACTCGACGGTCACGACCTACGCCTACGACGCCTCCGCCGCGTCCTTGAAGCCGCTGCAAATCCTCAGCACGCTGCCGGCGACCTTCACCGGCGAGAACAGGGCCGGCGGCATCGTGATGGCGCCGTCGGGCCGCTTTCTCCACGCCACGAATCGCGGCCACAATCACGTCGCCATCTTCGGGGTCGATCCCCGGACGGGCCTGCTCCAATCGGCCGGCTGGGAGCCGACGCGCGGTAAGATGCCGCGCTTCATCACGCTCGATCCGTCGGCGCGGTTCCTCTACGCCGCGAACGAGACGACCGACACCATCGTCGGATTCCAGGTGGACGCGGCGACCGGCGCGCTCACGGCCCTGGAGCCGGCGGTCCAGACCGGCAGTCCCGTCTGCGTCGTCTTCAAGACGGCGTGAGGTGAGCGCCGGACCGGAGGATGGCGGCGGTCAGCCGCCGCCATCCTCCGCCGACAGCTTGCCGACCGCACCGTCGACCAGGGCCGACAGACGGTCGATCTCGCGGCGCAGTTCCTCGATGCGCTCACGGACAGCCGTGATGTCCCCTTCCCCTCCGATGCCTCCCCCAATATCCGCGCCAGAGGGCGGCATCGGGGTCTCCGGCGGGGCGCCGGCCGCCGTTCCCGGCCGCCACGACGAAACGCCGCTGTCGTCCGCCGACGGCACCTTGGGCGGAACCGCCTCGGTCCGGCCCGTGGCGCCGCCGCCCTGATCCACATCATCGCTGGTCATCATCAATTCCCTTCCGCCTTGTGCAGGCACCTCCGCACGCAAGCCAACAAATCCCATCCGGGACCGTGCGGTCCACCGAATCCCGAAGCGCTGGAAACACGATGCGAAAGCTGAAAGTTGCCGCTTGATTTCCGGTGAACCGCGTGCGTTCCCCGTTGGATATACGCGGTTTCCACCCCAAAAGAGGGGTTTTGGTGATGCAGCGTTGTGACATCTCCGCCCCAATGGACAGGAGGCGCGGGAAAGCGCTGGACAGACGCCCTTCTTCACTACCTCTTAGTGATCGTGGCTTATAGACGCCCGACGTTTTCCAAGATCCGAAACCAGTGACTATCGAGGAGCACCATGAATCGAGCCGAACTCGTGGCCGCCGTGGCCGACCAGACGGGGCAGACGAAAGCGGATGCCGGCAAAGCGGTGGATGCCGCCTTCACTGTCATCACGCAGGCTTTGGCGTCCGGTGACGAGGTCAAGGTTCCAAACTTCGGCAGCTTCAGCGTAGCCGAGCGGGCCGCCCGTGAGGGCCGCAATCCGCAGAGCGGCGAGAAGATCACCATCGCAGCTTCGAAGCAGGCGAAGTTTTCGGCGGCCAAAGGCCTGAAAGACACTCTGAACGGCTGATCCCCAGGAGAAGCCGGCGGATTTTCCATTCGCGCCACGGGGCTTCGTCCTCGTGGCGCTGGCGTCGGAAAGGCGCTGAACCCCAGCGTCCCTCCATCTTTCCGCTTTTTCCTGCGTTCCGGGACGCCTTCTCCCAAACGACGGAAGGCGGGTCAGAAAGCCGCGGACAAACGCCCCGGAAGCGAACGCTTCCGGGGCGTTTTTCTTTGTCCATTGGAGAAGGCGACTGGCACCACCCTCCGTCGGATCAAGAGGACGCCATGTCTCTCCCATGGGATAAATCTAAATTACACCTTCGGACCGCGAGATGAATACCGACAGGGGCTGTTGTGGTTGTCACTAGTCTGGACAATCAAAAGAGGTTCGCGTCCCATGACGAACACAGACGACACCTCGACCGGGCGTGCCGACCCCGAGAAGATCGGTGTCTATTCCACCAGTTCCGACACGGCCGCGCCGAGCAAGATGTCGACGGCCAGCACCATGGCGGGCGACGCGAATCGGAGGGCGAGCGCCTCCACCGCGGCCTCCCCGGCCAAATGGATCATCCCCGCCGTGGTGGTGGTCCTGATCATCGTGGCCTTGCTCTACTTGTTCTGACCGGCCGTAACCCATGGCTGACCAACCGGACGAGTCGACGCGTCCCCGCGTGAGCGGGGATCAAGCCATCCCGGTCATCGAGGAGGAATTGACTGTCGGTATCCGCGAGGTCGAAACCGGCCGCGTCAGGATCAGGACCGTCACCCACGAGACCGAGCGGGTGATCGACCAAGCCTTGGCGTCCTTGGACGTCGATGTCGAGAGGATACCGATCGGCCGCGAAATCCAAGTGGCTCCCGAGGTCCGCGACGATGGCGAGACCATGGTCATCCCCGTCGTGGAGGAACGCTTGGTGGTCGAAAAACGGCTGTTTCTCCGTGAGGAGATCCATGTGCGTCGGCGCCGGACCGAAACCCGCTTCCAACAAACCGTGACGCTCCGATCCCAGGACGTCGTCGTCGAACGCGATGACGACGCCGCTTCGGAGCGTTCCGACTGATCGATCCAGTTCCCCAAGGGAAGGAAATCCACCATCATGACCAAGACCGTCGTCGCCCTTTATGACAGCGCCACCGATGCCGAAACCGTCAGCGCCGAACTCTCGACCGCTGGCTTCACCGATACCGAGATCGTCGATCACGCCTCGCTCGGCTCCACCAGCGGTTCGTTCTCGGACACTTCCGTGACCGACGCGTCCCTGACGACCGGTACCGCAGGCGGTATCCTGGGTTCCCCTCTTGGCGCCGAGTCATCGGTCGGAATGGCGCCCGCCGCGTCCGGCGCGGTATCCGACGGAATCCTGGGGCGTCTGCGCCGCTCCGGCGTTCCCGAGGACGAGTCCCATGTCTACGCCGAAGGCGTCCGCCGCGGCGGCGCGCTGGTGATCGCCCGCTTGGCTGACGACAACGTCGATCGTGGGCTGGAGATCATGAGCAATCACCGTCCGGTCGATATCGATGAGCGTGGCTCCAGCTGGCGCTCCGAGGGTTGGTCCAGCTATGACGAGAGTGCTGGCCCCTATGGAGGCACCGGGCTGACCGACGCGGCGACATCCATGCGCGGCGTCAACACGGCGTCCACCGCCTCGACGACATCCACCGCGTCGACCGGCTTGACCGGTGACCGGATTCATGGCGACGAGGAGACCGTGATCCCGATCGTGGAGGAGCAGATCGCGGTCGGCAAGCGCGAGGTCGAGGGCGGCACGGTGCGGGTCCGCAGCTATGTCGTTGAAACCCCGGTCGAAGAGAGCGTCAGGCTGCGTGACGAATCCGTGCATGTCGAGCGTCGCAAGGTCGACCTACCGGTGGACGCCGCCACCGACGCGTTCCGCGAACGGACCATCGACATGAGGGAAACCTCGGAGGAGGCCGTCGTTTCCAAGACGGCTCGCGTCACCGAAGAGGTCGTGATCAGCAAGGACGTCAACGAGCGGATCGAGCAGGTATCCGATACGGTGCGCCGCACCGAGGTCGACATCGACAGGGCGGCGGATACCAACCGCACCCTGAAGACCGGCGTCGACCGCGATCGGGACATCTGAACCCGGTCGCTCGACTGAGCACTGGTCCGAAACCGGCAATCCCCGGCGGCGCTTCTGGCGCCGCCGGTTTTTCCTTGAGCACGATCGAGATGAAAGGTCTGTCCGACATGCCTTTCCGAAGCGCATGGCGTGTCCTGGTCGCCGCCTTCAATGGGTGGCTGGAGGATCGCGCCGCCAGCATGGGGGCGGCCATAGCCTTCTACACCCTGTTCTCCATGGCGCCGATGCTCCTGCTGATCATCGCGGTCGCGGGTCTGGTGTTCGGCCCGGACGCCGCCTGCGGCGCTCTGATGGGGCAGTTGGAAGGCATGATGGGTCGCGAGGGCGCCGCGGCGCTGCAGGCGATGATCGCCAGCGCCGGCCAACCGGTGTCCGGGGTCATCGCCACCGTGGTCGCCGTGGTCACCCTGATCGTCGGCGCCACCACCGTGTTCGCCGAGTTGCAGTCCTCCTTGAACGTGATCTGGAAGGCGGAGCCTCCGCCGGGCTCCAGCGTCGTCGGTTTGGTCAAGGTCCGGTTGCTGAGCCTATCGCTGATTGGCGCGATCGGCTTCCTGCTGCTGGTGTCGCTGGTCGTCAGCGCGGGGCTGACCGCCCTCAGCGATTTTCTCGCCGGCATCATGCCGGGGCTCGATATCGTCATGCAGGTCCTGAACTTGGTCATTTCGCTGGCGGTGGTGACCTCGCTGTTCGCGATGATCTACAAGTTGCTGCCCGACGCCCGGATCCCCTGGCGCGATGTCTGGTTCGGCTCGTTCATCACGGCCGTCATGTTCTCCATCGGCAAGCTTCTCATCAGCCTGTATCTCGGTGGCAGCAACATCGCGTCCGCCTATGGCGCCGCCGGCGCCCTGGTGATCGTGCTGATGTGGGTTTACTACTCGGCGCAGATCTTCCTGTTCGGCGCGGAGATCACCTGGGCCTTCTCGCTGACCCACGGCAGCCGGGCCCGCCGGCACGCCCAGCGGGTTCCCGCGCGCTGAGCCTTGCGGTTTCCGCGCCCGCGGCGCACAAAGCCCCATGCTGTTCAAGACCCTGCTGATCCTGACCGTCCTCGCGGTCCTCTTCCCCGCCGTTCGGAGACGATTCACCCGGATCGGCTGGTGCGCCTACGGGGCGTTCGTGCTGTTCCTCCTGGTCTCGACGATTTCCCATGGGTGACTGACGGGCCGCTCCGCCTCACAGGGCGGCGAGACAAAGGTCCACGTCGGCGGGATCGATTCGGAAATTCCAGTTGTATTCCAGGGTGGGCCGCAAGGCCTGGGTGAGGACGCCCGGTATGGCCTTGTGCCGCTGCCCCATCAAACCTGTCAGGTGACGGTAGAACTCCGGAAGGTGGTGAGCCGGGTGCAGTTCGATCAGCAGCGCGCCTCGCGGCGCGAACAGCATGTTGGTGAAACCGGCGCCATGGACGCCGATGACGATCTCGGCGCCACCGAACAGTGACACCTGCTCGTCGAACGACAGATCCTCCAGCCGCACCGTCTCGAATCCATGGCGTGCCACCACCGCGCGGACGGCGGCCTCGTTGTCGCAGCGCCGGAACAACGAGCCCTCGCGCGAGACGAAGATGCGGCGCGCCTTGGATGCTCCTCCCCCGACGCCCGCCAGCAGCTGGTCCCGGACCCATCCGGCGGCGGCCCGACCGACCGAGGGTCGCATCCAATCCATCTGACCATCGACGCGCCGCGGGCGCGCAACCAGCCCCGGAACCGTGAGCCGGCGGAACCGGGTCAGGCTGGCGGGGTCCGACACGATCAGACGGGACTGCTCGACGCCCATCAGGTCCAGCGTCCTCGTCTGGAAGACCGTTAAAGCGGAGTTCACCAGCAAGGGGCCGTCGAGCCCCTCGATCGCCGCCAGCCGGGGCAGCGTGTCGAGCAGCCAATGATAGTAGTTGGTGGTGCCGCCGAGGAACACCACGGCGTCGTCCATCCGGCGGCGCTCGAGGTCGTCGCGGACGAGCACGTTCCCCTCGCCATCCGCCGAGACGACGAAGTTGTCCCGGCCCAGCGGCGGCGTGAACACGAGGTCGAGCGCGAGTCCGTCGCCATCGATCAAGTGCCACTGATCGGCGCATAGATCGACCTCGTCCAATTCCACCGTACCGGTCCCAGCTCCACCGTTCTCGGCCACGATCCGCCCAGACAGTGGAAACAGCCGCCGGATAGCCTCGCCGACCGCGGGTGTCCGCGTCGCCAGCCGGACCCGAGCGGCGGCATCGGCGTGACCCGTCGCCGCCAGGCGGCGCCACCGCTCCAGCGCCTCGATCCGGCGGCCACCGTCATCGAGCGCGCCCGCCAGATTGGACAGGACGCCGGGATCATCGGGGGCGAGCGCCTCCGCCTCCAGCAAGGCATCGACCGCTTCGCCGAACCGCCGTCGCCTCGCCGCCACGGTGCCGAGAACCGTCCAAGCGTGGACGACCTCGGCGCCGCGTTCGAGCAGTCCCCTCGCGATCGTCGTGGCCTCGTCACCAAAGCCGCGCGTCGCCAGCACGCCCGCCAAGACCGCTTCCGACGCGTCTCGCCGCCGCGACTGGCCGCCTTCCTTCCCCCTGTCCCCCTTCGCCAAGGCACGGCGCAGCAGGGTCTCGGCGCGCTCCAGGCTGCCCAGACGGGCGCAGGCGACGCCGAGGTTGTGGAGTGCTCCGGGGTCGTCCGGCGCCACCTCGATCACGCGCTCGAGCAGGGCGGCGGCGGTGGGCTCGTCGCCCTCCTCCAGCAGATCCGAGGCGATTTCGCCCAGGAGGGCCGCATCGTTGGGATGGTCACGCGCCAGTTCGGCCCGCAGGCGGCCCATCTCGGCGGTGTGCCCGATGTCACGCAAGGCTCGGGTCAGCATCAGGACGGCCCGGCCATCCCGGGGATCGGCGCGGCTGGCGATGGTGAAGGCGGTGGCGGCCGCGGCGCCGTCACCGCGCCGCATGAGGCAGAGACCATGGAGATACGCCATGGCCCCGTCGTCGGGTGCCAAGGAACGCCCCCGCTGGAGAAGCGTGTCGGCCGCATCGAGATCGCCCGCCAGAAGGCGCTCGCGGGCGCGCTCGAACAAGGGCTTCGAGCCCAAGCCAGCCAGATCCCTCATCTCATCCATCGGTTTCCCGCCACCCGTACTCCCATCCTCGATACCCCTCCACGATACCCCATGACACTACGACGCGCGCCGGCGCGCTGCGACCGATTTGAAGCGACGGCACGTCCGAATTGACGAAAGGGAGAAGCTTTCTATACATCGGAGGGGTCCGCGCCATGGCATGACCCTTTTGGAGTGCGCGCGTCGGCTCGACGCTCCGCGTCGATCGAACCGGGAAAGACCAGACGCACCGATGCTCGCGACCTGTGCCGAGACCGACTTGCGGCGGATCATCGAAGGGATCGGCACCCCGACATTCGTGATCGACGCGCGGAAAGACCGGTCTTTCCGACAAATCGGCGGAAACCAGCGTTCGACGGCGTTCTTCGCCGCGCTGTCGGCGGATTTCAGCGATCATTGTCTCGCGTGCCTGGATACCGGGGAAGCGGTGGAATTCGACCGCGACTTCCTGGATGACGGGCGCGCCCGCTCCGCGCGAATCACTTTGGTTCCCCTGTTCGACGAGACCGGCGGGGTCGCCCGCCTGCTCGGCACAGCCACCGACGTCTCGGCGCGCCGGGCCGCCGAACGGGAGGCCCAACGGACACGGGCACTCTATCAGGGCGTGCTGGACGAGCAGCAGGACCTGATATCGCGGTTCCTACCCGACACGACCCTGACCTATGTCAACGACGCCTACGCCCGCCTGCTGGGCGTTCCTCCGGAAGCCATCCTGGGCCAGAGGTTCGCCGACGCCCTGACGCCTTCGGACCGCGCGCGGGTGACCGCGCTGTTCGACCATCTGGGCGAGAAGGTGGAAGGCGAGCCGATCGAACTCGTCAACGAGAACGCCGTGGTCACGCCATCGGGCGAACAGCGCTGGATCCGCTGGCGCAACGTTGCCCTGACCGACGAGGGCGGCCGCATCGTCGGCTATCAAAGCGTCGGCACCGACATCACCGACCGCAAGCTGGCCGAGGAAGGCATGCGGACGGCGCAGCGGAGCCTGCGCGAGGTGATCGACAGCATCTCCGAAGGTTTCGCCCTCTATGACGCGGACGATCGGCTGGTGTTGTACAACGAGAACTTCGCCGCCAACACGCCGCACCTGGATGCCTTCGACACGCCGACCGGAGCGACCTTCGAGGACATCCTGCGCGCCGGCTTGGACAGCCGGCGACTCCTGGATGGGCGGGCGATAGCGAACCGGGAGGCGTGGATCGCGGAGCGGGTGGCGGCGCACCGCTTCCCGCCCGATACACCGGCCGAACAGCGGCTGGCGGACGGCAGGCATTTCCGGGTATCTGAGCGGCGCACCCGTGACGGCGGCGTCGTCTGCATCCAGACCGACATCACGCGCCTGCGCGAGCAGGAGGCGAAGATCCGCGAAAGCGAGAGGCGGCTCAAGGTGATCCTGGACACGGCCGCCGACGCGATCATCACGATCGACGGGCGCGGCACCGTGCGCGACTTCAACAAGGCGGCGGAGGCGATCTTCGGATACCTGGCCGACGAGGTGATCGGCCGGAGCATCGAGATGCTGATGAGCGTCGACATGGCGGCGGCGCACCAAGGCTTCATCGATGCCCATGTCGCGACCGGCGTCAACCGCATCGTCGGGGTCGGCCGCGAGGTCCAAGGTCGCCGATCCGACGGAAAGCTGGTGGATCTGGATCTGGCGATCAGCGCCGTGGCCGGCGGCGACTCGCTGTTCACCGGCATCCTGCGCGACATCACCGACCGGAAGCGGACCCAGGCCGCCCTGGTCGAGAGCGAGCAGAGGATGAGGCTGCTGGCCGACAGCGCAACCGACATCATCTCGCTTCACGCGCCGGACACGACGATGATCTACGTGTCGCCGTCGTGCCAAGCGCAGCTTGGGATCGAGCCAAATGACATGATCGGTCGGCGGCTGGAGGAATTCGTCCATCCCGACGACCTACCGGTGGCCGAGTTGACACGGTCGGGCGAACGGGTCGGGCCGGCGGGATCGGCCGTGTTCCGCCTGCGCCACCGGGATGGGCGCTGGCTGTGGTTCGAAAGCGTGTCCGGCAGGCTGGAGGGCACGCGTGACCACGGGGCCGGGATACTGACCTCGATGCGCGAGGTGACCGAACGAATCCGCTATGAGCAGGAGCTTCGCGAAGCCAGTGACCGGCTGGCGGCCCAAGCCGTCGAACTGCGGAAGCTGGCGGTCGACCTGGACGTGGCCCGCCGGATCGCCGAGCAGGCGAGCGACGCCAAATCCCAGTTCCTCGCCATGATGAGCCATGAGCTGAGGACTCCCATGACCGGCGTCATGGGGATGGTCGACCTGCTGAACGGAACGCCGCTGTCGGACGAACAGCGCGGCTATGTCAGGACATTGGGCGCGTCGGCCGGCATCCTGCTGACGATCCTCAACGACGTGCTGGATTTCTCCAAGATCGAAGCGGGGCATCTGCTGATCGAGGAGATTGACTTCGACCTGCGCCGGATCGTCGACGACGTGCTCCACCTGTTCTCCGGCCGGGCCGTCGAAAAGGGCGTGACGCTGACCGCCGATGTCCCGGCGGACGCTCCCGGGGTGGTGCGCGGCGACCCGACCCGGCTCCGCCAAGTTCTGTTCAACCTCGTGGGCAACGCGCTGAAGTTCACCGAGACGGGCGGCATCCAGGTCCGTCTGGCCGGGCATCGGACCGATGACGCCGACGATGGGGTATCGCTGCGCTTCGAGGTCAGCGATTCTGGGATGGGACTGACCGAGGAACAACGCTCGCGCTTGTTCGAGGCTTTCGTCCAAGCCGATACCACGACCACCCGGCGATTCGGCGGCACGGGACTGGGGCTGGCGATCTGCAAGCGGCTGGTCGAGGCCATGGGGGGTGAGATCGGGGTCGAGAGCGCTCCCGGTGCTGGATCGACCTTCCATTTCACGGTGCGGCTGACCAGGGGGCACGCCGAGCCACCGCCCGCGAAGCCCGTGATGACCTTTCCGGCTGCCGCGAAGCGGGGTGTAAGGATCCTGCTGGCGGAGGATAACGAGGTCAATCGCCTGCTGGTGGTCAAGATGCTGGAGCGGCTGGGCCATACCGCCACGGCGGTGGAGGATGGCCAGGCGGCCGTGGAAGCGGCCCGTCATGGCGGCTATGACATGATCCTGATGGACATGCAGATGCCGGTGCTCGACGGCGCGTCGGCGACGCGCGAAATCCGGAGGCTTCCCGGTGCCGCCGGCCGGGTTCCGATCGTGGCGCTGACCGCCGACGTGGCGTCGGGCAATCGGCAACGCCATCTGGAAGCCGGGCTGGACGGATACTTCACGAAGCCGATCGATTGGACCGCTTTGGCATCGGCCATCGATGCCCTGGCGGGCGACGGGGATCTTGACGGGGGCGCCGGGCGGGCGGAGGACGGCGGCGCGCGGTCTCCGGTGTCCGCCATACCCGTGATGGCGTGCGCGGATGCGGCGCCGGGTACCGACCTGCTGGTGCGGCTACCGTTGGTCGATATCGGTAGGCTGGAGGAATTGCGGGCGTCGATCGGCGACAGCTATGACCTGATGATACAGATGTTCCCGGAGTCGGTGCGCGAGGAGTTGGACACCCTGCGTGCCGGGCTGCTCGCCGGGGACGCGGTCACCTCACGGCGGGCCGCCCACACGCTGAAAGGGGTGGCCGCCAGCTTCGGCGCCACACGGATCCAGGCGATCGCCCACATGCTGGAGGACACCAGCCATTCGCCGGAGTATTCGGCGCAACTGCTGAACAGCCTGGAAGCGGCCTTGGCGGCGACATTGGACGCCTTGAACCCCGTCGCCTGACGCGCCGGTCCCCTCTCCCGGCGGGTGTCAGGCCAAGTTGCCCAGCCGCCGTTTCAGGATCTCGCCGCCATGGTGCGGAACGAACTGGCGGCGGTCCCCCAGGGCGACCAGGGACAGCGTCTTGCGATCGTCGGGGTTCGCCAGCCGGACCAGCCGGGCATGGGCGACGAAGCCGGGAGGCTCTGCGATGCTGGCCACCTGCCAGACATCGGGATACGCGGCACCGGTCTTGACGAAGCACTGGCCGACCTCGATCGTCACGGCAACCTCCTGCAACATCCGCCGGCCCAAACATCCGGCGCTGAACGATCATCCCGCCTTCATATTACATTAACGTTAATCTGGCGCATCCGTCGCGGTCGCCGTCATCTGGGACGTCAGGAATCCGTCACGTCGATCTCCAGCTCCAACAGCTCTGAACTCAGGCACTTGCCGTGGGGATCGATCGCCAGGGAGGTCGTGACACCGCCGCGCAAGGCGTGCTGGCAGACGAATTGAAGCGCCGAGACGTTCGGCATCTCGAATCGGGCGACGTCACCCTTGATGGTGCGCGACAGGTGGCGCTTGACCCGATCGCCCGTGACTTCCCGGCACAGCAGCGGATAGTCCGCCTCGTCGAAGGCGAACAGCGACAGGGTGGAGGTGTCGCCCTTGTCGCCGGCGCGGCAATGGGCGATCTCGTGCAGGCGAATCCTCATCGGGCGCTCTCCAGGACGGTGACTTGGGGGCGGATCCTCGACCGGTCCACCAGGGTGGAGACGATGCCGACCGTCTCCTGAACGAGCTTGCGGGCACCGCCACCTCCGGCGGGACCATTGGTCAGCATCGCCTCGACCTCGCGTCCGATCTCGCCGGCGATCTCGCCGCTGGCGGCCCGGCCGACCAGCCGTAGTCGGTATTCGACCGTGGGGGCTTGTCCATCGAGGAAGCCGTGGCGGTACGCCTCGCCACCGAGGCATTCGACCGCCAAATCGGGGAAAAGGGGCTTCAGCCGGTCCCGCAGGATCTCGCCGGCCAATCTGGCGCGCGCGAGCGCGTTGGCGCCGGCGTAGGAGATTTCCCCCTCGCCCACGAAGCCGGCATGATAGCCGACGCTGACCTTCAGCGTGTCGGGACGGGGCCGCGCCGTGCCGCCGGTGACTTCGACACGGTCCTGGCCAGTGGCGGTGATCCTGACATTCCGGAAGTCGGCGATGGCGTCGGGCGTGATGTAGCCGGACGGATCGGTCACCTCGTAGAGCAACTGTTCCCTGACGGTGGCAACCGTGATGGTCCCGCCGGTTCCCGGCAGCTTGCCGAGCGCGCAGTGGCCGTCGGCGCCGACCTCGGCGAAGGGGAAGCCCAGGTCCGCCAAGCCCGCGACGTCCTTGCGGCCAGGATCGGCGAAGTAGCCGCCGGTGATCTGCCCGGCGCATTCCAGCAGGTGGCCGATCACCGTCGCCTGCCCGATCCTGTCGCCGCCGGACCTGTCGCTATCACCGAGATCCCAGCCGAAATGATGGGCCAGTGGCGCCACCACCAGCGACGGGTCGGCGACCCGACCGGTGATCACCACGTCGGCGCTGGATTGGAGCGCCGGCATCAAGGCGTCGGCCCCGAGATAGGCGTTGGCCGACAGGATACGGCCATGATCGGCCAGCGGCCTGCCGGTCTCCAGGGACGGCACCCGCGGATCGAGGATGTCGAGGACATCGTCGCCGGTGACGACGGCCACCGTCAGGGCGATGCCGGCCTCCTCCGCCAGCCGCACGATCCGGTGCCCCGCCGCCAGGGGATTGGCCGACCCCATGTTGGTGACGATCCGCGTGCCGTGGCGTTTCAGCAAAGGCAGCAGGGGACGAAGGCGCCGCTCCAGCAGCGGATCGAATCCCGCTTCCGGGTCGCGCATCCGGCGCTTCTGCCCAAGCCCGATCGTCCGCTCCGCGAGGCACTCCAGCACGAGGTAGTCGAGGCCGCCCTCCTCCAGCAATTTCACGGCGGGTTCCAGACGGTCGCCGCCGAAGCCGGCGCCGCAGCCGATGCGTACCATGTCGATAGTCTCCTCAGATCGCGCCGGTGGCGTATCAGATCGCGCCGGTGGCGTAGGCGACGGCGGTCATCACCAGCGTGGTGCCGAATGCCCAGGGAAAGATGAACCGTTGATGGTCGCCAAGGGTGACGCCGCTCAAGCCGATCAGGATGAAGGTCGACGCCGTCAGGGGGCTGAGCGGGAAGCCGGTGGTCATCT
This sequence comes from Skermanella stibiiresistens SB22, assembly GCF_000576635.1. Lineage (GTDB taxonomy): Bacteria > Pseudomonadota > Alphaproteobacteria > Azospirillales > Azospirillaceae > Skermanella > Skermanella stibiiresistens. The sequence goes on from NZ_AVFL01000010.1 coordinate 210,542, forward strand.
GACCCAGGATCGCGGCGCGGCCGATCAGGACGGGATCGAGGCCGAGCGTGGACGCGGCGTGCGCCAGCACCGGCAGCACGCCGAAGTAGAACGCGTCGGGCGTGAAGACGAGGCTGAGCGGCATGCTGAGGACCGCGACGATGATCGGCAGGTAGCCCACCGCCGCGTCGGGAATGACCGACACCGTGGCGGAGGCCATCGCCTCGATCATCTTGGTGCCCGTCAGCACGCCGGTGAAGATGCCGGCCGCGAAGATCATGGTCGACACGGTGACGACGCTGGAGGCGTGGGACACCAGATGCTTCTGTTGGTCCTCCCAACGGGGATAATTGACCAGCAGGGCGATCGAGAAGGCCAGGATGAACAGGACAGGCAGGGGCAGCAACGACATCAGCAGGCCGATGATCAAAACCACCGTCAGCGCCACGTTGAACCAGAACAGCAGCGGATTGCCCAACGCGATCTTCTTGCCATCCAAGTCGCCGGGCGGGTCCCCGGCATCGCCGCCCAGCCGAGACGCCGGAGTGGCGGCGGCGCCGACACTGACCGGCTGGTGGAGCGTGACCACGCCGAGCCGCCGCCGCTCGCGCAGGCCGAACATGAATGCCACGAACAGGACCCAGGCGATGCCGGCGAGCATGGCCGGAACCACGGGATTGAACACGACCGAGCTATCGGCCTTGAGAGCCGCCATGGCGCGGACGGTCGGCCCGCCCCACGGCAGGATGTTCATGACACCCGCTCCCAGGCAGACGATGCCCGACAGCACGAGGCGGTCCATGCCAAGGCGCTGGTAGAGCGGCAGCATCGCGGATATCGTGATCAGGAAGGTGGTGGCGCCATCGCCGTCCAGCGAGACGATCATGGCGAGCGCTGCGGTGGCGAGCGCCACCTTGACCGGATCGCCTTTGACCGCCTTCAGCAAGGCGGAAACCATCGGATCGAACAGCCCGACATCGAGCATCAATCCGAAATAGAGCACGGCGAAGATGATCATGACGCCGACCGGCGCCACCTTGATGATACCGTCGAGCATCATCTTGCCCAGATCGGGACCGGCGCCGGCAAGCAAGCCGAACACGACGGGGATCAGAACCAGGGCGACGAGCACGGACACGCGCTTCGTCATGATCGCGATCAGGAATATGGTGATGGTCGCGAAGCCAAGGGCGGCTAACATTTCCTCTCCTTTTGTTTATCGTTGATCAGCGGCTCTTCAGCGGCGGCTTGGTCCAGGATGCTTGGTCTGGCTGAGGGCACCCGATTTATTGGCGGTTTTGATAAAGACTCGGCAGCCATAGGTGAATTGAAACTTTTTGATCTCAGTGATAAAATCTCTTAATGAATATGGAGCTTCGCCAGATCCGAGCCTTCATCGTCGTGGCGCGTTTCGGCAGCTTCACCCGGGCCGCCGACCTCTTGAACCTATCGCAGCCGGCGTTGACCGTTCAGATCCGCCAGCTGGAGCAGGCGCTGGGCGTCAAGCTGTTCGACCGGAACACGCGGTCGGTCGATCTGACGCGGATGGGGCGCGAACTGCTGCCCGTCCTGACGCGGTTGATGGGCGAGATGGACGCCGTCGTCTCCGGCACCCGGGAAATCGCGGCGATGCGGTACGGCGTGGTCCGGATCGCCGCCCTGCCCAGCGTCGCCGCGACGGTGCTGCCGCCGCTGATCGCCCGTTTCAAGGAGCGCCATCCCCATATTCGGGTGACGGTGCGGGATTCGGTGGTTGATCGGATCAACGCCATGGTCCGAGACGAAGTGGTCGATCTCGGCATCGGCGCCGATCTGGAACCCGAAGCCGATCTGAGGATGGCGCCGCTGTTCGAGGACGAGATGCGGGCGGTCGTCCCGGTCGGGCATCCCCTGTGTTCGGAACGGGAGGTCCGGTTGGAGCGGCTGGCCGGGGAACCGCTGATCCTGATGGATGTCGGGAGCAGCGTGCGGCGCCTGACCGACAGGGCCTTCGCCGACTTGGGCCATCTGGCGAAACCGGCCTATGAGGTGACCTATATGAGCACCGCCCTGGGCCTGGTGCGGGCCGGGCTGGGCATCGCGATCCTGCCCTCCACCGCGATCGAGCTGCGCCTGGAACCGGCGATCCCAGCGCTCCCCATCGTCGAGCCGCGACTGCGCCGGCCGATCACCCTGGTGTTGAAGGCGGGGCGCACCCCGCCCCCGGCGGCGGCGACGTTCCGCGATTTCCTGCTGGAACGGGCCGCGGTGGAACCCGAATCAGCGGAAAACAACGCTCGGGCGCCACGCCTCACTCCTCGAGCAGGGCCGCCAGCTTGAGCGCGGAACCCATCGAACCCTGGACCTTCAGCTTGCCGGTCGCGAAAGCCAGCGTCGGGTTCAGCTCGCCGTCGAGCATCCTGTCGAAGTTGTCCAGTGTCATCCGGATGGTGCAGACCGCCTCGCCGTCCTCGCGATGTAGTGTCGCTGGGCTTTTGCTGGCGTCGAGCCTGAGCAGCCCATCCTTGCCGAAGTCGAATTTGGCGGCGCCGTTGAACGCCCGGAACTGGGACAGCCGCTTCCGCATCTTGGCTTCGATCTGGTCGAGTGTCATGGTCGCCGTCAGCCTGTCCGGTGATAACTGGTTCGGGATGATACCATTCACGCCCGGACCAGATCCAGATAGCGGCGCGTCGCGATGATGTCCGCCTTCAAGTTGGCGCGCCGGATCATGGCTTCCCGATCCTCGCCCCACTGCTCGATCTGGAAGGTCTCATCTAGCTGGGCCGCGGCATAGGCCTCCTCGGCGGACACCCTGCGTTCCAGAAGGGCAAGGGCCAGCACCAGCGACCCCAACTCGGACGTGGCGTTCTGCACTCCGGCCAGGATCAGGTCGTCCAGGTTCTCGACCTCACGCGCCAGCCGGACGCAAGCGTCCTCCGGCTGGGGCCGCGGCATGATGCCGACATGGACGTGCAAAGTCGCGCCATAGCGGACGGAGGCCCAGTCCAGCAGCGGCTGCCAGACGGTGGCCTGCCGCTCCGCCAATGAGATCGGCTGATCGGCGCGGTAACACAGCAGGTCGGTCGCGCCATAGGCCGCGACGGCCTTGACGATCTCGTCCCGTTGCGCCGGGATCCGGTCGATCGCGGTGCTGGCGAGCTGGGTGATCGGCATCTGGGCCGGCTTGATATGTTCGACCTGCCCGTCCCACTCCTCGGCGATCGCGCGCATCAGATCGGGCTTGGGCAGCACCAGCGGCGCCTTGGCGGGAGTGCGCAAGGGCCTTCCATCAAGCCGGACCTCGTGTCCGGCCTCGGTTTCCGCGACCGTGACTTCCTTGTAGAACCGCTTCATCTCTCACTTCACCCATTGCGCCTGATCGGCGGTTTCGCGGTCGAGCAGCGCCAGGATCGCGGCAGGGAGTTCGTCCGCCGTCTGGCAGATGCGCAGCGCCCCGGCTTTCGTCAACTCCGCCGTCTCGTGATAACCCCAAGCCACCCCCACGGCACCCGCGCGGGCGCTGCCCGCCATCAGCATGTCGAAACTCGTGTCGCCGATGACGATGGTGTCGGCGGCGTCCACTCCGGTATCGGCCAGTGCCCGGAACACCATGTCCGGATGCGGTTTGCCCGGCCCGGTGTCGGATGTTTGGAGCGTCGTGAACCGGTCGAGCAGGCCATGGTGGTCCAGGGTGGCGACGAGGCCACGCCTGGATTTGCCGGTCGCCACTCCCAACAGCAGGCCAGCGTCCTCGATCGCGGCCAAAGCCTCGCGGATGCCGGGGAACAGCGGTTCGTCGTGGACGCCCCTGTTGCGGGCGTCCGCGAAGGCCAGCTTGTAACGATCCGCCAGCGCCCGGTGCAGCCGCTCCTGGCCGCTTGGATGCAGCACGGCTATCGCGTGGACCAGCGGCAAGCCGACGATGCGCCGCACCGAGGCGGCATCCGGGGCCGGCAACCCCATGCCCACGAAGGCCGCGTTCATCGCGGCGACGATCGCGAACTGGCTGTCGACCAGGGTTCCATCGCAGTCGAACAGGGCCAGGCGCAAACGCTTCGAGACGCTCAGGGACATGGTGGCCGCACTTCTTGATTTTCGTCGTGCCGTCCCATAGCACGAAACCTTCAATACGAAAACGGGGGCACGAAAACGCGGATCATTCATACGAGGCGAAGGGATCGCCGTCGTTCTCCTTGTCGAAGCTGAAGTAGTCCCAAGTCTGCGCCATATGATCGGGCAGCGGTGCCGTGACGTCGATCCTGCCGCCCCGCGGGTGCGGCAGGATCAGGCGCCGGGCATGCAAGTGGAGCTTGCCGGAAACCCCCGAACCTTCCAGGAAGGCCTCGGGTCCCCCATATTTGCCGTCGCCAAGGATCGGCGTGCCGATCGCCTGCATGTGGACGCGAAGCTGGTGGGTGCGGCCGGTCAACGGCCACAGGGCGACCCAAGCCGCCTTCTTGTTGGCGTGCTCGATCACCTGATACAGGCTGACGGCCCGCTTGCCATCCTCGTCGTCGACCGCGACCCGCTCGCCCCGTCCGGTCGGTTCCTTGGCCAGGGGAGCGTCCACCTTGCCCTGGAACGGCCGAGGCACACCGACGGTCATCGCCCAATAATACTTGCGCGCGTCCTTGCCACGGAAAGACGCGGCCAGCTTGGCCGCCGCGAAGGTGTTGCGGGCCAGCACGAGGACGCCCGAGGTGTCCTTGTCCAGTCGGTGGACCAGCTTCGGCCGCTCGTCCGCGTCGAACTGGAGCGCGTCCAGCATGGCGTCGAGATGCTTTGGCGTCGCGGTGCCGCCCTGGACCGCCAGCCCCGGCGGCTTGTCGATCACCAGCACGTCGGCGTCGCGGTAGAGCACGCGCCCCTGGATCTCGGCGGCGTCGCGCCGGCTGACCTTGGGCTTCGACGCGCTGGTTTGCCCGTCGTCGGACAGGTCGCCAAGCGGCGGGACACGGACCGACTGGCCGGTCTCCAGCCGGACATTGGCCTTCGCCCGCTTGCCGTCGACGCGGACTTGCCCGGTGCGCAGCAGCTTTTCCAAGTGACCGTGGTTGACCTGCGGGAAATGCCGCTTGAACCAGCGGTCGAGCCGGATCTCCGACTCCTCGGCCTGGACGATCCGTGTTTCGACTTCGCTCACCCGACAATGCCCCTGATCAAATACAAGCCGGCGAACAATCCGCCGACCGAAAACAACACCGAAACGACCGTATAGAGCGCGGCGGACGCCAGTTCGCCCCGCTGCATCAGCACCGCGACATCCAGCGAGAACGTGGAAAAGGTCGTGAACCCGCCAAGCACCCCGATGGTCAGGAACGCCCGTATCTCCATCGAGGGGTTCCAGGCCAGCGCGAACAGTTCGACCAACACGCCCATGACGAACGAGCCGATGACGTTGACCACCAGCGTGCCGAAGGGAAACCCTCCGTCGAGCCACCGGCCGATCACCATCAGGGCCATGAAGCGCGCGACCGATCCCGCGGCTCCACCAGCGGCGACCGCGAGCAGCAGGGCTGGAGAGAACGTCATGCGACCCGTTTTCCTCAGTGAAGGGGCGCACCGTAGCCGGACGGAGGGCCCACGGCAAGCGATGGCGGTTAACGTTTCGACTGTCCAACACCGAAGATCCAGCCTTCCTGGCGGCGCGCGCGATCGTTCAGCCCCGGAGGTGCCCAGACCCGAGGGTCGTGGGACAAAGCCCGCAACCCAGCGGCGGAGACCAGGGCGTCGGTTTCATGATCGGTGGGCTGTGACTGGTTGTCCTCGATTGGATCGGTATCGAGACGATCTAGGCAAGCGTTCAGGTCGGCCCAACTGCGTACCTTGCGCGTGCCCCAGCCGACCCGCATCAGGAACAAGCGCGGATAGATCTCCACGATGGTGGCGCCGCTGCTCGGCGGCTCGAAGGGCCAGACCTTGACATCGTTCCGACGCGCCCGGAGCGCCCGGAGCAAGCGCATGCCGGCCAGGGCACCCTTCCCCACCTGCTTCGCCCCGATCAGCTTGAACGGACTTTCCGGCGAGCCGTACCCACCCGCTCGGCAAGCGTCCTCCGTGGCCCTGCGGCCGAGGTGGAAGCTCTCGACCCGGGGCCCAGCCGTCCAGTAACCCGCCGCGTAGGCCGGATCGCGCGGGAAGGCGCCGCCGAACAGATCGGCATCGGCTTGGCACGCCCGCTCGACCAGATCCCACAACGCGAAGACATCGCCCGCACCCCTGGGCAACCATGCCGCCGCCGTATCGAATGGCAGGGAGAAGGCACAGTCGATGCCGATCAATAGCCTGCCACCCTGATCGACGCGCTGGTCGAGCCAATCCAGCACCTGGGTCCGTGTCCAGACCCGTCCGGCCGTGGGGGGTCGGATGAGGTGGGGAGCCGCCCTGCCGCGCCCACATTCGGCGACGGCGATGCCCTGGTAGCGTTTGCCGGTGGCCCCAGACCAGTCGATGCCGATGAAGCTATCGAAGCTGCCCGTCATTCCGCATCCGGATCGGCTGCTTTCTGGGCGCGCAGCTTGCTCCAGTAATCCAGCCGCTTACGGATTTCCCGCTCGAAGCCGCGCTCGGGCGGCCGGTAGAAGTTCTGGCGCGGCATGCCGTCGGGGAAGTAGTTCTGGCCGCTGAAACCTTCCGGCGTGTCGTGGTCGTACTCGTACCCCTTGCCGTAACCCAATCCCTTCATGAGCTTGGTCGGCGCGTTGAGGATGTGCATCGGCGGCATCAGCGACCCGGTCTCCCTAGCCGACCGCATCGCCGCCTTGGAAGCGCTGTAGGCGGCGTTGGATTTGGGCGCCGTCGCCATGTAGATCACGCATTGGGTCAAGGCCAACTCACCCTCGGGCGACCCCAGCCGCTCATAGGTCTCCCAAGCGGCGAGCGCCTGGGGAAGCGCCTGCGGATCGGCGAGACCGATGTCCTCGACCGCCATCCGGACCAAGCGCCGCGCGATGAAGCGCGGGTCCTCGCCGCCGGCCAGCATGCGGGCCAGCCAATACAGCGCCGCGTCGGTGTCGGACCCGCGCACCGATTTGTGCAGGGCGCTGATCAGGTTGTAATGGCCCTCCTGCGACTTGTCGTAGAGGGGAGCCCGCCGCTGGATGGTGCCAATCAAGGTCGTCGTGTCGAGCGGCTTGTCCGGAGCCAGCGCGAACAACTCCTCGCACAGGTTCAGCAGGAACCGTCCATCACCGTCCGCCATCGCCTTGACCGCCTGCCGCGCGTCGGGATCGAGCGGCAGCTTCTTCCTGGTCTCCGCCTCGGCACGGGTCAGCAGCAGTTCGAGCGCCGCGTCGTCGAGCCGATTGAGCACGAACACCTGGGCGCGCGACAGCAGCGCCGCGTTCAGTTCGAACGACGGGTTTTCGGTGGTGGCGCCAACCAGCGTGACGGTGCCGTCCTCGACATAGGGCAGGAAGCCGTCCTGCTGGCTGCGGTTGAAGCGGTGGATCTCGTCGATGAACAACAGGGTGCCGCGCCCGGCGCCGCGCCGCTGCTTGGCGGCGTCGAACACCTTCCGCAGGTCGGCGACACCGGAAAAAACGGCCGACAGCGGTTCGAAATGGAACTCGGTCTGATCGGCCAGCAGGCGCGCGATCGTCGTCTTGCCACAGCCCGGCGGCCCCCACAGGATCATCGACGCCAAGCGGTGGCTGGCGACCATCCGGCCGACTGGCCCGGACGGTTTCAGCAGATGATCCTGTCCAACGACCTCGGCCAAGGTCCTGGGGCGCAGCCGGTCGGCCAGCGGACGTGGGGCGGACGCCGAGAACAGCGTCATCCCGCCACCGTCGATGTCAGCACCTTGTCACCCCGCCGGACCGTCACCTTCCAGGTTTGCTGCGGGCGCGCGATCAATCTGCCCAACTGGCTGACGCTGGAGACCTCGCGCTCATCGATCCGAAGCACCACGTCACCGGGTTCGACGCCGACGCGGGCCGCCGGACTGTTGCGCGCCACCTCCAGGATCACGACACCTTGGGCCACCCCGGAGAAGCCGATCTCCTCCGCCAGGGCCGGCGAGAGGTTGGCGACGGTGGCGCCGGCCAGCGGTTGACGTCCGCCGAGCGGCGTCGTGTCGCGCGGCGGGTTCTCCGGGGGTGCTATCGCCTTGAAGGCCACGCTCTGGTTGGTTCCCCGGCGGGCCACCGTCAAGGCGACCTGACTGCCGACCGGCAGGGTCGCGACGCGGAAGCGCAGCGAGTCGGGATCGTCGACCTCGCGGCCGTTGATCGCCGAGATGACGTCGCCTACTCGAAGTCCCGCCTGTGCCGCGGGGCTCTTGGGATCGATCGCGTTGACCAGGACGCCGGCGGGGCGGGCCAGCCCCAATGAACTGGCGATGTCGCCGGTGACCTGCTGGCCATCGATACCCAGCCAGGGCCGCACCAGTTTGCCACCGCTGTTGACCGCGTCGATGACGGTGCGGACCATGTTCGACGGGATCGCGAAGCCAATGCCGATTGATCCGCCACTGCGCGAGTAGATCGCCGAATTGATGCCGACCAGCCGGCCATCCATCGCCACCAGGGCACCGCCGGAATTACCGGGGTTGATCGCCGCGTCGGTCTGAATGAAGAAATTGAAATCGCTGACCCCCACCGCCGTCCGCGCCAAGGCGGAGACGATGCCGCTGGTCACGGTCTGACCAACGCCGAACGGATTGCCGATCGCGAGCACAAGATCGCCGACCTCCAACTCGTCGCTGTCGTGCAGCGCCAGGAAGGGCAGCCGCTCGCCGCGCGGCGGCGTGATCCTGAGGATCGCCAGGTCGGTCTTGCCATCGGTGGACACCACCCGCGCCTCGAACTCGCGCCGGTCGGCGAGGACGACCGTGATCTGGTCGCTGTCCTTGACGACATGGTCGTTGGTGACGATCAGCCCGTCCGGCGCCACGATGACGCCGGAGCCCAGCGACCGCTCCACCCGCTCGCGGGGCAGTCCCCGGGGCGCGGACTGGCCAAAGAATCGCTGGAAGAATGGATCGTCGAACAGGGGGGAAGCGCGCTGCTGGATCACCCTACGGGTATAGATGTTCACCACGGCGGGTGCCGTCTGCTTGACCAGTGGCGCGAAGGACAGCGAGATCTGCTGACGCGAGTCGGGAATGGCGCGTTGCTGGGCGATCGTGGGGCTGGCGAACCCCAAGCACACCACCATTGCGAGGACGAAACGGGAAAGGAAAAGCTGCGGCATCATGAACCGAGATCTGGGTATTCGCCTCGCCTTGAGGAAGAGGCTGGAGACTGGCTCCGCGCTAATTGCATCGAACGTTGCACATGCCAAGCCGCCGCTCGCAGGTCTGGGCGGCGTAGGATGAGGTGCCGGTGAGGCCGCCCCGGCTCGCCGCCTCGGTATCCATGCAGATGGAGTAGTCACGCTCACAGGCTCGTCTGCAGGAATAGCGGTCGTCCCGTGTGGAGTTCGCCCGCGAGTCATCTCCCTGGGGATTGGCCCACGTCCCGCCATTGGGCTGCGGAACGGGCATCCCGGAACCGCGAGGCGGTGGCGGCGACGCCTCCCCGCGGGGTGGGCGATCGGGGGTGCCGCATGCCGCCAAGACCAGGCAGCAGAGCGCCAGGGCGACGCGACGCATGGAATTCGACTTTGACACCATGACCGGCACTCCGAAGGACGGGACGATGTTGGCGTAAACGCGAAAGGCAGCCCGGAGGCTGCCTTTCGTTTCTCTCACCTTGGGACTGAACCGATCAACCCTCGGCTTCGTCCTCGTCGTTGATCATCACCGGGCCGCTATCCAAGCCCTTGGCGGCGGTGTCCCGCTCGACCAATTCGATGAAGGCCAACGGCGCGGCGTCGCCATAGCGGAAGCCGGCTTTCAGAACGCGGCTGTAGCCGCCCGGACGGCCGGCATAGCGTTCGGCCAGCGGGCCGAACAGCTTGGCGACGATGGCGTCGTCACGCAGCTGCGCGTAGGCCAGACGTCGATTGTGCAGGCCGCCCTTCTTGCCGAGCGTGATCAGCTTCTCGACGATCGGACGCAGGTCCTTCGCCTTCGGAAGGGTGGTCTTGATCTGCTCGTGCTTGATCAGCGCGGCCGCCATGTTGCTGAACATGGCCTTCCGGTGGCTGGAGGTCCGATTGAATTTCCGGCCGCTCATACCGTGACGCATGGTTGCGTACTCCTTCCTCTGGCTTGGCCCCGCTCACGGGACCGATGGTGATATCGACCGCCCGGCCCGCTTGGGGCGGGTGCCGGTACGGCCGACGAAAAACGAACGTCCGATGGGTGACGCTTAGTACGGCTCTTCGAGACGCTTGGCCAGTTCCTCGATGTTCTCGGGCGGCCAATTCGGGATTTCCATGCCCAGGTGGAGACCCATCTGGGACAGGACTTCCTTGATCTCGTTCAACGACTTCCGACCGAAGTTGGGAGTGCGGAGCATTTCCGCCTCGGTCTTCTGGACCAAATCGCCGATGTAGACGATGTTGTCGTTCTTCAGGCAGTTGGCCGACCGGACCGACAGTTCCAGTTCGTCCACCTTGCGCAGGAGGTTCTTGTTGAACGGCGGCTCCTCGCCACGCTCCTCGGCGACCGCGTGGGTCGGCTCCTCGAAGTTGATGAAGAGCTGCAACTGGTCCTGCAGGATGCGGGCGGCCAGGGCCACCGCGTCCTCCGGCGACACGGCGCCGTTGGTCTCGACCTGCATCGACAACCGGTCATAGTCGGTGACCTGCCCAACGCGGGTGTTGTCGACCTTGTACGAGACCTTGCGGATCGGCGCGAACAGCGCATCGACCGGGATCAGGCCGATCGGCGCGTCCTCGGGACGGTTCTGGCTGGCCGGGACATATCCCTTGCCGCTCTCCACCGTCAACTCCATCACCAGACGGGCGGCGGTGTCGAGGGTGCAGATCACCAGTTCCGGGTCCATCACCTCGATGTCCGGTCCGGTCTCGATCATGCCGGCGGTAACCTCGCCGGGGCCGTCGGCGCGCAGGCGCATCCGCTTCGGACCATCGCCATGCAGACGCAGGCCCATGGTCTTGATGTTCAGGACGATGTCGGTGACATCCTCGCGAACGCCGGGAATCGACGAGAACTCGTGCAGCACGCCTTCGATCTGGATCGAGGTGACTGCGGCGCCTTGAAGCGACGACAGCAGGACGCGGCGGAGCGCGTTGCCGAGCGTGAGACCAAAACCGCGTTCAAGGGGTTCGGCAACCACGGTGGCGGTCCGCTGCGGATCGTCCCCCGGCTGGATGTCGAGCTTGTTGGGCTTGATCAGCTCCTGCCAATTCTTCTGAATCACGTCTTGACCTCATGCCATCGGGTTGACGCGCGATTCCGGTGTGCCAACGCAGAGATGCCGAATCCCTTCCCTCGACAGGAAGGGTTTCGGCAAACTCGGCCGCCGTCCCCATGCTTGATCCCCCATGATGGCTCTATGGGCGATTTTCCCGGAACGGCGGGCAACCGGAGGCGCGGTAGCAAACGCCTCCAGGACACTTTCGATGAAAGTGTCCGTCGTAGAAATCCGCTCAGGAAATCAGACGCGACGCTTCTTCGGCGGACGGACGCCGTTGTGCGGGATCGGCGTGACGTCACGGATCGACGTGATCGCGAAACCGACCGACTGAAGCGCGCGGAGCGCCGACTCGCGCCCCGAACCGGGACCCTTGACCTCGACCTCGAGGGTCTTCATGCCGTGTTCCTGGGCCTTGCGGCCCGCATCCTCGGCAGCCATCTGCGCGGCGTACGGCGTCGACTTCCGCGAGCCCTTGAAGCCCTGGGAGCCCGACGACGACCAGGCGATCGTGTTGCCCTGCGCGTCGGTGATGGTGATCATGGTGTTGTTGAACGACGCGTTGACGTGAGCGACGCCCGAAGTGATGTTCTTGCGCTCGCGACGACGAAGGCGCGCGGATGCCGCAGAAGGCTTGGCCATGGGTCCTGTCCGTCCTATCTCTTACTTCTTCTTGCCAGCGATCGGCTTGGCCGGACCCTTGCGGGTGCGCGCGTTGGTGTGCGTGCGCTGGCCGCGGACCGGCAGGCCCTTACGGTGCCGCAGACCCCGGTAGCAACCCAGGTCCATCAACCGCTTGATGTTCATGGCGACCTGACGACGAAGGTCACCCTCGACGCGATAGTCGCTGTCGATGACTTCACGGATCTTCAAGATCTCGTCGTCGGTCAACTCGTTGACCCGGCGCTCGGACGGGATGGCGACCTTACCGCAGATTTCCTTGGCCTTGGAATGTCCAATACCATGGATGTAGGTCAGGCCGATCTCCACGCGCTTCTGCGCCGGGATATTGACGCCAGCAATACGCGCCACGCTCGTCTCCTTAGCTTTTGATATGTGGCCCGTAAGGGGCCGTCCGTCTCGGTCACGGTCCTGTCCAGCCGTGCCGAATCAGGACGAGTATTGGGTCTCGGTTTCCACAGGAACCAAGGAGCGCGGAGTATACTCACCGCGCCCCTTGAGTCAACCGATGTCTGTCACACAACCGTCAGGTTAGTCCTAGGACACCTTGTCTTTGAGCAGGGCCTCGATCTGGTCGGTCACCTCGTCGATGTCGGCCATGCCGTCCACCGTCTCCAGGACTCCCCGCTCCCTGTAGTAGGGAAGGATCGGCGCCGTCTGCTTGTGGTAAGCCGCCAGCCGCGTGCTGACGGTCTCCGCGTTGTCGTCGGCCCGCCGGGTGAACTCGGTCGAACCGCACGCGTCGCAGACACCGTCGACACTTGGCTTCTGGAACGTGTCGTGATAGCCCCGGCCGCACTTGGCGCAGGTGTAGCGCCCGGTGATCCGGTCGACCAGGGCCGCGTCGTCCACCTTCATCTCGATGACGTGGTCGAGCCTCAGCCCCTTGTCCGCCAGCATCCGGTCAAGCGCTTCCGCCTGTGGCACCGTCCGCGGAAATCCATCGAGGATGAACCCGGCCGCGCAATCGGACTGGGAGATTCGATCGGCGATCATCTCGATCATCAGCTCGTCCGGCATCAACTTGCCGGCGGCCATGATCTCCTTGGCCTGCTGGCCCAGCGGCGCACCGCTGGCGACGACCGCGCGCAGCATGTCCCCGGTCGACAGCTGTACGAGCCCGTGCCGATCCTCGAGACGCTTCGCCTGGGTTCCCTTACCGGCCCCCGGCGGTCCCAGCAGAATTAAGTTCATCCTCTCCTCCCCCGCAGCTTAGCCTTCTTGATCAGGCCTTCGTACTGATGCGCCAGCAGATGCGAATGTATCTGCGCGACGGTGTCCATCGTGACGGTGACGACGATCAACAGGCTGGTGCCGCCAAAATAGAACGGGACGGCGTACTGCGAAATCAGGATTTCTGGCAATAGGCAGACCACGGACAAATATGCCGCACCCACAACGGTCAGCCGGGTGAGCACGTAGTCCAGGTAGTCCGCCGTGTTCTTGCCGGGGCGGATGCCGGGGATGAACCCGCCATACTTCTTCAGATTGTCGGCCGTCTCCGTCGGATTGAAGACGATCGCCGTATAGAAGAAGCAGAAGAACACGATCAGCGCGACGTACAGCAGGATGTACAGCGGCTGGCCGTGGCCGAGATATGTCGTGACGGCCGTCAGCCACTCCGGCCCCTGCCCGCCCGAGAAGCCGGCCACGGTCAGCGGCAGCAACAGCAACGAGCTGGCGAAGATTGGCGGGATCACGCCCGAGGTGTTGAGCTTCAGCGGCAGGTGCGAGCTCTCGCCCCCAAACATCCTGTTGCCGACCTGGCGCTTGGGGTACTGGACCAGCAACCGGCGCTGCGCCCGCTCCATGAACACGATGAAGAAGATCACCGCGACCGCCATCAGCAGCAGGAAGATGATGAAGAAGGTCGACAGCGCGCCCGTGCGCCCCAGTTCCAGCGTTCCCACCAAGGCGCGCGGCAACTCCGCGACGATGCCGGCGAAGATGATCAGGGAGATGCCGTTGCCGACGCCCCGCGCAGTGATCTGCTCGCCCAGCCACATCAGGAAGACGGTGCCACCCACCAGCGTGATGACGGTGGTCGCCAGGAAGAAGACGCCGGGACTGTGGACGGCGGGTCCGCTCGATCCCGTCATGCCCTGCAGTCCGACCGCCATGCCATAGGCCTGAACAGTCGCCAGCAGCACCGTCAGGTAGCGGGTGTATTGGTTGAGCTTCTTCCTGCCGCTCTCCCCCTCCTTCTTCATCGTCTCAAGGGTCGGCGAGACCGCCGTCATGAGCTGGATGATGATCGACGCCGAGATGTACGGCATGATGTTGAGGGCGAAGATGGTCATCCGCGACAGGGCGCCACCCGAGAACATGTTGAACATGTCAAGGATGCCGCCGGAGTTCTGGCGGAAGATGTCGGCCATGATGCTTGGATCAATGCCGGGAAGCGGTATATAGGTGCCGAGCCGGTAGATGATCAGGGCCCCGAGGGTGAACCAGATCCGCTTCTTCAGCTCGGTAGCCTTCGCGAAGGCGCCAAAGTTGATATTGGCGGCGAGCTGTTCGGCCGCTGATGCCATATTCTATTCCTCGACGCTCACATGCGAAGCTTTGTCGTGACAGATATGGCCGGCGCCCCGAAATGAGGCGCCGGCCATTGGTGTCCGCGATCGATCACTCGGTCGCGGGAGCTTCCTGAACCTTCTTCGGAACCGTGACTTCCACGGTGCCGCCGAAGTTTTCGACCGCCTTGATGGCGGACGCCGAGGCGCCGGCCACCTTGAAGCTGGCCTTGGTCGTCAACTCACCCTTGGCGAGCAGGCGGACGCCGTCCCGGCTGTCCTGGGCGATGCCCGCCGCCACCAGGATCTCCCCGGTGATCAACTGGGCGGCGTCCAGCTTGCCGGACTCGATGGCTTCCTGGATCTTGCCCAGATTGGCGACCGAGTAGTCCTTGGCGAAGATGTTGACGAAGCCGCGCTTGGGCAGACGGCGATGCAGAGGCATCTGACCGCCTTCGAAGCCCTTGATCGCGACGCCGCTGCGCGAGGTCTGACCCTTCACGCCGCGACCACCGGTCTTGCCCTTGCCGGAGCCGATACCGCGCCCGACCCGGGTGCGGTTCTTGCGGGCGCCGGGATTGTCCCGGATCTCGTTGAGTTTCATAGTTCGGATATCCCCTCGCCCGTTCTCAGCCCTGGCTCTCGACGCGAACCAGATGCTGAACCTTGGCGATCATGCCGCGGACGGAAGGGGTGTCCTCCAGCTCCCGCGTGCGGTGCAGCTTGTTGAGCCCGAGACCCACCAGGGTCTCGCGCTGATCCTTCTTGCGACCGATCGGGCTACCGACCTGCGTCACGAAGACGGTGCTCTTCTGCTCGTCAGCCATGATCAAGCCTCCTTGATCTCGGTGCCGGTCGCGTCGCGACGGCCCAGGATGTCGCTGACACGGCGGCCACGACGGGCGGCCACCGCGCGCGGGCTGACCACCTGGGCCAGGGCGTCGAAGGTCGCCTTGATCATGTTGTGCGGATTGGAGGTGCCGATCGACTTCGTCACCACGTCCTGCACACCCAACGCCTCGAAGATCGCGCGCATCGGACCACCGGCGATGATGCCGGTACCCGTCGGCGCCGCCCGCAGAACGACACGCCCGGCACCGAAGTGACCGTGCACGTCGTGATGCAGCGTCCGACCCTCGCGGAGCGGAACTCGGATCATCGTGCGCTTGGCCTGGTCGGTCGCCTTGCGGATCGCCTCCGGCACCTCACGGGCCTTGCCCGATCCGACGCCGACGCGGCCCTTGGCGTCGCCAACCACCACCAGCGCCGCGAAGCCGAACCGGCGGCCACCCTTGACCACCTTGGCGACGCGGTTGATGCCAACCAGCTTCTCCACCAGATCGCTCTCTTCGCGGTCGCCACCGCCCCGGTTCTGGCCCCGGTTGTCGCCGCCGCGCTGGTCGCGCTCGCCGCCTCTTTCATTGCGTGCCATATTCTCGGGTCCCCTTAGAACGACAGGCCGGCTTCACGCGCGGCGTCGGCAAGCGCCTTGACGCGCCCGTGGAAGAGATAGCCGCCACGATCGAAGACGACTTCCGTGACACCCGCGGCGGTGGCCCGCTCGGCGATCATCTTGCCGACCAGCTTCGCGGCTTCGATGTCGGCGCCGGTCTTCAGCGACTCGCGCAGATCCTTGTCGATGCTCGACGCGGCGGCGAGGGTCTTGCCCTCGCTGTCGTCGATCAGCTGGACATAGATGTGCTTGCTGGACCGGAAAACCGACAATCTGGGCCGGCCGCCCGCCTTCTTCCTGATCTGCGTACGCACCCGCTGTTTGCGGCGTGCGTTCAGTTCTTTTGACGTTTTCATCGGCCGTGCCCCTACTTCTTCTTGCCTTCCTTGCGCAGCAGAGTCTCCGTCGAGTACTTGATGCCCTTGCCCTTGTAGGGCTCCGGCTTCCGGAACTGACGGATTTCGGCTGCGACTTGACCAACCTTCTGACGGTCGGCCCCGGAAACGGAGATCGCGGTCGGACGCTCGGCCTTGATCGTGATCCCGGCGGGAATCGGATAGGTCACGTCGTGCGAGTAGCCGAGCTGGAGAACCAGATCGCTACCCTGCACGGCCGCGCGATAGCCGACGCCGTTGATTTCGAGGTTGACCGTGAAGCCCTCGCTCACGCCCTTGACCATGTTGGCCACGAGCGTCCGCGAAGTCGCCCACATCACCTTGCCACGCTTGCTGTCCGCGTGGCGCGGCTTGATGACGACCTTGCCTTCGTCCAGCGTGGCCGCGATGTCATCGATCAGGGTCAAGCTGAGCTGACCCAGCTTGCCCTTGGCCGTCAGGATCTGGCCGTTGACGGCGACGTCAACTCCAGTCGGGACCGGCACGGGGTGTTTACCAATTCGTGACATGGCTGCCTCTTAGAACACGCGGCAAAGCACTTCACCGCCAACATTGGCGGCGCGGGCTTCGTTGTCGGACATCACACCGCGGGGCGTCGACAGGATCGAGATCCCGAGGCCGTTGTAGACGCGGGGCAGGTCCTTGATCTTCGAGTAGACGCGGCGACC
Source organism: Skermanella stibiiresistens SB22 (assembly GCF_000576635.1). Lineage (GTDB taxonomy): Bacteria > Pseudomonadota > Alphaproteobacteria > Azospirillales > Azospirillaceae > Skermanella > Skermanella stibiiresistens. Next base: position 227,483 of record NZ_AVFL01000010.1, read on the forward strand.
GGGCTTGGACACGCGGCTGATGGTCTTGATGACCGGCTCACCCTCGTGATACTTCAGCTCGATGCGGAGTTGCGCGATACCCGGACGCAGTTCCTCCTGGAAGTAGCCGCGGATGTAACCCTCGCGCTTCAACACTTCCAGAACGCTCGTCCGAAGCTTCGAAGCCGGGCTGTCGACACTGGTCATGTGGGCACGCTGACCATTGCGGATGCGGGTCAGCATATCGCCCAAAGGATCGCTCAAAGACATCTTTCCGATCCCCCTTACCAGCTCGACTTCGTCATGCCCGGGATCTGGCCGTTGGAGGCCAGGTCACGGAGCGCGATACGCGACAGCTTAAACTTACGGTAGAACGCACGCGGCCGACCGGACATTTCACACCGGTTGCGGACACGGGTCCGGCTCGAATTGCGCGGCATCTCCGCCAGCTTGAGCCGGGCGGCGAACTGATCTTCCGGCGTCAGCGAGGGGTCCTTGGCAATCGCCTTCAGCGCGGCGCGCTTCCCGGCGTACTTCTTGACCATGCGCTCGCGGCGCTTGTTCTTCTGGATGGCACTCGTCTTGGCCATGGCTGTAACCTCCTGCCGCTCAGGCGACGAACGGCATGTCGAAGCCCTTGAGGAGAGCCTTGGCTTCCTTGTCGGTCTTCGCAGTCGTCACGATGATGATGTCCATGCCCCGGATACCGTCGATCTTGTCATAATCGATTTCCGGGAAGATGATCTGCTCCTTCAAGCCCATGGCATAGTTGCCGCGGCCGTCGAAGCTGTTGCCCGGCACGCCGCGGAAGTCGCGGACACGCGGCAGGGCAACCGTCACGAGACGGTCGAGGAACTCGTACATGCGCTCGCGACGCAGGGTCACCTTGCAGCCGATCGACATGCCTTCACGCAGCTTGAACTGCGCGATCGACTTGCGGGCCTTGGTCACCACCGGCCGCTGGCCAGCGATAGCGGTCAATTCGGCCACCGCCGCGTTGACCTTCTTGCCGTCGGAGGTCGCTTCGCCAACACCCATGTTGATGACGATCTTCTCGATCCGCGGCACTTCCATGTCGTTCGCGTAGTTGAATTCAGCCTTCAACTTCGCGCGCACGACGTCGTCGTATTGCTTTTTCAGCCTGGTCGTCATGGCGGCGCTCACAGATCGATCAGTTCGCCGGACCGCTTGGCATAACGCACTTTGCGGCCATCCTCGAGGGTCTTGAAGCCCACGCGGGTCGGCAGGTTGGTCTTGGGGTCGACATGGGCTACGTTGGAGACGTGCAGGAAAGCCTCGATCTCCAAAATGCCGCCGGCGGACGTCTGGGTCTGGCGCTGGTGCTTCTTGACGATGTTGACGCCCCGCACCTTGACCCGGTTCTCCTTGGGGAGGAACTCGATCACCTCGCCGGTCTTACCCTTGTCCTTGCCGGTGAGGACGATGACCTTGTCTTTCTTCTTGATCTTGGCGGCGGACATCACAGCACCTCCGGCGCGAGCGAGATGATCTTCATGAACTTCTTGCCGCGCAGCTCACGAGTGACCGGCCCGAAAATACGGGTCCCGATCGGCTCGCCCTGCTTGTTGATCAGCACGGCGGCGTTGCGGTCGAAGCGAATGGAGCTGCCGTCGGTGCGCCGGATCTCCTTGGACGTGCGGACGATGACCGCACGGTGTACATCACCCTTCTTGACGCGTCCGCGCGGGATGGCTTCCTTGACGGAGACGACGATCACGTCGCCAACGCCAGCCACCTTGCGCTTGGACCCGCCAAGCACCTTGATGCACTGCACCCGGCGCGCGCCGCTGTTGTCGGCGACCTCCAGGTTGGTTTGCATCTGGATCATATGTCAGACCTCTTCAATCAGCCGGCGAACGAGCCGGCGGCTGCCGCTGCTGCGGCGTCGGTGAGAACCATCCAGCGCTTGCGCTTGGAGAGCGGGCGGCATTCCTCGATGAAGACCTTGTCGCCCGTCTTGAACTGGTTGGCCTCGTCATGGGCAGCGTAACGCTTCGACTGCCGGATGAACTTCTTGTACACGGGGTGCATCACGCGACGCTCGACGAGGACGATGATCGTCTTATCGCCCTTGTCGCTGACGACCGTGCCCTGCAAAACACGCCGGGGCATGGGTAAACTCCTACGACGCGGACGAGCGCGAACGCTCGCCCTGAATGGTCTTGATGCGCGCGATGTCGCGACGCACCTGGCCGACGCGCGCGGTGTTCTCGAGTTGGCCCGAGGCCCGGCGGAAGCGCAGGTTGAACTGCTCCTTCTTGAGGGTCAGGAGCTGATCGTTCAACTCGTCCGCGGTCTTGGCGCGAAGATCGGTGGGCTTCGTCATTGATCCAACTCCTCGCCCAGCCGGGTGATGAACCGGGTCTTGATCGGCAGCTTGGCGGCGGCGAGCTCGAAGGCGCGCTTGGCCAGATCGCCGGGAACGCCGTCCAGTTCGAACATGATGCGACCGGGATGGACCCGGGCCGCCCAGAATTCGGGCGAGCCCTTGCCCGAACCCATTCGGACCTCGGCCGGCTTGGTCGAGACCGGGACATCCGGGAAGATGCGGATCCAGACGCGGCCCTGACGCTTCATGTGGCGGGTGATCGCGCGGCGAGCCGCCTCGATCTGGCGCGCGGTGATGCGCGCCGGCTCGATCGCCTTCAGGCCATAGGCGCCGAAGTTGAGCTGAGTCCCGCCCTTGGCGGTGCCGTGGATACGGCCCTTGTGTGCCTTGCGGTACTTCGTACGCTTAGGACTTAGCATGGCATGTGCCCTCTACTAGTATCCTGCCGTTCAGCGATCGCCGCGATTGTCACGATCGCCGCGATGATGATCGCCACGTTCGCCACGCTCGGGCCGTCCGCTGGGACCGGCCTGTTGCTCATTGGCGCGCTTATCCTGCGCCATCGGGTCGTGCGCAAGGATTTCGCCCTTGAACACCCAGACCTTCACCCCGCACGTGCCATACGTGGTCTTAGCGGTGGCGACACCGTAATCCACATCGGCACGCAAGGTGTGCAGCGGCACGCGACCTTCGCGATACCACTCCATGCGCGCGATTTCCGCACCACCGAGGCGACCCGAGCAGTTGATCCGAATGCCCTGGGCTCCCAGGCGCATGGCGGACTGCACGGCACGCTTCATGGCGCGGCGAAAGGCGACACGGCGCTCCAGTTGGTTGGAGATGTTCTCGGCGATCAACTTGGCGTCGATTTCCGGCTTGCGGATCTCGACGATGTTCAAGTTGACGTCCGAACCGGTCATCTTCGCGAGCTCGACGCGAAGCTTCTCGATATCGGCACCCTTCTTACCGATGACAACCCCCGGGCGCGCCGAATGGATGGTCACGCGGGCCTTTTTCGCAGGCCGCTCGATCACGATCCGGGACACGCCAGCCTGCTGAAGCCGGCCTTGGAGGAAACTACGCAGCTTCAGGTCACTATGCAACAGATCGGCGTAGTCCCGATCCGCATACCAGCGGCTATCCCAAGTGCGGTTGATGCCAAGCCGAAGCCCGACGGGATTGATCTTCTGACCCATGTTACTCGGCCTCCACCGCTTCGGCGCGCTCACGCACGATGACGGTAAGATTGCTGAACGGCTTCTCGACCCGAGCACCGCGACCGCGAGCGCGGGCGTGGAACCGTTTCATCACCAGGGCGCGGCCGACGGTGGCCTGAGCCACGTACAGACGGTCGACGTCGAGTTGATGGTTGTTCTCGGCGTTCGCGATCGCCGACTGCAGGACCTTCCGGACCTCCTCGGCGACACGTCGCTTGGAGAAGGTCAGGTCGGCCACCGCCGCCTGCGCGCTCTTGCCGCGGATCAACTCGGCTACGAGGTTGAGCTTCCGGGCCGAGGAACGGATCATCTTGCCAAACGCCATCGCCTCGTTATCGGCGATGCGCGGCGCATTCGCTGCCTTGCCCATGGCTACTTCCTCTTCGACTTCTTATCGGCCGCGTGGCCGTAATAGGTCCGGGTCGGAGAGAACTCGCCGAACTTGTGACCGATCATGTTCTCGGTGACGAGGACGGGCAGGAACTTCTGACCATTGTGAACGCCGAAGGTCAAACCGACGAATTGGGGCAGGATAGTGGAGCGACGCGACCAGATCTTGATGATCTCGTTACGCCCGCTAGCCCGCGCCTTATCGGCTTTCTTCAGCAGGTAGCCGTCGATGAACGGCCCCTTCCAGACGCTGCGCGCCACGACGTAACTCCTCTACTTCGCATGACGGCGGCGCAGGATCTGGCCATCCGTCTTCTTGTTGTTCCGCGTCTTCTTGCCCTTGGTCGGCTTGCCCCACGGGGTCACCGGATGGCGACCACCAGAGGTCCTGCCTTCACCACCACCGTGCGGGTGGTCGATCGGGTTCATGGCGACGCCACGAACCGACGGGCGCTTGCCCAGCCAACGGTGACGGCCGGCCTTGCCCAGGTTGATGTTCGACTGGTCCGGGTTGGACACCGCGCCGATCGTGGCGAGGCACTCGCCCCGGACGACCCGGAGTTCACCGGAAGCCAGCTTCAACTGGGCGTAGCCCTGGTCGCGTCCGACCAGCTGGACATAGGTGCCGGCCGAACGGGCCAGCTGGCCACCCTTGCCCGCCTTGAGTTCCACGTTGTGGACGATCGTCCCCACCGGGATGTTCCTCAGCGGCATCGCGTTGCCGGGCTTGACGTCGACACGCTCGCCGGAGACGACGGTGTCGCCAACCTTCAGGCGCTGCGGCGCCAGGATGTAGGCGAGCTCGTCGTCGGCGTAACGCACCAGCGCGATGAACGCCGTGCGGTTCGGATCGTACTCCAGCCGTTCGACCACGGCCGGGGCGTCGAACTTGCGACGCTTGAAGTCGACCAGACGGTAGCGGCGCTTGTGTCCGCCACCGATCCTGCGCGCGGTGATGCGGCCGGTGTTGTTGCGTCCGCCGCTCTTGGTCAGACCCTCGGTGAGGGACTTGACCGGCTTGCCCTTCCACAGTTCCGAACGGTCCACCAGCACGAGCTGGCGGAGCGACGGCGTGATGGGCCGGAAATTCTTAAGTGCCATCGGTCAGTTCAGCCTTAGACGCCAGTGGTAACGTCGATCGTGTGGCCTTCGGCCAACGTGACGATCGCTTTCTTGAAGTCCGAACGACGGCCCAAGATACCCTTGAAGCGCTTGACCTTGCCCTTGGTGATCAGCGTGTTCACCGCCGTCACCTTGACCTTGAACAGCCCTTCCACCGCGGCCTTGATTTCCGGCTTGGTCGCGTCCATCGGCACCTTGAAGGTGACCTGACGGTGTTCGGAACCCATCGTCGACTTCTCGGTGATCACGGGAGCGGTGATCAGATCGTACATCCGCTCCTTGCTCACCGAAGGTTTCGAGATCTTGCTCATTTCAGACGAGCCTCCAGCTGCTCGACAGCGTTGCGCGTCAGGACCAGCGTGTCGCGACGCAGGATGTCATAGACGTTGGCACCCTGTTCCGGCAACACATCGATCAACGGAACATTCCGCGACGCGCGCACGAAGTTCAGATCGAGGTTGGCGCCGTCGATGATCAGCGCCGAGGTCAGGCCCAGGCCCTTCAGGCGCAGCGCCATGTCCTTGGTCTTGTGACTGTCGACGGCGGCGGTCTCCAGGACCACCAGCTTGCCCTCGGCCAGCTTGGTCGACAGCGCGGTCTTCAGCGCCAGCTTGCGGACCTTCTTGTTGAGGTCGTGGGCGTGGCTGCGCACGACCGGACCGAAGATCACGGCGCCGCCGCGGAACTGCGGCGACCGGGTCGAACCCTGGCGGGCGCGGCCGGTACCCTTCTGGCGGTGCGGCTTCTTGGTCGTGCCGGCGATCTCGGAGATGCCCTTGGTCTTGTGATTACCGGAACGCCGCTTGGCGAGCTGGTAATTGATCATGCGGGCCAGCAGATCGGTACGCAACGGAACGCCGAAAACGGCCTCGTCGAGTTCGATCTCGCCCACTTCCTCGTTGTTCAGGTTCTTGACGGTCGTCTTCATCTCATTCACTCCGTCGGCTCGGCGCCGGCATCGGCGGCAGGGGCCACAGAGTCGGCGACGGGAGCGGCATCCGGCTTGGAACGCAGCGCCGCCGGGAACGGCAGGCCTTCCGGGGCCTTCCGCTTGACGGCGTCGCGAACCAGCACCCAACCACCCTCGGAACCGGGGACGGCACCCTTGACCAGGATCAGGCCGCGGTCCTCGTCGACCGAGACGATCTTCAGGTTCTGGGTGGTCACCCGCTCGGCGCCCAAATGACCGGCCATCTTCTTGTTGGCGAAGGTCTTACCGGGATCCTGACGGTTACCGGTCGAACCATGCGAACGGTGCGAGACCGAGACGCCGTGGGTCGCGCGCAGACCACCGAAGTTCCACCGCTTCATGCCGCCGGCGAAACCCTTGCCGATCGTCGTTCCGGTGACGTCAACGAGTTGGCCCGGGACGAAATGGGCGGCCGACAGTTCGGCGCCAACCTCGATCAGGGCATCGGCATCGACACGGAACTCGACCAGCTTGCGCTTGGGCTCGACCTTCGCCTTGGCGAAGTGGCCGCGCTGGGGCTTCGTGACGTTCTTGACTTTGGCGGTACCGGCGCCGAGCTGGACGGCGGTATAACCGTCGGTCTCCTCGGTACGCACGGCGACAACCTGTACGTTGTCCACCTTCAGCACAGTGACCGGAACATGTTCCCCGTCGTCCGTGAAGACGCGGGTCATGCCGAGTTTCTGCGCGATCAAACCGGATCGCATGGTTTACTTCTCCTCAATAGGGACATCCTCAGGGGGAGAGGTCCCTTACCCTACTTACAGGCTCTTCGACTTAGAGCTTGATCTCGACGTCGACACCGGCGGCGAGGTCGAGCTTCATCAGCGCGTCCACGGTCTGCGGGGTCGGGTCGACGATGTCGATCAGGCGCTTGTGCGTCCGGATCTCGAACTGCTCGCGCGACTTCTTGTCGATGTGCGGCGAACGGTTGACCGTAAACTTCTCGATCTGCGTGGGCAAGGGAATTGGTCCCCGAACCCGTGCGCCGGTCCGCTTCGCGGTGTTGACGATCTCGCTTGTCGACTGATCGAGCACGCGATGGTCGAACGCCCGCAGGCGGATCCGGATATTCTGACTGTCCATCGTCTTCAAAACCCGTTTCTCTGCCGCTGAAGGGGCCGCCCCTTGTGGGAAGCGACCCCTCTTCGCCGGCTAACTCGTTGCGCCCGTGGGCATCAGGCCCACAGCGAACCCGAACCGTATCACTCGATGATGCTGGCGACGACGCCGGCGCCGACGGTGCGGCCGCCCTCAC
>NZ_AVFL01000011.1 GCF_000576635.1 Skermanella stibiiresistens SB22
GGGTCGCGCCGAGGTCGAAGCCGCCGACGCGGCGCTGGCGGCCCGGCTGGTGCTGGCGCCTCGCGCGACGGCTCTGCCCGACCAGCCGCACGAGCAGGAACAGCCCGACCAGCCGGAGCCGCCACCACCTTCCGACGGCGACCCGGGACAGGACCAGGAGCGGGAGCTTGAGGATGTCGTGCTGGACGCCGCCCGCGCGGCGCTGCCCGACGACCTGCTGAAACGCCTTGGCGCCGCCGGCGGTCTCAGCCGGCATTCCGGCAAGGCCGCCCCCATCGCCCACCCCACCAGCGGGCGGCCCGCTGGCAGCCGACGCGGCTCGCCGCGATCGGGTGCCCGCCTCAACGTCATCGAAACCCTGCGCGCCGCGGCGCCCTGGCAGCGCCTCCGCGCCACGGGTGGCGCCGCGGCGGCGGGCCTGATCCAGGTCAGACCCGAGGATTTCCGGATCGCCCGGCTGAAGCGGCAGGGCCGCACCACCACCATCTTCGTCGTGGACGCCTCCGGATCGTCGGCCTTCCACCGGTTGGCGGAGGCCAAGGGCGCCGTGGAACTGCTGCTGGCCGACTGCTACGTCCGCCGCGACGAGGTGGCCTTGGTCAGCTTCCGGGGCAAGACCGCCGAGCTGCTGCTGCCTCCCACCCGCTCGCTGGTGCGGGCCAAGCGTTGCCTCGCCGCCTTGCCCGGCGGCGGGGGCACTCCCCTGGCGTCAGGCATCGACGCCGCCGCCGATTTGGCCGACGCGATCCGTCGCCGGGGTGGCACCCCAGCCCTGGTGTTGCTGACCGATGGCCGCGCCAATATCGGCAGGGATGGCGCCACCGGCCGAACCGCCGCCGAGAGCGACGCCCTGGTCTCCGCGCGCCGCGTCGCCGCGGCGGGGTTGCGGGCGTTGCTGGTCGACACCTCCGCCCATCCGGATCCGGCGGCGCGGCGGCTGGCCGACGGCATGCGGGCACCCTACCTGCCGCTGCCACGCGCCGACGCCGCCCTGATCTCGCGCGCCGTCCGCGCGGCCGCGCCGTCATCCTCCGCATGAGAAGGCCGGCATGAGAAGACCGGCTTGGGAGCGCGAGGGCCGGGGCTGGCCGAACCGGGAGGCGAGCGCCTTCGTCACCGCCTCCGGTCTCCGCTGGCACGTCCAAAGGATGGGGCGGGGGCCCGTGCTGCTCCTGCTCCATGGCACCGGAGCGGCCACCCATTCGTGGCGCGACGTGATGCCGTTGCTGGCCCGCGACTTCACCGTCATCGCCCCCGATCTGCCCGGTCACGGCTTCACCGATCCGCTGCCCAGCCACCGGCTGTCCTTGCCCGGCATGGCCCGTGCGGTCGCGGGCCTGCTCGACACGCTCCAGCTGTCGCCGGACCTAGCGGCCGGACATTCCGCCGGGGCGGCCGTCCTCGTCCGCATGGCGCTTGATCGCCTGATCGAGCCCCGCGCCATCGTCTCGTTCAATGGCGCGTTCCTGCCGTTCAAGGGGGCGGCCGGGCACCTTTTCGCGCCGCTCGCCCGTCTGCTGGTGCTCAACCCGCTGGCGCCGCGCCTGTTCTCCTGGCGTGCGGACGCCAAGGCGATCGACCGGCTGATCCGCAACACCGGCTCCGTGCCCGACCGGGCCGCGCTGGAGTTCTATGGCCGGCTGATCCGCTGTCCCGGCCATGTCTCCTCCGTGCTGCGCATGATGGCGAACTGGGATCTTCCCCCGCTCGCGCGCGATCTCCGCCGGCTGGGGCCGAAGCTCATCCTGGCGGCGGCGGCCGGCGACCTCGCCATCCCGTTCGAGCAGACGGAACGCCTCCGGGGCCTCCTGCCCAGCGCGATCGTCGAGCCGCTGGGCCGTCTCGGCCACCTCGCCCACGAGGAACGCCCCGATCTCGCCGCCGACCTGATCGCGCGTCATTCCAGCTAGGCGCTGTCCCCCAAACCTCTGGCGAGGCACGTTTTCATCCCCATGTTGTTGATCTCGCATGACGTTCGAGGAGAGCGCTCCGATGGGGCACGACAGCGGGTATCTTTCATGACGCGCCACCAGACATTGCCACCGGCGCTCGAGGGCGACCTGCGGGAAACCAACCGGCGGGCCGGACGGCTGGCTTATCAAGTGGCTGGAAACGGCCCGCCGATGCTGCTGATCCACAGCATCAACGCCGCCGCCTCCGCCTACGAGGTGCTGCCGATCTTCGACCGGATGAAGTCCAGTCATCGCGTCTACGTGGTGGAATTGCCGGGCTATGGCCATTCGGACCGTTCCGACCGTTCCTACGACATCCGCCTGTTCACCAACGCGATCCTGGACATGCTCGACGTGATCGCCGAGGACGCCGGTCCCGGCACGCCGGTCGACGCGCTGGCGCTGTCGCTGTCGGCCGAGTTCGTCGCCAGGGCCGCCGTGGAGCGGCCCGAGCGGTTCCGCACCCTGACGCTCGTCACGCCGACCGGCTTCAGCAAGGGCTCGACCAAGGCCCATGGCGGCATCCGGACCAAGGCGTCCCGCGAGGTGCCGGGCGTCTACCGCGCCATCAGCTTCCCGCTGTGGGGGCGGGGGCTCTACGACCTGCTGGTCAGCCGGCGCAGCATCCGGTACTTCCTGGAACGCACCTGGGGTTCCAAGAACATCGACGACGGCATGGTCGATTACGACTACCTGACGTCCCATCAGCCGGGCGCCCGTCACGCGCCGTTCGCCTTCCTGTCTGGCCGCCTGTTCAGCCGGGACATCCGCGATCTGTACGAGCGTCTGACCCTGCCGGTCTGGATGCCGCACGGCACGCGCGGCGATTTCAAGGACTTCAGCGGCGTCGACTTCATCGAGAACCGGCCCAACTGGCGCCGCCAGGCGTTCGACGCCGGCGCCCTGGTTCACTTCGAATGGCCGGACGACTTCGCGGCGTCCTACAGGGCCTTCCTGACGGAGATGGCGCGCCAGGAGGTCGCGGTTTGAAGCTCGCCTCCGTCCGGGAACTGAAGGCGGAGGTGTCCGCGGAAATCCTCGCCCCCTTGCTGAGGGAGGCGCGCGAGGCCCGCAGCTTCGGCTTGGCCGCCAGCCCGATGCGGCGCGCGGTCAAGCGGGATCGCGGCGTGGCGCTGGGCATCGCGCGGGGAGCAAGCCGCGACCAGTACAAGCTCGCGGTCCGCATCCAGCGCCGCACCTTCGAGGACGACGCGGAACTCCACCGGCGCCTGGAGGCGGCGACCCACCAGGAGATCGATATCCGCTATGTCGGGCGCATCGCCAAGCGGGCGGAAAAGGCCCCCGTCGTCCATGGTCCCCCTCCGCCCTGGTTCCGGCTGCGCCAGAGGCCGCTGCTGATCGGCTGTTCCGTGGCGCATCACGCCGTCACCGCCGGCAGCCTGGGCGGCTTCTTCCGCCAGCGTGGCACCGGCCAGCCGGTCCTGCTCAGCAACAACCACGTGCTAGCCAACGAGGATCAGGCGAAGGCCGGCGACGCCGTGCTCCAGCCCGGCGCCTTCGACGGCGGACGCCGCTTCAAGGATCGTATCGGCACGCTTTTGCAAGCGGTGCCGATGAGCGCCACCGAGCCCAACACGATGGACGCCGCCATCGCCGGTCTCGCCGAGGGCGTGCCGTTCGACCCGCGCACCGTCACCGGCTTCGGCCTGCTGCGGGGCGTGCGCGACCGGCCGATCGAACCCGGCGACGAGGTGGTCAAGCTCGGCCGCACCACCGGCCTGACGCGGGGCCGGGTCACCGCGATCGAGCTGGATGACGTCGTGGTGGATTACGACAAGGGCCAGATCAGCTTCGACCGCCAGATCGAGATCGAGGGAACCGGCACCGCCGCCTTCAGCAGCGGCGGCGACAGCGGCTCCCTGATCCTGGACGCCGAGGGCGATGCCTGCGCGCTGCTGTTCGCCGGCAGCGACCATGGCGGAAGCAACGGCAAGGGGGTGACCAACGCCAACGACCTGACGTTGGTGATGGAGGCCCTGAATTTGGAACTGGCGCTCGATGACTTGAATGCTTAGATTAAAAACATGTCGAATGTGTCGATAGATCAGGCGAGGCGCGTCAAACCAAAGGCGGGCGAATTGGCCCGCCGCTGCGGGACCGTGTCCGGCGTCGGCATCACCAAACTCGGCGACTCCTACGCGGTCAAGGTCAACCTGTGCGAACCGGTTCCCACCGCCTCGCTGCCCGACGCCATCGACGGCGTCACCGTCGTCTACGAAGTGATCGGTCGCACGGCGGCTCGGTAACTTCCCGCGTTGACACATGTCAACTTCATGTTACGCTTGATGCGTCATGAACAAGTTGACACCCTCCGCGACTCTCCCCCTGGACCGATCCAGCCCGCGCGCCGTCGTCATCGGCAGCGGCTTCGGTGGCTTGGCCGCCGCGATCCGCTTGGCCTGCCGGGGCTACAGGGTCACCGTGCTGGAACGGCTCGACGCGCCGGGCGGCCGGGCCTACGTGTATCGTCAGGACGGCTTCACCTTCGACGCCGGCCCTACCATCGTCACGGCGCCTTTCCTGCTGGAGGAGTTGTGGCGGATGTGCGGGCGGAGCATGGCCGAGGATGTCGAGCTCAGGCCGATCTCGCCATTCTACCGCATCCGGTTCGATGACGGGCGGGTGTTCGACTACTCCGGAGATGACGCCGCCATGCGGGCGGAGGTCGCCAAGTTCTCCGCCGCCGATGTCGCCGGATACGAACGGTTCCTGAAGGCCAGCGAGGCGCGTTACCGCATCGGGTTCGAGCGTCTGGGCGACGTGCCGTTCAACGACTGGACCGACATGGCGCGGGTGCTGCCCGATCTGGTCCGGCTGGCCGGCCACCGCTCCGTTTACGACCTGGTCCGCCGCCACGTACGCGACCCCCATCTTCGCGTCGCGTTCAGTTTCCATCCGCTGCTGGTGGGCGGCAATCCCTTCGCCACCACCTCGATCTACAGCCTGATCGCCTTCTTGGAGCGTCGCTGGGGCGTCCATTTCGCCATGGGCGGCACCGGCCAACTCGTGCGCGGACTGGTCGGCTTGATCGAGGGGCAGGGGGGCGAGGTCCGGTGCGGCGCCGAGGTGTCGAGGATCACCGTCGCCAATGGCAGGGCGACCGGGGTCAGGCTGGCGTCGGGCGAGGAGATCGCCGCCGACATCGTCGTCTCCAACGCCGACAGCGCCTGGACCTACCGCCACTTGATCGCACCCGAGGATCGCAAGCGCTGGACGGACCGGCGGATCGAGCGCGCCCGCTATTCCATGAGCCTGTTCGTCTGGTATTTCGGCACCCGCCGCCGTTACGAGGACGTGGCGCACCACACGATCCTGCTGGGGCCGCGCTACCGCGAACTGCTGGACGACATATTCCGGCGGAAGGTGCTGGCGCCCGACTTCAGCCTCTACCTGCACCGTCCGACCGCCACCGATCCCTCGCTGGCGCCCGACGGCCGCGACGCCTTCTACGTGCTGTCTCCCGTGCCCCATCTGGACAGCGGCACCGATTGGGCGACAACGGCGGAGACCTACCGACAAGCCATCGAACGCCATCTGGAGAAAACCTTGCTGCCCGGCTTGAAGGACCAGATCGTCACCTCGCGCGTCCTGACCCCCCAGGACTTCCACGACCGCCTGCTGTCGGTCAAGGGCGCCGCCTTCGGCCTGGAGCCGGTGCTGACCCAGAGCGCGTGGTTCCGCCCCCACAACAAGAGCGAGGATATCGACCGCCTGTATCTGGTCGGCGCCGGCACCCATCCCGGCGCTGGATTGCCCGGCGTGCTCTCCTCCGCCCGCGTGCTCGACAAGGTGGTGCCGCATGCCGCGGCCTTGGTCTGAACCAGTCTCCCCTTCAGCCGTCCCGGTCGCCACCGCGGCCGATTTCGCCGCTTGCCGCCTCGTGCTGCGCCGTGCCTCCCGCACCTTCCACGCGGCCTCGCTGCTGTTGCCGTCGCGGGTGCGCCAGCCGGCGTCGGCCCTCTACGCCTTCTGCCGCTTGGCCGACGACGCCGCCGATCTCGGCGGTGGGGACGCGGCGGCGCTCGATGGCATGCGGGAACGCCTCGATCTCGCGTACCGAGGCCAACCGTTCGATCACCCGGTCGACCGCGCCTTCGCCGACGTGGTCGACCGCTTCGCCATCCCCAAGACGCTGCCGGACGCGTTGTTCGAGGGGTTCGACTGGGACTTGGCCGGACGCCGCTACGGCGATCTGGCCGAGCTGAAATGCTACGCCGCCCGCGTGGCCGGCACGGTCGGCGCCATGATGGCGGCCTTGATGGGGGCGCGCGACGCCGACGTGGTTGGCCGCGCCTGCGATCTCGGCATGGCGATGCAACTGTCCAATATCGCCCGCGATGTCGGCGAGGACGCGCGCGCCGGTCGCCTTTACCTGCCGCTGGACTGGCTGCGGGAAGCCGGGATCGACCCCGACGCGTGGCTGGCCGCTCCCCGGTTCAGCCCGGCTTTGGGCGACGTGATCCGCCGGTTGCTGCGGGTGGCGGACGATCTGTACCGCCAAGCGGAGCGCGGCATCGGACAGTTGCCTTCCACCTGCCGCCCCGGCATCCACGCCGCCCGCCACCTCTACGCCGAGATCGGCCGCGAGGTCGAGCGCGCCGGGGGCGACAGCGTCACGCGCCGCGCCGTCGTTCCGGCAAAGCGCAAGGCCCTGCTGCTCGCCCGCGTCATGATGGGCGACGAGCAACAAGCTCGATCCCATTGGCCCGTCCGGACGGCGGGTGTCGAACAGAGCCGGTTCCTGGTCGACGCGGTCGCGGCCGCCGCCGTCCCGATCCAGCCCGCCGATCCCGTGGTCTGGCTACTCCTGCTGTTCGAGCGCCTGGAGCGGGGCCAGCGGCTGGCGCTGAAGCGCGATGCCTGACGGTTGGTTCGCGGTGGCGGAGATGCTGCTGGTGTTCGGCGGCGTGCTCGCCTTCGCGGTCTGGCAGATCGTGTCGGTCAACCGGGCATCGCGCGAGGATCGCCGCCGCCGCGACGAAGATAATCGGCAATGAAGGCCAGTCGCGGGAACCATGGACCCAAGGATCCGGTTCTCGAACGGTGTTGGTCAAACAAGGATTGGGAGAGTGACGATGGAAGACTCGGGCAGCGGCAACTATGTTTGGCTCTTGGCCGCGATGACGCTGATCATCGTGTTCGCCGTGGTGATCTATCAAGCCGTCCGCACCAAGCGGAAGCAGCAAAAACTGGGTGAGGACGGTCCCGGCAGCAGCGTGCGCATGCCGGGTGACGACCGCCGTCCCTGACCCCTTCCCGAAAGCCGCCCTGTCACCCCAGGCGCGGCATCCGGAACGGCAGCATCGCCTGCACCCATCCGGCGCGGAAGCGGTCGAGCGACAGGCTCTCATGGATCGCCGTCGCCGGTCTCGACCCGATATGGGTCGCGAGCACTGAGCGGGCGTAGAACGGCGCGTCCACCAGCGTCTCCGTCACCGTCACCGGCTGGCCCGGATCGGCGCGGGTTGGGCGGGGGATCCGCCACCACCGGCTGGCGGGCAGCGTCACCCGGGGAAGCGGTTCGAACGGTTCGACGGTCCCGTCCTGGCCGATCATCAGGGCCAGCGCCAAGTGCGACCCGACCCGGCGATCGACATTGTACAGGACGGCGCTGTCGCCGCCGAAGTCCGCCCGGCACCAATCCCATTGGCTGAAGGCATCCTCGAGCGCCTCGTCACCGGCGTTGGTGTCGAGGTACCCCGTGCCCGACCACCGCGTTCCGGGTTGATCCAAGGCCACCTCCACCCGGCACCGGGGCGAGATCGGCCACCACCGGTGCCGTCCCGCGTCGTCCAGCGCGAAGGCTCGCGGGGTGAGCGCCGGCGGATGGACCCGGATGGTTCCGCGCACCCGCGAGGGCACCGGCATGGTGGTCTCGTCCACCCGGATCGTCAGCGAGGTCCCATCCCAATTTAGCGAGCTTGGCCCGATCGTCAGCGACGAGGCGTCGCGCCGCGTCTTGCCCCGGCCGCGTTCCGTCATGCACCAGCGCGCGCCGCCGGCTCCCGTCAGCACGACGTTGACGGTGCAGTGGTTCAGCGGATCGCCTCGGCCCCGCCGTCTCGCCCAGGCGTAATAGGGCGAGAAGACGCTGCCGATGAAGGCGATCACCGTCAGTCCGTGGCGTCCGTCCTCGCTCAAGGCGTCGACATACCACCAGGCGTAGCCGTTTTGGGTGACGGGGCGGTCGAACCGGAGCGACGCGAACCCGTGAGCGGTGACGCCAAGCCCGGCGCCAAGTCGCGCGTCACCGCCTCCGCCGCCATCCGCCCGGAAAGGGCCACCATCGGCACTCCCGGCCCCGGATGGATGCCGCCCCCCGCCAGATAAAGTCCCGGTATCCGGCTGCGCGCCGTCGGGCGGCTGAACGATGTTTTCCAGCCGTGCGACGCCGGGCCGTAGAGCGCTCCTCCCGTCGCCGGAAACAGCCGGTTCCAGTCGCGCGGCGAAGCCGCCACCATCCTGTCCGGTCGGGTTGTCACGCGCAGGCCGCAGCGTTCCAGGATGCCGAATGTACGAGTCGCGCATTGGTCGATCTCCGTCGCGTCGAAGGGATGGGTGTCGCCGATGGCCGGCGCGTTGATCAGGCAAAAAAGCCGCTCCGGCCCGCCCGGTGCCGTCCCGTCATCGTCGCGGTCCTGGGCGCAGACATAGACGGTGGGCGAGCGCGGCGGTCTTGAACGGTCGAGGATGTCGGCGAATTCCGCCGCGTAGTCGTCGGAGAAGAAGACGGTGTGGCGCGCCAGCGGGAAACCCTCCGCCTCGGCCAGCAGGCTCCAGGTGATCGCCGACAGCGAGCGGGCGTTTGGATCGATCTTGGGCACCGCCCCGGCCGCCGTCCGCCCCAGCATCCCGGAAGCGAGCGCCGCCGGATCGGCGTTGACGACGACCGCGTCAGCCTCGATCCGCTCGCCGGATGCCAGCGTGACGCCGGAAGCCCTGCCGCCCGTCACCTCGACCGATCGAACCTCCGCGCCATACCGGAACACGGCGCCCCGTTCGGCGGCCAGACCGGCCAATGCCTCCGCCAGCCGCGCCATGCCGCCGTCCACCAGCCAGACGCCCTCCTGCTCGACATGGGCCACCAGCATCAGCGTGGCCGGCGCCAGGAAGGGGGACGAGCCGCAATATGTGGCGTAACGGCCGAACAGCTGGCGCAGCCTCGGATCCTTGAAATAGTCGCCCAGCGCCTTCCACAGCGTCTCGAACGGCCGGATGCGCCACAGATCGCCGAGCCCCCGCAGGCCGACCGCTCCGACCAGCCCGCCGACGCTGGGTTCGGCGCTGCGGATGAACGAGCTTTCCAGCGTGCGCCATGTCCGCGCCGCCTCCGCCTGGAAGCGGCGGAAGCCATCCGCCTCGCGGGCGCCGGCGAAGGCGCCGATCGCGTCGGCCGAGCGCTCGCGGTCGGCGAACAGGTCCAGCCGCGATCCATCGGTCCAGGCGTGGCGCGCCAGCACGCCGGCGGGTCTCAAGGTGACGTGGTGGTCCAGATCGGTGCCAGCCTCGGCGAAGATGTCGTCGAAGATCCGGCGCAGCGTGAACACCGTTGGTCCCGCGTCCAGCTTGGCGCCGCCGACCTCGATCTCCCGCATCTTGCCGCCGGGCCGGTCGGCGCGCTCCACCACGGTGACTCCGAGCCCCCGGTTCGCCAAGGACAGGGCCGCGGTCAGCCCCGCGATGCCGGCTCCCACCACGATGACGCGTTTCTGGCCCAACGCCGTTCCCTCCGCCTACCTCTTCGAGCCCCGTCAAAATGTCGTTGAACCCGACAATGATGAGTGTCAATGTTATATGACACTCAAGCGCGACAATCTACCTTTACAACAGGTTGACGGTACAACAAAGCGCGGGCGGGAGGTTGCCATGGATGTCGTGACGCGGATCGAACAAGCCCTTGATGGGGCCGTGAGGGAGGCGGAATCCTCCGGCGCTCCCCCCAGGCTGGCGGCGGCGATGCGCCACGCGGTCTTCCCCGGTGGGGCCCGCATCCGGCCCCGCCTGTGCCTGGCCGTCGCCAAGGCCTGCGGGACCGAGGACTACCCGACCGCCTTCGCGGCGGCGGCGGCGATCGAGCTGCTGCATTGCGCCTCGCTGGTCCACGACGATCTGCCCTGCTTCGACGACGCGGCGGTCCGGCGCGGCAAGCCCTCCGTCCACCGGGCGTTTGGCGAGCCGCTGGCGGTCCTGGCCGGGGACGCGTTGATCGTGCTGGCGTTCGAGACGCTGGCCCGCGGCGCCGTCGCCCAACTGCCAGCCCTCCTGCTCTGTGTCGGACGCTCGGTCGGCATGCCGTTCGGCATCGTGGCGGGTCAGGCGTGGGAGAGCGAGCCCCGGGTCGATCTCGCCCGCTATCACCGCGCAAAGACCGGCGCCCTGTTCGCGGCGGCCACCGTCGGCGGAGCCGCGGCGGCGGGCGTCGAGTCGGATTGCTGGCGCTCCCTTGGCGAGAAGCTGGGCGAGGCCTTCCAGGTCGCCGACGACATCCGCGACGTGGCCGGCGATCCCGACGATCTCGGCAAGCCGGTCGGACGCGACGCCGCCCTGAACCGCATGAGCGCCGCCCGCGAGCTTGGCATCGACGGCGCGCTGGACCGCTTGGACCTGCTGGTCGCCGAGGCGGCCGACTCGATCCCGCGCTGTCCCGGCGGCGCCGAACTCCGCACCCTGATCCGCCTGGAGGCGCAGCGGTTCCTGCCCAAGGAACTGGTGCGGGTGGCGGCATGAGGCCCACCGACATGCAACACGCACCCCCCCATTCATCCCACCATTCCACTCATCCCAGCGCGCATCACGGGACGCACGCCCGCAAGCTGTCGCGGGTCTGCGCGCCCCGCGTCGGGCTGGCCCAGATCGGCTTGGGGCTCCCCAGCGTCGATGAGATGGTCGACCGCTTCTGGTCCGTCCGTGACCGGCTCATGGCGAGCGCCAGTTTCCGCCGCTGGGCGGCCGCCTTCCCGCTGACCCGCCCGATCGCGCGCCGCCGCAGCCGCGACCTGTTCGACCTGTGCGCCGGCTTCGTCTATTCGCAGGTGCTGCTGGCCTGCGTCCGGCTTCGCCTGTTCGACATCTTGGCCGAACACTCGATGACGGCGCACGAACTGTCGCGGCGGCTTGGCATGGCGGAGGAAGCGACCGAGCGGCTGCTGCGCGCGGCGGTCTCGCTCCGGCTGCTGGCCCGGCGCGGCGACGACCGCTTCGGTCTCGGTCCCCTGGGCGCCGCCCTGGTCGGCAATCCCGGAGTCGCCGCGATGGTCGAGCATCACGCCATGCTCTACGACGACCTGCGCGATCCCGTGGCCTTGCTGCGGGGCGAGGGCAAGACGGCGCTGTCGTCCTACTGGCCCTATGCCGGAGCCGGTCATCCGTCCGACCTGACCGCTGGCGACGTGTCGTCCTACACCGCGCTGATGGCGGCGTCCCAGCCGCTGATCGCGGAGGAGGTGCTGGGGGCCTATCCCCTGAACCGGCACCGCCGGCTGATGGATGTCGGCGGCGGCGACGGCGCTTTCCTGGCGGCCGCGGCCGAGCGGGCTCCGGATCTGGAGGTCGTCCTGTTCGATCTGCCCGCCGTCGCGGAACGGGCGAAACTCCGCTTCCAGTCCGCGGGCCTTCAGGATCGCGCCACGGTGATCGGCGGCGACTTCCTGTCCAATCCGCTCCCCAAGGGGGCCGACGCGCTCTCCCTGGTCCGCGTGCTGCACGATCACGACGATTGCGAGGCGCTGACCATCCTGCGGGCGGCGCGTCAGGCGCTGGCTCCCGACGGGACGCTCCTGATCGCCGAGCCGATGGCCGAGGCTCCGGGGGCGCACCCGGTCGGGGACGCTTACTTCGGCTTCTACCTGCTCGCCATGGGACGCGGCCACGCGCGGACACCGCACGAGATCACCGATCTGCTCCAGCGCGCCGGCTTCAGCTCGGTCAGGCGTCACGCGACGGCCATGCCGCTGCTGACCGGTGTGATAACCGCAAGTCCCGCCAAGTCAGCGTAAGTTTTACTTGACGTTCAAAACTGTCAATATAAACTGACAGTAAGAATAAGGCACTGCGGTGCCATGACAATACCCTGCAATGGGAACCGGGATGGAAACGCTCGCAGTCGTGATCGACGAGCCCGAACGGCTCGCTCTGAGGACACTCGACCTGACTCCGCCAGAAGCTGGCGATGTCGTGGTCGAGACCTTGTGGAGCGGTATCAGCACCGGAACGGAGCGTCTCCTCTGGCTGGGCCAGATGCCGGCCTTTCCCGGGTTGGGTTATCCGCTGGTTCCCGGCTATGAAACGGTCGGCCGCGTCATCGCGGCGGGAGCCACTTCGGGCCGGCGGGAGGGTGATTTCGTCTTCGTCCCCGGGGCCCGCTGCTTCGGAGCGGTCAGGGGTTTGTTCGGCGGTGCCGCCGCCCAGCTCGTGGTGGCTGGCGACCGTGTCCTCCTGGTTGACGAAGGGTTGGGCGAGCAAGCCGTGCTGCTGGCCTTGGCGGCCACCGCCCACCATGTCCTCGACGTCGGAGGAACGCCCGACCTGATCGTCGGCCATGGCGTCCTGGGCCGCCTGCTGGCCCGTCTCGCCCTCGCCAAGGGCGCCGCGGCGCCGACCGTGTGGGAGCGACATCCGCTCCGCTCCGACGCGGGGGCGGGATACGCGGTGATCCACCCGGACGCCGATCCGCGCCGCGACTATCGCGCCATCTTCGATGCCAGCGGCGACGCGGGGTTGCTCGACACCCTGATCGGCCGGCTGGCGCGGGGCGGGGAGATCACCCTCGCCGGGTTCTACTCACAGCCGCTGTCCTTCACGTTTCCGCCCGCCTTCATGCGCGAGGCCCGCATCCGGGTCGCGGCGGAATGGACACCCGACGACCTGCCGGCGGTCAGGCGGCTGATCGAGGGCGGGCGCCTGTCGCTCGACGGCCTGATCACCCACCGCCTGGACGTCGCCCAGGCCGACGACGCCTATCGGACCGCCTTCGGCGATCCCGCCTGCCTCAAGATGATCCTGGATTGGAGACGCCGTTCATGACCGACACGACACTGCTGGACCGCCTGCGGACCGAGGCGTCGATCGAGCCCGACCCCGTCCCGACGGCGCCGCCCACCAAGGAGACGCAGATCATCGCGATCTACGGCAAGGGCGGCATCGGCAAGAGCTTCACCCTGGCGAACCTGTCCTACATGTTCGCCCAGCAAGGCAAGAAGATCCTGCTGATCGGCTGCGATCCCAAGAGCGACACGACATCCCTGCTGTTCGGTGGCCGGGCTTGTCCGACCATCCTGGAGACCTCGACCCGCAAGAAGCTGAGTGGCGAGCCCGTCGCTGTCGGCGATGTCTGCTTCAAGCGCGACGGCGTCTACGCGATGGAACTGGGCGGACCGGAGGTCGGCCGCGGCTGCGGCGGCCGGGGCATCATCCATGGCTTCGAGCTGCTGGAGAAGCTGGGGTTCCATGACTGGGGTTTCGACTACGTGCTGCTCGATTTCCTTGGTGACGTGGTGTGCGGCGGCTTCGGCCTGCCGATCGCCCGCGACATGTGCCAGAAGGTCATCGTGGTCGGCTCCAACGACCTGCAATCGCTCTACGTCGCCAACAACGTCTGCTCGGCGGTCGAGTATTTCCGCAAGATGGGCGGCAATGTCGGCGTCGCCGGCATGGTGATCAACAAGGACGACGGCACCGGCGAGGCGCGCGCCTTCGCGGAGGCGGTCGGCATCCAGGTGCTGGCCTCGATCCCCGCCGACGACGACATCCGCCGCAAGAGCGCCAATTACCAGATCGTCGGCCGGCCCGGTGACCGCTGGGGGCCCTTGTTCGAGGAACTGGCGCGCAATGTCGCCTGGGCGCCGCCGGAATGGCCGCGGCCCCTGACCCAGGATGGCTTGCTGGGACTGTTCAAGGGCGACGTGGTCGGACGTGGCGTCGTGCTGGAACCGGCGACGCTCGAGGACATGTGCGGCATCGCCGCCGCGGCCGCCAAACCGTCCCTCGAAGTGATCTACGACGATGTATGACGACACCGCACCCAGCTGCCATGGCGGCAAGGCGGAGCTTCGCCAAGCGGCCAAGGCGGCCGGCCTCACCGAGACGATCGAGCGCTACGCCGCCGATTATCCGATGGGACCGCACGACCAGCCGCAAAGCATGTGCCCGGCCTTCGGCTCCCTGCGGGTGGGGCTCCGGATGCGGCGCACCGCCACCATCCTGTCGGGCTCGGCCTGCTGCGTCTATGGCCTGACCTTCACCTCGCACTTCTACGGAGCCCGGCGCACCGTCGGCTACGTCCCGTTCAACTCCGAGTCATTGGTCACCGGCAAGCTGTTCGAGGACATCCGCGAGGCGGTGTTCAAGCTGGCCGATCCCGCCCTGTACGACGCGGTGGTGATCATCAACCTGTGCGTCCCGACGGCGTCCGGCGTGCCCCTGCGCCTGCTGCCGAAGGAGATCGACGGCGTCCGGATCATCGGGATCGACGTGCCGGGCTTCGGTGTCCCGACCCACGCCGAGGCCAAGGACGTGCTGGCCGGCGCCATGCTGGCCTATGCCCGGCGCGAGGCCGAGCAGGGACCCGTCCAAGCGCCGCGCGCCGGCCGGTCGGAGCGTCCAGCCGTTGCCCTGCTGGGGGAGATGTTCCCGGCCGATCCCGTCGGCATCGCCATGATGCTGGAGCCGATGGGCCTGGCGGCGGGCCCCGTGGTGCCGACCCGCGAATGGCGCGAGCTTTACTCGGCACTCGCGTGCCCGGTGGCCGCCGCGATCCATCCGTTCTACACCGCCTCGATCCGCGAGTTCGAGGCGGCGGGCCGCGCCATCGTCGGCTCCGCCCCGGTCGGCCATGACGGCACGGCCGATTGGCTGGATGCGATCGGCGCCGCCTTCGCGGTGCCGCGCGCCGGGATCGACGCCGCCAAGGCCAAGGTCCTGCCGGCGATCCGGGGCGCCTTGGAGCGCGCGCCCGTCAAGGGCCGGATCACCCTGTCCGGCTACGAGGGCTCCGAATTGCTCGTGGCGCGCCTGCTGGTCGAAAGCGGCGCCGATGTCCGCTATGTCGGAACCGCCTGTCCCAGGACGCGCTGGTCGGAGGCCGACCGCGACTGGCTGCAGGCGCGCGGCGTCATGGTCCAGTACAGGGCCTCGCTGGAACACGATCTGGCGGCCCTCAAGGAGTTCCGGCCCGACCTCGCGATCGGCACGACCCCGATCGTGCAGCGCGCCAAGGAGATGGCGATCCCGGCGCTCTACTTCACCAACCTGATCTCCGCCCGCCCGCTGATGGGCATCGCCGGCGCCGGGGCGCTGGCCCAGGTGGTAAACGCCGCCCTGTCGAACACGGCGCGCTTCGACGAGATGCGGGACTTCTTCGATCCCGGCCCAGCCCAGTCCCTCGCAGATCAGGCCATTGGGGAGCGCGCGGCATGCTGATCCTCGACCACGATCGCGCCGGTGGTTACTGGGGCGCCGTCTACGCCTTCACCGCGATCAGGGGATTGCAGGTGATCATCGACGGCCCCGTCGGCTGCGAGAACCTGCCGGTGACGGCCGTCCTGCACTACACCGACGCGCTGCCGCCACACGAGTTGCCGATCGTGGTGACCGGCCTGGCCGAGGAGGAGTTGGGCCGTCACGGCACCGAGGGCGCCATGAAGCGCGCCCACGCCACCCTCGACCCCAAGCGCCCCAGCGTCGTCGTCACCGGCTCGATCGCCGAGATGATCGGCGGGGGAGTGACGCCCGAGGGCACCGGCATCCAGCGCTTCCTGCCGCGCACCATCGACGAGGACCAATGGCAGAGCGCCGACCGCGCGCTCAACTGGCTGTGGACCGAGTTCGGTCCCAAGCGCGGCGTCATGCCGAAGCGGAAGCCCCGCGCCGCCGGCGACAAGCCGCGCGTCAACATCATCGGGCCGATGTACGGCACCTTCAACATGTGGTCCGACCTGGCCGAGATCCGCCGGCTGGTGGAAGGCATCGGGGCCGAGATCAACCTGACCTTCCCGCTCGGCAGCCACCTGGACGACGTGACCAAGCTGGCCCAGGCCGACGCCAACGTCTGCCTGTACCGCGAGTTCGGCCGTCTTCTGTGCGAGACGCTGGATCGGCCCTATCTCCAGGCGCCGATCGGCCTGCACTCGACCACCCGCTTCCTCCGCTCGCTCGGCGAAATCCTGGAGCTGGACCCCGAGCCATTCATCGAGCGGGAGAAGCTGACCACCATCAAGCCGGTCTGGGACCTGTGGCGCTCGGTCACCCAGGACTTCTTCGGCACCGCCAGCTTCGCGATCGTCGCCAACGACACCTACGCCCGGGGCGTCCGGCATTTCCTGGAGGAGGAGCTGGGACTGCCCTGCACCTTCTCGGTGTCGCGCCGCGCCGGAGCCAAGACCGACAACGAGGCCGTCCGCGAGATGGTCCGGACCCGCACGCCGCTGATCCTGTTCGGCAGCTACAACGAGCGCATGTACCTGGCCGAGATCGGGGGCAGGGCGGTGTTCGTCCCGGCATCCTTCCCCGGCGCCATCATCCGCCGCCACACCGGCACCCCGTTCATGGGCTACGCCGGGGCGACCTGGCTGGTGCAGGAGGTCTGCAACGCCCTGTTCGACGCGCTCTTCCACATCCTGCCGCTGGCGACCGAGATGGACAAGGTCGAGGCGACACCCGCTAGGCTGGAGCCCGAACTGCCCTGGGACGACGAGGCCAAGGCCGACCTCGACCAGATCGTCGAGGCGCAACCGGTCCTGATCCGGATCTCCGCCGCCAAGCGCCTGCGCGACGCCGCCGAGCGGCATGTCCGCCGGCTGGGCGACGCCCGCGTCACGGCGGCCCACGTCGCCGAGGCGGCGCTGGACGAGCGGATCTCCGGGCAGCCCGAAACCAACTTTTCCCATTCCCCTCAGCGGGAACCCGAATTCGCCGGCGCGCATGACGTCCGGCGACCGCCGCGCGGTCCTCGCGCTGTATAGGCCGAACGGCTTTCATAAGGAGGTACATGAATGTCTGACACCATGAATGAGGGTCGGCGCACGCCCAGCGATAGGGGAACGCCCGACGTTTCCCTATCGGGGCTCACCGACCCCGAGGCCAGGGAGTTCCACAAGATCTTCATGCAGAGCTTCGCCATCTTCGTCGGCGTGGCGTTGCTGGCCCACATCCTCGTCTGGCTGTGGCGTCCCTGGCTGCCGGGTCCGCAGGGCTACTCGTCCCTGATGGACGGCACGTTGCGCGACGGCGTGACGGTTGCCCTCGAGTCCTTCAAGAGCTTTGTCGCATAGGAGGTTGGCATGTGGCGCGTATGGCTTCTTTTCGATCCGCGCAGGACGCTGATCGCCTTGTTCACGTTCCTGTTCGCCCTGGCTTTGCTGATCCACTTCATCCTGCTCAGCACTGACAGGTTCAACTGGCTGGAAGGCCCAAGCTCCGCCCGCGTCGGAGCGATGAGCCAGCAGATGGCCCCCCTTCCCGCGGCCAAATGACCGCATCGGGAGCTTTGCGCGGCGGGTGAGGCCGGGTTGGAACCCGGCTCCACCCGCCGCGGGTGGGGCTCGCGTTTCCTGACCTGGGGGATCCGACCATGGCCATGCTGAATTTCGAGAAAAAATACCGCGTTCGGGGCGGGACGCTGATCGGGGGCGATCTCTTCGACTTCTGGGTCGGGCCGTTCTATGTCGGCTTCTTCGGTGTCACGACGATCTTCTTTTCGTTCCTAGGAACGGCCCTGATCCTCTACGGCGCCGCCATCGGGCCGACCTGGAACGTCTGGCAGATCAACATAGCGCCCCCCGACCTGAAATACGGCCTGGGCGCCGCACCGCTCAAGGAAGGCGGATTGTGGCAGCTGATCACGATCTGCGCGCTGGGAGCCTTCATCTCGTGGGCGATCCGGCAGGTCGAGATATCCCGCAAGCTGGGCATGGGCCTCCACGTGCCCGTCGCCTTCAGCTTCGCGATCTTCGCCTACATCTCGCTGGTCGTGATCCGGCCGGTCCTGCTCGGCGGCTGGGGGCACGCCTTCCCCTACGGCATCCTCAGCCATCTGGATTGGGTGTCGAACGTCGGCTACCAATACCTGCACTTCCACTACAACCCGGCGCACATGCTGGCCGTGAGCTTCTTCTTCACGACCACCTTCGCGCTGTCGCTCCACGGCTCCCTGGTGCTGGCGGCGGCCAACCCTCCCCACGGCGAGCGCGTCAAGACGGCCGAGCACGAGAACACCTTCTTCCGCGACACCATCGGCTGGTCGATCGGCACGCTCGGCATCCACCGGCTCGGCCTGTTCCTGGCGCTCAACGCCGGGTTCTGGAGCGCGGTGTGCATCATCATCAGTGGCCCCTTCTGGACCCGTGGCTGGCCGGAATGGTGGAGCTGGTGGCTCGACCTGCCGATCTGGCGCTAAGGAGGCCGCGATGGCGGAATATCAGAACATCTTCACCCAAGTTCAGGTCCGAGGGCCCGCCTATGCCGGCGTGCCCCTGACGCGCGGACCCTGGGTCCGCGCCTGGAAACCCAAATTCGTCCACCTGCTCGGCCGCATCGGCGACGCGCAGGTCGGGCCGGTCTACCTGGGTTGGACGGGACTGGCGTCGCTGCTGTGCGGCTTCATCGCGTTCGAGATCATCGGCCTCAACATGTGGGCCTCCGTCAACTGGGACCCGGTCCAATTCCTACGGCAGCTGCCGTGGCTGGCGCTGGAACCGCCGGCGCCCGGCTATGGCTTGCGGATACCGCCGCTCAACGAGGGCGGCTGGTGGATCATCACCGGCTTCTTCCTGACCACCTCGATCATGCTGTGGTGGCTGCGCACATATCAAAGGGCGCGGGCGCTCGGCATGGGCACACACGTCTCCTGGGCCTTCGCGGCGGCGATCTGGCTGTACCTGGTGCTGGGCCTTATCCGTCCGGTGCTGATGGGAAGCTGGGGAGAGGCGGTGCCGTTCGGGATCTTTCCCCATCTGGATTGGACGGCGGCGTTCTCGATCCGCTACGGCAACCTGTTCTACAACCCGTTCCACATGCTCTCGATCGTCTTCCTCTATGGATCGACGCTGCTGTTCGCGATGCACGGCGCCACCGTCCTGGCGATCAGCCGGTTCGGCGGCGAGCGCGAGGTCGAGCAGATCACCGACCGCGGCACGGCGTTCGAGCGTGGCGCCCTGTTCTGGCGCTGGACCATGGGCTTCAACGCGACGGCGGAATCGATCCACCGCTGGGCGTGGTGGTTCGCGGTGCTCTGCCCCCTGACCGGTGGCATCGGCATCCTGCTGACCGGCACCGTGGTCGACAATTGGTACCTGTGGGGCGTCAAGCACGGCTTGGCTCCGATGTATCCGCAGGTCTTCCCGGTCGTGCCCGATCCCGCACTCCTGCCAGGGAGGCCATGATGGGAAAGATGACCCACCGGGAGGCTTTCTGGGACCTGATCCTCCGGATCGGATTGGTGGCGGCCGCGGTGTTCGGCGTTGGCATGCTGTTCACCATCGAATACCCGCCGGTCGAGACGATCCAGCGCGGTTTCCGCGGTGTTGGCTTGGTCCAGAACTACCATCCCGACACCGTGGAGGCTCAACTCGCCGCCAACCAGGTGCCCGAGGCGATCGAGCCGGCCGACCCCGACAGCGGGCCCGCGACGGAGGTCTATCAGAACGTCCAGGTCTTGGGCGACCTGACGGACGCGCAGTTCATCCGGGTGATGACCGCCATGACGGAATGGGTGTCTCCGGAACAGGGCTGCACCTATTGCCACGCCGAGGGCGAGGAGTTGTCGTCGGACAGCCTCTACACCAAGGTGGTCGCCCGCCGCATGCTCCAGATGACCCGGGACATCAACACCAACTGGCAACCCCACGTCGCCCAGACGGGAGTCACCTGCTACACCTGCCACCGCGGCCAGCCGGTTCCCGCCAACATCTGGTTCACCGATCCGGGCCGTCCGCACACGGCGGGTCTGCTCGGCAATCCCGCCGGCCAGAACGGTCCCGCTCCCGCCGCCGGTCTGGCGTCGCTGCCATCCGATCCACTGACGCCCTTCCTGATGGGCGGCGGCAAGGACGCCGGCATTCGGGTCAATTCCGACACGGCGCTGCCGTCCGGCAACCGCCAATCGATCAAGCAGGCGGAATGGACCTACAGCCTGATGGTCAACATGTCGGATTCGCTGGGCGTCAACTGCACCTACTGCCACAACAGCCGCTCCTTCCGCGACTGGGAGCAAAGCTCCCCGACCCGGGCCTCGGCGTGGCACGGCATCCAGATGGTCCGCGACCTCAACGCCAGCTACCTGGAACCCTTGCAATCCGTCTTCCCGCCGCACCGCCTGGGCGCGCTGGGCGACGTCGCCAAGGTTAACTGCTCCACCTGCCACGCCGGCGTCTTCAAGCCCCTGTTCGGCGTCAGCATGCTGAAGGACTATCCCGAACTGGCGAAAGCCGGCGGCGTGACCGGCGTCCCGGTCGACCCGGCCCCCGCGGCGGTCCCCGAACCCGGCCCCGCCCAAACTCCGGGCGCCGCGCAACCGCCCGGATCGGGCCAACCGGCCCAGTGATGTTCGGCTGCGGAGGGTAGTGTAAGGGCCGGAGTCTCGGACTCCGGCCCAAACCATTTTCAGTCAGTTGATCGACGAACACAGGTCCGTCCGACTGAAGTCATCGCCCTTGAACACGAGGCTGGCGCCGCGGACCTTCGCCAGCGCATAGGAGAAGCAGTCGCCATAGTTCAGGCCAGCCGGATGGCGGCCCTTGCCGTATCGACGCCAAGCGGCCCTGGCCATTTCCGCCTGTTCCTGATCCACCGGCACGATTTCGATGCCCGCACGGTAGATGAACAGGTCCAACTCCCGCCCTCCAGCCTCGCCCTTGCGGGTTTCGATCACCATGGAGGCTTCGAGCAGGCTCGCGGCGGACATCAGGCGAGGCGATCCGCCCGCGATCGTATCGGCCAACAGCGCCGCTTCAGGTTCCTTCAGCAGAATGGCGATGACGGCCGAGGTGTCGATGACCATCAGCCCGGCAATCCGTGTTCGTCATAACCAAGGATCTCTTCGGCACTTCTGGCGTCCAGATCGGGTAGGGCGCTGCAACGATCACCGATAGCCAGCATCTCAGCCGCCAGCCTACGGCCCGACTTATCGCGTTGAACCCGCTGAAGCCGCTCTTCGGCAGCCTTTCGGACGGCGGTCGTGACACCTTCACCCGTGACGGCCGCAAGCTCGCGGACGATCTTCTCGGTGTTTGGATCCTTGATGTTCAACGGCATTCCGGCACCTGGGCAGAATTTATCCACCTTTAAAGATAACGCACGTTTGGAGTTGCCGCAACCGCATGTGTCTCGATGGGAATTTCCTGGTCACGATGAATATATCTGACGTCGTTTTTGCTCGATATGAAACGGCAAGAACTTGTATCCGCCAAAGCTCATTCATGCGAAGTATTTTTTATCACAGATGAAGAGGATATACAGGATGCACACAGATCCCACGACGTCGATTCTGATCGGCTTCGCGGGAGTTCATGAGGCTGACTGGATCTGTGTCCATCCTGTGAATCCTCTTTATCTGTGTTGAATTAAACGCTCCGGATAAGCCCTTCCGATGCTGGCGAAAGCGCGGGCGAGGGAAGACCGATACCCTCGCCCAACCGCACCCTCCGGCCCATCGACTGGGTGAGGCGGGGTGGTGGATCTCAGAACCTGACC
This sequence comes from Skermanella stibiiresistens SB22, assembly GCF_000576635.1. GTDB lineage: Bacteria > Pseudomonadota > Alphaproteobacteria > Azospirillales > Azospirillaceae > Skermanella > Skermanella stibiiresistens. The sequence goes on from NZ_AVFL01000011.1 coordinate 21,657, forward strand.
AGATACCTGACCGCCGTGGCGAAGGCGGGGCCGGCGCCATCATCATGGCCGGGGGAGGTTTGCATCAGGCCGCCGAAGTTCAGCTCGCTATCCTCGTCCAGCATGATCCGGTACGCCAATTCGATGTCGATCTGGCGGCCGCTGGGCGTCAGGCTGGCTGATGTGGTTTCGCGGAGCACCTGACCGTCATCGGTCCTGCCGACGGGAGCGTCGATCCCGGCGCTGCCGGACGAGACGCGGAGCGGCTGGGCGACACTCAGCGACAGCCTGTCCCGGTCGGCCAGCACGTCGTTCCGGGCCAAGCCCAGCTGCCAGCTATCGCTCCGCACGCCGGACAGGCTCCGGATCAGTCCCGATCCCAGCCGGGTATCCGCCGTCACGCCGTATTGCCACGTCCCGAAGGCTTCGACCGGCCCCAGGTTGGCGGCGGCGAACAAGGCGGTGAAGCGCGTATTGACCGGCTGGCCGAAGGCGAAGGCGGAATCCCCGCTGCTGTCCAGTGCCGAGCCGCGCTCGGTCAATTCACCGAACTGCACGCCGACATGTCCGGCGCCCCAGGTCTTCCTCATCTCCGCCATCACGACCTGCCGGTCACCGTGGTCGCCCCAAGCTCGGTCGGCGCCGCGGCGCCAGCCATCGCCCTCCTGTCGCAGAGCCACGCCGGCGGCCATCGACAAACCGTCACCCAAATCCGTCCGCAGCGAGACGTTCCGCCCGGCGTCGGCGATGCCGAGGAAGGCCGACCGCGCTGGATCGCCGGAGATCGGATCTACCGTATTCCCCTCGACGGCGGCCAGGCCGAAGCGCGCCGCCATCGGCCGGCCAGAGGCGATGCCGATCTCGGTCCCCGGTGTGACGCTCGATGTGAACGCGAAACTGCGGCCCGATCCCGCCCGCTCCGGAACCTGGACTCCCCGATCGGCGCCCCGGTCGGCGAAGCTGGCGTAGCCGCCGGCACCCACGGGGGCGCCGACGAAATCCATGCCCTTGTCGCCCCCGACCCAACCCTCCAGCCCGTGCCCTGGCTGGGCGCGGGCGATCCGCGCCGTCACGTCGGCGGAATAGGCCCGCTGGTACTCGTCCAGCATGATCGTCCGGCCCAAGGTGGCGTTGGCCGACAGCGCGTCGCCGAACGCCGCCCCCAGCCGCAGGGTCGTGGCGGTCGCCTCGGCCCCCGTCGTCGCGGCCGCGGCCGTGGTCGTGCCGGTCGGGATCGAACTGGTGCCGACGGGCGCCATGGCGCCGGCGACGTTGAGCAGGCCCCTGCCATAGACGGCGTCGGTTCCGGGCGCTCCCAGATCGGTCGCGGTGCGGAGGATCAGATCGACGATTTGCGTCCCGGTCAGGTGCGGGAAGGCTTGCCTGAGCAGCGCGGCGGCTCCGGACACATGGGGAGCCGCCACCGACGTTCCGGTCGCCGTGACCGCGTCGCCGTCATTGTCGACGGCCCGGATCATCTCGCCGGGAGCCACCACGTAGGAGTTCGCCAGCGCGCCCGCCCGGTTGGAGAAGCTGGAGATCGTGTTGGACGCTCCGACCGAGCCCACCACGATGCCGTGGCCGGTGGTGGCGTCGCCGGTGACCCCCAGCGCGATCAGGTTCGTCACGGTGTCCTTGCCGTCGTTGCCGGCCGAGGCCACCAGGATGATGTCGCGGTTGGCGGCTTGCTTGAAGGCGTCGGCGAGACCGATCGGCACGAACCCCTCGCCCCCCAGCGAGTAGTTGATGACCCCGACGCCGCTCTCGGTGGCGTGGCGCGTCGCCGCCTCGATGTCGGAGGTGAAGAACTCGTTGGCGGCCTTCCCCGTCGCGGAATAGGCATCGGCGCGGATCGCCAGGATCTTCGCGCCGTAGGCGACGCCCTGGGTCTGGACACCGTTCTTCCGCGCCCCGATCACCGCGGCCACGACGGTGCCATGCCCGTCGGCGTCGGTCAGCGACTGGCCCGCGCGCTCCTTGACGATATCGGTCGACCGGCCGTCGATCGCGCCGGAGAACTCCGCCAGACCGGTGTTGACGCCGGTATCGACGATCGCCACCACCTGTCCCGTGCCGTCGATGTTCTTGGCATAGGCGGCGCCGGCCCCGATCTGCTGGAGACCGGGATTGAGCCGGTATTCGGAGGTGTCATACGCGTTGGCCGGTGGTGTCACCGGGGTTTGCGGTGGGGTGGAACTGGTGGTCGTTGGACCCGGCCCACTGCCTCCACCACATCCCGCGAGTAAAAGTAGGGCGGCGGTCGCCATTCCAGAGCGAGAGCTGATCACGGAACTCTCCCAGAACTATGTTTATGGTTATCGGACGAGTCCGAAATCTATAGTCCTGGGAGGAAATGCGCGTATTGGCAGGCGGATTATCGTTGTGGATATTGCGCGCGCTGAAAGCGCGCGCCTGACGATTACCGAGTGCTGATTTCAGTGATTATCCGAACGATAAGACAGGCCGGATTTAGCTGGTCCGAATACTTTCGGAAACCCCATCGCGTCAATCGGGCCAGAACGAAGCAGACCGGCCCGGTTGTCCAAAGGAGTTGATCAGGCCACCCGCCAGCCGATCCTGTCGCGCAGGAACCGGTAGCCCAGCGCCGTGAACGCCGCCCGCTCGGTGTTGTCCTTGCCATAGCCATGGCCGCCGGCCGCCGGCTCGTAGAAGCTGGCGTCATAGCCCATGGCCAGGAGCTTGGCCGCCATCTTGCGGGCGTGGCCGGGATGGACGCGGTCGTCGCGGCGGCTGGTCGCGATCAGGATCGGCGGATAGGCTTGGCCCGGAACGGCGGCGTGGTAGGCCGACATCGGGCCCAGGAAGGCCCAATCCGCCGGATCGTCGGGATCGCCGTATTCCGCGACCCAGCTGGCTCCCGCCAGCAACTTGGAGTAACGCCGCATGTCGATCAGCGGGATCGTGCAGAACAGCGCGCCGAACCGCTCGGGATAGCGGGTCAGCATGTTGGTGATCAGGATGCCGCCGTTCGAGCCGCCCTCCGCCGCGATCCGCTCCGGCTTGGTGACACCGCGCCGCACCAGGTCGGCCGCGACCGCCGCGAAGTCGTCATGTGACAGCCGCTTGCCCTCGCGCCGGCCGGCGTCGTGCCAAGCCGTGCCGAACTCGCGCCCACCCCGGATGCAGGCGGTGACGCTGGTGCCGCCCTTCTCCAGCCACAGCTTGCCGATGGCGGAGTTGTAGGACGGCAGCATCGAGATGCCGAACCCGCCATAGCCATACAGGTGGACCGGCGCGTCGCCTGTGCCGCCCTCCGCCGGCCCGGTCTGGACGTAGGGGATCAGCGTGCCGTCCGACGACACCGCCTCGTGCCTGGTCACCACCATCCCCGCCGGATCGAACCCGCGGGGGGCCCGCTTCAACAGGTCCGGCGCTTGGCCCGGCTTGATCAGGTACAAGGACTGCGGCGTCAGCGGGTCCTGCGCGTTGGCCAGCAGGTCGCCATTGGACTCGTCCTCCTCGACGTCCAGCGGCCAGACGCTGGCGACGCCCAAATCGGGCAAGCCGGTGATCCGCGTGTGGGTCCAACTCTCGCCCGACTCCGGAGCCGGTGGTGTCCAGACCTCGAACACCGGCTTCAGGTCGTCCAGGATCGACAGCACCAGCGTGCCGCCCGACAGGAAGTAGCCCTGCATCGCCCGGCGCGGCGCCGGCTCGAACAGGATCGCGAATGTCCTTCCGCCCGCCAGGAACTCGTCCAGCCGGATCGCCACGACGCTGTCGGCGGCGAAGCTCGATCCGCCCACGTCCCACGGCACGCGCGGCTTGATCACCAACCATCCCGCGTGCCACTGCACCCAGGCGTCGGTCGGCAGGTCCAGCTTGGTCCGCGCCCCATCACGGTCGCCGATCCACTCCGTGGCGTTGAAGAAGTCGACCTGCTCGGTGAACCAGACCCTCTCCCCGGCCTCCGAATGATCGATGGCGCCCCAGACGCTCATGGACTCCCTGGGCGTCTCGAAGATCACCGGTGCCGCCAGCGGATCGGTGCCACGCGCCCAGCGCCGCACCGCCCTGCCATAGCCGGAGTTGGTCGCCATGCCGTCGCCCAGCGCCGAGAAGATCAGCAGCGTGTCGCGGTCGAGCCACGCGGCCCCGCTCTTCGCCTCCGCCAGATGGAAGCCGCCCTCGACGAAGCCGCGGGTGGTCAGGTCGAACTCCCGCAGCACTGTCGCGTCGCCACCGCCCCGCGACAGGCTCAGGATGGCGCGGTCGTGGCTGCCGGGCAGGGTGACCGGCGCGCCCCAGACCCAATCCTCGCCCTCGGCCGCCGCCAGCGCGTCCAGGTCCAGCAGGATGTCCCAGTCGGGCTGGTCCGTGCGATAGCTTTCCAGGCTGGTGGTCCGCCACAGCCCGCGCGGGTTGGTGGCGTCCTTCCAAAAGTTGAACAGCCGTTCGCCGCGCCGCGCGATGAACGGGATGTTGTCCGGCCGATCCAGGATGGCCGCCAGCGCGTCCCGGTCCCGCTCGAACTCGGTGTCACCCAATTGGGCCAGGATCTCCGAGTTCCGAGCCTCCACCCAAGCCACCGCCCGCTCCCCATCGACCTCCTCCAGCCACAGCCACGGATCATCATCGGGCGCCGCGAGGGTAGGGCGGGGGTCGGGAAGTGTCATGGTGTGCTCTCTCGCGTTGATTGGTATCGGGGGCGTTCCTGTTGTTGGAGATTCTTTTAACACAGATAAAGAGGATTTACAGGATGGACACAGATCGGACAGAATTTGATCTCTACCGTTGAGTTTTTGAAAGAAGCGCAGTGTACCTAATAATAAAAATAGAAAGTTTCGTAATCACTTACTTACTGGGAAATCATAGATGATGTGAGATCTGTGTCCATCCTGTATATCCTCTTTATCTGTGTTAAGAAAAACTGCTCAAGCATCAAACCCATCGATTAAAATTTATTTTACAATAATTTTAATAAATACTATATTAATTGTCTAATATACTGCTTCTCAGCACGGATATGGAGGATACACAGGATGGGCACAGATGATCGAGCCAAAGCCGATCCCAGTCTCACAGCCTTGACCGAGAAGATCATCGGCTGCGCCTTCGCCGTATCAAATACATTGGGTCACGGATTTCTCGAGAACGTGTATAAGAATGCCCTCGCGCTTGAGATCGAGGCGGCTGGCCTGTTCGTCCGAAAGGAACAACCCTTTCCAGCCCACTACAGGGATAATCAGGTTGGCTTGTATATCGCCGACCTCGTGGTCGACAACACCGTGATTGTCGAACTCAAGGCGACAGCCGTCCTGACCCCAGTCCACCTCTCCCAAGTCCTGAACTATCTCAAGGCGTGCCGCCTTCCCGTAGGATTGATATTGAACTTTGGACAGCCAAGGCTCGAGGTCAAGCGGGTGATGCGGTGAGCTCCGCGTCCATCTTTGCCAACGCTTGACTCAAGCCGCCCGCCGCAGCCCGATCTCGCTCCAGATCGCCGCCAGGGCACCAACCAAGTGGTCGATATCAGCGTCGGTGTGCAGCGGGGACGGCGTGATCCGCAACCGCTCGGTGCCGCGCGCCACGGTCGGGTAGTTGATCGGCTGGACATAGATGCCGAAGCGGTCCAGCAGGGTGTCGCTGATCTGCTTGCACAGGACCGGGTCGCGCACCATCACCGGCACGATGTGGCTCGGGTTGTCGAGCATCGGGATGCCCACCGCCTCCAGCCGCCGGCGCACCGTCGCGACCCGCTCCTGGTGCCGGGTCCGCTCGGCGGTGCTCGCCTTCAGGTGCCGGATGCTGGCCAGCGCGCCGGCCGTCACGGCGGGGGGCAGCGAGGTCGTGAAGATGAAGCCCGACGCGAAGCTGCGGATGAAGTCGCACAGCGCGGCGGACGCCGCGACATAGCCGCCGACCACGCCGAACGCCTTGCCCAGCGTGCCCTCGATCACCGTCAGCCGGTGGTCCAGCCCGTCCCGCTCCGCGATCCCGCCGCCGCGTGGCCCATACAGGCCGACCGCGTGGACCTCGTCCAGATAGGTCATCGCGCCATGGGCGTCGGCCACGTCGCACAGCTCGGCGATCGGCGCCACGTCGCCATCCATGGAATAGACGGACTCGAACGCCACCAGCTTCGGCACTGCGGGGTCGAGCATCGAAAGCTTGCGGTCCAGGTCGTCGGCGTCGTTGTGCCGGAAGATGTGCCGTTCGGCGCGGCTGTGCCGGATGCCCTCGATCATCGAGGCGTGATTGCCCTCGTCCGACAGCACGACGCAGCCGGGGATGCGGGATGCCAGCGTGCCCAGCGCCGCCCAGTTGGAGACATAGCCCGAGGTGAACAGCAGCGCCGCCTCCTTGCCATGCAGGTCGGCCAGTTCCCGCTCCAGCAGCACGTGGTAATGCGTCGTGCCCGAGATGTTGCGCGTCCCGCCGGCCCCGGCGCCGCAGCGGTCGATCGCCTCGTGCATCGCCGACATCACGGCGGGATGCTGGCCCATGCCCAGATAATCGTTGGAGCACCAGATCGTCACCGTCCCAGCCCGCTCGCCATCGACGAAATGCGCGGCCTTGGGGAACTCGCCGACGCGCCGCTCCAGTTCCGCGAAAATCCGGTAGCGTCCCTCATGACGGAGACCGTCGAGTTGGTCGCGGAAGTAAGTCTCGAACTCGAAAGTCATCGTCGCCTCCAGTGGGTCTTGTCCGTTATGTTGATTTCTTCAGGCGTCGTCGCGCGCCGCCAGGTACCACGACCACAGCGCCACCGCCGGCAGCGGCAGCACCATCAGCCAATGCTCCAGCAGCGCCAGGGCCATCAGGGTCGCGAGGAAGGTGAAGCCCGCCGCCGTGAATCCGTCGGCCGCCGTGTCGCCGGCCGCTTGGATCAGCGGGACCAGGACGAGGGTGGAAGCCGTCACGGAGAGGGGGAAGAACGCGTTCATCGGCCGCTTGCGGAAATAGCTGGCCAGGTATTTCAGGTGATCCGGCAGGAACTCCTGCCCCAGGTTCGCGACACCCAGGTAGACGTTGATCTTGGCGCTCAGCCGCATCGCCCACAGCAGCAGGAAGGTCCACAGCCCGATCTGGTTCTCGCCGCCCCAGGTCAACGCCGCCACCAGAACCGCCGACACCGCGATCGAAATCTCGTGATAGGCCACCGCCCCGACCGCGTGGCGCAGACGCTCCCAGCCGGCGGCGCCGGGCGGGCAGGGCAGCCGGCGCGGTCCCGTGACCAGCCCCATCAGGAAGCTGATCTCGTTCCAGCCCCAGACCGCGAGCGCCGCGGTGAAGGCGATATAGGCGCCCGACACCGTCGTGTCCGACCGGCCCGCCGCCAGGACGTAGAGCGCCACCGCGGCGATGGCGCCCGCTCCCATCAGGCTCCAGCGGAAGGTTCGCGTGGGCAGACCGTCGAGATAGACGATCAGCCCCGTGCTGAACCACCACAGGAACAGCGTGTGGAGCACGGGAAAGGCGTGTTCGGACACGGGCGCCAACTCCCCTTTTACCAGGCCGGCGCCAGATGGACGTCGCGCGGCAGGGTGTTCGACCGGGCCGGCAGCATGTACAGCCGGGCGAAGGTCGCGACCCCGGCCGCTCCCAAGGCCAGCCGCTTCAGCCCGGCCAAGGCGCCCCCTTGGGCCGCCGCGGCGGCGCGCGCGTTGGAGATCGCCATCAGCCGTTCCAACCCCGCGCGGAACTTCGGGTTCTCGATGTCGAGCGTCAGCGGGAAGACCTGCTTGGAAATCTCCGACGTGATCCGGAACACGGTGAAGTCGTATTCGGTCGGATCGACGCCCAGCGCCTTGTGGAATTCCGGCCTGAGATGGTCGCGGACGAACATCGTCGCGAAGACCGCCAGCAGGAAGAACTTGATCCACAGCTTGTTGCCGCCGCTCAGCAGCGACGGATTGGCCCGCATCAGCAGGGCGAAGGCCTCGCCATGGCGGAACTCGTCGTTGCACCACTTCTCGAAGAACTTGAAAATCGGGTGGAACCGCAGTTCCGGGTGCCGTTCAAGCTGCCGATAGATCGTGATGTAGCGGGCGTAGCCGATCTTCTCCGACAGATACGTGGCGTAGAAGATGAACTTGGGTTTGAAATAGGTGTATTTCTTGGCCTTGGTCAGGAAGCTCATGTCCACGCCAATGCCGAAGTCCTTCAGCGTGTCGTTGATGAAGCCGGCGTGCCGGGACTCATCGCGGCTCATGAAGCTGAACAGCTCGCGGATATCGGGGTTCTTCACCCGCTTCCGGGTCTCGGCATAGAGCACGCAGCCCGAGAACTCCGCCGTCAGCGAGCTGATCAGGAAATCCACGAACTCCTGCCGCAAGCCTTCCGGCAACTGGTCCAGGTTGTTGGTGAACTCCGGCGTCCGGGTGAAGTGCTTCTTGTTGTCGTCGCGCCGCAGCTCGGCCATCACGGCGTCCCACTCGGTCCGGACGGCGCTGATGTCCAGCTTGTCCATCGCCTCGTAGTCGGTGGTGTAGAAGCGCGGGCTCAGCATCGTGTCCTCGCGCGCCTTGCTCGTGCTCTCGTTGGGCGCGCGCGTGCCGGCGCCGCCACCTTCCATGGGGATCATTGTGCCCTCCCTTCGGAAAATCCGACTTCGTACAGTTCGGTGAGTTCGAGATAGCCGGCCAGCCGCGCCTTGAGGCGTTCCACCGCCGTGGCGCGCACCACGGTGGCGCGGCGGTAATAGAAGTGCTGGGTGCCGAACGGAGCGTCCGCCGGCGCGTCATGCACGATCACCTGATCGCCGGGCCCGACCTCGACGCCGTCAAGCTCGACATAGGCGTGGACGCTTTCCGGCGTGTTCTCGATGTCGACGGTGCAGGGCACCTCGACGACGCGGGGACCGGATTGCCAACCTGTCATCATGACGCTCTCCCTTCGGTGCCGAGGAGCCGGGCGAAGGCCTCGGCGTTGGTCGGCCCGAAGGCCTCCAGGTTGATCACCCTGCCGGTCGCGGGATCGGTCAGCGACAGGCGCCCGTCGGCCCAGCGCGTCAGGACGAAGGGAGGCTCGATCCCGACGCCCTGGCGCTTCCGCTCGCGGGCGAGGCCGCGCAGCGCCCCCCGGACGAAGCCGTTGGTTCCCGGATCGACCACAGCGGCCGTGCCGCCGGTCCGGGCGTCGGTCACCTCGATGGCACCGTCCGCCCGGTCCGCGAACCGCAGCTGGCGGCTCTCGACCGAAACCGCCTCGGGCATCTGGACGGTGCCGAGACCGCTCAGCCGGGCGACGGCGGCGGACGACACGGTGAACAGCAGCAGGGCGGCGGCGCCGAGCAGGGCTCCGCGTGGAAAGACCGGATCGGTCATGCCATCATGCGCGCTCATGTCGAGGCGCTCCCCAAGGCATGCGACGGCGCGCGGCGCGTCTTGCGTTCCGCCGCGCCGATACGCGCCGGCTCGGCGTTGGCCGCGATCCCGACGCCCGCCGTGGCGGCGGTCAACGCCTCGGCCAGGATGCCCGCCACCCGCGCCGCTTCGGGAATGGCGCGCAGCATCGGCTCCGGCTGGCTGACCCGCCAGGCGCGGGCGTGCGGCCATAGCACCAGCCAGGCGACCCGGTTGCCTCCGGTCAGCGCCAAGGGAATGTCGCCGGTGCCGTCGGAATTCAATTTGACGGCCGCGGAGGTCACCAGCTTGAACGGCAGGTTGATCGCCATCGGCAGGGCGATGCCGAACCGCAGCACCACCCGCTTGTCGGTGATCGTGTAGACCGTCGTCCGCGCGACGCCCCAGGCGAACAGCAGCACCAGCATCAGCGCACAGATCGCCCAAGGCGCGAAGCGCAGCGTCGACAGCGCCGCTTCCAGCACCGTCGCGCCATCGTAATGGACGCTGAAGCCGCGCCACGCCAGCAGCACGCCGAAATAGATCGCCAGCGTGTCGAGATGCATCCCCCGCCTCGCCAGGGAAACCCAGTCGGGGCTTCCCTGCCATAGCATGGTCTCGCCTGGGGGGAGGGGGGTTGGCAGCCCCCGCACCGGCTCGACCTCGTGTTCCGTCATCATATCAGGGGCTCCTGACGGCTGGGCTTGGCGTAGAGGTGGCCGCTGGCGAAGTAGGCCATGATCCGGTCCTCCTCCCGCTTGGTCACCTGATCCGGGTCCTTGGTCGTCGGGACGTCGGCGAACTGGTGGGCCAGGATCGACGCGACCTTGACCTTGCGGTTCCAGGCGTCGATCCGCGCCATTCTCATCGGCAGCAGCACCATGCGCGTCCCGCCACCGGAAGCCGGGACCTCGACCTCCAGGTATTGGACGGCGGGTTCGGACCGGTCGACCCAGATGTCGCGGATGTCACCGGCCACGTAGCCGTCCGCCGCGACCACCTCCATCCCGATCGGATTGGGATCGCGCTCCGGGATGAAGAAGTTGTAGGCGACCCGCAGCGGCGCTATCCGGTTGTCGTCCTCGGCCGTCAGCTCAGGCACGTCCTCGCGCATCGCCCAGGCCGCCGGACCGACGCCGTCCACCATGGGATTGCCGGTCGGGACCAGCGGAGCCCCCAGCCACAATCCGGTCGGGACCGCCGCGATGTCGCGATCGTCGGGATTGCCCGGCGGGGCGGAATATCTGGTTCCGTCGCGCAGCAGGAAGACCTTGGGAGCGGGGATCGGTGGGAACCCCTGGACCGTGACCTTGTCCGACCGGTCGGACAGCAGCGGATAACCTTCCCGCTTGTCCTCCTGGTGCAGGTAATAGATCAGGCCGGCGAAGAAGATCCAGAACGCATATAGGACGACCTGGGCCACGTCGATGTAGCTCGTGATGGCTCCTGTTTCCATCGGTGACCTCCGCGGGTGTGGGCGGTTGAAGGGTGGGTCTTAGCCGGGGAATTCGGCGAGGCCGAATGCCGGGGCGGGTGCTTCTCTTCTCACTGGTCTCGACCGGACCAGGGGTCCGATCGCGGCCAGGGTCGCGAACAGCAGGATGATTTCCAGGTAATAGACGGCGCCGTAGCCGACCGACGGGTCCGCCAGCGCCGGTCCCAGCGCCCCTTGGGCGCCCAGGCTCGACACGATGTCGCGGATGCCGCCGCCGGCCGCGATGGCGACACCGGCGGCCGTCGCCTGCACCGCTCCCCAGGCGCCCAGCGCCAGCCCGCTCTCGCCCTCGCGGGCCAGCGCCATGGCGGCGGTCAGGGTTCCGACGACGAACAACCCGCTGCCGAAGCCGATCAGCACCGTGCCGATCCGGCACAGCAGCGGTGAGTCCAGCGGAGCGGAGAAGATCACGGCGGAGAAGGCGGCCAGCCCCGCCAGCACGCCCAGCGCAGCGAGGCGGTAGGGATCGGCTCCCCGGCCGAGCCGCCGGGCCGCCAGCGCGAAGCCGGCCAGGGTGCCGCCCGCCAGCAACGCCGTCAGCGCGGTGGTCTCGCCGACGCTCAGGCCGAGGATCTGGCCGCCATAGGGTTCCAGCAGGATATCCTGCATGCTGAAGGCCGCCGTGCCCAGGCCCACCGCCACCAGCACCCGTCCGGCCCGGCCCGATGCCTGGAAGGCCCGCCACGATTGGCTGAAGCTCGGCCGGGGCAGGCCCGGCGCCGTCGCCGCCGGATTGCGCGGCTCCTGCTTCCACAAGGCGATGACGTTGAGGACCATGGTCGCGACGGCCGCCCCCTGGATCACCCTGATCAGCCGAAGCTGCGAGAACTCCGCCAGCAGGGCTCCGAACACCAGGGCGCTGACGACCATGCCGACCAGCAGCATCACGTAGAGCAGCGCCACCACGCGGGGACGCGTCTCGGGCGTGGCCAAGTCGGTCGCCAGCGCCAGCCCCGCCGTCTGGGTCGTGTGCAATCCGGCGCCGACCAGCAGGAAGGCGAGGGCGGCGGCGACATGGCCGACGAAGGCCGGGCCTGTCGTGTCGCCCGACAGGATGATCAGCGCGAACGGCATGATCGCGAAGCCGCCGAACTGTAGCAGCGTGCCGAACCAGATATACGGTACCCGGCGCCAGCCCAGCACCGAGCGGTGCGTGTCGGACCGGAAGCCCACAAGTGCCCGCAGCGGCGCGAACACCAACGGCAGCGAGACCATGCCCGCGACCAGCCAGATCGGCACCCCCAGTTCCACCACCATGACCCGGTTCAGAGTGCCGTTGAGCAGAACCACCGCCATGCCGACGGAGACCTGGAACAGCGCCAGCCGCAGCAGGCGGCCCAGCGGCAGTTCCGGGGTCGCGGCGTCCGCGAAGGGCAGGAACCGCGGCCCCAGATAGGTCCAGACCCGGTGACGCCTAGCCATGGGGAACCAGCTCCATCGCCTGCGACGTGTAGAAGCCGCTGGAGATCCTGTGGGTTCGCGCCGCCCTCCAGCCCGCGATCCCGGCGGTCAGCAGGCTTCGCAGCCCCTGTTCCCGAACCGGCTCGATGGCCGGCGCCCTGTTGCCGCGCGGGAACAGCTTGCCGACCGCGTGCATCGCCGTCAGCGCCGGGGTGCGCGGCGCGAAGGTGAACAGAACCGAGCCCTCGGTCCGGGCCGCCAGGGCGGCCACCGCCCGGCTCATGTCGCCGGCGTGATAATGGATCAGGGAGTCCATCGCGACCACGTGGTCGAACCGGCCAAGCGCTGGGTCGAGCATGTCGCCGACCCGGAAGTCGATGTCGACGCCCGCCGGCATCCGCTCCCGCGCCAGTCCGACCAGCTTGGGCGAAAGGTCGATCGCGACGACCTCGGCGCCCCGTCTGGCCGCCTCCAGCGCCAGCATGCCGGTGCCGCATCCGGCGTCCAGCAGCCGGCGCCCGCGCAGGTCGTCCGGCAGCCAGCCCAGCAGCGTGCCGCGCATTCCGTCGCGCCCGGCGCGGACCGTCGCCCGGATGCGCCCGACGGGAGCGTCCGAGGTCAGGCGCGACCACGCCTCCACGGCGGTGCGGTCGAAATAGGTTTCCAGCCGGTCGCGGCGTTCGAGGTATGAGATCGTGTCCATCAGTCGAACCCCAGCAGATCGAAGATGTCGCGATCCTTCATCGGCACCGGCGCCAGCGGCGGCGTTCCAGCCCACAAGGTCGCGGCCAGCCGCAAATACTCGGTCTGGACCGCCTCCAATTCGGGGGAGGGTTCCATTTCGAACAGCGTGGCCTTCTTCAGCCGGCTCCTGCGGATCGCGTCCAGGTCGGGGAAGCGCGCCAGCGTCTCCAGGCCGACCACGTTGTTGAAGCGGTCGATCTGGTCGGTCCCGGCGCTGCGGTTGGCGATCACGCCGCCCAGCCGCACGTCGTAGTTCTTCGCCTTGGCGTGGATCGCGGCGACGATGCGGTTCATCGCGAAGATGCTGTCGAAGTCGTTGGCTGTGACGATCAGCGCCCGGTCGGCGTGCTGGAGCGGGGCCGCGAAGCCGCCGCACACCACGTCGCCCAGCACGTCGAAGATCACCACGTCGGTGTCGTCCAGCAGGTGATGTTCCTTCAGGAGCTTGACCGTCTGGCCGACCACGTAGCCGCCGCAGCCAGTCCCCGCCGGCGGCCCGCCGGCCTCGACGCACATCACGCCGTTATAGCCCTCGAACACGAAGTCCTCGGGACGCAGCTCCTCGGAGTGGAAGTTCACCGTCTCCAGGATGTCGATCACCGTCGGCACCAGCCGCTTGGTCAGCGTGAAGGTGCTGTCGTGCTTGGGATCGCAGCCGATCTGGAGCACCCGCTTGCCCAGCTTTGAGAACGCGACCGACAGGTTGGACGATGTCGTGCTCTTGCCGATGCCGCCCTTGCCGTAGACGGCGAAGACGCGGGCTCCCTCGATCCGGACGCTGGGGTCCAGTTTGACTTGGACGCTGCCTTCGCCGTCCAGGCAACCGCCCTTGTGGTGCGATTGCCCGAAATCGGGACGCCGCGTGAGTGTCGTTGTCGTGGTCATGCCGCCGCCTTTTCGCTGATGCCTTCGAGCCGGTCCTCGAGCGCGTCGCCAGCCCTGCGCAGGGCCGCGAGCATGGTCTCGTCCGGTGACCAGTAGCGCCGCTCGTGCGCCTCGATCAGGCGGTTGGCGACACGCGCCGACGCCTTGGGATTGAGTTCGGCCAGACGCTCGCGCATTTCGTCGTCCAGCAGGAAGGTCTGGGTCATTTGCTGGTAGACCCAGGGCGCCACCTGGCCCGTAGTGGCCGACCAACCCAGGGTGTTGGTCACGTGGGCCTCGATCTGGCGGACACCCTCGAAGCCATGCTCCAGCATGCCCTCGTACCATTTCGGATTCAGCACGCGGGTGCGGACCTCCAGGGCCACCTGTTCGGACAGGGTCCTGACGGTGCCCTCGCCCCGTGTCTGGTCGCCGATATAGACCGGCACCGTGGCGCCAGTGACGCGCCCGACCGCCCGGCTGATGCCGCCGAGATTGTCGAAGTAGTGGTCGATCGTCGTGACGCCCAGCTCGACCGAGTCCAGGTTCTGGTAGGCGAGTTGGACGCCCGCCAGCAGCGTTTCCATCAGCTCCGCCTGCTTGACCGGCACGCCGGCGCGGCCATAGGCGAAGCATTTCCGCTTGGTGAAGGCCTCCGCCAGCTCGTCCTCGTCGGTCCAGGCGCCGCTGTCCACCAGCTGGTTCAGGTTGGAGCCATAGGTGCCGTCGGCGTTGCTGAAGACCCGCAGGGCCGCCGTCTCGAAGTCGCAGCCATGGACGCGCTGATGCTCCAGCGTGTGCTTCCGGATGAAGTTCAGCTCCAGCGGCTCGTCGGCGCTGGACGCCAGGAACGCCGCCTCCGCCAGCAGCTTGATCTGGAGCGGCAGCAGGTCGCGGAAGATGCCAGACAGGGTCAGCACCACGTCCGCCCGCGGCCGGCCTAGTTCCTCCAGCGGGATCAGCGACGCGCCGCACAGCCTGCCATAGCTGTCGAACCGGGGCAGGGCGCCCATCAGCGCCAGCGCCTGCGCGATCGGCCCGCCCTCGCTCTTCAGGTTGTCGGTGCCCCACAGGACGAAGGCGATCGTCTCGGGAAAGCCGTTGCCCTCCGTCCGATGGCGCTCCAACAAGCGGGTCGCCTGCCGCGCGCCGTCCGCCACCGCGAAGGCGCTGGGGATGCGATAGGGGTCGAAGCCGTGGATGTTGCGGCCGGTCGGCAGGATCTCCGGCGTCCGCAACAGGTCGCCGCCGGGAGTGGGCCGGATGAAACCGCCATCGAGCGCGTGGATGATCGCCGTCAGCTCATGGTCCTCGGACATCAGCCTGTCGCTCTCCGCCAAGCTCTTGTAGAGCGTCAGCGTCGCCTCCTCGGCCGTGATCTCCTCGGGCTTCCGTCCGGCGACCAGGGCCTCGACATCCGCGCGGGGTGAAATCACCCCCTGGGTCGATTCCGCCATGGCCAGCAGCAGGTCCACCCGTTCCGGCGCCGATGGCGGCTGGCCGACCACGTGGAGGCCATGGGGGATCAGGGTGTATTCCAGTTCCAGGACGGCGGTCATCAGCCGCGCCACCTCGGCGTCGGCGTCGTCCCAAGCAGGCTCCGGCTGGGCCAGATCGACGGCGGCCGCCTGCGCCTGGATGACTGTGGCGAGCGCGCCGCGGTCGGCCTGGATCTCGGGGGTCAGGGCGCGCCAGCTCTCGATCGACGACTTCAGGTCCAGCAACCCACGATACAGGCCGGCCTTGGTGATCGGCGGCGTCAGATAGCTGATCAGGGTCGCCGCCGCGCGACGCTTGGCGATGGTGCCTTCCGACGGGTTGTTGGCGGCGTAGAGATAGAAGTTCGGCAGGTCGCCCAGCAGCCGGTCGGGCCAGCAGGCGCTCGACATCGCGGTCTGCTTGCCCGGCATGAACTCCAGCGCGCCGTGCGTTCCGAAGTGCAGGGCGGCATGGGCCCCGAAATCCTCGCGCAGGTAGCGGTAGAAGGCGGAGAAGGCGTGGGTCGGCGCGAAGCCCTTCTCGAACAGCAGCCGCATCGGATCGCCTTCATATCCGAAGGCGGGCTGCAAGCCGACCAGGACGTTGCCGAACCGCTCGCCCAGCACCAGCAGGCTGGACCCGTCCGTCTGTTGCCGGCCCGGTGCCGGACCCCACTCGGCCTCGATCTCGCGCAGCCAGCGCTCCCGCCGGACATGATCGTCGACCGGCACCCGGGCGTGGACATTGGCGTCCGATCCGAACCGCGCGGCGTTGCCCTGGATGATCCGGGTCCGCAGGGCGTCGACCGTCTCGGGAACCTCGACCGTGTAGCCCGCCGACTTCAGGGCCTTCAGCGTGTTGTGCAGCGAGGCGAAGACGCTGAGATAGGCCGCGGTCCCGGTGGCGCCGGCGTTGGGCGGAAAGTTGAACAGCACGACCGCGATCCTGCGGTCGGCGGCCGGGGTCCGGCGCAAGGTCACCAGCTTTTCCACCCGCGCCGCCAAGGCCGCCGCCCGCTCGGCGTGGACCTGCATGTCGCGCGCCCGCTCCAGGGGGGCGGCCGCGGACCGGCCGCCGAACAGCATCGCCCCGGTGCCGCCGTCCAGTTCGGGGATCGCCACCATCATGGTCGCCTCGACCGGCATCAAGCCGCGGCCCGAGGCCTCCCATTCCTCCAGCGTCTGGAACTCGACCGCGTGGGCCGCGACATAGGGCACGTCCAGCCCGGCCAGCATGGTCTCGGCCGCCTTGGCGTCGTTATAGGCGGGGCCACCGACCAGCGAGAACCCGGTCATGGAGACCACGGCATCGACCACCGGCTTGCCATCGTTCAGGAAGAACTTCTCCACCGCCGGCCGCGCGTCCAGCCCGGTCGCGAAGGCCGGGATGACCCGCAGGCCCTTGGCCTCCAGCGCCGCGATCACGCCGTCGTAATGCGCGGTGTTGCCCGGCAGCAGGTAGCTCCGCATCAGGAGCAGCCCAACGGTCCCCCGGCATCCGGCGAATGCTGCCGGCAGCTTGGCGGCGTTGTCGGTCATGCGCGGCGTCAGGGCGGGGTGATAGACGCCGACCTCCGGGTATTCCGCCGGAGGGGCCGCCCTCAGCGTGCCGCGCAGGTGGCGCCGCTCGCCGTCGGCGTAGCGGTCGACCAGGAAGCGCAGCATCTGCGCCACGTTCTCGTCCGACCCCGCCAGCCAGTATTGCAGCGTTAGGAAATAGGCCCGGACATCCTGGGCGGCGCCGGGGATGAAGCGCAGGATCTTCGGGATCCGCCGCAGCATCGCCATCTGGCGGGCGCCGGAACTGCCGCCCTCCTTCTTGGCGCCGCGCAGCCGCTTCAGGAAGGCCAGCGGGCCGCGCTCGTTGCCGGTCATGGTGAAGCGGCCGATCCGGGTCAGCCGGATCACGTCGCCGGCCGACATGCAGGCCACCATCGCGTCGCAATTGTCCCGCCGCGCCTGGAGCGCTGGGAGGACGGCCTGGATGTGGTCCTCCATGAACAGCATGTTGGCGATCACGATGTCGGCCTCGGCGATATCGCTCCGGCAGCGCTCGACCGAGCCTGGGACGGCGCCCCATTCCGCCGCCGCGTGGAGCGTGACGGTGAGGTTGGGAAGATCGCGGGCGACGCTCAGCCGTGCCCGTTCCGTGGCGCCCGCCAAGTGATTGTCCATCGTCACGATGACGACGCGGACTGGGGTTTGGTCAGGAGCTGAAATGGGCTTTGGCATGGTACAGCGTCTCGACGGTGATGAGCGCGATGCCACGGTCGCGGGCGAAGCGCTCGGTGTTGCGGCGGGCCTTGCCGCGGACGAAGAACGGCACCTTCCGAAGTTCCCGCTCGGCGTCGGGCGCCCAGTCGGAGGTGTCGGATTCCGGTGCCGATTGGGGTGTGGCCGGTTGAAGAGTGGCCGGTGAGGCGGCCGCGGCATGGCCGAGATGCGACGGCGCCGCCTCGGCGGAGAACTCGAAGTCGTCGCGGAACATCGTCAGCAGATGCTCCTCCAGGCCCATCATCAGCGGATGGACCCAGGTGTCGAAGATGACGTTGGCGCCCTCGAAGCCCATCTGGGGCGAATGGCGTGCCGGGAAGTCCTGGACATGCACCGGGGCGGAGATCACCGCGCAGGGGATGCCCAGCCGCTTGGCGATGTGGCGCTCCATCTGGGTGCCCAGCACCAGGTCGGGCTGAAGCTCCGACACCAGCGCCTCGACCTCCAGGTAATCGTCGGTGATCAGCGCCTCGATGCCGTACAGGGCGGCGGCCTCGCGGACTTCGCGGGCGAACTCGCGGCCATAGGTGCCGAGACCGACCACGGTGAAGCCCAGCTCGTCCTTCGCGATCCTGGCCGCCGCGATGGCGTGGGTGGCGTCGCCGAAGATGAACACGCGCTTGCCGGTCAGGTAGGTGCTGTCGACCGAGTGCGAGTACCACGGCAGCCGGGACGCGCTGGCGGCGAGTTCCGCCGGAACCTCGATCCCGGCGACCCGGGCCACCTCGGCGATGAAGTCGCGGGTGGCGCCGACGCCGATCGGCACGGTCGCGACGGTCGGCTGATGGAATGTCCGTTCCAGCCAGCGCGCCGCCGTCGACGCGATCTCGGGATACAGCACGATGTTGAAATCGGCCTCGCCCAGCCGGGCCATATCGGCCGGTGAGGCGCCCAGCGGCGCCACCACGCCGACATCGACGCCGATCCGGTCCAGCAGATCCGTGATCTCGGTGATGTCGTCGCGGTGCCGGAAGCCCAGCGCCGCCGGGCCCAGCACGTTGCAGCGCGGGCGGCCTCCGGTGTGGCGGGCGCAGGCAGGATCGGCCAGCGCCCGGACCAGCCGGTAGAAGGTCTCCGCCGCTCCCCAGTTCTCCTTCTTCTGGTAGGAGGGCAGTTCCAGCGCCACGACGGGGATCGGCAGGTTCAGCGCGCGGGCCAAGCCGCCCGGATCGTCCTGGATCAGTTCGGCGGTGCAGGAGGCGCCGACCATGATCGCCTGCGGCTGGAACCGCTCGTAAGCCTCGGCCACGGCGGTCTTGAACAGGACGGCGGTGTCGCCGCCCAAATCGCGCGCCTGGAAGGTCGTGTAGGTCACCGGCGGGCGCTTCGACTGACGCTCGATCATGGTGAACAGCAGGTCGGCGTAGGTGTCGCCCTGCGGCGCGTGGAGCACGTAGTGGACGCCCTCCATCGCGGTGGCGATCCGCATGGCGCCGACATGCGGCGGCGCCTCGTATGTCCAGAGCGTCAGGCGCATGAGGCCAAATCCCTGTGGCGGCGCAGCGGCCGGGCGAACAGCCCCGCCAAGTCCGTCGCTTGCTCGTAGCCATGGATGGGAGTGAACAGCAGTTCGATCGACCACTTGGTCGTCAGCCCCTCCGCCTCCAGCGGGTTGGCGAGACCAAGCCCGCAGACGGTGATGTCCGGCTGGGCGGCGCGGCAGCGGTCCAACTGGCGTTCCACGTGCTGGCCCTCGCTCAGCACGGTCCCGGCGGGCAGCAGCTCCAGCTCCTCCGCCAGATGGGCGCGGTGCAGATAGGGTGTTCCGACCTCGATCAGCTCCATTCCCAGCTCGGTCGCCAGGAAGCGGGCCAGGGGCACCTCCAGCTGGCTATCGGGAAAAAAGAAAACGCGCTTGCCCGCCAATTCGGCACGGAAGCGGGCAAGCGCGCCCCGCGATCTTTCGCGGGAGGGGGAGATCGTGGAGAGGAAACGGGCGTTGGGGACGTTCCAGGCGGATGCCGCCGCCGCCAGCCAGGCGGTGGTGCCCTCGGCGCCGAACGGGAAGGGGGCGGGCAGCCGGGTGGCGCCACGCTCCTCCAGCACCCGAGCGGTTTCCGCCAGGAATGGCTGCGCCAGCAGGAACGATGTGTTGGGGCCGACAGGGGGTAGATCGGCGGCCCGGCGCGGCGGCAGGAAATGGACGGGGCCGATGCCGAGATCGTCGAAGATCCGCCGGAACTGGTCCTCGACCACCTCGGCCAGCGAACCCACCACCAGCAGCGAGCGCGAGTCGGTCTCCTGGGGTGACCCAGAGGGCGCTGTGGGAAGCTCCGGCACCAGGGCCGCCAGGCAGGCGTCCTCACCCTGGGTGAAGGTGGTCTCGATCCCGCTGCCGGAATAGCTGAGGATGCGCACCCGCGGCGCGTGCTCCCGCGACAGCCGCGCCGCCGCCCGGCCAAGATCCAGCTTGATCACCTCCGACGGGCAGGAGCCGACCAGGAACAGCATCTTGATGTCCGGGCGCCGCTCCAGCAGTTGGCTCACCGCCAGATCCAGCTCGGTGTTCATGTCGGCCAGCCCGGCGAGGTCGCGTTCCTCGATGATGGCGGTGGCGAAACGGGGTTCGGCGAAGATCATGACGCCCGCCGCCGACTGGATCAGGTGCGCGCAGGTCCGCGATCCGACCACCAGGAAGAAGGCGTCCTGGATTTTGCGGTGCAGCCAGATGATGCCGGTCAGCCCGCAGAACACCTCCCGCTGGCCGCGCTCCCGGATGACCCTAGGGGCGGTAGCCGCGATCATGCCGTCCAGCGCCGCCGTCATGAGGCGGCTCCGACGGGGCCGAGTCGCGGCGCATTCGCGGCGGCCTCGTCGCGCCGGGCGGCGCGCAGCTTCAGCAGGAACTGGGTGGCGTTGATGACGTAGGTGGCGTAGGCGGCCAGCGCCAGGAACATCCGCTCCCGCGCGCCCAGCCCGTCGGTGGCCAGCGCCACCAGATAAGCCGTGTGGAGGGCCAGCACGAGGATGCTGAAGACATCCTCCCAGAAGAAGGCGCGGGCGAACAGGTATTTGCCGAACACGACCTTCTCCCAGATCGAGCCGGTAATCATGATCGCGTAGAGCGTCAGCGTCTTGACCACCACCGAGGCGTCGGCCGCACCCTCGCCGGAACCGGTCGAGAGGTAGCGCAGGACCAGCGCCAGGCTGACCAGGAAGACGACGAATTGGACGGGAGCCAGGATGCCTTGGACCAGCGTCCAAGGCGACTGGTCGCGTCTCCGTCGTTCCTCGGGTGTGTAGAGGGCCTGGGGTTTCCGGACCGCGGTCTGCCGCATTGCGTTTCTCCCTGTCGGCCCTTGGCGTGGGCCTTGGTGAAAACGCTAAACCTTCTTCTTGACACCGTCAACACGAATAGACGTCAATTAAACATGACACTTACGGCGGCGTTAGCCTCCTGGGGAAGCCCTGGTATCTTATGGGCGTATCCGGTGTCGGATGTGATAGGCCCACCGGATTTGTGGTTGAGGGGCATTAATCATGAGCGTAGGCTCCCCTCAATCCTCAGGGAGCAAACAATGAATGACTCGCTAGAACGGGTCGTTTCAGGGAGGGCCTGGGAAGAGGTCGAATGTGCTCAGGTCACGGAGAGCACTGTCATCGACTCTCGGGTCGCCACAAGGCACGGCCAGTCCGGCCAGTTGTTGGCCGGTTTGATTGACACCGTCGAGGCGGAGATTGTTCCCCGCCTTGTCCTCGCCCGCCGATCGGCTCCGCGGCTGCTTCAGGTCTCGGAGCTTCGGCAACCAGTTCCGGCGCCCGCTCCGCACCCGGATGACGTGCTGGAATTGTCCTCGCTGCTGCTGAACGAACAGTTCCAGCGGGCGTCCTCCTTCGTCCAGACCGTGCGGGCGCGCGGCGTGGAGTTGGACACCGTGTACCTGGACTTGCTGGCGCCGGCGGCGCGGCATCTGGGCGACCTGTGGACCAACGACGTCTGCCACTTCGCCGACGTGACGATCGGTTTGTGCCGCCTGCAACAGGTGCTCCGTGACTTCAGCCCGGCCTTCCTCCGCGAGTCCTCCATCCGCGACGACGGCCGGAGAGCCTTGCTGATGAGCGTCCCAGGCGGCCAGCACACCTTCGGGACGCATATGGTCGCCGAGTTCTTCCGGCGCGCCCGGTGGGACGTCACGACCGGGGCTCCCGTCGCCCGTGACGAGTTGATCAGGATCGTCCGCAGCCAATGGTTCTCGATCGTCGGCCTGTCGGTCAGCTGCGAGGTCCAGATCGACATGCTGGTCAAGACGATCCGCCTGATCCGCCGCGCGTCGCGCAACCAAGCCGTGGGTATCCTTGTCGGCGGTCCCGTTTTCATCGCACATCCCGAGATGGTGGCGCTGGTCGGAGCGGACGCCACCGCCGCCGATGGCCGCCAAGCCCCGGTCCAAGCTGAAAATCTTCTTGCGCTTATCGCAAAACAAAGCTGAAACTGTTTCTATGGACAGCGTGTTGATAGAACCAAGGTTGTCCAGAATTCATGTGGTGCGCGAGGTCTGATTGTGGCGTCTACTGTCAATGAATTTTTACGTCAACCTTACTTGACAAATTTACCCAGGAAGCCCTAGATGGTGAGATCCAAGGCGTCAGCCGAACTCGCTGGACAGCTTGACAACAAAGCAGGCCTGAAATCCGCGGGAGCTGACCTCCATCCTTCGGCCCCGAAGGTCTCGCCTCCCGTGAAGCACTTCAAAGCTCCAAAGGAGTCATTTGAACATCTTGACGCCGAGGCCGTCGCGGCCCTGGTGGCATCCGCTGGCGACGTGGCTCTTGTCATGGACGCCAAGGGTGTCATCCAGGACCTGACACTCGGCAACGCCGACTTGCCGCGCGACTGGCATGACCAGTGGGTCGGCCGGTCGTGGCTTGACACGGTTACCGTCGAAAGCCGCATCAAGGTCGAGTCGATGCTGCGCGACGCGGAGGCTGGGTCGCCGCCGCGCTGGCGCCATGTCAACCACCCGATGCCGCGTGGCGCCGACATCCCGATCCAATATTCCGTCGTCAAGCTGGGCGCCGAGGGCAAAATGGTGGCGATCGGCCGCGATCTCCGCCCGTCCGCCGCCCTCCAGCAACGACTGGTCGAGGCGCAGCAGACGATGGAACGCGACTACGCGCGCCAGCGCCATGTCGAGATGCGCTACCGCCTGCTGTTCCAGATGACCCACGAGGCGATCCTGATCGCCGACGCCTCGACCCACAAGATCCTGGAGGCCAACCCCGCCGCCGAGGCCTTGCTTGGCCAAGCGGTTGGCGAGGCCACTGGCCGGCCTTTGCCCGACGCGCTCGATCCCGCCGACATGCCCGCCCTCCAACTGCTGCTGGCGGGAGTGCGCGCCACCGGCCGGGCGGACGAGGCGGAGGCGCGGACGAACTCTGGCCGCGAGTTGCGCGTGTCCGCGGCATTGTTCCGCCAGGACACCGCTTCGCTGTTCCTGATCCGCCTGATCCCGCTGGCAGTGGAGCGGGGAGAGGAAACCCGTTCCGAGCCGCAGCACTTTCAGATCGTCGAGGGCATGCCCGACGGATTCGTCGTGACCGACGCCGAGGGCAGGATCATCGACGCCAACGCGGCCTTCCTCGATCTGGCCCAGCTCGCGGCGGAGGAGCAGGCGCGGGGCCAATCGCTCGAGCGCTGGCTCGGCCGTCCCGGCGTCGACCTCGGCGTACTGATGGCGAACCTGCGCCAGCACGGTTCCGTCCGCCTGTACGCCACCACCCTACATGGCGAGTACGGCGCCAGCGCCGAGATCGAGGTCGCGGCCGGCGCCGTGCCCAGCGCTGGTCAACCCCGCTTCGGCTTCTCGATCCGTGACGTCGGCCGCCGCCTCGCCACCGAGACCCGTAAGAAGGAGTTGCCGCGCGCGGTCGAACAGCTCACCGAGCTGGTCGGCCGCGTGCCCCTCAAGGACCTCGTCCGCGAGACCACCGACGTGATCGAGCGTCTGTGCATCGAGGCCGCCCTGGAGCTGACCGGCGACAACCGCGCGTCGGCCGCCGAGATCCTCGGTCTCAGCCGCCAGAGCCTCTACGTCAAGCTGCGCCGATACGGTCTTGGCGACCTGGAGGCGGGCGAGTAGGGGAGCGCGCCCAGCGCCGATCCGTCACGCCTTCTCGCTGTCGATGTGGGCCAGTTGCTCGCGGGTGTAGCGGTCGCCTGATGCCGCGCCGGGGGGCAGGGCGCGATCCAGTTCAGTCAAGTCGTCCGCCGACAGCGTCAGTTCCGCCGCTCCCAGCGCTTCGGTCAGCCGGTCGCGGCGCCGGGCGCCCACCAGGGGAACGATGTCCTTCCCCTGTGCTGCCACCCAGGCGATCGCCACCTGGGCGACTGCGGCGCCAATCCGGTCCGCGATCGCGCGCAGCCGTTCCACCAGCGCCAGGTTGGCATCCAGGTTCTCCCCCTGGAAGCGCGGGCTCATCAGGCGGAAGTCGCGTCCGGCGGCGGGCCGCTCCTTGGTCCAGTGGCCACTGATCAGCCCGCGCGACAGCACGCCATAGGCGGTGATCCCGATGCCAAGCTCGCGGCACGCCGGCAGGATGGCGGTCTCGATCCCGCGCGAGATCAGCGAGTATTCGATCTGGAGGTCCGCGATCGGATGGACCGCCGCCGCCCGCCGGATCGTCTCGACGCCGACCTCGGACAGCCCGACATGGCGGATGTATCCAGCCTTGATCAGGTCACCGATCGCGCCGACCGTCTCCTCGATCGGAACGGCGGGGTCGAGCCGCGCCGGCCGGTAGATGTCGATGTGGTCGACGCCCAGCCGCCGCAGCGTGTAGGTCAGGAAGTTCTTGATCGCCGCCGGCCGCGAATCATAGCCGATCCAGTCGCCCGCCGGCCCGCGCAGCGCGCCGAACTTGACGCTGATCAGCGCCTTGTCGCGGTCGCGGCCCTCCAGCGCCTCGCGGATCAGCAGCTCGTTGTGGCCCATGCCATAGAAGTCGCCGGTATCCAATAGCGTCACGCCAGCGTCCAGCGCCGCGTGGATCGTGGCGATGCTCTCGGCGCGGTCGGCGGGACCGTACAGGTCCGACATGCCCATGCAGCCCAAGCCGATCATCGAGGTGTCCGGGCCGCTTGTGCCAAGTTTGCGATGTTCCATGATCCTCATCCTTCATCGGGTTCCGTTGGCGCGGATGATGACTCCACGCCACTCCCCCGATAAGCTGGATAATCCCGCACGTACTGTTCACTCCAGAGAACAATGGACTCGAAGATGGAAGAAGCGGATCTTCGCGACCTGCACGCCTTCGCCGCCGTCGCCCGCCTGCGCAATTTCCGCCGCGCGGCCCTGGAACAGCGGATGTCCGTCTCCAGCCTCAGCCAGCGCCTCCGCGACCTGGAGGAGCGGCTGGGCGTCCGCCTGCTCAACCGCACCACCCGCAGCGTCGCTGCCACCGAGGCGGGGGAAAACCTTTTGCGCCGGATCGCCCCCGCCTTGGCGGAGATCGCCGAGGCCGTCACCGAGGCGCGCGGGCGGCAGGGCGTCGCCACCGGCCGCCTGCGGATCAACGCCCCGGCCCCAGCGGCGCAACTGGTCCTGGCGCCCATGGTGGCGCCGTTCCTCAAGCGCCACCCCGGCATCGACCTGGAGATCGCCGTCGACACCTCGCTGATCGACATCGTCGCCGAGGGCTACGACGCCGGCGTCCGGTTCGAGGAGCACTTGGCCCGTGACATGATCGCGGTTCCGTTGGGCGGTCCCCAGCGCTACGCCGTCGTCGCCTCGCCGGAGTTCCTGGCCGCCCATGGCACGCCCACCGAGCCCGAGGATCTGCTCGGCGCCCCGACCATCACCACCCGCTTCCGGAGCGGCGCCATCCTGTCGTGGGAGTTCGAACGGGACGGGCGCGTCGTCCGCATCGTCACCGACGGCCCCTTCACCTGTTCCGACATCCGGACCCAAATCCAGGCGGCGCTCGACGGGCTCGGCTTCATGCTGACCTTCGAGGGTTACGTCACCGCCGCCGTGGAGCGCGGCCGCCTCGTCCGCGTCCTCGACGGCTGGAACCAGAGCTTTCCCGGCCCCTTCCTCTACTATCCCAGCCGCCGCCAGCCACCGGCCGCGCTGGAGGCGTTCCTGGCCTTCGTCCGGGAATGGCGGCGCGACGATCGGGGGGCCAAGCCTGTTCTCCAGGGGTGACCAGCCACCGCCCCGACAAGAGTCTTCCGATGACCCAGAGAAATCCCGGCCCGACAGCCCTCGCGCTCACCGCCGCGCTCGCGGCCACCGCCTGCACCAGTGCCGTGACCTCGCCGGTCAGCCCGCCCGGACAGGCGGAGACGACCAAGACCAACGTCCTGGAAGCGGGCGCCGCGGCGCTCCAGACCAGCGCGCCCCTGAGCGGAATGGACATCCACCTCGTGGGCTTCCACCCCATGAAGGACGATCCGACCCACCAGATGGAGGCCCATCACTTCTGCCGGCAGGTCAACGAGGACTTCGCCCAATGCTCCCTGTTCGACGGGAACACGGCGGCCGCCAACCTCACCGGCGTCGAGTACATCATCTCCGAACGCCTGTTCGACCAGCTTCCGGCGCATGAGCGCCAGTATTGGCACCCGCACAATGGCGAGATCCTGTCCGGCCAGCTCACCGCCCCCAATATCCCCGCCGTCGCGGAGAAGGAGCTGATGCGGACCAAGATGAACAGCTACGGCAAGACGTGGCACACATGGCAATCGGAACACGGCACCGAACCCGGCGACACGCTGCCGCTCGGGGCGCCGAAGCTGGCGTGGTCGTTCAACCGTGACGGCGAAGCCCAGCCCGGTCTGGTCGAGGCCCGCGACCGCGCGTTCGGCGTCTCCACCGACGAAATCCGCCAGGACCGCCAGGATCTGCTCCCACTCGCCCATCCGCAATCGGGCGTCGACGCGCTCAAGGGCAAGTTCCCCGGCAGGACCCAGCCGATCCCCGGCGTGGTCGACAAGACGGCCGCCAGCCGATAACGTCGGCGCCCTAAATCGAACAACCCAGGGAAGGGGAGGGACACCACCATGGATCTCGGATTGAAGGGACGCAACGCCATCGTCTGCGCCTCCAGCCAAGGGCTCGGCCGGGCCTGCGCCATGGAACTGGCGCGCGCCGGCTGCACCGTCGTGATCAACGGACGCGACGCCGACAAGCTGGCCCAGGCGGCGGCGGAGATCAGGAAAGAGACGGGGGCCACCGTCCACGCCGTCGCGGCCGACGTCAGCACCCGCGAGGGCCAGGACGCCCTGCTCGCGGCCGTGCCGACCGTCGACATCCTGGTCAACAACAACGGCGGTCCACCGCGCGCCGACTTCCGCGACATCGACCGCGACGCCATGCTGAAGGGCGTCGTCGGCAACATGGTGACGCCGATCGAACTGGTGCAGCGGGTGATCGACGGCATGACCGAACGCGGTTTCGGCCGGATCGTCAACATCACCTCTTTCTCGGTCAAGATGCCGCTGAACGGGTTGGACCTGTCGAGCGGCGCCCGCGCCGGACTGACCGGGTTCCTCGCCGGCGTCGCCCGCTCGGTCGCAGGGTCGAACGTGACGATCAACTTCCTGTTGCCCGGCTCGTTCGAGACCCGCCGGCTCCAGTCCGGCCAGGAGGCATCGGCCAAGCAGCAGGGCATCCCGTTGGAAACCCTGAGGGACCAGACCCGCGCCCAGATCCCCGCCAAGCGCTTCGGCGATCCGGCGGAGTTCGGCAAGGCCTGCGCCTTCCTGTGCTCGGCCCATTCCGGCTACATCACCGGCCAAAGTCTTGTGATTGATGGCGGCGCCTATCCAGGGATCCTGTGAACGCTCCATCGCCAAGACTATCTTGTCACCAAAGCCACGTTTTGTCGGGTTTCCCTCCATCGGAAACCAGCGTTCGTCCCGTTCTCGCCTAATCTTCAACCAAATCAGCTAGTTGTACGGCTAGCACGGAAATTGCTTAAGGCTGATCCAACCGGTTTTCGACACCGTCGAAGACATGGTAAAGCCGTTGGTTATTCATCAAACCGTCACGTGACTTGGAGCGATCCAGGGAAAGGGGCGGGATGACCGGCGGCTTTTCAGCACCTGTTCTTGCAAATTCCGAGATAAGGAACGAAGTCGTGGCAAACGTGACTTTCCGCTCTCCGTCCATGGCCAAGGATATCACCTTGTACGCCGTGGCGGGCGACCGTGGCACCCTGCTGGCCCTCGCCAAGGCGCACAAGATTCCCATTCCGTTCGATTGCGGCGACGGCAATTGCGGCTCCTGCGTGGTCGAGGTCGAGCACCTGACCAAGAACGCGCCCTATGGCATCGCCCTGACCGAGAAGGAAAAGGAGATGCTCCGCCAGCTCGGCAAGATCACGGCGGCCGAGATCGAGAACGCAGAGACCAACGACATGCCGCCGCGTCATCGGCTGGCCTGCCAGTGCTTCGTGCGCAACGAGGACATCGCGGTGATCTTCCCCGGCGACGAAGTGCTGCCCAAGGCCAAGCCGGCGCTGTCCACGGCGGTCAAGTCCTACAAGGGCGGGCTGGAGATCGCCTCGGTCGCGGAATTCCTCGGCTACGCCGTCAAGGTCGAGGAGGACGCCGCGATCCACTTCGAGGAGCTGGCGGTCGAGATGGCCAAGGTCGGCAACACCGAGGTCGCCGCCCTGTTCACCCAGCTTGGCGAGTATTCGCGCCTGCATCTGGCCCAGGCCAAGGAACGGGCCGGCGGCGCCGTCGATGAGCTCGACATCCCCGGCGACCACGTCTGGCCGACCCTGGCGACGCCGGAGCGCACCGCCCTGTGGGCCGGTGACCCCTCGCTGTCGCGCCTCGACGCCCTGCGGGCCGCCCTCCAGGGCGAGAAGCTCGGCTTCGAGTTCTACTACACCGTCTACGGCCACACCAAGGACCCGGAGATCGCCGAGCTTGCCAACGAGTTCGTCAAGGAGGAGGCCGAGCACGTCGCCATCCTGGAGCGCTGGATCGAGCGCGAGGAAGCCGCCCGCAAAGCCGCCGCCCAGGCGTAAGCAAAAAACGCCGGGGGTTCACTACTCCCGGCGTTATCTTTCTAGTATTAATAAGTATTCCTTGTAGGTCGGCTAGAGCGAAGCGGCAGCCGACAAGCAGGCGCGTCGATGTCGGCTGCCGCTTCGCTCTAGCCGACCTAAAAATTACTTGACAGTAGCGGATATGATATCCTAGTTTCGTCGAAAATTGTCGGATATGCTCGCCATGGTTCCTTTCCACCAAGACACTAAAAAGGACACCTTCGCGGATGAAGTGTCGCGGACGCGACGCGCCATGCCGCTTAAGGATCGACTGGTGCGTTTCAAAGCGCTTGCCGAAGCACTCGGGCCAAGTGACCCAACCTTCGACATGAAGACCTACACCGATGGGATGTGGGAGGGGGGTTGACGTTCGTCGCCGCCAAGGCGCGGACCAGAAACCTTAGGATCCCGCAGACACCCCCGGCCGGCGGAGCAGGCGGAGCGCGTTGAGCGTGACGAGGACGGTGGCGCCGGTGTCGGCCAGGATGGCGAGCCACAGGTCGGTGACGCCCAGCACGGTGGTGACCAGGAACACGGCCTTCAGGCCCAGCGCCACCGCCACGTTCTGGTGGATGTTGGTCATCGTGGCGCGGGACAGCGCCACCAGTTCGGCGACGCCGCCCACCCTGTTTCCGAGCAGCGCCGCGTCGGCGGTCTCCAGCGCCACGTCGGTGCCGCCGCCCATGGCGATGCCGACATCGGCCGCCGCCAGCGCGGGGCCGTCGTTGATGCCGTCGCCGACCATCGCGACCGGGGCCGCCGACTTCAGCGCCGCGATCTCGGTCAGCTTGTCCTTGGGCAGCAGCCCGGCCTTGACCTCGACGCCCAGCGCCCGCCCGATCGCCGCTCCGGTCCGCGCGTTGTCGCCGGTCAGCATCACGGCGCGGACGCCAAGCTGTCCCAGCGCCGCGATGCCGGCCAAGGCGCCGGGCCGGGGCTCGTCGCGCAGCGCCAGCAGCCCGATCGGTACGCCGTCGGCCACCACCACCACCACGGTCTTGCCGTCATCCTCCAGCGCCGCGACGCTGTCGGCGGGAATGGACGCCGCGCCGCACCGTTCGATCGCGTGACGCGGCGAGCCGACCTCGACCAGCTTGCCGCCGACCACCGCGCGCGCAGCCCTTCCGGGCAATGCTTCCTGTGCCCGCGCCGGGCGGACCGGCACGCCCTCATCGGCGGCCCGCTCCACGATGGCGCGGGCGAGGGGGTGGCTGGAACCACTCTCCACCGCCGCGGCCAGCCCGAGCAGTGCTCGGCCGGTGCCCGACAGCGGCACCAGATCGGTCACGCGAGGCCGCCCCAGGGTCAGCGTTCCGGTCTTGTCGAAGGCCACGGCGCGGACCTTGCCGATCGTCTCCAGCGCGGCACCTCCCTTGATCAGCAGGCCGCGCCGCGCGCCGGCCGCGATGCCGGAGGTGATCGCCGCCGGGGTGGAGAGCACCAACGCGCAGGGGCAGCCGATCAGCAGCAGCGCCAGCCCGCGATAGATCCAGGTGTGCCAGTCCGCCCCGAACCCAAGGGGAGGCACCACCACCGTCAGGACCGCGGCCAGGATGACGAACGGGGTGTAGCGCGCGCTGAACCGCTCGATGAAGCGGGCCGTCGGTGATTTGGACGCCTGCGCCTCCTCGACCAAGTGGATGATCCGGGCGATGGTGTTGTCCGCCGCCGCCCGCGTCACCCGCACCCGCAAGGCGCCGGTCGCGTTGATGCCGCCCGCGATGACCGGCGAGCCGACCCGCTTCGGCACCGGAACAGACTCTCCCGTCACCGGCGACTCATCCACGTCGGACTCCCCATCGACCACCTCGCCATCGGCGGGCACCCGGTCGCCGGGCCGGACCAGCGTGACCTGTCCGATCTCCAGCCTTGAGGCCGGAACCTCGCGAGCGACGCCGCCCTCGATCACCAGCGCGGTGCGGGGCACCAGCGCCGCCAGAGCCTGGATGCCCGACCGGGCCGAGCCGGCGGCGATGCCTTCCAGCAACTCGCCGGCGGAGAACAGCAGGACCACGACCGACGCTTCCGCCGTCTCGCCGATGATCAGCGCCCCCAAGGTGGCGATCGACATCAACATCTCGATGCTGAACGGCGATCCGGCGCGGGCCAAGGCGACGGCCCGCCGCCCGAACACCCACAGCCCGACCAACGCGGCAGGCACCAGGGCGCCATCCCCCAGCGCCGGGACCAGCGCCGAGATCGCGAAGCCCGCCGCGGCCAGTACCGCGATCAACCCCGTCAGCCGGGCCTTCGGCGCCTTCCACCAAGCCTCCCTGGCGGCGCCGCCGGCGTCAACCTCCGCCTCGCCCTCCGCCACCACCTGGATCAGGTCCATGTCCTCGACCTGGAAGCCGAGGCTCCGGATGGTGCCCTCCACCCGGTCGCGCGACGTCCCGGTTTCGTCCACCCGCAGCCGCAGGACCTGGGAATGATAGCTGACGCCGACATCCGTCACGCCGGGCAGCCGCCCCAGCGCCGTTTCGATCTTGGTGGCGCAGCTTGGGCAATCCATGCCCGCCACCTTGTAGCGCAAGGCACCGCCACCATCCGCACCGTCACGCATGGAAATCCCCTTCGACCCTCGGGCGAGGGATGCCTCCATCCCCCGCGAGTGCTAGAGATGCACCCTGTAGCCACTACAGGGTCAAGGGCCATGTCCGGAAAAATTCCATCCTCCGATCACACGATCGGCCCCCATACGATCGGGGCGCTCGGCAAGCTGACCGGCGTCAATGTCGAGACGATCCGATACTACGAGCGGATCGGACTGCTGGCGGGCGCCGCGCGCAGCTCCGGCAATTACAGGATCTACGACGACCGCCACGTCAAGCGGCTGACCTTCATCCGCAAGGCGCGCGACCTGGGATTCCCGCTCGAGGCGGTTCGCCGCATGCTGGCCCTGTCGGATCAGCCGGACCGCCCCTGCGCCGAGGTCGACGACCTGGTGGTGGAGCAGATGGGCGAGGTCGAGCGCAAGATCGCCGACCTCACCCGGCTCCGGGACGAACTCGCCCGGCTGGCCCATCAGTGCCGCGGCGGCCTCGTCTCAGATTGCAGGATCATCGAGGCCCTATCGCCCTGAACCCCTCAGCCGACCCGGAACAGCGTTCCCACAGCCAGATAGGTCAGCCCCGTGATCAGGACGGTGCTGATCAGGTTCAAGTAGACGCCCGCCTTCGCCATGTCCGCCACGGTCAGGTTGCCGCTGCCATAGACGATGGCGTTGGGCGGCGTCGCCACCGGCAGCATGAAGGCGCACGACGCGGCCAGTGCCACCGGCACCGTCAGCATGAACGGGTCCAGCCCGATGCCGACCGCGACCGATCCGACCAGCGGCAGGAAGGCCGCCGCCGTCGCGGTGTTGCTGGTCAGCTCGGTCAGGAAGATCACGGCCAGCGTCGCGACCAGCATGACCAGGATGACCGGCCACGAGCCCAGCAGTCCCAGCATCTGGCCCAGCCATTCCGCCAGACCGCTGTCCGAGATCGCGGACGCCAGCGACAGGCCGCCGCCGAACAGCAGCAAAACCCCCCAAGGCAGCTTGCGGGCGGTGTCCCAATCCATCAGGAACCCGCCCTTGTCCGAACCGGACGGGATCACGAACAGCAGCAGCGCCGAGGCGATGGCGATCACCGTATCGTCGATGCCGGGAACCACGCCGGACAGCAACGGCCGCAGGATCCAGGCCGCCGCCGTGACGATGAAGACCAGCCCCACCAGCTTCTCCGGCCGCGTCATCGGCCCCTGGCCGGCGATCTCGCCGGAGACGGCGCTCATGGCGCCCTTGATCGCCCCGGCCGGCGTCCGGAACACGACCTGCGTCAGCAGCAGCCAAGCCAATCCCAGCATGACCACGACCAGCGGCACGCCCACCACCATCCACTGGGCGAAGCCGATCTGCACCTGATACGTCCGCGCCATATAGGCCGCCAGCAAGGCGTTGGGTGGCGTGCCGATCAGGGTCGCCAGACCGCCGATGCTGGCCCCATAGGCCACCGCCAGCAGCAGCGAGACCGCGAAGTTCCTGCGCCCCACCGCGTGTTCGGGAGCCTGCCCGCCGGCGCTCCGGTCACGCTCGATCAAGGCGATCACCGACAGGGCCACCGGCAGCATCATCACGGCGGTCGCGGTGTTGCTGACCCACATGCTGAGGAACGCGGTCGCCAGCATGAACCCGCCGACCAGCCGTGACGGCTGGGTGCCAACCCACGAGATGATGGTCAGCGCGATGCGCCGGTGGAGGTTCCAGCGCTGCAATCCCAGGCCGAGCACGAAGCCGCCGAGGAACAGGAAGATCAGCGGATCGGCGTAGGGAACGGCGGCCTCCCGCGGCGTCGCCACGCCCAGCAGCGGGAACGCGACCAGCGGCACCAGCGATGTCGCGGCCAGCGGCAAGGCTTCCGTCACCCACCACGCCGCCATCAGCACGGCGACCGCCGCCACGGTCCACGCCGGCTCCGACATGCCCGCCGGGGCCGGCAGCATCAGCATGACCGCGAATAGCAGGAACCCCGTGGTGATCCCCAGGAGTGGACGCCCGACCGGTGTCTTCCCGATCTGGTCGTCTTCCGCGCTTTCGGCGTTCGCCGTTCCTTCAGATGTGGCCATCTCTCGGCTTCCTCCCGCGTCGTCCCAAGGGGGCATGGCTCCCACACCCCCGCACGGGCGCTATGTGTGCGTCGGAAGCCGGAAAACGATCCTCGATGTGCCGTCCAGAGTGATTTTCATGAAAATAAGTCGATCTTCCCACATAATCCCGCAGTGCTAAAGAAGCTGCGCGCTACGCGTGAAGTCTAAATTTAATCCGTGATTATTTTTACTCGCGCATGGCAAATCAACGTTTGAATTCATACGTTCAAGCTCGATATCTGAATTCGAAATCATACACCGAGGAGGATATCATGCGTTCACCATTGCTGTACACCGCCTCCATCCTTACTCTCCTGGCTGGCCCTGCGCTGGCCCAGACGACGGAAAGCAACCCCCCTGGCCATCCCGCCAGCAACGCGCCGGCCTTCGCGGTCGAGGCGCCATCCGGCGGCCCCGCCATGGGAACGGCGCCCGACACCTCCGCCGAGGCGCTTCGCGAACAGCCGACCGAAACCGCCGCCCCGGGTGCCGTCAGCGTCTCCGACATGATGGGCAGGACGGTGCGCGGCAGCGACGGCGAGTCCCTGGGCTCGGTCGAGGATGTCATCATCGATCCCCAATCGGGCGAAGCGCGCCAGCTCGTGATCTCCAGTGGCGGCTTCCTGGGGATCGGCGCCAAGCAAATCGCGGTCGATCTCGCCAGCGCCAACCTCGGCACCCAGGAGAACGACCTCCTGCTCCCCAACATGGCGCAAGCCGACATCGAGGCGCTGCCCGAGTTCGAGATGGAGGAGGGCATGACCACCTTCAACACCCGCCCCACCACCGAAACCGAAGCCTCCGACACCACCACGACCCAGTAATCCCCCCAAAGCCCCGGCACCACCCGAGCCGAGCCGGCGTCACACCGAAAGCGGATCACCCCCGCTCCGGCCGTGGCGCCGGCTTCGGCGTGCCTGATGGGCGGGGCAGGGGCCTCGTCAGTCCCGCAGGCCGAGGGCCCGTATCCACGCGTCGACTTGGCCGAAGGCGTCCTGCTGCCATTGTTCGGCGGTGCGTTCGCCCAAGAACCGGGTTTCCTCCACGAAACGCCGGACGCAGGTTGGCCCATAGCCATCTGGATCGTTGAACTTGTCCGCTATGTGACGATAGCCCCGCTCACCACTCGCATCCGCCAGCAGGGGGCGGCATGCGTCCGCCAGTGCCTCCACTCCCTCCGGCCAGTTCCGGATACAGTAGTAGATGTCGTAGGAGTCCTTCTGCTTATGCCGCCCGTGAAGCGCGTGGCCCTTCATGGCCAGAAGTGCCGGAATGGAGGCGACGGCGATTTCGACCCGGTTGGTCCCACCACCCGGCATCGCTCCGTCGATCACGACCATCTGGCGATACCGTAGGGCCAGATCGGCACCCGACGCGCGCTGCACCGCGAACTCACCGATGAGGGGAGGAACATTCCTCACGATCGCGGCATCGCGCGGCATCAGGAAGTCGACGATCACGTCGATCGGTCCATCTCCGGAGCCGCCGATCACCCGGCGCACCAGCTGAAAGCGTCGCAGTTCCTTCCGCTGTTGATAGCCATGGCTCATCAACGACTGGACCAGCGTCGCATACTCACCATCACCCAGCGCTTCGGCGTCCAGGCTCAGATCCACGTCGATCGTGCCGACATGGGGCATGTCCTCGTTCGCCAGGAGCAGCCACGGCACCGCGCCGCCGATCACGGCGAACTTGCCCCGGAAGCTGCCAAGGATCTGGCCGATCTCCATCAGGACCGCCTTGACGGCGGCGGATGTCCGGTCGTCGTAGTCGGCGGCCGTTCGCGGTTCGGGGAAAGCTACCGGCTCCATGAAAGCGTCTCCCGCCGCAGGTGTTCGGCGGCCGCGCGCCCATGTTCACCGGCGATGGACAGGTCGAGATAGGTCTGGACCGGGCTGGTGCAGCCGATGCCCTGGACGGGCTCGACCCTGTCACGGAAGATACCCGGGTCGCGCGGCACGGTGACGATCACGTTCTCGCCTTTCGAAGCCGGCGCCAATTTCAAGAATTCGCGCAGCCGGTCGAGCCCGGCGCCGTCGGCAAGGAGGAACTGGCTTCCCGCGCGGGCGTAGGGAGCCAACCAAGTGGCGGCCGAGAACGAGGCGAACATCAAGGAACCATCGTCACCGCAAGCCTCGAAGGCCCTACGGGCGGCGTCCTCGAAAGCCTTGCCATGCAGAGTGGTATAAAAGCCCAGCCGCTCACCAGAGAGTGGCTCGTAGGCGTCCCGCCACGCATCCAGCAAGGCGTCCGGCGCGTTCAAGAGCAGTCCATCAGGTTGGACCGCCGCCCATTCCCGGTCGAGCAAGGCCGCGCGAATATTGCTGACATGGCCCAGACTGACATTGGCCGCCGCAGCGAGATTGGCGACACGCCACGCTTTCGCGGGCGAGCGCAGCATGACGCGCAAGACCTGCGCGGATTTCGGCTTGAAGAGGGATTTCAGCTCACGCCGTTCGGCCGGCGGCTTGCCCTCCACGCGGCGTTCGATGAACACGCCGTCGAAAACGATCCGAGCGTTGCCTTCCAAATCAAGGAAGCCAACTCCATTGTCTCGGCACAGGGCCTGAGCTTCCGGAGAGAGATAGGACGCGACAAGGATTCCCATCGCCTCACCCTCGGCATGGGACATCCAGTGACGCAACTGGTGCAGTTGCGCCCTTACGTTTCTAAGCTGCCCACTGAACTTGCATTCCACCAACAATATTTTCTCGCGGCCATCCACATTCAAATGAATGACGAGATCCGCTCCATTATCCCCTTGGAGAGGATTGCGGACAAACTCGACACCGTCCGGCCCGATCGCCGGCACCTGCTCAAGAAGCTGCCTGACAGCGTGAGCCGCCTGCCCCTCGAACGTTTTCACCAATTCATGAGTTTTCAGCATCCGCTGAAAATGCTGATTTCAGTGAAAATTGTCAATCGAGATTTCACTGAAGTAGCCTATTTCAGCATTTGCTAAAACCGCCTCCAGGAGTGAAAACGCCGATCACGCCAGCCTGCTTCGCACAACGTGAAACGGGGGCCGAACCTTCCAAGGGGGCGTCGCTTCCTTGACATTCCGGGGTAATCCGATCAGAGTCGTCGCGGCTCCGCACCCGCGGGGCGGCCGAGCGGAAGGGGGCCAACCCTCCCACCCGGCCTGACCACTGATAGTCCGTCTGAAGGAAACCGTATCAATGGCTACCGCCAGCAATAGCACACCGCCCGGCGCGTTCGCGCGCCGATTTTTGGCGTCCGCCGCCGCGGGGGTTCCGACCCTTGCGGCGGCGGGAAAGCCGCCCCACCGCGTCCCACCTCCGGCCTGAACGCCCAGCCCTCGGCCCGCCTTCCTCCCGAAGGCCAGCCCGCTCCTCGACCCAGGGGCGAGCGCCGCACCCGCGCGCGTCATCCCCCGTCGTCGTGTCGTTCCTCCGGAGACGCGGACCATCCCCCATGTCCAAAAACACCCAAATCGACCCCGACCTGACCTTCGAACCGCTCCGCCGCGTCATCGGCAAACTGCTGCTGGTCTGGGGCGCCCTGCTGCCGCTGATCGCCTTGCCCTACACCCTGGTCGACGCCTATCCGCCGGTCCCCCTGCTGATCCTCCCCCTGACGGCGGCCACCGCAGCCGTCGACCCCGGCGCGCTGGTCCTGGCCTACCACGACATCATCGCGGGAGCGCTGACCCTGATCGGCATGGGACTCTCGTTCCTGGTCCTACCACCACCCTTCCGCTGAAGCCAACCCAACCTGCCGCCGCCAATCCGGACGCTGGTCCTCCAAGACTTCATCGGCATCACCAACGCGCCATTCCACGACGTGATCCCACAAGCGCTTACTTGAAGTCTCCACCCATCCCAATTCGTCATACCCGGACTTGATCCCACAAGCGCTAACTTAAGATGGGTCGCAGTCCAGATCAGGATATCAATTCTCCCACATCGTCATACCCGGACTTGATACGGGTATCTGCCCTCGGGAGATTGGACGGTCGAAACCGAACTTTAGATTGAAGTCACTACGTCGGTTTCGGCCGATAGATACCCGGATCAAGTCCGGGTATGACGATAAGGGGAGTGAGGATCCTTAAGTTAGCGCTTATGGGACTTGATCCGGGCACCTGTCATCGGGAGATCTGCGGGCGAAATCCGAATTCAAGATTGAAGGGACTTCACTGAATACTAGTCTCGTAAGTCATCAATTAGGTATCAACTCGAATGGTTCCCGCCCTCCCACCGCCCCTACCAACCCCCTCCCGGAAGTCGAAACCGCCAGCTCGGCTAAAATTCACTGGCGTCAGTCACCGCGTCCAGAATAGGATAATAATCCATACCCAATCCCATCCCACCAAAGGCCACCGCCATGAAGACCCCAGCCTCCGCCAATCCCGCCCCCAACAAACCCGCCTCCAC
The DNA here is from genome assembly GCF_000576635.1 of Skermanella stibiiresistens SB22. Lineage (GTDB taxonomy): Bacteria > Pseudomonadota > Alphaproteobacteria > Azospirillales > Azospirillaceae > Skermanella > Skermanella stibiiresistens. Next base: position 59,227 of record NZ_AVFL01000011.1, read on the forward strand.
CCGCCCGAAGCTGACCTCCCGCCAGGAGGCGTTCTGCGAGGCGATGTCGGCCAATGTCGGCGGGGCGGAGGCGGCGAGGCGGGCGGGGTATTCGGTCAGCGGGGCCAAGCAGCGCGGCGCGTTCCTGATGCGCCAGCCGGAAATCCGCCTCCGTGTCGATGAAATCCGGGCCGCCCGCCGCGCCCAGCATCAAGCCCACCTGAACGAGGCCGACGAGCAGGTCGGCTGGGTGATCGAGGACGCGTTCGAGAGCAAGCGGCCGGCTTTGGCTCTCCGCGCCATCGAGTTTCGCCTGAAGCTGCGCGGCGTCATCCAGGACAAGCGCATCGCCCAGCATTACCACGGGGCGCACGATACCCGGCCACACCCCGACGCCGACTTGGAGAGCCTTCCCGGCGATCCGGACGAGGACCTTGATCCCATCCGCTTCAGCCCCGGCTTCGACCAGCACGCTCAAGCCACCCCCGCCCCGCGGGATGACCAATCCGTGCCGATAGTGACCAATGCTGACCTTCCAACGGATTTTCCGCCGCCGCCCAAGCCCGTCCCGGCGAAATCAGCCCTGGCCCCGGTCCCGAACCGCGTCCCGCCCGCCAACCCCCTCGCCGGGATGACCTATGATGACCTTTTCCGCGAAATCGAGCGGATCACCTCCGACTTCCCGTCGCTCCTGACGGCCTCGCCCCCCGCTCCCCCGCTCGGCGCCACCGCTCCCGCCTGACCGGCACCATTTCCCCGAACAACGTCCGGTCAGGCCGCGTCATGCAGGAAGCTGTCCTTGACCCGCGCCAGGGCTTCCGCCCCGGCGCTGGCGATGGCGTCGCCCAGCGGGCCGACGTTGGCGGCATCCCGCGCCCGGCACGCCGCGTCCATGTCGCGCCCCAGAGCCTCCAGCCGGCGCGCTCCCATGTTGCCCGCCGTCGAAATCAGGTCGTGGGCCTCGCGGCGCAGCGCGTCCAGATCGCCCGCCCCGGCCTTCGCGATGATGCGCTCGATTCGCAGTTCCAGGTTCTCGACAAAGCTGGTCACCAGATCGCGGAACTGCTCCGGCGGCACGTCGGCCCGCAGGTCGCCCAGCACGGGTACGTCGAGCACAGGCAAACCCCGCGGCACCGCGCCGCCGGTCTCCCCCGCCTTGACCTCCGCGACCGCGCCGGCCGCCACCTCGCGCCTCGCCGTCCAGCCCGCCACGATCGACAGGAAGTTTTCCGGCGCGAAGGGCTTGGAGACATAGTCGTCCATCCCGGCGGACAGGTATTCCTCGCGCATGCCGCTCATGGCGTTCGCCGTCATCGCGACGATTGGAACCGCCCCGGCCGGGCCGGGCAGGGCGCGGATCGCCCGCGTCGCCTCGATGCCGTCCATGCCGGGCATCTGGATGTCCATCAGGATGGTGTCGTAGCGGGTCGCCGTCGCCGACGCCACGGCGGCCTCGCCATTCTCGGCCGTGTCGACCCGATAGCCCGCCCGCGTCAGCATGATCGTCGCGATGCGCAGGTTGATCTGGTTGTCATCCACCAGCAGCACCCGCGCGCCCTCGGCGGTGACCGTCCTGACCGGAGCCGTCACCACCCGCCGCCGCTCAGGCTGACCCGCCACCGTCACCTGATCGTGCAGCCTCAGCAGGCAATCGCTGATCGCCTGCTGGCGCAGCGGTTTGGTCAGCATCGCGTCGAACGCGAACTCGCCGGCGTTCCTGTTGTCCAACTCGCCGACCGACGACGCCAGCACGACCTTCAAGTCATGGAACAAGGGGTTGGGCCGGATCCACGACAGCAGCGTCTCGCCAGACATGCCCGGCATGTGATGGTCGGTCATGACGATGTCGAACGGCGCCGAGGCCTGCCATGCGTCGTTCAGCGCGCCCAGCGCCTCCAGCCCGCCGCCGACGTCGTGGACCTCCAGCCCCAGTTGCGTCAGGTGGTGGCGCAGGATGCGGCGGTTCATCTCCAGATCGTCGACGACCAGTACCCGAAGCCCACGCAACTGCTCCGGCAAGGCCCGCGCGCTGACCACCAGCCCGGCGGACGCCTCCAGCGGCACGGTGAACCAGAACACGCTGCCGGCGCCAAGCTCGCTCGTCACCCCCAGATCGCCGCCCATCAGCGCCACCAGCTCCCGGCAGATCGACAGTCCCAGCCCGGTCCCGCCATAGCGCCGGCTGGTCGAGGCGTCGGCCTGCGTGAAGGGCTGGAACAGCCGCTCGATCTGCGCCGGCGTGATGCCTATCCCGGTGTCCCTGACCTCGAACCGCAGCCACGTCGCGGCTCCAGCCGCATCCCCAGTCCGGCCACCACCCCCGACCACCCCAACCTCGACCGACACCGAGCCGCGGCTGGTGAACTTGACGGCGTTGCCGACCAGGTTCATCAGCACCTGCCGCAGCCGGGTAGGGTCGCCCCTGTAGGCCGCCTGGACCTCCGGCCCAACCAGCGCCCCGATCTCCAGCCCTCGTTCGCGCGCCTTGGGCGCCAGCAGGCCAACGACGCCCTCGACCACTTCGGAGACCATGAAGTCCATGATCTCCAACTCGACCTTGCCGGCCTCCAGCTTGGACACGTCCAGGATGTCGTTGATGATTCCCAACAGGGCGTCGGCGCTGTCGCGGATCGCCTCCGCGCAGGATTTTTGTTCCAGCGTCAGGTCACTGTCCAACAGCAGCGCGGTCATGCCCATCACGCCGTTCATCGGCGTCCGGATCTCGTGGCTCATGCTCGCCAGGAACTCGCTCTTGGCCAGGCTGGCCTCCTCCGCCCGGCCGCGTTCCTTTTCGGCCTCCAGGCGGGAGCGGTCCAGATCCTCGGCGATGGCGACCAGATCCTCCGCCTGACGCTCCAGCTGGTCGCGCGCCGCCACCATCTCCCGGTCGTGGTCGACATAGACCGACACGTCCCTGCCAGTGCCGCGATAGCCCGCGAATTCACCATCCCGCCCGAACACCGGCTTGCCGCTGATGATGATGTGGCGTTCATAGCCATCCTCGCCGACCAGCGAATAGGCGAAGTCGCGGAACGGCAGCCGCGCCGCCAGATAGCCGTCATACGTCACCCAATGGTCGGCATCGCCTCGCGCCCCGCTACCCGCATCGACCCCCTCGGCCGGCTCGACTCCTTCGAAGGAGGCGGCGAGTTCGCGGCGGTGCTTGCCGATCACACCAGCCGGATCCAGGGAGATCGACCGGACACCCTCGCTCATGAAGGTGAAGCGATGGTCCGGTCCCGTCTCCCAGAACCAGTCGGTCGAGACCTCGGCCAAGTCGCCAAGCCGCTGCGTCGCATCGTCGACCCGTTCCGACATGTCGTTGAAGGCACGCGCCAGATCGGCCAACTCGCCGCCCGACGGCAGCATCGCCGCCCGCACGCCCCGTTTGCCCGCCGCGATCTCTCCCGCCGCCACGGACAGCACGTCGATCCAGCCCAGCACCCACCGCCGGGCCCCGGCCAGGGCGAGGCAGATGCTGGTGGCGACCGACAGGAGCAGGATGCCGATCGACAGATTGAAGCGCCATTGGGCACCAGCCAGCGCCGCGTCCCGGTTTCGCCCCACCGCCAGGACCGCGTCGCCAACCTGGACGAAGCCGAACAGCCGCTCGACGCCGTCCAGTCCCACCGCGTCGGCGACACCGCTGCCCTCCGACAGCAGGCGCCGCACCAGGGGATTGTCGGCGAACGACCGGCCGAGATACGACGCCGTGTCCGGATGATGGGCCAACATCGCGCCATGGCTGTCCAGCAGCATCATGACGGTGTCCGGCTTCTGGCGCGCCTCGGCCGCCGTGCGGTTGATCCAGTCCAGATCCATCGACACGCCGATCACCGACGTCACCGCGCCGTCGGCGCCGACCATCGGCAGGGCGGCGACCATGATCGGCTTGCCCGTCAGCTTGGCGGTCAGGAAGCCGCTGACCGCCAGGGTCCTGGTGGCGACGGCTTGCTTGAAGTACTCCCGGTCGGAAATGTTGAGCGATTGACGCAACATCTCGGCGCCGGAGCCACAGGTGATCGCGCCGTCGGCCCCCGCGCGCCAGATCGCCGCCGCCCAGGGTTGTTCGCCCGCGACATTGGCCAGGACCTCGCCGCACTCCGCCGGCCCGCCGGCCTGAACCGTCGGCACCTTGGTCAGGACGGACAGCAGGGTGCCAGCCGCCGCCTCTATCTCCTCGTGCCACGACGCGGAAATCCGGGCGAGCGTGAACGCCTCCGCGTAGGCGGACTCCATGTCGTCGCGGATCTGCCGATGGGCCAGATAGCCAACCAGACTCGCGCACGGAATGACGGAAACCGCCAGCAGCAGAAGCAACCTCGCTTTCAAGGTGCGCGTTCCATTGCTTTTCGGGTGGATTGTCACGATCGCTCCTTTGGACTTGCGCCGGGAGGATGCGGACTCATTGGTTACCTTACCACTAAGACGAAGGATATGTCGTATTCTGCCAAACTAAATAACGAACATAAATAAAAGGCCAACATTGGAGTCATCACTGCGTTAACCCCCCGATCCTGGGAAAATGGGAACAATTTCATTTCAATTGCGTTCCACATTGCATGGGATTGAGGAGGTTATGTTGGACAAGACCGAACAGGTGATTTGCTTATCTTCAATCGCTCCTATAGTTGCTATCGCGGCGAATGGCCGGGCGATCGGGTTGGAGCGGGGAGTGCGCGCGTGACGGGAGACAGGCACAAGGAGGGCGACGCGGAACCGCGCGGCATCGACATCCAAGGCGAGGGCCGCCAGAGCAGCCACGGCGTTCCCGCCGAGGGAATGCCCGACCACAGCTCCTTCAGCCCGACCGGCTCGCACGGCATACGGCATTGGCAGGAGGGAACGGTCAGCGAACCCGGCCTCGATCAGCGCGGCAACGTCTTCTTCGCGGCGATCGAGATGACCCGGATGCCGATGATCCTGACCGACCCCAACCTGCCCGACAACCCGATCGTCTTCGCCAATCGGGCCTTCCAGGACCTGACCGGCTACGAGGAGGAGGAGATCGCCGGTCGCAACTGCCGTTTCCTGCAAGGCGCCAACACGGACCGCGAGACGGTTCGGGAACTCCGGGAAGCCGTCGTGGCGCGGACGGCGATCCAGACCGAGATCCTCAACTACAAGCGCGACGGAACGCCGTTCTGGAACGCGCTCTACATGGGGCCGGTGTTCGACCAGGACGGCAAGCTGCTCTACTTCTTCGCCAGCCAGCTCGACATCACCAAGCGCCGCGGTTCGGAGGCGGCTTTCCGGCAGGCCCAGAAGATGGAGGCGATCGGTCAGCTCACCGCCGGCTTGGCGCACGACTTCAACAACCTGTTGCAGGTGGTCGCCGGCAACCTCGAACTGCTGGAATCCCATGTCGAGGGCGAGAAGCCGGTCCGGCTGCTCGACACCGCCAGCCGGGCTGTCGAGCGCGGCGCCCGTCTGACCAAGCAACTGCTGGCCTTCGCCCGCAAGACGCGGCTGGAGCCAAAGCCGACCAACCTGAACAGCCTGATCATCGAGTTCGGTGACATGCTGAGCAGCACGGTCGGCGGCTCGGTCGATATCCAGTTCAACCTCAAGCCGCGCACGCCGCCTTGCCTGGTCGATCCGGTCCATCTGGAGATGGCCTTGCTGAACGTCGTCATCAACGCGCGCGACGCCATGCCCAAGGGCGGCACCGTCACCATCAAGACGGCGCCCCTGCGCCTGAACGGCGACGCCGGGTCCCACCACCTGCCGCCGGGCGACTACGTGGCGCTGGCGATCACCGACGAGGGCGAGGGCATGCCGCCCCACGTGGTCGAGCGCGCCATGGAGCCCTTCTTCACCACCAAGGAGACCGGCAAGGGCACGGGGCTCGGCTTGGCGATGGTCCATGGCTTCGTGCAGCAATCGCTGGGCAAGCTGGAGATCGACAGCGAGCTTGGACGCGGCACCACGGTCCGCATGCTGTTCCCGGCAGGCGCGTCCCCCGATGCCGCGACGGCGGCGCCGAAGCCGGCACCCGTGCCCTCCACGGTCGCGCGGCCGCAGCCGGTCGAGCCGCGCGGCTCGGTGGCCCAGACCATCCTGGTGGTCGAGGATTCCGAGGACGTGCTGGTCCTGGCGCGCGAGTACCTGACGGCGTTGGGCTACGCCGTGCTGACGGCCGGCAACGCGGACGAGGCGCTACAGGTGCTGTCGGCCGAGAACACCAGGATCGACTTGCTGTTCACCGACCTGATAATGCCGGGTGGCATGAACGGCTTGGCCTTGGCGGAGCGGGTGCGGGCGATGCATCCCGACCTGCCGGTCCTTTTCACCACCGGCTATAACGAGGATCTTGTGACCGACGGCCAGCGCGCCGCCGGCATGGACCTGATCGGCAAGCCCTACCGCCGCACCGAGCTTGCCGACCGCGTCAACGCCGCCCTCAACCGCCCGAAGATCCGGCGCGCGCCCCACCTGGGCATTGGACACAAGGAGGGGTGATGGGAATAGCATGGGCATTGGTTCCCCCGCGGCGCCGGATCCCGGCGCCCACGCTCCCGAACGGCTGACGGACATCCGATCAGCGGAGACCTGCCGATGACCCTTCCCGCCGACACCACTCCCGAAGACCTGTCCGATCTTCTCCGGAGCCACGGCCTCTGGGCCGCCACCGACGGCGCCCAAGGTGAGCGCGCGGACTTGAGCGGCATGAACCTCGCCGGACGCGCCTTCTGGCGAAGCGACTTGCGTCGGGCGTCGCTCGACCGCGTCAATCTCGCCGGCGCCAATCTCGACCACGCGGACCTGCGGGGCGCCTCCCTCCAGGGCGCCAAGCTGTCCAGCGCCTCCCTGTGGGAAGCCAAGCTGGCCGGGGCCGACCTGCGGGACGCCGACCTGCGCGACGCCAAGTTGGACCACGCCGACCTGCGCGGCGCCGATCTGACGGGCGCCAACCTGGACGGCGCGTCGCTCAAGTCGGCATTGCTCGACGACAAGCCGGCCTCGGCCTGGGGGACGGATTTCCTGGCGGACTGAGCGGGGGCGCCCGCCAGATTGTCCAAAAACATCGTCGTAAGATGCAATATCGGCGTTCCCCGCCGTGCCAGTCTCATGCGATCGAAGCAATTGCCAGGAAGTGACACATGGCCATCCTTAAAACCCGCGACGGGGTCGAGATCTTCTACAACGACTGGGGCACCGGGCAGCCCGTCCTGTTCAGCCACGGCTGGCCGCTCACCGGGGACGCCTGGGAGAACCAGATGATGTTCCTCGCGTCGAACGGCTACCGCGCCATCGCCCATGACCGCCGGGGTCATGGCCGGTCGAGCCAGCCCTTCGACGGCCACGACATGGATCACTTCGCCGACGATCTGTCCGAGCTGATCGAGGCGCTGGACCTGAAGGACATCGTCATGGTCGGCCATTCGACCGGCGGCGGCGAGGTCGCCCGCTACATCGGACGCCACGGCACCAGCCGGGTCGCCAAGGCCGTGCTGGTCGGCGCGGTGCCGCCGCGGATGGTCAAATCCGACACCAATCCGGGCGGCCTGCCGATGAGCGTGTTCGACGGCATCCGCGACGGCGTCGCCAACGATCGCTCCCAGTTCTTCATGGACTTGGCCGTACCGTTCTTCGGCTACAACCGCGAGGGCGCCAAGAGCAGCGACGGTGCCATCCACGCCTTCTGGCGTCAGGGCATGATGGGCGCCATCAAGGCCGAATACGACTGCGTCAAGGCCTTCTCGGAAACCGAGTTCTCCGAGGATCTGGCCAAGTTCGACATCCCGACGCTGCTGATCCACGGTGACGACGACCAGATCGTGCCGATCGACGCGGCGGCCAAGCGGTCCGCCCAGTTGATCAAGGGCGCCGTTCTCAAGGTCTACGCCGGGGCACCCCACGGGCTCGCGGTGACGCACAAGGACCAGCTCAACGCCGACCTGCTCGAGTTCATCAGGGGCTGATCTCGTTGGGGGTCGGTCTGGCCTCGCCGATCCCGGACTGGCGGCTCCGCCGCAGGCGCTGCCAGGTTCCGGGGCTGGTCCCGACCACCCGGGAGAACACCCGGGTGAAATGGCTCTGGTCCGAGAAGCCGCATTCCAGCGCCACCTCGGCCAGCGACATTCCGGTGTTCAGCAGCAGGTCGCGGGCACGCTCGACGCGGGACTCCAGCAGCCACTTGTGCGGCGGCTTGCCGGTGCATTGTTTGAAGGCGCGGGCGAAATGGCTGACGGACAGGCCGCACTCGCCGGCGATCGACGCCAGCGACAGGTCGGTTCCGGGTTGGCCCCCCATCAATTCCTTGGCCCGCCGCTCCTGCCAGGGCGCCAAACCGCCGCGGGCCTGTTGCGCCTGGGGTTCGGAAATGCTAGGAATATGATCTTGTCCGCGTTGCGCGTCCAACGCCAGGGCCACATGGTCCACGAAGATGCGGGTGGCGAGTTCGGGCCTCTCGGTCATGGTCAGCAGGTGGGAGGCGAGCTGTCTCACGATCGGATCGAGAACGCCGTCGGTCGAGGCGCGCAGCGTGCCGATGACGAGTTCCCGCGCGCTTTCCAGCTTGGAGGTCTGGCCGGCGGTGTTCGCTTGTTTCATGTCAATCCTTCCCCGACGAAGCTGAACATCGGATTGGATGCGCCAAGCTTCGTAATTGGATTTGCGGCTTTTGGTTCGTTTCAACAATCCCGCCCGACCGGAGGCGGAGATACTGGGCCGCGTGTGGGGTGAATGATGGAGCCAATCCCGCGTCCCATCCATCGCGCACAGGTTTGCCGAACCGCCGACTTGGTTTGCTCGGCATATACTCAGGTCTTATGGTCTCTGGCCGCATGCTGGGGAACTCAGAGTGGCGCGCGGATGTCGAAACCGTTCCTGATAGCCATCATCGATGATGACGAGGCGATCCGCGTCGCCACGGCCAGCCTCCTCCGGTCGTTCGGCTATGACACGCGGGTCTTCGCGTCGGCCGAGGAGTTCCTGGATTCGGGCGCCGAGCGGGAGGCGGCCTGCCTGCTCACCGATGTCCAGATGCCGGGCATTGGCGGCATCGAGTTACAGCGTCTCCTGGCCGAGCGGTCGTGTCCGTTCCCGGTCGTCCTCATGACGGCGTTCGGCGGCTCGGATCTCCGCCATCGTGCCCTGGCCGCCGGCGCCTTCCGCGTCCTGGACAAGCCATTCGACGGCGAGACGATCTTCCAGTGCCTGCGGGAGGCGCTGTTGGGGAATTGATCGCCCCCTCGGGACGCGACATGCTGGAGGAATGGACATCCCCGAAACCGCGCGTGACGTATCACTTGGCGACAGCCAGCCCATCGACCTCAAGCGCTTCCTGACCGTCGCGATCGGACTGGCCGCGGCGCTCGGCCGGGTCCATCGGAAGGGTTCGCTCCACCCCGATATCAGACCGGGCACGGTGCTGGTCGACGCCGAGGGACGCGTCAGCCTGTCCGATGCCGGCGATGGGGCGGTCGGGCCCCTGATCTACTGGGCACCGGAGCGAACTGGCCGCGTTGGCCGCCCGGCAGACGCGCGGAGCGACCTCTACTCGGTCGGGATCACCCTCCACGAACTGCTGACCGGATCGCCACCCTTCACGACATCCGATCCAATGGAATTGATCCACTGCCACATCGCCCGGCCACCGCCGCCACCAAGCCGCTGGGTGCCGGATCTGCCCGCTCCGGTCGAGGCGATCATCCTGAAGCTGCAGGCCAAAACCGCCGACACCCGCTACCAAACCGCGCGGGGTCTCGAGGCCGACTTGCGTCTTTGCCTGGAGCTCTGGGAGACGACAGGGATGATCGCCCCGTTCCCCCTGGCGGTCCACGACGCGCCCGACCGGCCCATCTTTCCGGACAGGCTCTATGGCCGTGAGACCGCCACCGCCACGCTGACCGCCGCGCTGGACCGCGTGGCCGGGCAGGGTGGCATGGAGCTTGTGCTGGTCTCCGGCTATTCGGGCGTCGGCAAGTCGTCTGTCGTCGACGGGCTGCGCTCCGCGCTGCCGCCGGTGGGCGGCTTGTTCGCCGTCGGCAAGTTCGACCAGTTCAAGCGCGACATTCCCTACGCGACCTTGGCGCGGGCGTTCCAGGGATTGATCCCACCGATCCTGGATCTGCCCGAGCCCGACCAGACCCGGTGGCGCGACGCCCTGGCGGAGGCGCTGGGACCGAACGGCCAACTCATGGTCACCCTGATCCCGGAACTGGAGCGGATCATCGGCGCGCAGCCGCCGGTCCAATCCTTGCCGCCCCACGATACCCAGGTTCGCTTCCAGCAGGTGTTCCGGCGCTTCCTCGGCGTCTTCGCCCGCCCGGAACATCCGCTCGTCCTGTTCCTCGACGACCTGCAATGGCTCGACGCCGCCACGCTCGACCTGATCCGGCACCTGGTCACCGGGCCCGATCCCGGCCCGCTGCTGCTGGTCGCCGCCTATCGCGACAACGAGGTCGGTCCCGACCATCCCCTCGCGGCTGCTCTGGCGTCGATCCGGCACAGTGGCGCCGGCGTCGGCGAAGTCACGCTGGAGCCACTGGGCCTCGGCGACATCGTCCGGCTGCTCGCCGACACCCTCGCCACCGGAAGTGCCGCCGTCGAGCCCTTGGCGAGGCTGATCCAGGACAAGACCGGCGGCAATCCCTTCTTCTCCATCCAGTTCGTGGCGGCGCTGGCCGACGAGGGATTGCTCGTCTTCGATCTGGCGGACCGCGTCTGGCGCTGGGACCTGGAGCGGATCCACGCCAAGAACCTGACCGCCAACGTCGTGGATCTCATGACGCTCAAGCTGCGGCGCCTGCCGGCGGAACAGCGGGACGTCCTGAGGCACCTCGCCTGTCTTGGCGATGGGACCCGCGCTTCGGCGCTCGCTCTCGTCACCGGGGCGCCGGAGGACCGGCTGGAGACATCGCTGCGGGACGCGGTCCAGGCCGGCCTGATCAGCTGGCGGGACGGCGCGCTGGCGTTCGTGCATGACCGCGTCCAGGAAGCGGCCTACGCGCTGGTTCCCGACGACCAGCGCGCGGCTACCCATCTCGTCATCGGGAGGGCCCTGACGGCTGGGATGACCGCGGCGGAGATCGAGGAGAACATCTTCGAGATCGTCAACCAGCTCAACCGCGGCGCGTCCCTGATCGGGGATGAACGGGAAAGGCTGGGACTGGCGGCGATGAACCTGACGGCGGGCAGGCGGGCGAAGGCGTCGACCGCCCACGCGGCCGCGGTCCGCCACCTGACCCTTGGCCGGGATCTCCTGCCAGCCGACCGCTGGAAGAGCCACTACGACCTGGCATTCAAGCTGGAGTTCGATCTGGCGGAATGCGAGTTCCTGACCGGCGATCTGGAGGCGGCGGAGGACCGGCTGGCCGAACTGCTGTTCCGCTCGGCGGATCTGGTCGACCGGGCGGCGGTGACGTGGCTTCAGGTGACGCTCCACACCGCGCGGGGCGAACTCGACCAAGCTGTCGGGATCTGCCTGCTCTACCTGCGGCGGGTCGGTATCGACTGGTCGGCGCATCCGACCCGCGACGAGGTCGTGGCCGAATACCAGCCGATCCGCAAGGTGATCGAGGCCGACGGGATCGAGGTGGGCGGGATCGAGCGTCTGGCCCTGTCGCCTCCCATGACCGACCGGGAGCGGTGTGCCACCCTCGACGTGCTGACCGCCGTCCTGCCGCCGGCCTTCTTCACCGATAAGAACCTCGTCTGCCTCGTCCTGTGCCGGATGGTCAACCTCAGCGCGGTGAGCGGCAACTCCGGCGCGTCCTGTCTGGCCTACGCCTATCTCGGCATGGTGCTGGGGCCATATTTCGGCGAATACCATGCGGGATACCGCTTCGGCAAATTGGGCTACGATCTGGTCAGGGAGCGCGGCTTCGACCGCTTCAAGGCCCGGGTCGGCATGTGCTTCGCCTATCACGTGACGCCCTGGACCAAGCCGATGCGCTCGGGCCTGCCCCTGTTGCGGCAGGCCTACGAAAACGCCAGCGAGGCGGGCGACCTCACCTATGCCGGATTCTGCTCCTGCACCCTGATCTCGACCCTGCTCGGCGCTGGCGGCCCCTTGGCCGATGTCCAGCGCGAGGCGGAACGGGGCCTGGAGGTCGTCCGCAAGGCCCGGTTCGGGCTGGTGGCCGACATCATCGACACCCAGCTCCAGCTGATCCGAAGCCTGCGCGATCCGGCGTCGGGCCTATCCGCCTTCGAGGACGCCGAATTCGAGCGGCGGCTGGCGTCCCATCCGGGACTGGCGATCGCCGCCTGCTGGTACTGGATCCGCAAGTGTCAGGCGTTGGTCCACACCGGCGACTTCGCCGGGGCTGTGGCGGCCGCCACCAAGGCCGAGCCGCTGCTCTGGACCAGCGGTGGGCATTTCGAACTGGCCGAGTACCATTTCCACGCGGCGCTGGCCCACGCGGCGCCTGGCGCTGGCGGGGGTGACCGGAAGGAACTTGTCCCGGTCCTTCGCGGTCACCTCGCCCAACTCCAAATCTGGGCCGCCAACGCCCCGGACAATTTCGAGCACCGGGCGGCGCTGGTCGCGGCGGAGCTGGCCCGCGTCGAGAACCGGGGAATGGACGCCCTCGGGCTGTACGAGACCGCGATCCGATGCGCACGGGAGAACGGCTTCGCCCAGGTCGAGGCGCTGGCCCATGGGACCGCCGCCCGGTTCTGCCAAGCCTCCGGTTTCGCCACCATGGCCCATGCCCATCTGCGCGGCGCCATCGAGGCTTACCGGCGGCTAGGCGCCGAGGCGATGGTGCGGCGGCTCAGCGCCCTGTGCCCAGCTCCCGCGTTGGAGGCGCAGGTCACCGAACCCGCTTGGACGGCCGAGCACCTGGACCTCGCCACCGTGGTCCGGACGTCCCAGGCGATCTCGGGCGAGGTGGCGCTAGACCGGCTGATCGACACCCTGATGGTCATCACCCTGCAACACGCGGGGGCTGACCGGGGCTTGCTGATCGTCCCGAAAAGCGACGAGTTGTGGATCGAGGCCGAGGCGCGGGCGGGGCAGGGCGGTGTCACGGTCGATGTCCGGCAGGTGGCCGCCTCCGACGCGGATTACCCAAGGTCGGTGGTCCATTCCGTCATCGCCACGCGGCAAGCCGTGCTGATCGAGGATGCCGGGTCGGCGGGAGCCTTCTCGGCGGACGAGTATTTCCAGCTGTGGCGCTGCCGGTCCGTGTTGTGCGTGCCGCTGGTCAAGCAGGCGGAGCTGATCGGCCTGCTCTACCTGGAGAATAGCCTGACGCCCTATGTCTTCACGCCGGCCCGGACGGCGGTCCTCAAGCTGCTGGCGTCTCAGGCCGCCCTCTCGCTGGAAAACGCGGCGCTCGGCGAGAAGGAGGCCCTGCTCAAGGAGATCCATCACCGGGTCAAAAATAACCTGCAATTGATCAGCAGCCTTCTCAATCTCCAAGCCTCCAGGATCGCCGATCCCGAGGTGGCGGAGCTGTTCGCCGATAGCCGAAACCGGGTCCGCTCGATGGCCCTGGTCCACGAGAACCTGTACCGCGCCGGCAACTTCGCCCGCATCCCAATGGAGGCCCACGTCCAGAATCTGTGCGCCCACCTGATCCGGGCCTATGGCGCCCAAAGCCGCAACGTGGAATTGGTGACGGTGGTCGAGGACTTGCGGCTGGACATCGATCGCGCCGTCTCCTGCGGCCTGATCATCAACGAACTGGTCTCCAACGCGCTCAAGCACGCCTTTCCCGACGACAGTGCGGGACGGATCGAGGTCTCGCTGGCACGGGGGAACGACGGACGGTGCGCGCTGACCGTGCGCGACGACGGCCTGGGAATGAAGGCGGGGCACGACGACGCTGACACGCTGGGGCTTCAACTGGTACACGATCTGACCCATCAACTGCGAGGCGCCATCACCGTGAACACCGACAGCGGAACCAGCTTCACGATCACGTTCGACCCCGAGGGCCGGTCCAAGGGCCGGCGATGAGGCCGGTCAAGGTCCTGATCGTCGAGGACGACCGCATCGTCGCCCGGGACATCCAGCAGCAGCTGACCCGGATCGGGCACGGCGTCGTCGGCACCACCGCCACCGGCGAACAGGCGCTCGCCCTGACCCTGGAGCTCCGTCCCGACCTGGTGCTGATGGACATCCGGCTGGAGGGGGACATGGACGGCATCGACGCCGCCCAGCGGATCCGCGAGCGCTGCCAGATCCCGGTGATCTTCCTGACCGCCTACGCCGATGACGAGACCGTCGAGCGGGCGAGCCGGACCGAGCCGTTCGGCTATCTGCTGAAGCCGTTCGAGGACAGCCAGCTCCGGACCGTGATCGAGATGGCGATGGCCAAGCACCTGGCCGAACGGAAGCTGAGGGAGAGCGAGCGCCGCTTCGTCGCCACCTTGTCGAGCATCGGCGACGCCGTCATCGCGACCGACGACCAAGCCCGGGTGACCTTCATGAATCCGGTCGCGGAGGCCCTGACCGGCTGGCCCCAGGCCGACGCGCTGGGCCAGCCGCTGCCGCTGGTGTTCCGCATCGTCAACGAGGACACCCGCGAGACGGTCGAGGACCCCGCCGCCAAGGTGCTGCGCATGGGGACCATCGTCGGGCTGGCGAACCATACCCTGCTGCTCTCGCGCGATGGGCGGGAACTAGCGATCGACGACAGCGGTTCTCCGATCGTCGACGATCACGGCGCCATCATCGGTACCGTCCTGGTGTTCCGCGACCTGACCGAGCGCCGGGGAGTCGAGGAGGCGCTGCGCAAGGCCCAGACGGACATCGCCAATGTCACGCGGCTGACGACCATGGGCGAGTTGGCCGCCTCGATCGCCCACGAGGTCAACCAGCCGCTGACCGCCATCGTGACCAACGCCGGCGCCTGCCTCCGCTACCTGGACGAGGCCAAGCAGGCGATGGAGCGGATCGTCCGCGACGGCCACCGCGCCGGCGACGTGGTCAGGAGCATCCGGGGCTTGACCCGTAAGTCGTCGGCGGAACTGGCGCCGCTCGACATCAACGACACGATCACCGACATCCTGACGTTGCTGCGGGGCGAGTTCCGCCGCCATGAGGTGACACTGGAAGCCAGCCTGTCCGACGAGGTCGGGCTGGTGCTGGGCGACAGGGTGCAGTTGCAGCAGGTCATGCTGAACCTGATCAAGAACGGCATCGAGGCCATGGCCGGCGTCACGACCCGGAGCCGCCTGCTGCGGGTCACCACCACTCCGGAACGGCACGATCTGGTGCTGGTCGCGGTCGAGGACACCGGCGTCGGCGTCGATCCGACCCAGCTGGATGGCATCTTCGACGCCTTCTTCACGACCAAGCAGGAGGGCATGGGCATGGGGCTGGCGATCTGCCGGTCGATCATCGAGAGCCACGGCGGCAACCTCTGGGCGGCGCCGCGCCAGCCCCACGGCAGCGTCTTCCGGTTCACCCTGGGATTGGCGACCGAACAGTTCTAGGAGGGTCCCGAGGTCACCGGGCCATCTCCAGCGGCGTGCCGACGCCCAGCGCCTCGGCCTGGCGGACGAGGTCGGCCAAGGATCGGGCGCCCATCTTCCGCATCAGGTTGCCCCGGTGGATCTTGACCGTGATCTCGCTGAGGCCGAGCGCCGCCGCGATCTGCTTGTTCATCAGGCCGGAGGTGACATGGGTCAGCACCTCCTGCTCGCGCGGCGTCAGCGAGGCGAAGTGCGATCGGAGGTTGGAGATCGCCTCCAAGTCGCGCCGTCGCCGCCCATCGCATTCGATCGCGGCGGCGACGGCGTCAAGCATGTCCTGCTCGCGGAACGGCTTGGCCAGGAAGTCGATAGCGCCCGCCTTCATGGCCCGGACCGACATCGGGATATCGCCGTGGCCGGTCATGAAGATGATCGGCAGGTGGATGCCCAACGCGGAAAGCTGGGTTTGGAAGTCGAGCCCGCTGACACCCGGCAGCCGGACATCGAGGACGATGCATCCGGGCGTCTCACCCGGCTTTCCCTGCAAGAACTCCAAGGCGGATCCGAACAGCCGCACCGCCAGCCCGATCGATCGGAACAGCGCGCCGAGCGCCTCCCGCACCGATGCGTCGTCGTCCACGACGAACACGACGGGGCCGGATTGGGATGCGGCCGGAGACGTGTCCCGCGACGTGAGGGTCATGCCCATGCGGGCACGCGAAGCTGAGGCGACATCTCTGTTTCCACTGTCTCTGGCGGACCCGGCCTCCCACGGACCAGGGCGCGCGGCCATTATGGGACGTTGGGGAATTAAATGAACCTAAACCAACGTATGATCATGCCACCATCCCAGGATCGGTGTCTTGGCTGCCCAGCGCAGACCGCGCTTCGCCGATCGGCCGCCATCCCCTATTAGCCGGGACGCAGAGTCATCCAGGAACAGTGTGGCCCACCATGGCGATCTTCGTGAGCATCATCCTGCCGGTGTTCGGCCTGATCCTGATCGGCTACGTCGCGGGCCGGACACCGATCCTGCCCGCCACCGCCGTGCGGGGCATCGCCAACGCCGCGACCTACCTGATGATCCCGGCGCTCCTGTTCCGCTCCATGGTCGGGGATGGCGCGGTCCCCAGCATGGAACCCGGCATTGTGCTCGCCTATTTCGGCGGCTGCCTGATCATCCTCGCCCTGGCTCTGATCTGCGGCCGGGCGCTCTTCCGCATGACCCTGGACCAGCTTGGCGTGTTCGGCATGGCGGCGATGTACTCCAACGCGGTGCTGTTGGGATTGCCCCTGATGCAGACCGCGTTCGGACCCAGCGGCGTGATCCTGCAAACCCGGATCATCGCCTTCCACTCGCTGATCCTGCTGCCGGTGACGACGATGCTGATCGCGGTCGGACGCGGGCAGTCGGGTGGATTTCTCAAGATCATCGGCTCCGCCGTCAAGGACACCGTCACCAACCCCATCATCATCGGCCTGATCGGCGGCCTCGCCTGGAGCTTCACCGGGCTTGGCATCTGGCAGCCGCTGGACAGGATGATGGCTATGCTGGGCGCGGCCGCCTCGCCCACCGCCCTGATCGCGCTGGGCGCCGCCCAGGCGCAAAGCTCGCTACGCCTCGGACGGGAGATGACGGAGGCGCTGACGGCGGCCGCGCTGAAGCTGGTGCTGCACCCGCTGATCGTCTGGTTCCTGACCGCCAAGGTGGTCGGCTTGCCGCCCGAGGCCGTCGCCGTTGCCACCGTGACCGCCGCCTTGCCCGCGGGAGCCAACGTCTACCTGCAAGCCCACCAGTTCGGCGTCTACGTCGCCGGCGCCGTCAACGCCGTGATGCTGACAACCCTGCTCTCCGTCGTGAGCATCACATTGATCCTCGGGCTGCTGCATCCGGGGTGAGGACTCGAGGCCACGGCCTCCAGACTGATGGCCCCCAACTCCTCACCGGTCCCAGCCGCGCCGGGTGTACAGGTAGCGCTGGAAGGAGCGGAGGTCGGAGCAGCGGAGGTGGCGGGCGGCGGCGCTGTCGCCTTCCTCGATCGCCAGTACCAATTCGTCCTGGATGTGCAGGGTGAATTGCAGGAATTCCTGGTCGTCGGGCATGTCGACCGACAGGGTCTCGGTGATGAAGGGGGCGTAGCGGAGGCGGAGCCGCATGACCATCTCCTTCAGGATCGGCGAGCCCGCTCCCTCGGTCAGGTCGGCGTTCCAGCTCATGATCGCGCGCATGGTGGCGTTGATCTCGCGGGCGCGGAAGTGCTCGCGGAGTTCGCGGGTGTGGCGGTAGAGGCGCCGCGCCTCGTCGGGGCGGTTCCGGGCGGCGAACCGCGCCGCCGCCTCGCCCTCGAGCAGGAGCCGGAGACCCCAGATCTCGTCGGCTTGCTCGCGGGTCAGCCGGGGCACCCGGATGGCCCGGCCGCGCGTCATCTCCAATGCTGAGGCCGCCACCAGCCGGCCCACGGCCTCCCGGACCGGCTGCATGCTGGTATCCAGCGACTTGGCGAGCTTCCGCAGGCTCATCTTTGTTTCGGGAGGCCACGTCCCGTCCAGGATGCAGGCCTCCATTTCCGAGTAGATCTGGTGAGCCAGCGTCGACGGCTCGCCGGTTCGTGTCGGGGGGTCCTCCAGGTCCTGTTCCATCGCGTCCTTGTTTCGACCCGGCCATTCCATGCGGAGGCCTAATACGGAGCGGCCGGGTGCCTACTCAAGAACTAACTTGCCGGACAGCTTTTTCTACCCGGCGGCCAACCGCCGCAGTTCCGGCGTCGAGGTCTCCAGCGCTCGCGCGAAGCGATCGACCGCCTCGTCGCAATCCGCCTTGGTGATGCACAGCGGCGGCGAGAACGAGATGACCTCCAGGTAGGGCAGCGCCCGCACCATCAGGCCATGCTCCACCGCGTGCGCCGCCACCAGACGGTGCGCGTTCTGGGCGGCGGCGAAGGGCTTCCGCTTGGCGCGGTCGGCCATGAACTCGACGCCGATCATCAGCCCACGGCCGCGGATCTCGCCGACATGGGGGTGATCGCCCAGGCGCGCCTTCAAGCCCTCCAGCAGATAGGGCCCGACCTCGGCCGCGTTGCCGACCATGCCCTCGTTCTCGATGATGTCCAGGTTGGCCATCGCGATGGCGGCTCCGACCGGGTGGCCGGAATAGGTGAAGCCGTGCATCACCGGACCGTGCTCGGGCGAGGCGGCCTCAAGCACCTTCCAGACCCGCTCGGAGATCACCGAGGCGGAGACCGGGAAATAGGCGCTGGTGATGCCCTTGGCGAGCGTCACCATATCGGGCTTCAGCCCGAACAGCCCGGTGCCGAACCATTGGCCGGTGCGGCCGAAGCCGGTGATGACCTCGTCCGCGATCATCAGGATGTCGTGCTTGTCCAGCACGGCCTGGACCCGCTCGAAATAGCCGGCGGGCGGGATCAGCACGCCGCCGGTTCCCATGATCGGCTCGGCGATGAAGGCTCCGACGGTGTCGGGGCCCTCGCGCTCGATGATCGCCTCCAGGTCGGCGATGAGGCGGTCGCAATAGGCGGCCTCGCTCTCGCCGTCGAGACCGAAGCGGTAGAGGTGCGGACACTCGGCGTGGACGACGTCGGTCGACGGCAGGCTCCAGGCGGTGTGGTATGACTCGATGCCGGTCAGGGTCGCCGCCGCCGCCGTCAGTCCGTGGTAGCCGCCCTTGCGGGAGATGATCTTCCGCTTCTCCGGCGTGCCGCGCAGGTTGGCGTAATAGCGCACCAGCTTGTAGTTGGTGTCGTTGGCGTCGGACCCCGAGGTGCCGAAGAAGACGCGGCGGAGGTGCCGCGCGTCGGCGTGCTCGTGCATCAGGTTGAGCACCCGGTCGGCCAGCCGGATCGACGCCTCGTGCGAGGACGAGCCGAACAGGTGCCAATAGTTGAGGTCGAGGATCGCCTTGCTGGCCGCCTCGGCGATCTCGGGCCTGCCATAGCCGATGTTGACGCACCACAGCCCGCCGGAGCAGTCGAGCATCTCGCGCCCGGCGTGGTCGCGCAGACGCACGCCCTTCGCCCCCGCCATGATCTTGGGACCGCCCTGCTGGTGGGCGGCGATCGAGGTCAGCGGGTGGAATAGGCTGTTCCTATCCATTTCCTCCAGGGAATAGTTGGATCGGTCGGGGGAGGGGCGGAGGTCGAGCATGGTGGGTTGGTTTCCCGGGAAGGATTGAAGGGGCGGGGGCCGCCGCGGCGTCAGGCTCAGCTCTTGTCGAGCTTGACGAACAGGACCCAGAAGAAGGCGCCCATCACCGGCAGGGTGACGGCCAGGATGATGGTGGTGAGCGAGAAGATGATCGGGACCTGCGATTGCTGGGAGGCGGCCATGGCCCAGTTGTAGATCGGCAGGGTGGTCTCCAGCCCGCGCAGGAAGAGCGAGCGTGGCAGCTCGTTGAAGGACAGCAGGAAGCCGAAGATCCCGGCGCCGAAGATGCCGGGCCGCAGGATCGGCATCTCGATGTCCCAGAAGCGCCGCCAGGGCGACGCGCCCAGATCCTCGGCGGCCTCCAGCAGGCGGAGGTCGAAGCGGCTGGCGATGACCAGGATCAGCAGCATGCAGAACGGCAGCGCCCAGACCAGCTGGCCTAGGAAGATCGACCAGATGCCGAGCTTCAGTTCCAGGATGGTGCGCAGGAAGATGAAGAGCGCCGCGCCCGTTGTCAGGCCGGGCACGAACAGCGGCAGCAGCGTCAGCAGGATGACGCCGCCGGGCCGCCGCATGCGGGTGATCGACCGGCCGACCACGGTGGCGATCAGCATGCAGACCAGCGCCACCAGCCCGCTCAACCAGACGCTGGTCCATAGGGGCGGCAACCAGCGACCGTCGCCGCCGAGCTGCCGGTAGTTGTCCAGGGTCAGCGGGAACGGCACGCCCGACAAGGGGCTGGCGGCGAAGGACATCACCGCCAGCCAGAGAAGGGGGATGTAGATCATGGCGAGGGCCACGACGCCGAAGACCTTGGCGAGCGTGATCCACCCGGTGGATTGGCCGAGCCGGCTATGCCGCTTGGTTTGGGCGCGTTCGGCCCGATCCTGGGTGAGGGTCATCGTCGACATGGGGGCGGCTCCGGGATCAGCGGCGGATCGCCATGAACATGGAGGCCATGTCATGACGCTTGCGGGTGACGAGGATGAGGACCACCAGGCACAGGCCGAGCAGGGCCACCACCACGGTGGAGAGGGCGGCGGCGGTCGGGTACTTCAACTGCTGCAGGGCCGAGTTGACCGAGTTGCCGAGTAGGTCGACGAAGCCGCCACCCAGCAGTTGCGGTTCGACGAAGGCCGCCATCAGCGGCACCAGCGTGAACACGATGCCGGCGACGATGCCGGGCAGCGCCATCGGCAGGATGATGTTGAACAGCGTTTGGGCCGGCCCGGCGCCGAGGTCCTGGCTCGCCTGGATGTAGTCGTCGTCGATCAGCGCGATCGACATGAAGATCGGGAACACCATGGTCGGGAAATGGGTGCCGAGCAGCCCGAAATGGACGGCGAATTCCGAATAGAGCAGCCAGTCGATCGGACTGTCGGTGATGCCCAGCGACATCAGGGCGGTGTTGATCGCGCCATTGGTTCCCAGGATCGAGCGCCAGACGATGATGCGCGAGGAGGCGTCGAGGAAGAACGGGATGGTCAGCAGCGTGATGATGACCGATTTGAAGGTCTTCGACTTGCATCCCTTGGCCAGCCACAGCGCGAAGGGGAACGCCAGGAGGAGTTCGATCACCGTCATGGTCAGGCCGATCCGCAGCGTGCGCACGGCGGTCATCCAGCGTCCGGAATCGATCAGCGACACCCAGGTGTCCAGCGTCGGCACATAGACGACCCGGTACGCCTTCACTTGCAGGAAGCTGAACAGGACGATCACGACCAGCGGCGCCAGCACCAGGAACGACCAGGACAGCAGGAAGACCGGCACCGCGAGGCGTGATGGCGACAGCCCGTCGAGCAGGCGCTTCGCGAAGGGGCGTCGCGGGGACGGGGCGGAGGTGTCGGATCGGCTCAGGGATGTCATGACGGTGGCCTTTGTCTTGTCCCGAGGCGGGGAGAGGCGGGGGAGGCTGTTTCCCCCGCCCCGGCGGTCAGGCGTTCAGGAAGCGCTGCCACTCCTCTTCCATGGCGTCGGCGTTGTCCGGCACCACCTTGCAGAAGAACGGCTTCTGGAACTTGCGACGGACCTTCTCCTCACTCCACTTGAGGTTATCGACGTCCTCCTTGGACCAGCCGTTGTCGATCGCGTATTGGACGCCCAGATCCATGTTCGGGCCGGCGTAGCCGCGCTCCTTGGCCTGGAAGGCCCGGTACTCGCCATCGAGGAAGTAGTTCAGCAACTTGTAGATGTTGTCGACGTTGTCGCGCTCCATGGCGGCCTGAGCCACATAGGCGCCGTGGCCCCAGAGGTAATAACCTTCCACGGTGAAGGCGTAGATGACCGAGTTGGGGCCCAGCGCATTGTTCGCCTCCTTGGTCGCCGGCTCCCAGCAATTGATCATGGCCACTTCCTTGTTGGACAGGAGCTGGACCTGTTCCTCGAAGGCGGTGAAGATGGTGCGGAACTGACCGGCTTTCTTGCGCTCGACCAGATAGTCGGCGACTTGGCGCGCCACGGCGGGCGGCAGGTCGGCGGGATCCTCCACGGTGATGCGGCCATGGTGCTTGAGGTAATTGGCCGTCTCCGACATCGACTGGAGCCAGCTTCGGTCGATCGCGACCCGCCCCTTGACGTTCTCGCCCTCGAAGAAGGTGGTCCAGGGAACCTCGTCCATGCCGTTCGGGTTGGCGTCGATCGCCGCCGGGAAATAGCCGAAGGCGTCGCCGTTGCCGATCACCGGGACGCCGAACTGCTTGTCGCCGGCGCGCAGGAAGGCCGACCGCTTCCAGCTATCCGCCGTGCGCGCCCACAGCTTCAGCTCGGGATGGTCCTCGTCGACCTCGGCGTAGTAGCCTTCCTTGCCAAGGATATCCTCGGTGCCGCCATCGAAGATGAAGATGTCGTGGGTCGCCGCCAGGTCGTTGCCCATGACGTCGCGCATGAAGACGCCGATATCGGCGTTGGTGGGCGTGTAGTCGATGCCGACGCCGATCGACTTGGTCATCCGCGACCAGTCCTTCGGCTGCGCCGTCGTGACGCCATAGCCCTTGACCGTCGTTCCCGCCGCCCAGGCCTGCTGCGAGAGACCCGGCATCGCCGATGCCGCCATGCCCATCGCCGTGACGGACAACACGCTCTCCATGAAACCGCGGCGGGACATGGGAAGCCCGTTGGCGATCTTGTCATCACTCATAGTCATCTCCTTCAGACAGCCTGGGGGAAGTGAGGGTGCGCGGGTATCAGTGGGGGAGTTGGTTCTTGGGCGGTGTCAGGGCTCCATGACGATGCAGTCGTCCTTCCGCCACCAGACGCAGGACGGTTCGCCATCGGCGGCCGAGGCATCCCAGATCCTTGCCTTCATCGGCGCCACGTCGGTTTCGACGGCGCGGTCCAGGTACTTGCCCTTGTAGATGGCACCGCCGCCGCGGCAGGGCAGGACGTTGAGATCGGGGCCAGTGGGTGCCGCCCGCGCCAGCCGGAGCCGTTCGGCGCGGATACCGACCGCCACCTTGGCGCCGGCCTTGGGCGGTTTGCGGCCGGACCAGCGGCCGATCAAGTGGTGATCGCCGACGCGGATCAGGGCGTCGCTGCCCGACACTCCCGTCAGTTCGGCGTCGAAGCAGTTCTCCACACCCATGAAGCGGGCGGCGAAGCTGCTGACCGGCCGGTCGAAGATCGTGGTGGGCGGGCCTTCCTGCTCGATCTTGCCCTTGCGCATGAGGATGATGCGGTCGCTCATGGTCAGCGCCTCCTCCTGGCTATGGGTGATGTAGATGAAGGTCATGCCCAGCCGCTTCTGCAACTCCAGCAACTCGACCTGCATGTCGACGCGCAGCTTCTCGTCCAAGGCTCCCAGGGGCTCGTCCAGCAGCAGGATCGCCGGCTGTGGCACGAGGGCGCGGGCCAAGGCGACGCGCTGGCGCTGGCCGCCGGACAGCTGGTGGATCTTGCGGTCGTACATATCGGCCAGTTGAACCAGTTCCAGCGCTTGGCGGGCGCGGGTCCGCCGCTCCGCCGCGGCGATGCCACGCACCTTGAGGCCGTACTCGACATTGGCGCCGACCGTCAGGTGCGGGAACAGCGCGTAGTTCTGGAACACCGTCGTGCAATCCCGGAGGAAGGCCGGGACCTCGCGCACGTCGACGCCGCCCAGCCGGAGCGCACCGATCCGGTAGGGCTTCTCCAAGCCGGAGATCAGCCGCAGCAGCGTCGTCTTGCCGGACCCGCTCTCGCCCAGGATCGTCAGGAACTCGCCGGGCGCCGCCGTGACCGTGACGTTTTCAAGCGCCACGACGCCGTCATAGGCGTGGGTCGCGTCGATGACCTCGAGGATGGGCTGGGTGGGCGCCGGCGATGACGGGCGCCGGGTCGGCGCGGATGTCGGGCTGTCGATCGGGTCTGACAACATGGTGACCTCATCAGCAGTTTCGCGATCTGGTGCTCACCAGCACCCGCGATCAGGCATCATCTGTGATCACAGTTAGCAAGGGGCGTGCCAGTCGCTAATTTGGTTAACGAGAGCGGGAGGACACCTTGCAAGCCGATTTGTCGATCTTAACGCTCTGATTGCTGTGATCACAAGATGGGCGGTTTATCGGGCTCTGGATTCTTTTTGTGCGTCATCTCAAACGCACTCGGCGACCGAGGCCCCCACTCCGAACAGGGTCGTCCCGGCCGAGACGCCAGTGCGGAGCGCCGCGATCAGCACCTCCGCCGGGTCCAGGATCATCTCCCCGGGAACGAAGACGCGCCGTTCGACATCGAAGCCGTCAACGTTGGCATCCTCGGCCAGGCGATGGCGGATCGCCCGTCCATCGAGCCCGGCGTTGGCCATGATCGCCTCGGTCGGGGCGCCGAGGGCGGCGTCGAAGACGCGGCCGACCAGCCGGCCGGCAAGTCCTGCGGGGAGGCTTTTCCGCGCCAGGCGTCCCGCGTGGAGCAGGGCGGCGCTGCCGCCCGGAACCAGCCCGCCGGGTGCCGCCCGGATCGCGGCGGACGCGGCGGCCGCCCGCGCCGTCCGCTGGCGGATCACCGTTTCCGACTGGCCGCCGACATGCAGCTTGGCGACGCCGGCGGACAGCCGCGCCAGACGTTGCCGATGCTGCTCGCGATCGAAGCTCAGGTGGCGCTCCCGCTCGATGTCGAGGCGGATCGCGTTCCGCCGGAGGGCGATGGTGTCGGGATCACCGGCCCCGCCGATGAGGGTCATGCCGTCCCGCGTGACGCGAACGCTCTCGGCGCGGCCCAACGCCGCCGGGCGGAGCCGGTCCAGGCTGGTGCCGAACGCGTCGGCGATCACCGTGGCGCCCGTGGCCGCCGCGATATCCTCCAGCATCGGCATGCGCCAGAGACCCGCTCCGGGAGCCTTGACCGCCACCACCTTCAGGCCGGCGCGCTGCTTGTTGACGATCAGCGTGCCGAGCGCCTCGGCGCCAAAGCCGCCGGCGCAGATCAGCAGGCTCCGGCCCGCTTCCGCCATCATCTCCAGCACCCGCAGCAGCGGTCCCAGCCGCTCGATCGGGCCGTGGTGGAGCAGGATCAGCGGGTTCTCCAGGTCGGCGGTGCCGGCCTCCGCGTCGGTCGCGAAATGCGGCGACAGCCAGCCCTCGTCGAAGTGCAATCCTGGCCGGACTTCCAGGTCGTCCTCGGCGCCCTGTCCCTCGGTGACAATCACGACGCCCTCTCGGCCGGTGCGGCGATGCGCCTCCGCCGCCAGCGTTCCGATGACGGTGTCGCCGCCGGCGGCGCGGACGGCCAGATCGACCAATTCGCCATAGCCGACCGCCGGGCGCGAGCTTGCCCGCAGTTCGCTGGCGATGGCCTCGCCATGGGCCCGCAGCGCCTGTTCCAGCTCGCCCGGCGAGATGCCGGCGCGGAGTGCGGTCATGCCTTCGCGAAGGATGCCGCGGGCGATCAGGATGGCGGTGCAGGTGCCGTCACCGACCGCGTCGCTGGTCCGCCACGCGACTTGGCGCATGGCGGCGACGCCGGCGCGGCAACCGGGATCGTCGACCTCGACCTCCTGGGAGATGGCGTGGCCGCCGCGCATCATGGCTGGTCCCGTGTGGTTCCGCCCCGCCAGCACGGCCCGGCCGGCCGGACCGATTGCGGTGGTGGCCAGATCGGCCACGAGGTCGACGCCCCGCATCAGCGGAGCGCGGGCCGCGTCGTCCAACCGAATGATCCGCGCTGTCATGGTCATGCCTCGTTGGTGAGTGGAGCCGCCCGCAGATGTGCAAACGTCATACCAGCATATGTCATTGGCATGGATATTGCCTTGTGATATCAGTTTTGCGGCGAACTGTGATCACATTTTCTACGTGGTTTCGCCCCATCTTTCAGCGTAGGGAGCAGCGCGAGATGCGACTGGCATGCGATACCGGCGGCACATTCACTGACCTCGTGGTCGAGGACGGCGACGAGATCCGCTTGTTCAAGGCTTCGACGACACCTGATGATCCTGTGCGCGGTGTGCTCAACTCTTTGGCACTGGCCGCCGAGCATTACGGCCGGGACTTGGGTGATTTCCTCGGCGAGGCCGAGATGTTCATCCACGGCACGACGCGGGCGATCAACGCGATCCTGACCGGCAACACCGCGCGGACAGCCTTCCTCACGACCGAAGGGCATCCGGATGTGCTGGTGATCCGCGAAGGTGGGCGGATCGAGCCGTTCAACTTCACCGTGCCCTATCCCGAGCCCTACGTGCCGCGCCGTCTGACCTTCGAGATCCCCGAGCGGATCGAGGCGAATGGCTCCATCCGCAAGCCGCTGGACGAGGCGGCGGTCATCGCCATCGCCGAGAAGCTGAAGCTTTTGAAGGTCGAGGCGGTCGGCGTCTGCCTGCTGTGGTCGATCGTCAACGGCGAACACGAGAAGCGGGTGGGCGAACTGCTCGCCAAGCACCTGCCGGGCGTCCCCGTGACGCTGTCGCACCTGTTGAACCCGACGCTGCGCGAGTATCGCCGCGCCTCGGCGACGGTGATCGACGCGTCGCTCAAGCCCTTGATGTTCCAGTACCTTGATAGTCTGACCCGACGTCTGCGCGAGGCCGGGTTCGCCGGGCGCACGCTGATGGTGACGTCGGGCGGCGGCATCATGGATGCCGAGGCGGTCGCGCGCATGCCGATCCACTCGATCAATTCCGGTCCGGCCATGGCGCCGGTCGCCGGCCGCTACTACGCCGCCCGCGATTTCGACGGCGCCGCCGCCATCGTCGCCGACACCGGCGGCACCACCTACGACGTCAGCCTGGTGCGCGACGGACGCATTCCCTGGACGCGCGAGACCTGGATCGGGCAACGCTTCCGCGGCCACATGACCGGTTTCCCCTCGGTTGACGTCAAGAGCATCGGGGCCGGCGGCGGTTCGATCGCTTGGGTCGACGAGGGCGGCCTGCTGCGCGTCGGCCCGCGCAGCGCCGGCTCGACCCCCGGCCCGGTCAGCTATGGCAAGGGCGGCACCGAGCCGACCGTGACCGATTGCTCGCTGATCCTGGGCTACATCGATCCCGACTTCTTCCTGGGCGGCACCATGGTGCTCGATCGCGACGCCGCCGCCGAGGCCTTGAGGACCAAGGTCGCCGACAAGCTCGGATTGTCGGTGGAGGAGGCGGCCGCCGCCATTTTCGCCCTGGCGACGGAGAAGATGGTCGGCGCCATCGACGAGATCACCGTCAACCAAGGCATCGATCCCGCGACCGCCGTGCTGATCGGTGGCGGTGGCGCCGCCGGGCTGAACGCCGTGGCGGTCGGGCGGCGGCTGGGATGCGCCGGCGTGCTCATTCCGGAGGCGGGTTCGGTGCTGTCGGCGGCGGGTGCGTTGATGTCGGACATCGCTTCCGATTATGCCCAGATGTTGTTCACCACCAGCCGCCGTTTCGCCTTCGATGAGGTCAACGCCGTGCTCGCCAGCCTGGAGGCGCGCTGCCGCGCCTTCGCGGAGGGGCCGGGCGCCGGGGCGCTGAACGTCACGATCGATTTCTCGGTCGAGGCGCGCTACGCCCACCAGATCTGGGAGATCGAGGTCCCGATGACGTCGGGCCGGATCGAAACCGACGCCGATCTGGAGGCGCTCCAGCAGGCCTTCCACGATACCCACCAGTCGATCTTCGAGATCAGCGATCCCGGCTCCGACATGGAGTTCGTCACGTGGCGCGCCAAGGTGAGCTGCCAGTTGCGCGAAGGTGGCACCGGCCAGCTTCCCATGCCCAAATCGGTCAGCCATGAGCTTGGCCGGCGGCAGATCTACTTCAGCGAGACGGGATGGACCGACGCCGAGGTCATCCGGTTCGAATCCATGCCGTCCGGCGTTCCGGTCGCCGGTCCCGCGATCATCGAATCCTCGTTCACCACGGTGGTCGTCGATCCCGGCACCAACGCAGTCCGCAGCGAGGGCGGTGGCTTGCGGGTGACGTTTTGAGGGAGGGCGCTGACATGGACGGCCAATCCCCTCCCCGCCGACGCGACGGCGTCAAGACCGCCATCCTCGCCAGCCGGTTCGACAGCATCGCGCGCAAGATGCAGAACACGCTGTTCCGCACGGCGCGCTCCGGCATCCTCAACACGGCGCATGATTTCTCCTGTGTCATCCTGACAGCCGACTGCCGCCTGCTGGCGGCGGCGGAGAGCCTGCCCAGCCACACGCTGGTCGGACCCGACATCATGTGCCGGACGGTCAAGGCCTATCACCCGGACCTGAAGGCGGGCGACTGCTTCCTGCACAACAGCCCGTACGAGGGCAACAGCCACGCCGCCGACCATTGCCTGATCGTGCCGGTGGTGGACGAGGGCGGCACGCTGCGCTTCTTCGTGCTCGCCAAGGCGCATCAGGCGGATTGCGGCAACTCGCGGCCATCCACCTATCTCGGCGATGTCGTCGATGTCTACGAGGAGGGCGCGCTGATCTTCTCCGCCGCCAAGGTCCAGTCCGACTACAAGGACAACCAGGACATCATCCGCATGTGCGAGACCCGCATCCGGGTGCCCGATCAGTGGTGGGGCGATTACCTCGCCTCGATGGGCTCCGTGCGGATCGGCGAGCGCGAATTGCTGGAACTGGGCGCCAGCTTCGGCTGGGACGAACTGGAGCGGTACGCCGAGGCGTGGTTCGACTATTCCGAGGAGAAGATGGCGACGGCCATCGCCCGCCTGCCCAGTGGCCGTCGGACGCTGTCGAGCGCCCACGATCCCTTCCCCGGCGTGCCGGAGGGCATTCCGGTCAAGGTCGATGTCGAGATCGACGCCGAGGCTGGCCGCATCCGGGTCGATCTGAGCGACAATCCGGACTGCCAGCCCTGCGGGCTCAACCTGACCCAGGGCACCTCGATGAGCGCCGCCATGGTGGCGATCTACAACGGCCTGATCGACCACGGCGTCCCCGTCAACGCGGGCAGCTTCCGGCGGATCGACATCACGGTGCGGGAGAACTGCTGCGTCGGCATCCCCCGGCATCCCTTCTCCTGCTCGGTCGCGACCACCAATCTGGCCGACCGCGTCTCCAACCCGATCCAGCGGGCCATCGCGGAGATAGCACCCGGTTTCGGCATGGCGGAGACGGGGCCGATCATGCCGCCCGCCATGGGCGTCATCTCGGGGCGCGATCCACGCAACGACGGCGAGCCTTTCGTCAACCAAGTCCACATCGCCGTGACCGGCGGGGCGGGGACGCCGGTGACCGACGGCTTTCTGTCGATCATTCATGTCGGCAACGCCGGCATGTGCAGGATCGACTGCGTCGAGGTGGACGAGCTGCACCACCCGATCGTCATCAAGAGCCGGGCGCTGGTGCCCGACACGGAAGGGGCTGGCACGTTCCGCGGCGCTCCGTCCGCCCGCGCCGAGTTCGGTCCCGTCGATGGCTGCGTGATGAAGGTTCTCTACACCGCCGACGGCACCATCACACCGGCGCTGGGCGCGCGCGGCGGCGGTCCGGGCAGCAAATCGCGGGCTGAAAAGCGGGAGAAGGACGGCGGCCTGACCATCCTGCCGGCGTGTTACGGGGCGACGCTGGAGGAGGACGAATGGATCGTCTCGTACTCGTCGGGCGGCGGTGGTTATGGCTCGCCGCTGGAGCGGGAGCCGGAACGCGTGCTCCATGACCTGCGTGAAGGCTGGATCACGGCCGGACGGGCGCGGGATGTCTATGGCCTCGTGACAACAGGGTCGGCCGAGGACGACAGTCTGGCGGTCGATTGGGCCGCCACCGAGACGCTACGCACCACCGCGCGCGCCGTTCGATAGCCCCTCCCTTGAAGCCCCTCCCTTGAAGCGAAGAGGATGGACCAATGCAGTCGACACCCCTCGACAACCAAGAGAGCACACCCGGCATGGCGCGCTCCGGCGTGCGCATGGCGATCATCTCGAACCGGATGGAGAGCATCGCGCGGAAGATGCAGAACACGCTGTTCCGCACCGCCCGCTCCGGAGTCCTCAACACGGCGCACGACTTCTCCTGCGTCATCCTGACGGCCGATTGCCAATTGCTGGCCTCGGCGGAAAGCCTGCCGATCCACACCCTGATCGGTCCCGACCTGATGTGCCAGGCGGTCCGCAAGTATCACCCGGAGCTGAAGGCGGGTGACTGCTTCCTGCACAACAGCCCCTATGAGGGCGACAGCCACGCCGCCGACCATTGCCTGATCGTGCCGGTGGTGGACGATGGCGGGACGGTGCGTTTCTTCGTGCTCGCCAAGGCGCACCAGGCCGATTGCGGCAACTCCAAGCCGACCACCTACATGGGCCACGCCTCCGACGTCTACGAGGAGGGCGCGCTGATCTTCTCGGCGGCCAAGATCCAGTCGGACTACACGGACAACCAGGACCTGATCCGCATGTGCCGGACCCGCATCCGGGTGCCGGAGCAGTGGTGGGGCGACTATCTGGCGACCTTGGGCGCCGTCCGGATCGGTGAGCGCGAGCTTCTCCAGTTGGGCGAGGAGATCGGCTGGGAGGCTCTGGACGACTACGCCGGCGCGTGGTTCGATTATTCCGAGCAGAAGATGATCCAGGCGATCAAGCGCCTGCCGTCCGGGGAGATCACCGTCCACTCGGCTCACGACCCGTTCCCCGGCGTGCCGGAGGGCATCCCGGTGTCGGTGACGGTCAGGATCGACGCGGAGGAGGGACGCATCCGGGTCGACCTGCGCGACAATCCCGATTGCCAGCCCTGCGGTCTCAACCTGTCGGAGGGCTGCGCCCGGACAGCCGCGATGATCGGCATCTACAACGGCCTGATCGACCACGGCGTGCCGCCCAACGCCGGAAGCTTCCGGCGGATCGAGATCGACCTGCGCGAGAACTGCGTGGTCGGCATTCCGCGCCATCCGTATTCGTGCTCGGTCGCGACCACCAACCTGGCCGACCGGGTCTCCACACCCGTGCAGCGCGCCATCGCCGAGATAGCGCCCGGCTTCGGCATGGCGGAGACCGGGCCGATCATGCCGCCGGCCATGGGCGTCATCTCGGGCCGCGATCCCCGCACCGGCGAGGCCTTCGTCAATCAGATCTTCCTGGGCATCACCGGCGGGGCGGGCACTCCCGTGACGGACGGCTTCCTGACGATCATCCACGCCGGCAACGCCGGACTGTGCCGTCAGGACAGCATCGAGGTGGACGAGCTGCATCACCCTCTGTTCGTCAAGGAGCGCCGCCTGATCCCTGACACGGAGGGTCACGGCACGATGCGGGGCTCGCCCTCGATGTACGCGGAATTCGGTCCGATCGAGGACTGCACCATGCACGTGCTCTACACGGCCGATGGCACGATCCATCCGGCCTTGGGAGCCTGCGAGGGGGGAGCCGGCGGGAAGTCGAAGGCTTTCAAGCGGGAGCGCGACGGCTCGCTGACCAGCCTGCCCAATTGCCATGGCGCGGTGCTGGACCATGGCGAATTCATAGTCTCCCATTCCGCCGGGGGCGGCGGCTATGGTCCCGCGATGAGGCGCGATCCGGAGCGCGTCCTGCACGATCTGCGGGAAGGCTGGATCTCGCCCGAGCGGGCCAAGGACATCTATGGCGTCGTCATCACCGGATCGGCCGAGACGGACACGCTGGCCGTGGACCCCGTGGCGACCCAGGTCCTGCGGGAGACACGCTGACTGGGGCGGGGGATCGGCGCCGATCCCCCGCTTTTGGGTTGCTAGATCCTCCCTCGCGCGGCAACTTCCCGGTGCTGTTCGAAAAAGCCCGATCGATCAACGAGTTCGGGTAAAATTTGAGGGGGAATGACGAAGATGTTCGTGACCGCGCGGGATGGAACCCGGCTGCATGTCGAGGAGGCGGGCGAGGGGACGCCCATCCTGTTCATCCACGAGTTCGGCGGCGACCACAGGAGCTGGGAACCGCAGGTGCGCTTCCTCAGCCGGCGCCACCGCTGCGTCGTCTACGCCGCGCGAGGCTATGCGCCGTCGGACATTCCGACGGACATCGATTCATATTCCCAGGCGATCGCCGCCGAGGACGCCTTGGCGGTGCTCGATGGCCTGGGAATCGACAAGGCGCATGTCGTCGGTCTGTCGATGGGTGCTTTCGCCACGCTGCATTTCGGGCTGAGGTTTCCGGAACGGGCGCTCTCGCTGACCGTGGCCGGGGCGGGCTATGGCTCCGAAAAGGCGTTCGAGGAGCATTTCCGCGATCTTTCGCGCCAAGTCGCGGCGAACTTCGAAACCCAGGGGTCGGAGGTGTTCTCCCGGATCTACGCGTCGGGTGCCAGCCGCGTGCAGTTCCAGAACAAGGACCCTCGTGGCTGGGAGGAGTTCGCCAACCGTCTCGCCAGCCATTCGAACGTCGGTTCCGCCTTGACCATGCGCGGGGTTCAGGCGCGCCGGCCGTCACTCTACGACTTGGAGGACGAGTTCCGGCGCATGATGGTGCCGACCCTGGTGATGGCCGGCGACGAGGACGACCACTGTCTCCAGCCGGGCATTTTCCTCAAGAGGACGATCCCAGCCAGCGGCTTGTCGGTCTTTCCCAAGACCGGCCATACGCTGAACCTGGAGGAGCCGCAGTTGTTCAACACGCTGCTGTCCGAGTTCGTGGCCCAGGTGGAGGCCGGCCGCTGGACGCCGCGCGATCCGCGCGCCATCGCCAGCGAGATCATGCGGACCGACTGAGGCCGCTCACCTGAACGGGGGTCACTTCAGCAAGTCGATGACCCCGAGGATCGTGTCGGGCTCCGGCCCATAGCGGCACATCGGGATGTCGATCGATTCGAACTGGCGGTGCTCGCGGCCAGCGTAGAGCAGCGGGCCCCGGCACCGCCAGCATTTTCCCGCCGCGAGCACGCGGGTGAAATAACTGTGAAGATGCTCGCTGATGGCGCCCTGACTGGTGGAGGTGATGACCTCCCCCGTGGCGTTGTGCCCAATGATCTGGATCGCCCGCTCGCCATAGAGGCGCAATTGGAATGAGCCACAGTCGAGCGCCTTGACGATGTATATGTTGCTGGCGAGAGCCGGGTGGCTGGTGATATCGAAGGCGGACCACTGTGGGATGCCGTCGACGCTGACCTTTTCCCACCACCGAAACAATTGCTCCGTCAAGCGGCTTTGGAATGGGGACCGGGCGACTACAGTGGAGTCAACCACTTCTTCGGCGATTCCAAAACTATTCACCGTAATTTGCTTCAAATCATTGAGGAGCATGTCGATCCGGAGCGAACAGCTTGACTGATCATCACTATGGCATGTCCGACATTAATGTAACGTTAGTTGAATTGCCAAGCTCGGATGCCGTGATGGCGACCTTCGGATGATGTTTTCGCGGAGTTGAGCAGTAGGCGCTGACTCGACCCAGCCAACGGACCGGTGATCCATCTCGCTCGACCCCTAGGGCATGAACCTCCTGTTATCGAACCGCGGGGCTCCGAATAGCTGATAATAGACCCAGGCGACACTTCGGAATCGAAACCCAGCCATGCGTCAGACGCGACTGCAAATCATTCGCGTTCTCTGGCGCGACTAGGCTTCGAGGTTTAAGACTGGCTGATCGCCGCCGTTTCGACGGGTTGGCCAAGCAGCAGAGGTCGTCATGAAAAAGTCCTTGCCGAGTTTCGCGAGCGTCCTGGCGCTGGGTGCTTTTCTGGTCGGTTCACCCCTGATGGCGGTGTCGGCGCTGGCGCAGGGCGCCGACGCGGACGGCATCATCATCTACAACGCCCAGCACGCCAGCCTGACCCAGGCTTGGGCGGATGGCTTCACCCGGGACACAGGCATCAAGGTGACGCTGCGGAAGGGCAGCGACATGGAGTTGGGCAACCAGATCGTTCAGGAGGGGGCCGCTTCCCCGGCCGACGTGTTCGTGACGGAGAATTCGCCCGCCATGGCGCTGGTCGATGGCGCCGGCTTGTTCGCCCCGCTGGCCGCCGACACGATCGCCCAGGTGCCGCCGGAATACCAGCCGGCCAATGGCCGCTGGATCGGTGTCGCCGCGCGGTCGACCGTGTTCGCCTATGACAAGAACAAGCTGACACCGGCCCAGCTGCCGAAGTCGCTGCTCGACCTAGCCGATCCCAGTTGGAGCGGCCGGTGGGGAGCGTCGCCGTCGGGAGCCGACTTCCAGGCGATCGTCAGCGCGCTGCTGGAACTGAAGGGCGAGGCGGTCACGTCGTCCTGGCTCAAGGCGATGAAGGCCGGTGTCAAGCCCTACCGCGGCAACAGCGTCGCCATGAAGGCGGTCAACGCGGGTGAGATCGAGGGCGCTGTGATCTATCACTACTACTGGTTCGGCGATCAGGCCAAGACCGGCGAGAACAGCAAGAACGTGGCGCTGCATTACTTCCGCAAGGGCGATCCTGGCGCCTTCGTCAGCGTCTCCGGCGCCGGGGTGCTGGCGTCCAGCAAGCATCAGGCGCAGGCCCAAGCCTTCGTCAAATGGGTCACCGGCAAGGGTGGTCAGGAAATCCTCCGCGATGGTGACAGCTTCGAATACGCGGTGGGCGTCGGCGCGCGGTCCAATCCCAAGCTGGAGCCCCTGGCCAAGCTCCAGGCGCCCAAGGTCGAGGCGTCCAAGCTGAACAACAAGACGGTCACCGACCTGATGACTTCCGCTGGATTGCTGTGACGCCAAGGCGTAGGGGGTTCCCTGGGAACCGCCGTCGGGGAGTTTGAACAACGGCATCGTTATCACCATCGAGCGGCGAGGTCTCCTCGCCTCTCCTGAACGCCGACGGCTGGCGGAGCCGGTTGCCGAGATCATCGGTGACCGGCGTCGCCACGCTCGTCTCGATGGCGGCGCTGCTGCCGCTGGGGTTCGTCGTCTGGATCACCATCCAGACCGGGTGGCAAACCGCCATCGCGATGGTGTTCCGCGCGCGGGTCGGCGAGCTGCTGGTCAACACGCTCCTGCTGGAGGCCTGGACGGTTCCGCTGACGATCGTCCTGGCGATGACGCTGGCGTGGCTGACCGAGCGGACCAACCTGCCGGGAGCGCGGGTCTGGGCTTGGCTGGCGGTGGCTCCGCTGGCGGTGCCGGCCTTCGTCCACAGCTATGCCTGGATCAGCGTGGCGCCGGGGCTGCATGGCTTGCCGGCGGGGGTCCTGATCTCCGTCCTGGCGTATTTCCCGTTCCTATATCTGCCCATCGCGGCGCAGCTCCGCCGGCTCGATCCAGCCGCAGAGGATGTCGCGGCGTCGCTCGGGCTCGGTCCGTGGAGCGTCTTCTTCCGGGTCGTGCTGCCACAGACCCGGTTCGCCATCTGCGGCGGATCGCTGCTGGTCGGGCTGCATTTGCTCGCGGAATACGGCCTCTACGTCATGATCCGGTTCGACACCTTCACCACCGCGATCATGGACCAATTCCAGTCGGCCTACAGCGGCCCGGCGGCGAACATGCTGGCGGGGGTGCTGGTGCTGTGCTGCCTGGGTGTGCTCGGGCTTGAGGCGCGGATCCGGGGCGACGAGCGCTATGCCCGCGTCGGCTCCGGCTCGGCCCGGATGCCGGACCGGCGGCGACTGGGGCGGGCGACGGTCCCGTGCCTGCTCATCCCCGCCTTGACCGCGGTCCTGTCGTTGGGCGTGCCGCTGTTCACCCTGGGACGGTGGCTGGAGTTCGGCGGGGCTGCGGTCTGGCGGATGGAGGCCATTGGGCCGGCGTTGGTCCAGACCCTGCTGCTGGCGGTGGCCGGCGCCGTCCTGGCGACCCTCGCGGCGGCGCCGATGGCGTGGCTGTCGGTCCGGTTTCCCGGACGCCGGCAACGGGCGTTGGAAGTCTGCCACTATCACGTCGGCGCCTTGCCCGGCGTCGTGGTGGCGCTGGCCCTGGTCGCCATCACGGTGCGGGTGGCGATGCCGCTCTACCAGACGGTGTTCACGGTGCTGTTCGCCTACGCCCTGATGTTCCTGCCGCGGGCGCTGGTGGGCTTGCGGGCCAGCATCGCGCAGGCCCCGGTCGAGTTGGAGCGCGCCGCGATGGCGCTGGGGCGCACGCCGTTCCAGTCCGTCCGGCAGGTCACGATGCGGCTGGCGGCCCCCGGCGCCGCCGTCGGCATGGCGCTGGTGGCGCTGGGTATCACGACCGAGTTGACCGCCACGCTGATGCTGGCTCCCAACGGGACGACGACACTGGCGACCGAGTTCTGGTCGCTCACCGGCGAGATCGACTACGCGGCGGCGGCGCCCTATGCCCTGATGATGGTGGTGGCGTCGCTGCCGCTGACCTTCCTGCTTCACGCGCAATCCAGACGAGCGGCCGGACGATGACTTTTCTCCAGCTCCAGGGCGTTGGCAAACGATATGGCGGAACGCCGGCGCTCGACGGCATCGGGTTCGACGTGCCGCCTGGCGGGCGAACCGCCATCGTCGGTCCCTCCGGCTCGGGCAAGACGACGCTGCTGCGGATCATCGCCGGCTTCGAGGCGCCGGACGTGGGCCGCGTGACGATGGGCGGGCAGGTGTTGGCCGAAGGTCCGGCCATCGTCCCGGCCCATCTGCGCGGCATCGGCTTCGTGCCGCAGGACGGCGCCTTGTTCCCGCATCTGAGCGTCGCCGACAACATCGGTTTTGGTTTGGCCCGCGGCATGGTTGGCCGTGAAACCCGTGTCCGGGACCTGATGGACATGGTCGAACTCGACCGGGCCATGGCGGAGCGGCGGCCGCACGAGTTGTCGGGCGGTCAGCAGCAGCGGGTGGCGCTGGCCCGGGCGCTCGCCCGCCAGCCCAAGCTGATGCTGTTGGACGAGCCTTTCTCGGCGCTGGACACCCGCCTGCGGGAGACCATGCGGAAGGCGGTCGCCAAGGTGCTGCGCGCGGCTGGTGTCACCACCATCCTGGTCACCCACGACCAGACGGAGGCGTTGTCCTTCGCCGATCAGGTCGCGGTCCTGCGCGACGGTCGGCTGACGCAGGTCGGCTCGCCGCGCGAGCTTTACCTCCGTCCGAGCGACCGGGATACCGCGGCCTTCCTGGGCGACGTCATCCTGTTGCCGGCCGACCTAGGCGACGACTGTGTTGTATGCGGGTTGGGCCGCCTGCCAGCCGACGTGGGTGGCCGGAGGGGCAGGGCGGAGATCATGCTGAGACCGGAGCAGGTGCGGCTGACCCCCATGGCGCCGGGCCAGGCCGACCCATCCCCGTGCCAGGGCGAGGTGGTGGACGTGGAGTTCGGCGGCGCCGTCTCGATGGTTCGCGTCTCGGTCAG
This sequence comes from Skermanella stibiiresistens SB22, assembly GCF_000576635.1. Classification (GTDB taxonomy): domain Bacteria; phylum Pseudomonadota; class Alphaproteobacteria; order Azospirillales; family Azospirillaceae; genus Skermanella; species Skermanella stibiiresistens. The sequence goes on from NZ_AVFL01000011.1 coordinate 96,318, forward strand.
GGGCGGAGCCGGGACGGCTTGGTCGGACACCGAGTTGTGGATCCGTAGCTCGAGCGTCGACCTGCCCGCCGTCGGCGCGCTGGTGGGGATATCGATCCTTGGCGGCGTTCATGTCTTCGATCAGCCGGCGACGGGGCGGACTCTCAGGGCCGGGTGATCCAGATGGCCGTCAGATCATCCTGGACACGCATCCCCGAAGTCTTGAGGACGTCGGCGACGATCGGGATGAGCGGCCCGATGGGGAAATCCCGATGTTCGATGATAAGGTCCAGCAATCCGGGTTCCCCCAGCATCGCGCCGGTGGGTGACCGGCATTCCACCAGCGCGTCGCTGTAGATGAACAGGAACGAGCCCGAGGGAAAGGGTTCTGTGATGTTCTCGTAGACCTCACCCTCGCAAATCCCCAGGAAGACGCCGCTGCCGTCCAGCAGGCGCAGGCCTTCGGCGTCGCCGATCACCGGATTCGTGGTGCCCGCCGCCGCGAAGGTCAGGAGGTCGGCGGACGTGTCGATGACGCCGTAGAGAGCCGTGGCGAAATGGCCGAGCGGCAGCATCCCCAGGAGCCCGGCGGAGAGCTTGGCCAGCATCGCGGCGGGGTCCAGGGAGAGGGCGCGGACATCTTCGCGGGTGATCAGGGTGTGCAGTCTGAAGGTATTGATCGCGGCCGGGATGCCATGGCCGGAAAAGTCGGCAATCAAGACGCCGATGCGGTTTTCGTCGATCTCGAACATGGTCCAGAAGTCGCCGCCGATCTCGTTGCAGGGTTGGAAATGGACGGCGATATCGAGATTGTGCTTGGCGGCGAGTGCCGCGATCGCCTCCTCCTCGGGTGCTATTCCGACCTGCATCGCCTGCGCCATTCGCAGGTCCTTCTCGACGCGCTCACGGAACTCCCTCAATTCCTGGATGATGGCGCGCCGTTCCAGATGATAGCGGACGCGGGCTATGCATTCGCCGGGGTTGATCGGCTTGCTGAGGACATCGTTGGCGCCGGCCCGGAAGCAGATCGTTCGAAGTATGTCGCTGGTCACGACGGTCTGGACCAGGATCGACAGGTCCATCTGCGATTTCTTCCGCCGCAACCGCTCGCAGACTTCGATGCCGTCCATGTCGGGCAGGGTGATATCGATGAGGACGAGGTCGGGAGCGAAGGTTTCCACCATGTCCAAAGCCTCCTGGCCACCGCTGGCGAAGGCGACTTGGTGGATGCCGGCCCATAGGAGAAATCGGGCCAGCGTCTTTTGATTGAACTTGCTTTCGTCAACAACCAGCACGCGCCGGTCCTCCAGCGGTATGCCAAGGTCGATGCCATACAGATTGCGCGTCGGATCGTCCGCGCCGACGATCGCCGCCACCGCCGGGATCACCGGGTCATTTGTCATGGGCGAACCACATGACGGTGCGGCGTCCTCCATCGTGGGTGACGACATCGGTCGCGATGGATCGGACGATACCCAAACCCCGGCCAAAGGAACCCGTGGCTTCCGGCATCGCCTCCGCGGTGTCGGACCGGAAGCCGTTTCCCTGATCCATGACCGAAAGCGACAGACCGGCGCCATCCCAGCCGGCGGCGATGTCGATCCAGCGCCCGCCGCGCTCGGGTTCGGCCAAGCGCTCGCGAAGGTGCGCGCAGTATGTCTCGTACTGCTCGGGCCGCGCTTTCAGGTGGCTCTCGATCTCCAGGTTGCCATGGAGGATGGCGTTGGCGACGATCTCGTGCAGGGCGATCTCGACTTGGAACCTCGATGACTCCGGCAGCACTCCGCGATATGCGAGCGCGTCACAGACCAGCTTGGCGCATTCCACCTTGAACGCCGTGGCTGTCGTGACGCTGAGCCTGAAGGTGTTGGCTCCCCCATCAGACATCAACCGGTCCGTCAACCCGGTGCGGCTTCCGCTCTCGGGGAACTCCACGACGATCCGGTGGGGACCATAGAGGATGGAACTCAGCCGTTCCGTCGTCATGTTTCCCAGCAGCAGGATCGGAACCTCGGCCGATCGTTCATTGGTCCGCGATGCCGCCGGGTGGCCCAGGGTGAAGCGGATCAGGTGAGCGGCACCGAGGCCGATATCGGACAGGACGGCGTTCACCCGCTCCATATCGGTTCCCGCCGCGACCGCGATCGGGTCGTTCCGATCGGACATGGGTCAGTCCACTATCGTGAACATTTTGTGGAATTTGGCGACCTGCATCACGCGCATGACGTCGTTGCGGGCACCCCGTATGCTGAATGACAGCTTTTTCTTGCGCGCCGTATCGCGGGCGATGATGAACATGCCCAATCCCGATGAGTCGACGAAATCCAGCCGGCTGAGATCGAAGACGATCTCATGACCTTCCTCGCCCTCGAAGACGTTGATCACGTTCCGGAAATCATCGTGATCCGCGAACGTGATCCGACCGATCAGCGCGATCTCGGTCTTGCCTGTTTTCTTCTCGATGTCGAAATTCATGATGAGTTCGTTCCTCTCACTAGATCGCGGCTTGTTCAGGCGGTCACCTTCTCCGCCGCCTGGGCCGCCGCGCGCTCCGCCAGCCAGTTCCTGATGATCGCCTTGGATTTGAAGAACGACGTGTCGTAGACATCTTCGTTCTCCAGGAAGAAGCCGAGGAAATCGATGTTCTTCTCGATCGCGACTTCCTGGAGTTCCACCTCGTGCGCGAGTTCCCCGGTTACCCGGCCAGCCGCGACGTTCTGATTATGGGAAAAGATGAAATTCAGTTCGCCGTAGTAGGAACTGGAGAACAGCATCTTGGTCTTGAAGGTCTCCATCTCGACGGCGTTGCGCGGGATATGGTCGCCCCAATCGACGGACAATGGTCTGCCGATGAAGACGGTGTCGCATCCCATCAACTCGCGGAGGATGATCTGCCGGTGGTAGACACCATCGATCAGTGTCTCGCCGTCGAAGGTCTCCTCAAGACCGTAATTCAACAGCCAGAGCGCCGCGCGCAGCATTTCCGGTGTGATCGGCCTGTATTGGGTGAACGGGGCGCCGTTCCTTTCCCAATAGCCGACGGAGTCGCGTGCCGCCTCGTTGTAGTGGACGTATTCGATCCCGAAGATGGGATTGAACGTGTTCAACAGGATGCCGGTCTCGGATTCGTTGAAGACCTTGGCCATATCCTCGAAGTAACTGGCGGGCTTGATCGGGCGCAACGTGTCCGCCGGGAAAAGGATGTCCTCCAGACGGGTATCCGGCTTGCCGATGCTTTCGAGCAGGCGGGCCGCCAGCTTCATGTGATTCGGTTCGAAGACCGTGGGCAGGCCGCGCGTCATGAGGCGTAGCAGGTTCAGATGATTGAACTGGCTCGGGTAGACCCTCAGAGCGGCGATGTAGGCCTTCATCTCGTCGCCCAACGACTTCCCACGCAGGTATTCGGCGACCCAATGGATCATGCCGCTGGTACACGAGATGATCCGGGGCTTTACGCCGACATGCTGGCTGGCTTTGAGAAAAGCGACGCCATGGGCGTTGGCGCCACCCATGCCCCCCAAGGCGAACCCGATCCTCCTGCGGGAGAGATCGACATGGCCATCCCCTACCATCGTAGTCAAGTCTTCGATCATGAACAGGCTCTGAAGTTGAAATGCATACGGCACATGGACAAAGTTAGCCGGACGGAGTTTACATCATGGATGTTACAATTATGTTTAGTGCTAACTATTCTCGATGATTTTGGAGTGGGTGTCAGGTTTCGATGAAATCCTTGATCGCTTGTGCCGTCTGGGCGGTTTCGACCGCCTTCATGTCGCTGTGACCCATCGAGTCGGACCGTTCCAGTATTCGAAGCCTGACTCCGGCTTCCAACATCCGCTTGATCAGTCGATCGGTGTTGCCTTCACTGAACATGTGGTCCGCTTCCGCGAAATGGATCAGCATCACCTCGGCCTGGATCGCCTCGAGGCTTTCCGAGACCGGGCGCTGGCGTCCGACCTTGTAGCTTCTCAAGGCGCGTGTCAGATAATTGAAGTTGTTGGCGTCCATCCGGGTGACCCGGCGCTCCCAGCCGGCCTCCAGGTTCGCTTCGATCAGGTATCGCGCGTCCATGGAGCGGGCCGGGTCCCGCGCCGCGTCGGCCCAAGCCCGGCCGAGCGGCTTCGCCGGGGAATCCTCACCCCTGGCCAGATCATTGGTGTAGTTCCAGTCCCAGCCGATCATCGTGATCAACTTCATGACGGCGGCCATGCCCCGGTCGGGCGGCTCGTTCGGAGGATAGGCTCCGCCGCGCCAATTCGGATCCAGGCTCAGGAGCGACGACCAAGCGTTGGTCCACGCGATCAGCCAAGCGTCGGACGCGGGCGCGCAGGCGATTGGGATGATCTTGCGGATCCGATCGGGGTAGGACGTCGCCAGTTCCAGGCAGTTGTATCCCCCCATCGACAATCCCATCGCCGCGTGCAGGGTGCCGATGCCCAGGCTATCGAGCAAAGCCATCTGGACATCGACCAAGTCATGGAAGGTGATCAGCGGAAAGGTCGGGCCATAGGGTGCCCCGGTCCTGGGATCGATCGACGCCGGACCCGTCGTCACGACTTCCGGACTGCGCGCGTAGGGATTGCACAGGCAATCCGCGGAGATCACGAAATACTTGTCGGTGTCGATCACCTTGCCGGGGCCGATGATCGAGTCCCAGAAGCCCACCCGCTTGTCGGCGATGTCGTATTTGCCGGCGGCGTGGCCGTGGAGCAGCAAGGGATGCAGGATCAGGACGGCGTTGTCACGCGCCGCGTTCAAGGTGCCATAGCTCTCCCAGCCGAACCTGACTTGGTCGATCCGGCCGCCCAGGAACGTCGTATGTGTTTCCATCTCGAAAACGCGCTTGCGCACGATCGGCAGCTCCCGCGGGGGGACGGCACAGGCCTGCTCAGTCATGATCCAAGTACCCTTCGCCAAGTCGTTACGTGCCGAGAGTCCTGGATCAGCCCAGGAACTTGGCGATGTCATCCTCGATCGGCTTGGTGTTGGCCACCGCCTCGATGTGCCCCAGAGCGTCGTCCCGGCGGATCAGCCGCATCTTGGTGCCCGCGCGCATCAGGAGGGCCAAGGTGTTCTGGAGACTGGGGCCGGCGAAAATCTCGTCGTGCGGGGTATAGGACATCAGCACCCGCGCCTTCAGCTTGGTGATGGCCCGCTCGACCGGCTCCCCATCGCCGATTTGGAATGTCTGGATCGCCTTGACCAGATACAGGAAGTGGTTGGCGTCGGCGAACCGGGCGCGACGCACCGAGGCTTCGTGCAGCCCCACCTCGACCAGATAGCGGTCCGTCAGCGAGCGCATGGGGTCGCGGTCGGGGTCCGCCCAGGTTCGGCCATAGGGCTTCTCCAGCGCCCCCCAATGCCGCGCGTTCAGATAGACCAGTTTCATCGCCTCGATCAGCCCAGCCGTCGGTGGGTTGTCCCGGTGGTAATCGCCCTTGTTCCACGCCGGATCGAGCCTGATCGGCGTTCCCCAGGCGTTCATCCAGGCGACGGCCCAGCCATCGCTTTCCAGGGTGGCGCAGATCGGAATGATGCGATCGACGCGGTCGGGCCACGCGGTGGCCAGTTCGTAGGTCAGGAAGCCGCCGAACCCCGCTCCCATGACGGCGTGCAGGCGGCCGATGCCAAGGTTGTCGAGCAGCAGCATCTGGGCGTTGACGATATCCTTGATCGAGATGATCGGGAACCTCATGCCGTAAGGCTCGCCGGTCCGGGGATCGATGGAGGTGGGGCCGGTGGTCCGCACGACGGGATTGAAAGGATAGGCGTTGCACAGGCAGTCCATCGAGATGACGAAATACTTGCGCGTGTCGATGGCCTTGCCCGGACCGATCAGGTGGTCCCAAAAGCCCGGATAGCGCTCGTCCTCCGAATAGCGCCCAGCCGCGTGACCGAACCCCAGCATGAAATGATTGATCAGGATCGCGTTGTCGCCAGCGGCGTTCAATTCGCCGTAGCTTTCCCAGCCGAAGCGCGCCTCGCCGATGGTCTCGCCCTGCCTGGTCCTGAAATCGCCGAACTCGAAACAGTCGCGGGTGACGATGTATTCGGGGTTTTGCTCCAACCCGACCGCGAGCAGGGCGGAGGATTTGTGGACCCGATTGGTTCTGGCCATGTCCCATGCTTTCAGTTGGAAATTCGCGCGCCGCCTTTGGGTTGGCGGTCAGCGCGCGAGGAAACGACCGATCGCGGAGGCGACGCGGGGCTGCTGGATGGCGACGAAATCGATGTGCCCGAGGGTGCCGGAGAGTTCCAGGACCTCCATCCTGACGCCCACCTCCAGCATCCGCGCGATGGCGGCGGTCACGGTTTCCGTTCGGCTCAGATGATCGGCGTTCAGATGGTGGATCATCAGGACCTCGGCGCGGAGGCGCGCCAAGGTGGCCGTCATGGATCCCGATCGCCGTATCGTGAAGGACTTCGCGGCTTGCGCCAGATAGTGGAAGTGGTTGGCGTCCATGTGACGGGCGCCGTTGACCGCTCCACGTTCCAAATCGGCTTCGATCAGGTAGCGGTGATCCGGCGACGTCGCGGGATCACGCTCCGGATCGGCCCATGCGCGCCCGAAGATCTTCCGCCCCCCGGTGTCCGCGGGAATCACGGGATCGTTGGTGTAGCTCCAGTCGCGCCCGATCATGGAGATCATCTTGAGGGCCGCGATCAAACCTTGGGTCGGTTTGCGGTCCTCATGATGGTAGCCGCCGTTCCAGTCCGGATCGAGCTTGAGCTGGGCGATCCAGACATTCGCCCAGGCGATCAGCCAAGCGTCCGACTGAAGCCCGCACGCGATCGGTATTATCTTCCGAACCCTTTTGGGATAGGCCGTTGCCAGTTCCAGGCAATGGTGCCCTCCGGCGGAAACGCCCAGCGCCGCGTGGAGCGTCTTGATGCCGAGGTGGTCGAGCAGGGCCACCTGGGTGTCGACCATGTCATGATAGGTGATGATGGGGAAGGTGGGGCCATACGGCTTGCCGGTGTCGGGATTGATCGAGGCGGGCCCCGTGGTGACGACATCCGGGTGGTAAGCGTTGACGTTGCATAGGGAGTCCATGGACAGGACGAAGAACCTATCCGTGTCGATGACCTTGCCGGGTCCGATCAAGCCGTCCCAATAGCCGGCCCGCTTCTCGGTGGAGCGGTACTTTCCCGCGAAATGGCTGTGCCCGTGAAGATGGTGGAACACCACGATCGCGTTGTCCCGCGCGGCGTTCAAGGTGCCATGGCATTCCCAGCCCAGCCGAACCTCTTTGATGGACTGTCCCAGATAGGTCCGATGATTATCGATCTTGAAAGTCCGCTTGATGACCGCGGGCGGTTCTTGTTCAAGGGCTTGTTCCTTGGACACGATCATGGTCGAGCGCCTGTTCTGAACATCTTCGAGTGTCCGCCGCCATGGACTGGATCGTCACGGCCGTTCATCGCCCGGACTGGGATCGGATTCATGAAAGGCGCGGAAGGGGGGGCACCGACGTCGGTATGCCCGGTCGCGGATCGACCGGGCCACGACCGTTTGTCAGTCGATCTTCTTCAACTTGCCCTCGGCGCGCAGCTTGACGATGCCGGCCTCGATCTTGGCGATCAGTTCCTTGGCGTCGGGACGGGCCGCGGAGATGACGATATGGATCGGAACGTCCGAGATCGTGCTGCTTTGCAGATTATCGACCTTGTAGTCCAGGAGCGCCGTCTCGACGTTCTCCTGGTACTGGAGGAAAATCGGCGCGCGGCCCGCCACCAGGGCCTTCAGGCCCTGATCGACCTGCTTGATGTCCGACGCGATGGTGACTCCGTTCTTGGGATCGGCGATCCAGTCGCGGCGCCCGCCGTAGACGTATCCCTGATTGAGGATCACGGTCTTGCCGGTCAGATCCTCGGTCTTCCTGATGCCGGGATCCTGTCCGATCGAATAGGCTTTCAGGATCACGCGCATGAAGGGAATGGACGTCGCGACGACGCCGCCCTTCTCGACGCCTGCCAGCGAGGCGTTGGCGATCGAGCCGTCGAATTCCCCGGCGGCGAGACCAGCGGTCAGGCGCTTGGCGGGAACTTCCTCGAAGTTGAATTTGATGTCGATGGCCTCGCCTACCAAGTTCAGCGCGTCGATCCAGGAACCAGTGGGCTTGCCATCCGGAACGCTCATCTGCGGAGCGAAATCGATGATCTTGAAGTTCAGCACTTGAGATTCGGCATGGGCCGAGGGGGTGGCGGCAAGCAAAGCCAGCGCCGTGATAGCCTTGAATATGAACTTCATGTTTCAGCTCCGTGACTGATTACTTACAAAACGGCATGTTCGTCCGTTCTTGATCAAACAGCGGCGGAGCTATAACAGAGTTTCATGTTAATTTTGTGAAATTAAAAAACAAATAGTAGATAATTATCTAATGGTGGAAGGGTGTGAAAATGGCGTAATGGCCGGCCGTCGGAAGACCCGCCCCGGTGGATCTCGCGAAGGGCTCAGTCGGTTCGCGCGACGCTTTCGGCCAGCGTCGCGATGACGCCGTAGCCCACCGTGTCGGTTGGGTCCAGCTCGCGAAGCTTCGCCAGCATGGTCAGGGACGCGTCCGTCCGGGTGCCGCGCAGGGTGATGAAGGCCAGCGCCTTGAGGGTGAACAGATAGAAGTGCTGCGGCCCGACCACCGATGTCCAGTCGGCCGCCGCCCGGTCCAGCCGGCGCCAATCCGGGTCGAAGCCGCCCAGCCGGGCCGCGGCCTCCAGGCCGATCAGCGTGACGCGCTCCGCGTCGTCTAGGCGCCGCTGGTTGAAATAGAACTTATAGAGCGCGTAGTAGACCGGCAGGATCTTCGGCCCCAGGTGATGCGCCTCCCACAGGAGCCGCTCCGCCGTTTCCAGGTCGCCGGCCAATCGCGCCGTGACCGCCTCCTGGAGGCGGGCGTCGATATGCTCCGGAACGTCGCCGAACGCCATCCTGCCATCGGGAATGCGGAACTCGATCTGGCGCATGGCGGGCTCTCCTGGCGGCGGTTTCACCAAACGCTAATACCATAAGTATTTTATGGTCATGAAGCGGTTTCTCACAACGGCGACCGCCTCCGTGTGACTTGTCGGGTTTGCGACATGACATCTGTCGGCAAGTCGCCACGCTCCAGCGGAGCTGAAATAAAAGAGTGAGCGAAATCAATTAGTTGCAAATGGCCCAAATCTTGCTCAACGGACTGGTCTGACAAACCTCGCCTTTAAGGAGACCGGTTCGATGGTGACGCTGACGGATTCGGCGGTAAGCACTCTCCAGCGCGTCCTGGCCAATTCGGCCGCCGCGCGAGGCTTGCGCATCCAGGTGGCGGACGGCGGCTGCGCCGGCCTGAAGTACCAGATGGGCCTGGAAGCCGGTGCCGGTGACGACGACACCGTGCTGGAATATGGCGACGTCAAGGTGTTCATCGATGCGGGCAGCATGGTGCACATGAACGGCGTCGTCGTCGACTATGTCGAGAGCGTAGGCGGCGCGGGCTTCAAGTTCGAGAACCCGAACGCGACCTCGACCTGCGGCTGCGGCTCCTCCTTCTCCACCTCATCCTCCACTCCCTCCTCCTGTGGGTCGAACGCCGGCGGCGGGCACGGCGAGGGTGGTGGATCGTGCGGGCATGGTCCCGGCCACCATCACTGACACCACGCGGCATCCCAGTTTGCGGAATTGACGTGGCCGCGAGGGCGGCCTCCGGACATCAAGCGGGTACAGGAGAACAGACCATGTGGAACTACTCTGATAAGCTCAAGGAGCACTTCTTCAATCCGAAGAACGCCGGTGTCCTGGAAGAGGCGAACGCGGTCGGAGAGGTCGGGTCGATCTCCTGCGGCGACGCGCTGCGCCTGATGCTGAAGGTCGAGCCGGAAACCCAGGTCATCCAGGATGCCCGCTTCCAGACCTTCGGCTGCGGCTCGGCGATCGCGTCGTCCTCGGCCCTGACCGAGATGATCATCGGCAAGACGGTGGACGAGGCGCTGACCGTCACCAACAAGGACATCGCCGATTTCCTGGAAGGCCTGCCGCCGGAGAAGATGCACTGTTCGGTCATGGGCGCCGAGGCGCTCCGCGCCGCCATCGCCAATTACCGCGGCGAGGAGTGGGTCGACGATCACGAGGAAGGCGAGCTGATCTGTAAGTGCTTCGGCGTCGACGCCGCGATGATCGAGCGGGCGGTCGAGGTCAACGCGCTGACCACGCTGGAGCAGGTGACGAACTACACGAAGGCCGGCGCCAGCTGCAAGACCTGCCACGAGAAGATCGAGGACCTGCTGGAGACGCTGCTGGCCAAGCAGGGCAAGACGCTCGAGCCGGTCGCCGCGAAGGAGCCCGCCGCCGCCGTGGTCGGCCTGGACGAGATCGCTCCCCTGGCCGCCAAGCCGGCCGCTCCGGTCAAGAAGCTGAGCAACGTCCAGCGCATGCAGATCGTCATGGCGGCGTTGGACGAGATGCGCCCCTACCTGAAGAAGGACGGCGGCGACGTCGAACTGATCGATATCGACGGCAAGAACATCTACGTCCGCCTCAGCGGCGCCTGTTCCGGCTGCCAGATGGCCTCGGTCACGATCGAGGGCATCCAGACCAAGCTCGTCGAGAAGCTCGGCGAACTGGTCCGCGTCATTCCCCACACCATGATGGCGGCGGAGTAAGGGCATATGGGAATCTATCTGGACAACAACGCCACCACCCGCGTCGATCCGGCGGTCGTCGCCGAGATGCTGCCCTTCTTCACCGAGCATTACGGCAACCCTTCGTCGATGCACGGCTACGGCGCCGCCGTCGGCGGCAAGATCGAATGGGCCCGCGGCGAGGTTCAAAAGCTGCTGGGCGCCGCGTTCGACACCGAGATCGTGTTCACCTCGGGCGGCACCGAGTCCGACAGCACCGCGATCCTGTCGGCGCTGAAGGCCTATCCGAAGCGCCGCGAGATCGTGACCTCCGTCGTCGAGCACCCGGCCATCCTCAGCCTGTGCGACTTCCTGGAGAGCAAGGAAGGCTACAAGATCCACCGCATTCCGGTGGACGGCAAGGGCAACCTCGATCTGGAGAAATACGAGGAGGCCCTGTCCGAGAACGTGGCCGTCGTGTCGATCATGTGGGCCAACAACGAGACGGGGACCATCTTCCCGGTCGAGTTGCTGGCGGGCATGGCCAAGAAGGTCGGGGCGCTGTTCCACACCGACGCGGTCCAGGCCGTCGGCAAGCTGCCGATGAATCTGGCCAACTCCAACATCGACATGCTGTCGCTGTCGGGCCACAAGCTCCACGCCCCCAAGGGCATCGGCGCGCTCTATATCAAGCGTGGCGTCCGCTATCGGCCGATGATGCGGGGCGGTCACCAGGAGCGCGGCCGCCGGGCCGGCACCGAGAACGCGCCGGCGATCGTTGGCCTGGGCAAGGCCTGCGAGATGGCGCGCGAGGCCATGGCGGTCGAACTGACGCAGGTCGCGGCGCTGCGCGACCGCCTGGAGAAGGCGCTGGTCGAGGCGATCCCCAACTGCTTCGTTACCGGCAATCCGGCCAACCGCCTGCCCAACACGGCCAATGTCGCGTTCGAGTTCATCGAGGGCGAGGCGATCCTTCTGCTGCTGAACGAGGAGGGCATCGCGGCCTCGTCCGGTTCGGCCTGCACGTCTGGTTCGCTGGAGCCGAGCCACGTCATGCGGGCGATGGGTGTGCCCTACACGGCGGCCCATGGCGCCACCCGGTTCTCCCTGTCGCGCGACACCACGGCGGAGGAGATCGACACGGTGATCCGCGTCATGCCGGGGATCATCGAGCGGCTGCGGAAGCTGTCGCCGTACTGGACCAACCAGGGCGCCCCCGCCGGTTTCCAGCCGGTCTATTCCTAGGCGGTCGAGCACGGGGAGGGGACCGCTGTCCCGCTGTTCGGCGGCGGCACCCTCCCAATCCAACTTCCCCGTTAGAGTTTCCCCGGCCAGAGTTTCCCCGGCCCGATTTCCAGGGGTTTGCCGCGATGCCCGAGCAGCGATCGATCACGATCAACGACACCACCCTGCGTGACGGCGAACAGACCGCCGGGGTCTCCTTCACCCTGGACGAGAAGATCGCGATCGCCCGCGCGCTGGACGCCGCTGGCGTGCCGGAGCTCGAGATCGGCATCCCGGCGATGGGCGAGGAGGAACGCGAAGGCATCCGCGCCGTAGCCGAGGCCGGGCTGAGCCACACCCGCCTGATGGTGTGGTGCAGGATGCGCGCCGACGACCTGTCGGACGCGGCGGCCTGCGGCGTGTCGTTCGTCAACATGTCGATGCCGGTGTCGGACATCCACATCCAGCGGAAGCTGGGCCGCGACCGCTCTTGGGTGCTGGGCCAGATCGACCGCCAGATCCGCACCGCCCGCGACCTGGGCCTGGATGTCGGGTTCGGTGGCGAGGACAGTTCGCGCGCGGATCCCGACTTCATGGCGAGGGTCGCCGAGACGGCGCAGCGCGCCGGAGCCCGCCGCTACCGCTTCGCCGACACGCTGGGCGTGCTCGACCCTTTCCAGACTTTCGCCTTGATCCAGGCGCTTCGCGCGCGGACCGACCTGGAGATCGAGATCCACGCCCACGACGACCTGGGGCTGGCGACCGCCAACTCCCTGGCCGCCGTCCGGGGTGGCGCCACCCATGTCAACACCACCGTCAATGGCCTGGGCGAGCGCGCCGGCAACGCGGCGCTGGAGGAGATCGTGATGGGTCTCCGCCACCTCTATGGTTGGGATACCGGCGTCGAGGCGACGCGGTTGCCGGCGATCTCCGACTTGGTGGCGCGGGCCTCGAACCGCCCGATTCCGATCAACAAGAGCATCGTCGGCGGTGCCGTCTTCACCCATGAGGCGGGCATCCATGTCGACGGGTTGCTGCGGGATCCGATGACCTATCAAGGGTTCGATCCGGCCGAGGTCGGCCGCCGCCACAGCATCGTGCTGGGCAAGCATTCCGGCTCCGCCGGTGTCAAGCTGGCGTTCGCCAGGATGGGCATCGAGCTGACCGACGGCGAGGCGCGCGCCATCCTGCCGCGGGTCCGCTCGGTCGCTGGGGCCTTCAAGCGATCCCCGACCAGCGACGAGCTTCTCCAGTTCCGCCGCGACGCCGCCAAAGCCGACATTTCCACGGTCATGGCATCCTGACCTGAAACCGGGAGACCCGGCATGTCCGGAATCGTTCACGCATCCCCTGACAAGCCCGCCACCGGAGACGTGTCGCCAAGCCGGGAGACGGGCCCCGCGCCCAAGCGCGACCGAAGCATCTGGACCTTGCTGTGCGAGGATGTCGAGTGTGTCGCCGACCGCGATCCAGCCGCGCGCAAGACCTTCGACGTGCTGACCTGTTATCCGGGCATCCACGCGATCATCGCCCATCGGATCGCCAACGCGATGTGGCGCCGGGGAGCCCGCTGGCTGGCGCGCTTCATCAGCTATCTGGCGCGGATGGTGACGAACATCGACATCCACCCCGGTGCGACCATCGGCCGCCGGTTCTTCATCGACCATGGTGCCGGGGTCGTGATCGGCGAAACCGCCGAGGTCGGTGACGACGTGACGCTCTATCACGGCGTCACCCTGGGCGGCACCAGCTGGAACAAGGGCAAGCGCCACCCGACGCTGGAGGACGGCGTGATGTGCGGGGCGGGGGCCAAGATCCTGGGGCCGATCACGGTCGGGCGCAACGGCAGGGTCGGTGCCAACTCCGTGGTGACCAAGGACGTGCCGCCGGAGATGACGGTCGTCGGCATTCCCGGCCGCATCGTCAAGCCGATCGAGCGTCGCATCGCCGACCATGGCATCGACCTGGATCACCACCTGATGCCCGATCCGGTCGGCCGCGCCCTGGCGTGCCTGATCGATCACATTAACAAGATAGAAAGCCGCCTGGACGAGCATACCGCCGCCGATGTGGTCGGCGGGTTGAGCGAGGCCATGGAAGGCATCGTTTGCGCGCGCTGCGGCAACAGCTGCGATCAGCCGGGTTGTGTGATTCCTGGCTGCGAGCATTGAGAATACTCCCACCGACCTCCCTCCCACCGATAGGACGTGTTCCATGAGCAGTTTCCAAGACGAGTTGGACGATCTGAACACCGCCGAGGACTTCCTGCGGTTCTTCGGGATCGCGTTCGACGAACGGGTGGTCCATGTCAACCGGCTGCACATCCTCCAGCGCTTCCACGACTATCTGGCCGAGGAACCCAACCTCGACAGGCTCGACGAGGATCTGCTGCGGGTCCGCCACAAGGTGCTGATCACCCAAGCCTACGAGGATTTCGTCAAGTCCGACGCCATCGCGGAGAAGGTGTTCAAGGTCCATAAGGACCAGGCCGAGCGGCACGACGCCAGCTTCGTTTCCCTGGAGAGCCTGACGCTCGCCGGCGTCCGGTGACAAAGCCGACAAGCGGCGGCTCCTGTCGGTTAACCGACAAGGGCCGCCAAGCGGCGAAGGTTACGGCACTCCTAAAATAAATTGCTTTAAAACAATGGGTTATCCGGCTCCTTCAGGTGTTTTTCGAACTGGCACGGACCCTGCATTAAGTGAATTGAGCAAGCCCCGCGGGGTTCCCAGTCGAGAGGATAACGGGATGCACATCGTCGTCTGTATCAAGCAGGTGCCCGACAGCGCCCAGATCCGGATCCATCCGGTGACCAACACCATCATGCGCCAGGGTGTGCCGGCGATCATCAACCCGTACGACCTGTTCTCGCTGGAGGAGGCGTTGCGGCTGAAGGATCGGTTCGGCGGGCGCGTCACCGTGCTGACGATGGGGCCGCCGATGGCCGAGGCCTCGCTCCGGAAGGCGATGTCCTTCGGGGCGACCGACGCGGTGCTGCTGACCGACCGCAAGTTCGCCGGATCCGACACGCTGGCCACGTCCTACGCGCTGACCTCCGCGATCCGCAAGCTGCACGAGGAGGAGCCGGTCGATCTGGTGTTCTGCGGCAAGCAGACGATCGACGGCGACACGGCCCAGGTCGGGCCAGGCATCGCCACCCGCATGAACATGCAGCAGCTGACCTACGTCGCCAAGATCGAGGACGTGAACCTGGATAGCCGGGAGATCACCGTCCAGCGCCGGTCCGAGGGCGGCGTGCAAGTGCTCAAGAGCCGGCTGCCGGCGATGATCACGATGCTGGAAGGCTCCAACTCCATGCGCTTCGGCACCATGGACGACATGTTCCGGGCGGCGCGCACGCCGCTGAAGCTGTGGAACAAGGACACTTGCGTCGACGACGAGGCCAAGGTCGGGCTGAAGGGCTCGCCGACCGTCGTGTCCAAGGTCTTCGTGCCGAAGCCGCGCGCCGAGAAGGCCAAGATGATCGAGGCCGAGGGCGGCGCCTCCGCGCAAGCCGCCGCCGCGATCGACATGCTGTTCACCACGTATCCGAAGCTGGCGAACGATCTGGTCCGCTGACGATCCCTTCGGGGAGTCCGGCGCCCGGACGAGGCCGCCAACTCCCTCCGATCGTCCGATGTCCCGTCCCCATCGCACCGCCCGCTGAACCCAATCCCGAGACTGTGAGGCCGACATGAGCCAAGCGCCTGCCAATCCACCCCCCGCCAAGAAGGCCGCCGGCGGCCGCAAGTTCGAACTGTCGGAAGAGTTGAAAGCCTACAAGGGCGTCTGGGTCATCGTCGAGCAGGAGCGTGGCAAGGTCCACACCGTCTCGTACGAATTGCTCGGCGAGGCCCGGAAGCTGGCCGACAAGCTGGGTGTCGAGGTCGGCGCGGTGATCCTGGGGGCTCCCGGCCCCTTCATCAACGAGATCTCGGGCGAGGCCATCGCCTATGGCGCCGACGTGGTCTACACCGTGCTGGACGCGGCGCTGGCCGAGTACAGGACGGAGCCCTATTCCAAGGTGATGACCGACGTGGTCAACACCTTCAAGCCGGAGATCGTGCTGCTGGGCGCCTCGACGCTGGGCCGCGACCTGGCGGGCGCCATCGCCACGACGCTGCTGACCGGCCTGACCGCCGACTGCACCGAACTGGACATCAGCCCCGAGAACCGCAGCCTGGCGGCCACCCGCCCGACCTTCGGCGGTACCCTGCTGTGCACCATCCAGACGCTGGCCTATCGGCCGCAGATGGCGACCATCCGGCCGCGCGTGATGCAGATGCCCGAGCGCGACGGCACCCGCACTGGCCGCGTCGTCGAGGTGACTCCCAATCTGGCCGAGGACATCTTCGTCACCAAGGTGCTGGACTTCATCCCGGACAGCGACCAGGAGGAGGCGCAGCTCGCCTTCGCCGACATCATCGTGTCGGGTGGCAAGGGGCTCCAGAAGGCCGAGAACTTCAAGCTGGTCTGGGATCTGGCGGAGGTGCTGGGGGCAGAGGTCGGCGCGTCGCGGCCCTGCACCCAGGCGGGCTGGGTCACCAGCGACCGTCAGGTCGGCCAGACCGGCAAGACGGTGCGCCCCAAGCTGTACATCGCCGCCGGTATCTCCGGCGCCATTCAGCATCGCGTCGGCTGCGAGAACTCCGACGTGATCCTGGCGATCAACTCCGATCCGAACGCGCCCATCTTCGACTTCGCCCATCACGGCATCGTCGGCGACGCGCTGCAAATTCTTCCGGCCCTGACGGAACAGTTCCGCCAGCGCCGGCTGGTCAACCGCAAGGCGAGCTGACCACCCGCCAGAGGAGTGCCTGACATGGTAGAAAAATTCGATGCCATCGTCGTCGGCGCCGGTCCTTCCGGCAACTCGGCGGCGTACACCCTGGCCAAGGGTGGTCTGAAGATCCTGCAGATCGAGCGTGGCGAATACTCCGGCTCCAAGAATGTCCAGGGCGCGATCATGTACGCCGACGCCTTGGAGAAGATCATCCCCGACTTCAGGGATGACGCGCCGCTGGAGCGCCACATCATCGAGCAGCGCATCTGGCTGCTGGGCGACGACAGCTATATCGGCACCAACTATCGGTCCGAGAGCTTCAACAGCGAGCGTCCGAACCGCTACACGATCATCCGCGCCCAGTTCGACAAGTGGTTCAACGAGAAGGTTCGGGAAGCCGGCGCCCTCGTGATCTGCGAGACGACCGTGACCGAGTTGCTGCGCGACGGCAGTGGCAAGGTCTATGGCGTGCGGACCGACCGCGAGAACGGCGAGGTCCACGCCGACGTCGTGATCATGGCCGATGGCGTCAACGCGTTGCTGGCCCGCCGCTCCGATCTCCAGAAGGAGCTGCAGCCGCAGAACGCCGCGCTGGCGGTCAAGGAGATCCACTTCATCGACCCGGCGCTGATCGAGCAGCGCTTCCAGGTCAAGGGTGACGAGGGTGTCGTCATCGAGATGATGGGCAAGGTCACCGGCGGCATGGTCGGCACCGCGTTCCTGTACACCAACAAGGAGTCGCTGACGATCGGCATCGGTTGCCTGATCTCCGACTTCAAGGCCAAGGGCATCTCCCCCTACAAGCTGCTTGAGGATCTGAAGAACCATCCCGTGATCAAGCCCCTGATCCAGGGCGGCGAGGTCAAGGAATACGCGGGTCACCTGATCCCGGAAGGCGGCTACAAGGCCGTTCCGCAGGTCTGTGGCGATGGTTGGATGGTGGTCGGCGACGCCGCCCACCTGAACAACGCGGCGCATCGCGAGGGGTCCAACCTCGCGATGACCAGCGGCCGGTTCGCCGCCGAGACGCTGATCGAGCTGAAGCGCCAGGGCAAGGCCCCAGTCGCGGCCAATCTCGCGCTCTACAAGAAGAAGCTCGACGACAGCTTCGTCATGAAGGACTTGAAGAAGTACAAGAACCTGCCGGAGATCATGCATATGTCTCCCCAGTTCTTCAACGCCTATCCGGACCTTCTCAATGGTGCCGCCCACAACCTCTTCACCGTGGATGGCGTCGACAAGAAATCCAAGGAGAACCAGATCTTCAAGTCCTTCGCCAAGCGGCGTTCGGTCCTTGGGCTGGTCGGTGACGCATTCAAGCTGGCGAGGGCTTTCCGATGAGCGTGATCAAGGTTGAAGAGAAGCTGTACCAGAACCGGTACATCGTCGACGAGAACCGTCCCCACATCCAGATCAAGAACCCCGAACTCTGCGCCACCGAGTGCGGCGATCAGGCCTGCACCTTCTGCTGCCCGGCCAATTGCTACAACAAGGAAGAGGGCGGCGGGGTCAGCCTGGTGACGGACGGTTGCCTCGAATGCGGCACCTGCCGGGTGATCTGCCAAGACCAGGACAACGTCTCGTGGAACTATCCGCGTGGTGGCTACGGCATCAGCTACAAGTTCGGCTGACGCGATTCTGGTGGGGACAAGGAGAAAGGGCTCCGGGAGGTTCGCTCCCGGAGCCCTTTCTCGTGACCACTGGCTTGATGGATGCCGACTTGATGGATACCGGCCGGCTTGGAAGGATCGCCGAGTCGCCATCCCTCGGTTGACAACCACTCAGTTGACGACCGTGACACCGCGGCGGTTCTGGGCCCAGGCCTGATCACCGGACGCGCCGATCGCGGGGCGCTCCTTGCCATAGCTCAACGTCGCGATTCGGTTGGGCGCCACGCCCTGCGTCACCAGGTAGTTCTTGACGGAGTTGGCGCGGCGGTCACCCAGGGCGAGGTTGTATTCCCGGGTACCCCGCTCGTCGGAATGGCCCTCGACCGTCACCGTGACGTTGCCGAATTGCTTGAGCCAAGCCGCCTGCCGCTCCAGCGTCGTTCGAGCCTCGGTGCTGAGATCAGTCTGATCGTAGCCGAAGAACACCCGGTCGCCGACATTGTTGGCGAGATCCTGCTGCGAGCCGGGGATGACGCCGCCAGCGCCGTTGCGGGAACCCGACAGGCCCGCCGCCCCACCGGAGCCCACGCCACCAGCGCCTCCGACACCGACTCCCCCGGGACCGCCGGCGCCGTAGCCATTGCCAACGCCGCCCCTCGCCGCACCCATGCCGCTATTGCTGGAGGCATCCATCGGCGCCGTCTCGCAGGCCGTCAAGACGAGCAGCGCGCCCACGATTCCGATTAGCTTCAACCGCATTGCATACCCTTTATGACGACTGGCCTAGACTCATACGCACACACATAGGTCAACATGGCTACCAAATAGTTAAGGAAATCGTCCCGAGACGGACGTCCCGTACCCAACACCATGCGACATCGTGCCCAAGTGATAGCTGTCACATACCCATCTGCGCAAACTCGATTAGAGTGTCTTTAGGTATTGTGACGGCAAAATGGGATTTGGCTAAGTAGCCGACACATCACCCTATCCTGAGTAGCTCCCCGCTCAACCACTCACCCCCAGAAAACGGCCATGTCGATCCTTACCACCGGCTCAACGGCGGTGGACAAACGCAGTCCGCCCCGGCGGACGATCCTTTCCCTGACCCTCATGTTGGCTGTCGTCGCCGGCACGGCGATGACTCACCTCGGCATTTGGCGCGATAAGACCGCGCCGGTCGATGTGGCGGCGTCGCCGAGTCGCCTTCAATCGGTGTCGTACAGCCCGTCGGGCCGCGACTTCAGCCCCGAGGACGACCACCACGTGTCGGTGGCCGATATCCGCAGGGACATGGCCGCGATCAACGGCGTGGCCGACGGCATCCGGACCTATACGGTTTCGGATGGGCAGGACCGCGCGCCCGGCATAGCCGCGCGCATGGGACTGAAGGTGAGCCTAGGCATCTGGCTGAACGCCGACCCGGAGCACAACCGCCAGGAAATCGATCAGGCGGTCTCGATCGCGCGGGCGACGCCCAACGTCGTGCGCGTCGTGGTCGGCAACGAGTCGCTGCTGCGCGCCGATCAGACCGACGAGAGCTTGGCCGCCTACATCGCCGAGGTGCGGTCCCGGGTGCCCCGGCGTATCCCGGTGGGAACGTCGGATACCTGGTCCGAGCTGCTGACCGCGCCGAAGACAGTGGCCGTGTCGGATTTCGTCGGCATCCACACACTGCCGTACTGGGAGAAGCTCGACAGTTCCGGCGCGCTGCCCTACGCGATGGACAAGATCAAGCGGATCCGGCAGGCCTATCCGGGTAAGCCGATCTGGATCGGTGAAATCGGCTGGCCGTCGGACGGCGACAATTTCGGCGACGCCCACGCGTCGCGCCCCGAGCAGGCCCGCATCATCCGTGAATTCGCCCAGGACGCCAAGCGGATGGGTGTCGAATACAACGTGATCGAGGCGTTCGACCAGCCGTGGAAGACCGCGATCGAGGGCAGCCCCGGTCCGTTCTGGGGCGTTCTCGACGCCGATCGCCAGCCCAAGTGGCAGCTCCACGGCGCGGTCGATCCCAAGCCGGAGGCCTATGTCGTCGGTGTCGTGTCGGTGCTGGCGGGCTTGCTGCTGTCGCTGCCGGCCCTGTTCCGCCGCCGCGCGACCGTGCTCCAGACGCTGCTGTGGTCGATCGCCGCGCATGGTTCGGCCGGCATGACCGCTTGGGCGGTGCTCGCCGCCATCGGCGTCTATCCGACGCCCGGGACGGTGATCATGTGGTGCAGCGGCTTGGCGTTGGGCGGCATCCTGCTGGTCCTGGCGCTCGCCGATCTGGACGAGATGACCCGCACCCTGCTGGGCCGCCGCCCGACCCGGCTGTTGCCGGCGGAAGGTGCCGCGTCCCTGCTGCGGAGTGCCGGCATCGCCGTGCGCGAGCCGATGGTGTCGGTCCACATCGCCGCCCGGAACGAGGATCCGGCGATGCTGAACGCGACGCTCGACAGCCTCGCCGCCCAGGAGTACCGCGCGTTCGAGGTCGTGGTCGCGATCAACAACACCGACGATGTCAGCCTGATCACGCCGGTCGAGGAGTATTGCCGCACCCTGAACGAGCGGCTCGGCCGAACGGTCTTCAAGTTCGCCAACTTCAACCCGATCACGGGCTTCAAGGCGGGCGCCCTCAATCGGGCCCTCGCGATCACCGCCGACGAGGCGGAGATCATCGCCGTGCTCGACGCCGACTACGCGGTGTCGCCGCTCTGGCTGAGCCGTCTGGCCCCGGCCTTCTCGGACCCGGCGGTCGGCCTGGTCCAGGCTCCGCAGGAGCACCGCGACGGCGACCAGTCGTTGCTGAAGCGGATGATGGCGGCGGAGTACCGCGCGTTCTTCGACAGCGGCATGGTCGAGCGCAACGAGGATAACGCCCTGATCGCCCACGGCACCATGATCATGGTGCGCCGGTCGGCGCTGGAAGGCGTCGGCGGCTGGTCGGAATGGTGCATCGTCGAGGACACCGAGCTGGGTCTGACGCTGCTGGAGCAGGGCTGGAAGCAGCACTACACGACGGAGCGCCTGGGCGCCGGCATCACGCCGGACAGCTTCAAGGATTTCCGCCAGCAGCGGCATCGCTGGGCCTACGGCTCGGTGCAGATCATGAAGGCCCACATCAAGACGTTGCTGCCGGGCGCCAAAGGCCTGAACGCTTCGCAGAAGCTGCATTTCTGGTCGGGCTGGGCGCGCTGGTGGTCGGACGCGCTGGGCTTGGTCGCGGCGGCCGGCGCCATCTCCTGGACCTTCCTGGCGACCGTCCTGCCGCTCCACCTGCCGCCACCGGAGGTGACGGCCATCGCGATCGCGGCGCTGATGCTGCGGGCCCTGGCCAGCATGGCGCTGACCAAGTTCGCCTCGCGTCATGGCTGGGGCGAGACGCTTGGCACCTCGCTGCTGGGCATGAGCCTGAATTATACCGTCGGCGCCGCCGTGCTGAAGGGCCTTTTCACCAAGCATGAGCCCTTCAAAGTGACCTCGAAGGGCAAGCGCAAGAAGGCCACGAAGTACCCGGCGATGCCGGAGGCGATCCTGAGCGGGTTGCTGGTGGTCGCTTGCGTGATCGCGGTCGTGCTGAACCATGCGGGAACGGTCTCGCTGACCCTGTGGACGATCCTGCTGGCGGTGATGGCGGTGCCGAACATGGTGGCGGCCTTGCTGGCCGCGAGCGACCTGATGCCCATCCGCGAGAAGGTGGCGGAGATCGTCGCGGCGGTGCCGGAGCCGGTCACCGTGCCCCTGACGGTGCCGCAGCCGACCGGTACGCTGGCGGCGGATGCCGCTGGCGGTTGATCGCGCCGCTCAGGACGTTCCAAGTCCTGTGAATGCCAGCGTCCCGCCGGAGATCAGACGATCTCCGGCGGGACATCGGCGTCTTCATCCATCAGCGACGCGATCCTCTCCAACGCGGGCGCCAGATGATCGATGTCGCGCGCCGCTCCCAGCGAAAGCCTGACCGCCGGGTTCGGCGCGGTCGCGGGGGCCACGGCGAAGGCGCTGTCCGGCACCAGCGCCAGACCGAATCGGCGAGCCTGTGTCGCGAACGCTGTGGCACTCCAGCCCTGTGGCAAGGATAGCCACAGGTGATGCCCCTGTGGGTGGGCGGCGAAGGTTCCGGCCGGCAGCACGGCGGCGGCCAGGCTTTGGCGTGCCGCCGCCTCCCGCCTGATCTCGTCCAGGATGCGGTGCGCCGTGCCGTCACGGATCCAGCGGGCGACCACGGCGGCCGAGAGCGGCGGCGCCATCTGGCTGACCGCCCGTAGCGCCGCCCGCATCCGGGTGGCGCGCCGTTCGTCGGGAGCCACCAGATACGCGACGCGGAGCGCCGGCAGCAGCGATTTGGACACGGTCCCGATATACCAGGTGAGTTCCGGGATCAGCGTGGCGATGGGCGGCGGCGGAACGGTCGGAGACATGCCATATGCGTCGTCCTCGATCACCGTCAGCCCATGGCGGCGCGCCACCGTGGCGACCGCATCGCGGCGTTCCGGTGACATGGTCGCGGTGGTCGGGTTCTGGATCGTCGGGATCGTGTAGAGGGCGGTCGGGCTGAAGCGGGCGCAGGCGGCGTCGAGCGCTTCGGGGATCAGGCCCTGGCCATCGAGGGGCAGGCCCTCCAGCGTCAGGCCCAGTTGCGCCGCCACGGCGCGCAGTCCGGGATAGGTGAAGGCCTCGGTCAGGATGACGCTCCCAGCGGGCGCCAGCGTCGTCAGCAGGGCCGTCAGGATCGCCTGTCCGCCCGCGGCGACCAGCGCGCGGGACGGCGGCAGGTCGCCCAGCAGCGGGGTCAGCCATTGGACGGCCGCCGCCCTGTCGTCGGCTCCACCGCCACTCGGATGGTAGTTGAGCATCTGGGCGGCATCGCCCCTTCGTAGAACGGTCGCCAGGGTTCGGGACAGCAGTGTCGGGATATCCGATGCCGCCGGTAGGGGCGGGAGGTTCATCGACAGATCGACCTCGACGGGTGCCACCTCGGCATCGCGCCGTCCGCGGCCGACATCCCGCACGAAGGTGCCGCGTCCGACCGCGGCGTCGATCAGTCCCCGGCGCCTCGCCTCCCCATAGGCGCGCGTCACCGTCGTCAGGTCCAGGCCCAGGGTGGCGGCCAGCGCCCGGTGGGTGGGTAGGCGATCACCCGGGTTCAAAGCGCCGATCTGTATGTCCGACTGGATCGCGGCGGCGAGGGCGAGATAGATCGGACCTGAGGAGCCGGAGAGATCGGGCGTCCAGGAGATGGCGGCGGGCTCTTCCCTCAAGCGGCACTCCTCACCCCGGAATTGGCCGTGGCGTCGTGTGATCTCGGATTGTAGGGAGTGTAGGGTTCTTTGTGCCGGGCGGCAAGCCGATCCTCGGATTTTACCGATCGCCTCCGCCGTCGTCCTCCGGATCGATGCCCCGATGGCTGGAGAGGCGCGCCTCGCTGGCCTTGTTGATATACTGCGAGCAGACCAGCCAGCCCTTCAAGGGTCGGAGCAGCGCCATGCACGATATCACCAGCAGTGGCAGCGTGGTGATCAGGTGAACCCAAATCGGCGCTTGGAACGCCAATTCCAGCCAAGCCGCGAATCCGACCAGGGGAAAGCTGACGATCGACATCGCGAAGAAGGCTGGTCCATCGGCGGGATCGGCGAAGGAATAATCCAGGCCGCAAACCTCGCATCGGCGCGCCAGCGTCAGGAAGCCGTCGAAGATATGGCCTTTGCCACACCGGGGGCACAGGCCGCGCGCACCCAGCTCGAACGACGTCTTGCCGAGGTTTTCGTATCGGGGGTCCATCTTTGGTCCATCAAGTGTAGGGATCCTTACGACACAATGTAGGCAAAACAATAATCCATACAATGTTCTTATCGCCACGCAGCCTTGTCCTATCGCGATGGCTGAAATGACACAGGGGTCTTGTCCACCAAAAGCCAGATGTCGACGACCCGGAACAACACGAACCGATGAGTGTTCAAGATTTCTCGCAATCCAGTCGGAAGATTTGGCAAGATTTGAGCACCAGGGGGTTTGGTCAGAGTGGCGCATGTGCTTTTAGCCGAAGATGAGGCTTTGATCGCGCTGATGTTTCAAGACGCGTTGGAAGTTGAAGGACATAGGGTGACGGTCGCACGCGACGGTATCGAGGCACTGGAGGCCGATGCCCGAGATCCCGCGGAAGCCTTGGTAACCGATCTGACGATGCCTCGCATGGGGGGCCGGGAGCTCCTGGAGAAGCTTCGTGAGCGCCGCCCCGACCTGCCGGCCGTCGTCGTGACCGGATACGCCGGTCAGGTTCATCTAGGAACGGTCTCCACGGTGCTACTCTCCAAACCGGTCAGCCCGCGCATCCTGTTGGCCCGCCTCGGTGAACTCCTGGAGGATCAGCGCCCAACACGGCGGGCCTGACCGGACGGGGGAGACGGGCATCGAAGATGGATAGGGTCCCGAGGTGATGCGCGAATTTGGAAACGCAGATCCGCGGACCGACGATTTGTATTGAAACGTAATCGGTTAAGCGTCATTTTCGCAGTGCAGCAGAGATGCTGTGACGCCTTTCTTGGGCGTTTCCTCCCTAGACTCCAGGCCGCCTTCGGGCGGCCTTTCTTTTTTGCGGATCCGGTGCTGGTGGCAGCCCTCGGGGCGGCCCTCTGGAGCGGATAGCCGGGCGCTTGTCGATCGCCCCTCCGGGTACTAGGTTGCGGTCCAAGTCTCAACCGGACTGTTCGACAGACATCCCGGTTGTAAATCCAATCCAACGCTTCATTTGAAAGCGCGTCCAAGAAATCCGCGAGGGGGAGGGACCGAGATGTCCGAAGGTCAAAACACACGCGTGCTGCTCGCGGAGCGGCCCGTCAACCGGGCTCCCGTGGCGAGCGACTTCAAGATCGAGCGGGTGCCGGTCGCCGAGCCCGCGGAAGGCGAAGTCCTGATCCGGAACCACTTCCTATCGCTCGACCCCTACATGCGGGGCCGGATGAGCGCCATGAAATCCTACGCCGAGCCGGTGCGGATCGGTGGTGTCATGCCCGGTGAGACGGTCGGGCGGGTCGTGGCGTCGCGCCATGCCGGCTGGCGTACCGGCGACACGGTGATGGCGCATACAGGCTGGCAGGAATATGGGCTGGTCCCCGGCGAAAGGATCACCCGCATCGACACCAATCTGGCACCGGCCTCGCATTACCTGGGAGTTCTCGGGATGCCGGGGATGACGGCCTACTGCGCCCTACTTTATCTGGGGGAACCGCAGCCAGGCCAGACCGTCCTGGTGTCGGCGGCGTCCGGAGCCGTGGGGCAGGTGGTCGGGCAGATCGCGAAGATTCGCGGCTGCAGGGTCGTGGGCATCGCCGGTTCGGACGATAAGATCGCCTATGTCCGGGACGAGCTCGGCTTCGACGCCGTCCTCAACTATAGGAACTCCGATGGGGTCGCCAAGGATTTCGACACGTTGTCGCGCGAGGTCGCGGGGCTTTGCCCAGACGGGATCAACGTGTTCTTCGACAATGTCGGCGGGGTCGTGCACGACGCCGCCTTGAGCAACATCGCCCAGCACGGCCGCGTGATCATCTGTGGGACGATCTCCGTCTACAACGAATTGGAGAAGCCCGATATCGGCTTGCGCTGGATGCGCCAGCTTCTGGTCAAGCGGGCTCGGATGGAGGGATTCCTGGTCTACGACCACGCCCACCGCACCGAGGAATTCCGCCAGACCATGGCCGGTTGGCTGCGCGAAAAACGCGTCATCTTCAAGGAGGATGTCGCGAAAGGCATCGAGTCGGCACCCGACGCCTTCATCGGCATGCTGGCCGGAGCCAATCGCGGAAAGCAATTGGTCCGGTTCAGCCAGGATTGATCCCACCCCTGTGCCACATATGGTGTGACCGCTGAAGCCTACCCTCAGCCCGCCTTGCTGGCGGGTTGGGACGGCTCGTTGGCGAAACCATTATTGAGCGCCCAAATCGCGGCCTGGGTACGATTGGTCGCGTTGATCTTGCGCAGCAAGCTCTTCAGGTGAACCTTCACGGTCGCTTCCGTGATGTTCAGGTGGTTGGCGACGACTTTGTTGCTATCGCCGTTCAACAGGCAGCGGACGATCTGAACCTCACGCTGGGACAGGCCCTTGCGGGCACTGGGCATGTCCAACGCGCTGGTGTTGATCCGGCCACTGATCAGCAAGGCGGCCAAGTGGGTCGGGAACACCTTCTCGCCCATCATGACCAGCCGGAGCGACTGGATCAGCGCGTCGGCCGAAAGGTCCTTCATCAGGCAGCCATCGGCGCCGGCCGCCAGCGCCGCGATCAACCGCTGCGGATCCATGTCGGCCGCCAGCAGCACGATCCGCCCATCGGGCATCATATCGCGCAGCGTGCGCAGGGTCTCGGTTTCGGTGTCGCTGTTCCAGGTCATGTCAAGCAGGACGAGCTGGACCTTCAATCCGGCCTGGACCAGCGTCACGCCTTCCGCGACGGTCTGCGCCTCGCCGGTGATGTCGAATTCGTCACCGCTCAGAAGGAGCTTCAGTCCTTCACGAAACAGTTTGTTGTGGTCGATCAAAAGGACCTGCACAGGGGGCATTGGGTTCCTCAGAGGTATACATGGGACCATCCCAACTTACCTCAAGACGCCAGGATGAAAGTGGAAAAATTAGGCCTTTTCGCCGCCTATTTAGGGTTACTGTCATTATGAGTTAACTCAAAAGTACATGCATAAGTTAAAGTTGTTGAAGAATATCTTTTGGTGAGGAATAGACAGAAGAACTTGCCGTTATTTTGCGCGGATGGTGCCCGGAGGAATCCCCTTCGGCTCGCGCTTATGGCGAAATCGCGTCTTGCTTATGGTGTGTTCCCGTCCCACATTAGAGGTGTCGATGCTGTTCTGGTCTTCCACGTCTACCGTCCTCCGTGCCGGTGCGGGTCTACCCTCAGTCACCTCGATGCCCCTTCGCGATATTGCGCGGGGCAACGCCAGCTTGGGAGAGACATATGTCCACTGGCACCGTGAAATGGTTCAATAGCACCAAGGGTTTTGGTTTCATTCAGCCTGACGATGGCACCCAGGACGTTTTCGTCCACATTTCGGCCGTCGAGCGCGCCGGTCTCAGCGGCCTCCAGGAAGGCCAGAAGCTTTCCTACGAGATCGTTCGCGACCCGCGTCGTGGCAAGAGTTCGGCGGAAAGTCTCCGCGCTCTCTAAGGCGGGATGGGCGGCTTCGGCCGCCCATTTTGTTTTGGATGATCATTCCGCGTCAGGCGCCGGCCATTCGGGTCGGATCCCGCTGGGTCACACTCGGCTCGCCTGACGCCAGTCGGTAAATCAAGGGAGCTTTCCACCATGGATCTCACCACGAAGCTTCCCGGTATGACGGACAGCGCCCTCGACACGTTGAATGGCAATGCCTCCCGCCTGCTGCAGGTCGGCACGACGGCGCAAAAGAAGGCCGCCACCGCGTTGATGCCGGCGCTCGAACAGGAACTCGCCAACCGCCGCGAAGCCAAGGTGGCCGCGAAGAAAGCCTCCGACGCCGCCAAGCCGACTCCAGTTCGCAAGCGCGCCGTCAAGAAGGTCGCCTCCTGAGACTCGACACCACCTGAATCCTGAACTGGCGGGGGTGCCGTCCCGCTGAAAGTCCGCGACTGAACGATCCGGGGGCTGGTATCGGCCACCCCGGTCCGCATGCGTTTTCGCCTTCAGCGTGATCCGGAACAGCCCACGTGCCAATTCCCGTGTGAAGGAAAAGACACATGACGGATCGTCCGTTCAACCGCGTTCTATTGACCAATGATGACGGAATCGGCGAACCGGGGCTGAACATCCTGGAGGAGGTCGCGGCGACCTTGGCGCGCGAGGTCTGGGTCGTGGCGCCCGAGCACGACCAGAGCGGCACCGCCAATTCGATCAGCCTGCACCAGCCGATCCGCGTCCGCGAACGCGGTCCTCTCCGCTACAGTGTCAACGGCACCCCGGCCGATTGCATCCTGATGGGTGTCCAGCATCTGATGGCGGACCAAAAGCCGGACCTCGTGCTGTCCGGGATCAACGCGGGCGCCAATCTGGGCGACGACGTGGCCTACTCCGGCACGGTGGCGGGGGCCATGACCGCGTTGTTCCTGGGGATTCCCGGTATCGCGCTGAGCCAGTCCTATCGGGAGCGGAAGAACGTGCCGTGGGCGACGGCGACCCACTGGGCGCCGACCGTGATCCGAAGCCTGACGGCGGGTGGCTGGCCGGGCGATCTCTGCTACAACGTCAATTTTCCGGATGTCGAGCCGGACCGGGTCAGCGGCATGGAGGCGGCGCGCCAGGGCGAGGGCGGGATCCTGCGCATCGGGATCGAGCAGCGCGAGGACACGCGCGAGAAGTCTTACTACTGGCTCCGCTTCATGCGGGAACGCCGCGCATTGGCGCCGGACACCGACGTTGCGGCGCTCAAGCGCGGCGCCGTCGCCGTGACGCCGCTCAAGTTCGACCGGACCGACATGGACGCCATGACGTCGCTGCGGCAGACCCTAGCCTGAGACCGCCTCCAGCACCTCCAGGGCTGCGCCGCCCTGGACCGGCTGGCCGAAACCAGCCACCGCGAAGTCGATCATCCGCTCGATCAGTGCGTCGGTGTCGTCCAAGTCGCACAGACCGCCGGAGATCGCCTCGAGTCGCCCCAAATCGGTTATGGTGTAATGCATCAGCGCCAGGGTGAAGTGCAGCCTCCAGTAGATCTCGTCCTTGGGCAGGTGGGGCAGGGTGCGGAACGTGGGCACCACGAAGCGGTGTATGTGGCCGACATCCTTGTCCATCAGCTTCCGCATCTCCGGCGTGCCATCCGTCCGCACCCGCGCCATGAACTGGATGAACACGGACAGGCCGCTGGTCCTTTGCCGGGTCCAGCGGATCGGCGGCGACAGCAAGGCGGCGAGGATCTCGCGCAGTGGAACAGGATGGTCGCCAGCGCGGGCCTCTGCCTCCTTCAGCAGGGTGATCCGCTCGCGGTTCAGATCGGTCGCCCGGCGCCTGAACACGGCGAGCAGCAGGGCGTCCTTGGATCCGAAGTGATAGTTGACGGCGGCCAGGTTGACGCCGGCTGCGGCCGTGATCTCCCGCAGGGACACGCTGGCGAAGCTGCGTTCGGCGAACAACCGCTCCGCCGTGTCCAGGATGATCTCCTTGGTTTCAGCCCCGCTCATGATCCAGTCCCTGTTTCAAACGCTGTTCCAATATAATGCATACGCTCGCTTCAATCAATGTTCGACCCTTGAAGCCATCTTGGGCGGCGCGAACGCTTGGCGGCGGTAATCCCGATGCGCGGGCTAGAAAGGGACTTCCCGGCCTGGGTCGCGTGGAGTTAAAACCCTGTGCGAGATGTTGACGGTATCGCCGCCCGCCAAGAGGGGCGCGAACCGTTCGGGAGGATTGGCTTCTGCACATGAATTGGCGATGGCTCAAGGTGGCGGCGCTCGGCGCCGCGCTGGTCCTGGCCGGCGCCCCGACACTGGAGCGCTGGCCCGCTGGCGGCCCGCTGGAAATCAGGATCGGCGCCGACCACGCGGAGGCCCGCTCCCGGTCGGGGCGGTCTTCCGGTGGTTATTCCCGTCCCAGCTCCGGCGGCTATTCCCGCACGCCGTCCTTCGGGTCGGGTGGCGTCACCCGCACGCCGTCGACCAACCGGGGCTCCAGCGGCGGCTATGGCCGCCCCTCCACCTCGGGCGGCGGAAGCTCCTATGCGCCGGCGGCGCCGTCGGCGGGCGACAGGGCGATGTCGCGGCAGTCCAGCGGCGACGCGCTTGGCCGGTACCGGCAGCAGCAGCAACCACCGGCGGCGGCCCCCTCGGCACCAAGTTATGGCACCCCTGGTCGTGACCAAGGCGGTTACGACTATGGCAGCCAGCGCCGCGGCACGGGTGGCTGGGGTTCGGGTGGCTGGGGTTCCAGCGGCGGAAGCTATGGAAACCGCGGCTATGGCGGCGGCGGGTTCGGAAGCTGGACCGGAGCGCGCGGCTGGTCGGCGCCACCCTACGCCTATCGCTCCGCACCGCGATTTGGGATCTGGGATGGGCTGTTCCTGTGGTTCATGCTCGATAACCTCACCCGGCCAGGCTACACGGACTTCTTCCACAATCAGCAGAACGATCCCGGCTACCAGCAATGGCGCGCCGAGGCCGACCGGCTCGCCGCCGACAACGCCGATCTGCGATCCAAGCTGAACACCCTCGACCAGTCGCTGTCGACGCAGGCGGACAAGCCGCGCGACCCCAATTACCTGCCGCCCGACACGCCGCGCGACGTGGCGCTGGCCGATGCTGCCAACACCACCGATTCGTCGACCGGGACGGGGGATGTCTCCGGCGGTTTCGGTGTCGTCGCGATCATCCTGGTGGTCGGTGGCGTGGTTTTCCTGGTCTGGCTGTGGCGCAAGCAACAGGGCGCCCGGCCCGCCCGATCCGGAGGGAGTGGCTCCATGAGCAATCTGAGGACAGCGGGCAACATCCTGCGACAGAAACTGTCCGGCGAAACCTACACGCCGTCCCTGTTCCGGGTCGGCATGACGCTGACGCTGGACCCGACGCCGTTCATCCTGGCGTCCGGGGCGACCAAGGTCGCGGCACCGGCCGAGGTGTCGGGCGACAACATGCTGACGAGCGTCGCCACGGTCTCGACCGTCAGCGACGGCGCCGCGACCCTGCATCGTCTCTACCTGCCCGAGGAGAAGGGCTTCTTCCAGATCCATCTGAACACCGCCGGCCAACCCGACGAGTGCCGGTTCTTCTCGCTGCTGGACGAGATCCATCCCGGTAGCGAGGACGAGTGGAGCTTCTGGCTCGACCCGGCGGAGGGAATGATCGGCTGGCCGGAGTTCCAGACCAAGGACGGCAAGGTGTATCCCCGCGCCTGGACGCCCGGAGCGTCGCGCGTCAAGCCGCACACCCTGTACGAGAACGGCACCGACGTGAAGGGTGTGACCGTCAGGACGCTCAACACGATGCTCTACGCCGCCCCCACCGGGGCCGCCGATCCGGCGCCGCCGACCGAGTACATCATGGTCTCGGCGGTGGAGCAGGGGGGGCAGGCCTGGGTGGAGATCCACGCCGGCATCGACGTCAATCCCGCCACGCTGTCACTCGCCTGATCCAGCTCCAGTTCCACCAAGCCCGCCACCAAAGAAGCACGGACACTCCATGGAAACCGAATTCGGCAACGTCCTCAGCAGCCTTGGCCAGGGTCTGCCCATCCTGCTGCTGCACTTCGTGGTGACCCTGCTGCTGCTGGCCCTGGGCGTCACCTGCTACACCGCCATCACACCGTTCAACGAGCGGAACCTCGTGCGGGGCGGCAACATCGCCGCCGGCATCGTCTATGGCGGCACCATCATAGCCTTCGCCATCCCGCTGGGCGCCACGCTGGTGACGAGCTTCGTGCTGCTAGATATCGTGATCTGGGGCTTGATCGCCCTGGTGCTGCAACTGGCCGCCTTCGGCATCGCGACGCTGATGTTCCGCGACATGCGGCCGATGATCGAGGGTGGCAACGTCGCCGCCGCCCTGACATTGGCTGGAATTCAAATCGGAATTGGCATCCTGAACGCTGGCGCGATGGCGGGATGATGCCTAAATCCGCACTGACCTACTTGGCAAGGAGCCGAAGATGATCTCGTTCATTCGCAACCTCGTTGGTGTAAAGACCGACCGCGCCGTACAGGCCAGTGTCGAGGCTCTGGTTCGCTGGGATCCGCAGGCCGCCACGGAGGCCGAACTGCGCACTATGGAACAGCATCTGGACGATCTGGGCCTCCAGGTCGCCCATGCCCGCGCCACCTATGAGCGGGAGAAGAAGGAGGCCGACGCGATCAACTCCCTGTCGCGCCAGCGCCTCGCCGCCGCCGAGCAGATCGAGAGGCAGGCCGCCGCCGAGACCGATCCCGGCCGCAAGGCGGCCCTCGAGAAGAGCTTGGCCACCTTGGTCAACATGCTGGAGGAGATGGCGCCCGAGATCGAGCGCGAGGAATCCGAGGCGACCGACGCCAAGGACTTCGTCCAGATGCTGGAGCAGACCTACGCCGACGCAGGCGCCAAGCTGAAGCGCGCCCGCGGCGATCTGGAGCGCGCCCAGCGGGACATGTCGCGTGCCCAGCAGCAGCGCGACGCCGCCGAGCGCCGGGCCGAGGCCGCCCGTCAGGCGGCGGGCTTGGCGAGCGCCACCAGCGGCCTCAGCGTCGCGCTGAAGTCTATGCAGGACTCGGCGGCGCGCGATCTGGCTTCGGCGGATGCCGCATCCGCCAAGGCGAAGCTGCTGAAGCCTACCAAGCCGGAGGAGGACGACCCGAACATCGCCGAGGCCCTGCGTCTCGCGTCCGGGCAGTCGCCGGCTCCGGTCGCCCTGTCGGACCGGTTGGCCGCCATCCGCGCCCGGAAATAGGCTCCCGTCATCGGTGGGGTGGTTTTGAAAAGCGCGGCGATGGGAGCGAACCCATCGCCGCGCTTTTTCGTTTCGGCGTCACCAAGGCGTTTCCAAGCACCGCCATTCCGGATACCCAGTGGGGGAAGCCCGCTGCTGGTGATTGACTCATACGTTTGTTTGAATGTAAGATCTTTCCAAGCTCGGTTACCAGAGCATCAAGGAAGAATGGCAGCCTCTGGGGAGGTCACGCAGATGACGCCGGTTTCCGGCCTCTCCGTAGCCATCGGCTTGGCCCCATCCGCGCATGGGACCGGGCCGATGGTCGCGTACCCGCGAAATATCTCCTAGCAATCACATCGCCTTGGGCGCGGAGCCCCTGCCGTTGAGGCTGACGCTGCGCATGGACTGCTCGGCCGTCGCCAAATGGGCCTCGCAATTCGGCGCCTCCCCCGTGAACACGATGAAGTGCGCGGTGGTCGCGTCGCTCGCCATGAAGACCGCCACGACGCGTTCGTCGGCACCGGAATCGACCACGGCCGTGGCGATGCGGCCGACCGACCCGTCGCCCGTGCGCAACTGTGCCGGGGGCTGTTCCTTGAGTATCCGCAACGGACCCTTCACCGAACTCCAGGTCTGCTGAAAGAACGGCACGGGCCGTTCGTCGCCCAAGGCTCTCGGCGCCAGCACCGACAGGCTGCACGCGTCCTTGCGGTAGACGACGTTTTGGCCCTCCTGCGACCGCGACCAGCCGGTGGGCGGATCGAGCGTGACGCCGTTGGCCCGCTCGGACGCCTGGGTGGTGGCGGGTGCCGTGAGGAGGCACAGCGCCAGCGCGCCGGTGGCGAGCCAGAAGGATCTCGGTTTCGTCCAGGCTTGTTCGGATGTCATGGCAGTCGCTCCCTCGCCGTCCGTCACGTCATCATCGTCTTCGTACGATCATACACGGTTTGCGCTTGGAGAAGGGGCCCGCGCGACGGTCCGGCCTCCGCGCTGTTGTCTGTCCAGGATCACAACGATCAAGGACTAGGACATGAACGACCGTGAAGCCCGCGAACAGCGTGACAAGCCGGTGGGCGAGCGTCCCCAGGACATCCGCAGCCGGACCGACGTGATCATGGAGCGTGACGCCAACCATCTGGCCGATGAAAAAGGCGAGTCCGCTTCCGTGGGCGAACTCAACGCCGAACCGGACGAGGCGATGAGGACCGGCAAGGAGCGGCGGATGGCGGAGGGCGCCTCACCGACCCTTGACGCCAACGGCAAGCCCTATGGTGACGACGAGGACCCGGATTCGACCGGCACCAAGGCCGGCACGCTGGGCGGCATCGGCGGCTTGCCCTGAACTCGGCCTTGGACGCCGAGGATATCCGAAGGAACCGCGAGGGGAGAAAGAACCATGGATCGATCGATGACGCCGCCAGATCATTGGGGCCGTTACGCCTTGCTCGCCGGTGGCGGGCTACTGGCGTTGCAGGGTTTCCGGCGCGGCGGCTGGGCGGGAGCCGCCTTGACGGCGGCCGGCGCCGGACTGCTCGCCAGTGGGGTCGCCAATGAAGCCGTCCGGGAGAAGCTTCATCTGCCGGACCTGCGCGAACTGCCGCGAGCCGTTTCCAAACCGGTCACGATCCACCACACGGTCACGATCAACAAGCCGCGCGAGGAGCTTTACAAGTTCTGGCGCGACTTCGGCAACTTGTCGCGGATCATGCCGGAAATCGACCGCATCGACACGCGCGACCAGCGCCATTCCCATTGGGTCGTCACCGGTCCTGGCGGCGCCAAGGTGCGCTTCGACGCGGAGGTCACCGACGAGAGCGAGAACCAGCGCATCGCTTGGCGGAGCGTCGGCGACGCCGACGTCAAGAATTCCGGCAAGGTCACGTTCAACGACGCGCCAGGTGATCGGGGTACCGAAGTGCGCCTTGAGCTGACCTATGACGCGCCGTTCGGCAAGCTGGGACAAGGCGTCGCCATGCTCACCGGGCAGGAGCCGCAATTGCAAGCCCACCGCGCGCTGCGTCGGCTGAAGCAGTTGATGGAAGCCGGCGAGATCACGACCAACCGCATGCGGTCACCGGCAGCCTGACTGACGGGCGATGATGGTGGGGAGGCGCCACGGGTGCCTCCCTCCTCATGCGGTGCCGGTCAGATGTCGGGACCGATGAAGCCGGGTGGCCGAGGCTCCTGGACCACTCCATGGGCAAGCCACGCCAAGCAGGCGTCGATGGTGGCCAGCAGGGTTCGTTCCGTGAAGGGCTTCCGGACCAGGCCGATCACGCCCGCGTCCCGGGCTATCTCCATTGTGACGTGACCGGTCACCAGCAGTGTCGGAACCTGCCAGCGGTCCATGATCAGACGTGCGGCCTCCAAGCCATCGGTGCCGCCCAGTTCGACATCCAGAAGCGCCAGATCGGGACGGTATTCGGCCACCAAGGTCAAAGCCTCGTCGGCGTTCGACGCGATGCCGCAGACTTCGTGACCGGCACCCGTCACGATCGTTTCCATATCGAGTGCCACCAACAACTGATCCTCGGCGATGATCAGACGGACTCCGCGCACGTAAATCCCCTTTCGCCAAATAGGCCATCCGATATTCTCGTTCCCATGGAAATCTCAACACGGGCCGTTGCGGATCAGCCCCCATTACTCCGGAAGATTTGCAATTCCTTGATGTGGGAGGCGGTTCCACTCAGGGAAGTTTCCAGTCCATCGGCGCCAATCAAGCTCTCGGCGTCATGCGGGGGTGAGGTGCCCTCGCCACTCCAAAGCCCCACGATGATGGGCGTCGAAGCGCCTAGCCGCGTCCGCAGCCGTCGCACCACGCGGCGCGCGTGCTGGACCGACCCAGGATTGAGGTAGGACAGGCAAATCAGGCGAACATCCGCCACGTCCAGCCGCGGCAGGTTGCGGAGCGCCACCGACTCGCAGGGCAGTGACTCCGCCTTGAAGCCATCGCGTTCGAGCAGATGGGCCAGCAGGGTGGATGCCGCGCGATCAAGCTCATTCCGTCCGGCGATGCAGAGGATACGGGCCGGAACAGTGGGTGCCGCGGCTTCCGAGGCGGGGCTGGCGGATGTGACCTCGTTGTCTCCTGGCTTGGCGTTCCCGGCTTCCACCGCTTTGGCTTCCGCTTGTTTGCCGTCGGTCGCCTTCTCCGGCTTCTGCTCGTAATCGTCCAGCGTCTCCACCACCGTCTCGATGCCTTCGGCGACCGCC
Source organism: Skermanella stibiiresistens SB22 (assembly GCF_000576635.1). GTDB lineage: Bacteria > Pseudomonadota > Alphaproteobacteria > Azospirillales > Azospirillaceae > Skermanella > Skermanella stibiiresistens. Next base: position 132,069 of record NZ_AVFL01000011.1, read on the forward strand.
GCCTGGGTCGTGTTGTCGATCGCGCCACGCTGGCGGTCAGCCTCGGCGAGGTGAAGGGCGGGAAGCACCATTTCGTCGTACAGGACGCCCAGCGGGCGGTTCTCGGCGGCTTCCTCGACAAGTTCGGCCGCCTCGGCGGGATCGCGCGCCAGCAGTCGCTGATAGAACCTCGCCTCGACCGGCAGCACGGGATCATTGCCGAACATCACATGCAGGAATTGCAGTTGTGGCACGTGCCTTCCGATCACCACGAGACACACGGTCAAGGGTGTTGCCAGCAGCACGCCGATCGGTCCCCACAGCGTGATCCAGACGACAGCCGCCGCGATGATGGCGACCGGCGACAAGCCGGTGCTGCTGCCATAGAGCCACGGCTCCAGCACATTGTTGCTCAGCAATTCCAGACCGAGGAACAGTCCGATGGTCAGTAGCGGATCGGTCCAGCCGGGCGACACCGCGAAGGACAGCACGATCGGGAAGAACGCCGAAACCACGGGACCGACATAGGGAATGAACCGCAGCACCGTCGCCAGCACGCCCCACAGGATCGGATTTGGCACGCCGATGAAGTACAGACCGAGGGCGACCGGAATGCCATAGGCCACGTTGATGACCAGTTGCATCAGCAGATAGCGGCTGACCCGGGCGCCGGCCTCGTCCATCGCCTCCGTCGTTCGATGAAGGTCGTCGGCGCCAACCAATCGGATCAGCCTATCCCTCAGATCCTCGCGCTGGAGCAGCATGAAGATGACGAACACCAGCACCATGCCCGCCGTGCCGATCGGCGCCACCAGGGGTCCCAGGAAGGTCTGGATCTCCGTCCACGGCGAGGGGCGCGGCTCGTGGACCTCGACCGGGATCGGACGCAGGACGTCGACCTTGCCGTCGGATGATCCCTGTTGGACCGCCCCCGCGGCGGCCGGGCCGGCGGCCCGCTCCAACTCCTTGCTGAGATCGCGCAGCATCTGTGACGCCTGGTCGATCACGCCACCGCCACCACCCTCGGTGGCGCCCCGAACGCTTTGGATCTTGGCGCGGATATTCTGCTGGTAGTTGGGGAGGTTCTGCGCCAGATCGACGATCTGGCTGGCGACCAACGTGCCGAAGCCAACGATCGCCATGAACATCAGCAGGACGACGATGATGACCGACGGCACGCGTCCCAAGCCCCAGCGGCGCAGCCTGACGACGATCGGCGCCAGCGCGAAGCTGAGCAGGATCGCCAAGGCGACCGGCATCAGGATGTCGCGGCCGAAATAGAGGGCCGCGACGACGGTCACGATGATGCCGAGCGTCGTGCCGGGCGAAACCGGGGACTTGGCTGGCTGCACGCTGATGGGCTTGGCGGATGCGTGATGCGACCGTGCCGTGAAGGCCGGCATGGATGCTGGCTTGTTACTGGCAGGGGAACCGGACGTCGTGACGGACATGGTGGGCTACGGCTACCAGTGGGGAAAGGGTTCCCAGTGAACATCCGCCCCGACGACTTGTTGCGCCCGCCTTCCCGAAGGGACGAAAACACGCCTTTGGCTGTTTACTGTGGATGCAAGGGGCGAACACGCCAACCACGGCCACTGATTCGCCAAGGAGGTTAGCATGCGTGGATTGGGAATTGTTTTGATGGCGACGGTCCTCCTGACGGGAGCCGCCGCGTCCGCTCGAGCGCAACAGGATTGTCTCACGGAAGTCGACCGGATGGCTGGATCGCTCGGACTGTCGGGAGGGGCGCCGCAAGCCGGAAGCGCCGGAACGGAAAGTCTCGCCCAATCCGGTGGCGTGATCCAGCCGCCCGATGTCGGCGCGGCCCGGGTGGTCCAGCCGCCGAACCCCACGGCGGACGGAATGAACACGGCTCCCGCGATGCCCCGGCAGGACGGCGCTCCCGAAGGCGCCGTTCCGGACGCGTCGCCGGGTCAGTCCTCAGGGCAGCCCAGGGTCGGCGCCGCCGAGCGGGCGAAGCTGGAGACGCTGTTGCTGGGCGCCCGCAACGCTGGGCGGCAAGGTGACACGGCCCAGTGCGAGGAGCGCCTGGAGGAGGCCCGTGATCTCGCCAAGGAAAGTGGTAACGGCTCGCCCATGTGACGGGCAATGTGACAGCCTGACGATTTTGGAGGGAACAGCCTCGCCGAACCGGCCTTAACATACCGGGGCTCGTCACTATCGGGGAGGTTGTTCGATGAACCGGACGCGGATGCTCGCCGCATGGCTGATCGTGATCGGCGCGGCGGTGGTGTCGCCGCCGCCAGCTTGGTCGCTCCAGTTGAACGATCAACTGCCGCCGGAGATCGCTACCGGCTTTCGCGCGAAGCCATTGGTCACGGCCGAGCGGGAGATGGTGGTCACCGCCAACCCCGAGGCGTCGCGCGCCGGTTTGGCGGTGCTGGAGCGCGGCGGCAACGCGATCGACGCGGCCATCGCCGTACAGCTGGTCCTGGGACTGGTGGAGCCGCAGTCCTCGGGTCTGGGCGGCGGCGCCTTCCTGGTCTACCGAGACGCGGCGGCCGATCGCCTGATCACCCTCGACGCGCGGGAGGCTGCCCCAGCCGCCGCGACCGGCACCCGCTTCGAGGGGCTGACGTTCGCCGACGCGGTTGAAAGCGGCTTGTCCACGGGAGTGCCCGGCGTTCCGCGCCTGATCGAGGACATGCATCGGCGCTTCGGATCGCTGCCGCTGGCCGATTTGGCCGCACGGGCGACCGAGTTGGCGCGTGCCGGGTTCGAGATCTCACCGCGCCTCGCCGATTCGATCCGCGAATCCACCCGCATCGTCAACGATCCAGCCGCCAAGGCGTACTTCTTCAATGACGAAGGTTCGCCGAAGACCGCCGGGACCCTGCTGCGGAACGAGGACTACGCCCAGTCGGTCGAGTCCCTGGTCCAGCATGGCAACGCCGACGCCTTCTACTCCGGGGTCATCCGGGACGACATCGTGGCGGCGGTGAGGCGCGATCCCCGGCCCGGAGATCTAGCGGCGGAGGACTTCACGTCGTACCGGATCAAGGAGCGGGTGCCTGTCTGTGGACCATACCGAACCTACAAGGTCTGCGGCATGGGGCCACCCTCGTCGGGCGGCATCGCGGTGGCCCAGATACTGGCGATGCTGGAGCCGTTCGACATGGCCGCCGCGGGCGCCAACACGGTCAAGTCGGTCCAACTTTACACGCAAGCCAACCGGCTGGCCTTCGCCGATCGCAACCGGTACGTCGCCGATGGAGATTTCGTCGACGTCCCCGTGCGTGGTCTGCTCGATCCCAAGTATCTGGCGTCGCGGAGCGCATTGATCGGGACGGACAGGGACATGGGACCGGCGGAGGCGGGGGAACCACCGTTCAAGACGGGCCTGTTCTTCGAAGGCATCCATCACGACCTGCCGGCGACCAGTCACATCTCGATCATCGACCGTTTTGGCAACGCCGTTTCCATGACGACGACGGTGGAAAGCGCCTTCGGGTCCGGCCGCATGGTGCGTGGCTTCATGCTCAACAACGAGCTGACCGACTTCTCGTTCGCCGCCGGGACGCCGGACAAGCCGGTCGCCAATAGGGTCGAGCCGGGCAAGCGGCCACGCAGCTCCATGGCTCCGACGATCGTGTTCGACAAGGACGGCAAGGTCAAATACGTGCTCGGCTCACCAGGAGGTTCGTCGATCATCTCCTATGTCGCCCAAAGCATCGTCGCCCTGGTCGATTGGGGATTGGACCCGCAACAAGTGGCGGCGCTGCCGCACTTCCAAAATAACAACGGCAAGCCACCCGCCACCTTGCTGGAGGCCGGGACGTCGGCCACCGATCTGGCCGCGGAGTTGGAGCGGATGGGGCACGGCGTCATGACGACCGATCTGACCAGCGGCCTGAGCATCATCGCCGTTGAGGATGGCAAGCTTCTCGGCGGCGCCGACATTCGGCGTGAGGGCTTGGTCGTCGGCCGCTGAGATTTAGGTGGAGGAAATCAGGTGAAGGCTTTGAACGTGATGAGGGTGAAGGTGTCCTTCACCCCAGGCAGGGTCTGAACCTGCTCAGTCACGAAACGGCCGATATCCATCTCGTCGTCCAAGTAGCACTTCATCAGCAGGTCGTATTGGCCGGAGGTCGAGTGGACCTCCGACACTTGCTCGACATCCTGCACCGCGCGGTCTGCGACCTCGTACGCTTGTCCGAGGTCGCATTTGACCATGATGAAGATGGTCTGCATCGGCAGGTCTACCTTCAAGCTTCTGGAGCGGCGAGTGGGCGGGCGCGGCGTAGCAGGAAGGCGGGGACATGGTCGCCGAAACCGATCACGACCTCGTCGTCGTCATCCTCCTCGCGGCGGCGGCGGCGATCGTCACGATCGCGGCGCGGCGGTTCGGAGCGCATGACGTCGACACGCTGTTCGCGGTCGGGTCGAGCCTCGCGTTCCGGACGGGGCGGACGCGCCTCGACAGGCTTCGGAGCGCGGGCGACGGCGGCGCGGGGCTCCTCCTCGCGGCGGGGCTCCTCCCGGCGGGCTTCCTCCTTGCGCGGCTCGTCGCGGCGGGCCTCGTCCTTGCGGGCGGGACGGCGGCGGCGCCGATCCGACAACTCCTCGAACTCGGCCAAATCGATCCCGTCGATCGAGATCAGCGGAATCTCCCGCTTGATCAGCTTGGAGATCGCGGCGATCTGCTTGCCTTCCTCCGGATTGGCGATGGTGAAGGCGCGGCCCAGCTTGCCGGCCCGACCCGTGCGTCCGATTCGGTGGACATAGTCCTCCGCGTGGAGTGGGGTGTCGAAGTTGAAGACATGGCTGAGGCCGGCGATGTCGATGCCGCGGGCCGCCACGTCGCTGCACACCAGCAGGGTGATCTCGCCCTTCTTGAAGGCTTCCAACGTCTCGGTGCGCTTGCTCTGCGGCATGTCGCCGTGCAGCGCCCCGGCGTTGAAGCCGTGCTTCTCCAGGCTCTTGTGCAGGATCGCCACGTCGCGCTTGCGATTGCAGAAGATCAAGGCGTTCTTGACGTCCTCGGTCTTCAGCAGATGGCGGAGCGCGCTGCGCTTGTCGTCCGGCTGGACGATCGTCATCGCGTGGGTGACGGTTTCCGCCATGGACGCTGGCGGCGAGACCGAGACCTCGCGCGGGTTCATCAGGAAGTTGTCGGCCAGCCGCTTGATTTCCGGCGGCATGGTCGCCGAGAAGAACAGGGTCTGGCGCATCTTCGGCAGCAGGGCGACGATCCGCTCAATATCGGGGATGAACCCCATGTCGAGCATCCGATCGGCCTCGTCGATCACGAAGATCTTGATGTCGCTCAGCAGGATGTTGCCGCGCTCGAACAGGTCGATCATGCGGCCCGGGGTCGCGATCAGCACGTCGACGCCGCGGTCCAGCTTCTTGATCTGGTCGCCGAACGACTCGCCGCCGATCAGCAGCGCCATGTTCAGCTTGTGGTGCTTGCCGTAGGTCTCGAAGTTTTCGGCGACCTGTGCCGCCAGTTCACGCGTCGGCTCCAGGATGAGCGAACGCGGCATGCGCGCCCGGGCCCGGCCATTGGCCAGGATCTCGATCATGGGGAGTGTGAAGCTCGCGGTCTTGCCGGTGCCCGTCTGGGCGCACCCGAGGACATCGCGTCCCTGAAGGACCCAAGGTATCGCTTGTTCCTGGATCGGAGTCGGTTGGGTATAACCCGCATCCTCGACGGCGCGCAGGACTTCGGGCCCGAGCCCAATTTCCGAAAAATTCATTAAGCCAGTGTCGGTTGGAGAAAGCAGCGTAAGCCCTTTGGCTTGCAGCACAGATTGGAGCGGCAGTATGGAAAGTCAAACCATCATGTCAACAATCCGTATCGTCGCACCGTTTTTTCCCCTCCGGTTGGTTCCGGAACGGCTTTCAACGGTGTTGGAGGACACGGCGCGATAGGCTTGGCTTCTCATCATGCCGCACGATAGTGTTATGACCTTGTTTTCGCAAGCGGCACGTCGAAAAGAGTGGGTTCGGCAACAAGGGATCGCGCCATGCTTCTAGACCGCGAACGCTCAATTCTGCTGGTCATCGATGTCCAGGAACGTCTGGCGCCCGCCATACACGAGGGTCCGGCGGTCGTGGCGACCATCCGGAAACTGTTGTCAGCCGCGGCGGAACTGGCGGTTCCGGTATTGGCGACCGAGCAGTATTCCAAGGGACTGGGACACACGATCGAGCCGGTGGCCGAACTGCTGCAGGAGGGCGCCGTGATCGAGAAGATCAACTTCAGCGCCGCTCGCGAACCCCTGTTCCTGGAGCGCGCGCGCCGACTCGACCGTTCCCAGATCGTGGTGACCGGGACCGAGACCCATGTCTGCGTGCTCCAGACGACGCTGGTATTGGCCGAACTGGGGTTCGACTGCTTCCTGGTCGCCGACGCGGTCGGCTCGCGGGCACCTGTCAACCGCGACTTGGCGGTGGAGCGGATGCGCGCGCGGGGCGTTCAGATCGTGACGGCCGAGATGGTCATGTTCGAATGGCTCGGGCGGGCCGACACGGCGGCCTTCAAGAAGGTGCTTCCCCTGATCCGATGATGAAGAATTCCCCCATGACCAAGTCCCCCTTGATCCTGCTGCCCGGCCTGCTGTGCGACGCGGCGTTGTGGGAGCATCAATCCCGGTACCTGACCGAGGTGGCCGATGTCTCGGTGGCGGACCTGACCGGGCACGATGGGATCGAGGCTCTCGCCGATTCGGTGCTCGCTTCAGCACCGCCGCGTTTCGCCTTGGCCGGATTGTCGATGGGTGGCTACGTCGCCCTGGAGATCCTGCGGCGGGCGCCCGACCGCGTGATCAAACTGGCATTGCTCGACACCAACGCGCGGGCCGACACCGACGAGCAGCGCCGGAGGCGGCGTGGCTTGATGGCGCTGGCCAACCAGGGCGAGTTCCGGGGAGTCACGCCGCGCCTGCTGCCAATGCTGATCCATCCGAGCCGCACCGACGAGGCGGAATTGACCGGCGTGGTGATGGAGATGGCGGAGCGGGTCGGCAAGGACGCTTTCCTCCGCCAGCAGACCGCCATCATGAACCGCCCCGATGGGCTTCCCGATCTGGGTGCCATCGCATGCCCGACGCTGGTCCTGTGCGGTCGGCAGGACGCGCTCTCCACCTTGGAAATGCATGTCGAGATGGCCGACGCGATACCCGGCGCCCGGCTCGCCGTGGTGGAGGAGTGCGGCCACTTCGTCACGCTGGAGCGGCCCTTCGCCGCCACGGCGCTGATGCGGGACTGGCTGATTTACGCCTGACCGCCCAACCGTCCGGCGGTCAGGGCGGCACTCAGCAGTTCGGCATGCGGCAGTTGTCGCTGTGGTTGGGGTCGCGGATCGGGAATAGCGAGAACGTCGCGTCCGCCACCAGCGTGCGGAAGGTCGGGTCCTCGGGCGACGTCAGGGCGGGGGCGTAACCGCTGGTCGAGGTCAGGGCGCCGCCGCGGCAGAAGGCGGCCCGCAAGCGGATCGGCTGGCCGGGCCGATCGTCTGTTGCGATCCGACGGCCCGCGCAGATCTCCGAACCGAGCAGGGTTTCGGTCGGGTTGAAGACCATCACGACCTTGTACAGACGGTTCGCGCCGTCATCGGGCGTCGTCGTGAAATGGGTCGTTGGGCCAAAATACTGATCCTGCATGAGATCGGTCACCGACTTGTCGAAACTAGCCTTGTCCCCGCCAAAGGGGTTGCCGACGACCTCGGTCCTCAGATCGCGGCCACTGCCCGCGACGCTGAATTCCAGCGGTGAATAAGCCGAGCTGGGAGTGTCGGAAACCACCCGGCTGGCGCCACAGGCGGACAGGAGCAGGGCGGCGGCCGAACACGCCACCAATCCGGGACGCATCATTTTCGAACCTCTCGCGGGATGGGATACCCCTCTGATATGAAGTCGGGCAAGCTGTCCGCCAATCAGGATCTCGTCAGCGCATTGGTGGAATGCCAACCCCATGCCCTTCCGTCCGCCGCCGGCCATCATCGTCTTGATCCCGTTGCTGTCCGGCTGCGGCCCGGACCCCGGCGCGGTCGAGACCTGCCGCCGCGTGATCGGCGCCTTCGAACAGGATCCCGCCGGGCTCGAGATTGGACAGGGGGCCGCCGATCCAGCCGACCCCGACGGTGTCATCATCGACTATGCCACCGAGAACGACGGACCCCGCTGGATCGCCTGCCGGTTTTCCAGCCATCGGGTGGAGAACGCGCCGCTGGAACCGACGCGCGTCGCGACGAGCGAGACCGGTGAGCTTTCGGAGATGAGGCTGTTCTTCCTCAAGCGATGGCTCGGGCTCGACATACCCCTGGCGAGGGTCGCGGTCGAAGGCTCCACGCCAGCCCTGGAGGACCCGGGCCGGACCACGGCGCTCTACGCGGCGCAGCAGGCGGTCAACGGCCTTGTCCTTGGCTGCATCTACGCCCTGCTCGCTGTTGGGTTCTCGCTGGTCTATGGGATCATCGGCCGGATCAACTTCGCGTTCGGCGAACTCATGATGCTGGGCGCCTACCAGACGGTGATCGCCGCCGTGCTGTTCATGGCTTCGGCGGGAAGTCCCTGGACGCTGCCGCTGGTGCTACTGACCGCCGCCGGGTTGACGGCGGGGCAGGGGTGGTTGATGGACCGGCTGGTGTTTCGGCCGTTGCGGCGGGCCTCGACGCAGGTTCCGCTGATCGCGGCGATCGGGACCGCCATCGCCCTTCAGGAAGGTGTCCGCCTGCTTCAGGGAGGACGCGACCGCTGGCTGGCCCCGGTGTTGACGGGCAGGATCACGCTGGCCGGCTCCTCCGGCTTCCCGGTCACGATCTCAATCGGGCAGGTGCTGATCGTGGCGTTGACGCTGGCCTGCTCCGCCGGTTTGTGGTGGTTGCTGACGCGGACACCGTTCGGGCGGAGCAATCGGGCTTGTGGCGATGACAGGGCCATGGCGGAACTGCTGGGTGTGGACACGGAGCGGACGATAGGCGGCACGTTCGCGCTGGGAGCCGCCTGCGCCGGTGCCGCCGGCTTCGTCGTCGCCTTACAGTATGGTGGCGTCAACGCGTACATGGGTACGCTGCTGGGGTTCAAGGCCCTGACCGCCGCGATCGTCGGCGGCATCGGATCGATACCCGGAGCCTTCCTGGGTGGCCTGCTGATCGCGCTGCTGGAGACGGGATGGGCGGCTTGGTTTCCCATGGCGTTCAAGGATGTCGCCGTGTTCGCCTTGCTGATCGCAGTGCTTGTCGCGCGGCCCACCGGCTTGCTCGGTGTGGAGCGCGAGGAAGTCAAGCGATCGGGTGGCGGCTGAGGCCAATCCGCCGCATGGCTGTGCGGTGCTTGGTGGTGGCTTGCCCCTTGACCTGGGTGAGGCGGCGCCGATATGGTCATCGGCATGTACACGGCATCCTACCTTGCGATCATCGCGCGAATTAGCGGCCCGGTCCTCCTCTGAGGGCCGGGGTTGATTGCCGCTACTTGACCTGATTTGATCGCTTTAAGGATTGCCTTCGATGGCCATGCCCACTTTGTCGGCACCCAGTGCCGAATCCCGCCCTTACGACGCCGACACGACCGCCTGCTTCTCCGTCCAGGCCAACGCCGATCCCGGCGTCATGTCGCGCGTGCTTGAACTGTTCGCCAAGCGCGGGCTGGTTCCGACCTCCTGGCACAGCCGCGTCGGCGGTATCCGGGGTGACGAACTGATCATCGATCTTCAGATGCATGGAATGGTGCCGTCGGAGGCGGAGTTCGTCGCGGCGTGCCTGCGCCAGATCCCCGATGTCGACAGCGTCCTGACGTCGGAGCGTTTTCGCGCCGCCGCCGAGTGAGCCGCTAAATCCGCGTGACGAACCTCATGGGGGAGGGTTAAATCTTCCTCCATGAGCTACCTGCACCACATCGAAGCCTGCAATACCCACGATCTGACCGGCTTTCGCCCTTTCCGGGTGGGCTCGGACCAGATCGGCTGGGTCCGCCACGCGCTGGCGGACCGCCTCACGAAATTCACCGGCATCTTCGTCGTTGAGTCCGGCGGAGTGGCCCTCCACCCCAGCCTCGACACCTTCCAGGCCCGCACCGACGCCATGGCCCTGGTAGTGGAGACCATGGTCGCCGAGGGTGCCATCGGACGTTTGCGGCGCGAGGACTATCCTGTCGTCACGTCCTGGGGCGCCGAGCCGTTGTTGAGGATCGACCGGGCGGCGGTCGCCCATTTCGGCATCCGCTCCTTCGGGCTCCACATCAACGGCTATGTCCGCAAATCGGACGGCTTGCATCTCTGGATCGGCAAGCGGGCGATGGACCGCGGCATAGCACCCGGCAAGCTGGACAACCTGGTCGCCGGTGGGCAGCCTCACGGCTTGTCGCTGGACGAGAATCTCGTCAAGGAAGCGCGGGAGGAGGCCGGCTTGTCCCCTGAGGGAGCGCGCCGCGCGGTGCCGGTGGGAGCCGTGACCTACCTGATGGAGAACAAGGCGGGGCTGAAGCCCGACACGCTTTTTCTTTATGACTTGGAGGTTGACGAGGATTTCACGCCGCGCAACACCGATGGTGAGGTCGAACAATTCATGTTGTGGCCGCTGGAGCGGGTCGCGGAGCGTGTCCGCGACAGTGACGACTTCAAGTTCAACGTCAACTTGGTGATCATCGACTTCCTGATCCGCCACGGTCATCTCAAGCCGGAGGAACCGGGTTACCTGGATCTGGTGACGGGTTTGCGCCGCCCGCTCTGAACCCGCGTCACGGGAATCCCGCCATCGACCTGACTTCGGCGGCGGTCTTGCCGGCGGCGCGCAACGCCCGCAGCGATACGGCCTTGTCGCGCTTGGCCAGCCGCTCGCCGCGCTCGTTGGTCAGCAAGCCGTGGTGATGGTAATCCGGCGTCGGATAACCCAGCAACGTCTGGAGCAGGCGGTGCAGATGCGTCGCGTGGAATAGGTCCACTCCGCGGGTGACCAGCGTGATTTCCTGAAGGGCGTCATCGACCGTGACGCTGAGGTGATAGCTGGTCGGCACGTCCTTCCGCGCCAGCACCGCGTCGCCCAGGATCTCCGGAGTCGCCGCGATCTCCCCGGCGGCGCGGTCGCGCCAGGTCAGCGGTCCGGTCAACTCCAAAGCCCGATGCGTGTCCAGCCGCGTGGCGAAGGGCGTTCCCGCCGCCACGCGGGCCGCCCGTTCGGCTGGTGCCAAGGCGCGGCAGGTGCCGGGATAGAGCGGTCCATCCGGTCCATGCGGCGCGTGGCCGGCGGCGGCGATCTCCTGTTCGATCTCGCGTCGGGTGCAGAAGCACGGATAGGTCACGCCGAGCTGGTCGAGGCGGTCCAGGGCCGCCCGGTAATCGGTGATGTGTTCGGACTGGCGGCGCACCGGCTCGGGCCAGCGCGGCCCCAGCCAAGCCAAGTCCTCCAGCAGGTCCGCCTCGTATTCGGGGCGGCAGCGGCTGGGATCGATGTCCTCGACACGGAGCAGGAAGCGGCCACCCTGGTCGGTGGCGGCATGCCAACCGAACAGGGCGGAGTGGGCGTGACCCAGATGCAGGTGCCCGGTCGGGCTTGGGGCGAAGCGCGTGACGATGCTCATGGCGGCATCATCTGGCCCAAATGGCCCCGGTTTGCCAAGCCTCGATCACCCGCGATCCAGCCCATCCACACTGGGTAACCCAATGACAGCGGGTAGCCCATTGACAGCGGAGACCACAATCGCCACAACAGCGCGCATGAGCGACCTTGCAAAACTCTCGGGACCCTCGGTCCCGCCCGCGTCCGGTGGTCCGGCCAAGCAGCTGGTGATCCTGCTGCACGGAGTCGGCGCCGATGGCGACGATCTGATCTCGCTGGCGGATTATTGGGGCACCCTGTTGCCGGACGCCGAGTTCATCTCGCCGAACGCGCCGGACCCGTGCGACATGTCGCCTTACGGCTTCCAGTGGTTCAGCCTGCTCGACCGTTCCATGCCGGCGCTGACCGAGGGCGTCAAGCGGGTCGCTCCGGTGATCGACGCCTTCATCGACTCGGCCTTGGCCGAGCGCGGTTTGATGGCGGACAAGCTGGCCCTCGTGGGGTTCTCGCAGGGTACCATGACGTCGCTTTACGTGGCGTTGCGGCGATCCGACTCGGTCGCCGCCGTGCTGGGATATTCCGGCTCCCTGCTGGCTCCCGAGTTGCTGGCCACCGAGATCAAGTCGCGCCCGCCGGTGCTGCTGGTCCACGGCGACGCCGATCAGGTGGTCCCGCCCCGGTCCCTGCCAGCCGCCCAGTCGATCCTCCAGAGCGTCGGAGTGCCTGTGGAGGTTGAGGTACGGCCGGGCCTTGGTCATGGAATCGACCAGGAAGGGCTGACCCGCGGTGGTTTCTTCCTCAAGCGCGCGTTGCTGGGATGAGTCGAAGCCGACGGTAGCCTTCCCAGCGCCCCCTTCAGGCGGTTCAGCGCGTCTGATCGTTACAGCACCATGAAGTTCGAGACACCTCGCGGTCCAGCTTGTTGAGTTTGGATCGGGGATGTTCTATGACAGGAGAGCATCCAAGTCAGGCGCTTGGGCCTGACAGGCAAGGGAACCAGAGGAGGGCGTGGGCTTGGCACCACCTCCCGATCACTGTCCGGCGCTGGTATTGAATGCGGATTTCCGTCCGCTGAGCTACTTTCCCTTGTCCCTGTGGTCCTGGCAGGAAGCGGTCAAGGCCGTGTTCCTCGACCGCGTGAACATCATCTCCGAATATGACCGCGTCGTCCGGTCGCCGAATTTCGAGATCAAGCTGCCCAGCGTGATCTCGTTGAAGGAGTACATCCCGGCGACCCGCCGGCCCGCCTTCACCCGGTTCAACGTCTTCCTGCGCGACCGTTTCTCCTGCCAGTATTGCAACGAGCCGTTCCCAACCCCGGAGCTGACGTTCGACCACGTCATCCCCCGTTCCAAGGGCGGGCGAACGACCTGGGAGAATGTCGTCACGTCGTGTTCGGCGTGTAATCTCAGGAAAGGGAACAGGTTACCCAATCAGTGTGGCATGGTGCCCTTCATGCCACCCTTCCAGCCGACGGCGCATCAGCTTCAGGAAAACGGTAGATCATTCCCGCCAAACTTCTTGCACGAGAGTTGGCGGGATTTTCTTTACTGGGATACCGAACTTGATCCGTTCTGACGGACAGTTTCGTCGGGCTGTTCTTACCGAAGTCCTATCAAGAAACCAATTGGCGGAAGTGTCGCCGTAGGTCGGGTAGAGCGCAGCGGCACCCGATAAGCAGGCGAGTTGGTGTCGGGTGCCTCTGCGCTCTACCCGACCTACGTTTGACAGCCGGTTCCGGTCGGGCCAGCCGTTTCTGGAACGTCTGCCGCCTAGAACCGCTGGGCCGCCCAGATGGCCGCCCGCGAACCAGCCTTGATCGCGCGGGTCAGCAGCTGATAGGCGGGCGTCAGTTCCGCCTCGTGGGCGAGGCCGATGTCGCGGTGCTCCAGCTCTTCGGCGCGGAACTTCTCGATATGGGCCTTCAACTCCGGCTCGCTGTCGCCCAGCGCCTCGGCCTGTTCGGCATAGTGCTCGTCGATGACCTCCTCGACCGCGACCGTGCAGGCCATGGCCGCCCGCTGGCCCATCATCGCCGTCGCGGCGCCCAGCGCGAAACCGGCGACGTGCCAGAGGGGATGAAGCACGGTGGGGCGGACCCTGCGCTCGACGATCAGCCGGCTGAAGGTGTCCAGGTGCTCCTGCTCCTGCTCTTGCATGTGCCGGATCGTCTTGGCGACGGGCGAGTGGCGCAGAACGGCCAACTGTCCCTCGTAGATCCGTTTGGCGCCGTACTCGCCCGCGTGGTCGACGCGGATCATCCGCCTCACCCGCTCGTCCGGCCTGGGATCGCCCGGCAGGTAACGGGGCCGCGTCGGCTTCGGCGCTTCGGCCAGTGCTGGCTCTACCGCGGTGGAGGCGATCAGCTTGTGCTCGGTTGGGCCGGCCAGCAGGGGGCGTTCGTTCGTCAGGGTCATCAGGCGCTCCTCAGTCTCTCACCCGCGCCGCCGATCGCGGCGCGGGCGGCGGCGGCCAAGGCCATCACCGCCAATGCCAGTGAGATCAGGATATTGTATCCCGCCATCGAAACGCCAAACAACGACCACGCCACTTGGTCGCAGCGGACAACGGGGGCCGCCATGATCTGGGCCCGCAGCGCATCCACCGAGGTGGCCGAGGCGGGCACGCCGCAGCCCGGCGTGCCCGTCCACCAATGCTGCTCGACCCCGACATGGAAGACGGCGATACCGCCGCCGATCAGGAATGCCACGCCGCATAGCGCCAGCAGCGCCGCCCGCGCCCTGGGACCCGGCTTGATCAACAGGATCAATCCCGCCATCACGATCACAGCGGCATAGGGCCACCGCTGCCAGATGCACAGCACGCAAGGCTGCAAGCCGATCACGTACTGGAAGAAGAAGGCGGCCAGGAGGGACCCGGCGCTCGCCAGCAGCAGGAGCAGGGCGGGCAGGCGGGGCGCTGACAGGGTGTCGACGGCGTTCATGTCACTCCACGGAATCGATCCGTTCGACCGAGAGGTCAGAAGACGTAGCGGACGGCGGCGAACCCGCCTACCAGCAGCGCGAAGAACGCCGTGGCCAGGATGCCCAGGTTCTTTTCGATGAAGGTGCGGATCGGCGGCCCGAAATACCACAGCAGACCGGCGACCAGGAAGAACCGGGCCCCGCGCGAGACCACCGAGGCGATCATGAAGACGGCCAAGTCGAGGTGGGTGACGCCGCTGGCGATCGTGATGACCTTGTAGGGGAAGGGCGTGAAGCCGGCGCCCGCGACGATCCAGAAGCCCCACTCGTTATAAAGTGCCGCGAACTGTTCCATCTTGTCGGTGTAGCCGTAGAAGCCCATGACCTGCTGGCCGATCGTGTCCCACAGGAAATAGCCGATCATGTAGCCGAACAGGCCGCCGACCACCGAGGCTAGCGTGCAGACGGTCGCGATGGCCCAAGCCCGGTCGCGTCGCGCCAACACCATCGGCATCATCAGGGCATCCGGCGGCACCGGAAAGAACGAGCTTTCGATGAAGGACACGGCCCCCATCGCCCACATGGCATGGCGATGCCCGGCGAGCCGCATCGTCCAATCGTAAAGCCGTCTGATCACGCGAAGCCCTCCTCAACGGAATTCCGACAATTCCGACAATGCCGCCCGTGTCTAACAGCCTACCGCACCGCACGCAATCGCCCCGATTGTCCCACCGGCGACCCTTTCAAGCGACCGCGCATGGGAAACCCGACCGCGATCGCCCGTCGGAATTCCGTTGACTGGACGGGGACGGCGGGTATTATTCCGCCACTTTCCCGCAGTATCACTGTGGCGAAACTACCAATGTGCGGGTGTGGTGGAACTGGTAGACGCGCCGGACTCAAAATCCGGTTCCGTAAGGAGTGTCGGTTCGATTCCGACCACCCGCACCACCTTCCAAGGAAGGTGAGCCTCGCCGAGCGCCGATTGGATCGGTGAATTTGTTCGTGGCTACCCAACTCACACGACCTTCATAGCCTCCAAGTCGACGACAACGCCCATGAGACGCCGCGATTACTGCGTCTCGTCGTCCTGCACCTTTGAGGCTGCCACACCTACCTCTCCGCCTCCGTCCAAGATGACGTTTTTGTTACACTTCCGCTTAGGCGGCAGGCTTCCGACGAAGGAGCCGACGTCCAAGAAGCAAAAGCGAAAACCGGAGGGGACGGGACGTGACCAATCTCGACGAACGCTATGAGCCCATCGTGGTCGAAGACCGTGACGATATCGGCTCCAACACTTCGGCCAATGTGCCGCTGCTCGAAATCACACAGGCATGCCCCAGCCGGCGTGGCCTGCTGAAAGGCCTGATGGCGTCCACCGCCGCGGTCGCCGCCTCGTCCGCGGCACTGCCAAGGATGGTCGGCGCCGCCGCGGCCGAGGAAGCCGCCAAGGGGCCCTCGACCCTGACCTTCACCCAAGCGCCCCATGAGATCGGCGAAGCACATCAGGTGGCCGCCGGCTACGACGCCAATATCCTGATCCGCTGGGGAGACAAGGTGGTGGAGGGAGCGCCCGCCTTCGACCCCCTGCGGCAGACGGGAGCGGCACAGGAAAAGCAGTTCGGCTACAACTGCGACTACATCGGCTATCAGCCGCTGCCGCTCGGCTCCAACAGCTCGGACCACGGCCTGCTCGGCATCAATCACGAATACACCACGCCCGACCTGATGTTCACCGACTGGTACCGGCCACCGGCGGCGGGCAAGACGGAGCCGACCGAGCGTGGCACCACGCCGGAGGAGACCCAGGTCGAACTGGCCGCCCACGGTCACACCATCATCGAGGTCAAGAAAGAGCAGGGTGTCTGGCGCGTGGTGGAGAACAGCCCCTACGCCCGCCGTATCACCATGAACACGGCCTGCCGGATCTCCGGGCCCGCGGCGGGACACGACCGGCTGAAGACCAACGCCGACCCGACCGGCACGAAGGTGTTCGGCGTGCTCAACAACTGCGCCGGGGGCAAGACACCCTGGGGCACGATCATGATCTCGGAGGAGAACTTCAACGGCTACTTCGGCGGCGGCGATCCGGCCAGCATGCCCGAAGCCGCCAACTACAAACGCTATGGCATTTCCGCCAAGTCGCGGTATTGGTGGCGCGAGACCGTGGACCGCTTCGATCTCGCCAAGGAGCCGAACGAGCCGAACCGCTTCGGCTGGATGACCGAGTACGACCCCTATGACGCCTCGTCGGTGCCGGTCAAGCGGACGGCGCTCGGCCGCTTCAAGCACGAGGGCGCCACCAGCATCGTCAACAAGGATGGCCGCGTCGTCTTCTACTCCGGCGACGACGAGCGGTTCGACTACCTCTACCGCTTCGTCACCGCCGGCCGCTATGACCCGAACGACCGGGCCGCCAACCGCGACCTGTTGGATGCGGGAACCCTCTACGCCGCCAAGTTCAACGGCGACGGTTCCCTGGAATGGTTGCCGCTGATCCACGGCCAAGGGCCTTTGACCCCGGCCAACGGCTTCAAGTCCCAGGCCGACGTGCTGATCGAGACCCGCCGGGCGGCGGACGCGCTGGGGGCGACCCCGATGGACCGGCCGGAGGATGTCGAGCCCAATCCGGTCAACGGTCGCGTATACGTGATGCTGACCAACAACACGCAGCGGAAGGACGGGCAAGTCGACGCCGTCAACCCGCGCGCCGCCAACCGCCATGGCCAGATCGTCGAGCTGATCCCGCCAGGCGGGGAGGGGCACCAAGCCGACCATACGGCGGACCGCTACCGATGGGCTCACGTCCTGCTGGCCGGCGATCCCGCCAAGTCGGAGGACAAGGCCGTCTACCATCCGGCGACCGAAACTTGGCTGTCGTCGCCCGACAACTGCGCGTTCGATCCGCGCGGCAGGCTATGGATCTCGACCGATCAGGGCGAGGCGCAGACCAAGAATGGCATCCCCGACGGAATGTACGCCTGCGACCTGTCCGGTCCCGGGCGGGCGCTGGTCAAGTTCTTCTTCGCGTGTCCGATCGGAGCCGAGATGTGTGGTCCCGAGTTCACGCCCGACGGCAAGACCCTGTTCGTCGCGGTCCAGCACCCGTCGGAGGTTCCGGGAGCCACCGTCGAAAAACCCGCCACCCGCTGGCCGGACTTCCAGGAAGGCATGCCTCCAAGGCCATCGGTGGTCGTGATCACCAAGCGGGACGGTGGTGAGATCGGAGCGTGATGGGGGCTTCCAACCTCACCCACGTTTTAGGGCGCTGGACCTGACGCCACCCGTCAGGTCCAAGGCTCCCAACCTACTTCTTCCCAGCCTTCTCCGCCGCGGCCTTGGTCTCCGGCACCGGCGTCAGGGCGCCGCGTCCGTCGAACCAGGACACCAGATTGTCCACCACCAACTGGCCCATGGCGTTGCGGGTGTGGACCGTGGCGGAGGCGACGTGGGGCAGGAGGACGGCGTTCTCTCGCGCGATCAGCTCGGCCGGGACGTTGGGCTCGTCCGCGAAGACGTCGATGCCGGCGCCCAGGATCGTCTTGGAGCGCAGAGCCTCGATCAGGGCGGCTTCGTCGACCACGCTGCCGCGGCCAACATTGACGAAGACGCCGTCGGAGCCAAGCGCCTCGAAGACGGCGGAGCCGATCAGCTTCTCGGTCGCGGCGCCACCGGGCAGGACCGAGATCAGGATATCGACCTGACGGGCCAGTTCGACCGGATCGGCGACATAGGGGAACTCGACGCCGTCCTGCTTGTGCCGGCCATAATACGAGATCGGCAGGCCAAAGGCTTGCAACCGCTTGGCGATGGCCTTGCCGATGCGGCCCAGTCCCAGGATGCCGACCTTGCGGCCGCGCAGCGACGCGGTCAGCGGATAGTTGCCGGCGGGCCATTTGCCCTCCCGCAGATGCCGCTCGGCGCCGGGGATCTGGCGGACCGTCGAGAGCAGCAGGCCGATGGTCAGGTCGGCGACCTCGTCGGTCAGGACGTCCGGGGTGTTGGTCACGACGATGCCGTGCTCGCCGGCCCATTTGGCATCGATCTGATCATAGCCGACGCCGAAGGCGCCGATGATTTCCAGGGTGGGAAGCCGGGCCATCAGGCTCTCGTCGACCCCGGCGTGGCCTCCGGCGGCGACCCCCCTGATTCGCGCGCCATGCTCCGTCAGCCAGGCGTCCTTGTCGGAGGCTTCCCACAAACGATGCAGGGTGAACATCTTGTCGAGCTGATCGGTGACGATCGGCAACATCGGGGCGATCTGCAGGATCTCGGGCTTGGACATGGCTTTTCGGAGCGCCTTATTGGTTTGAACACGGGCACCAGGACGGTGGCGGCACACCATGGCGCGTCTGTCAATCCTGGGCAAGTTTCGTTCCAACCAATTCCAGCTTTGATGTGACATGAAGCCACGGTAGGATCGGGACAAAGCTGCCATACCAGAGCGGCATAACAGGGGAAGGCAGGCCCGTGCCGAACGACACGGACATTCTCGAACTCATCAGAACCCGGCTGTTCACCGCCGTCATTGGCGACGTGATGGATACGCGCGGCTTGACCCGACAGTTCCTGCCGCCGGAAATCCGCGCGCTAGACCCCGACATGATGATCGCCGGCCGCGCCATGCCGGTGCTGGAAGCCGACTGCCATGGTGACACCCTTGGTGCCGAGAGCGGCAAAGCCAACCCGTTCGGCCTGATGCTCCGGGCTCTCGACGAGCTGAAGCGGGACGAGGTCTATATCTGCACCGGCGGCTCGCCGCGCTACGCCCTGTGGGGCGAACTGATGAGCACGCGCGCCCGGACGCTCGGTGCCGCCGGGGCCGTGGTCGATGGTTTCCACCGCGATACCCGGGGCATTCGCGCCCTGGGGTTTCCCGTCTTCTCCCATGGAGCCTACGCGCAGGACCAGCGGGTGAGGGGTCGCGTCATCGACTTCCGGTGCTCGATCGAGTTCGGCAACGGCACCCGCGTCGCTCCTGGCGATGTGATCGTGGGCGATATCGACGGCGTGCTGGCGATCCCCCGCGAGCACGCGGCCGAGATCGTGGCGCTGGCTCTGGAGAAGGTCGAGGGCGAGGAGGCAGTCCGGGTGATGATCGAGCGCGGCGACCGCACCGAGGACATCTTCGGGAGGACCGGCATCATGTGATGGAGGTGACGGTCTTCGAAAGTCTGGCGAACACAAGTCAAAGAAAAGACGATGAGAACAGTGGAGGATGCGATGAAATCTATATTGTTGGGTGCCGTTTTCGCGGTTGGTCTGACGGCCATCGCCGGACAGGCGTCGGCGCAGGAGACGCTGAACGTCTATTGGGTCAAGGGCTTCTACAAATCCGAGGACGACGCGCTCTACGCCGCGATCAAGAAGTTCGAGGAGAAGACCGGCGTCAAGGTCGAGCTGTCGCAGTATCCCGTCCAGGACATGATCCCGAAGACGGTCGCGGCGCTGGACTCGGGCACGCCGCCAGACGTGGCCTATTCCGACGTCTATGATTTCCAGGTCACCGGCAAATGGGCCTACGAGGGTCGGCTGGAGGATATCTCGGACGTCATCACGCCGCTCAAGGACCGGTTCGCGCCGAACACGATCGAGACGACCTATCTGCAGAACGAGGCCAGCGGCAAGCGCGCCTATTACGCGTTCCCGATCAAGCAGCAGACCATGCATATCGAATACTGGATCGATATGCTGAACCAGGCCGGTTTCCAGGAGTCCGACGTTCCGAAGACATGGAAGGAATACTGGTCGTTCTGGTGCTCCAAGGTGCAGCCGGCCTACCGCAAGGCTTCGGGCCAGCGGGGCTATGGCATCGGCCAGCCGCTGGGCGTCGACAGCAGCGACTCATTCTTCTCGTTCCTGACCTTCGCCGACGCCTACAACGTCAAGATGGTCGATGACGACGGCAAGCTCCTGGTCGACGATCCCGCCGTCAAGCAGGGCTTGGTCGGCGCCTTGACCGACTACACGGCACCCTACACGTCGGGTTGCGTGCCGCCGTCGGCGACCAGCTGGAAGGACCCGGACAACAACGTCGCGTTCCACAACAAGACGACCGTCCTGACCCACAACGCGACCATCTCGATCGCGGCCAAGTGGCTGGACGACATGAGCAACGCGACGTTGAACGACGAGCAGCGGGCCCAGGCCAAGAAGAACTATAACGAACTGATCCGCACCGCCGGTTTCCCGCAGAAGCCCGACGGCTCCCAGATGGTCTACCGGGCGGCGGTCAAGACCGGCGTGGTCTTCGCCAACGCCCGCAACAAGACCCGCGGCAAGGAGTTCGTGAGCTTCCTCCTGCAGGAGGAGAACCTGACCCCCTATGTCGAGGGTTCGCTGGGCCGCTGGTTCCCGGTGACCAAGGAAGGCCAGGAGCGGCCGTTCTGGAAGGCCGACCCGCATCGCCAGTCGGTCTACAATCAGTTCAAGGCCGGTACCGTGACGTTCGAGTTCACCAAGAACTACAAGTTCACGATCCTGAACAACGAGAACGTCTGGGCCAAGGCCGCCAACCGCGTCCTCAACGAGAAGGTGCCGGTCGACAAGGCGGTCGATGAGATGCTGGCCCGCGTCAAGGCCGTCGCCGGCTAAGGCTTGGGCGGAAGCCGGGCCGTTCGGCTCCCCGTCGCCGTGAGGGCGATGGGGAAGCCGGTCGGCCCCGGCGCCATTTCCGGCGATCCCTCAGTTTCCCTCTCCAACGAGTGCGGCGGATCCTATGAACACGCTGACGGTTTCCGAGACGGGCACCGCTACACGGCCCAAGCCCAAGGGCTGGTCGCAAACGCGGATCTGGGGCACCATCCTGCTGGTGCCCTACGTCCTGGTCTTCCTGTTCTTCGTCGTCTATCCCGTCTGTTACGGCTTCTGGCTGGCGCGGGACCCGCACAACTATGTGGAGCTGTTCGAAGATCCGATCTTCGTCCGCTCCATCTTCAACACGCTCGTCTTCCTGCTGATCGGCGTCAACCTCAAGATGGCCGTGGCGCTGCTGCTGTCGGGGTTCTTCCTGCATGACAGGATCTGGATCCGCTGGCTGTCGCTGATCTTCATCCTGCCTTGGGCGGTGCCGTCGATCCCGACCATCCTGTCGGTCCGGTTCATGCTCAACCCGGAATGGGGCATCATCAACCAGTTGATCTTCAGGTTGACCGCCGAGGACGGGCCGAACTGGCTCAACGATCCGACCCTGGGCCTGGCCTTCTCGATCCTGGTCCACATCTGGAAGAGCCTGCCGTTCTGGACCCTGATCCTGCTGTCCGGCCGGCTGGCGATCTCCAAGGACCTGTACGAGGCGGCCTCGGTCGATGGCGCCAGCTCGGTCCAGCAGTTCCGCTTCGTCACGTGGCCGTCGATGAAGACGCTGTACGTGACCTGCACGGTGCTGTCGATGATCTGGACACTCGGCGACTTCAACAGCGTCTACCTGCTGACCGGCGGCGGTCCGGCCGACCTGACCCACGTGCTGGCGACCCTGGGTATCCGCTACCTGCGCCTCGATCAGGTCAACCTGTCGATGGCCGCGATCGTCACGGCGCTGCCGCTGGTGCTGCCGCTGGTGTACTTCATGATGAGGCGTCTGTCCAAATGAAGGCGAATATCCTCAAGAACGTCACGGGCGAGGCCAAGCTCCTGCTGATCGGCATCCCGGTGCTGCTGTGGACGCTGCTGCCCATATACCATCTCGTGCTGTTCGCGATCTCGCCGCGCGACACCGCGTTCTCCGGCAAGCTCTGGCCCGACGAACCGACGCTGCGCAATTTCCAGATCGTGCTGAACCAGGACCACTATTTCCTGATCCACTTCTGGGAACAGCTGGCCAACTCGCTGATCATCGCGGTTTCGACCGGGGTGCTGACACTGCTGATCGCGACCTTCGCGGCCTTCGCGATCAGCCGCCTGAAGGTGGAGGGCGGACGCACGGTGATGAACCTGGCGCTGTTCACCTACTTCATCCCGGCGGCGTTCCTGGCGGTCCCGATGTACAGGACCATGGGCGTCTATGGCCTGCTAAACAGCAAGTGGGCGCTGATCCTGGCGATGGTGACGGTCGCGACCCCCTACGCCATCTGGGTGCTCAAGCAGGCGTCGGACAAGCTGCCCTATGAATTGGACGAGGCGGCGGTGGTGGACGGCGCCTCGCCCATGCAGCTGTTCTGGATGGTCTATCTGCCGCTGATGAAGCCGTCTCTGGTGGCTGTCGGGACCTACGCCCTGCTGCTTGCCTGGAACGAGTACCTCTACGCGTTCCTGCTGCTGTCGCGCGACACCGAGATCACGCTGCCGGTGGCGCTGGGCAACTTCCTGTCGGCCGACGATTCGCCGTGGGAACTGCTGATGACCACCGGCCTGATCTACGCGCTGCCGCCGGCCGCGATCTACTACACCTTCAAACGCTACATGGTCGGCGGCCTGACGGCCGGAGCGGTCAAGAGCTGAACGCGTCCCCCGACAAAGAGGAATTCCGCTATGGCATCGGTTGAGATCAGGGACGTCCGTAAGGCCTATGGCGCGGCGCAGGTTCTCCATGGCGTTTCGGTGGACATCCAGGACGGCGAGTTCGTCATCCTGGTTGGCCCCAGCGGCTGCGGGAAATCGACGCTGCTGCGGATGCTGGCCGGGCTGGAGAGCATCACCGGCGGGGAGATCCGCATCGGGCCGAGGGTGGTCAACGACGTGCCGCCCAAGGAACGCGACATCGCCATGGTGTTCCAGAACTACGCGCTCTACCCGCACATGACGGTCGCGGAGAACATGGCCTTCTCGATGCGGCTGCGCCGCGCCAAGAAGTCCGACATCGAGGTCCGGGTCAACAAGGCGGCCGACATCCTCGGGCTGACCAAGCTGCTGGACCGCTATCCCAAGGAGCTGTCCGGCGGCCAGCGGCAGCGCGTCGCCATGGGCCGGGCGATCGTGCGCGATCCCAAGGTGTTCCTGTTCGACGAGCCGCTGTCGAACCTGGACGCCAAGCTGCGGGTCGCGATGCGCGCCGAGATCAAGGAACTGCACCAACGCCTGAAGACCACGACGGTCTATGTCACCCACGACCAGATCGAGGCCATGACCATGGCCGACAAGATCGTGGTGATGCGCGACGGCATCGTCGAGCAGATGGGAGCGCCGCTGGAACTATACGACAGGCCGGGCAACGTCTTCGTCGCCGGCTTCATCGGTTCGCCGGCCATGAACCTGCTGGAGGGGCGGATCGAGGGCGGCGCCTTCGTGACCAGCGGCGGCATGCGCCTGCCGCTGCCGACCGATCGGTTTACCGGAGCCGCCGCGTCCGGCCGTCCCGCCATCTATGGTTTGCGGCCCGAGCACATCACGCTGAGCGACGCCGGCGTGCCGGTCGAGGTCGTGGTGGTCGAGCCGACCGGATCGGAGACGCTGATCGTGGTCAAGGGTGGCCACACCGAGCTGGATTGCCTGTTCCGCAGCCGCATCCTGCCCAACCCTGGCGAGACCCTGCGGATCCAGCCGGATACCGCGCATGTCCACTTGTTCGACGCCGAGTCCGGCCAGCGGCTGGACTGAGGAACGAAGGGTCGGGCCGAACCGCACAGCACTGGATAGAAAAGCACAATGGCAAAGCTGACTTCCATCACCCCCGGCTTCTACCGCATCCCCCTGCCGGTGGTGTTGAGCGATAGCACCCACGGCGAGATCAAGGCCTTCGAGCTGAACACCGTCCGCCTGCGCGACGCCGATGGAGAGGAAGGCGTCGGCTACACCTTCACCGTTGGCCGCAACGGCGCCGCGATCGACGCCGTGCTGACGCGCGAGATGACCGAGTTGATGGCCGGCGAGGACGCCGACGCGATCGAGCGGCTGTGGCTGAAGGCGTGGTGGGCGCTGCACTACGGCGGCCGCGGGGGACCGACGGTGCTGGCCATCTCGGCGTTCGACATGGCGCTGTGGGACCTCAAGGCGCGGCGGGCCGGGCTGCCGCTCTGGCGGCTGCTCGGCGGCTACGATCCCCGCGTGCCCTGCTACGCCGGTGGCATCGACCTGGACCTGCCGCTCGACGCCTTGCTGCGCCAAACCGACGGCAACCTGGACAAGGGCTTCCGCGCGATCAAGATGAAGGTCGGCCGCAAGGACCTGTTCGAGGATGTCGAGCGGATCGCCGCGATGCGCGAGCACCTGGGCCGGGGATTCCCCCTGATGGTCGACGCGAACATGAAATGGGGCGTGGACGAGGCGATCCGCGCCGCCCGCGCTTTCCAGCCCTACGACCTGACGTGGTTGGAAGAGCCGACCATCCCCGACGACCCCGCCGGCCACGCGCGGATCGTCCGCGAGGGCGGCCTGCCGATCGCGGCGGGCGAGAACCTGCGCAGCCTGTGGGAGTTCAAGCTCTACATCGCGGGCGGCGGCGTGACCTATCCCGAGCCGGACGTCACCAACTGCGGCGGCGTCACGCCGTTCATGAAGATCGCCCACTTGGCGGAGGCCTTCAACCTGCCGGTGACCAGCCACGGCGCCCATGACGTGACCGTCCACCTGCTGGCCGCCTGCCCGAACCGCTCCTATCTGGAAGCCCACGGCTTCGGCCTGGAGCGCTACATCGCCGAGCCCCTGCGGGTCGAGGACGGCGTCGCGGTGGCGCCCGAGCGGCCGGGACATGGCATCGCGTTCGACTGGAGCGGTCTGGAGAAGATCAGGGCCTGAGTTTCGGCGGCGGGCTCACGCGTCCAGCGTGGCGCCGCCATCGACCCGCAGGTCGTGAAGGGTGATGTGGCGGGCCCGGTCCGACACCAGGAAGACGACGGCGTCGGCGATGTCCTCCGGTGTCGCGATCCGCCTCAGCGGTATGCCGAGCCGATGGGCTTCGAGCGAGCCGGCGATGACGCGGTCGGGGCCTGACGCGTCGGTCCAAAGCTGGCGCTGCATGTCGGTGTCGGTCGAGCCGGGCGAGACGATGTTGCAGCGGATGCCGTGATCGGCCAATTCCAGGCCCAGGCATCGCGTGAACATGGTCGACGCGGCCTTGGACGCGGCGTAGGCCGCCATGTGGACGCGGGGAACCGCCGCGGCGTTGGAGCTGACCGTAACCACCGCGCCCGACCGGCGTTGGATCATCCCGCGGGTCACGGCGCGCGAGACGTGGAAGACGCCGGTGGTGTTGACGGCGAAGGTGGCGACCCAATCCTCGGCGGTCAGGTCCTGGACTGGGCCCAGGCGCAGGATGCCGGCGACGTTGACCAGGATGGCGATCGGCCCAAGGTCCCGCTCGACCCGCTGGACGGTGGCCTCCACCGCGGCGGCGTCGGTGATGTCGGTGACGATCGGCGTCACGGCGGGTGTATCGGACCAGCGGTCGGCGAGGGCGCCCGCGTCCCGGTCCAGCGCCGCGACGCGGGCCTCCTGATCTGACAGGGCTTGGACGACGGCGGCGCCGATGCCGCGCGCGGCGCCGGTCACGAGGGCGATTCGGTTGTGGGGCATCGCCGTCAATCCATGGTGTCCATGATGCGGTGCCGTTCCTCGTGGTAGCCTTCCTCCGTCAGGCTGGCCTTCCAATAGGGCACCGCGTAGATCGCGTTCCGGTCCAGGCCGCGTTCGCGGCGCAGATAGTCCCGGATGGCGACCACGGCGCCGCTCTCCCCGGCGATCGTGGCGGAGAGGGTGCCGTCGGGCCAAGGCATGGCGCGCACCGCCTGTTCCAGCAGGTCGGCGCGGTCGTTGCCCGCTTCATCCCGGTGAAGCCAGTGGATGGTGACCTGGGACGCCGTGTCGATCCGCTGCCGCTCGCCGGCGTCTGGCACCTCGATGAAGGCGTGACCGCGGGCGGCGGCCGGCAGGGATTCCAGCGCCGCGGCGATAGCGGGAAGGGCGGACATGTCGCCCGCCATGACATGCCAGTCGGCGTCGCGGATCACCCGGTCGGGTCCGGCTGGTCCGGCCAGTCCGATGAAGTTTCCCGGCTTGGCCGCCGCCGCCCAGGACGAGGCGGGACCCGCGTCGTCATGCAGCACGAAGTCGATCTCCAACTCACCGCGGCCGGCGTGATGGCGGCGGACGGTGTAGGTCCTGGTGATGGGGCGCTGATCGCGCGGCGGCCAGACGGGACCTTTCGGGCCCAGGGTCGGCAATACGGGCCTGTCTTGCCCGGCGAGCGGCAGGAAGACCTTGATGTGCGATCCGTCCGATCCCTCGGGGAAACCCGCCATGTCGGCGCCACCCAGCGTGACGCGCAGCATGCGCGGCGTCACCCGCGTGGCGCTAAGCACCTGCAGCAGCCGGGGCGGCGTTCGGCGGGGGGCGGTCTCCACCTCCGTCATCGCTTGTGTCCAACCGCGGTGAAGCCGGTGACGGCGCTGAAGAACAGCCCGTCGGCGTCCGCTTGCCGCAAGTGGTCGAGCCAGCCGTCCGCCTCCCCGTTCAGGGCCCGGGCGGCGGCCTCCAAGCCGTAGAACTGGTTGGCGGTGGCGAAGTCGGTCAGGACCAGGGTGGAGGTGTCGGCGATCTCGACCCGCTCCAGCCCGGCCCTACGGAACAGCCGATACAGTTCCCGGCCGGCCCAGCCGTTCAGCACGACCCGGTCGAAATGACCTTGAATCACCCGCCGTGTCAGGTCCCGGCCGGGACCGTCGATGATCAGGGTGTCCCAGTCCGGCTCGCGCACCAGCACCCGGCCGCCCGGCCGCGTGACGCGGATCATCTCCGCCAGCGCCCGTTCGCGGTCGCGCAGGTGCATGAAGACGCGGTCGGCGCGGCAGCCGTCGAAACCGCCATCCGGGAAGTCCAGCCGATGGACATCGCCGGCCGTGAACTCGACCGCCGCCGTCTCGGCCGTCACGCGCGTCCGGGCCTCGTCGATCAAGGATTGGGAATGGTCGAGGCCGACCACCCTGCCACCGTCGCCGACCATCGCGGCCATGGCCAGCGCGTCGTCGCCGGTGCCGCAGCCGATATCCAGGATGCGCGATCCGGGTCCGACGCCGAGAAGCCGATACGTGCGCTGCTTATAACGCCGCATCTCGGATTGCGCCGTGACGCGGTCCAGGTAATCGACGAAGTAGCCGGGCGCCGCCGAGCCTTCGATGTCGCTCCAGTCGGGGGACTGGTTCTCGGCTGGATGTGCTGGGGAGGCGGTCATTGGAAGCTCTTTCCGGGGAGGGGGCGCCGCTCGATCCGCGCCGCGAGGTGGCGGCAAATCTCGGCGAGTGGCGCCGGCTTCAGCATGGCGGGATGCGCGCAGTCGAGGTCGACGTTGTCGATCCGGCCATCGACATGCGGCTGCCAGGCCCGCCACGACAGCCAGGTTTCCGGGCGCGGAACGGCGGCGGTGAAGAACAGGGGATCGCCGCGGAAACGTCCATGGCGGGCGCCGCGCAGCAGGTTGATCATGGTGGACGTGACCGTGATCAGGCGGTCCAGCCGTTCCGCGTCCAGCGAGGCGAGGGGGCCGCCCTCCGCCCGAAGCAGTGTCAGGGCGCCGGCGCGGTCCAAGGCGGCATCGCGGAGCGCCGTCCTGTCGTGGCCCGCGACGTTGAGCAAGGCCGCCAGGGCGTCTCGCTCGCCGGGCGGGCCAAGATGCGACCATTGCTCCGACGGATAGGCGTCCAGCATCGCCAGCAGCGCCACCTCCTGTCCATCGGCTTGCAGTTGGACGGCCATCGCATGGGCGATCACGCCGCCAGCCGACCAGCCCAGCAGGTGGTAGGCGCCGGTCGGCTGGAGCCGGCGGATTTCCGCCACGTAGTCGAGCGCCAACGCCTCCAGGCTGGTCGGCGGGGGCTCGTCCGCCTCCAAGCCGCGCGCCTGGATGCCGTGGATCGGCTGGTCCGGCAGCAGCTTCGCCATGGCCAGATAGCACCAGGCCATGCCACCGGCGGGATGCACGCAGAACAGCGTTGGCCGGGTGGCTTCCGGAGGTCCGGTGTCGAGGAACCCGGCCAGCGCCGCCACGGTGGAGTGCTGGAACAGGGCCGCGACCGGGACGTCGCGACCGATCCGGACGGAGAGCCGGTTGGCCGCCTGGATGGCCTGGAGCGATTGGCCGCCCAGTTCGAAGAAGTCGTCGGATGATCCGATGTCCGCATGGCCGAGGACATCCCGCCAAACCTCACCGACGATCCGTTCCATCTTCGTCATCACGGGCGGCGTCAGGGCGGGCGGGGAGGCATCCTCGGCGTTGATGCCGGGCGCCTCGCGCAGCGCCGAGCGGTCGATCTTGCCGTTGGCGTTGCGGGGCAGGCGGTTGGTGAACACGAAGCCGGCCGGGATCACGCTTGCGGGCAGCGCTTGGCGCAGGTGGTGGCGCAGGGTTTCCAAGGCCGGCGGCGGCTGGTCGGCCACGACATGCGCGGACAGGCGCCGGGCGCCTCCCGGCAGGATGTGGCCGACCACGGCGGCCTCGCGGATGCCGGGACAGGCGAGCAGCGCCGCCTCGATCTCCTGCGGCGCCACGCGGTGGCCGCTGATCTTGAACTCGTCATCGACCCGGCCGACGAACACCAGCCGGCCATCGCCGCCGAGCCGCACCAGATCGCCGGTGCGGTAGGCGCGTGTCGTGCCGAGCGCTCCGCCCAGCGTGACGAAGCGCTCATCGGTGCGTTCCGGGCGTCCGAGATACCCCTCGGCCAGGGCGCCGCCGACCAGATGAAGTTCGCCGACGCCGCCGCGCCGGACCGGCCGTTCGTCGCCGTCGAGCACCGTCGCCCACATTCCCGGCAAGGGCAGGCCGATCGGGATGTCCTCGCCCGGTGGCGGAGCGCCGGAGCCGGCGAGGGTCGCGACCGTAGCGACCACCGTCGCCTCCGTCGGACCATAGGTGTTCAGCAGCGTGACGGCGGACCCCACCGCCTCGCGCCAGCGCCGCACGGGTTCCGCGAGAGCCGCCTCGCCCCCGATGATGACCAGCCGCACCGACGGCGGCAAAGGTGCGGCACCCGACGCGACGGCGTGGGTCAGCTCGTTCCAGTACGCCGTCGGCAGGTCGAGCACGGTGACGCCGTGCCGTGCCACGGCGTCCACGAACCGGGGCAGGGACCCGATCATCGCGTCGGTGCGGAGCACCAGGACGGCGCCGGCGCACAAGGTCAGGAGGATCTCCTCGACGCTGGCGTCGAAGTGCAGGGGCGCGAACTGAAGCACCCGGTCGTCGCGGGTGATGCCGTAGCGCGCGGTGGCGCCCGCGACGAAGTGATCGAGCGCCCGCCGGCTGATCATCACACCGTTCGGAAGCCCGGTGGAACCGGAGGTGTAAATGACATAGGCGAGGCTTTCGGCCGGCAGGATCGGCCCGAAACCGGCGTCGAGCGCCGTGATCGCCAATTCCGGCCCGATCAGCAGGGTGGGGGCGGCGTCCTTGAGGATGGCGGCGTCGCGGGCCTCCGGCCCCTCGGGGTTGAGCGGTAGGTAGGCCGCTCCCACCAGCATGACACCCAGGATCGCGACGACCCAATCCGGGCCGCGCGGCATCCGGATCGCGATCAACTGGCCGGGTCCCGCACCCTGCTCCGCCAGCCGCCCAGCGAGGTCGGCCGCCGCCCGGACCAATTGGCCATAGGTCAGTTCCGTTCCGTCCTGGACCACCGCCAGGGCCTCGGGGCGGAGGCGGGCTTGTTCGGTGATCATGTCGAGTACCGCGCGCGCCGCTCCGGGCAAAGGGCCGCCATCCAGGATCGGTGTCCTCGGCGCCAGCCGCGCCACCTCCGCCGGCCGGTCAGACGACCGGATCGAGTTGGTCAGGAAGTCGATGAACTCCCGGCGCAGGTCCGCCAGCTCAACCGCGTCGTAACACGCCGGATTGGCGTCGAAGTCGATGCGCGGTCCCGTTCCGTCGGAGCGGCTGTAAACGCCGATCGACAAGTCCTCCACCGGTCCGGCGGAGATGTTGTGGGCGGTGCCGGGATGGCCGTCGAACCGCAGGTGATAGTCGAACGGCATGATGTTGACGACGGGGCCGAACAACCGGCGCTGGCCGTTCAGCATCTTCCAGTCCCGGCGGATCTGTTCGTGCCGGTAGCGCTGGTGGGGGCGGATCAGCCGCAGTTCCTCCGCCACCTGACGCGTCAGGCCGGACAGGCTGAAGCCCGGTTCCAGCCGCAGCCGCAGGGGCACGATGTTCATCGCCATGCAGGGTACCCGCAGCGAGGCCGAGCCCAGTCGGCCCATTACCGGCGATCCCAGCACGATGTCGGTGGCGCCCGTCCTGCCGTGGAGGAACGCCGCCACCGCCGCCGTCACCACGTCGGGCCAGCCGGCGCCGGCGTTGGCCGCCACCGCGGTCAGGCGTTCCAGCACGCTCGCCGGCAGCGACCCGGTCTCCCGGATGAAGCCGCGCGCGATCGGCGACCGGCGCTCCGAGAAGCTCACCGGTTCCGGCCAGCCGGTCGACCGGTCGAGCCAGAAGTCCCGGTCGTGGTCGAAGGCGGGCGACGAGCGATAGGCCAGATCCTCGTCGACCACGGCGCGGAACGGTGCTATGGCGGCGGCGGGCTCGGGCCGGTTCGCCGCCAGCGCCGAATAGAGGTCGGCGACGCGCCGGGCCAGCAGCGAATAGCCGAAACCGTCCATCGCGACGTGATGGATGCGCTGGTACCAGAACCAGCGGTCGTCCGCCGCCTTGAACAGCGCCTGCCCGAAAAGCGGGTCGCGATCGAGCCTGACGATGGTTTCCAGATCCCGCCGCATCCAGGCCATGGCCGCGGCTTCCGGATCGGGGGCGCCGCCGACATCGACCATGGGCATGACCCAGTCGACTCCTTGGCGGATCTGCCGGGGCCCGTCGGCGTCCTGGACGAACAGCATGTGGACAGCGTCCGTCTCCTCCATCGCGCGGCGGACGGCGCGCTGGAACAGGCTGGGATCGACCGGCCCCGCGATCTCGACACAACCGGCCGTGTTGTAGGCCGGGCTCGCCGGGTCCAGTTGCTGGCCAAGCCAAATACCGTACTGGGCCGCCGACAAGGGCCAGCCGGGGTGTCGCGCGTCAGGCATCGCGGGTATGTCCAATCCGTGTCGCCAGGAGCGCCCACCATGCCCCGACCGTCGGGCTATCCGCCAGTTCGACGAAGGTGACCTCGGCGCCGACCCGGCGCCACCGCTCGACCAGGCTCATGATGCGGATCGAATCGATGCCATGGTCCAGCAGGTTGTCGTCCAAACCGATATCCGCCACGGGCACGCCAAGGGCCTGGGCGACATCCGCCAGCACGTCGGCCGGCCCGGCCGGCGGGTGCGCCGCTCCCGCCGCCAGCGACCCGGGATCGACCACTGTTGCGCGGGGTTCTCCCAAATCGTCCAGCAGGCTCGCTGTCGTGGTGACGACGCCGCAGCGCTGTGCCACCCAGGTCAGCGCCGTGGCGTGGTTCTCGGCCGAGAAATCGGCCAGCGCGTCGGCGACGAGGAACGGCTTGACGTCGCCCATGAAGGCGTCCGCCGCCGTCATCATGCAGCCGATATGGGCGTAGACACCGCCTATGATCAACTGGTCGCGGTCCCAGTCCAGCATCCTCTGGCGCAGGTCGGACCGCTGGAACGCGCTGTAGCGCCATTTGACCAGGACGACGTCACCGGGTGCCGGCGCCAGTTCGGCGATCACCGGCTGGCGGTGCGGCCGGGTCTTCAGCCCATGTCCCCACATGTCGGTCAGCAAGCCGCGCTGTTCCGGCGTCTGCTCCGCCGGCTGAGCCGTGAAGACCACCGGAATGCCGAGCGCCGCGCAGCGCTCGCGAACGCGGCGCAGGTTGGCGATCAGCTCCGGGATCGGCTCCCGCGAGACATCGAAGAAGTCGAGGAAGTATTCCTGCATGTCGTGGATCAGCAGGACCGCCCGTTCCGGATCGGGTCGCCAGGCCACCTTGCCGGCGGGCAGGTCCGCGGGTCCGGGCATCGGGTAGGATTGGATGGTCGGGATCGCCATGGCGGATCGGTCTCCTTTGCTTGATTTCGGTAACGGTCGAAGTCTTCTCGCGGCGGTTTAGGAGGGGGCGCCGCCGCGCGATTTCGCCGCGATGGCCGCGCGCAGGGTCTTCTTGCTGACCTTGCCGACGCCGGTCTCGGGGAAGGCGTCGACGAACTCGACGCGGTCGGGGATCTTGTAGGCGGCCAGCCCCCGGTCGCGGAGGAAGCGGGTGATCTCGACGCCCTTGGGGGCGGCGCCCCGAGCGATGACGAAGGCGCAGGTCCTTTCCCCCAGGAAGGCGTCGGGCATGGCGACGACGGCCACGTCGCGGACGGCGGGATGGGCCAGGATGTGGTTCTCGACCTCCTCGGCCGCGACCTTGTCGCCGCCGCGGTTGATCTGGTCCTTGGCCCGGCCCTCGACGACCAGATACCCCAGGGGGGTCAGCCTGACCAAGTCGCCGGTGCGATAGAAGCCATCGGGGGTGAAGGCGCGCGCGTTGTGCTCGGGCGAGTCGTAATAGCCCCGGATCGTGTAGGGGCCGCGCGTCAGCAGATGGCCGACCGCACCGGCCGGCACCTCGCGGTCGTCGTCGTCCACCACCAGGATCTCGTCGTCGGGCGAGATCGGGCGCCCCTGGGTGTGGATCACGATGTCGTCGGGATCGTCCAGCCGCGTGTAGTTGACCAACCCCTCGGCCATGCCGAACACCTGCTGAAGCTGGCAACCCAGCGTCGGCTTTACGCGGGCCGCCGCCTCCGGTCCGAACTTGGCGCCGCCGACCTGGAGGACGCGCAGGCTGGACAGGTCGTGGCGGAGTGTCGCGGCGGCCTCCAGCCAGACCAGCGCCAGCGGCGGCACGACCGCCGTGATGGTGACGCGCTCGCGCTCGATCAGCGGAAACGCCTCGTCCGGGCTGGGCCGGGGCGCCAGCACCACGGTGCCGCCGGCCAGCAGGGTTCCCAGCGTGCCGGGTGAGCTGAGCGGGAAGTTATGGGCGACCGGCAGGACCGCGAGATAGACGCTGGTGTCGTCCAGCCCGCAGATCTCGACGCTCCCGCGCAGGCTGAGGATGTAGTCGTCGTGGGTTCGGGGGATCAGCTTGGGCACGCCGGTGCTGCCGCCGGAAAGCTGGAAGAACGCCACGTCACCGCCGGTGGGACCGGCGCTGGACACGAACTGATCGTGCGGCTCGTCCAGCAGATCGTCCAGGGCGATCACGCCGCCCGACGCTCCGGGCGACTCCCCCGCGACGATGACGTGTTCGACGCTGGACACGGTGTCCCTGATGCCCGAAGCCAGTCCGCGATAGTCGAAACCCGTCGCGGCGCCGGGGATGACATAGGCCTTGGCCCGGGTGAACTCGCAGAAATATCGTATCTCCAGGCTCCGGTGGGCGGGCAGGGCGAAGACCGGCAGGGCGCCCAGCCGGAACAGCGCGAAGATCACCGCGAAGAACTCGGCCGTGTTGGGCAGTTGCACCACGACCGCGTCGCGCGGCCCGAGGCCGAGGCGGGCGAACCCCGCCGCCAGCCGGTCGGCTTTCTGGTCGAGATCGCGGTAGCTCCAGCGGCGCTCGCCATCGACGAGGGCGGTCCGGCCGCCGAAGCGTCCGGCGAGGGCGCGCAGCAGGCCGCCGAAGGTATCGCCGCGCCAGTGTCCCGCCCGCCGGTACCGTTCGGCCCAAGGTTCCGGCCAGGGGATGAATCCGGGCAGGGGAGTGGGAGGCGCGCCGGCCATCACGCCGTCTCCACCGGGTGCCGGATTCCCATGCCGTTCAGCATGGTGCGGAACTTGGCGCCGGTCTCCGCCAACTCCTTCTCCGGCGTCGACCCGGCGACGATGCCGGCCCCGGCGAACAGCCGGAGCTTATGCCCCTCGACCTCGGCGCACCGGATCGTCACCGCCCACTCGCCATCGCCGATCGCGTCGCACCAGCCGACCATGCCGGTGAAGAAGCCCCGGTCGAACGTCTCGACCTCGCCGATCAGCGCCCGCGCCTCGGCGGTTGGGTGGCCGCACACCGCGGGGGTGGGGTGGAGCGCCGAGGCCAGTGTCAGCGACGAGGTCGCGTAATCCGTCAGCTCACCCCGGATCTCGGTCGAGAGATGCCAGAGCGTCCGCGTCTGGATCAGCGATGGCTCGGCGGGGACGTCGAGCCACCGGCAATAGGGGCGCAGGGCGGCCGCGACCGCGTCGGCCACGACGGCGTGCTCGTGACGGTCCTTGGCCGAAGCCAGCAGAGCCTCGGCGCGGCGCTGGTCCTCGACCGGATCGGCGGAGCGGGCGGCCGATCCGGCGAGCGGATTGGCGACCACCTGCCGGCCTGACTTGGAGACCAGAAGCTCCGGGCTCGCCCCGATCAGCGTCCTGCCGCCCGGCAGGTCCACCGCGAAGCTGTAGCCCTGGGGGTTGTGGCGTGCCAGGTTGTAGAGCAGGCGCTCGACCGATATCGGCGTGTCGGAGGTCAGTTCCAAGGTCCTCGACAGCACGACCTTGGCCGGGCTTCCGCCAGCGATGCGCTCCAGCGCGGTCTCGACGCCGCGTCTGTATTCGGCCGGTTCCGGCACCATGCGCGCAGCGCAATCGCCGGCCGCCGGTTCGGGCGCCTGATGGGGCCGGTCGAACGACAGCCGGCCGGCGCTGTGGAGCGTCCGCGCCACGACCAGCTGGGCGGGCGTCGCCGGGTCGAACGGAATGGCGCCGACCACCGCCGGGTTGGAATGGCCGGACTTCCGGGCCAGCGCCAGCGTCCGCGCGACGCGCTGGGGCAGGTCGCCCGGCTCGGTGGCCGGTCCCGCGACGCGGGAGTGGACGCCCTGCGCCAGCAGCGTGCCGCGCGGCGAGGCGAAGAAGAAGGGCGATCCGGCCCTGTGGTTTCCGAGAAGTTGACTGGCGGAAGCGGCGGAGTCGAAATCGCACCGCAGGGCTTCATTACCGCTCATCTTCGAACTCCTTGTCGCGACGCGATCATGGGGAATGGTGGTCCAGGGAAAGGGCGTGGTCGGCCAGGACGATGGCGAAGCCCCTGGAGCAGGCTTCGACACGCGCCTCGATGCCGTAGGCCCGGCGCAACACATCGGCGTCCAGGGCCGTGGCGGGCGGGCCGGACGACAGGACGCCGCCCCCGCCGAGCACGACCAGCCGGTCGCAGAACCGGAGCGCCAGATTGATGTCGTGGATGGCGATGACGCAGATCGCCCCCTCCGCGTCGGCCATGCGGCGGACGGTCTCCAGCACGGTGAGCTGCCAGCGCAGGTCGAGCGCGCTGGTCGGCTCGTCCAGCAGCAGCAGGCGCGGCTTCCGCACCAGCACCTGCGCCAGGCCGACCATCTGCCGCTGACCGCCGGACAGTTCGCGGAGCCGGCGCATCGCCAAGTCGCGCAGGCCGAGCGTGTCGAACACCTGTTCGATCGCGGCCGCTCCGCCGGCGCGCGGGCTGTCGGGGCGGGCGGCCCTCACGGCGCTCATGACCGCCTCGTAGGCGATCAGCGAACTGCCTTGCGGCAGGGCCTGGGGAAGGTAGCCGATGCGGCCGACCAGCATTTCCGGAGGCAGTTCGGAGATGTCCTGCCCGTCCAGCACGATCCGGCCCTTGGCTTCGCCGAGCCCCGCGATGCCCCGCAACAGGGTCGATTTGCCAGCGCCATTGGCGCCGACCAGCGCCACGATCGATCCCGAGGGCACCTCGGCGAGGTCCAGGCCGGACAGGACGGGACGCCCGGCGTAGCCGGCGGAGACGTTCTCCAGCGACAGGCTCACGGCCTCCTCCCCTGAGTCAGGATCAGCGCCATGAAGAGGGGGATGCCGACCAGGGAGGTGACGATGCCGACCGGCAGGATCAGTCCGGGCACGAGATTCTTGCTGGCGATCGAGGCGAGCGACAGCAGCAGGGCGCCGGCCAGCGCGCTGCCCGGCAGATAGAAGCGGTGGTCCTCGCCCAGGGTCAGGCGCGCGATGTGCGGGCCGACCAGACCGATGAAGCCGATGGTTCCGACGAAGGCGACGGCGGCGGCCGACAGCAGGCTGACCCGCAGCAGCACGCGCAGGCGCAGCCGCTCGACGGGGATGCCGAAGCTGCGGGCATGGTCGTCGCCTCCTCTCAGCGCCGTCATCGCCCAGACGCTCCGCATCGACAGCGGCACACAGGCGGCCAGCACCAGGGCAACCACGGCGACCTTCTCCCAGGTCGCGCGGGCCAGGCTGCCCATGGTCCAGAACACCATTTGCTGAAGTGCATCGGTGCTGGCGACGTATTGGACCAGCCAAAGCAGCGCGTTCATCGCGAACAGCATGGCGATGCCGAACAGGACGACGGTATCGGTGCCGGCGCCGAACCGGCCGGCCAGGGTCTGGATCAACAGGGTGGCGGCCATGGCGCAGGCGAAGGCGCTGAGCGGGATCAGCCAGGTCTCGTCCAAGCCGGGCACATCCGGCTCCAGCGCCATGGCGAGCGCCGCGCCCAGGGTGGCGGCGGCCGAGACGCCCAGCGTGAACGGGCTCGCCAAGGGATTGTTGAGCACGGTCTGCATCTCCGCCCCAGCCAGCCCCAGCGCGGCGCCGACCAGGACCGCCATCACGGCGTAGGGCAGGCGGATGTTCCACAGGATCACGGCTTGGCCGCGCGGCAGGGCGTCGCGGTCGAGCAATCCGGTCAGGATGTCGGCGACAGGCAGGCCCGATGGACCCGTCGCGACGTCCAGCACCAGCGAGCAGGCCAGCCCCACGGCCAGCAGCCCGATGGCGATCAGCCGGTTGCGGATGAACCCGCCGTAGAGATCCGCCAGCGAGGCGGACCGCTCCTGGAGCGCTGTCAGGTGGCGGGTCACTTGAGATCCACCCAGTAGGTGCCGGAATAGGCCACCGGCTGAAACCGGCGGTACAGCGAGCGCAGGGTCCCTTCCGGGTCCAGGTCTGCGAACAGGTCCGGGTGGAACCACTTGGCGAAGATCTGGACGGCGGCGACGTTGAACGGCGAATTGTAGAAGTGGTGCCAGATCGCGTGCGCCCTGCCCGAGGCGACCGCGTCCAGGTCGGCGATGCCGGGCCGCTTGAGCGACCGGGCCAG
The DNA here is from genome assembly GCF_000576635.1 of Skermanella stibiiresistens SB22. Classification (GTDB taxonomy): domain Bacteria; phylum Pseudomonadota; class Alphaproteobacteria; order Azospirillales; family Azospirillaceae; genus Skermanella; species Skermanella stibiiresistens. The sequence continues at coordinate 169,415 of NZ_AVFL01000011.1, forward strand.
CGTCTCACGGGCGAAGTCCGGTTCCACATCGGGGCCGAGCGCCACCCGCTTCGGCATCTTGCCGGCCCCGGCGGTCGAGCCGATGGCGGTGGCGAGATAGATGTCCGGCTGGTTCGCCAGCAGGTATTCGAGATTGACGGTGCCGCTGACTCCGGGGACCAGCGCCGTCGCGATGTTGAAGCCGCCCGCCTGTTCGATGAAGCGGCCGATCATGCCGTTGCCCATGGTGGCGCAGCACTCGTCCGACAGGCCGACGCGGGCTTCGACGAAGACCTTGGGGCGTGTCGTGACGCCGGCCAGACGGCTGGTCACCAGATCCATCTGGCTCCGATAGTACTCCACGAACTCCGCCGCCTCCCGCTGGCGACCCAGCACCTCGCCCAGCAGTTCGACGCTGCGCGGCGTGTTGACCAGCGGATCCTTGCGGAAGTCGACGAAGATGACGGGAACGCCGGACGCCTCGAGCTGATCCAGCAATTCCTTGGCCTTGGGCGAGGGGCTATGGCCCTCGATGCCGAAGATCGCCAGATCGGGCGCCAGGGCGAGGGCCTTTTCGGCCCCGAAGCTGTCCGGTCCCGCCTGCCCGACGGGCGTCACCTCCGCCAGTTCGGGAAACCGTTGGAGCCACGCCTGATAACTCGCGGGATCGAGAAGGGCGAACTCGCCCATCATCCCAACGACGCGCCGCACCGGATCGTCACGGTCCAGGATGGCCAGCGCTGGCAGGTAGCGGCCCTCGCCCAGGATGACGCGTTCCACCTTTGCCGGAACCGCGACGTGGCGCCCGGCGATATCGGTGACCTCGACCGCCCCCACCGGCCGCGCGTAGGCGAGCGGCAGCAGTAAGCCGAGGATCAGCAGCGTCTTCCCGATCATGTCATGAGCCTTGCGATGTGCTTGTCTGGGAATGTTTTGACTTGTGGATGACCGTCAGAGCTTGGCGGCGACCTTGAGCCAGTAGCTGCGTGGCTCGCCGTAGTAGTTGAACAATGTCGATCCAGCCGTCCGGGAGTAGTATTCCTTGTCGAGGATGTTGTTGACCGACAGGGTGGCGCTGACGTTCTTGGTCAGGTCATAGCCGATCTGGGCGTCGAACAAGGCGTAGGCGTCCTGCGTCCAGCGGGTGGCGCCGGATTGGGCGTAATAGCTGCTGACGGCCTTGGCGCCGGCTCCGACGCTGAAGCCATCCAGCGGTCCCTCGCCGAAATCGTATGTCGTCCACAGGTTGAAGGTGTGCTTGGGAGTCCAGGTGTTGAAAACCTGACCGACCTGCGCCGGCGTGCCCACCAGGTATTCGCTCAGCAGATAGGAATAGCTGGAGAAGATGTTCCAGCCCGGCAGCGGCGAGCCGCCGACCTCCAACTCGATGCCCTTGGATTCGACCTCGCCGGCCGCGGTGGAGAAGCCGGGGGTGGCGGGGTTGGCGACGGGCCGGTTGGTGTCCTTGGTGCGGAAGAAGCCGATGCTGCTGGTCAAGTCACCATCCAGGAACTCACCTTTCAGGCCGATCTCGAACTGTTCCCCCTTGCGCGGATCGAGCGGCTTGCCGTTGCTGGCCAGTGTGGTCTGCGGTTGGAAGATCTCGGTGAAGCTGGCATAGGCCGAGAAGTTCTTGGTCAGGTCGTAGATCAGGCCAAGCTGGGGCGTGAACTCGCCATCGACCTCGACTTCGGATACCGCGTTGGTGATCAGGTTGGTCGTTTCGAGGTTGTAGTAGCTGAGACGGCCGCCAAGGATCGCGGTCACGGGGGTGATCGGCTTGACCCGGAGCTGGGCGTAGCCGGCGTATTGCTCCGGCACGTTCCGGGTCCGGAGGGTGTTCCGGATGGTCGGTTCGGCCAGATTGCTGGTGGGGTTGAAGACGTTGACGGTGCCGGGCACGGTGGCGGTCCCCTGACCCAGTTCCTGGTCGTACCGGCGATAGTCGGCGCCGACCGTGACGTTGTGGGTTTGGCCGAACAGGTCGAAGGGCCGGCTGACATGGACATCGGCCGCCAGCGATTCCTCCTCGTACTGGCGCGCCAGCGCCGTCATCGTGACGGTGTTGGTGACGGGATTCACGAAGCTGCCGGCATAGGCGTATTTGAAATCGACGTCACGATCGACGAAGCGGACGGCGGCGCGCGCCTCGCCTCCATCGTCGAAGCGATGCTCCAGGTCGATCATCGCCTCGTTGGACGAATTGTCGAAGCGGTTCCAATCGGCGCCGATGAAGGTCGAGCGGCTGACATCCAGCAGTCGGCCATCGGCGTAGGAGGGCAGGCCGTTGAACGGCGTGATGTCCTTGACCTCCCGCGACACGACGAAGGAGAGCGTCGTCTGTTCGGTCAGATCCAGCTCGACCGTGCCGTAGCCGACCTTTCCCGCGTTATGGGTGGTGTCGATGAAGGTGTCGCGGTCGGTGAACACGCCGACCGCCCGCGCCCGCGCCTTGCCAGACTCGACGAGTGGACCGGTCACGTCCGCTTCGGCGCGGTAACTGTTCCACGAGCCGGCCGTTCCCGATCCGCTGGCGGAGAAGGTGCCGAGCGCCCGCTTGCGGGCGAGGTTGACGGTTCCGCCCGGCTCACCGGTCCCGGAGAACAGGCCGGCGGGGCCGCGCAGCACCTCGATCCGATCGAAAGGCGCCAGATCCGGCTGGGTGCCGTAGACGCTGGACAGGGGCGACGGCAATCCGTCCACCATATACGCGTCGAGCTCGTAGCCGCGCGAGAAGATGCTGGAGCGCCCGTGATCGTTGGTCAGGATGGTCGTGCCGGTCGCCCGCCGAAGGGCGTCCTCCAGCCGCGTCATGTTTTGGTCCTCGATGCGCTGGCGGGTGACCACGGTGACGGACTGCGGAATATCGCGGAGGCTGACCGGCCCCTTGGACCCGACCGACGCGACTGGGCTGGTGTATGAGCGCGTCGCCTCGGTGCTGGCCGCGGCGTTCGCCGAGCCACCGCGGCCTTCGACGGTCAAGGGATCGAGCGTCACCGTGCCGCCCGCCTCGGCGGACGGATTTGCGGTCGTGGCATTCTCAGCCGCCCAGGACTGACCGACCGAACCGGCCGACACCAGCGCCGCCGCCAAACCAAATCGCACCCAAACAGTCTTCATCGCGGCATAAACCTTCTTTGGTCCATCATTCCCGAACACGAAATGGTGCAAATGACTATCATTCTTAACTGACGTTCGAGGATCGGCTTCACGACAGTGTTATTTTTTGGTGTTCGCTTTTTTCCCGCCGTGGATCAGGGGCGCGCTTTGGGCGGTCAGTGCGCCTTGTGGCAGCGCTGGCAGTGGCGGATCGCCCGCATGATGTGCTTGGACACCATGCTGGAAGAGACGCCGAGACGATCAGCCACCTCCGCGTGGGTCATCCCATCGACGCGGCTCAGCAGCAACGACGCCCGGCAGCTTTCCGGCAGATCATCCAGGGCGTTCCGCAGCCGCGCCATGCGCTGCCGTGATTCCAGCGCGGCCTCGGGCGAGGGCTGTGGGTCGGCGAGATGGTTGGCCATGTCCTCCAGCACGGCATGTTCGCCGCGCCGCCGGTCGCGGCGGCCGACATCCGCCGCCAGATTGATCACGATGCGGCAGAGGAAGGATTTGGGGCAGTCTATCCGCGAGCCGTCCGCCGTGTTCGCCATGTCCGCGTACCGGATGAAGGCCTCTTGCACCACATCGGCGGCCACGTCATGGCGGCCCACCCGGCGGTAGGCGAGGGTGCGCAGCTCGGTGTGGTGTTGGCGGTACAAGGCGTCGAGACGGTCGGTCATGGTGGTCCAGTGCCGGCGTAGGGGTGGCAGTCCGCATATCGCGATCGAAACGCGAGGCGATTTTTTGGATCCTATTGATTGTAAGAATCATTCTCAAAGCACTTTTGGCACCTTGGTCAACCTGCCGCACCACGGGTGGCTAGATCGAATACTGGGATACTCCCCTTGACCAACCCGGAGATCGAACTAGAACAATATGTGAACAATGACGGGTGGATCCGTGGAACTGCGCGAGAAGTTGGAGATTTTGGCCGATGCCGCCAAGTACGACGCGTCCTGCGCGTCGAGCGGTTCGGATCGCAAGACCTCGGCCGGGACGAAGAACGGCATCGGCTCGACCGAGGGCATGGGGATCTGCCACGCCTATGCTCCGGATGGCCGCTGCATTTCCCTTCTGAAGATCCTGCTGACCAATTTCTGCGTCTATGACTGCCTCTATTGCGTCAACCGGCGGTCGAGCAATGTCCGGCGCGCCCGGTTCACCCCGGAGGAGGTCGTCAGGCTCACCCTCGGCTTTTACCGCCGCAACTACATCGAGGGCTTGTTCCTCAGTTCGGGCATCATCCAAAGTCCCGATCACACGATGGAACAGCTGATCCGGGTCGCCCGGATGCTGCGGGTGGACCATGGCTTCCGCGGCTATATCCACTTGAAGACGATCCCCGACGCCTCGCCCGACCTGCTGACGGAGGCGGGGCTGTACGCCGACCGGCTGAGCATCAACATCGAACTGCCGGCCGAACAATCGCTCGACCGCTTGGCACCGGAGAAGGACGCCGGCGCCATCCGTCGATCGATGGGCCGGCTGCGGCTGCGGATCGAGGAGGCCAAGTCCAGCCCGAAGGAGCCCCGTTTCGCTCCCGGCGGGCAGAGCACGCAGATGATCGTCGGAGCGGACGAGACCGACGACCAGGGCATCCTCGCCACCAGCGACCGGCTTTACACCGGCTATCGCCTGCGGCGTGTCTATTACTCCGCCTTCAGCCCGATCCCCGATAGCAGTTCAAGCCTGCCGCCGGGAGCGCCGCCGCTGATGCGGGAGCACCGGCTCTATCAAGCCGACTGGCTGATGCGTTTCTACGGCTTCGACGCCGGAGAGATCGTGCCCTCGGGTGGGTTGCTCGATCTCCAGATCGATCCGAAACTCGCCTGGGCTTTGGTCAACCGCCACCTCTTCCCGGTCGACGTCAACAAGGCCGACCGGGAGAGCCTGTTGCGGGTGCCGGGCATGGGGGTGAGGACGGTCGACCGCCTGCTTTCGATCCGGCGTCACAAGGCGGTTCGGATGGAGGATTTGGGGCGATTGCGCGTCCAGCTTTCCAAGGTGGCTCCCTTCGTCACGACCGCCGATCCGCAAATCGGCCGCTCGTTGCTGGACCGCGTCGACCTGCGCCAGCGACTGGCACCGAAGCCGGCGCAGCTCAGCCTGCCGCTGCTGGCCTGACGGGTCTCGGGCATGCACGCGGTCGATCTCGCCCACCCCGTCGACTACGAGGGTTGGCGCGCCGCCGCCCGTCGGCTGGTGCTGGCCGATGCCCGGCCGGAGTCGGTCGATTGGCGTGTCGGGCCCCAGACAGGATTGTTCGGTGACCCGTCGGCGGTCCCGGCCATTCCCGCGGTGTCGCGGAACCGGGAGTTCTCGGTTCCGCGCGACTTCCTGGATTTGGCCGAGACGATCACCTGCCATCGTGATCCGGCGCGCTTCGCCCTGCTCTACAGCCTGCTGTGGCGTCTGACCCATGGGGAGCCCAAGCTGCTCGACATCGTGTCGGATCGGGAGGTCAGCCGGGCCGAGGCGATGGCACGGGCGATCCGCCGGGACATCCACAAGATGCACGCCTTCGTCCGCTTCCGGGAGCGGGAAGGGCATTACCTGGCGTGGTTCGAACCCGATCATTTCATCGTGGAACGCGCGGCGCCGTTCTTCGCCCGCCGGTTCGCCAACATGGACTGGTCGATCCTGACCCCAGACCGAAGCGTCCACTGGGATGGCGAGACGCTTCACTTCACGCCTGGAGCCAGCAAGGCGGATGTTCCGGACGACGACGCGCTGGAGGATTACTGGCGCAGCTACTATTCCAGCATCTTCAACCCGGCGCGTCTCAAGATCGAAGCCATGAAATCGGAGATGCCGCGCAAGTACTGGCACAACCTGCCGGAGGCGCGGATGATCCGTCCGCTGATCCGAGACGCCGGGCGCCGCGTCGCGGAGATGGCCGAGCGTGGCGCGACCTCGCCCTCGCCGAAATCCGAGCGCTGGGCCCTCGCGACCGTTCCCGAGCCCACACCGGAAAGCGGACTCGACAACTGCCGCCGCTGTTCGCTGTGGCGGAACGCGACCCAGGCGGTGCCGGGTGAGGGGCCTATGGGAGCGCGGCTGATGCTGGTCGGCGAACAGCCCGGCGATCAGGAGGATCTGGCGGGCCGCGCCTTCGTCGGCCCGGCCGGGCAACTGCTGGACCGAGCGATGGTCGACGCCGGCATCACGCGGGCGGACTGCTATGTCACCAATGCCGTCAAGCACTTCAAGTTCACGCCGCGCGGCAAGCGCCGCATCCACCAGAAGCCCGACGTCTCCGAGGTCGAGCACTGCCGCTGGTGGCTGACGGAGGAGGTCGCGGCGGTCCGTCCCCGTCTGATCGTGGCCCTGGGAGCCACGGCGGGAAGGGCTCTGCTGCGCCGGGACGTGGCGGTCCAGCGGGAACGCGGCGCGATCCTTCGGCTTGGCGGGGGCGGCTCGCTGCTGCTGACGGTTCACCCGTCGTACCTTCTGCGGTTGCCCGATCCCGCCGCCAAGGTCTTGGAATATGACAAGTTCGTCGCCGACTTGAGGACCGCTACCACCTATGCGATGTCCGCGTGAGCCCCGTTGGATGGCATTCTCCAACCATCCCAGGGAGATGTACGATGCGACCGCGCAATGGTTTGATGGTGATGACCGAGGACGATCGCCGCCGTCTGCTCGATCGGCTGGAACGGCTGGGCGAACAGAAGGTGCGGCTGATGTCCGGTGTCGACTGCGTACGCTTCTTCGGCAACTGGCAGGCCGCGGAATTGGTCGAGGAATGGCTTGAGTTCAAGTCCGTCGAGCGCCAGGAGCAGACCGGATTGCTGGGGCGGCTGTTTGGCAGACGGTGAGGAGTACGCCGCGTACGGACGGACCGATTGACGGCGACTCTTTCGCACCCGTGGGAAATATAGCCAGTCAAGAGTACAGGAAGCGGTACTATCCCTTCCCGTCGACCCGTTGTGACGCTACTATGTCAAATTCCGGTTTGCGGCGCCGGGATTGAACATTACCTGATCGCCGTATGTTTCAAACGAACCATGTCACTGTCCTTGAAGGCCATGAGCCCCGACGCCGAGCTTGGCGCCGCGAGAAGATAAAAGGCTGACGATATTGGCCGAAGATTTAGTCAGCGCCGGGCGTGATGCCGGCGCGGAGATGCGCAGGTGGAAATGACTTCCAGGATGACCGAAGTGACCGAGCCTTTTTCCCATGTCCAGAAGGCCGCCGCCTGGGTGGTCCACGCCGTCACGGCGAGTGGGGTCGTGCTCGGGCTGATGGCCCTGCTGGCGCTGGTCGACAGCAATCCCAAGGGATGCCTGCTGTGGCTGGGCGCCGCCTTGCTGGTCGACGGGGTGGACGGCACGCTGGCGCGGAAGTTCTCCGTCAAGCGGGTGCTGCCCAACTTCGACGGCGCCACCCTGGATCTGGTCATCGATTACCTGACATACGTCTTCATCCCGGCGATCTTCATTTACCGATTCATCCCGCTGCCGGGACCGCTGGAACTGGTCGCGGTCGCGTTCATCCTGCTGTCGGCGCTTTATTGCTTCTGCAATGTCAACATGAAGAGCAACGACAACTACTTCGTTGGCTTTCCAGCGGTTTGGAACGTGGTTGCCATGTACCTCTTCATCCTGGATCTCGATCCGGAGATGACCTTTGGCCTGATCACCATCTTCGCCATCATGACCTTCACCACCGCCAAGTTCGTCCACCCGTTCCGTGTGCCGCACCTGATGCCGGTCAACATCGCGATGACCGCCGTCTGGATGATCAGCAGCCTGTTGCTCATCCTCCGCCAGCCGGATGATCCGGTGATCCTGATGGTGCCATGGATCGTCTCCTCCGCCTGGTTCACTGGTATCTGCGCTTGGCGGACGGTGCTGGGGTACAAGCGCGGGATGTGATCCGCCGCTTTCCCAATTTGGCGCAAGTTGAAGAGAGGCCTGGGGATTTCCCAGGCCTCTCTTTTTGTTTCGCTCGTTTTCTCATTGGACGGGGAATGACGCCAAGAGCAAGCTTCCCGGGATCCACCGACAAGCATCAGTAATAGTTGGCTTGAGCACCGCCATGGTTTCATGAGAAACTTGGCGGTGAGTGGTGGAAACTTGGCCCGAGGAAGCTTCTTGATGCGTAAATATACTATTTTACGAAACATGAGCGCCGCGTCCACTGTCGAGCCTTTTGGCCGCCGGGCCCGGAGCCTCGCCCGTGAGCCGGTCGCCGTGCCTCCCGTTCCTTTGGTCGATGTCGCGCGGCTGACCTCCCGGCAGGTCCGCGAGATCGCGCGCGACCCGGAGGTTCAGGGCATCGCTCCCGTCATGCCGATCTCGCTGATCCGGCCGTTCGAGGTGGCGTCGGCCCAAGCCGCGACCTCGGCGTGGGGCATCAAGGCGGTCAAGGCCGACACGTCGGACTTCACCGGGGCTGGCGTCACCGTGTCCGTGTTGGACACCGGCATCGACGCCAGCCATCCCGCCTTCCAGGGCGTCGATATCATCCAGCGGGACTTCTCCGGCTCCGGGATCGGCGATGTCCAGGGGCACGGCACGCATTGCGCCGGGACGATCTTCGGACGCGACGTCAATGGCACCCGGATCGGCGTCGCGCGCGGTGTCGGCAGGGCGCTGATCGGCAAGGTGCTGGGTGACGACGGTAGCGGCGACAGCGACATGATCTTCAAGGGCATCCAATGGGCCGTCCAGGAGGGCGCCCAGGTGATCTCCATGTCGCTGGGCTTCGACTTTCCCGGATTGGTCGCATCTTTGATCGCGGACGGCTGGCCGCCCGAACTCGCGACATCGGTGGCGCTGGAGGCCTACCGCGGCAATCTCCGCATGTTCGACGCCTTGATGGAGATGGTCGAGGCGCGGGCCGCCTTCTCCGCCGGGACGGTCCTGGTCGCGGCGGCGGGCAACGAGAGCCGGCGCGACCAGAACAAGGACTTCGAGATCGCGGTGTCGATTCCGGCCGCCGCCCAAGGCATCATCTCGGTGGGCGCCTTGGGCGAGAAGGGTGCCACGCTGGACGTGGCGCCGTTCTCCAACACCTTTCCCCAGGTCAGCGCGCCGGGTGTCAACGTGCTGTCGGCCAAGCGGGGAGGCGGGTTGGTCGCCTTCAGCGGCACCAGCATGGCGACACCCCATGTCGCCGGCGTGGCCGCCCTATGGTGGGAGGCCCTGAAGGACACGCCCACCGGCATCGCGGCGGCCGCCGTTTCGGCCAAGTTGCTGGCCACCGCCCGAACCGACGTGTTCACGCCGGAAGTCGATCCGGCGGATCGCGGGTTGGGACTGGTCACCTCGCCGTGATCGCTCGGGCTTGGTGAAACTCCAAGCGGGCACGGCGTGTTGTCGAGGGTACCCCCATCCGCGAGGTTCTTTTGAAACGCGTCGTCCTCGGCCTGCTGCTTTTGATCTCCGTCACGGCTTGCCAAGCCCCTGTCCGAATGGCGAACATGATCGTTCCCGGTGACGAGGAGATCGCTGGACAAGCGGATCGGTCCCTCGCCGTCGAGGTTGGTTCCGTCACCGGCGGCAGTTCGTCCAACCTCCTCAACCAGATCGAGATCTCCGACCTGGACCTGCGCGAGGCGATCATCAATTCGTTCGCCGTGCGTGGAGCCTTGGCTCCCAGCCAGCCGCGCCACCGTGTCGACGCCGAGCTGATCCGGTCGAGCCGGGGCATCCAGGAGATCCTGCTGGGCCTCAGCGTGACTGCGGAGGTCGAGATGCGCTATCTCGTCACGACCCCCGCCACCGGCGCCGTCGTCTTCTCCAAGCCGATCCGGTCGACGGGCTTGGCGACATCATCGGATTTCTTCAGCCCGACCGAGCGGACCCAGGTCGCGACCGAGCGGGCCATCCAGGACAACATCCGCCTGTTGCTGGCCGAGCTTTACCGCCTTCCGACTTGAGGAGACCGCGCCGCATCGAGGCGGCGCGGTCCGATCTCCCAGTCCTGGGCGTCAGTGCGAGTGGCGCGGCATGCCGCTGGTGTGTACGACGTCCTGGTACTTGACCGCCATCTCCAGGCAGCCGCCATCCGAGAGCTGACCGACCAAGCCGCGGTAGATTTCCTGCCACGGTGTCTGATTCTTCAGTTCCGGCAGCTTGAGCGCCGCCCGGCGGGCCGCGATCTCGTCCTCGGAGGCGACCAGATCGACCCGACGGTTGCGAAGGTCCACCCGGACCCTGTCGCCGGTCTTGAGGATCGCCAAGCCGCCACCAACCGCCGCCTCGGGCGAGGCGTTGAGGATCGACGGGCTGGCCGACGTGCCGCTCTGGCGTCCGTCGCCGATCGTCGGCAAGGAGATGATGCCCCGCTTGATCAGGTGATCGGGCGGCTGCATGTTGACGACCTCCGCCGAACCCGGATATCCGACGGTGCCGCAGCCGCGGATGAACAGGATGCAGTTCTCGTCGATGTCCAGCGATGGATCGTTGATCCGCGAGTGGTATTCCTCCGGTCCGTCGAATACGATGGCGCGGCCGATGAAGGCCTCGGGATCGTCCGGATTGGAAAGGTACTGCGCGCGGAAATCCGGGCTGATGACGCTGGTCTTCATCACCGCCGAGTCGAACAGGTTGCCGCCCATCACCAGCATGCCGGCGTCTTCCATGAGCGGCTTGCCGTAGGGCCGGATCACGTCGTCGTCGGGCTCGGGTGCCCGCTCGACGTTCTCGCCCATCGTCTTGCCGGTCACGGTCGGGGCCTGGGTGTGGATGCGGCCCGCCTTGATCAGCTCCTTCATGACGGCGGGGATGCCGCCGGCGCGGTGGAACGCCTCGCCCAGATAGAACCCGGCCGGCTGGCAGTTGACCAGCAGGGGAACCTCCTGTCCGACCCGCTGCCAGTCCTCGAGCGTCAGTTCGACGCCGACGTGGCGCGCGATGGCGATCAGGTGGGGCGGACAATTGGTCGAGGCGCCGATGGCGGAAGCCACCACGATCGCGTTCTCGAACGCCTCCTTGGTCATCACCTTCCGGGGCGTCAGGTCCTCGCGGACCATGTCGACGATCCGCTTGCCGGTGAGATAGGCGATCTGGCCGCGCTCGCGGTAGGGACCGGGAATGGCGGCGCAGCCGGGCAGGGACATGCCGAGCGCTTCCGCCAGGGAGTTCATCGACAGGGCGGTGCCCATGGTGTTGCAGTGTCCGACGCTGGGTGCCGACGAACTGACCATGTCCATGAACTCGTCATAGCCGATCTTGTCGGCCGCGAGCATCCGGCGCGCTTCCCAGACGACGGTGCCGGAACCGGCCAGCTTGCCCTTGTAGTGTCCATCGAGCATCGGACCGCCCGACAGGACGATCGCCGGGATGTTGACGGTGGCGGCGCCGGTCAGCATCGCGGGCGTGGTCTTGTCGCAGCCGGTGGTCAGCACGACGCCGTCCAGCGGATAGCCGTACAGCACCTCGACCAGACCGAGATAGGCCAGAGTCCGGTCGAGCGCCGCCGTCGGGCGTTTGCCCGTCTCCTGGATCGGGTGGACCGGGAACTCCAGCGGGATGCCGCCCGCCTCGCGAATGCCGTCGCGCACGCGGCTCGCCAGTTCCATGTGATGCCGGTTGCAGGGCGCCAGATCGCTGCCGGTCTGGGCGATGCCGATGATCGGCCTGCCGGATTGGATCTCCTGCCGGGTCAGGCCGTAGTTGAGGTAGCGTTCGATATAGAGGGCGGTCATGTCGGGGTTCGACTTGTCGTCGAACCAGGACTGGCTGCGCAACCTGCCGCCGCTGTTGAAGCCGGCGTCCTTCGGTGATGTCTCTGAGGTCATGTTGATCCCCTCCCTCCGTTCTTTTGTGAGGGCCAGTGTGTCTGGTATGGCAGTCATGGACAATAGGGCGGCGTCGATAAATCCGCCACCTCGGCGAGGACGCGTTTCGATTGTTGGACATCGTCGCGGTTTCGCGCGTATTAGATAAAATGCGCGAGAATTAACGTTTTGTTGCCATACACGTGCTATCCTTTGGAACCTTGATCAAAAATTGTGTCTTCTCCGCCTGATGTTACTTCAGATTGAATGAAAATGGTTCGGGAAGGCAGATGAGCGCTTTCGAAGATTTGACTGGACCCGCGACACCATGCTGAACCGTCCCAAGCAGGATCGGCAACCGCGCGACTGGGTGCGCGTCAAACCGGGCGAGAAGGCGGCGGCCGTTCCGGAAAAGCCGGAATACGACGATGATCGCCTGCTCAAGCTGCTGCAATCCTCCAAGCGGGAATTGCAAGGGCTGCGCTTGGTCCATCTGCATTTGTCTCTGCTCCAGGACAAGAACTATGGCGATGTCCACGACATCCGGCGGACGGTCCAGTCGATCGCGGACAATTCGGCTTTTCTTCAGATGTTCAACCTGTCGAATGGCGACGCGCTCATCCTGTACAAAGGGATCAAGTTCTCGACGATCACGGAGGCCTGCCAGAAGATCGAGACGATGATGCTGGCCCGGACGAAGCTGACCGGGCCGAATCCCTACCGGGAAAACTCGCTTTATTCGATCATGGAGTTGTCGCTCAACTTCGCGACGATCATCCGCTTCATCGAAGGGCTGGCGCAGCAGGCGGGTGGCGCGGATGGGTCCGCCAAGGCCGCGACGAAGGAGCCGATCAGCCTGGAGGAACTGGCCAAGATCGAGCGGCAGATGGGCAATTTCGACCTGTCGCCGTTCATGCTGAACCAGCCGATCGTCGATATCCGGGATGATCAGAACAACCGGCGCGAATATTTCGAGATATACATCGCCGTGAAGAACCTCGAGGACCGCCTCAGTCCCGAATTCGACCTGACCGCCAATCGCTGGCTGTTCAATTATTTCACCGCCAGCTTGGACCAAGCGGTTTTGAAATCACTCAACCACGGTGTCGACTTCATCCGCGGCCACAAGATCGGCCTGAACGTCAATCTCAGCACGATCATGTCGGCGGCTTTCGTCAGGTTCGACGAGCGGTTGAGCATGGACTTGCGCGGCAATGTCGTGCTGGAGATCAACAAGGTCGATCTGGTCGAGAACATCGACACCTACAAGGAGGTCGTGGAGTTCGCCAGGAACCGCGGCTATTCGATCTGCATCGATGGCATCACGCCCATGTGGGTCGAGCACATGGACCTGGAATACATGGCCTGCGACTACGCCAAGATGTTCTGGAGCAACGAGCTTCAAGACATGGACGAGGCGGAGCAGGAAAAGTTCGGCGCCAAGATCCGCGAGCAGGAGAACTGCCGGTTCATCCTGGGACGGTGCAGCGGCGTCACGGCATTGCTGTTCGCCCGAAAGCACGGCATCCATCTGGTGCAGGGCCGCATGGTGGACAACATCCTGAGAAAGGGCGTCCGGCTGTCAGACGCCCTGAATACGGCCAACGTGCTGGAAACCGACGATTGAGCACCGCGCCGGCCCACCCACCACCCGTTTTCAGAACCTCATCCACGCCATGGCGGCGCCCGTCGCCACGACCGCCGCGGCGAGGCAGGACAGGGCGATCCACACCCGCTTGTCCGCGCTGGCGGCCGGCCGTTGCTTGAGGCTGACGTTCAGGTCATGCAGGCTCTCGTCGATCCTCAACAGGAACACCTCGATCCCGCTGACCTGACGCTGAAGCTCCTCCTGTGCCGCGACGATGCCATCGATCCGCGCGTCGTTCCGCTGGTCGTTGGCGGGAGCCGCCTGACCCTGCTTCAGCAGCTCGCGCAGTCCGCGCAGGACCGTCTGCTGATTGCGCTGCGTCGCGTCCATCAGCGCCGACAGGCGGAGCAGGACCGGGCCGATGACGTTCTCCGCCACGGTTTCCACATCGGACGGCATCCGGAGCGGCGCCATGTCACCGGTGACCGGTGACCGCGCCAGGGCGATGGGCGTCTCACCCTCCGCCAGTTCCAGCGCCAGTTCGAAGGAGTGGCAGCCGTCGCCGACGCCGTTGGCCTTGAGGTCGTCCCGCGGCTGGTTGGCGAACACGGTGGTGACCAGCCGATCTCCGACCCTGATCTCCACCTCCAGGTGATCGCTCGGCCGGGCTCGGTCCCAGGCCCAGCCGTAGAGCTTGCCACCGGTGATCGCGTCGATGCGGCCCTCGATATCGGCGGGTTGGGGGGCGAGTGTTTGGAGCGCTGCGGACATCACTTGTTTCCCGTGCTTCGAAACGAGAACGGCATGGCGCCAGGGATCGGTCCCGGTGCCATGCCATGCTCGGTATTGCGGAATGCTCCCTTTATCGGGCCATTCCCATCATCACGCCACTTGAAGTTGCCGCGGGCGGGCGACGCCGTGGTGCATCTTGTGATCGATGAAGTTCTCGTCCAGGAACGCCCGCATGTCGCGGAACCGCTGGTAGTAGGTGCGGTTGAAACGCTCGAACTTCGCTTGGTCCCAGTACTCCTCCAGCACGAACGGCTTCTGCGAGAAGACGTCATAGCAGGGAATCGCGAAGGTCTCGGCGAACTCGACCGTCCGGCTGTCATAGCTGAAGTAGATCGACGGCGTGCGGTTGGCCAAGGCCATCAGGTTGCCGTGCAGGCGGTAGCCCAGGACCATATCCTTGGAGCGGACGAGCGCCTCGTAGTCGGCGACGACGTCGGAGTACCAGAGCTTGGTCTTGTAAAGCTCCTCCATCTCCTCGTCCAGGAACCACTTGCCGATCCAGCCATTGTTCTTCAGCTCGGCCAAGGCGTGGGCCTTCTGCTCGTCGGTGCCCCAAAGCATCTTCTTCTCTTCGACCTCGCCCTGCATCATCATGACGATGTCGAACCGACGGGCCATTTCCTTGACCACGTCGCGATGGCGGGTCAGGTAGGTCTCGATGTTCTGGGCGTAGGCGGCCGAAACCTCGCGGCGCATGGTGAAGCCGACGTTCTTGACTTGGTCCAGCGGCGGCAGGTCGATGCGCAGGTCGGGATCGTTGTTGCGGAACGCGGTCGGGCAGCCGACGATGCGGACATTCTTGATGCCCAGATCCCACAGCACTTCCGCGGTGTAGGTGCCGCGCACGCCGAGCGAGGCCGACTTGTCGGCTATGATATTCCAGATCCGCTTGCTCTGTTCGGATAGCTGGAGCTTGCCCTCCACCGGCGCCTGCGCTCCGACGCCGAAGGCGAGGATCGGAATCTTCAGCTTGGGCAGGACCTGTTCGGCGTTCTCCCACTCCATGTGGCTGTGGATATAGTTGGAGCCACGCAGGAAAACATAGTCGTATTCGGCGTTGTAGCGCTCGACGTCGCCGGGCTTGACGTTGCGGATCGTGAGGACGTCGAGCTTGTCGTAGTTCAGCAGCTTCAGGGACGAGTCGAAGACGAACGCGTCACCGATGTTGTGATAGTGATCGATGTGCTTCTGAACCTGCTGGTACTCGTACCAACGGACGCAGTCGTGATTATAGACTTCGCCCGACGGGATCATGACGAGGATTTTGGCCAAGGGATTCTCCTGGGTACGGGATGGTCAGGGTAGCTAGGAAAGGTTGAAAAATGTTAAAGCGGCTGGGCGACGGCCCGGTCGAGGACTTGGGTCCCCTGTGCCGATACCGCCCGCGCGGATGTTTCCTCGCTGGCTTTTCCGGCCAAGAGCGCGTCGAACACCTCCGAGTGCCGGCGGGCGCATTCCCGCCGATCGATCGGACGCTTGATGCGGGCGCGGAGCCGGTCCCACAGGTCGGGAGTGCGCAGCACGTCGGTCAGGCGGTCGACCAGATCCTCGACGCTGGCATTGCGGAAGTGCAAGCCATCGACGTTGTGGGTGACCTTCTCGGCCATGCCGCCGATGTTGCTGGCGATGATCGGGCGGCCGTGTAGGAAAGCCTCCTGGATCACGACCGGAGAGTTCTCCCACCAGATCGACGGGATGATCAGCCAGTCGACGTCCTTCATCAGGCTGGGCAGCTCCGACGACCGGTAGCTGCCATAGAAGCGGACGCGGTTGCCGGCCTTCTCGGTCAACTCGTTGAACTTCTTCTGGAAGGCCTCGGGCTGGCGCTCCAGGTTGCCGCCGAAGATCATCAGGGCGCTGTCGTCGCCCCAGTCCTTCTCCGACACGCGCGAGACCGCCTCGACCAGCACGTGCAGGCCCTTGAACTCGGTCACCTGGCCGAAGAAGCCGAAGCGGTTGCGGCGGCCGGCCTTGGGCAGCGGGCGTGGCGGCACGATGTCCTCGACGGTCAGTCCGTTCTCGATCATGCGGAACTTCTCGCGCGGCAGGCCCCATTCGACATAGCGGTCGATCAGGAACTCGCTCGGGCTGATATAGTAGTCCGCCATCTCCAGGAAGGTCTTGAGGAAGGCCTCGCGCTTGAAGAACTGGCTTTCCGGAATGTGCGGAAAGCAATTGGTGCATTCCGCCGGCGACGACTTGTAGCACAGCGTGTTGCGGCTGGTCTTTACCATCTGCCCATGGTGGTGGCAGATCGACAGATACTCGTGGAAGGTCACCACGATCGGCACGCGCGGCAGCGCCTGCTTCAGCGCGAAGATGGTCTCGACCCCCAATCCCAGGAAGTGGTGGAAGTTGATCACATCCGGCTGCAGGTCGACCACATAGCGGACGAAATCCTGGCGCAGCCCCGGCAGGTTCTTGTTTGAGCAGCGGAAGTGGTCGTAGTCGTTGGCGTAGTAGAGGATCTCGCGCTCCTTCTGGCGAAGGCTCATCAGGGCGCTGTCCTTGTGCCGGTTGACCGGCGGGCCGACCCGGGCGAGATAGAAGCTTTCCCAGCCCGGCAGGTCGTGGATGCCGTTGAACAGGTTGTAGGACGCCACCTCGGCTCCGCCCAGCGAGAAGGTCGGGTGGCCGTGGCTGATGATCAGGACGCGCTTGTCCCTTGCGGTGGAGCCCTTCGGAGCGGGTTCCTTTTTCGCGACGTCCTTCTTCGCGAGTTCCTTGCCGGTCATCGGTCAACGCTCCCCTGGGCTTGAGTGGCGGTGGAGTGGGAGGAAACGAGGCGGGGCCACTTGCGCTCGAAGCCCCAGCGATCGACCAGCCCACCGGTCTGGAGCCAGTATTCCTGGGCCTGCTCGCGCGGGGTCTCGTCCAGGGCGATCAGTTCCACCGTCGGCAGCCACAGGCAGACATGTCCGGCGGCCCGCAGCTTCAGGCAGAAGTCGACGCTCTTGAAGTCGGAGCCGACGAAGTCGCGGCTGAACCCGCCGGTCTCCAGATAGAGGGCTTTCGGAATCAGCGCGCAATCGGTGGTCGCCGCCTGGACGGTCGCGATCTCGCGGCCCCTCAGCCAGTCGCGCGAATAGCCCGCGTATTGCGACACCGTCGCCTCCGAGCTGATCCGCTGGATGCCGGCGAACCGGATCGAGTAGTCCTCGTACAGCAGCGTCGGGCTGACCATGCCGGGCTTGCCGCAGGTCTTGTAGGCCCATTCCAGCTTCGACAGCCAGCCGGCCGAGGTGGGCAGGACGGACGGCGACAGCAGCAGCAGCATATCCGAGCTGGCGTGACGCACACCGGCGTCCATCGCCTGGAAGGCGTCGTGGGCGTGCGGGCAGGGGATCAGTTTGATCGACAGGTCGTAGAACTCGGCGAACCGGCGGAGCGAGGGCGCCAGCCGCTCGTGGGCCGAGGCGCCGGCGGCGATCACGATCTCCACCCCGTCGAAATCGCGGTCGACCGCCAGCTTCGCCAGCGTCACGTCGATGTCGTCGCGGGCGTCCGCCACCGGGATCACGACCGACAGGCGCGGCGCCGTCAGCGGCGCTCCCATCACATAGGACTGGACGTTGATCTCCGACGCGACCGGCAGGCGTCCGGCGGCTTGGACCAGCGGGCCGATGTGGCGGGAGACGATGGTCTCGGCGGCCGGGTCGTTCAGATTGATGGTGGACAGCAGGCGGCGGAGCGCGGGGGCTCCCGCCTTCGAGGTCGGCACCGGGATGAAGGCGCAAACGTCGTCGGTCAGCGACAGTTCGAGATAGCGTTCAGACTGGTCGGCCGACGCGGCGGGTTCCGGGACGAAGGCGAGGAAACCGTGGGAGTCCTGTCCAGGCGTGATCTTACCGGCGAACAGCCCGTCCTTGGCGAAGGCCTCGCTGACGTCGCGGCGGCTGGTCCTGCACCAATCCTGGTCGATCCGGGCCGAGACGCCGATGCCTTTCAGCATGATCGACATGACGTGGTGGTCGGGGTCGAGCACCCAGCCTGTCACCAGGGTGCCGGCGCCGGGCACCCGGACGGCGGTGTCCAGGCCGACGCGGACCGGCAGTTCCAGACGGCTGACCGTCTCGAAGCCCTCGTACTGGGCGTTCGACAGCCGCTTCAGGGTCCGTAGGACGGCGGGCTCGCCGGTCAGGGTCGGCAGCATGGCGCGCAAGTGGGGCACCGCGCTCTGGTCGTTCAGAAGCGTGCGATTTTCGAAGATCTCGAGATAGCACCAGCCCTTGGCGGCCTTGTAGTAGATCCGGCGGATCGCCGGCAGGTCGACCGTGTCGGCGCCATGCATGACGCCCAGCACGCCGCGCGCGGTGGAGGGCAGGTCGGACCGCTCGAAGCTGCCGATGGTGCCTTGGAAGGTGGCGCAGCCATCCGTCTCGATGATCAGGTCGCGCTCACCGGCGGCGAGGTTGAACGACCAACCCTGGACCAGCGCCCCCAGGCTTGGCATGCGGCCGAAGATCTCGGCGAAGCCGTCCGGCTGCGCCATCGCCTGGAGGAAGGCCAGCATCAACCGGGTCACCCGCTCCGACGGGCCGGGATCCTTGGCGGCGTTCCTCGACAGGGTCGCGTGCAGGAAGTCGAACACGACCGGCATCGCTTCCGGCAGGTCCTCCTTCAGGGTGGACAGCAGCGTCCAGGGGTTGATTTTGATGTTCTGGATCGCCGGGATCGCGTAGCGGGAGCTGCGGTCGGCGCCGGTGATCGACAGCCGCTGGGGCCGGATCTGCGCGATGTTGTCGAACCGCAGCAGCGCCACGAACCACTGGGAAACCTCGTCCCGATGCCAGAACCGGGCGTCGTAGGTGCCGGCGTTGTCGGCGCCGTCGGAGAAGCTGGCCGTCCCGGAGGTCGGCAGCGCGCGGTCGATCCAGCCGAACAGCAGCAGCGTCTTCTCGTCGACCAGCACCGCGATCTGGATATCGGCCTTGGGATTGATCTCTTTCATCGTCTGGAACTCCGCGGAGCGGCGGCTGGCGCCAGCCCGTCGTAGAGACGGCGGTGATCGGCGGCGCTGTCGGCCACCGTCGATACCGGCGTGATATTGGATGACAGGCGGTCCCACAGGGCGGGTTCGGCCATCGCCTCGCGCATCGCGCGCGCCAGATCGGCGGCGTCGCCTGTGCGGAAATGCAGGCCGTCATGATGGTCGGTGACCGCCTCGGCCATGCCGCCGATGTCGCTGCAAATCACGGGACGGCCCTGCTGGAACGCCTCCTGGATCACCAGCGGCGCGTTCTCCCACCAGATCGACGGGGTGATCACCCAATCGACCGCGCCGAGCAGGCGGGCCATCTCCTCGCGGCGATAGGCCCCGTGGCGGATCACCCGGGCGCCGGCGTCCTTGGCCAGCCCATCGACCTCGGCCTTGAAGGCGTCGCTCTGGAACGGCATGCCGCCATGGACGTGGAGTATGAAATCGGCGTCGTCGGCGGCCAGCGACTTGGCCGCCTCCAGCGCCACCCGGATGCCCTTGTAAGGGCTCAGGTTGCCGAAATAACCGAACACGTTGGCATGGCGGCTGCGGGGCCGTATGGTCTCCGGCGTCACCGGACGACCATTGCGAACCACCGTGATCCTGTCCGCCGGCAGGCCCCAGGCGATGTAGCGCTCGCGGAGGAAATGGCTGGGCGCCACGAACTGGTCGACCATAGACAGCATGCCCTTGAGGTGCTTCTCCCGCAGGACGAACTTGTCGGGCGTGCGCTCGGGGAAGCATCGGTGGCAGGCGTCGGGCGAGGCGCCGCCGCACAGCCGGTTGCCGTCGGTCGTGACCATCTGGCCGTCATTGGCGCAGATCGGATAGTAGTCATGCAAGGTGTAGACGATCCGGGCGTGGGGCACGACGCGCCGGATCAGGAACAGCATCTCGACACCCAACAGCAGTGTGTGGTGGATGTGGACGATATCCGGCCGGAACGTTTGCAGCAGGGTCGACAGATCGGGAACGATGCCGTGCAGGTCGATCTGGCTTTGATAGAAACGGTCGAAGTGTCCGGCCCACAGCACCAACTCGTCCGAGCTGCGGCCGACCGTCTGAAAGTTGGTTCCCGGCTTCTGGTCGCGGTGGACCTTGTTGGTGCAGGCCAGGAACATCGCCTCGATACCGCCCTCATCCTTCATGTGGCGGAACAGGTCGTGGGCGAAGATCTCCGTTCCGCCAGGGTGGAAGCTGGGATGGTTGTGGCAGATGAACAGGACGCGCGGCGCGCGCGCGGAGCGCGATTTCGGAGCCGTCATGGCAGGGGCGCCTTCTCGAGCACCAGCAGGTCCTGATAGCTGACGGCGTTGGGTCGGCCGCACCAGGTGCCGTAGACGATCGGCTTGGCCGGCTTCAGCCCGACCGAGGCGAACATGTCGAGCAGGAATTTCTCGTCATGGGCGACGGCGGCCGATGGGATCTCCGGGTTGGCCAGCCAGGTCGGGCCATCCTCGTCCGGCTTGAAGTCCAGGCGGCGGTCGCCGGCGCGCAGACCCTCGCGGGCGCTGTCGTTCATCAGGAACAGGCTGAGGAAGCAGCGTCCACCGGACCGCAGCAGCCGGCTGATGTCCCAAGCGTAGGCCAGGGTCTCGGCCGCCTGGAGATGGGTCAGGACGGAGGTCAGCAGGACGAAATCGAAGCTCTGATCGGCGAAGGGCAGGGTGACGGCCGTCGACTCGATCCGACCCGCCGGATTGTACAGGTCGTTCGCCACGTCCATGTGATGGAACCGGAACGTCGGATACACCGGGGTGATGTTCTGGCCGCACCACGTGATGCCGTCGGCCACCACGTCCATTCCGTCATAGGTGCCATCGGATAGGTATTGGGTCAGCGGCAGGGCCATGCGGCCGATGCCGCAGCCGATCTCCAGCACCCGGTCGGTCGGGCGCAGATCGCCCAGCTTGACGAAGTGTCGGAGGAACTCGGCGCCGATCGCTCGGAAGTCACCGTCGCCGACGAAGATGTTCTCCGATGGCGGCACCGGCATGAAGCGGTTGCGGGCGATGTGCTCGCACAGCGCGTCGAGCCGCTGCGCGTCGCGCGCGTCCTGGCGGACCAGCAGCTTGATGACGCGCTGGTTGGCGGGCACGGCCGAGGAGACTGGCGATGAATTCGCCGGTGACACGGTCGGGGAAATGGCCGAGGAAATGGGCTGGGGCGTGCTCATGCTGCCGAAATCTTTCTATCGCGGTTGCGGCGCCGGGGTGAAAGGGCGGTTGGCGGATCGGCCGGCCAATCCCGGCCCATCAGGTCCTCCATCAGGCCGGACCAGCGGCCCGCGTGGAGCCAGGCGTTGTATTCGGAGGCGACGCCGCGGGTGTAGCCGGCATGGCGGCTGATCGATTGGCGTTCCAGGTGGTACAGCTCGACGGCCGGCACGTAGCGGATCGACCGGCCCGACGCCCGGATCTTCAGGCACAAGTCCGAGTCCTCGTAGTCGCCGATGATGTAGTCGGTGGTGAAGCCGCCGACCTCGTCGAACACGGCGCGTGGCATCAGCAGGCAGGCTCCCGTGACGCCCGGAACGGCGCGGGGCGCCAGGGCTGGCGCGAAGTCTCGCGGCATTCCCTTGTGGTAATGCTGGTTGATCCAGCGGCCCCGGAAGTCGCGGCCGAAATAGAGGCCGGCGTGCTGGAGCGAGTCGTCCTCGAACAGCAGCTTGGGGCCGATGCCACCGATCTCTGGCGACGCCTCCAGCGCCGCCATCAGCACCGGCAGCCAGCCGGGCTTGTCGGGGATCACGTCGGAGTTCAGGAACAGCAGGTTCCGTCCGCGCGCGACCGCGGCGCCGGCGTTGTTGGCGGTCGAGTAGCCATGGTTGGCGGCGTTGACCACGAGGGTCAGCGGCAGGCCGTACAGGCCGAACAAGCCGTGCAGATAGTGCTTCAGTTCTTCCCGCTGCTCGGGGCTGTCGAGCACCAGGATGATCTCCGCGCCGCCCGTTCCATCACTCCCCAAGCCCCCCATCGCCCGGTCGATCGCGAAGGCACCGAGCTGGAAGCGGAGGAATTCCAGGTTCTTGTACAGGGGGATCACGACCGAGACGGCGGGGTCCACGACCGGAGTGCCATGGCGGACGACTTCCGGCGCCGGAAGATTGGCCATCATGGCGGCGTGGATCGGCGCCACCGCCGGCGCGACGCAGCTTTCCAAGGCGGCCTGGGTCACGAAGGCCGGCGGCATGGCGCCGAGCACGGCGGCGCGGACATCGGCCGGGTTGAGCGGGCGGGGCGGCGGCACGATGTCGATCCTGCCGCCCGAGCGCAGCAGCAGTTCGCAACGGTATTGCAACGCCGGCGCCGGCTCGGGCGAGCCTGGAACGAAGGTCGCGAAGCCGGCTTGGGCGTTGGACTTGTAGATCGCGGCCACATCGTCGCGCGGAAAGCGGTGGGGCAGGCTGGAAGTGATCCGCTGGTCGCCGAAGGGCGAGGTGACCCGGATCGACTCGATCATGTCATGGGGATCGTGCAGCCAGCCGGCCAGGAACAGCCCACCATCGCCGGTCGAGACGGCGACGTCGATGTCGCCGCCGACCGCGCGGTCCGGCGCGGCGACATGGCGGCGTGGCAGCGGCATCAGCACCTGAAGCTCGCGTAGCGCCGCCGCCGCCTGCGGCTCGTCGGTGGCGCGGACCGCCAGCGCCCGCATCAGGTGATCGCGAAGCGATTGCGGGCATGGCTTCCGCCGCTCCAGCCATTCCAGCAGGGTCGGGATCTCGGCCACCGTGGGAGCGACGGTGCGGCAGGCGAGCCCCGTGCGGCCAAGCAGCACCACCAGCGTCTCGGAACCACAGAGCGCCCTGTCCATCACGAGGTGGAGCGGCAGGCGGCCCCGCTTGTCCGGCACCGTGCCGATCGCCGGCGAGACCTCCAGCCGGCGCATGCCGCTGGGGGTCAGCACGACGGTCGCCATGATCTCGCCGAAACCGCCCGAGACACCGCCCTCGCACAGCGCCAGCTGGCGGGTCGGGGCGCAGCGCACCGTCAGGGACGAGGGGGTGGGCGATAGTTCCAGGATCAGCCGGCGGCAGAGCTGGGCGAATCGGTGGTCGTTCTGCAGGCTGAAGGCGCCCCGGCAGAAATCCAGCAGCAGGCGGACGACCCGCAGGCGGGCGCCACCGTCCAACCCGCTCATCAGCAGGGCCGCGTCGAAATCGGTCAGGCTGGATGGAAAGGCCGTAGCGACCGGACACGCCGCCTCGTCCCGCAGGGTGATCGTCCGGGATCCGGCCGGACAGCGCAGCACCGCGATGGTTCGCTCGCCGCCCCAACCGGTCGGAACCGTCAGCAGGGTATAGGGCCGCGGGGCCTCGACGCCGTCCACGGACGGGACGATGCGCCGCGAGACGCCGACCGTCGCGGTCTCCCATACCGCCATCACGAAATCGCCGCCGACACCATGCAGGCGGGCGGTGGGAACGAGGGCGTCGCCGGGAGGCGCTAGGCTGGTGGTCGGGGACATCGGCATCCGTGTCGGTTCGGGTCGGGGAGAAAGGGTCGCTTGGACGTGATCCGACGGCGGTCCGGAGACCGCCGCCAGCTGGCGCTTAGCTGATCACGAAGAAGGCGTTGGGGTTGTTCTGGACGTCCTGGGCGTTGACGTTCATCAGGGTGACGGTATCGCCATTGCCCAAGTCGATGACCGCGTTGCCGCCGACATCCAGGACGCGGGCCGCCACATCGTTGGCGCTGCCGATGTCGAGGCCGTTGATGTTGCGGGCGATCTGGAGGATGTCGTCGCCCTGGCGGAAGTCCATCACGACGTCCTGACCACCACCGCCCGCGAAGACGAAGGTGTCGTTGCCGGCACCGCCGAACAGCGTGTCGTTGCCGGCGTCGCCGTGGATGATGTCGTTTCCGGCACCGCCATAGATCACATCGTCGCCGGCGCCGCCGTACAGCACGTCGTTCCCGGCGTCGCCGCGGATGATGTCGTTACCGGTGCCGCCGAAGATGACGTCGTTGCCGGAGCCGCCGGACAGCGTGTCGTTGCCGGCGCCGCCGTCGATCACGTCGTTGCCGCCATCACCGGAGATGACGTCGTTGCCTTCGCCGCCGTTGATCACGTCTTCGCCGGCACCGCCGGACAGGGTGTCGTTGCCGTCGCCGCCAAGGATGACATCGTTGCCGGCACCACCGGAGATGATGTCGTCGCCCTCGCCACCGTTCAGGATGTCGTTGCCGGCGCCGCCGAGCAGGATGTCATTGCCGGCACCACCGAACAGGATGTCGTTGCCGGCGCCGCCGTCGAGCAGGTCATTGCCTTCGCCGCCGAACAGCATATCCGCGCCGGCTCCGCCGAGGAGCTGATCGTCGCCGCCTTCGCCCATGAGAATGTCGTTGCCGCCACCACCGAAGATCACGTCCGCGCTGGAAGTGCCGGTCAGGTAGTCGTCGTATGAACCACCGGGAAGGGTTGCCATTTCTATGCCTCCAGTAAAGGGATCAGCGAAGCGTCGTTTCCGTTTCTCGCACAGAAGGAAACTAGCGTCCGAAACATTAATCAGAAGTTAAATGCTGATAAGAAAATGGTGCATCGCAAACACTATAATATACATCTGAAAACATCAAGTGTAGAACCCTTAAAACGGATGTCTATTATTTTGAAACGCGAATTCAAAAGTTGGAGATTTGTTTCGAAAATCGAAATAAATACGCGAGCCTCGCCGCCGGGCCTCGATGCGCGGGATCAAGCCGTCGCGGCGAGTTCCAGTTCCGCCACCTCCGCCATCCCGACGCTGCCGGCGAGATGCCGGATCAGTTGGAGATGACGGGGCAGCAGGTCGGCCAGCGCGTAGCGTTCCAGCACCCGGCGCCGAGCCGCCGCCCGCATCCCCTCCGCGGCGCGCCGCTGGTCGAGCCCGCGGATGACCTTGGCCGCGATGTCGTCGGGCGAGAAGAAATCGGCCAGCAGGCCATTGACGCCATGATCCATCACCTCGCGGACGGCGGCGTTGTCGGCGGCCACCACCATGCAGCCGGTCGACTGCGACTCGAGCAGCGACCACGACAGGACGAACGGAACGGTCAGGTAGACGTGGACGTCGCTGGCGCGCAGCATGTCGCGGTAGAGGGGGTAGGCGAGGGGGCCGACGAAATGCAGGCGGGAGAGATCCAGCCCAGGCAACTCCTCAAGCATCATCCGCTTATAGGTCTGGCCCGGCGGCGGTAGCCGGCTGTACGACACGCTATCGTCGCCACCGACGATGATGTGCAGGTCGGGCCGCCGCCTCAGCAGGATGTCGGCGGCGCGCATGAACTGCGGAAAGCCCCTGTAAGGCTCCATTCCGCGGGTGGCGTAGGTCACGACCTCCTTGGCGCCGGACAGGTCGAGGCCGGGTAGGATCATGGGGGCCTCGGGGTCGGGCGAGAAGAAATCGGTGTCGATCCCGTCATGCATCAAGGTCAGCTTGTTCTGGAACGCCGCTGGGAACTGTCCGCGTTGGAACACGGTCGGGCAGAGCCCCCAGTCGCAATTCGCCAACTCCATCTGGATCGCGGCGTTGCGGCTTCGGATTCGGCAAGCATCGTCGGCGCCGACGGGACCATTCAAGTAATCCGCGTCGCTGCCCTTGGCGTTGTAGAACCACTCGAAGTACCCGAGCAGCGGCGTGTCCGGGAAGATGTCCTTGATGTACAGGCCCGGCCCAAACCCCGCGTGGGCGCAAACCAGATCGGGCGTGAAGCCCTCCCGCTTCAACTTGTCGCACAGGCGGTAGACCGCCTGACCGTGCAGGACGGCGTCCTCGAACGCCCGGACGTAATGGTGGGTTCCGGGGGCCGGCCCTCGGGCGGGCGTGAAGACCCGCTTGTCGACGCCCGGGATCGATCCGGAGGGGTCCTTGGTGATGAAGACGACCTGGTTGCGCGGGTCGGCGGCCAGCGCCGCCGCCACATGCTGGTAGTGGCCGGGAAAGTGATTGTGGACGAAGAGTATCCGCATGGTTCGCCGTTCGGTCATTCCTCGCGGAACGACCGCCTCATGCTGTCGGTGATGGGGCTGAGGAAGTAATCGATCGCGCGCCGCTTGGCGTTGATCATGATGACTTCGGCGGGCATTCCGGGGATCATCTGGACGTGATGGAGATCCGCCAGCGATTGGGCGTCCAACTCCACCCGCGCGGTGAAGTAGGCCTGTCCGCTCCGCTCGTCCATCGTCTGGTCCGCCGCGACATAGACCACGTGGCCGTCGATCGTCGGGACCTTCCGCTGCTTGTAGGCGGTCAGGCGGACATTGGCGATTTGGCCGACCTTGACGCTGTCGATGTCGGACGGGCTGACCTGCGCCTCGACCACGAGATCGTCGTCGACCGGAACCAGATCCAGGATCGGCGCGCCGGCGCCGATGACGCCTCCCGGCGTGTGGAAGCGGATGTCCGTGACCTTGCCCTCCTGGGGCGCCACGACATCCTTCCGCTGGAGGATGTCGGTGGCGCCACGCGACCGCTCGGTCATGTCGGCCATGGTCGACTGGGTCTGCTGGAGGTCGTTGGCGATCTCGGTCCGGCGGGTGTGCTTGAGCGACAGGATCTCGAGTTCGGCCGCCGCGATCGCCTGTTCCGCCTGCGCCTGATTGGCGGCCAACTCGCCGACCTTGCCCTTGAGTTCGGCCGACATGCGCTGCATCTCCAGCATGCGCGGTCGACGCTCGTAGCCCTTGTCCAGCAGGGCCTTGATCGTCCCCAACTCCTCGTTGGTGTAGCGGAGCTGATCGATGGCGGCGTTGGCCTGGGCCTTCAACGCCGAGATTTGCTCACGCAACTGGTCGATCTTGCGCCGGTTGATCGCCAGCGATCCGTCATAGCCGTCCCAGCGCGCGGCGAACAGGCGCTGCTCGGTCGCCATCGCGTCCGCCGCGACGCCGCTGCGCCTTGCCGCATCGACCAGATCGTCGGGGAAGACCAGCGAGCGCTGGTCGGCCTGCTCGGCGCGGAGCCGGGCGGTCCTGGCCTGCGCGGTCCACAACTGGTTCTCGACCTGACCCAACTGGGCCTGGGCCTGGGTCCCGTCCATCCGCAGCAGAACCTGGCCCGCCTTGACGAGATCGCCCTCCTTGACCAGCAACTCGTGGAGCATGCCGCCTTCGAGGTGCGAGACCGTCTTGCGGTGGCTGTTGGCGATGACGGTGCCGGTCGCGATCGAGGCGCTGCTGAGATCGGCGACCATCGCCCAGCCAAGGAAGCCGCCGAACGCCACCAGCACCGTCACGGTGCCGGCGATCATCGTCTTGCGCAGCGACGGCTCGGCCGGCTCGGCCTCCAGCGTGACGGTCCAGACGGGATTGGATGTTGGCAGGGTCATGATGCCTGCCCCACGATGGCCTGCTCGCTCTTGACCAGGCGCGCGACGTTGGGCGCGGTCGCGACCTGCCGCGCGCCGGGCGGGGCGGCGATCGCCTTCAGCACGTCGGCGCGGGCGCCGAATTGGTCGATCATGCCGTCCTTCAGCACCAGCAGCTTATCCACCGCCGCCACCACCGACGGCCGGTGGGCGATCAGCACCACGGTGGTGCCGGCCGCCTTGGCCTTGGCGATGGCGTGCAGCAGGGCCTGCTCGCCGGCGCTGTCCAGGTTGGAGTTGGGCTCGTCCAGCACCAGCAGGCGGGGATTGCCGAACAAGGCGCGGGCGAGGCCGATCCGCTGGCGCTGCCCGCCGCTCAGGCTGTAGGCGGCGTCGCCGATCGTCGTGTCGTAGCCGAACGGCAGCCGGCCGATCATCTCGTGGACGTCGGCCATCTTGGCCGCGTTGACGACATCGAGCGGGCTCGCCTCGGTCATGCGCGATATGTTGTCGCGGATGGTGCCATCCAGCAGGGAGACGTTCTGCGGCAGGTAGCCGACGCTGTGGCCGAAGCTCTCGCGCTCCCACAGGAACGTGCTGTGGCCATCCAGGTAGATGCCGCCAGCGGTTGGTTCCCAGATGCCGACCAGCAGACGGGCCAGGGTCGACTTGCCGGCGGCGGACGGGCCGATGATCCCCAGCGTCTCGCCCGGCTCCAGGGAGAACGAGATGCCCTTCAGGACCGGGCGCTCGACGCCCGGCGGGATGTAGACCAGCCGGTCGATCGTCAAGCGGCCTTCCGGACGGGGTAGGGGCATGCTCTCGCGGCGCCCCTTGGTTCCGTTCAGCAGGCCACGCACGCGATTGAGCGCCGACAGCGCGAACACCCATTGGCGCCAGCCATCGATCAACAGCTCGAAGGGATGCAGGACGCGGCCGATCAGCATGCCGGCCGCCATGGCGCTGCCGGGCGACGCCTCGCGGTTGATCACCAGCAGGCAGGCGGTCGAGATCATGGCGAGCTGGAGCATCAGCCTGATCGACCGCGACGCGGCGCTCAGCGCCTTCGACGTCGTGTTGCCGCGGTTCAGCAGGTCGATCATGTGGTATTGGCTGCGCTCCCACCGCTTGGCGACGGCCGGCAGCATCCCCATCGCCTCGATCACCTCGGCGTTCCGCACGGTCGACGCGATGTCGCTGAACGACCGCGCCGCCGCCTCGTTGGCTTGGGCAAGGGGGCGGCGGGTCAGGATGTCGGTCAGCACGCTCATGAGGAACAGGAAGATGGCGGCGCCCAGGGCCAGCCAGCCATAGATCGGGTGGAGCAGGAACAGCACCACCAGGAACATCGGCACCCACATCACCTCCAGGGGCACCGTGATGGAGCCGCCGGTGATGAAGGACCGCAGGTCGTTGAGGTCCCGGATCGCCTGCGTCGAATTCCGCTGGCTGCCGTGCAGCGTGTCGATCACCGCGGCTTGCAGGGTGGGCACGTTGAGCCGGCGGGCGATCATGTCGCTCATGATCAGGAAGACCTTGGTGCGGATGTAATCCAGCACCGCGTAGACGCATAGGCCGCCGACCGCGACGATCGCCAGCATCACCAGCGTGTCGGTGCTGCGGCTGGTCATCACCCTGTCGTACACTTGCATGGTGTAGAGCGGCACGATGAGCATCAGGAGGTTGATGAAACAGCTCAGCACGGCGGAGAAAACCATGCCCTTGCCGAGATGCCGCAGCGTGCCGCGGAGTAGTGCGTTGTCGATCATGCGGGGGGCAAGCTCCAAAGCGGATGCTGGGTGCGATGCAATATTACCCCTATTTATTAAACGGGCGTTAAACGGCCGTTTCCTTGACAGTCACCGCAGGTGAGAACCTGAGTATGTTCAAGGGAACGTGATAAATTCGAAACAAATCAAATGCAATGTTTGAGTGATGTATTGAGTGATCACACATCGCGCCACCGAGCATTGCCTTCGAAATGGTTGGATTTTCAACCGAGTTTGGATCTGGATCAGCATTAAGTGAATAGCGAAATTCAATAAATAAAAATCGACGTTAGTCTATCAATACTTCGATCCCGATTAACACACGGGTAAGAGTCGTGTGATAATTTTGAATTCAACGGAGATCGGGACCAACCGGCTCCACAGTTTCCCGCATCAAGAGCCGCCGATGTCGCCGCGGGAGCCCAAGGGTTCCCGCGGCAGACCCCTGGTCTTGTCGAGCGGCTCAGTAAAGGAGCTTTGCATGCCTCACCACCAAACTGTCCTGGTCACGGGCGGCGCCGGTTTCGTCGGCAGCCATTGCGTGGCCGAACTGGTCGAGCGCGGCCACTCCGTGGTCGTGTTCGACAATCTCCAGCAGGGTCATCGGGCGGCGGTCCCGGACGAGGCCGAGTTCGTCGAGGGCGACCTCGCCAGTCCAGCGGCGCTGACCCGCCTGTTCGGCGCCTTCAAATTCGACGCGATCCTGCACTTCGCGTCGAATTCGCTGGTCGGCGAGTCGATGCGCGACCCGCACCTCTATTTGCACGACAACGTGGTCAACGCGCTCAACCTCGTCCAGTTCGCGACCGACAACAAGGTCCCCCGCTTCGTCCTGTCATCAACCGCCAACCTGTTCGGCATGCCCGACCGGATGCCGATCGACGAGGACACCGAGATCGATCCCGGCAGCCCCTATGGCGAGTCGAAGTTCATGATCGAGCGGATCCTGCACTGGGCCGACAAGGTCCATGGCATGCGGTCGGCCTGCCTGCGCTATTTCAACGCGGCCGGCGCCCATCCGGACGGCCACTTGGGCGAGGACCATGATCCCGAGACCCACCTGATCCCGCTGGTGCTCGATGTGGCGGCCGGTAAGCGGCCGCATATCGAGATCTTCGGCGACGACTATCCAACGGTCGACGGGACCTGCGTGCGCGACTACATCCACGTCTCCGATCTGGCGGACGCCCATGTCCGCGTGCTGTCGGCGCTCGATCACCGCAGCTGCCGCTACAACCTGGGCAATGGCCGGGGCTATACGGTCCGGCAGGTGATCGAGACCGCCCGCGCGGTCACGGGACGCGATATCCAGGTCAGGATTGGCGCGCGGCGTCCCGGCGATCCCCCGGTCCTGATCGCGTCGAGCGAGCGTGTCCGCGCCGACCTTGGCTGGAACCCGCGTTTCCCGGATCTGGAAACAATCATCCACCACGCCTGGGATTGGCGCCGCCGCAACCCGGATGGTTACCAAACGCATCCTGTCCGTCAGCTGATGGCGGCGGTTTGAAAAGACAGTTACGGGCCATTTACTGTTCTTTTACAACTCTGGGCAAGGGTAGATATCGAAAGTGTAGGGTCTACCCTGTCGGGGATGGGAAAGAATGAGTGGGATGCTCGCGGAAAAAAATAATTCGAATTTAGCGATAAAATCCCACTCGGATGTTTGCTGGGTGGCAATGGCTGACCGCGATACCCGGTGTCGACCACGGAGCGAAGCTTTATTACCTCGACGAGGAACACAACGTGCCTACGAATGGACTTGCCTTGAAGCGCGGCGATCTGTCCGCACAGTTGGAAAGGATGTCGCATGACGTCCCCCCGATGCCCAGCCGAGCGGGTTTGCCGCGCCAAGGCCAACGGCCAAGTCTGGGAGAGGACGGTATGAGCGGTGGAATTTCCCCACTCGAAACGGACTCGGCCGAGCAGGCGGCGGATCGCGCCGAGGAACATCGGTCGCAGGACGATCACCGGACGGGCCGCGTGCCCGCCACGGCGATCTATCACGACATCGCGCGGATCGTGGAGCGGATGCACCGCCGCTTCCTCGACGTGGTGCGGGTGGAACTGGGGCGCGTCGGCATCGATGACATCAGCCCGGTCCAGGTGCTCATGCTGATGAACATCGGGACCGAGGAGCTGTCGGTGCGCGACTTGATGGAGCGCGGCTACTATCTCGGCTCCAACGCGTCGTACAACCTCAAGCAGTTGGTCGAGACCGGCTACGTCGACCGGGCGCCGTCGCTGCGCGACCGCCGGTCCGCCCGCCTCCGCCTGTCGGAGAAGGGAATGAGCCTGTGCGCCGAGCTGCGTCGGCTGGAGGCGACCCAAGCCGATGTCCTGATCCGCACCGACGAGGACAACGCCGATTTCGACATCACCTACCGGACCCTGCGCCGGCTGGAGCGCGCGTGGAGCGACATCATCCGCTACGACGGCCGGGAATTCGACTGAGCCACCGACGTTTTCCGCAGCGGAAGTCACCGCCATGACATCGACCGCCACCAACCGGGCGTTGAGTTCCGCCGACGTCCGGCGCCTGCTGTCCGACTCCTCGGCCCAGGCCCGGATGGAGACGGTGTCCAAGCTGGTCGCCGACTTGGAGAACGGCTCGCTGGCCGGCCCCGAGAAGGCCATCGCGACCGACATCCTGCATAAGCTGGCGATGGACGCCGAGGCCTCCGTACGCGAGTCGGTGGCCTGGCAGATCCACAACAGTCCGCTGCTGACCGACACGCTGGCCGCCCGCTTGGCGCGCGACATCGGCCGCGTCGCGTTTCCCGTGCTCCGCAACGTCGCCCGGCTGACCGACGACCTGCTGCTTCAGGTCATCGCCGATCATGACGCCGAGAAACAGCTCGCCATCGCCGGACGGCAGGAAGTTTCCCCGAGTGTGGCCGACGCCATCGTGGAAACCGACAATGTCAGGGTGATCACCCGCCTCCTTCGCAACGACGGGGCCACCATCGCCGACGCGACGCTCCACAAGGCGCTGGACCGCTATGGCATCCTGGCTCCCGTCAACGAGGCGGCGGCGTCACGTTCCAACCTGTCGCTGGAGGTGATCGGAAAGCTGATCGGCTATGTGTCGGATGAGATCAAGGCCAGCTTGGTCGAGCGCCACCGCCTGTCGCCCGTGCTGGTCGCGGAGATGGTCGAGCGGGGCCGCGAGGCCGCCACCATCCTGCTGATGAAGCCGCTGGCCGACAGTTCGGCCGACCTTCAACTCGCGGCGCGCCAGCTCGACCGCGACGGCCGCTTGAGCCCGACGATGATGCTTCGGGCGCTCTGCGCGGGCGAGACGCGTCTGTTCACGATCGGCCTGGGCGTCCGCGCCGGCATCTCCGCCGAGAGCGCGCGGCTGCTGGTCTGGGACGACGGCCCCCTGGGGCTTCGCGCCGTCTTCGAGAAGGCCAAGTTCCCGATGGCCTTGCTGCCGCCGTTCCGCGTCGCGATCGAGGTGGTAAAGGAACTGGCCTATGGCGGCGGCGACGCGGGGCGGGAGGATTATCAGGTCGCCGTCCTGGCGCGCGTGTTCGAGGAATGCGGCGCGATCGAGGACCGCATGGTCGACGACCTGCTGCTCCAGCTGTTCGATCAGAAGTCCGACGAGGTGATCGAGCGGGCGATGGAGCGGGCCGGCATGCCGTTCCACCCCATGCGGGCGGCCCACTGACCGTTCCTCCTCCCTGATTGGACCGAATGATCCTGGCGGCGGCGTTGAAAAAGCCGTGATGCCTGACAATGTTCGGCACCACCGCATTCCGTCTCCGGTACAGATCCGCTGTTCATGCCCCCTTCCGACTTACCGACCCCAATCCCGCTGACCCGTGAGGAATTGCTCGACCAGGACCGCCGACGTTCCATGCTGGAGGCGTATCCGTGGATGAAGACCTGGACGGACGAGCAGTTGGACCGCTCGCTGGCGGAGACCATGCGGTCGCATCCCGCCGGCCAGGACGTCTGGGTCTTCGCCTATGGCAGCCTGATCTGGAACCCGACCTTCGCCACCGTCGAGCGCCGCGTCGCCCGCATCCGGGGCTATCACCGCCGTTTCTGCCTGCGCGCCGACATGGGTCGCGGTTCCCTCGAACGGCCGGGCCTGTTCCTGGGGCTGGACCGGGGCGGACAATGCGCCGGCGTCGTGTTCCGGGTCGCTGGCGAACAGGCGCCACACGAGTTGATGCTGTTATGGCGCCGGGAAATGCTGACGGGGGCCTATGTGCCACGCTGGTTGAAGGCGGAGACCGACGATGGGCCGGTGCGAGCCATCGCCATGACGATCAACCGCGATTACTCGCGCTATGTCGGTGATTGGACCGCCGCGGAGACGATCGAAGCCATAGCGACAGCTGAAGGGCGGTTCGGTCGCTGCTCCGATTATTTGTTTAGTACGCTTGAACACTTGAGGGAATTGGGGTTACGCGATCGCATGTTGGAGCGCGTTGCCGCGGGAGTACGCCGATTTCTTGCCGAATAGCGTCGCTCGCTTGCCACACCTCCAAAGAGAGAGTGGACATTGCGCGGGCATACCGCCTTACTTCATGGGCCTGAAACCGATTCCCGCCAACCTGTATCCGGTTACGTCCCCTAATGATCACAGACGTGCGCAACTTGTCCGATGGGACCGTGGTGGATGCCGACATCTGTATCGTCGGCGCCGGTGCCGCCGGAATCACGCTGGCGATGGAGTTGCTTGGCCATAATCTCAAGATCGCCCTGTTGGAGAGTGGCGGCTTGGATTTCGAGGACGACATCCAGGCGCTGAACGAGGGCGACTGCGTCAGCGAGCACAAGGTCGACTTGACCTGGACGAGGTTGCGTTATTTCGGCGGCACGACCGGACATTGGGGCGGCAACTGCGCCCAGCTGGACGAGCACGACTTCCAGGAACGTTCCTGGGTGCCCGACAGCGGCTGGCCGATCGAAAAGCGGGATCTGGAGCGGTTCTATCCGCGGGCGGGCCAGTATTGCGAGCTGCCGTCGGACAACTATTCGACCGATCACTGGGCGGAGGTGTCGGCCGAGTTCCGCGCCAGCCGCATTCCGGTCACCGGCGAGTCGATCGGCGAGAAGCTGTTCCTGAAGAGCCCACCGACCCGGTTCGGCGATGTCTACCGCGCCCAATTGACGCGGCCGGGCAATCAATGCACCGTCTATCTCCACGCCAACGTGACCGAGATCGAGACCGGCGAGGACGTGTCCCAGGTGCTGGGCTTGCGGACGCGCGATCTGGACGGCCGAAGCCGCCGCTTCACCGCCCGGATCTACATCCTGGCGAGCGGCATCGAGAACGCCCGCCTGCTGCTGCTGTCGAACAAGGTCCGACCGAACGGCTTGGGCAACGACCACGATGTCGTCGGCCGCTACTTCATGGCCCACTCCACGATCCGGACGGGCAGGGCGCTGCTGACGGTGCCGCGTTCGACCGCGCGGTTCTATGGGCTGGACAGCTGGGCCTCCCGGTTCGAGAGCGGCGGCGCGCCGTTCGTCAACGCGCTCCAGCCACCCTACGCGGTACAGGAGCGGGAGGAGATGCTGAACAGCGTCGTCTTCTTCGATGAATCCTACGAGGGCGAACGGGCGCCCGGCTTCGTGGCGCTGCGCCACATCATGAAGCAGATCATCCAAGGCCGCGTGCCGGACAATCTGGGTACGGACCTCGGCAAGGTGCTGGCCGATCTCGACTCGGTGGCCAAGGCCCTCTACGCCCGGGTCAGCGGCGACAGCCAGTACAGGGCGCTGGAACTGCGCTATTTCGCGGAGCAGGCGCCCAATCGCGACAGCCGCGTCATGTTGGGCGCGGACCGCGACCGGCTCGGCCAGAACAAGCTGGTGCTCGACTGGCGGCTCCAGCAATTGGACAAGCACACGATCCTGCGAACACAGCAGTTGATCGCCCAGGAGTTCGGCAAGTTGGGCGTCGGCCGCCTCAAGGTCGATTTCGACAACGAGAGCGATCCCTGGCCCAAGGCGGTCGATTCGTCGGCCCATTTCATGGGGACGACCCGGATGCACCGCGACCCGCGCCACGGCGTCGTGGACGAGCATTGCCGCGTCCACGGCATCGGCAATCTTTATGTCGCGGGGGGCTCGGTGTTCCCGACGGCCGGGGCCACCATGGTGACGATGAACATCGTGGCGCTGGCGGTGCGGCTGGCCGATCACCTGATCGGCAAGTTCGCCTGACAGGCCGGTTCCAGTCCGGCCGGGTCCAGTCCGGTCGCTCCTAGTCCGACAGCGGATAGGTCACGATATCGACGGCGGTCTCGGTGACCGACACGGCGGCTGAACCGACGGTCGAAACCACGCCGACGGTGGTGCCGACGACGCCGCAGCCGGAAAGTCCGGCGATCACACAAAGTAGGGCGGTCAAGCGGAGCATGGATGCGCTATCCTGGAGCGGGCCGGCACCTCGTTGGTTCCGGCACTACTCCCTTTGATGCACCAAACCGCCGGCGGCCACAAGTCCGTCATGATCGATCCTCAAACTGTCCCAAGCCTCCGCGCCAGGGTTGAGCCACCTTGATCGCCGATTTGTCCAGCCGCAGCATTCCGGGTTTCTCGACTTGAACGATCTCATCTATTTCATCCTGGTCATCGGCGCGCTGCTCGTCGTCGCCAG
The DNA here is from genome assembly GCF_000576635.1 of Skermanella stibiiresistens SB22. GTDB lineage: Bacteria > Pseudomonadota > Alphaproteobacteria > Azospirillales > Azospirillaceae > Skermanella > Skermanella stibiiresistens. The sequence continues at coordinate 205,261 of NZ_AVFL01000011.1, forward strand.
CGTGCTGCAACCCCTGGCGGAGCGGCTGCGGCTGCCCCATTCCGTCCTGCTGGCCGCCGTCGGCGTCGCGATCGCCGTTGGTTCGGTGACGCTGCTCCAGACCAAGGAGCCGCGGATGATCAGCGAGGCGGCCGCCGCCATCGCCGACATGTCGTTCAGCTCGTCGACATACATCCTGGTCTTCCTGCCGGCCTTGCTGTTCCAGGCGGCGTTGACGATCGACGTGCGCCGGATGATGGAGGACGCGGCCCCCATCCTGCTGCTGGCGGTCGTCGCCGTCTTCGTCGCGACCGGCGTGATCGGGCTGGCGATCTGGCCGCTGACGGGAGTGCCCCTGGTCGTCTGCCTGCTGCTGGGTTCGATCGTCGCGACCACCGATCCGGCGGCGGTCATCGCCATCTTCCGCGACATCGGCGCGCCGGCCCGGCTGGTCCGGCTGGTCGAGGGCGAAAGCCTGCTCAACGACGCCGCCGCCATCGCCATCTTCTACGTCCTGCTGGAGATGATCGTCTCCGGCGACGACCCCGACCTCCTCAAGGGCGCCTGGGATCTCGCGGTCGACCTCGGCGGAGGCACCATCCTGGGGATCGTGGCGGCGCGCCTGGCGGTCTCCGTCATCCCGCTGTTGCGCGGCAGCCGAACGGCCGAGGTCACGCTGACCCTGGCGCTGCCCTATCTGATCTTCGTCTCCGGCGACCATTTCCTGGGCGTCTCCGGCGTGGTCGCGGTGGCCGTGGCCGGTTTGGTGTTCGGGGCCGGTAGCCGGTCGCGCCTGTCGCCCTCGGGCTGGGCCTATCTGGACGCGGTGTGGGAGCAGGTGGCCTTCCTGGCGGGTTCGCTGGTCTTCATCCTGGCCTCGCTGATGGTGCCCAAGCTGCTGGTCAATGTCAGCCTGCACGACGGTTTCCTGCTGCTGGTGCTGATCGCCGCGGCGCTGGTCGCCCGCGCCCTGGTGCTTTTCCTGCTGCTGCCGCCGCTGACCCTGTTGAAGCTGTCGGCCAAGATCAGCAACTCCTACAAGCTGGTGCTGACCTGGGGTGGCCTGCGCGGCGCCGTGACGCTGGCCTTGGCCCTGTCGGTGACGGAGGCGCGCGGCATCGACGGCGAGGAGCAGCGGCTGGTGACGGTGCTGGCGACCGGCTTCGTGCTGTTCACCCTGTTCGTCAACGGCACCACGCTCCGGCTCGTCATCAAGCTGCTGGGCCTCAACCGGCTGTCACCCCTCAACCAAGCCTTGCGTTCCCAAGTGCTGGCCCTGTCGCTGGCCGATGTCCGCGACTCGATCCAGCAGACCGCCGTGGAGTACGAGTTCCCGCCGACCGTCTCGCGCGCGATCCAAAAGCCCTACGAAGCCCGGATCGCGGAGGTCACCTCCGCCGGCAGCCTGGAGGAGCGGATCTCCGACCGCGACCGGATCACCCTCGGGCTGATCTCGCTGGCCAACCGGGAACGCCAGCTCGTGCTGGAGCATCACGGCTTGCAGACGGTGCCCGGCGACATCATCGAGGCCTTGCTGAGGAACGCCGGGGAAATCTACGACGGCGCCCGGACTGGTGGCCGCATCGGCTATAACCGGGCGGCGCGCAAGATCCTGCGGCTGCCGCGCGCCTTCCGGTTCGCCTATTCGCTCCACCGCTGGACCGGGGTGGAAACTCCGTTGGCCCGGCAGGTCTCCAAGCGGTTCGACAAGTTCCTGGTCCGTCGGCTGGTGCTGGACGAGTTGATCCGATTCAACAGCCGCAGCCTCAAGCCGCTGCTGGGCGAGCGCGTCTCCCTGCTGCTGGGCGAGGTGCTCAGCGGCAGGATGGAGGCCTCGTCCAAGGCCCTGGACGCGCTCGAACTGCAATACCCCGACTACGCCGAGGCGCTGAGCCAGCGGTTCCTTCGCAAGTTCGCCCTCCGCCAGGAGATGCTGCGCTACGAGAGCCTGTTCGATGACGGGTTGATCGGCCAGGAACTGTTCGAGGACCTGCGGCGCGGCGTCGAGTCGCGCCGCCGCTTGGCGGACCGCCGGCCGAAGCTCGACCTCAAGCTGGACAAGGTCGCCTTGATCGCCCAGGTGCCGCTGTTCAACGGGTTGGAGCAGAAAGACATGGCCCGGCTCGCCCGGATCCTGCGCTCGCGGCTGGCCCTGCCGGATCAGACCTTCATCCGCACCGGCGACCGCGGCAACGCCATGTACTTCATCTCGTCGGGCGCGGTCGAGGTGGTGCTCCAGGACCGCCGCATCCGGTTGGGACGCGGTGACTTCTTCGGGGAGATGGCCCTGCTCGACGGTGGCCCGCGCCGGGCCGACGTCGTCGCCTTGACCTACTGCACCCTGCTCGAGCTGCGCTCCGGCGACTTCAAGAAATTCCTGAAGGCCAACCCGCATATCAGCGAGCTGATCGATCAGGTCGCCAAGCAGCGCAGCGTCAAGCTGGTGGCGTGATCGCGATCCGCGCTCCTCAGCGGCCGCCGGATACGGGGACCAGCGCGCCGCAGACATAGGACGACTTGTCCGACAGCAGCCAGACGATCGCCTCCGCCACCTCGGCGGCGGCGCCGGCGCGGCCCTGGGGAACGCCGCCGACCAGCCGTTCCAGCCGGCCGGGGATGCCGCTGGCGTCGTGGATCTCGGTCTCGATCAGGCCGGGATTGACGGCGTTGACGCGGATCCCCTCGGGCGCCAGTTCCTTCGACAAGCCGATGGTGAAGCTGTCGATGGCGCCCTTGCTGGCGGCGTAGTGGATGAACTCGTTGGGCGAACCCAGCGCCGCCGCGCGCGACGAGACGTTGACGATCACGCCGCCTTTGCCGCCCCGGCTTTTCGCCATGCGCCGGGCGGCCTCGCGGGCGCACAGGAAGGGACCGACGACGTTGAGGTTCATCACCGTGCCGACGGTCTCGGCCGTCAGGTCGAGCAGCTTGCCGGCGGGGCCGGTGATGCCGGCGTTGTTGACCAACCCGGTCACGGGACCAAGCCGCTCGTCGACGGTGGCGAACAGGCGGATGATATCCGCCTCCGACGCCATGTCACCCTGGACCGCGATCGCGCGGACGCCCAGGGCGCTGGCCTCCGCCGCGACCGCCTCCGCCTTGGCCGCGTCGCGCACATAGTTGACGCAGACATCCCAGCCCGCCGCCGCCGCCAGGACGACGGTCGCGGCGCCGATGCCCCGGCTGCCGCCCGTGACGATAAGAACTCCACCCATCACGTCTTCTCCCATTTCTTGGTCATTCGCTTAATCAGCGGGATACGCCCCACGTTATCAACGCGGCGGGCAAAGGAAGTATCCGCCGTCACGCGCGAGGTTCCTCGATTAAGTTTCGGCGGAAACGAGCGTAGGATTGTTTCCATATGCAGCGAGTGGCAAATGCCATCCGAAGTCAAGAAACATTGAAATGACCGGAATGCGGATCTGGATCTACGGCTATCGAAGCAGTCTGGCGGCGCTGGGATTGGATGATCTCCGGTCTCCCGGTCCAATGGCCTGCCTTCGCCATGCGTCGGAAGGAGGCATGGGCCGTGGAACGGGTGGCTCCCCGCCCGTGATCGGGTTCCGTGGACAGCGCCAGCTGGTCGGCTCGCCGCCCTGACCGGGCACGGCTTCCAGGCCATGAATGGCCCGTCGCCCTTGTGACCCCACCCCTTGGGTGTTCCCCGGTTATTGGAGAATCAGTTGCGTTTCCAAGCGCTCGATAGTTGGCGGGGCCTATGCGCCATCCTCGTCGCCGTGCTTCATTTTCATGGCGCGTGGCACTTCCACGATGCCCCCGTCGTCCGCGGTGGCTATCTTTTCGTCGATTTCTTCTTCGTCCTCAGCGGGTTCGTGCTGGCCCACGCCTATGACGATCGCATCCGCGACATGTTCGAGCTCGGCGGCTTCGTCATCCAGCGGTTCGGCCGGGTCTGGCCGCTCCACGTCACGGTGCTTGGATTGTTCCTGGCGGTGGAACTGGTGGCCCTGGCCCTGGAGCCCTGGCTGGGAAGCGCGTATCCGCGCGAACCCTTCACGGGATCGCGCTCACCCTTCGCGGTCCTGACCAACCTGCTTCTGATCCACTCCCTCGGCCTCCATCAGGACGTCACCTGGAACTTCCCCAGCTGGTCGATCAGCGCGGAGTTCTTCACGTCCCTCGCGTTTGGCGTGATGATGTTGCTGACGGTGCGTTATCGAAATTTGGTTTCGGCCCTGCTGGTCCTTGCCAGCGCCGCGATCGTGCTGGCTTTCGCGAATTCCGCTTCGATCGACGTGACGGTGGATTATGGTTTCTTCCGCTGCATGGTCGGCTTCTTCCTGGGTTATCTAGCTTATCAGGTGTTCCGCGCGGCACGAGCCAAGCTGAAGGGCGTCCTTCCCGCGGCCGGCCTGATCGAAGCCGCCTGCGTCGTGCTGGTGGTGGGATTCACGGCCGCGGTCGAGGTTGGTCCCCTGTCGTATCTGGCTCCGTTCGTCTTCACGCTGACGGTCCTCGTGTTCGCCTTCGAGGACGGCTGGGTCTCGACCCTGTTGAAGAACAGGCTGATGCTGAGGCTCGGCGCCCTCTCGTACTCGATCTACATGGTCCACGCCTTCCTGCTGTTGATCATCGAGAACTCGACGGCGGTCGCCGGCAAGCTCCTGCGCGTCCAGCTGTCACACGATCACATGAGCATCGCCGGCAAGGTCAAGCTGATCGACCTCGGCGGTCCCTGGGTCATGGATGGCGTGATCGTGGCTTACCTGGTCGCCGTCGTGGCGCTGGCGGCACTGACCTACCGCTTTGTCGAGATGCCGGGTTACGCCTATTCCAAGAGGATCGCGCGCCGGCTGGGCGGCGGTGCGACCCGGACGGTGACGGACGCGGCCCAGGGGACGACGTCCTGATCGGGAACTTGGAACATGTGGCGGGTATCCATCTTCGCGCGTGCCCGTCGTTTTAAATCGCCGATAGTCGGTTTGACGCGTCCGTTCAACTGGGCGCGGCGGACAACTGAGGAAACGACATGGCGATAAAGAAAACTCTGGCGGCGCTGGCCGTCGCGGCGCTTCTGGCGGGCTGCGCCAGCCAGCAGGGAACCGGCACCGCAGCCTCGACCACCGCCGGCGTGCAAACGCCTTCGACTCCGGCGGCCCGCGTGGTCAAGTCGCGCGACGGCAGCTTCGACGGCGAGGTGATCGGTACGCCGACCGCGAATAGCCGATTCGCCAAGCTCCAGATTGGCATGACGATGCGCGAGGTCTCCAGCTTGATCGGGGCACCCGACGACATGATCCGGCACGAGACCGGCAAGCGCTGGATCCCGTTCTACTTCGGCAACGACGCCCAGCGGCTCCAGGTGATCTACAAGAACGAAGGCTGCCTGACCTACACCGGCGGCAACGTCTTCGGAGGTGGGGACAGCGAGCTGATTCGCATCACGGTGGCTCCCAAGGGTGGCTGCCTGGACACCTGACCCAGCCGATCACGGTGATGGTTTTCGTGTAACTCTCTTGATAATGTCAACCCATGCGGGTCGAGACGGGGGCGAACCGCTGATGTCTCGATCCGTCTGTGGAGAAATTTCAAGGGGAAATTGATATCATGAGTCTTGGGAGACTCCGGTCCGCATTCATTTCAGCCGCCTTGGTCGCGGTGTCGGCGACGCCCGTCCTGGCGCAGTCGAGTTTCGCGCCACCGCCCCTGGTTCCCTATGGCCTGTCGATCGACGTCGATAACGCCAAGACCGCCGCCGCCGCGGCGGTTGCCGAGGCTAAGAAGAACAATTGGAGGATGGCGGTCGCCGTCGTCGATACCGGCGGCTACCTCGTGTATTTCGAGAAGATGGCGGATACGCAAACCGGCAGCGTCGACTTGGCGATCGAGAAAGCCCGGACGTCCGCCCTGTTCCGCCGGCCCAGCAAGCTGTTCCAGGACGCGGTCGCCGGCGGCGGCGAGGGTATCCGGCTGCTGCGCCTGACCGGGGCCATTCCGATCGACGGCGGTGTTCCCATCATCGTCGATGGCAAGCTGATCGGTGCCGTTGGTATCTCGGGTGGCAGCGGAGATCAGGACGGCACCGTCGCCAAGGCGGGCGCGTCCGCGCTGAAATAAGTCCCGAATCGACCTGGGAAATAGGGCCTGGGAATAGGGAAGGGGGGAGGCCTAAGCCTCCCCCCTTTTCTTCGCCTTCCGACCGGTGGCTCAGGAGCAGCCGGTGGTCGAGCCGCAGGTGTCGCACTTCATGCAGGTGCCGTTGCGCACCAGGGTCATGTTGCCGCACTCGCCGCAGGGATCACCCTCGTAGCCCTTGGCGCGGGCTTCGCGGATGCGCTCGCGGCGCTCGTCCACGGCGGGAGCGGGAGCGGCGGCGACCGCCACCGCGACGGCCGCCTGGGACTGGTCGGGGGACAGCGCGCGGGCCGTCGCCTCGTTGCCCATCACCGCCGCCGACGCCTGGGTTCCTGTCGCCACCGCCATGGCGGCGACGGCGCGGGTCGACTGGCCACCCGGCAGGACGCGCAGGTTGGAGCGGACATAGCCCTTGCTCGCCACCTTCTGCACGGCGTCGAGCGTGTCCTTGGTGAACCGCTCCGCCGCCGGCGGCAGGGTGCCCTCGCCATCGCCGGTGCCCAGGCTGTCCGGGAACAGGTCGTCCGGAGTCGCGTGGGACAGGTCGGTGCGCTGCAGGTAGCTGATCGCCAGTTCGCGGAAGATGTAGTCGATCACCGAGGTCGCCATCTTGATCGCGTCGTTGCCCTGGACGGGACCCGACGGCTCGAAACGGACGAAGGTGAAGGCCTCCACGAACTCTTCCAGCGGCACGCCGTATTGCAGGCCGATCGAGATCGCGATGGCGAAGTTGTTCATCAGCGACCGGAAGGCGGCGCCTTCCTTGTGCATGTCGATGAAGATCTCGCCCAGGCGGCCGTCCTCATATTCGCCGGTCCGCAGATAGACCTTGTGGCCACCGACCACGGCCTTCTGGGTATAGCCCTTGCGGCGGTGGGGAAGCTTCTCGCGGTCGGCGCGCTCGCGCATCCGCTCGATGACCCGCTCCACGATCCGCTCGGCCACCATCGGCGCCCGCTCGGCCGGCGGGGCGTCGATGATGTTCTGGACGATATCCTCGTCCTCCGACTCGTCGACGCCTTCCAGGATGCTGCTCGACAGCGGTTGGCTCAGCTTGGAGCCGTCGCGGTACAGGGCGTTGGCCTTGGTGCCGAGGCGCCAGGACAGCATGTAGGCGTCCTTGCACTGCTCGACCGTCGCCGAGTTCGGCATGTTGATCGTCTTGGAGATGGCACCCGAGATGAACGGCTGGGCCGCCGCCATCATGTGGATGTGGCTCTCGGTCGACAGGTAGCGCTTGCCGATTCGGCCGCACGGGTTGGCGCAGTCGAACACCGACAGGTGCTCGTCCTTAAGGTGCGGGGCACCCTCCAGCGTCATGGCGCCGCAGCAATAGGTGTTCGCCGCGTCGATCTCGGCCCGCGAGAAGCCCAGATGGGCCAGCATGTCGAATCCGAAGTCATCCAGAGCGGCGGCCGGGATGCCCAGCACCTCGGTGCAGAACTCGGTGCCGAGCGACCACTTGTTGAAGGCGAACTTGATGTCGAAGGCGTTGCCCAAACCCTGCTCGACCGCCTTCAGCGTCTCGTCGGTGAAGCCTTTGGCCTTGAGCGCCGCGTGGTTGACGCCCGGAGCCGTCCGCAGCGTGCCGTGGCCGACCGCGTAGCGCTCCATCCGCTCGATCTGGTCCGCGTCGTAGCCGAGCTTCCGCAAGGCTTCCGGCACCACCCGGTTAATGATCTTGAAGTAGCCGCCGCCGGCCAGCTTCTTGAACTTGACCAGCGCGAAGTCGGGTTCGATGCCGGTGGTGTCGCAATCCATCACCAGACCGATGGTGCCGGTGGGCGCGATCACCGTCGCCTGGGCGTTGCGGAAGCCATAGAGCTCGCCCAGTTCCAGCGCGTTGTCCCAGGCCCGGCGGGCCGCCGCGACCAGATCCTTGTTCGGGCAATGCGCCTCGTTGATCGCCACCGGCAGGACCGACAGGCCCTCGTAATCCTGAGCCGTACCGTAGGTGGCCCGGCGATGGTTGCGGATCACCCGCAGCATGTGCTCGCGGTTGACCTCGTAGTTGGGGAACGCCCCCAGCTCCTGAGCCATCTCGGCCGAGGTGGCGTAGGACACGCCGGTCATGACGGCGGTGATGGCGCCGCACAGCGCGCGGCCCTCGTCGCTGTCATAGGAGATGCCGGCGGCCATCAGCAGGCCACCCAGGTTGGCGTAACCCAGGCCGAGCGTACGGAACTCGTAGCTGAGCTGCGCGATCTCCTTCGACGGGAACTGCGCCATCAGCACCGAGATTTCCAGCACGACGGTCCACAAGCGGCAGGCGTGCTCGAACGACTCGATGTCGAACTCGCCATCGGCGCGGCGGAACGTCATCAGGTTCAGCGACGCCAGATTACACGCCGTATCGTCCAGGAACATGTATTCCGAGCACGGGTTCGACGCGTTGATCCGGCCGGACGCCGGGCAGGTGTGCCACTCGTTGATGGTGGTGTCGAACTGCACCCCCGGATCGGCGCAGGCCCAGGCGGCCTCGCCGATCTTCTCCCACAGGTCGCGCGCCTTCAGGGTCTTGTGGACCTTGCCGTCGGTGCGGCGGATCAGCTGCCAGTCGGCGTCGTCCAGGACGGCTTCGATGAAGTCGTTGGCGATGCGGACGGAATTGTTCGAGTTCTGGCCCGAGACGGTCAGGTAGGCTTCCGAGTCCCAGTCCGTGTCGTAGGTCTTGAACTTGATCGAGGTGTAGCCCTGGCCGGCGAACTGGATCACGCGCTGGACGTAGTTCTCGGGGATCATGTCCTTGCGGGCGGCCACGATCGCCTTCTTCAGCGCCTTGTTCTCCTTGGGATCCAGCCGCTTGGGATCGGTCGGGGAGAAGCCCTCGGACGCCGCCAGCATGACCGCGTTCATGTGGCGGGACGCCAGCTTGGACCCGGCGACCAGCGCCGCGACCTTCTGCTCCTCGGTGACCTTCCAGTCGATGTAGGCCTCGATGTCCGGGTGGTCGAGGTCGACCGTCACCATCTTGGCGGCGCGGCGCGTGGTGCCGCCCGACTTGATGGCGCCGGCGGCCCGGTCGCCGATCTTCAGGAAGCTCATCAGGCCGGAGGACCGGCCGCCGCCCGACAGCTTCTCGCCGTCGCCGCGTACCCGGGAGAAGTTGGAGCCGGTGCCGGAGCCGTACTTGAACAGGCGCGCCTCGCGCACCCACAGGTCCATGATGCCGCCGTCGCCGACCAGATCGTCGCGGACACCCTGGATGAAGCACGCGTGCGGCTGCGGATGCTCGTAGGCCGATAGGGAAGCTGTCAGCTCGCCGGTGCGGAAATCGACGTAGTAGTGGCCCTGCGCCGGGCCGTCGATGCCATAGGCCCAGTGCAGGCCGGTGTTGAACCACTGCGGGCTGTTGGGGGCCGCCATCTGGCGGCACAGCATGTGGCGCATCTCATCGAAGAAGGCGCGGGCGTCCGACTCGGCGTCGAAATAGCCTCCGTGCCAGCCCCAGTAGGTCCAGGTGCCGGCCAGACGGTCGAACACCTGCCGCGCCGAGGTCTCGCCGACCAGCCGGTCCTCGCGGCTGACGCGCTTCAGCGCCTCGTCGTCAGCGACCTTGCGCCACAGCCAGCTCGGGACCGTGTTCTCCTCGACCGCCTTGAGCGCGGCGGGGATGCCGGCCTTGCGGAAATACTTCTGCGCGAGGATGTCGCAGGCGACCTGGCTCCAATCGGCCGGGACGTCGATATCGGCGAGTTGGAACACGACCGAACCATCGGGATTGCGAATCTCGCTGGTCGTCTGGCGAAATTCGATGCCGTCGTAGGCGTCCTTTCCTTCGGTCGTGAAACGTCTCTCAATCCGCATCTCAGTGATCCCTTGGCTCCGGCGCCCGCCGTGACTTCGGCGCCTGCTGACAACCCGACTAAAAATCCTGGCACGCCGGCCGTGGCCGGCCGGGTCGCGCGGAAAGACCGCCGCGATATCCTGTGCCTATATCCGAGTGTGCCACAAGTTCTGGGACTGGCAACCACATTTTGACGCCAAAACGGCGCTACCCACCAAATGCTGTGGATGACTATGTGGATGAGCGTGTGGACCGCTGGTGTTGGATGGGCTCGCAACCTTCTGGAAGTGGCTCCCGCCAAGGGTTTGGGGGCCCATGGGAAAGACACGGTAGCCACGGTTGGACCGCGCGTAAACCCGTTGACAGGGGTGCGCCGAAACAGGCTGAAACAAGATATGGAGTCGCGCTTCGGCGATTATCCCGTCGCGTCCGATGCGTCCGGCTGGACGCGGGCAAGGCCAGATGCCATATTCCGCGACGACGAACAGTGCGGAACGCGGGTTCGACGACCCCTGAGCGAGCGGCCATGAAAGAACGCATATCCTTTACGACGTTTCTGTCCAACCTACAGATCCGTATGTTCACGTGGCGCCGGGGCGAGCAGGTCGGCGTCGATCAATTCGGCAACACGTATTACCGGGACAAGAGGAAGGCCACGGGAACGCGCGAGCGCCGCTGGGTCCTTTATAATGGCGAGCCCGAGGCGTCCAAGGTTCCGCCCGAATGGCACGGCTGGCTGCACCACACCGTCAAGGAGCCGTTGAAGGCTGGCAGCCCGTTCCACAAGCCGTGGCAGAAGCCCCACCACCCGAACGCGACCGGCAGCCTCACGGCATATCGGCCCCCAGGCCACACGCTCGAAGGCGGACAGCGCGACCGCGCGACCGGCGATTACGAACCGTGGACTCCGGGCTGACCAGCCCGGTCGATCGCCCCGCGCGCGGCGCGCCGGGCCTTTCCACCGAGGAATTTTGAATGCGCAGGAATACCATTGAAACCGTGCTCGGCGGTGTCGTCATCGTCGTGGCCGGTTTCTTTTTGGTCTTTGCCTACACCAGCGCCGATCTCCGGCGGGTCGACGGCTATGATGTCCAGGCGAACTTCTCCAGCGTCGGCGGCCTGCAAAGCGGCAGCGACGTCCGCATCAGTGGCGTCAAGGTCGGCACGGTGACCAGCCAGACCCTGGATCCGAAGACCTATCTGGCGGTCGTCCACATGACGATCGACCCCAGCATCAAGCTGCCCAAGGACACGGTCGCCCTGATCGCCAGCGAGAGCCTTCTCGGTGGCAAATACATGGCGCTGGAACCCGGCGGCGATCCCGACGAGATCCAGCCCGGCGGCAGGATCGACTTCACCCAGTCCACTCCCGGCCTGGAGCAGCTGCTGGGCCAAGTGATCTTCAGCATGCAGGGCGGTGGCCAGCAGGCGCAACCGGGTCAGGCGCAACCGGGTCAGGCCGGCGGCACCGCCCAGCCGCCAGCGGCGGGCGGCGGCGCTTCCGGTGGGGCGGC
>NZ_AVFL01000012.1 GCF_000576635.1 Skermanella stibiiresistens SB22
GGTGATCGGCGCCACGACGCCGCACGCCGAGGTGGCGGCCAGCGCGGTGGTCAAGCGGGTGATCCCGACGCTCGCCAAGCTGGCCGAGGGCATCGGCGACGCGCAGGTGCGGAACCGCGGCACCATCGGCGGCTCGATCTGCAACAACGATCCCTCCGCCGACTACCCGGCGGCGCTGGTCGGCTTGGGCGCTACCGTCCACACCACGACGCGGACGATCCCGGCCGAGGACTTCTTCACCGGCATGTTCGAGACGGCGCTGGAGCCCAACGAGATCGTCACGGCCGTGGCCTTCCCGAAGCCGGGCAAGGCCGCCTATGTCAAGTTCCCGAACCCCGCCAGCCGCTACGCCACGGTCGGCGTGCTGGTGGCGGAGGTCGGCGGTGGCGTCCGCGTCGCGGTGACGGGCGCCGCTCCCAGCGTCTACCGCTGGGCCGAGGCCGAACAGGCGCTGGCCGGCGGCCTGAACCCGGCGGCGCTGGATGGCCTGAACGTCGATGCCGACGGCCTCAACGCCGACATCCACGCCAGTGCCGAGTACCGGGCAAGCTTGGTCAAGGTCATGGCCAAGCGAGCGGTGGCGGCCTGCGCCTAAGTCCTACCTTCGGGCCTGCGGCTGATTGGCCCCTCGGATTTGTAAAACATTCGTGTAGATTGCCGGCGCTCACTAGGGCGCCGGCCGAAGCTGGTCCCAATCCACGAGGAATCACGGAATGAAGAAGCAAGTACTGTTCGGCCTGGTGGCCGGCATCGCCCTGATGGCGGGTGTTTCCGCCGCGTCGGCCCAAGACGCCGGCGAGGGCGAGAAGGTCTTCAGGCAGTGCAAGGCCTGCCACAGCCTCGATGCCGGCAAGAAGGGCGTTGGTCCCAGCCTGCACGGCCTGATCGGCCGCCAGTCGGGTACCGTGGAAGGATTCGCCTATTCGCCGGCGATGAAGGCCGCCAACATCACCTGGACGCCCGAGAACCTCAGCAAGTATCTGGCTGACCCCAAGGGCTTCGTCGCAGGCAACAAGATGGCCTTCGCCGGCGTCAAGAAAGAGGATGATCTCAAGAATCTGGTGGCCTATCTGGGCGAAGCCGCCAAGTAACGCCGTCTCAAGGCCCGAGCGCCCTGTCCCGTTGGACGAAGGCGCTCGGGTCTCCGCCTCTCCGAAGTGACGGGGCCGCGGCATTCCACTCCCGCGCCAGCAGGCCGAACACGAGTTCGTCGCGAAACCCGTTCCCGATCGGGAAGCTCTCTCGCATCCGTCCTTCCTGGCTGAACCCCAGCTTGCCGGCGACGCGCCGCGACGCCGTGTTGTCAGGGTCGATGTGCAGGGTGATCCTGTGCAGGCCGACATCGTTGAAGCCAAACGCCACCGCCGCGCCCACCGCCTCGGTCGCGTATCCCCGGCCGTGGTGCTCCTTGGATAGGATGAAACCCATCCGGGCGGTTCCGCCGACGATGGCGTTCAGGGAGATGCCACCGATCGTCCGGCTTCGCTCGGCCCCCTCCAGCCGCGTTCTGATCGCCCATTGAAGGGAACTCGACGCTTCCGCGCCGGTGATGACGTGATCGAACAGCGCCCTGGTCACCGTCACGCTGGCGTGACGATCCCCAAAGAATCGCATGGTTTCGCGGTCCGCGAAGGTGGGGAACAGATCGTCGGCGTCAGCCACCCTCAGGGCCCGCAGGATCAGGCGGTGGGTCGTCAGCGTCGATGGATCTGGCATGTCCGTCCCGGGTTCTACCGCTGGCGCGTCCCGCCAGCGTGGTTAACGACACACTTATCACCTCCCCGCCAAATCACCGGTGCCTTATCCCGCCACTGTCTCGTCGGGAGGACCGGAAGGCGGCCATGGCCTGCCGTGCAAACGCACCGCGAGGCTGGATCGCCCCATATCACAAAAATGTCCCAGGTCGGACCGGGGCCTCTTAGCATTGGCTTTAACCATAACTGGCAAAATAAGGACGTTCTTCCAGCCCCGCTATTTCCCCCGCGAGACCGGCATCATGGCACCCGACACCTACACGCTCGAACCCGAAACCGAGGACCACTCGATCCACCGCGACCGGTTGGGCGAACTGCGCGATCGTCTCGACCGGATCCAGACCGAGAGCGATCGGATCGCCCGGGGATTCGTCCGCCTGCATGGTTTGCGGCTGTCGCTGGCCACACCGGGAGCCGATCTGGTCGAGCGCGTCGACCAGTTGATCATGAGGCATGAGGCCGACATCCTCCAGACGCACGGGCTATTGCGCGACGCGGCGGCCCTGCTGGAGGAGGCGGAGACCCTGTGGGCACGCCAAGCCATGCGGCACATCCCCAGCGCCTGATCCAAACCACCCGCGCTGGTCCCGTTGCCGCGCGGAATAGTCATCGATCCTTCATGAAAACGACGCCCAGCCGTCATGCGACTGGGCCATGTTCCCGTCTCGAACCTTCTTAAGACAAAGCGATAAAGGTTGGAGACTGGGCATGAGGAATTTCATCGGCGCCGCGGCCGGCTTGATCGGCGCTGCCGCCGTTTCGATCACCGTCGCGTTCACCGCTTCGGCGGCGCTGGCGGCGTCGGGCAAACTGGTCGTCTACACCTCGCAGCTCGAGGCCGACGCCCAGCAGACGGTGGACGAGTTCAAGAAGCTCAACCCCGGCGTCGAGGTCGAGTGGACCCGCAGCGGCACCACAGACCTGATGAACAAGCTGCGGGCCGAGTTCCAGGCTGGCTCGCCGCAACCCGACGTCCTGCTGATCGCCGACGCGGTCACGATGGAAAGCCTGAAGCGCGACGGCAGGCTGGCCAAGTTCGAGGCGGCACCGGTGGCGGCGTACCAGAAGGATTTCTACGACGCTGATCTCACCTACTTCGGTACCAAGCTGATCACGACCGGCATCGCGTACAACAAGAACGCCAAGATGAAGCCGACCTCGTGGGCCGATCTCACGAAGCCCGAGGCCAAGAACCTCGTCTCGATGCCGAGCCCGCTCTACTCCGGCGCCGCCGCGATCCACATGGCGGCCCTCAAGGAGGTTCCCGGCCTCGGCATGAAATATTATGAGGCCCTCCACGAGAACGGCGCCGTCGCGGTGCGCGGCAATGGTGGCGTGATGACGGCCGTCGCCGGCGGCGAGAAGCTCTACGGCGTGCTGATCGATTACCTGCCGATCCGCGAGGGGCTGAAGGGCTCGCCGGTCGAGTTCGTCTTCCCGACCGACGGCGTCAGCGCCGTGTCCGAGCCGGTGGCGATCCTCTCCACCGCCCGCAATCCCGAGGCGGCCCAGGCCTTTGTCAGCTATCTGCTGTCGCGTCAGGGTCAGGAGTTGGCGTCTTCCCAAGGCTTCCTGCCGGCCCATCCCGACGTGGCGCCGCCCAAGGGCTTTCCCAAGCTGACGGAGATCAAGGTGCTGCCGCTCGACAACGCCAAGGCGCTGGCGGAGGATCAGGCCAACAAGATGGCTTTCGCGGACCTGTTCGGCGGCTGATGGCGGTCCAAACCGTTCCGGAGACCACCGGCCGCTGGATGCCGCGGCCGGACGCCGTGCTTCTGGTGGCGCTTGCCTCGCTGATCGTCGTGGTCTCGGTTCTGCCGATGGCGCGCCTGATCTTCGAGGCGCTGGCCCCAAGCGGGAGCGGCCGCGTCGATGTCGTGACGCGCGTCCTGTCGTCCGCCGCCACGTGGCGAGCCGCTGGCAATA
This sequence comes from Skermanella stibiiresistens SB22, assembly GCF_000576635.1. Lineage (GTDB taxonomy): Bacteria > Pseudomonadota > Alphaproteobacteria > Azospirillales > Azospirillaceae > Skermanella > Skermanella stibiiresistens. The sequence goes on from NZ_AVFL01000012.1 coordinate 3,681, forward strand.
GCGTGTGGTTGAGCCTGGGCGCCACCGCGCTGGCTGTGGCGCTGGGGGGCGGCTTCGCCTTGCTGGCCGGCTTGACGGACCTGCGGGGCAAACCGGCGCTGGTGTTCTGCTTCATGCTGCCGCTGATGATCCCGCCGCAGATCACCGCGCTGTCCTGGATCCACCTGTTCGGTCCGTCCAGCGCGCTGCTGGGCACGTTGGGGCTGGCGCCGCCGCCCGGCACGCCGAACCCGCTGTACAGCCGCGGCGGGATCATCCTGCTGATGGGGATCGAGCAATCGGCCCTGGTGTTCCTGGCGCTCCGCGCCGGTCTGCGCGCCATCCCGCGCGAGTTGGTCGAGGCGGCCCAGGCGGCTGGCGCCGGACGCTGGCGGGTTCTGATGACCATCGTGCTGCCGCTGGCCGCTCCCTCGCTGATCGCGGGAACGGCCTTGGCCTTCGTCGCCTCGGTCGGCAATTTCGGCATCCCGGCCCTGCTCGGCATCCCGGCAGGCATCTCCGTGTTGCCGACGCTGATCTACCAGCGCCTCGCCGGTTTCGGGCCGGCCGTCCTGTCCGATGTGGCGGTGCTGTCGATCCTGGTCGGACTGATCGCCTTCGCCGGCGTCCTGCTCCAGGGCTGGTTATTGGGGCTACGCGACTTCCGGACCGTCGGCGCCCCGGCGCGGACCCTGGATTACCGGCTGGGCCGCTGGCGTCCCGCCGTCGAGGCGGCGTGCTGGCTGACGATCGTCATCATCGTGGTGGTGCCACTGGCCGCCCTGGTAACGACCTCGCTGGTCAGGGTCTATGGCGCGCCGCTCGACGCCGCCACCGTCACGCTGGCCAACTACGCCCATGTGCTGCTGGTCCACGACGCCACCAGCAGGGCGTTCCGCAATTCGCTGATGCTGGCGGGAACCGCCGCGGCGGTGCTGATCTGCGTGGCGGTGCCGCTCGGCTACTTCATCGTCTGGCGGCGCAACCGGATGCTTCGGGTGCTCAACCTGCTGGCCGAACTGCCCTACGCCCTGCCGGGCGTGGTGCTGGCGATCGCCACCATCCTGGTGTTCATCCGGCCGGTGCCCTTCTTGAACGTGACGGCGTATGGCACGGTCTGGATCATCCTGATCGCCTATCTGGCGCGTTTCCTGTCACTGGCCCTGCGGCCCGTGGTGGCGGGATTCCACACGCTCGATCCGGCGTTGGAGGAGGCGGCGCGGATGTGCGGCGCCGGTCTGATCCACCGACTGCGCACGGTGATCGTGCCGATGGCGGCGCCGGTCGCGGCGGCCGGTGGCATCCTGGTGTTCCTCACCTCGTTCAACGAGTTGACGGTGTCGATCCTGCTGTGGTCGTCCGGCGCCGAGACCTTGGGTGTCGTGGTCTACTCGCTGGAGGAGAGCGGCGGCACCGTCCTAGCGGCGGCCGTCTCTGTGATCGCGGTCGCGGCGATCCTCGCGATCATGCTGGGGGCGTCGCTTTTGGCCCGCCGCCTGCCGCCGGGCGTGCTGCCCTGGCAGGCGTGAATGGCCGTTGGCCTCACCGCCCCGCCGGAATGATCCAGCCGTCGCCGATCGCCAGGGTGAGCCGTTGCCCCGGCTCGGGTACCCGGCCATCGCCGACCATCAGGGGCAGCGTCACGCCCGGCATACCCTCGGGGACGAGGTCGAGCGCGGTGACACCGCCCTTGTAGGTCGCGCGCCTGACGATGGTGGGCAAGCCGTCCGCTCCGGGCGTCAGGTCCTCCGGTCGCAGGCAGGCCAGCGCGGGCCCCAACCCCGTCGTGGCGGAACAGCGCAGCCGCGCGGTGACACCGCCGATCCTCGCGACCGCACGGCCTTGGTCCAGCCGCTCCAGCACCGTCGCCTCGACGACCGCGCCCTTGCCGATGAATCCGGCCACCATCGCGGTGGCGGGTTCGGCATACAGGACGCGGGGCGGCGCCACCTGGACGATCCGTCCGCCATCCATCACCGCGATCCTGTCGGCCAGCGCCATCGCCTCGGCTTGGTCGTGCGTGATGTAGACCATGGTCGCCCGGGTCTTGGCGTGGAAGGCGGCGAATTCGTCCTCCATCGACGCGCGGAGGTGGACGTCCAGGTTCGCCAGCGGCTCATCGAGCAGCACCAGCGACGGCTCCATCACCAAGCACCTCGCCAATGCCACCCGCTGGCGCTGGCCGCCGCTCAGCTCCGCCGGACGGCGGGTGCCGAAGCCGCTCAGACCGACGAGGTCGAGCGCCGCCCCGACACGGTCGTCGTGGGCCTGACCTTTCACCCCCGCCACCGACAGCGGATAGCCGACATTGCCGGCCACGGTCATGTGGGGCCACAGCGCGTAGGATTGGAAGACGATGCCGACGCGCCGCTCCTCGGCGACGACATGCAGGCGTTTGGCGCTGTCCGACACGACGCGTCCGCCGAGCGAGATGGAGCCGCCGTCGATCCGCTCGAAGCCCGCGATCAAGCGCAGCAAGGTCGTCTTGCCGCATCCGGATGGGCCGAGCACGGCCAGGAACTCGCCATCGGCGACGCTCAGATCGACCGCGTCCACGGCGGCCGTCCGACCGAATAGTTTCGTCACTCCGTCGAGAACCAGACCCGCCACCCAGGCTCACCCTTTGCCGGTTATTGTAAGACCCGGCGGGACATAGCGCGGATGGCGGGTCGATGCCGTTAAGTTTTCGTTACATCGTTCCGATGAGTTGCCGGATCACCCTCTCTGGATAACCCTGGCCAACAGCGTCTCAGGCCCGGCCCATCGGGGTCTCGCTGAGCAATTGCTGGCTCAGCAGCATGCGCTTGAAGATCGGCTTGTGCTCCAGGCCGTCGGGAATGTCGAAGCTGTAGTCGAGCAGGTCGGCACCTTCGCTCATGTAGAGCAGCAGGTCATGCAAACGGGCGAGGGTATCGCTGTCGGCGGTAACCATCGCCTTTTCGAGCAGGCCGTGCAGCTCATGCTCGATCTTGACCTCGTGCCGCTGGCTCATAAAGCCCTCCATAGCAAAAGAACAACAACTTGGACAGTTTGGCTGAAACCCCGGCCAACCGAGCCGGCGCATCGGGTACATCCTGTATACGGACGAAGTTACTTTATGGATGCGCCGAACAGTTGGAGCAAACCTAAAGGAGGCACCCCGGCACAATATCATAGGAACCATACCCCACCCGTCCGATACGGAGAGGCGCCAAGCCCGTCATCGGGCTCCGATCCGACCGGATCGGCTCATCTCCCGGTCCGAAACCGGCGAAGCGAACCGTCTAGAGTCGGTGTCCGGACGCCGAGTCGAAGACGTGGCCGTTCGCCATCCGCGGCATCAGCATGATCGTGTCGCCCGGCCGGAAGGCGTGGCGTTCGACGAACATGGCGCACGCCTCCTGGTTCGCCATCCGGCAGAACACGACCGTGTCGTCGCCGGTCGGCTCGATCACTTGGATCGTCGCGGCGACGCCTTTCGGGAAGCCCGGCGCGGCATCTCCATTCACGAGGGTGAGGTGGCCGGGCCGGATGCCATAGGTCACGGACTGCCCATCATTGGCCCGCGTCAGCGGTTCGACCGGAAACCGGATGTCGCCGGCCACCTCGACCCACGCCGCGCGGCCATCGCGGCGGAAAGTCCCATTGAAGAAGTTCATGGATGGCGACCCGATGAAGCCGGCGACGAAGGTGTTCGCGGGGTAGTCGTAAAGCTCCAGGGGCGTGCCGATCTGCTCGACGTGACCGTCATGCATCACGACGATCCGGTCGGCCATGGTCATCGCCTCGACCTGATCGTGGGTGACATAGATCGAGGTGGTCCGCAGGCGCTGGTGCAGCGCCTTGATCTCGGTCCGCATCTGCACCCGCAGCTTGGCGTCCAGGTTGGACAGCGGCTCGTCGAACAGGAAGACCTGCGGATCGCGCACGATCGCCCGGCCCATCGCGACACGCTGGCGCTGGCCGCCGGAAAGCTGGCGCGGATACCGGTCCAGATAGGGCACCAATCCCAGGATGTCGGCGGCTTCGCGCACGCGCTTCTGGACCATGTCCGGATCCGACTTCCGGAGCTGCAGGCTGAACGCCATGTTGTTGAAGACGGTCATGTGCGGGTAGAGCGCGTAATTCTGGAACACCATCGCGATGTCCCGCTCCTTCGGCGGCACCAGGTTGACCACCGTGCCACCGATGGCGATCTCGCCGCCGGTGATCTGCTCCAGCCCCGCCACCATCCGCAGCAGCGTCGACTTACCGCAACCGCTGGGGCCGACCAGGACGACGAACTCCTCGTCCTCGATCTCGATGTCGATGCCGTGAATGACCTCATGCTGCCCATAGGCCTTGCGGACCTGGGCGATCCCGACGGATGCCATGGCGCTGTCACCTCCCTGTTCGTCCGCTCTGCCGGCGGCGCTTCTTCCCGTCAGCGTAACGGGATATCGGGAGGGCAACAAGGGCGGGGTGGGGGAGTGGATGATCGCCAAGTCAACGATCCCATCCACCCAGGTGGAGGGTGCCCCAGGCTCTTCATACGCGCGCCATGAGCACCACTGGACCCTCTTCCGTCATGCCCGAACTTGATGCATGAGCGCCAACTTAGGATGGATCGTGGTCTGACTCCGGGCGTCAATCCTCCCACACCGTCATACCCGGACTTGATCCGGGTATCTGTCCTCAGGAGATTCGCGGACGAAATTCGAACTCAAGATTGAAGTCACCACATCATCCGAAGCTGGGAGATGACCGGTTCAAGTCCGGTCATGACGAAAAAGAGCGGATAAGGTCCGCAAGGCGTGTGCGGCACCTCAAGTTCACCCACATGGGACTTGATCCGGGTACCCGTCAGCTGAAGCCAACATGGGAGAGCGAGCGTTTGGGGCGGGCGCTGTCCCTCCCGCATGGCGCGGTATCGTGGACCCCCCTCATCGCTCCGACGGTGTGAAAATCCCAGTAACCACCTTGACGCCCGGCCGCGACTTCGGACAGGTTTCCAGTAATGGATTGGAAGGCATTCGAGGATTAGCTTGGCGCGAAGGACGATTCTCGTATCATTGAGCCGGAATGTCCTCACTAATGGGTGGGTGCCAAGGTGCGCCGTTTGGGAAGGATGAATGATGCTGCATGTTTTTCAGGGTTTGATGACGAGCCTCCGGAAAAACCTGCGTGAGCAGGCCCGAGTGATGTGCGAGTTGGACAAAACCGACCACGCCTTCGACAAAAGCGTCCAGCCTTACCGGAAGACATGCCGGCGTTCCCCCAACGCCGATGGCGGTCCCATTCCATATGGCGCGCGCGACGCCGACTAGGCGATCATCGATCCCGTCCGACTTCCGTTCCGGTACATCCCGGTAAGCGCGCCAGCCAGCCCACGCGAGAAATGTTCTTGGTTTGTTGTTTAAATGGGCATAAAGTCCCATTGGACGATCCACAAACCTCGAACGAAGGCCCGCGTCGATGCCACAAGCCCCGCAACCGCAGCCCCGGAACACGCTTACGCTCACCGCCCGGCAGGAGTTGTTCTGTCAGGCCATCGCGGCCAATCTCGGTGGGGCGGAGGCGGCTCGAAGGGCGGGGTATTCTCCCAACGGCGCCAAGCAGCGCGGCGCCCACCTGATGGGCCAGCCGGCGATCCGCGTCCGCGTCGATCAACTTCGGCGCGCGCGGAGCGATCTTCACCAAGCCGATCTGGATGACGCCGCGGAGGTGGTCGAACTCATCATCTTCGAGGCCCTGGAGAAAAAGTCCCTGTCGCTGGCCCTGCGCGCGGTCGAGCTCCGGCTCAAGCTGCGTGGAGTCATCATGGACAAGCGGATCCCACACCACCACGCCGGTGCCGTCAAACACCCCGACGCCGACTACGAGGATCTCGATTTCGATCCGTCGGAGGATGACGATGTCCCGCTCGACCAGCCCCACGCCATGGCGGAGGAGGCGGAGATGGTGACCCTGGATAGTGACCTTAAGCCCAACCGCCGGCTGGCGCCTTCACCCGCTCCGGTCCCGTCCTTCCGGCCAAACCGCAAACAGCGCCGGGCGGCGCTTCACGAGAACCAGTCCAAAAAGAACCAGCCCGAGAACGGTCGGACCCGAATCCCCGTCGCCGCGCGACGCTAGTACCAGGCTCGGGTCCGGCTCAGATGCGGCTTCGGTGGCAGCGCGGTTTCGGTGCTCAGTTCCGCGTAGGCGTGGGCGATGGATGCCGCGACCGCCGCGTTGTTGCGGACCAGCGCGATGTTGGCCTCCAGGCTGGCGCCGCCCGTCAGCTCCTCGATGCGCGACAGCAGGAAGGGCGTCACGTCCTTGCCCATCACGCCGCCGGCATGGGCGTCCTCCAGGGCCTTGGCGATCGCGCCGTCGATCATCCCTTGGTCCAGAGCCGCCGATTGCGGGATTGGGTTGGCGATCACGGCGCCGCCGTCGAGCCCCAGCTGCCATTTGGCGCGGAGGATCCGGGCGACGGTCGCCGGGTCGTCGCAGCGCGACGCCAGCTTGATGCCGCTGGTCCGGGTGTAGAAGGCGGGAAGCTCATCGGTGCCATAGCCGATCACCGGCACGCCCCGCGTCTCCAGGTATTCCACCGTCTTGGGCAAGTCCAGGATCGCCTTGGCCCCGGCGCAGACCACGGCGACATTGGTCATCGCCAACTCGTCCAGGTCGGCCGAGATGTCGAAGGTGTTCTCCGCCCCGCGATGGACACCGCCGATGCCGCCGGTCGCGAACACCGGGATTTCCGCCAGCGCCGCGCAGATCATCGTCGCGGCGACCGTCGTCGCCCCATCGGCCCGCGTCGCCAGCGCCACCGGCAGGTCGCGCCGGCTGACCTTGATCACCTCGCGTGTGTCGCCCCCGGAGCCATCCCCCCGGCGGTTGGCCAGATGCTCGAGGTCGTCGTCGGTCAACCCGACGCGGATACGGCCGTCGAGCACCGCGATGGTCGCCGGTACGGCGCCCGCGTCGCGGATCGTCTGCTCGACCAGCCGTGCCGTCTCCACGTTGCGGGGATACGGCATGCCGTGCGAGATGATGGTCGATTCCAGGGCGACCACGGCTTTTCGGGCCTGGAGCGCCTCGGCGACCTCGGGATGGATGGCAAGGTAATCGTGCATGGCCGCAGTTTACGCGGTTTTCCGCAAAAGTCCCGCGCGTTCGATCACGATATCGGCGCTCAGGATCGGGTTGACCGTCTCTGCCGCCTCCACCGCCCAGGCGGCGCAGGCCAGGCCAAGCCGCATCGCGTCGTCCATCGCGTGACCGCCCAGCCGCCCGAAAATCACGCCGGCGATCAGCGCGTCTCCAGCACCGGTCACCTCGTTGACGTCCACTGGGGGCGGCAGGAAGAAATCGTAGTCGAACGGCGACGCGACGAAGGCGCCCTCCCGGCCGCGCGTGATCACCACGCTGCCGACGCCGCCGCACATCAGGCGATAACCCGCCTCGCAGACATCCAGCGGCGCGCGGATCGGAATGTGCGACAGGTACGACGCCTCGTCGCCATTGGCGAACAGCGTGTCGATGCCGCCCAGGATGCCTTGCAGCCGCGCCGCGTTGGCGACCGATACGCAATCAACATAAACGGTGCAGTCCCTCGGCTTCCGCCGCAGCAGCAGGCGGAGCGATTCCGCCGGCAGGTTGCAGTCGATGAACCAGACCGGGATGCGCTCCAGCCTCGGCAACAGCGGCTCGATGTGCTCCACCGTCAGCTCGTCATAGATCGCCATGTCGGCCAAACCCACGACCAACTCGCCGCCCCGGTCCATCAACGCGGTATAGGACGCCGTCGGCGCCGTCGTGGAGCAGGAGCAGCCATCGACGCCGATGCCGGCGTCCGTCAGCGACGCCAGCACGGCGTCACCCTCGCGGTCGGCGCCGACGCGGCTGACCAGGGTGACGGAAAGGCCGAGTCTCGCCAGGTTCTCCGCGACGTTGCGGGCGACCCCTCCCATGCCGACCCGCATGCTCACGGGGTTCGAACTGCCGGGAACGACGGGACCAGCCGCGACCGCCTTGCGATCGACATGGGCCGCTCCGATGCACGCCACCATGGGGGCAACCATCAGGGGATCGTCCCTCCAGGGATAGGCCCCGGGGTCTGCCGAGTCTCGCGGTGCGGGCGGCTCCATGGGGTAAGCATCCTCCTTCGTCGAATCCTTCCAAAGAATAGGATGCACTTAGAACGGGTGATACCGCAAGCGTCGGTTAAACGCTGGGTTTGGCTTTTTCGCGCTCTGTTGCCCATATATCTCCCATGACCTCTTCAAGCGCCCTCCCTCCCGCGTTCCCGCCCGAGTCCTGGATCAAGGTCCTGCCACAGGGACTCTATGTCGAGCCTGGGAACTTCTTCGTCGATCCCGTCCGCCCGGCGGAGCGCGCCGTCATCACCCATGGACACGCCGACCACGCGCGTCCCGGCAACATCAAGGTCCTGGCGACGCCCGACACGCTCGCCATCATGCGGGCGCGCTACGGCGATGGGGCGGGATCGTCGCTCCAGCCGCTACCCTACGGCGAGCGTCTGCGGATCGGCGAGGTCGATGTCCGCTTCGTTCCCGCCGGCCATGTGCTGGGCAGCGCCCAGGCCGTCCTGGAATACCGGGGGTGCAGGATCGTCGTCTCCGGCGATTACAAGCGGCGATCCGACCCGACCTGCGCGCCGTTCGAGCCGGTGCCCTGCGACGTCTTCGTGACCGAGGCCACCTTCGGTCTGCCGGTGTTCCGCCATCCTCCCGACGGCCGCGAGATCGCCCGGCTGCTCCACTCGGTGGAGTTGTTTCCCGAGCGCAGTCACGTGGTCGGCGCCTACGCGCTCGGCAAATGCCAGCGGGTGATCGCGCTGATCCGGCGGGCCGGCTACGACAAGCCGATCTTCCTGCACGGGGCCCACATCCCGCTTTGCAACCTCTACCGCGAACTTGGCGTCGATCTGGGCGAGTTGGTGCCTGCGACGGGGCTCAAGAAAGACGCCTTCGTCGGTGGCATCGTCATGGCGCCGCCCTCCGCCGTGGCCGACCGCTGGGCCCGCCGCCTGCCGGATCCCGTGATCTGCATGGCGTCGGGCTGGATGACGGTGCGCCAGCGCGCCCGCCAGCGCGGCGTCGAACTGCCCTTGGTCATCTCCGACCACGCCGACTGGGACGAGTTGTGCCAGACGATCGAGGATGTGGGGGCGCCCGAGCTTTGGGTCACCCATGGCCGGGAGGAGGCTTTGGTCCACCACGCCACCGGCCGGGGCATCCGCGCCCGCGCGCTGGCGCTCGTCGGGTTCGACGAGGAAGGGCAAGGCGAGTTGCCGGATGTCGAGCACCCGCCGACCCATGACGCCAATCCGGGGACGAAGCCCGGACTTGGGCAGGGAGCCCTGTTGTGAAGCGTTTCGCCGAATTGATCGATTCCCTGATATTCACCCCGTCGCGCAACGGCAAGATCCGGCTGATGGGAGACTACTTCACCCACACGCCCGATCCGGAGCGCGGCATCGCGCTGGCCGCGCTGACCGGCGGGCTGACCTTCACCGACGCCAAGCCGGCGGCGCTGCGCAATCTCGTCATGACGCGGGTCGATCCCGTGCTGTACGGCTGGTCCTATGATTTCGTCGGCGACACGGCGGAGACCATCTCGCTGATCTGGCCGCCGCGTCCGGGAGCCAACCGCGAGCCGACCCTGACCGAGGTGGTCGAGACGCTGGCCGAGACCAAGCGCGCCGACGTGCCGAAGCTGGTGGAGCGCTGGCTCGACGCGCTCGACGCCCAGGGCCGCTACGCCCTGATCAAGCTGATCACCGGTTCGCTGCGGATCGGCGTCTCGGCCCGCCTCGCCAAGACGGCTCTGGCGGAATGGGGCGGCCAGCCGGTCGATGACATCGAGGAGGTCTGGCACGGGTTGACGCCGCCCTACCTGCCGCTGTTCGCGTGGCTGGAAGGCCGGGAGGAGCGGCCCGCCGTCGGGGAGGGCGCCGGGTTCCGTCCGCTGATGCTGGCCTCTCCCCTGGAGGATGTCGACATCGCGGCGCTCGAGGCGTCGATCTACCGGGCGGAATGGAAGTGGGACGGCATCCGGGTGCAGTTGGTCGCGCGCGGCGGCGAGTGCCGGATCTACTCCCGCACCGGCGACGACATCGGCCCGGCCTTTCCCGACATTCTCGACGCGATGGAGTTCGACGCCGTGCTCGACGGCGAGTTGCTGGTGCTGCGCGATGGCGTGGTGGCGCCGTTCAACGATCTTCAGCAAAGGCTCAACCGCAAGGCCGTCACGGGCAAGATGCTGCTGGACTATCCAGCCTATGTGCGGCTTTACGACATCCTGTTCGAGGGTCCCGAGGACCTGCGGCAACTCGGCTTCGAGGAACGCCGCCAGCGGCTGGAGGCTTGGTACGCCAGGACCACGCCGCGTCGGATGGATCTGTCGCCCATGCTGCCGTTCGAGACATGGGACGAGTTGGCCGAGCTGCGGAACGGCGCCCGCGAGAACGCGATCGAAGGCCTGATGCTGAAGCGGTTCGACAGCGCCTATGTCGCCGGTCGGCCGAAAGGCCCGTGGTTCAAATGGAAGCGCGGCGCGCTGACGCTCGACACCGTGCTGATGTACGCCCAGCGCGGCCATGGCAAGCGGTCGTCGTTCTACTCCGACTACACGTTCGGCGCCTGGAAGGGCGATGACCTGGTGCCGGTCGGCAAGGCCTATTCGGGCTTCACCGACGAGGAGCTGGGGATGCTCGACCGCTGGGTCCGCAACCACACGACCAAGCGCTATGGCCCGGTGCGCGAGGTCGAACAGGGGCTGGTGCTGGAGGTGGCGTTCGATAGCGTCCATCGCTCGACCCGCCACAAGAGCGGCGTCGCGATGCGATTTCCCCGCGTCTCCCGCATTCGCTGGGACAAGCCACCGCACGAGGCGGACCGGCTGGAGACGCTGGAACGATTGATCGTGGAATGAAATGGTCACATGGATCGGGGGTGGCCAAGCTGGCCACCCCCGATCAACGAACTCAAGCCCAGCGATTCCAGGCCCGGGAATCCCAGGTGCTGGGATCAGGCGGCGGCCTTCATGGCCTTCTTGTTGATGCCGCCGACGGCCAGCTTGTTCAGGAGCTCGTCGGTCTTCTTCTCCTCCGCCAGGGTCTCACCAAGCAGTGTCGCGACCTCGTCCAGACCGCAAGCCTGCGCCAGGGCATGGACGGTGCCATAGCCGGCGATCTCGTAATGCTCGACCTTCTGCGCGGCCGCGATCAGGCCGACGTCGAGCAGTTCCGGCGAAAGGCCCATCTCCATGAGTTCCTTGGCCTCTTCGACCAAGCCTTCCATGGCGTGGCAATGCTTGCCGCGGGTCCGCGTGTCGAGCTTCTCGAACACCTGCTCCAGGCGCTCGATCTGCCCTTGCGTTTCCTCGAGATGCTGCTGGAAAGCCTGCTTCAGCTTCTCGTCGGTCGCGGCCCGCGCCATCTTCGGCAGGGCGCGGGTGAGCTGCTTCTCGGCATGGTAGATGTCGCGCAGTTCGTCGATCAAAAGGTCCTGAATATTCTTGACAGCCACGATGTGCTCCTTTGGCGGGGATTATACGTTCGAGGTACCGCGGGGCTTTTCCCGCCGCGTTCGAACACCCCCAACAGCCGGTTGACGGGACGGTTCCCGTGATGGCGATCGGATCGGCGCGCCGACGCATGGCAGATCCTCCGCCGACGATGGGCGAGTGAAAGGAGCGTCCATGAGGCTAAAAGGAACGTCAGGGTAGTATTTCACCCCTCTAGTATCTTCTGGAGAAACTGAAAACTCCCCGCGCGAAACAACAATGCAAAATTTTTAATCAGTCCAGGTGGAAAGATGGATGCACCCATTCGTCTAGCGCATTTGATCTGTCAAGACCCTGTCACAATCTAGCAGGCAACGTGTTGAAGCAGACAAGTCTCAGTTAATCGAGCGGGGAGTACTTAGCGTCGTGTCCATCATGACTTCACCTATTTGGGTAGAGAATACCGATCCCGGAATCGTCATCAAGGCCGGTTATGAGCTTTCGATCGAAGTGCCGCAGCCGACCACGGTCGTCCTGGCCCTTGGGATCCATCCCAGCCGCCAGCACACCCTGCTGAAGCGCGACTTCGTGGAATCCTACCCGCCAGCGCCCTTCGACGAGTTCATCGATGGTTTCGGCAACCGTTGCACCCGCTTCGTGCTCCAGCCCGGCGCCACAACCTTCCGCTCGATCGGCTTGGTGCGCGACGGCGGTGTGCCGAATGGCCGCCCCTATGGCGCGCGCCAGCACGAGGTCAGCGAACTGCCGCCGGAGGTCCTGCAATTCCTCTACGGCAGCCGGTACTGCGAGACGGACCTGTTGTCGCAGGCGGCCTGGGACCTGTTCGGCTGGACCCAGGGCGGCTTCGACCGGGTGCAGGCGATCTGCGACTGGGTCAACGCCAATGTCCAGTTCGGCTACCAGCACGCCCGCAATACCCGGACCGCGTTCGAGGCCTTCAACGAGCGTCGGGGCGTCTGCCGCGATTTCGCGCATCTGTCCGTCGCCTTGTGCCGCGCGATGAACATCCCGGCCCGCTTCGTCAACGGCTACCTGGGCGATATCGGGATCGCGCCGAACCCCAGCCCGATGGATTTCAACGCTTGGTTCGAGGCTTATCTGGACGGCCAATGGCACACCTTCGACGCGCGCCACAACCAGCCGCGCATCGGCAGGATCGATATCGCCAAGGGCCGGGACGCCGCCGATGTCGCGATGATTACGACCTTCGGGCCGCATCGGCTCAATAGTTTCCTTGTCTGGACCGAGCAGGTCGCCTGATATCCCTCCCCGGGTCATGATGACAAGTCGGCCCCCGATGTGTTGATGCCAGACACATCGCAAGAATGACCGATGGCGCATGAACGACTGATGGGCGCGCGGCCCAGGGGAGGACCGGTATGACCCAAAGCTTTGACATCGTCGTGGTGGGGACCGGCGTCGCCGGAACGGCCATCGCGCGGGGGTGCCGGGCGGCGGGTCTGTCGGTCGCCATCGTGGACGAGCTGCCCTATGGCGGCACCTGCCAGTTGCGCGGCTGCGATCCCAAGAAGGTGCTCCGCGCGGCGGTCGAACCGGTCTCGGGCATGGAACAGCTGGAGGAGTTGGGTATCTTCGGCGCTCCGGTCACGCCGGATTGGCGTTCCATGATGGCGTTCAAGCGCCGCTTCACGGACCCGGTCACGCCGGGCAAGGAAGCGGCCTTCGCCGAGGCCGGCATCGCCAAGTTCCATGGCACGGCCCGCTTCGCCGATCCCGACACCCTAATGGTTGGCGACACCGTCTTGAAAGGCGGCCACTTCGCGCTGGCCGCCGGCTCCAGGCCGGCCGACCTGCCGATCGACGGCGCGGAGTTGTTGCTCCACAGCGACGGCTTCATGGCGCTGGACACGTTGCCACGCCGCATCGTACTGGTCGGCGGTGGCTACATCGCGATGGAGTTCGCCCATATCGCCGTCCGCGCCGGGGCCGAGGTGACGATGCTCCAGCGTGGCGAACGGCTGCTGGACGGCTTCGATCCCGACTTGGTCGACCTGCTGGTCGAACGGACCCACGACATGCCGGTGGACATCCGCGTCGGCACCGCCGCCACCGCGATCGAGCGGGTGGGCGAGGGGTATCGCGTCCACGCCGACCAGGAGGGGCGGGCGCTGCGATTCGAATCCGATCTGGTGGTCCACGCCGCCGGGCGCGCACCCAACCTGGACGGTCTCGATCTCCAAGCCGGCGGCGTCGCCTTCGGCAAGCGCGGCATCGAGGTCGACGACCATCTCCGCAGCGTCAGCAACCCCCGTGTCTTCGCCGCCGGCGACGCCGCCGCGTCGGGCATGCCGCTGACGCCGAAGGCCAGTCACGACGCCGCCGTGGTCGTCGCCAACCTGACCCGGGGTGGTCACTCGCGGCGGGTCGACTACACCGCCATGCCAAGCGTCGTCTTCTCGCTGCCGCCGCTCGCCCGCGTCGGTCTGCTGGAGGAGGAGGCGCTTCATCAGGGGCTTGGCTTCCGGGTCAACCACGCGGTCACGGACGGCTGGTTCAGCGCCAAGCGGCTCAACGAGACCTGCTCCGGTCACAAGGTCCTGATCGAGGAGGGCACCGGCAGGATCCTGGGCGCCCATCTCGTTGGTCCCCACGCCGACGAGGTGATCAACCTTTTCGCCCTGGCGATCCGCCATGGCATCACGGCGGAAGGGCTGGCAGAGACCCCTTACTCCTATCCGACCAGCGGCTCGGACGTCGCCTCCATGGTCTAAGCCCAAATAGATAATAAAATTTGATTTAATATCGAACGGTTCTCACGGTATTGTCTCCTCGAAAGATTGGAGGAGGCTTTGGTGATGGCGTGCGAAGTCGACAACGAGATGGCCGTGGCGCAAGCCTACGCGAACGCGCGGAGCCTCCAGGCCGCCGAACCGACCGCCGTCGAACTCGCCCGCCAATGCTATGTCGACCTGTGCCCCGATACCCCGGCCGACCAAGTCGCCGCCGAGGTGGAGCGGATCATCAAGCCGGTGCGGGACTCCATCGCGGCCGGGCGCTCCTGGTGGGCGGGTAACCCGCCCAGCAAGTGACGGTTTAGATACTCGGGTCCTCTTCCGCGTCGCCGGACGCGGGCAACGCAACCAGCACCTTGTCGACCCGGCGGCCGTCCATGTCGATCACCTCGAATCGCGAGCCCTGCCACATGAAGTGCTCGCCGGCCTTCGGGACGTGGCCGAGTTCCGACATGATGAAACCGGCCAGCGTGTGGAAGTCGCGGTCGCCGCGCAAGCCGCGCAGGCCCAGCCGATGCTCGACCTCGTCGACCGGCAGCATGCCATCGACCAGCCACGAACCATCATCGCGCCGCACCGCCCCGGCGTCGTCCTCGCCTGCGTCGGGCAGCTCGCCGGCGATCGTCTCCAGGATGTCGTTCGCGGTGGCGATGCCCTCGACCGATCCATACTCGTCCACGATGATCGCCATGTGCAGGCCGGTCTGCTTGAACAGCTCCAGCACGCGCAGCACCGGCGTCCCGTCATGGATGATCAGGGGTTTGCTCACGCAGGCCTGAAGGTCGAGCGGCCGGTCGGTGAGCACGAGGTCCAGCAGGTCCTTGGAATGGACGAT
Source organism: Skermanella stibiiresistens SB22 (assembly GCF_000576635.1). GTDB lineage: Bacteria > Pseudomonadota > Alphaproteobacteria > Azospirillales > Azospirillaceae > Skermanella > Skermanella stibiiresistens. Next base: position 18,750 of record NZ_AVFL01000012.1, read on the forward strand.
GCCGACGATCTCGTCCAGGTCGCCGCGGCTGACGGGGAAGCGCGAACGGCCGCTCTCCGCGATCTCTCTGCGGATCGTCTCGTTGTCGTCGCCGATGTCGAGCCAATGGACGTCCGGTCGCGGCGTCATGATCGTCCGCACGCTCCGGTCGGCCAAGCGCAGCACACCCTCGATCATCTCACGCTCGGCCGGATCGAAGACGCCGGTGCGCGCACCCTCGGCGATCATCGACTTGACCTCCTCCTCCGTCACCTCCGACTGCCGCACCTGGTCCAGGCGCAGCAACCGGAGCACCAGATTGGTCGAGACGCCGAGCAGCCAGACGAGGGGAGCGCCGATCGTGGCGATGACGCCCATCGGCCGGGCGACGAAGGACGCGATCCGCTCGGCGTTGACCAGCGCTATCCGCTTGGGCACCAATTCGCCAATGATCAACGACAGGTAGGTGATGGCTACGACCACCACGGCGAACGAGACGCCATCGGCGTAGGGAGCTATGGCCGGGATTTCGCGTAGTTCGACCGCCAGGTATTCCGCCAGGGTGGCGCCGCCATAGGCGCCGGCCAGAATGCCGATCAGGGTGATGCCGACCTGGACGGTGGACAGGAACTTACTGGGATCCTCGACCAGCCGGACCGCCGCCCGCGCGCCGCGGTTCCCCTCGTCCGCCATCTGTTGAAGTCTTGCCCGCCGGGCGGATACCACGGCCAATTCGGACATGGCGAAGAAGCCGTTCAGCACGATCAGCAGAACGACCACGATCAGTTCCCAGGCGAACATGAACTCCTCGGCTTGAAATCACGATGCCGGAGATTAGCACAGCGGGACGGCCAAAAGGTAAGGCGGATTGCCGGAACCCGGCGATGTGGCTAGATTGATCCTCCGCCATCCAGTTCCAGCAGCCTGTTCGAAAGCGCGCCCGGTGCCTGATTCGATCTTCGTCCCCTCCGTCTGCCCGCACGATTGTCCGAGCACCTGCGCCCTCGAGGTGGAGCGGCTGGCGCCCGGCCGCATTGGCAAGGTCAGGGGAGCGGCAGACAACAGCTACACCGACGGCGTGATCTGCGCCAAGGTCTCGCGCTACGCCGAGCGGGTCCACCACGCCGACCGCCTGACCGTTCCGCTCCAGCGGGTCGGCGGCAAGGGCGAGGGCCGCTGGCGCGAGATCCCGTTCGACGCCGCCCTGGACATCGTCGCCGACCAGTTCGCCCGTGTCGCCCGCGAGCATGGCCCGGAAGCCGTCTGGCCCTATTACTACGCCGGCACTATGGGCCACGTGCAGCGCGACGGCATCGAGCGGCTGCGCCACGTCATGGGCTATTCAGGCCAGAAGACCACCATCTGCACGGCGCTGGCCGACGCCGGCTGGCTCGCCGGCGCCGGCGTCAAGCGGGGAGCCGACCCGCGCGAGATGGCCAAATCCGACCTGATCGTCGTCTGGGGCGGCAATCCCGTATCGACGCAGGTCAACGTCATGACCTGGATCGCCCGCGCCCGCAAGGAGCGGGGCGCCAAGCTGGTCGTGGTCGATCCCTACCGTACCGGCACGGCGGAGCGCGCCGACCTCCATCTGGCGCCGCGTCCCGGCACCGATGGGGCGCTGGCCTGCGCCGTCATGCACGTGCTGTTCGCGGAAGGCTACGCCGACCGCGACTACATGGCACGCCACGCCGACGCGCCGGACGAGTTGGAGCGGCACTTGGCGACGCGCACGCCGGCCTGGGCCGCCGCGATCACCGGACTGGACGAACAGGCGATCACCGACTTCGCCCGGATGTACGGCGCCACCAAGCGCAGCTTCGTGCGGCTCGGCTATGGCTTCTCGCGCAGCCGCAACGGTTCGGCCCAGATGCACGCGGTCAGCTGCCTGCCCGCCGTCACCGGCGCCTGGGCGCACGAGGGTGGCGGGGCGCTGTACAGCAACTCCGCGATCTATCATCTGGACAAGACGCTGATCGAGGGGCTTGACCGCCGCGACCCGAAGACCCGCATGCTCGACATGTCCAGGATCGGACCGGTGCTGGTCGGCGAGCCCGACGCCTTGGGCCATGGCCCGCAGGTCCACGCCATGCTGATCCAGAACACCAACCCGGCGACGGTGGCGCCCGAAAGCGACAAGGTGCTGGCCGGCATGATGCGCGACGACCTGTTCGTCTGCGTCCACGAGCAGTTCATGACCGACACCGCGCGGCTGGCGGACATCGTCCTGCCGGCGACCATGATGCTGGAGCACGACGACCTCTACACGGCCGGCGGCCAGATGCATCTCCAGATCGGCGCCCGCCAGATCGATCCGCCCGGCCAGTGCCGCGAAAACCACGAGGTCATCCGCGGCCTGGCCAAGCGCCTGGGCGCCGAGCATGCCGGCTTCGACATGACCGCCTGGGAGCTGGTCGACGCGACCCTGAAGGCGTCGGGTTGGCCCGACGCCGCGACGCTGAGGGACAAGCGCTGGCACGACTGCATCGCCGGGACCGACAGCCATTTCGCCAAGGGCTTCGGCACGCCCGACGGCCGCTTCCACTTCAAGCCGGACTGGTCGCGGGTCGGGGCCAACCACGCCGACATGCCGGTCCTGCCTGATCATTTCGACGTCATCGAGGCCGCGACCGACGAGCATCCATTCCGCCTGATAGCGCCGCCGGCCCGCCAGTTCCTCAACAGCAGCTTCACCGAGACGCCGACCTCGAAGGTGCGGGAGGGGCGGCCCACCGCCCTGGTCCATCCGCGGGACTGCGAGGATTTGGGGCTGGTCAAGGACGGGCTGGTCCGCATCGGCAACCGGCGCGGCGCCGTGCTGGTCCACGTCAGGCCGTTCGACGGGCTGCAGCCCGGCGTCGTCGTTGTCGAGGGCATCTGGCCCAACGACAGTTTCATCGAGGGGCGCGGGATCAACGTCCTGACCGGGGCCGATCCGGGGCCACCCCATGGCGGTGCGGTGTTCCACGACACGGCGGTGTGGCTGCGGGCGGAGTGATCGGCCGATCACCTCCCGCCCTGATCGCCGCGGGCACCGCCCCTGGAAAGTCCAGGGTCCAGGGGCCATCTCGGAGGGAGGACGGAAAGCCCTAGGATTCCACGTGACTGGGAGATGCGGGCGCCATGGCCGACGACGACAAGACCCTGCCGACCACCTCGGCCTCGCGTTCCGAGGTCGACGCCTTCCTGCGGAAGGTCGCCGCGACGCCGAACCCCAACCGGACCGGCCGGCGTGGCCGCCTGATGTTCGCCATGGACGCGACCGCCAGCCGGCAGCCCACCTGGGACCAAGCCTGCCATATCCAGGCCGAGATGTTCCAGGCGACTTCGGCGCTGGGTGGCCTGGATGTCCAACTCGTGTTCTACCGGGGTTTCCGGCAATGCCAGGCGAGCCCCTGGGTCGGCAACGCCAACGAGTTGCTGAGGCGGATGACGTCGGTCACCTGCCTGGGTGGTCAGACCCAGATCGACCGCATCCTCGGCCACGCCCTCAAGGAAAGCCGGCGCGAGAAGGTCAACGCGGTGGTCTTCGTCGGCGATTGCATGGAGGAGGACATCGACCAGCTCTGCCACCACGCCGGTGAGCTTGGTTTGCTGGGCGTTCCCGTGTTCATGTTCCACGAGGGCGGCGAGCCGGTGGCGCGCCGGGCGTTCGAGCAGATCGCCCGGCTGAGCGGCGGCGCCTACTGTCCCTTCGACGCGTCGAGCGCCCAACAGCTCAAGGACCTGCTGAGCGCGGTCGCCGTGTTCGCCGCCGGCGGACGCGCGGCGCTCGCCGATTACAGCCGGGGCAAGGGCGAGGGTATCCGCCGGCTCTCCCATCAGATCGGCGACAGGTAGGGGCGCCGGTTCCATGCTGCCGCTTTTCGTGCTCGGGATCGCGTTGCTGGTGGGCTTCTTCCTGCTGGGCAAGGCGTTCGTCAACGCCGATCCCAAGAGTTTGGCGCAAGGTCTCAAATATTCGGGCGTCGTGATCGCCGTCGTGGTCGTCGTGTTCCTGGCGGTCACTGGGCGTCTCGCAACCGCGATGGCTGTGGGAGCCTTCGCGTTTCCCCTATTCCTGCGCTGGCGCTCCCTGTTGAACCGGATCAAGGCGGCGGCTGGGCCGAGCGAAGGCCAAAGCTCGACGGTCGAGACGGACCATCTCCGGATGCGGCTGGATCATGACAGTGGTCGGATGGGCGGGGAAGTGTTGCGCGGTCCCTTCCGAGGCCGAGAACTGGACGATTTGTCCCTGACCGAGCTTCTCGCATTGCTGGAGGAATGCCAAACCTCCGATTCGCGGTCGGCCACCATTCTGGAAGCCTACCTGGACCGCGTCCGGCCCGAGAACTGGCGGCCTGCGGGGGGCGGTCCAAACGGTCGCACGGAGGAGGGAGAGGCTTCGCGCGGCGGCGGAGGTGCCATGACCCGGAATGAAGCATATGAGGTATTAGGTCTTGAGCCGGGTGCAAGCGCTGGCGAAATAAAGGATGCTCACCGAAGGCTTATGCTGAAGATGCACCCCGATCAGGGCGGATCGACATACCTTGCCGCCAAAATCAATCAGGCCAAAGATCTGCTATTACGCTCGTAAAGCGTGGGTTGCGTTGCGGCGCACGCTTGTGGCAGAAAATTCAAGTCGTAGAAAGTGCCGCTTCGGCTTCGGGTTCTTCCCATCATTCCACGCGTAGCGAAAAGAGACACCCATGCGTAAAGCAGTGCGTAAAGCGGTTTTCCCGGTGGCGGGACTGGGCACCCGGTTCCTCCCCGCGACCAAGGCGATCCCCAAGGAGATGCTGCCGCTGGTCGATAAGCCGCTGATCCAGCACGCCGTCGAGGAGGCCCGCGCCGCCGGCATCGAGGATATCATCTTCGTGACCAGCCAGGGCAAATCGGCGATCGAAGATCATTTCGACATCAATGGCGATCTCAACAAAGTCCTGGAGACCCGAGGCAAGCTGGACGCCCTCAACGCGGTCCGGTCGACCGAGATCGGTTCCGGCAAGCTCTTCTACACCCGTCAGCAGCAGCCGCTCGGCCTGGGGCACGCCGTCTGGTGCGCCCGGAAGCTGGTCGGCGACGAGCCGTTCGCCGTCCTGCTGCCCGACGACGTCGTGCTCGCGGGGGTCCCCTGCCTGAAGCAGATGGTCGAGGCCTACGCCGATGTCGGCGGCAACATCGTGGCCGTGGTCGACGTTCCGCGCGAGCACACCAACCGGTACGGCATCCTGGATGTCGCCTCCGACGATGGCCGGCTCGCCGCCGTCAAGGGATTGGTCGAGAAGCCCAAGCCCGAGGTGGCGCCGTCCACCCTGTCGATCATCGGCCGCTACATCCTTCAGCCGGAGGTCTTCGGCCACCTCGACCGCCAGGAGAAGGGCGCCGGCAACGAGATCCAGTTGACCGACAGCATGGCCCGCCTGATCGGCGAGCAGCCGTTCCACGGCCTTCGTTTCACGGGCACCCGCTATGACTGCGGCGACCGCGTCGGCTTCCTGGAGGCCAACATCGCGTTCGCGCTCGAGCGTCCGGATATCGGCCCGCTGGTCCGCGAGGCGCTGGCGAAATTGCTCTGACGAAGTGGCCTTCCACCATCGCGATCCATTCCAGAGTGACCAAGCGGGCCGGGGAACCGGCCCGTCTTTCGACCAGCGATCCCATTACATGAGAGGGCATGGCCCATGCGCATAGCGATGATCGGAACAGGCTACGTCGGCCTGGTTTCAGGCGCCTGTTTTTCGGAGTTCGGCGTCAATGTCGTGTGCGTCGACAAGGACGCCAGCAAGATCGATCGCCTCAACCGCGGCGAAATCCCGATCTATGAGCCCGGTCTCGAGGATCTGGTCGCGAAGAACGTCAAGGCCGGCCGCCTGTCGTTCAGCCTGGACTTGGCGGCTTCCGTCGCCGACGCCGACGCGGTGTTCATCGCGGTCGGCACGCCGTCCCGGCGCGGCGACGGTCACGCCGATCTCAGCTATGTCTATGCCGCCGCCGAGGAGATCGCGCGCGGCATGAACGACTACACGGTGGTCGTCACCAAGTCGACGGTGCCGGTCGGCACCGGCCGCGAGGTCGCGCGCATCATCCGCAAAACCCGGCCCGACGTTGATTTCGGCGTCGCCTCCAACCCGGAATTCCTGCGCGAAGGCTCGGCGATCGGCGACTTCCTCCGGCCCGACCGGGTCGTGATCGGGACCGACAGCGACCGCGCCCGCGCCGTCATGCGCGCCCTGTACCGGCCGCTGTACCTGATCGAGACGCCGATCGTCATGACCAGCCTCGAGACCGCAGAGCTGATCAAGTACGCGGCCAACACCTTCCTGGCGACCAAGATCACCTTCATCAACGAGATCGCCGATCTGTGCGAGAAAGTCGGCGCCGACGTCCATGACGTCGCCAAGGGCATCGGCCTGGATGGCCGCATCGGCAAGAAGTTCCTGCACCCGGGCCCGGGTTACGGCGGCTCCTGCTTCCCGAAGGACACGCTGGCGCTGGTCCGCACCGCCCAGGATTACGGTTCGCCGCTCCGCATCGTCGAGACGGTGGTGGACATCAACACCAAGCGGAAGCGGTCGATGGCCGACCGGATCATCGAGGCTTGCGGTGGCGACGTCGATGGCAAGTCGATCGCGGTTCTCGGCGTGACCTTCAAGCCGAACACCGACGACATGCGCGACAGTCCGTCGCTGGACATCATCCCGGCCTTGCAGGAGAAGGGAGCGATCATCCGCGCCTTCGATCCCGCCGGTCGCCACGAGGCCGAGAAGCTGCTGCCAGGCGTCGTCTGGTGCGGCGACGCCTACGAGACCCTCGAGGGTGCCTCGGCGATAGCACTCCTTACGGAGTGGAACGAGTTTCGCGTGCTAGACCTGAAGCGCGTGCGGGAGTTGATGAAAACTCCGGTTATGGTAGACCTACGCAACGTCTACAATCCGGATGACATGGAGATGGCCGGGTTCGCCTATACCTGCGTTGGGCGCCCCTCGCGTTTCCGCATCAGCAATCGCGATCTGCGCGAGAAGGTCCTCGAGTCATGACTGAAACGCATAAGTTCCACGGCACCGTGCTGCGCGAGTACGATATCCGGGGCATCATTGGCAAGACCCTGACCGCCGCCGACGCCCGCGCCATCGGGCGCGGCTTCGGCACCATGGTGGTGAGGGGCGGTGGCGACCGCGTCTGCGTCGGCTATGACGGCCGCCTCAGCTCGGTGGAACTGGAGGCGGCCTTGGTCGAGGGCTTGGTCTCGACCGGCCTCCACGTCGAGCGGATCGGCCTGGGACCGACCGGCATGCTGTACTTCGCGACGCGCGACCGCGGCGCGTCGGCCGGCGTGATGATCACCGGCTCGCACAATCCGCCGGACTACAACGGCTTCAAGATGATGCTGGGCAAGGCTCCGGTCTACGGACCCGCCATCCTGGAGATCGGCGAGATCGCCGCCAAGGGTGACTACGCCGTCGGCAAGGGCGCGTCCGAGAAGATCGACATCCAGGACGTCTATGTCGAGCGCCTGCTGAAGGACTACGACGGCGTCAAGGAACTGAGCGTCGCGTGGGACGCGGGCAATGGTGCCGCCGGCGAGATCCTGAAGCGGCTGACCGCCAAGCTACCGGGCAAGCACATCCTGCTGTTCGAGGACATCGACGGCAACTTCCCGAATCACCATCCGGACCCGACCATGCCGGAGAACCTGGTGGATCTGCAGAAGGCCGTGGCCGAGAACAAGTGCGACATCGGCATCGCCTTCGACGGCGACGGCGACCGGATCGGCGCGGTGGATGCCGGTGGCCGGATCGTCTGGGGCGATCAGCTCGTCGCGATCTACGCCTCGGAGGTCCTCAAGACCCATCCCGGCGGTACCATCATCGCCGACGTCAAGGCCAGCCAGACCCTGTTCGACGAGATCGAGCGCCTGGGCGGCAAGCCGCTGATGTGGAAGACCGGCCACTCGCTGCTGAAGGCCAAGATGGCCGAGACCAACTCACCGCTGGCGGGCGAGATGAGCGGCCATATCTTCTTCGCCGACAAGTGGTACGGCTTCGACGACGCGCTCTATTGCGGCGTTCGGCTGGTGTCGCTGGTCGGCAAGTCCGACAAGACCCTGGCCGAACTGCGCGACGTGCTGCCGGAGGTGTTCAACACGCCGGAAGTGCGTTTCCAAGCCGACGAGGAACGGAAGTTCGCCGTCGTCAAGGAGGTCAAGGCCAGGCTGGCGGCGAGCGGCGCCAAGGTCAACGACATCGACGGCGTCCGGGTCAACACCGAGGACGGCTGGTGGCTGCTGCGCGCGTCCAACACCCAGGACGTTCTGGTCGCCCGCTGCGAGGCGTTCAGCCCCGAGGGATTGGAACGGCTGAAGGCGCTGCTGGTCGAGCAGCTGAGCGCCAGCGGCATTTCAGCGCCCTCCGACTTCTGAGGCCGGTTCGCGGGCTCGATCGGACTTCCCGCGCTTGCGTCCCCTGTTCGGCGTGTTCACAGTGATCCGGCATGACGAACATGGGGATGCGAGATGCCTGATACCCTGGTCCGCGACACCGCGCTGGATGTCGTTCAACAAACATTTCCCATAGCCCTCAGCCGCTTCGATCCGGCATCCAGACCGACGGGTCTGGTCATCGTCGACGAGGTCCATGGCTTCTGCACGGTCGGCTGTGGGCCCCTCGCTCCCGCCACGACCAACCCACAGGTCGACCAGATGATCGCGGAAACCGTGCATCTGGCCCGCCGGTTCGAGGCGGCCGAATGGCCGGTGCTGGCGTTCCTCGACACCCACATTCCCGGCAAGGCAGAACCGCCCTATCCGCCCCATTGCGAGATCGGCACCGGCCAGGAAAACCTGGTGGCCGAGCTGGAGTGGCTGGAGGGTGCCGCCAACGCCACGCTGATCCGCAAGGACTGCATCAACGGATTCATCGGCGCCATCGAGCCGGACGGACGAAACCGGGTGCTGGACTGGATCAAGGCCAACGAGTTGAAGGCTGTGCTGGTGGTCGGGATCTGCACCGACATCTGCGTCATGGACTTCGTGCTGACGCTTCTGTCCGCAAGGAACCACGGCATGGCGGGTGGTCTAGAGGACGTGGTCGTCTACGAGCCGGCCTGCGCCACCTATGACTTGCCGAGGTCCGTCGCTCGCGACCTGGGCCTTCCCGAGACGGCGGCGCACCCCCAGGCGGAGTCGCACCATGTCGGCCTCTACCTGATGGCGTCGCGCGGTGCCATCCTCGCCGTGGACGTGGAATAGCGCCCGGACGTCCCTCAGAGACCTTGCGGTCCGATCATGATGCAGTCCTCGCCGGCCCGCGTCAGGCTGGCGCAGACGCTTCTGGCGGTCGCCTCGTCCAAGCCCATCAGGCGGGCGCGGAACAGCCGGCCGCCTCCCGTGGTGACCGGGATCATCTGCGGGTTGGCCGAGGCCAGTAGGGAAGGAAGCCGTCGACTGACGGAATCGAGCGCCCTGCGGCCCGCCGCGGCGTCGCCGAACGCCCCAACCTGGATGCCCCATGGACCAACCGCGGACTTGGCGGCGGGCCCAGAGGCGGGCTTGTCGGTGGGCAATCCCAGAGCGGTGTCGGTGCTCACATCCGATGAGGCGGTCACGGTCGCGGCCAGGGTCGCGAGGTCGGAACTGTCCACCACCTCCTCCAGGCTGGCGACCTCCACCGCGGAAGCATCGACGTAGTCGGGCTTGCGGTTCGGCGTGGCCGGCGCGCGGAGCGACGCCATCAGCGGTGCCGCCCGCGCTTTTGGCGTGCGCGGGGTGGCGAATCCCTGGTCCAGCAGTTCCGCGAGGTGGGCGTCGCGCCAAGCCGGCGTGTCACCGCCCATGACCACGGCGATCAGCCGCCGTCCCTGTCGTACCGCCGAGGCGGCGAGATTGAAGCCGGACGCGCGGATGTAGCCGGTCTTCAGCCCGTCCATGCCGTCATAACTCGCCATCAGCCGGTTATGGTTGGGGTACTCGATGCCGCGATAGGTGAAGCTGGCGCGACTGAAATACGGGTAGTATTTGGGGAAGTCGCGGATCAGCGCCGTCGCCAGCGTGGCGACGTCGCGCGCGGTGGAAACCTGCCGCTCATCCGGCAGTCCCGATGGATTTCGGTATTGGGTGCGCGCCATGCCGAGGCGGCGGGCCTTCTGGTTCATCATGGTGGCGAAACGGCCTTCGGACCCACCGATGCCTTCGGCCAGGACCATGGCGGCGTCGTTGGCCGACTTGGTCACCAGCCCGAGGATGGCGTGCTCGACCTTGATCCGCTGACCCGCCTTGAGGTTCAGCTTGGTCGGCGGCTGGGACGCCGCCTTCCGTGACACGGTCAGGCTCTGCCCCAGCTTGATCCGCTTCTTCTCCAGCGCCTCGAAGGTCAGGTAGAGCGTCATCATCTTGGTGAGGGACGCGGGGTATTTGGGATCGTCGGCGTTGGCGCGGTAGAGGACCTCGCCGGTGCCGGCGTCGATCACGATTGACGCGTATTTCGACTGGGCGAACGCCGGACCCGTCACGACGAGCGAGAGGATCAGTAAGACGGCGGCGACCAAACCCGGTCGGCGGGGCGGATGAGACACGGCGGAGCCCTCGACACACCTTTTGAACAAGACTTTGGCGGGATCGTAAGTTCGTGCTGAATCAATGTCTACCACCCATTCGTTAAGAGTGGGTATTGGCGGTGGCGGCAAGTCATTCCCGAACGGATGAGGCAATGGCGCACCGGAAGATTGTCCGTCGCTTATCTCGTCGTCTGAATGTGATGATGGTATATTGATTGAATGCGCCTGATATCGTTCGGTCCAGCCGCCATGGCGGTTCTTTTATTGTCCGGTTGTGCCTCGTTCGGCGGATCCGCCGGGGATGTCGGGGCCGGGAAACTCACGTGGTTCAGCTACGTCAATGGCGAGGATCTGCGGGCGCAATGCTCGGCGGATGGACCCGACCGCTACCGGCTGATCCACAACGCCAAGCCACTCGGCCAGCTCAGGACCTACGAGGTCCACGGCCAGGGTGACGGGGAGGGAGGTCAAGGAGGCTCGGGAGGCGCCGTGGTCGAGGCGCGCGAGATCGCCGCCGCCGACCTGTCCCGCCAGCATCCCGAGGATGCACTGGAGGGGGGTGGGAGTGGGCCGTCCCGCCTGATCCTGTCGGCCGAGCAGTTCCAGTGGCTGATCCGCGGCCTCAGCGACAGCGGCGTGTTCGACGCGCCGCTGGACGGCTTCCACCTGCGGTCCGATGGCGTGTTCTGGTTGGCCAGCGGCTGCCATGACGGAGCCTACTTCCTGACGGCCTTCTCGAACCCCTCCGAGAGGTTCGAGAGCATCGGGGGCCGGCTGACGCGTTGAGTTGTTCCTGACGGACTATTTGACGTCGTCGCGGCCGACCACCGCCAGTGACGGCTGGGCCGAGGGAAGCAGCGTCTCGATCCACGGGCCATCGGGCATGCGCTGGGCCAGATCGGTCAGGTTGCGGTTCCACCACTGACGCTGATCCACCAGATCGTCGTAATCGAATTGGGCCTGACGCCACTGGCTGTCGCTGTTGGTCATCGCCACCATGTCGATCGGGAACCCGACATCCGCCGAGCTGAAGCGGGTCGAGTCGAACGACAGGTAGGCCAGCTTCAACGCCGTCTGCATCGAAGTGTCGTAGCGCAGCGCCCGGTCCAGGATCGGCTTGCCATAGGCGGTGGCCCCGATCGAGAGATAGGGCGTGCGCTCGTCGACTTCGATCCAGTTGCCTTCGGGATAGACCAGGAACATGGTCGGCTCGCGGTCGTCGGACAGGCGGCCGCCGATGATGGCGTGCAGATTAAAGGTCAGCTTGCTGTCCTCCAAGGCCTCCTTGTCCTCCTCCGCCACCTGCCGCAGGCACTTGGTGAAGGCGCCGACCGCGTCGAGCATGCTGGCGAAGCTCTCGGTCGGACGCTTCGCCATGTCGCGGCGGAGATACGCCAGCGTCTTGTCACGGACGCTGCGCAAGCCCGAGTTCATGATGAAGAAGCGGTGAGATCCCGATCCCATGATCGTGACCTTGCGGGCCGCCGACAGTTGCGAGCCGCTGGTGATGCGGCCGTCGGACAGGCCGATCAGCCCATCGCGTGTCTTGATGCCGAGGCAATAGGTCATTTCCGGTAAATCCAAAGGCGAAAAGGCGACACATTCTGTCATGCTGGCGAGGCGGCCACAAGCGCGGCACCCCGCCAGGCGCGCACCATCGGCCCTTTTTGGTCAATACCCTGTTAAAGCGCGCCACCCCGGCCAGTGGCGGGCGGCTCAAAATTATTGTGCACTGCACAATAAACGTTGACGCGCCTCCGGAAATGCCTATAGTAAGGGCATTGCTGCACTGCAGCATGAAGGTGGGGGCGGCCTCTGGCAAGTCCCTGCGGGAAAACCTGCCGCGACCCTCCGACGGAGTTGGTGGCGGCGACCAACCGGAAGGAAGTTCACATGGCCACCACTCCGAATTACGCGCAGTTCGCCACCGCCTCCAAGCAGCAGGTCGAGAAGGCCACCGCCCAGTTCACCAAAAGCGTCGAGGACTACACCTCGTTCAGCAAGGCCAATGTCGACGCGATGGTCCAGGCCGGCACCGTCCTGGCGAAGGGCTTCGAGGAGTTGGGCAAGCGCGCCCTGGCGTATTCGCAGTCCTCGCTGGAGAGCGGCGCCGCCGCCAGCAAGGCGGTCCTGGGTGTCAAGACCGTCCGCGATCTGGTCGATCTGCAGTCCAGCTTCACCAAGGCGCAACTCGACAGCGCGCTGGCCGAGACCGCCAAGGTGTCCGAGCTGTCGGTCAAGGTCGCCAACGAGGCGTTCAAACCGATCAACGCCCGTCTGAACGCGACCATGGAAAAGCTGTCCAAGCCGCTGGCCGCCTGAGGCGGGGCGGGATGAGGTGTCGCTGGGGAAACCCCGCGTCGCGCCTCGCCAGCCGATCCTGACGGCCCGGCGGTCATTTGGACCGCCGGGCCGTTGCCGTTTGGAGCCGTCCGGCATGTCGATTGTTGCGCGAGAATGGGTCGTCCAAAACAATTCTTTGGAATAGCGGTCCCAGAAGCGACTTTGGCGCAAGACGCCTCTTCCAAGCGCCTCCGGAAATCTCATATGATTGTCGGAGGATGTCCATCGCGATGATTGCTTATATTGCCCATGGCCGACAGCGACAAGCACGGGGACGAGGGGTCCGTGACGGGAGTGGTCGTCAAGGCCAAGCCCAAAACGAAAAAGCCCTCAATGTACAAGGTTCTGATGCTGAACGACGACTACACTCCAATGGAGTTCGTTGTTCTGGTGTTGGAGCGTTTCTTCAGCAAGAACCGCGAAGAAGCGACGCGCATCATGATGCACGTGCATCGGCGTGGCGTTGGGATATGCGGGGTCTTCACATACGAGGTAGCCGAAACGAAGGTCACCCAGGTGATGGACTTCGCACGCCAACACCAGCATCCTTTGCAATGCACTCTGGAGAAGGATTAGCCCGGCATGCTCTCGCGTAATCTCGAGCAATCGCTGCACCGAGCCTTAGCCTACGCCAACGAGCGCCGCCACGAATACGCCACGCTTGAGCATTTGCTACTGGCACTTACGGAGGATCAGGACGCGGTAGCCGTCCTGAGGGCATGCGGCGTCAACCTCGACAAGCTACGCTCGGAGCTTGGCGAGTATCTCGACAACGAACTATCCAACCTGATCACCAACCGTCCCGAGGACGCGAAGCCGACCGCCGGCTTCCAGCGGGTGCTCCAAAGGGCGGCGATCCACGTACAAAGTTCCGGCCGCGAGGAAGTGACGGGAGCGAATGTGCTGGTGGCGCTGTTCTCTGAACGCGAGAGCCATGCGGTCTATTACCTGCAAGAGCAGGAGATGACGCGGTTCGACGCGGTGAACTACATCTCTCACGGGATCGCGAAGGCGCCGGGCCGCAACGAGACGAAGCGGGTATCGGGAGCTGACGACGACGCTGCGGCGGAGAAGGTCGTGAAGAAAGGCACTGAAGCTCTCGAGGCATATTGCGTCAACCTTAACAAGAAGGCGGCCAGCGGAAAGATCGATCCGCTGATCGGACGGGAGCAGGAGGTCGAACGGACCATCCAGATCCTGTGCCGCCGCTCCAAGAACAACCCGCTGTATGTGGGTGACCCCGGTGTCGGCAAGACCGCCATCGCCGAGGGCCTCGCACGCCGTATCGTTCACGGTGAAGTGCCGGATGTCCTGGAGAACGCGACCATCTTCTCGCTCGACATGGGATCGTTGCTGGCCGGGACCCGGTACCGCGGCGATTTCGAGGAAAGGCTGAAAGCGGTGTTGTCGGAGCTGGAGGCGCTGGAAGGCTCCATCCTGTTCATCGACGAGATCCATACCGTGATCGGAGCCGGTGCGACTTCGGGTGGCGCCATGGACGCGTCGAACCTGCTGAAGCCCGCTCTCGCGAGCGGCGCCCTGCGGTGCGTCGGGTCGACCACCTACAAGGAATACCGCAACTACTTCGAGAAGGACCGGGCCCTGGTCCGGCGCTTCCAGAAGATCGACGTCGCGGAACCCTCGATCGAGGATGCGGTCAAGATCCTGCGTGGCCTGAAGCCCTACTACGAGAAGTATCACCGGATTCGGTATACGAACGAGGCGATCCGCTCGGCGGTGGAGTTGTCGGCGCGCTACATCAGCGACCGCAAGCTGCCGGACAAGGCGATCGACATCATCGACGAGGTCGGCGCCGCCCAGATGCTGGTTCCCGAGTCGCGGCGCAAGAAGACCATCTCGGTCAAGGATGTCGAGGCGGTGGTCGCAAAGATCGCCCGCATCCCGCCGAAGAGCGTGTCGCGCGACGACCGCGAGGTCCTGCTGAACCTGGAACGCGACCTGCGCACCATGGTGTTCGGTCAGGACAAGGCGATCGAGGCGTTGTCATCGGCGATCAAGCTGGCCCGCGCGGGCCTGCGCGATCCGGAGAAGCCGATCGGCAACTATCTGTTCAGCGGTCCGACCGGCGTCGGCAAGACCGAGGCGGCCCGTCAGCTCAGCCTCACCCTGGGCATCGAGCTGATCCGTTTCGACATGTCGGAGTATATGGAGCGGCATACGGTGTCGCGTCTGATCGGCGCCCCTCCCGGATATGTCGGGTTCGACCAGGGTGGATTGCTGACCGACGCGATCGACCAGCATCCGCACGCGGTCCTGCTGCTCGACGAGATCGAAAAGGCCCATCCGGATCTGTTCAACATCTTGCTGCAGGTGATGGACCACGGCAAGCTGACCGACCACAACGGCAAGACGGTCGACTTCCGCAACGTGATCCTGATCATGACCACGAACGCGGGCGCCTCCGACATGGCCAAGCCGGCGATCGGGTTCGAGCGGGCGGCGCGCGTCGGGGAGGACATGGAGGCGATCAACCGCATGTTCACTCCGGAGTTCCGCAACCGACTCGACGCGATCATCCCGTTCTCGGCGCTGTCGCAGGAGGTCATCGGCCAGGTGGTCGACAAGTTCGTCATCCAGTTGGAGGCGCAGCTCACCGACCGCGGCGTGACGATCGACCTGACCGACGCCGCCCGCGAATGGCTTGGCAAGAAGGGCTACGACCCGCTCTATGGCGCGAGGCCGCTGGGCCGCGTGATCCAGGAGAACATCAAGAAGCCGCTCGCCGAGGAACTGCTGTTCGGCAAGCTCGCCAAGGGCGGCACCGTCAAGGTGTCGGTCGCGGATGATAAGCTGATCTTCACCTATCCGGATCCGCCGCCGACGGATCACGAAGAGGAGAAGGTCCCCGAGATGGTGGACTGACAAGTCGTGTTGGTGACGGACGGGGCTCTTCGGAGCCCCGTTCTTTTTGTGGATCATCATGCCACATGACGGTTTTTTCGTGCCGTGCTATAGGACGGATACCCGTTACTGGTCGGATGTGGTCCCTTGGTACAACGCACCTACAAGCGCAGCGAAGTCGAAGGTCTCCTGCACGCGCTGGAACGACAGGCCCGCGAAGCTGGGAAGCTGGCGGCCGAGGCGCAGCGCGAGGCCGCCAACAACAGTTTCGTGGCATACCGGCATTTCCGCGAGAAGGTTGGCGAGTTCAAGGCTCTATGCATCCTGATCGAGGGCCGCCTGAAGCACATCGCCGACGGTAGGGCGGATGACCTCAAGACCGAATTCGAACGGATGGATATCCTGATGCTGGCCCTGCTGATCAAGGCCAGCATGAAGTTCTTCTTCGTCCTGTCGGCCAACACCATCCTGCCGCTGGGGGCCCGGGAGATCTTCATCGCGGAACTGCACAGCCTATACGAGGCGCGCGAGAAATTGCGCCGCCCCGACTATGTCAGCCGGTTGAGCACGGGCTTGGCCAACGATCTCGATACGGCGGAGGCGATCCTGGAAGAGATCATCGACAAGGCTCCCGGCCTGCTGAAGTTCGGCACCGCCCCTTGATGGCGAACGCCACGGGTGCCGACGGTTTGCTGGCGGGTATCCGCGTTCTCGACCTGAGTCAGTACCTTCCCGGTCCCTTCGCCGCCCAGATGCTGGCGGACATGGGTGCCGATGTCGTCAAGGTGGAGCCTCCGGCGGGCGATCCGATGCGGCGGCTCGGCGGTGTGGACGGCGACGGTCTCGCTCCCGGCTACAAACTGGTCAACGCGGGCAAGACCGTCATCCGCCTGGACCTGAAAACGGTGGAGGACCGGAACGCGTTCGAGCGTCTGGTGGGCGGCGCGGACGTCCTGATCGAGAGTTATCGTCCAGGAACGCTCGACAAGCTTGGATTGCCGCGATCGAAGCTGGCGTCGCTGAACCCGGGGCTGATCCATGTGGCGCTCTCCGGCTGGGGACAGGATGGGCCGTATCGCCTCCGCGCCGGACACGATCTCAACTACATGGCGCTGGGGGGAGGGTTGGCCTCGTCCGGCGTGACCGGCATGCCGGTGATGGCCCATCCCCCGGTCGCCGATCACGCGTCGGCCGTCCAGACGGTCGCGGCGGTGTCGGCGGCGCTGTTTCGCCGGGAGCGGACGGGGCAGGGTGCCTATCTCGACATCAGCCTGATGGAAACCGTGCTGGGCTGGCAGTCCTGGCCGCTCACCCTCGCCAACCGGGGAGCGACTCCACGGCCGGCCGGGGACTTGCTGACCGGCGGCGCCGCCTGCTATCAGATCTACCGCGCGTCGGATGGCCGCTTCGTCAGCTTGGGGGCCATCGAGGAAAAGTTCTGGGCGGCCTTCTGCGGCACGATGGGGCGGCCGGATTGGATCACGCGCCAGTTCGAACCGATGCCGCAGGATGAACTGATCGGCGAGGTCGCCGCCACGATCGCGGCATATCCGCTGGGTCATTGGACGGACGCGTTCGCGGAGATCGACTGCTGCTTCGAAGTCGTGGCCGACCTGACGGAGGTCGCGGCCCATCCCCATGTCGCGGCGCGCGGCCAAGTCAAGGTTTCCGGCGGGAGCGATCCTTTGGTCGAAACCCTGTTCGGACTTCGGGTCGATGGTGCCGCACCGCCGGAACGCCGGCCGCTGGTGGAGTCCGACGCGGGTGCCGTGTCGCGGCGATGGAGCGTCTAGCTCAGCCGCAGTCGTCTTCCCTCCGGAAGGGGCTATCCTGCATGAGGATCTCGATCTCGTTCTCGACGGCGGGCCGCTCGCGTTTGAGATAGTCGTCGATCGCGGTCCGAAAACCCGGATCACGGATCCAGTGCGAGCTGAAGGTCCGTGTCGGCAGATAGCCGCGCTGGATCTTGTGCTGGCCTTGGGCGCCGGCCTCGACGCGCTTCAACCCGCGTTCGATCGCGAAATCGATGGCGCGATAATAGCAGGTCTCGAAGTGCAGGTGCTTGTAGGTGGCGACGCACCCCCAGTTTCGGCCATACAGCGTGTCGGTGCCGAGCAGGTTGAGCGCGCCGGCGACCCATTCGCCGCCATCCTCGACCAGCATCAGGACGACCCGATCCGCCATGGTCTCGCCAAGCTGGCGGAAGAACTTGCGATTGAGATAGGCGCTGCCCCACTTGCGGTCGCTGGTGTCCATGTAGAACTTGTAAAAGGCGTCCCAATGCTCCTGGCGCAGGTCCGGGCCGGTCAGGGTATGGATTTTAACGCCGCTTTCCGCCACCTCGCGCCGTTCCTTGCGGATCGACTTGCGCTTTCGGGAATTCAGCTCGCCCAGGAAGTCGTCGAAGCCCCCGTAACCCTTGTTCTCCCAGTGATACTGCTGGCCGACGCGCTGGAGCCAGCCAGCCTCGCCGAAGCGCAGCCAGTCCGACTCGGTGGGGAATGTGACATGGATCGAGGAGACCTGATGGCGGTCCGCCAGTTGCTCCATCGCGGAGATCAGCGCGGCGGCCACTCCCTCGGGCGCCTCGGGGTGGAGGAGCAGGCGGGGCCCGGTCACCGGAGTGAACGGGACGGCCGCCTGGAGCTTGGGATAGTAGCTGCCGCCCGCGCGCTCATAGGCGTTGGCCCAGGCGTGATCGAACACGTATTCGCCATAGGAATGGCTTTTCAGGTAAAGCGGCACCGCTCCCCAGGCGACGCCCTCCGGCCCTTCGAGCACGAGGTGCTGGGGCTGCCAGCCGGTCGCGGCGCGGCAGGACCCGCTGTCCTCGAGGGCCTTGAGGAAGGCGTGGTTGAGGAACGGGTTCTCCGCGCCGGCACAGGCATCCCAAGCGGCGGCGTCAATCGCGCCGATACCGGGCATCACCTTGACCGTGATGGTGTCATTTCCGTCTGGCATGCACACAGAATTAGACGTTTCGCGCCGCGGCGCAAGCCGCTTGCCCAAGACCGCGGCGCGAGCCGCTTGCCCAAGATCGCGGCGCGAGCCGCTTGCCCAAGATCGCGGCGCGAGCAGCTTACTTGAGCTCGAACACCGCCTCGACCTCGACCGCCGAACCGAGCGGCAGCGACGGGGCGCCGACCGCGAACCGGGCGTGCTTGCCGGCATCGCCGAAGACTTCGATCATCAGCTCCGACGCGCCGTTGATCACCTTGGGATGATCGTTGAAGTCGGGGCCGCAGTTGACGAAGCCGCCCAGCTTCAGGCAACGCGACACCCGGTCCAGATCGCCGCCGCAGGCCGCGGCCACTTGGGCCAGGATGTTGAGGGCGCAAACGCGGGCGCAGGCGTGGCCGTCCTCGATGGACAGATCGGCGCCGACCTTGCCTTTGTGCGACAAGGCGCCGTCCCGCATGGGTATCTGGCCAGATACGAACAGGATGTTGCCGGACAGCGTGTAGGGCACGTAAGCCCCGGCCGGAGCCGGTAGGTTGGGCAGATCGATGCCCAGTTCCTTCAGGCGCGCGGCGATGGTTCCCGCCATGGTTCTCGTTCCTTCCTGTCTTTGGTCGTCGAAAGGAAGACCATAGCCGGACACTTCGCCGCGGGCCAGAGCGGGTGTCGCGGTCGGCCGGATGGCCGTCCCGTCACGCGCTCAGTTTATAGCGCCCGACGAGTTGATCGAGATGGTTGGCCAGCCGGCTCAACTCTCCCGCGGCGCTAGATGTCTCGGTGGCGCCGGCCGCCGTGTTCTGGGCGATGCCGACCATGACCTGCACCGACTCGCTGACCCGCCGAGCCTCGTCCGCCGTCTGGCTGGTGTCGGTCGCCACCGCCTTGGCCGAACTCGCCACTTGGCCGACATTGCGGCCGATCTCGGTCGTGGTGGCGCTTTGCTGATCGACCTCGGCGGCGATCGAGCCCGCGATCCGGTCGATCTCCGCGATCACGTCGTGGATCGCCGCGATCGATCCCGCGACATGCGACATGGCGCCCGCGACCAGATCGATCGAGGTGACGGACTGCTCCGTCTGTTCCTGGGTCGTGGTTATCCGGGTCGTGATCTCCTCTGCCGCCTTGGCGCTCTGGGTGGCGAGGTTCTTGACCTCGGTGGCGACCACGGCGAAGCCCTTGCCGGCCTCTCCCGCGCGCGCCGCCTCGATCGTCGCGTTCAGCGCCAGGAGATTGGTCTGACTGGCGATGTCGGAGATGACCTTGATGACCTGTCCGATCTCGGCGCTGTTCTGCGACAGCTGCCGGATCGTCCCGACCGCCGTGGTGATGGCCTGTTCCGCGCCGCGCAGGGTCGCGCGCGCCTGATCGGCGGCCGTCGACGCCTTGTGGGCGACATCGGAGCTGGCGGAGGCGTGCCTCGCCACCTCCGCGATGGAGGCGGTCATCTCCTCCGACGCGGCGGCGACCCCGTCGGCGCTGGTGGCCAGCCGCTCGGCGATGGATGACAGATCACCGACCGCCGCGACCACGCTTCCCATGGCGCGGCTGATGTCATCGGCGTGATCGTTCATGGTCTCGGCGTTGCGGCTCATCTCGACCGACGACGCGCTCAACTCGACCGACGCCGCCGACACCGAGGCGCTGGCCTCGCTGACCTCGCCCATGCTGCCGCGCAGGCTTTCCACCAAGTGGTTGAAGTCCTTGGCCATGACCCCGATCTCGTCGCCGCTGTCGACTTCGGCGACACGCGACAGGTCGCCCGCCCGGGCGGCTGATATCAGGCCTTGCATCACCGGGATCGGCCGGATGATCGCGCGGCCCAGCGCCCAGGCGATCATGGCCTGGACCGCCAGGAGCGCCAGACAGATCACGGTCAATTCCAGCCCGATCCGCGCGAAGGCGGCGTCGACGTCGTCCACGTAGATGCCGGAGCCGATCACCCATTTCCAGGGCTTGTACAGGCCGGCATAGCCGATCTTCGGCTGCGGTGTGCCCGTGCCGCCTTTGGGCCAGACGTATTGGACGACGGCCGAGCCCTCCGCCATCGCCAGCCGGGTCATCTCGCCGACGAAGGCGAAACCGGCCGCGTCCTTGGTCTCCCGCAGGTTCTTGCCAACCAGCTGCGGGCTGATGCCATGGGCGATCACCGTGCCCGTCGGATCCAGGACGAAGAAGTATTCACCGTCGGCGTAGCGGAGCGCCGTGACTCCGGCGAGGGCGGCCGCCTGCGCGGCCTCCCGCGTCAGCGTTCCCGCCGCCTCCAGCCTGGCGAAGTGGTCGACCAGGGTTGAGGCGACCTCGACCAGATGGCGGGTCTGGGCCTGCCGTTCGGTGAACATCTGGCTTCTAAGGGTGAGGAGGGCGAGGAGAGCGACGGTCAGCATCCCGACGAGGCCGGCCGCCACGATCAGGAGGATCTTTCGCCTCACGGACATATTGCTGAACATCGCCGCTCCCTGGACGGATAGTTGCTTTTGACTTGTAATAAACATTCTTTGTCACGATCGCGAATGTACCGTTAACGGTCGGTCGGATTTCCGGGTTGGAACCGGGCTTGTGCCATTCCGTCGCACCCTCCCTCGCGACAAGTGTTGCGAACGACTCTCAAGAGGTTTACAAATGACCATGGTTGCGAGTGACTATCACTTTCAGGGAGATGATCGTTGGCGAATCAGATGCTCGTTCGATCGGCGGCCGGCACAGCGGATCACGATATCATTCCGGACCAGGAAGATCCCGAGACCCTGGCGGTTTGGACGTTCCGCCGCTGGGTGCTGGGTGTGCGCCACCAGGCGCCGGAGCAATGGGACACCGTCTGGCGCGGGTTGCGGCGGCGTTGCGGCGAACGGGCGGCGCGGGAGGCTTCGGCGGCGATGGCGGAAATGATCGAGGCGCTGCGCCGGACCTCTCGCCGTACCATCACCCATCACCAGCCCTGCTGTCCCTGCGTCGGTGACGACGAGGCGCTTCTGCTGGTTCTGCTCGGGGCGTGCCAGAGGAACGAGAGCGCGCTGGCCTGGACGGCCGCGAGGACACTGTCGGGAACGGTGGACCCGCGGTCCCTGGTGCTGGGCGCCATGCGCTTCGCGGACGCCTTCGCCGAACGCGGATTGACGCTGCCACCGCGCGACCTGCCCGATGGCGCGACCGTTCCCGAGGGGACGATGGTTCATTGAGGGTGATTTCGCTGGACCCGTTTGGCCAAGGCGTGCGTTCTACCGACGGCAGGGTTGGTTTCGGCGAGGGTCCTCGAGGTCATGGACAATTCGAGCAAGAGTTGGTGGCGGCACGGCGTCATCTATCAGATCTATCCCCGGTCGTTCCGGGACAGTAACGGTGATGGCGTCGGTGATTTGCCGGGTGTCATGGAGCGGCTCGACTATCTGGCATGGCTTGGGGTCGACGCGATCTGGCTATCCCCTATCTACCCGTCGCCGATGGCCGATTTCGGTTACGACGTGTCCGACTTCACCGGGATCCATCCGATCTTCGGCACCAACGAGCAGTTCGACACGCTTGTCGCGCAAGTCCATCAGCGCGGGTTGAAGCTGATCCTGGACTTCGTGCCGAACCACACATCGGACCAGCACCCCTGGTTCCAGGAGGCCCGACGGTCGAGGGACTCGGCCCGGCGCGATTGGTACATTTGGCGCGACCCGGCCCCGGACGGCGGACCGCCGAACAACTGGCTCAGCAATTTCGGCGGCAGCGCCTGGGAGTTCGACGCCGGAACGGGTCAGTACTACTACCACGCTTTCCTGAGGGAGCAGCCGGACCTGAACTGGCGCAACCCCGCCGTCCGCGAGGCCATGTACGACGCGCTGCGCCACTGGATGGCGCGGGGCGTCGACGGCTTCCGCGTCGACGTGATCTGGCACTTGATCAAGGACGACGAGTTCCGCGACAACCCGGTTTCTCCCGGCTGGGTCGCGGGCATGGATCCGTTCCACCAGCTCGTCCCCGTCCATACGGCGGACCGGCCGGAGGTCCACGAGGTTGTCCGCGAGATGCGCCAGGTGGTCGACGAGTTCGACGACCGCGTCCTGATCGGGGAGATCTACCTGCCGCTGGAACGGCTGATGGCCTATTACGGCGTCGACCTGACCGGCGCCCATATGCCGTTCAACTTCCAACTGATCGACGCACCGTGGCACGCGCGGACCGTCGACCGCATGATCCGGGACTACGAGGCTGCCCTGCCACCCGGCGGCTGGCCCAATTGGGTCCTGGGCAACCATGACAAGCCGCGGATCGCCAGCCGGGTAGGCTCCGCCCAGGCACGGGTCGCGGCCATGCTGCTGCTGACCCTGCGCGGCACTCCGACGCTTTATTACGGGGACGAACTGGGCATGGAGAACGTCCATATCCGGTCCGATCAGGTTCAGGATCCCTTCGAGCGAAACGTGCCCGGCAAAGGCCTGGGCCGCGATCCCGAGCGCACGCCCATGCGGTGGGACGCGTCGGCCAACGCCGGTTTCACCTCCGGCGAGCCCTGGTTGCCGATCGGCGACGATGTCGAGCGGATCAACGTCGAGGCCGAGACGGATGACGAAACCTCCATGCTAACCCTGTGCCGCAACCTGATCGCGTTGCGCCGGGGCGAGGACGCCCTATCCGAAGGGGCGTTCGAGGCCATTTCCGCGGAAGGGGATGTGCTGGCCTACCAGCGTATTCACGGGGGAAACCGTTTCGCCATCGTCCTGAACTTCGGAGCCACCCCCGCGCGGGTCGCCTTGCCCGATATCTTCGCTGATGGGCGTGTCCGGCTGTCCACTTTCATGGATCGCGGAGGGGCGTCGAAGGACGTCGGGACATCGTTAGAGGTTCGGGGACACGAGGGTGTGATCGTGCAGATGGATCCACGCCGGCGCTGATTTTCCCCCGGGTCGCCGTTCCCGCTCAGGCGAGATCGGGCTGGCTGCCGGGGAACCGCGGGTCGGAGGGATCGGTCGGCGAGCCCGGGATCTTGCCCGGAATGATCCCGGTTTGATCGTCATCGGACGGGTTGCGCTCCGTTTCCGGTGGTTCCGAAACGGGGTCGGGGCGCGGGTCGACGGCTGGCTTGTTCATTTTCGTTCTCCTGTCTTATAATTGCAACAGGCGGAGTGGCGATTGGGTTGCACCCTCTCGAACGGGGGTGCCCAAGAGGTCTATCGAGTCGGTGTCGATGATCCGCGAGAATCGTCATTTCCGACGGTTTCGGATGGGACGAGGGTCGGAACGAGTACAGCTTGGGTGTGTTTGATAAATCACAATGCATGCGGAGATACTGCTTCAAGGCGCTCGTCAGACGGCGCCGCTCCCGCGTTGACTGGCTGAAAAAATCGGGGGGAGGGTGACGCGCCGATGTGTCCGGACGACCGGATGCCGGGGCGCCGAACCGAACATTCCACGACGTGGGAGAGGATCGATCACATCCGCTCTTGCTCGAACGCCCGCTTGTGTTTGAAACTCCTTGTTAACGAAACGCCGCTTAACGTACCGATGTTAACCATCACGGTGTCTGGAAGGGGAACGGCTTGAAGCTACGAACCGCAGACCATCAAGGCTCCGGCCGGACCGTTCAGTCCGACCGCCGCGTCGAGGGTTCGCCGTTCCGGCCGCGGTTGGTTTCGCCTGAGGGACACACACCCTGGTGGTTCGGTGCCGTTAACGGCACCGACGGGGCTGCTTCAAATCATCGCGGTGCGGTATTCTCCGTGCGGCCGTCGATGGTGTCGCCTTCGAATAGCCAAACTCCAAGGCGACACTTCGAGTATGATTGGGGCAGGGTGGCTGACATATCGTTCTCCCGTAAAGCCGGTTCGACCCGGTGGCAATCCAGCCGGCGCATGCAATTTCGGCATGACGTTAGAAATCTCTTCGAGACTAGCTATATATATTTGCTGAACGTGAACCGCGCGAGGTCTACGCTATATCGTTATGGTGACGGCGATTGTCTTCGCCGGAAAAGTAACGATATAGAACAGGGCAACCTGATGGACAGGCGCGGAGGACTGACGACTTTCGTTGCTTGCGGCGCACCTGGCGGAGAAGTGGACGTATGAAGCCAGTCGAGCGCCGCAGGATCAATGGAAACCCTTACACAGAGGAGTGACCGATGTTCCCGGCCGACGACCTGTTTTCACGGTACAGTCAGAACTACGAGGGTCGCAAAGAAGTCGAGATGACCCTCGTCGAATATCTCGAGGCATGCAAGGCCGATCCGCTGATCTACGCCACCGCCGCGGAGCGGCTGCTGGCGTCGATCGGAGAGGCGGAGGTGGTCGACACCGCCAAGGATCCGCGCCTCGGACGGATCTTCATGAACCGCACCATCAAGGTGTATCCCGCCTTCAATGACTTCTACGGCATGGAGGAGACGATCGAGCGCATCGTCGGCTTCTTCCGGCATGCCGCACAGGGTCTAGAGGAGCGGAAGCAGATCCTCTACCTGCTGGGTCCAGTCGGCGGCGGCAAGTCGTCGCTGGCGGAGCGCCTGAAATCGCTGATGGAAAACCGGCCGATCTACGCGCTGAAGGCCGGCAAGGAGATCAGTCCGCTGTTCGAAAGCCCGCTTGGCCTGTTCGATCCGGACCAGATGGGCCCGGTGCTCGAGGACAAGTTCGGCATTCCGCGCCGGCGCCTGACCGGCTTGATGAGCCCCTGGGCGGTCAAGCGGCTGGACGAGTTCGGTGGCGACATCTCCAAGTTCCGCGTCGTCCGGCTGATGCCGTCCAAGCTGCGTCAGGTCGGCGTGTCGAAGACCGAACCGGGTGACGAGAACAACCAGGATATCTCCAGCTTGGTCGGCAAGGTCGACATCCGCAAGCTGGAGATGTTCAGCCAGAACGACCCCGACGCCTACAGCTTCTCCGGCGGCCTCAACCGCGCGACCCAGGGCATCCTCGAGTTCGTCGAGATGTTCAAGGCGCCGATCAAGATGCTGCACCCGCTGCTGACGGCGACGCAGGAAGGCAACTATGTCGGCACCGAGAACATCGGCGCCATGCCATTCCAAGGCATCATCCTGGCCCACTCCAACGAGGCGGAGTGGCAGGCGTTCAAGAACAACAAGAACAACGAAGCCTTCATCGACCGTATCTGCGTGATCAAGGTGCCTTACTGCCTGCGGGTGACCGAGGAGCAGAGCATCTACGACAAGCTGATCCAGTCGAGCGATCTGGCGACGGCCCCCTGCGCCCCGGCCACGCTTCAGATGATGGCCCGCTTCTCGGTCCTGTCGCGCCTGCGCGAACACGAGAATTCGAGCCTCTATTCGAAGATGCGGATCTATGACGGCGAGACCCTGAAGGAGACCGATCCCAAGGCCCGGTCGATGCAGGAGTATCGCGACGCCGGCGGTGTCGACGAGGGTATGGAGGGTATCTCCACCCGCTTCGCCTTCAAGGTGCTGGCGGCGACCTTCAACTATGACAACACCGAGATCTCGGCCGATCCGGTCCACCTGATGTATGTGCTCGAGCAGTCGATCAAGCGCGAGCAGTTCCCGGAGGACACCGAGAAACGCTACATGGAGTTCATCAAGGGTGAACTGGCGCCGCGCTACGCCGAGTTCATCGGCAACGAAATCCAAAAAGCCTACCTGGAATCCTACCACGACTATGGCCAGAACATGTTCGACCGCTATGTCGATTATGCGGACGCCTGGATCGAGGACCAGGATTTCAAGGATCCCGACACCGGTCAGCTGATGAACCGCGATCTGCTGAACCAGGAGTTGACCAAGATCGAGAAGCCCGCGGGCATCGCCAATCCCAAGGACTTCCGGAACGAGGTCGTGAAGTTCGCGCTGCGCGCGCGGGCGAACAACGCCGGACGGAACCCGTCATGGAATTCCTATGAGAAGATCCGTGAGGTGATCGAGCGGCGCATGTTCAGCCAGGTGGAGGATTTGCTGCCGGTGATCAGTTTCGGCAGCAAGAAGGACAGCGACACCGAGAAGAAGCATTCCGACTTCGTCGAGCGTATGATGGATCGGAGCTACACGGAACGTCAGGTCCGCCGGCTGGTCGAGTGGTACATGAGAGTGAAGCAGGCCGGCTGAGGGAAGGGAAGTTCACCGATATGAACATCATTGACCGGCGCCTCAATCCCAAGGGCAAAAGCCTGGCCAACCGCCAGCGCTTCCTGCGCCGCGCCAAGGAACAGATCGTCAAGGCGGTGCGTGACACCTCCGGCAAGCGCAGCATCCAGGACATCGAGAACGGCGACAAGATCTCGATCTCCACCGGCGGCGTGCGCGAGCCGACGTTCCACCGCTCGGCGAGCGGTGGACTGCGTGAGCACGTGGTGCCGGGCAACAAGGAGTACATGGAAGGTGACACCATCCCGCGGCCCGATGGCGGCGGCGGCAAGGGCGGCTCGGAAGGCAGCCCCGATGGTGACGGCGAGGACGACTTCCGGTTCGTGTTGAGCCGGGAGGAGTTCCTGGACATCTTCATGGAAGACTTGGAACTGCCCGATCTGGTCAAGCAGAAGATCAAGCAGACCGAGAGTTTCTCGCTGCATCGGGCTGGTTACAGTTCCAATGGATCGCCGTCGAACCTCAATCTGGTGCGCACCATGCGCAACAGCCTGTCACGGCGCATCGCCCTCCGGCGGCCTAAGCCGGAGGAGATCGAGCTTCTGGAGCGGGAGATCGCCGATCTGGAGGCCAACGGCGCCGATGATGGGCGGCTGACCGAACTGCGCGGCGAGCTGGAACGCCAGATGAAGCGCAGCCGGCTGATCCCCTATCTCGATCCGGTCGACGTCCGTTACAACCGGTTCGAACGGGTGCCGCGTCCGGTGGCCCAGGCCGTCATGTTCTGCCTGATGGACGTCTCCGGCTCGATGACCGAGCACATGAAGGACCTCGCCAAGCGGTTCTTCATCCTGCTCTACCTGTTCCTCAAGCGGCGCTATCGCCACGTCGACATCGTCTTCATCCGGCACACGCACGAGGCCAAAGAGGTCGACGAGGAGACGTTCTTCTACAGCGCGGAGACCGGCGGCACCGTCGTCTCCACCGCGTTGGAGGAGATGCGGCGGATCATCGCCGACCGGTATCCCGAGGACGAGTGGAACATCTACGCGGCCCAGGCGTCGGATGGCGACAACATGTCGAACGACAACGCCAAGTCGGCGGCCTTGCTGGAGAACGTCATCCTGCCCATGTGCCAATACTTCGCCTATATCGAGGTCAGCCAGGACTACGAGGGCGGTTTGGGCGGGGCGCTGGGGTCGTCATTGGGCCGGGAAACCGATCTCTGGCGGACCTACAAGCTGGTGGCGAAGCCGGGGGCGCCGATCGCGATGCGAAAGGTTCGTACCCGCCGGGAGATCTTCCCGGTGTTCCGCGATCTGTTCTCGCGGGAGAAGGCCACGGCCTGATCGGGGTGACGCCCGACATGCGGCCAGACATATGGTACGATCGATACACGGCCATACCTGAGTAGCGGTTCCTGGGGAACGACAGATGTCCATGCAGATGCTCGAAAACACCGGCCAGCTGATCTACGAAGGCGCTGATTGGGACTACGACAAGATCAAACGCGCCTACGACGCGATCGAGCGGATCGCGGTCGACGAGATGGGGCTGGACACGTATCCGAACCAGATCGAGGTGATCACGGCCGAGCAGATGCTGGACGCCTATTCGTCCATCGGCATGCCGCTGATGTACAAGCACTGGTCTTTCGGCAAGCATTTCGCGCAGGACGAGACCCTGTACCGCAAGGGCCTGCGCGGATTGGCTTACGAGATCGTCATCAATTCCAGCCCCTGCATCAGCTACATCATGGAAGAGAACTCCATGACGATGCAGACGCTGGTGATCGCGCACGCCGCGTTCGGCCACAACCACTTCTTCAAGAACAACAACCTGTTCCGCCAGTGGACCGACGCCAAGGGCATCCTGGACTATCTGGAGTTCGCCAAGACCTTCATCATCAAATGCGAGGAGCGCTACGGCCATCAAGCGGTGGAGCGCACGCTGGACGCGGCCCACGCGCTGATGAGCCACGGCGTCCACCGCTATCCCCGCAAGCAGCCGCTGGATCTCCGCGAGGAGCAGCGCCGCGAGGACGAACGGACGGAATATAACCGCAAGATGTACAACGATCTCTGGCGGACCGTTCCGACCAAGCCGGGGGTCAAGGAGTCGGTGACGGCGGTGGAGAGCCGCAAGGCGCTGCTGGCGCTGCCCGAGGAGAACATCCTCTACTTCCTGGAAAAGAAGGCGCCGCGCCTGCACCAGTGGCAGCGCGAGATCCTGCGCATCGTCCGCCGGGTGGCGCAGTACTTCTATCCGCAGAAGCAGACCAAGCTGATGAACGAGGGGTGCGCCACTTACACCCACTACTACATCATGAACCGGTTGCATCAGAAGGGGCTGATGTCGGACGGCGCGTTGCTGGAGTTCTTGCACTCGCACACCAGCGTCGTCTTCCAACCGAACTTCGACGATCCCCGATTCAGCGGCATCAACCCCTACGCCATCGGCTTCGCGATGATGCAGGATATCGAGCGCATTTCGACCCAGCCGACCGACGAGGACCGCGCTTGGTTCCCGGATCTGGCGGGCAATGGCGACCCGATGGGCACGCTGCGCGAGGCCTGGGCCAATTTCCGCGACGAGAGCTTCGTCCTCCAGTATCTCAGCCCGCACCTGATGCGGAAGATGCGGATGTTCGAGGTCAGGAACGACGCCTCCGAGCCGGAGATGCTGGTCGAGGCGATCCACAACGAGCGTGGCTACCGCAAGGTCCGCAAGGCGCTGGCCCGTCAGTACGACATCGGCTATCTGGAGCCTGACATCCAGATCGTCGATGTCGACCTATCGGGCGACCGCAAGCTGATCCTCCAGCATCGCGTGATCAACCGCGTCCTGCTGGACGAGAGCGACGCCCGCGCCGTGCTGCGCCACGTCGCCAACCTGTGGGGCTATGAGGTGATGCTGGTCGAGGTCGACGCCACGACCGAGGCGGTCCTGAAGGAACACACCGTGTCGGCGAGCTCGCTGTTGCTGAGCTGAGACTGATCCGGTCCCGGAAAAGCGTTAGGGGCGGCCTTGAGCCGCCCCATCGTTTTCAGGTTCTCATCGGGGTCAAACTATCAGATCCCGGCGCCGGTTTCCTTCCGAACGGGCTCCGTCGGGGCGCTCCCCAGCGGATTGGCGTCTGGATTGTCCGTGGACTCCAGACCGCCGCCGCTGGACGCCTCGCGCATGGCTCCGGCAGCCTCCGAAATCCCACCCATCGCCGCATCGCCGTCGGCGCCGGACTCCAGTTCGACACCACCCCGCGCGTCATCGCCGGTGACTTCGCGCATGGCCCTTTCCCAATGCTCTTGCTGCTTGCCTTCCGGTTGTCCCTCTTGTTGCCAGATCTCATAGGCACGCTGTCTGATGCGGTCGAGGTCCATGGTCGTCTCCTGAGTCGAAGGGTCGAAGCGGTCGGCGGCGGCGTTCCGGTGGCGCCCACGATCCGCTTTTGTACAACAGCGGTCCTGGGGGATGATCCCCGCCATACCTGTATTTCGAACTTGGCTGTTGACACTGGATTCGAACCGCCTTCGGGAGGATGATCGAGGCATTGGCCAACCAGGGAGGATGAAATGAAGCGCGCGAGAAAGCGGCGTCCCGGTGTCGATCCGATGTACCTGATCCTGGGCGGCGCGTTGGTCTTGATGGTGGTCCTGATCACCTATTTGGGCTGACATCCCTAGGCTGGCATCAGCGTGATATCGCGGGTTTCGCGGCACTGCACAGTATGTCGCATCGCGGCAAGGCTTGGTCAGGCATAGAGTCTCCACAGGCACAATGAACAACGGACGACCCGACAGGGTCCAAGCACTGCCAGATCGTCCTGTCCCGGACAGGAAGGAGACTTGCCATGACGCCAGCGATCATCAACGCGATCAATGAAGAGCATCGGACAATCGCCAAGCTGCTTCACTTGATCGACCGACAGGTCAGCCTGTTCAATGATGGGGAGGTCGCCGATCTCGACCTGCTTCACCTGATCATGGATTATACCTTGGCGTATCCTGATCTTTACCATCATCCCAAGGAAAACGCGATCTTCCTCAAGCTGAAGGAGCGGGAGCCCGGCATGGCCGGCGCCGTGGACCAGCTGGTCGAGGATCATGCCCGGATGTCGGAGGTCAGCTCCAAGTTCGCCAAACTGGTCGAACAGCTGATCGCCGACGCGACGATGTCGCGCGACGTCTTCGTCAGGGCGGCGATGGATTACGTCGATTTCCAGCGTGGTCACATGATGCGGGAGGTCGGCGATGTCCTCCCGGCCGCCGCGCGTCTCCTGACAGCGGCGGACTGGGCCGAGTTGGAGAGCCGCGTCGCCCATGAGGAAGACCCGCTGACCAGTGGCAAAACACATTATCAGCGGTTGGGCGAACTGTTGCTGGCCGAGGCCTGAGCCTCTGATCAGCGTGCCCGACCGGGCGTGGAGTGGGCTCTTCCAGGGATGTCCCGATAAGAGCCTACTCCACGCCGCCGGATAACTTATATAGGGGGCGCATCTATTATCCGGCTGGCTCGGAGTTCGCCATGCGTCTGACCACCTACACCGACTATTCCCTACGGGTCTTGATCTACCTGGGGGTCCGGCGGGACGAGCTGGTCACGATCAAGCAGATCTCGGACCATTACGGCATATCCAACAACCACCTGCTGAAAGTGGTCCATCAACTGGGCTTGGCCGGCTTCGTCGAGACGATCCGGGGCCGAAACGGTGGGTTGCGGCTGGCCCGGCCGGCGTCGTTGATCGTGATCGGCGATGTCGTCCGCGTGATGGAGCAGGACATGGCCCTGGTCAACTGCTTCGAGGGTGGCCCAGAGGGTGGTGGTGTCGGGGGCGGTGTTGGGGGCGGGTGCCGGATCGTGTCGGCCTGCGTCCTGAAGGGGGCGCTCAACAAGGCATTGCAGGCCTTCCTCGATGTGCTGGACCAGTACACGCTGGCCCAGCTGGTCGAGCCGCGAACCCGGCTGGCCGAATTGCTTCAACTGGACCGAATTTCCGATCCGGCCTGATCAGCCTTCGGCGACCAAGCCTCGCGCCGGCTGCTGCTTGGCCCTGTCGATCGGCTGCCGCTCGCCGGGTTGGCGATGGAGATCCCGCAGCCGGCGTTCGGCCACCGCGATGCTCTCGTTGCTGCGGCGGGCGTCGGCGTCGACGGCGTCCAGCAGGGACCGCAGCATGACGCGCAGCCGGTCGTTCTCATTGACCAGCCTGCTGTTGTCCGATGCCAGCTTGGCCATGGAGGACCGGGTCAGGGCCAGCTCGGTCGCCTGACGCTCCAGGGTCTCGGAGAACACCTCGATCTGCGACAGCAGGGATTCACCGCTGGACTTGGCGGCGTCGAGGCGGGCGAGGGTTGCCTGGCATTCGTCGAACAAGGAACCCTCACGCGGTTTGGTGGCTTCCGGAAGGTCGTGCGCGTCATCGTCGTCATCCGCGTCGTCCATGGAGGGAGCATCCTCGTGGTCGGGGGAGTCGTCGCTGAGTTGGCCGATCAGGGCCGCGATGGCGTGGAGGTCGTCGGACATGGACGCCTCGCCGGTGGGCGCCAGGGTGGAGGGCAGGCGCTCGCGCTGAAGTCTGGATGCCCCTTGGGAGAGCCCGGGGGATGGCAGGGCGCGCTGCTCATCCTGCCCGGTGGTTCCCTGTGACTGGCTCATTTGAGTTTGGGACGGGTTGTCGGCCCGTCCCCGCACCAGAAAGTTCAATGACATCGGCGAAGCTCCGCTCGGTTCGAGCCTGTGATGCCATTGGTTATCGGATATTAAGCTTAATGGAGTGTAAATCAGCCCCGCGTGGCGTGCGGGGAAACCCGGTTCGCGGAGAACTTCCGCCAGAGGAACAGGGCAAGCGGGACGACCCAGAGCGCCAGCGTCAGCACGCCCAGCGTTCCCGAGATGGGTCGTTCGAAGAAGCCGGCGAAGCTACCATCGGACTTGATCATCGAGGTGACGAAGTTCTCCTCCAGCATGGGGCCGAGCACGATCCCCAGGATGGTTGGCGCGATCGGAAAGCCGTTCTCCTCCATCACGAAACCCAGCAGCCCGAACACCAGCATGATGGTGATGCCGAAGACCGAGTTGTTGATGGCGAAGGATCCCACGACGCAGAACAGCAGGATCGTCGGCATCAGAACGTTGCGCGGCACCCTCATCAGCAGCCGGGCGGACTTGATCGCGGCCCATCCCGCCGGGACCATGAAGATGTTGGCGAGGATGAAGATCAGGAAGACCGCGTAGATATCCTGCGGATTGTTGATGAAGATGGTTGGACCGGGGTTCATGCCCTTCAGGTAGAGCACGCCGATCACGATCGCGGTGATGCTGTCTCCGGGGATGCCGAAGACGAGGGCCGGCACCCAGGCGCCGCCCAGGGCCGCGTTGTTGGACGACGTGCTCTCGATGATGCCTTCGACATGGCCGGTGCCGAACTTCTCCGGCGTGCGCGACAGGCGCTTGCTGACGGCGTAGCTGACCCAGGACGCGATGTCGGCTCCGGCGCCGGGCAGGGCTCCGATCAGGGTGCCGACGATGTTGCCTCGGATCGACTGGCGCCAATACTGTTTCATCATCCTGCCCCAGCCGGTGAACAGGTTGCCGACGCGGGTCTGCGCGCCGCTGGTGTCGGGCGACATGCCCAGCACGTAGCGGAAGATCTCCGACACCGCGAACAGGCCGATCATGGCCGGGATGAAGTCGATGCCGCCCATCAGGTCGACGCTGCCGAAGGTGAAGCGGGGCACGCCCGCCGGGTTGTTCAGGCCGACCGTGGCGACGAACAGCCCCAGCAGCAGGCTGACCAGTCCCTTGATCGGCGATCCCGTCCCGACGACGGTGGCGCAGGTCAGGCCCAGACAGGCCAGCCAGAAATACTCGAAGGAACTGAACTTGAGCGCCACCTCGGCCAGCGAGGGTGCGGCCACGATCAGGACGGCTGTGCCGAACAACCCTCCCAAGGCGGAGAACAGCAGGTTGGCGCCGAGCGCCACCTCCCCCTGACCCTTGCGGGTCATGGCATAGGCTTCGTCGGTGTAGGCGGCCGAGGCCGGCGTGCCGGGGATGCGCAGCAGCGTGCCCGGAATGTCGCCGGCGAAGATCGCCATGGCGGAACAGGTGACGATGGCGCCGATCGCCGGCACGGGTTCCATGAAGAAGGTGACGGGGACCAGCAGCGCGGTCGCCATGGTGGCGGTGAGGCCGGGGACGGCGCCGACGAACAGGCCGAACAAGGCGGCCATGACGATGGTGAACAACACCTGCGGTTGGAACACCATCTCGGTGGCGAGGATCATCGCGTCCATGGCGTCACCAAGCCCACGGGGTCAGGACGCCCCACGGCAGCGGAACCTTCAGCAGGCTGTAGAAGCCATAGTGGACCGCCATGGTCAACAGGATCGCGAGTACCGGCGCCAGCGCCAGACGTACGCCCAGGATCCCGAACAGCACGGTCAAGGTGATGAACGTCGTCGGGATGAATCCCAGCGGCGTGGACACCAGGATGTACAGGATCACCAGCGCGATGGTGATCGCCAGCGCCCTCAGGTGATGGCCCGACCGCGCCCAGGAGGCCAGCGCCACCGCACCGGTCTCCGCCCAGTGACGGATGCCGCCGGCGATCAGCACCAGCGAGCAGCCGCCGATCGCGATGGCGATCCAGGTCGGGAAGACGGAGGCGCCGTACTCCTGACCGGGGATCGCGGGGAAGGATTGTGCGTACAGGCCGATCACGAGCGCGAAGGCCAGCAGCACGGCGCCAAGGATGGCGTCGTTGATCCGCATGGGTGGAGCCGCGCCTTACTGCTTCGCGATGCCGACGGCCTTCATCACCGTGCCCAAGCTTTCGTTGCTCTCGCTCATGAAGTTCGAGAACTGGTCGCCCGAGGCGTAGATCATCCCGAATCCGCGTTGGTTCATGAAGTCCTTGAAGTCGGAGCTGTCATAGACCTCCTTCAGCGCCTTGATCAGGCGGTCGGACACGTCCTGCGGCAGGCCCTTCGGACCGACGATGCCGCGCCAGGCGGCCATGGTCCAATCGATGCCAGTCTGTTCCTTCAGGGTCGGGATGTTGGGGAACAGCGGATTGCGCTCCTTCGCCATGATGGCGAGGCTCTTGACCCGCCCGGCGTCGATCAGCGACCGGGCCTCGGGCAGCGAGCAGGGGACGACCTGAACGCCGCCCGCGACGAGATCCTGGAGACCCGGCGCCGCTCCCTGGCTCGGCACCCACGGCACGGACTGCGGAGGAATGTCGGCTTCATCGAGCATGCCGGCCAAGGCCAGGTGCCAGATGCCGCCCTGGCCGGTCCCGGAAGCCTTCATGGAGCCAGGCTTGGCGCGGACCGCTTCCAGGAAATCCTTGGCGCTGGCGAACTTGCTGTCCTGGGCGACCTGAAGCCCGGCCGGATCCTCGTTCATCAAGGCCAGTGGCGTGTAGTCGGTGTGGGTCAGCTGGGTCAGGCCCTGCCAATGCATCATGCCGATCTCGACGGTGGCGATGCCGAGCGTGTAGCCGTCGGCCGCCGAACTGGCGATCGCCTGATGGCCCACGACGCCGCTGCCCCCCGTCCGGTTGACCACATTGACCGGCTGCCCCAGGGTCTTCTCCAGCAGGCTGCCGACGATGCGGGCGGTGGCGTCGGTGCCGCCGCCGGCGCCCCACGGCACGATCAGGGTGATCGGGCGCTCGGGATAAGCCGCCAGCGCGGGGGCCGCCGCCATGCCGAGCAAGGCGCCGCCCGCCGAAAGGGCGACGGTCAGAGCGGTGGCGCAGGTGCCGATGAAGGTTCTTCTTTTCATTGCTTCCCCCCAATTTTTTCGTGTTTTCGCCTGACCCCGAGGACGGGTTGGTCCTCAGGGTAATTCGTCGGGC
Organism: Skermanella stibiiresistens SB22; assembly: GCF_000576635.1. Classification (GTDB taxonomy): domain Bacteria; phylum Pseudomonadota; class Alphaproteobacteria; order Azospirillales; family Azospirillaceae; genus Skermanella; species Skermanella stibiiresistens. Next base: position 54,314 of record NZ_AVFL01000012.1, read on the forward strand.
ATGACCAGCCCCTTGGTCACGACCATGCGCTCCAGGGCGCGCAGCCAATGATGGTAGTATGTCGATCCGAGGTCGGGATCGCCTCGCTCCTGGGCCGCCGCGATCTCATCCGCCAGGATCTCGGCCCATTCAGGCCAGGTGAAGTGTCCGGCCTCGTGGAGCCTGACCGTCATGGCGAAAGCCTGCGCCTCCCATGGCTCCTTGAAGGGCGGCTCTTCTACGGGCTGGTGCGGGCCGGGTGTGTGCGACAGGGCGGTCACGGCGCCGGCTCCAGGTAGTCGTCCCACAGGTCGATGTAGATCGCGTCCCTCGCCGGCGCGGTGTCGCCCCACAATTCTTGTCCGGTGAAGCGGACGCTGTAGCAGTGCTGGGGCTTGACGCCCTCGCCATGGGCATGGGTGTCGGGAAAGACGTAGACGCCGTGGTCGCGGTCGATCACGCCGGTGCGGCCCCGGCAGTAGCGCGGCACGCGGGTATGCCGGGGTGTCGTCACCTCGCGCACCAGCACCCGGGCGCCGACCTGGAAGCGCGGCGGCACCGTGTCGGGCAGCTTGGCGCTGACACCCTTGCGGAGGATCGCCGCGACCCGCTCCGGATTGGGCGGCGGCGTGTCTGCGAGGGCGGCGGGAGTGCCGGTCGCGACCTCGTCGGCGGTCATCAGGCCGGTGTCGAGCGCCAGCTTCTCGACCGCCTTGAACCACAGCTCGAAATAGCTGCTGCCGAGATAGTCGAGCGGGTGGCGGTTCTCGCGGGCGTGGCGCGAGGTGTCGATGTTCCAGCGGCCGTGGAACCCCAGCGCCAGGGTGACCGCGAAGGCGCGGCGCTCCCATTCGGCATGGAACAGCGGATCGTTAGGATCGGTGTCGATCGGCCCCATCCCATGCATGCCGCCCATGTCATGCGCGCCGTTCACGGCGTTGACTCCATGGCCATCGGCTTGGCCGGAGACTTCGCTCGGGTCACGCCGATCATGCTGTCGCGGTTGACCAAGTCGGCCAACTCGTCCTCGGCCATGCCCTCGGTCCCGGGCGGGCGCTCCGGCAGGACCAGATAGCGCAACTCCGCCGTGCTGTCCCAGACGCGGACCTCGACCTCGTCGGAGACGTCGGTGCCGAACTCCGCCAGCACGCCACGCGGATCCAGCACGGCCCGCGACCGGTAGGGGGCGGACTTGTACCAGACCGGCGGCAATCCCAGGACCGGCCATGGGTAGCAGGAGCATAGGGTGCAGACGACGAGGTTGTGGACGGTGGGCGTGTTCTCGACGACGACCATGTCCTCGCCCTGCCTGCCGGTGAAGCCGAACTCGGCGATGGCCGCCGTGGCGTCCTCCAGCAGGCGGCGCTTGTAGTCCGGATCGGTCCAGGCGCGGGCGACCACACGGGCGCCGTTGCGCGGGCCGACCTTGTGCTCGTAGGTGTCGATCAGGGCGTCCAGCGAGGCGGGGTCGACCAGCTTCTTGGCGACCAGCAACGCCTCCAGCGCCTTCACCCGCTGGGCGATCGGTGAGGCCGGGGCGGCGTGGGCGTGCCCGCTGGCGCCATGATCGTGGTCGTGATCATGGTCATGATCCCCGTGATGATCGTGGCCGCTCATGGTCAGACGGTCCCCGCGTCCACGATGAAGGTCTGGGCCGAGCACATGGCGCTGTCGTCGGCTCCCAGGAACAGGACCATCCTCGCCACATCATGGGGCTTCAGGGTGTCCTTGAGGCATTGGCGGTCGGTGTTGGCCGCCAGCTTCTCGGGCGTCACCCACAGGCTCTTCTGCCGCTCGGTCATGATCCAACCGGGCGAGACGTGGTTGACCCGGATGGCCGAGGGGCCGAGGTCGCGGGCCAGGGCCCGGGTCAAGCCGACGACGCCGGCCTTGGCCGCCTGATAGACCGCGAGGTTGTCGGTGCAGATCTGCCACGAGGTCGAGCCCAGGTTGACGATCGAGCCGCCGCCCGCCTTGGCCATGCCGCCCGCCACCGCTTGCGCCATGAAGAACTGGTGCCGCAGGTTGACGTTGATGCGGTCGTCCCAATACTCGGGCGTCACCTCGGAGATGGTGTGCCGGTCGTCGCGCGCGGCGTTGTTGACCAGCACGCGAATGGGGCCAAGCTCCCCTTCGATCCGCTGGACGGCGGCCCGTCCGGCGGCGATGTCGGTCAGGTCGCACGCGACGAACAGGGGGGCGGTCACGCCGGCTTCGCGGAACACGCCGAGCAGGGCTTCGGCCGCCGCCTCGTCGCGGTCGATGAAGCCGACCTTGGCGCCCTGCACCGCGTAATGGGCCACGGTCGAGGCGCCGATCCCCGACGCTCCGCCCGTGATCAGCACCGCTTTGCCGTTCAAGCTGGGATACCGCGCGGCTTTGCCGGCGGCTTCGATATCGGCGACGGTCACGTCAGCCATGTCATGGTCCTCTTGTGTGGTATGCGGGGCGGCACCGATCCGTCGATGGCGTCAGGTCGTCATGCCGCCGTCGACGACGTGGATCTGCCCGGTCGTGAATGTCGACTCATCACCCGCCAGATAGACAGCCATGGCGGCGATCTCCTCCGGCGTTCCCAGACGGCCGAGCGGCTGGCGGGCCACGAACGCCTTCCGCGCCGCCTCGGCGTCGCCCGACGCCGCGATGCGTTCATCCAGCGAGGGCGTCTGGATGGTGCCGGGGCAGATCGCGTTGCAGCGGATGCCCCTGGTCATGAAATCCGCCGCGACGGACTTGGTCAGTCCGATGACGGCGGCCTTGCTGGCGCCATAGACGAAGCGGTTCGGAATGCCCCTGACGGACGACGCGATCGAGGCGATGTTGATGATGGAGGCCCCCTGGTCACGCTCCAGCAGCGCCGGCAGGAACGCCTTGATCACCCGGTACATCGCCCGGACGTTCAGGTCGAACGAGAAGTCCCAATCCTTCTCCTCGCAGTCCAGGATGGTGCCGTGGTGGACGAAGCCGGCGCAGTTGACGATGATATCGACGGCGCCCAGATCGGCGGCGGCTTGCCGGATCGCCCGCGGATCGAGCACGTCGAGCCGGCGGACCGTCAGGCGCTCGGTTCCCTCCAATTCGGAAAGCTTGTCCAGGTTGACGTCGGTCGCGACGACGGTGGCGCCCTCCCGCGCGAAGGCCAAGGCCGTGGCGCGGCCGATACCTTGGGCCGCCGCCGTCACCACAGCGGTTTTGCCGGACAAACGCATCTGTCTTCTCCCCCTGCGGCACCGTGTTGGATCACGGTCTGCTCGTTCGGTACCCGGATAGCTCGGGCGCCGATAGTTTCACCCGTGCGAACTGGTATGTCCACTCTCATCATGATCAGGCCCGCGCGGGAAGGGGTGCGCGCGTTTCGGCTCTTGCCTTACATACCGTCCGGACGGTATGTAAGGCCCTATGAACCAGTCCAGCGCATCCGGCCGCAAGCGCCAGCCCGAAGTGACCCAGCGGCGTCTTTTGGATGTGGCGGGGGAGATCGTCGGCGAGGACGGCGTCGCCGCCTTGACGCTCGATGCCGTGGCGAAGCGGGCGGGGGTCAGCAAAGGTGGCTTGCTGCATCACTTCCCCAGCAAGCAAGCCTTGCTGGCGGCGATGGTCGAGACGATGGCCGATCGCTTCATGCGAACGGCGGACGAACTGGGCGAAGACGATCCCGATCAGCGGGGGCGGGCCGCCCGCGCCTATGTCCGAACGGCGTTCAGCGAGCCCGACACCGAGATCCGGCGCTGGGCGGCGCTCAGCGCGGCTTTCATGTCGGACCCCAACCTGCTGGACGGCTGGCGGGAGAGGTTGAGGGAGGTTCGGGCGCGGGACCGTGAGGAATGCGCCGATCCGATCGCGGCCCTGGTCGCCCGGCTGGCCGCCGATGGCCTGTGGCTGGCGGATGTCGGCCGGCTGTACGACATCGACGCCGAGACGAGATCGGCCCTGGCCGAGCGGCTGATCGCCCTGACACGGTAGGAAGGTTCGATGATGGCCTATGTGTTCCTGATCGTCGCCATCGTGCTGGAGGTCGTCGCGACCTCGGCCTTGCAGGCGTCCCAGCAGTTCACCCGGCCCTTGCCGGTCACGATCATGCTCGCGGGCTATGGGACGTCATTCTACCTGCTGTCGCTGGCGCTCATGACCCTGCCGGTCGGCATCGCCTACGCCATCTGGAGCGGGCTCGGGATCGTGCTGATCAGCCTGGTCGGCTTCGTTTGGTTCAAGCAGGCGCTGGACGCGCCGGCCGTCCTGGGGCTTGGCCTGATCGTGGCCGGCGTGATCGTCGTCAACGTGTTCTCGAAATCGGTGCCGCACTGACGGATCGCAGGTACCGGCCTCAGGCGGCCTCGGCCATCTCGGCGATGGTGTCCAGGTCGGTCAGTTCGATCTTGTGACCATCCAGCAGACGAATCAGGCCCGCGGTCTTGAGGCAGGTGATGGTGCGGGAAACGGTCTCGATCGTCAGGCCGAGATAGTCGGCGATGTCGGCCCTGCCCATCGGCATCGACACGCGGGTGTCGCACAGGCCGCGCCTGGCCGCTTTCCGCGACAGCGACAGCAGGAAGGTGCAGAGCTTTTCCTTGGCCGTCTTGCGGCCCAGCAGGACCATCTGTTCCTGGGCGGTCAGCAGCTCGTTGGCGGTGACCGCCAGCAGCCGGCGGCGGATGATCGGGTTCTCGTCGATCAGCGTCTCCATCCGGCGACGGGGGAACCGGCGAACGGCCGCCGTGGTGACCGCCTCGGCGGTGTAGAGATAGGTGTCGTTGAACGACAGGCCCAGGAAGTCGCCGGCCTCGACGAAGCCGATGATCTGGCGGCGCCCATCGGGCAGCAGCTTGAAGACGCGGATGGTGCCGCTGGTCACCTCGAAGACGTTTTCGGCGTGTTCGCCTTCGCGGAACAGCGGCAGGTCGCGTTCCACGGTGGCGATCGAGGCGATTTCATCCAGGGCGTCGGAGGGGCGCATGGTCCAGCGGGAAGGATTGACCGGAGTGGCGGTCGCGTTGCGGCGAGCCTGGACCAAGCCTCCCAGGGTGACGGATGTCGCGTTGACGTTGGCGATGGCAAGGGCTGGGGCCATGATGTCTCTACCTCTCCACTCCGATTGATCGGATGTCGCGGACTTACGCCGTCCGTAAGCGAGGTATAGGGCCAGCCGGCGGCGCGGCTAAGTTCGGGATTTTACGTAAGGGTTTGTACGTAAGGGGTTTTACGTATGGACGGCCAGCATATGTCAGGTGGCGGGATCGACCAAGGAAACGGGGGACTGGTGACCGATCGGCAGGCGGCTAGGTGGCTCAAGGATCTGTCGAAGCGGGCCCGGCTGGGCGTCGGGCTGGCGGTTGGCGCCGGTTTCGCGAGCGGATTGCTGCTGCTGGTCCAGGCGGGGCTGATCGCCCATGTGCTCCACGCCGCCATCGTCGATCACGCGCCGCGCGCCGACTTGATGCCGGCGCTGTGGGGATTGCTCGCGATCTACGGCGCGCGGGCGTTCTGCGCCTGGGGGGCGGAGGTGGCGGGATTCTCGGCGGCTGCGGGTGTTAGGGCGGGGCTTCGGCGGGAGGTCTACGCGCATATCGGCCGGCTGGGGCCGGCCTATGTCGCCGGGCGGCACAGCGGCGATCTCGCCACGGTGCTGGTCGAGCGGGTCGACGCGCTCGATGGCTACTTCGCGCGGTTCCTACCCCAGATGGCCTTGTCGGTGTTGGTGCCGCTGACGCTGCTGGCGGCGATCTTCCCGGTCAACTGGGTGGTCGGCGGCATGCTGCTGCTGGCCGCACCCTTCGTGCCGCTGTTCATGTCGCTGATCGGCATGGGCGCCGCGGCGGCCAGCCGCAAGCAGTTCGACACCCTGGCCCGGATGGGCGGGCACTTCCTGGACAGGCTCCAGGGGCTGACAACGTTGAAGCTGTTCGGTCAGGCGCGGCGGGAATTGGACCTGATCCGGCACGTGTCGGACGAGTACCGGCAGCGCACCATGGGCGTGCTGCGCATCGCGTTCCTGTCCTCCGCCGTGCTGGAGTTGTTCAGCGCGATGGCGGTGGCCGTGGTGGCGGTCTATGTCGGGTTCAGCCTGCTGGGCTATGTCCGGTTCGGCCCGAGCGGCGGGGTCACGCTGGCGACCGGCTTGTTCGTTCTGCTGCTCGCGCCGGAGTTCTTCTTTCCCCTTCGGCAACTGGCGGCGCATTACCATGACAGGGCCGCGGCGGTCGGGGCGGCGGCGCGCATCCTGGAGGTGCTGGAAACTCCGGTGGAGCCGCGTGCCGGTATCCACGCGCCGGCGGGCGCCGGTCCGATGGCGCTGGAGATGGTCGGCGTCAGCTTCGTCCATGGGGTTGGCGAGGGCGCCAGGCCGGTGCTTGATGGCTTCTCGCTCAACGTCGAGGCGGGCGAGCGGGTGGCGCTGGTCGGGCCGAGCGGTGCCGGCAAGTCCACCGTCATCAGCCTGTTCCTCGGCTTCCTGCGGCCGGGAGCGGGGGTGGTTCGGATCGGCGGTTTGGAGGTCGGGCGGATCGATCCCGCCGAAGTCACCGCCTGGGTCGGGCAGAACCCCCACCTGTTCCACGGCACGATCCGCGACAACATCCGGCTCGCCCGGCCCGACGCGGAGGAGGACGAGATCCAGGCCGCCGCCGACGAGGCGCGGGTGACCGACTTCGCGGCGCGTCTGCCCCAGGGGTTGGATACCCTGATCGGGCAGCGTGGCCATGGCATCTCCGGGGGCGAGGCCCGACGGGTCGCCTTGGCCAGGGCGTATCTCAAGGACGCGCCAATCCTGTTGCTGGACGAGCCGACGGCGGGGCTGGATGCCGCCAACGAGGCGCTGGTGCTGAAGGCGCTCGATACGCTGGCGCGGGGCCGAACCGTCCTGATCGCGACCCACAGTCTGTCGGGCATCGGCTGGGCCGACCGCGCGATCCCGATCGAGGGCACCGCCGAGGTGGTGGCCGATGCGTGATCTGTGGCCTTTCCTGAAGCTGTTCGCCGGGCATCGCTGGCGCATGGCGCTGGGAGCCTCGCTGATGCTGGTGACGCTGGCGGCGGGCATCGGCCTGCTGGGGCTGTCCGGCTGGTTCATCACCGGCAGCGCGCTGGCTGGATTGGGACTGGGTGCGGCGGGCTTCAACATCTTCACCCCCAGCGCCGGCATCCGGGCCGCCGCGCTGGTCAGGACCGCCGGACGCTACGCCGAGCGCACGGTCAACCACGAGGCGACGTTCCGGCTGCTGGCCGACATGCGCTCGTGGCTGTTCGCCAAGGCGATGCCGCTCGACGCCGGGCAGGTGGCCCGGCTGACCGGTGGCGACCTGCTGACCCGGCTGACCGCCGACATCGACGCGCTCGACAACCTCTATTTGCGGGTCGTGGCACCCAGCGTGGTGGCGTTGCTGACGGCGGTGGGCGTGCTGGTGCCGCTCGGCTGGATCGACCCGATGGTGGCGCTGGTGACGGTGGCGCTGATGCTGGCGGCGGGTGTCGGCGTTCCGGTGCTGGCGGAACGGCTGGGATCAGCGACGGGTGGGGAATTGGTGACGCTGGGCGCCAGCTTGCGGACGCGCGCCGTGGATGGCATCCAAGGGCTCGCCGATCTGCGGGCCTTCGCGGCGGACGGCCGCCAGCTGGAGGCGATCTCCAGCGACACCGACGCGTTGATCGCCCGGCAGAGGCGGATGAGTTCCATCACCGGCCTGTCCGCCGCCCTGACCATGCTGGTATCGGGCGCCGCCGTCTGGCTGGCGCTGGTGCTGGTGGTCGGCGAGGTCGAGCGCGGCGATGTCGAGGGGCCGATGGCGGCCTTGGTCGTCTTCGTGGTGATGGCGGTGTTCGAGGCGGTGGCCCCGTTGCCGCTGGCCTACCAATACCTGGGACGAACCCGCGCCGCCGCGCGCCGCCTGCTGGAGATCGCCGAGACGGTCCCCCAGGTGCGCGACCCGGCGACGCCCGTGGCGCCGCCGACCGAGTTCACGCTGCGGTTCGAGGATGTCGATTTCGGACACGGCGGCAATCCCGTCCTGAGCGACCTTGACCTGGAACTACCCCAAGGCCGGACGACGGTGCTGCTGGGCCCGAGCGGTGTCGGCAAATCGACCATCGCCAACTTGGCGCTGCGCCTGATCGATCCCGATGCCGGCCGCGTCACGCTGGGCGGCGTCGACCTGCGTGACCTCCGGCAGGAGGACTTGCACGCGCTGATGGCCCACGTCAGCCAGGGAACCCATCTGTTCGCCGCCGATATCCGTGAAAACCTGCTGATGGGCAGGCGGGACGCCAGCAACGACGATCTATGGGACGCGCTGGAGGTCGTGCGGATGGCCGATTTCGTCGAGGGTCTGCCCGACGGTATCCTGACTTGGTCCGGCGAGAACGGCGTGCTGCTGTCCGGAGGTCAGGCCCGGCGCGTGGCCCTGGCGCGCGCCTTGCTGAAGAACGCGCCAGTCCTGGTGCTGGACGAGCCAACCGAAGGGCTGGACGCCGCGACCGAGGCGGCCCTGATGCGGGAGTTGCGGCCGCGCTTGGCGGGCCGCACCGTGCTGCTGATCACCCACCGGGAGTCGATGCTCGCCGACACCGACATCGTGTGGCGGATGGCCGAGGGCCCCGTTTTGTCCGCGCGATCATGACCGGGTTCGGGTGTTGACACGGCCAAGCGCCGACATCCTTGGAGGAAACCGTCCCATGCCCAAGCTTCGCCCCATCACACTCGCCGCCGCGGTCGCGCTGTCGACATCCGCCGGTCCCGTCCTCGCGGCCGATCAGGCCGCCGAGGATCTGTTGAAGCGGGCTGAGGCGGAGCGGTCGGACTATCTGGCGACTTTGGAGCAACTGGTCTCGATCGATACCGGCACCGGTCAGGAGGCCGGCATCTCCAAGGTTCAGGGCATGCTGGTGGACCGGCTGAAGGCTCTGGGAGCCGAGGTCCAGGTGACGCCGGCGGAGCCGTCGGTTGGGGGAAACATCGTCGGCACCTTGAAGGGCACGGGCGATGCCAAGTTCATGCTGATGATCCATTATGACACGGTGTTCGGTCCCGGCGCCGCCGCCCAGCGGCCGTTCAAGGTCGAGGGCGACCGGATCACCGGCCCCGGTGTCGCCGATGGCAAGGGCGGTGTCGCGATGGTGCTCCATTCGCTGAAGCTGCTGCGCGACCAGAACTTCGACCGCTACGGCACGATCACGGTGCTGTTCAATCCGGACGAGGAGATGGGATCGCGCGGGTCGCGGAGGATGATCGCCGATCTGGCCAAGTCGCAGGATTACGTCTTCTCCTATGAGCCGCCGGACAAGGATGCCGTCACGACCGCGACCAATGGCATCAACACGGTCTTCCTGGATGTGAAGGGCAGGGCGTCGCATGCCGGTTCCGCTCCGGAGGAGGGGCGCAACGCCATCACGGAACTGGCGCACCAGTTGGTCCAACTGAAGGATCTCGGGGACCCAGCCAAGGGCACGACGGTCAACTGGACGATCGTCAAGGGGGGCGAGAAGCGCAACATCATCCCCGACGCCGCCTCCGCCGAGGGGGACATGCGCTATTCCGACCTGACCGAGACCGACCGCGTGCTGGCCGATGGCAAGCGGATCATTGGACAGACGCTGATCCCCGACACGGAAGTGGCGTTCCGCGTCGAGAAGGGCCGGCCGCCGCTGGCGCGGAACCTGGCATCACAGGAGTTGGCGGGCCTCGCCAAGGAGCGCTATGGCCGGATCGGGCGCGACTTGGGGTCGGTCGCCATGAGGTTCGGCACCGACGCGGGCTATGCGTATGTGCCGGATAGCCCCGAGCCGGCAATCCTCGAGACGATGGGCATCGTCGGTGCCGGGCTTCACTCTCCGGAGGAGTACGCGGAGCTTTCCAGCATCGCGCCGCGCCTATACCTCACCACCAGCCTGATCATGGATCTGTCGGAAAGCGCGCAATCGAAAAGTGATTGAGCCGAATACGCATAGACCAAAAGTATAGGTCTGGAGATTAACCTTAAGAGCCAATTAACCAGTTTTCCCGTATTCCCGTGGCGACGGCGGGCGGCAGGCGACCCGCTTCCTGGGTATCGCGAGGGTTCTGGTGAACAGCTTCAACACATGGGCGGCGTCCAGATGGGCGGCCTTCGCCATCGTCATGACGGTTCTGCTGCCGCTTTCCGGCGCGCAGGCGCGCGATACCTTCGTCGCGACGTTGAGCGCCAACGGCGACAGCAGAACCTATGGTTACAAGAGCATCGAGGACGCGATCGACAGCGTGTCCGGCACCAGTCTGCGCGGCCTACTCCCAAGCTATACCGACACCTCTCCGGCGACCGCCGCCTTCGACCTGCGCGGCTTGAGGGCGACGATCACGTATCCGGGCGCCGGGACGGCTTTGGTGCTGAGGATTCCGGCCGCCGGCATCAACAGGACCTTCACGGGCGCCACCCGAGACGAGGCGCAGGACGCATTGTCCGATTATTTCAAGGGGCAGGGCGCCCAGGATGTCACCAAGATCCTCCAGGCCGCCGTGCGCGAGACCGGCATCGATCCGGTGGCCGGCAATCCGGACAGTCTGATGTCGCTGATGGGTGCCGCCGACTTCACGCGTGGGACCGACGCGCTCGGGCATTCCGGCGGCCAGGGATCGCCCAACCAGTTTGGCTTCTCGGTCGATGGTGGCTTGGGCAAGGCGCCCGGTGATTTCGACCAGGGCCGGATCTCCGGGACGCTGTCGTACCGGATGAATTTCGAGGACACCGACGCGGCCGTCTTGTTCGACCTGCCGGTCAACTGGGTCAGGACGGGCGATTCCGACTCACTGTCCGGTTCGCTGGGCGTCGGCATCCGGTTGCCCGTGACGGACTGGTGGTCGCTGACCCCCGGCATCCGCGCCGGCGTCGCCGGATCGATCGATTTGGGTGCCGCCGCCATCGTCTATGCCGGATCGCTGACCAGCGACATCCGCTGGGACTGGAACGGTTGGAAGTTCGGCCTGGGCAACATGGCTGGCGTCTACCGGGCGACCGGCGTCTCGGTTGGCGACTACGACGTCGATTACGACCTGACCAACGTCCTGTTGCGGAATGGTTTGTCAGTGTCGAGGGACCTGACGGACGGACCGAGCCCGATCCAAGCGACGGCATCGATCGTCGACAGCCACTATCTCGGCGACGATCTGTTCGTCGAGCATTTCGACGAGGTGTCGCTCAGCCTCTCGAAGCGGGGCGACGGTGGGCGCTTCCAGTTCGACCGGATCGAGCTGGGCGTGACCTATGGCTTCGGCGATGACTACAAGCGGGTGATGGGGAATTTGAAGCTGCGGTTCTAGCCGCCGCTGTGGGCCGGTGACAGCCTCAGTGCCGTGTCGGCCGGCACAGCGCCGTGCGGATCAGGTCGACCAGGCTTTCATCCTCGAACGGCTTTTCGATGAAGGCGAGCACACCGGCCTCCAGGGCGCGCGCCTTGGTCGCGGGGTCGCCCCGGCCGGTGATCAGGATGACCGGCATGTCGTCCAAACTACCGCCGTGGATTTCCATGAACTCCAAGCCGCTCATGACCGGCAGATGCAGGTCGAGCACGAGGCATCCGCCCTCTTCGGTCCTGAAGTTCTCCAGGAACTCGGGGCAGGAGGAATAATCCTCGACCGCCATGCTGTAGGACTCCAGCAGGGTCCTTAGCGAATCGCGGACGGGTTCGTCGTCGTCGACCAAAAAAACCGTCCGATTGAATTCCGCACCCACGCGTGCCTCCCGCAGTCCCGCCGTGAGCCTTGGAGCCATCGGCGGGTATCGCTCCTGATCGGAGTGGAAGGTAAGCCCGGTGGTGGCGGCGTTAAATACGCAATACCCCTTAGTGGCGGCGATTTATCCCGCGCGGCCGGCGGGAAGCCGGGGTGGCACTCCGGCTGGTCATGGCGGCGGCGCCACTCCCGCCTCCAGCGCCATGCGGACCAGTTGGGACAGGCTGCGGGCCTGCATCTTCTCCATCACCCGCGCCCTGTGGATCTCCACCGTGCGGGGGCTGATGTCCAGGTCGAAGGCGATGACCTTGTTGGCGCGGCCGGCGACCAATCCGTCCAGCACCTCGCGCTCGCGCGGAGTCAACTGGGCGATGCGTTGCGCGGCTTCCGAAGTGGCGGGGGATCCGAGCTTGAGCGCGCGGCGCACCGTTTCGATGATGATCTCGTCGTCGAATGGCTTCTCGATGAAATCGACCGCTCCCGCCTTCATGGCCCGGACCGCCAGGGGTACGTCGGCATGGCCCGTCATGACGATGACGGGAAGCTGGTGGTTGCCGGCGCTCAGGCTTTCCTTGACCCGGATGCCGTCCATCTCCGGCATCCGAACGTCGACCAGCAGGCATCCCGCGCGTGACGGCGCCGACGAGGCGAGGAATTCCAGCGGCGACGCGAAGGCCTCGACCGTCAAACCCGCGGACTCCAGCAATATCTGAAGTGAGTCCCGGACGGCATCGTCGTCATCGACGATGAAGACGGTTTCTCCAGTGGCGTTCTCAGACGGCATTTTCACTCTCTGGGCGGGCGGCCTCCACCGTGAAGTGGAAGGTGACGCCGCCGTCGGGATTGGGGGTGGCCCAAAGCCGCCCGCCGTGGGCGTCGATGATCGACCGGCAGATCGACAGACCCAGCCCCATGCCCTTGGCCTTCGTCGTCACGAAAGGCTGGAACAGGTTGGCCGCGACCACGGGCGCCAGACCGGGACCGGTGTCGGACACCCTGACTTCCACCAGATCCTCATGGGGTGAAACCGTGGCGATGGTCAAGGTGCGGACGGGGCTTTGGCCGAGTGCCTCCATGGCGTTGCGGACGAGGTTGAGGACCACCTGCTGGATCTGGATCTTGTCGATCCAGACGGCGGGCGACTCCGGGGCCAGATCGAAATTCACCCGGATATTCTCCTGCTTGGCGCCGACCAGCGCAAGGGCGCTGGCTTCCTCGATCACCTTGTTGATCGGCTCGGCGGTGCGGTCGGTCTGACCCTTCTCGATGAAGTCGCGCATCCGCCGGATGATCTGGCCGGCGCGGGTCGCCTGGGCCACCGCCTTGTCCATGGTGTCCAGCACCTTGGCGCTGGGCTTGTGCTCCGCCGAGTCCATCATGCGGCGGCATGCCTTGACGTAGTTGGAGATGGCGGTCAATGGCTGGTTCAGTTCGTGCGCCAGGGTGGACGACATCTGGCCCATGGCGCTGAAGCGGGAGACGTGCAGCAGTTCCGATTGCAGGTCCTGGAGCCGCTTCTCCGCGTGCTGGTGCTCGGTCAGGTCGCGGACGAACCCGGTGAACAGCTTGCGGCCGCCGAGATTGACCTCGCCCACCGCCAAGTCCATCGGAAAGGTCGAACCGTCCGCCCGCTGGCCGACGACCACCCGGCCGATGCCGATGATCCGCTTCTCCCCCGTCGCATGGTAGTGATCGAGATAGCCGTCATGGGCGGCGCGGTACGGCGCGGGCATCAGCATGCTGACGTTTTGGCCCACGACATCGGCCGAGGCGTGGCCGAATAGGCGCTCCGCCGCGGGGCTGAACGATTCGATGACGCCGCGTCCGTCGATCACGATGATGGCGTCGGGCACCGTCTCCAGGATGGAGGTCAGGCGGGCCTTCCGCTCCAACAGGTCGGTCTCGTGGCGTTTCCGCTCGGTCATGTCGCGGATGATGCCGATGAAGACGCGGTCGTCATCCACTCCGGCCTCGCCGACCGACAATTCCATTGGAAAGATCGAACCGTCCTTGCGGCGGCCATGGACCTCGCGCCCGATGCCGATGATCTTCCGGTGGCCCGTCTCACGGTAGTTGTTCAGATAGCCGTCATGCTCCTCCCGGTAGGGGGTGGGCATCAGCATCCTGACATTCTGGCCGATCACCTCGTTCGAGTCGTAGCCGAAGAGGCGCAGGCATGCGGGATTGCAGGTCTGGATCCCGCCGAACCTGTCGATGATCACGATGCCGTCGGGGGCGGTTTCGATCAGGGTGCGTAGCTTCAGTTCGTCCGCCGCCGGCGTTGGGGTTTGCGTGTCCACGTGATGCGTGCTCCGCCTGACAAGCTCGATCGAAGCCTATCAGAAAAGCTGGACGGATTAGTCTAGCCAACTGTCCAATGCGCTGAAAACCATCTTCCATCGGGAACGATGGCAATTGAACTTTTCCGCTCGGCTGCTAAACCTTGTGGGCAAGATTCGGACGATGAAGCCGCGATCGACAACGATATGGGAGGCTCGACAAACATGAAGATGACACGCTGGGTATCCACGGCGATGGCTCTGGCGCTCGCCAGCCTGCTGCCTTCGGCCAACCCGACCTTGGCGGCGACGACGCTCCAGATGGGCCACCCGACGGCGTCCAACTCCCATTATGGGGTGGCCAGCGCGACGTTGGCCGAGGAATTGGCTCGGCGCAGCAACGGCAAGTTCAAGCTCGTCATCACGCCGAACGGCGCCGAGCGCGAGATGGTCGAGAGCGCGCAGATCGGCACGCTGGATCTGCTGGTGACCTCGACAGGCCCGGTCGGCAACTTCGTGCCGGAGGTGGCGATCGTCGACATCCCCTTCCTGTTCAAGGATTACACCCACGCCCGCGCGGTGCTGGACGGCCCGGTCGGCCAGGACATGCTCAAGCTGTTCCCGGACAAGGGGCTGGTGGCGCTGGCCTGGGGCGAGAACGGCTTCCGCCACATCACCAACAGCAAGCACGCGATCAACACGCCGGCGGACGCCAAGGGGCTGAAGGTCCGCACGATGGAGAACCAGGTCCACATGACCGCCTTCCGGCAGCTCGGCGTGCTGCCGACCCCGATGGCGTTCACGGAGGTCTTCACCGCCCTCCAGCAGGGAACCGTCGATGGTCAGGAGAATCCGATCCCGGTCATCACGGCGTCGAAATTCGCCCAGGTTCAGAAATATCTGACCCTGACGGGCCACGTCTATTCGCCGGCCCTGATCCTGATGTCGAAGTCGACCTTCGACGGTTTGACCCCGGAGGAGCAGCAGATGTTCCGCGACTCGGCCATGGTCGCCGCCAAGGCGATGCGCGAGAAGGTCGCGGCCGTCGAGGCCACCGGCGTCGCCGAACTGCGCGCCGCCGGCATGGAGGTCATCACCGATGTCGACCGCTCGAAGTTCCAGGAGGCGCTTCAGCCGGCCTACGCCGAATACGCGAAGAAGTTCGGCAAGGAGAACATCGAACGCATCCGCGACTACGCGCCCTGATCGCCAGCGTCCATGATCCGGATTTTCCTGGCGATCGAAGGGGCGGTGAACCGGCTGATCGGTCATGCCGCCTCCATCTTCCTGGTGGTGGCGGCGGCGTCCGCCTTCTTCCAGGTCATCACCCGCTTCGTCTTCGAGCAACCCTCCACCTGGTCGGAGGCGCTGACCCGGACCTGTCTGATCTGGATGGTGTTCCTGGGCATCACCATCGCCTTCCGGCATGGCGCGCTGGTCGCGGTCGATCTGCTGTATCGATCGGTATCCGGAGCGTGGCGTGAAACGCTGCGCAAGTTCATCACGCTGAACAGCGTGGTCCTGCTGGGCGTCATACTGTGGTTCGGCGTCGCCATGACGTGGCGGGTCCGATTCCAAACGCTGGCGGGGCTGGAGATTTCGATCGGCTGGGCCTACGCGGCCTTGCCGGTCGGCGCTTTCTTCTCCTTGCTGGCGGTGATCGCCCACTATTTGGATCACCGCGCCGCCGAACCTGGCAGCGTCGAACTCGAAGGGGCGGCTGGATGAGCACGGCCATTCTTTTCGCCATGCTGGCGCTGTTCGCGCTCAGCGTGCCGATCGCCATCTCCATCGGGATCGCCAGCGTCGTCGGCATCGCGGGCTTCACCAACCTGCCGCTGCTGCTCGTGGCCCAGCAACTGTTCGTCTCGCTGGACCGCTATCCCTTGGCGGCGATCCCATTCTTCATCCTCGCCGGCAACCTGATGGAGGTCGGCGGCATCTCGTCCCGCCTGGTCGATTTCGCCAAGTCGATCATCGGCGGCGTCCAGGGCGGTCTCGCCTGCACTTGCGTACTGACCTGCATGATCTTCGCGGCGGTGTCCGGCTCCAGCGTCGCCACCACCTTCGCCATCGGCGCGATCCTGATCCCGGCCATGGTCAAGCACGGCTATCCGGCACCCTTCGCGGCAGCCCTGCAAGCCACCTCGGCGGAACTGGGCGTGATCATTCCGCCATCGATACCGATGATCCTCTACGCGGTGTCGGCCGAGGTCTCGATCGGCGAGCTGTTCATCGCCGGTATCGGTCCCGGCATCCTGATCGCCGCCGCCCTGATCGTGTTCGTCTATATCTGGTGCCGCATCAAGGGCTATGGACGGGACGACCAGGAGGGCAGGCTGCGTTTCACCGCCGCGGTCAAGCGGTCGGCATTGGCCTTGCTGATGCCGGTGGTGATCATCGGCGGCATCTATGGTGGCGTCTTCACCCCGACCGAGGCGTCGGTGGTCGCGGTGTTCTACGCTCTGGTTGTCGGGCTTGTCGTCTACCGGGAAATCACCCTCACCGACTTGCTCCCGATCCTCCGTAAGAGCGTGATCTCCTCCGCGATCATCATGTTCATCATCGCCAACGCGGGTCTGTTCAGCTTCCTGATCAACCGGGCGGGCCTGCCGACCGCCGTCGGCGAATGGCTGGTGCAGTCGATCGATAGCCCCGTGATGTTCCTGCTGGCGGTCAACGCCTTCCTGTTCGTGCTCGGCATGTTCGTGGAAACCTCGGCCGCGATCATCGTGATCGCCCCGATCCTGGCGCCCGTGGCGGTTCATTTCGGGATCGATCCGATCCATTTCGGATTGGTGATGGTCGTCAACCTGGCCATGGGCATGATCACGCCGCCGTTCGGCGTCAACCTGTTCGCGGCCTGCCAAGTGGCGAACATCCCGCTGGACAGGATCGTCAGGCCGCTGGGGCCGTTCGTGCTGGTGATCCTGACCTGCCTGATGATCATCACCTTCGTGCCGGAGATCTCGATGGTGTTCCGCGACCTGCTGTACTGAGCCACCTCAAGATCGAGGGGGGCAGAACCTTCCGCCCGTGTCGCCCGTTGAGGAGGCATGGGCGTATATCCTGTTTTTATCGGGTGTGCCGGCTGGTCGATCCCAAGCCGGTTCTCCCACCTGTTCCCCGCGGAGGGGAGCCATCTGGAGCGTTACTCCCGCGGTCTGCCGGGCGTGGAGATCAACAGTGCCTTCTACCGGCCGCACAAGCCGGAAACCTATGCCCGCTGGGCGGCATCGGTGCCGGAGGGCTTTCGCTTCGCGGTCAAGGTGCCGAAGCTGATCACCCACGAGCGCAGGCTGGCCGATCCAGCCGCGGCGCTGGACCGCTTTCTAGGCGAGGTGCGGGAATTGGGCGACCGGCTGGGACCGCTCCTTGTTCAAATGCCGCCGAGCCTGGCCTTCCGCCGGGAGGTCGTGGAAGCCTTCCTTGGCCACCTGCGCGATAGGTTCGATGGCGAGGTCGCCTGCGAACCCCGGCATCCAAGCTGGTTCAACGAGGAGCCGGAAGCCACGCTCGACCGCTTCCGGATCGCCCGCGTGGCCGCCGATCCGGTTCCGGATGGCTGCGCCGGGGAACCGGGCGGCTGGAGCGGGCTGGTCTATCGCCGGCTTCATGGCTCGCCCGAGATTTATCATACCGACTACGGCGCGGAGCGGCTGGCCGCGATCACCGCGACGGTGCGGGCCGATGGCGCGCGGGCACCCACGTGGTGCGTGTTCGACAACACGGCGCTGGGGGCGGCGCCGGAGAACGCGCGGACGGTCTGGTCGGCCATTCGTTCCGAATCCGGAAACCCACCGCCATTATAAGGTTGACCAAGAATTCGGCGCGCGCGATCAATGGCCGCGCCACGGGGCACATTCAGACAGGTAAGTAGATCAGCATGAGCGAATTTCAGCATTCTTCCGATAATCAGGCTTCCGGCGGGGCGGCGTCCTCCAAGCTGGACAGCGCCCTCGCGCGGATCGATCAGGTGATCGACAGCGTCTCCAGGAAGCTGGACGAACAGCGGTACGAGCACCGCACCGTCGTGGAGGAGCGTGACGCCGCTCGCGCGGAGCTGGATGAGCTGCGCCGCAAATACGAGGAGCTCCAGGGCAAGGCCGATCATGCGGCCGACCGCATCGAGGTCCTGATCGGCATCGTCGAGCGCAGCTTCCCGGATCTGGTCGTCGCCGCCGTCGAGGACGCCGACCAAAATCAGCAGGACGTTCATCAAGCCGGTGGGCAGGAGGGTGGGCACGACCATGGTCATAACCATGATCACCACCACGACGGCGGCAACCACCAGCCGCAGCAGCATTGGTAACGGTTTCAGGTATTTGAGGAGACCGGCGCCTCGCTCGGGGCGTCGGCCGCGGGGTCTCTGGCCGCGATGGGGCAGGGGATCCGACGGAGGATTTTATTGACCCCAAAGCCCAAACGATATTATGAACTTACATCCACATCTTTATAAGTCCGTTGAACCATGCAGATACCGACGCCGCCCCAAGATGATTCGGCCCGCCGTCTTCGCGGCAAGGCGTCGCTTGGCGTGGCTCGCCGTCGCATGGTGAGCCGTCGGGTTTTAACCGGTATCGCGATCGGCATGGTGGCCTCGCTGTTGAGCGCCTGCTCCAGTTCGCCCGAGGACCGCACCGGGCCGGCCACGTCCGGCAACTATGGCGGCGCGTCCAGCGAGGCGTGGTCGAGCCATATCGCCGCGGCCTCGCAGCGGTTCGACGTTCCGGAGCAGTGGATCAAGGCGGTGATGCGGGTGGAGAGCGGCGGCCGCACACACATGAATGGCAGGCCGATCGTCAGCCGGGCGGGAGCCATGGGGCTGATGCAGGTCATGCCCTCGACCTACGAGGAACTGCGGGTCAAGCACGGCCTGGGTTCCGACCCGTTCGATCCCCGTGACAACATCATGGCCGGTACGGCCTATCTGCGCGAGATGTACGAGAAGTTCGGTTCGCCCGGATTTCTCGCCGCCTACAACGCCGGTCCCGGCCGCTATGGCGAGTACCTGACTGGCGACCGCGGCTTGCCCTCCGAGACACGCAATTACGTGGCGATGATCTCGCCGCAGATCGATGGCATCCATCCATCGCGCCGAGTCGCCGACACGATGTACGCGGCCGCGACTCCCCGCGCGGTACCGTCGCGCACGGTCGTCGCGGTCGCGGTGGCGCCACCACCTGCCCCGTCGGTTGTAGCACCTGTGGCGATCGCTCCCACGGTTGTGGCCAGCGCCGCGCCCATTCAGATCGCGCCGGTCCCATCATCGCGGCCCGTCACCCTGGCATCGGCCGCCTTGCCGCGCGTGGCGGCGGGCCCGGCGGGAGACTGGGGCATCCAGGTCGGCGCGTTCCGCTCACCCAGCGAAAGCAACAAGGCGGGTGAGGAGGCGCGGCGCGCGGTTCCCGACCTGCTCAGCCCGGCGCGCGTCTATGTGATGGAAGTCAACACACCGGCTGGCCGGCTGTACCGCGCCCGGTTGGTCGGCGTCACCTCCGCCAGCGCCGACCGAGCCTGCGCGCGCCTCACCAGTCAGGGTGCGGCCTGCATGACGGTGTCGCCGACCTGATCCTGGCTTACTTGACCGGGCAGGGGATGTTGGCGTTGTCGTGCATGCGGAATCTTCCGTAAACCGGATCGATTGTCGTGATGCAGAGCGTGTGATGCCCAAGCGGCGGCGACTCCCCGTCCGGGACCAGGGTGATGATGAACCCGGAGAACCGGAGGCCGGGATCGCCGACGACGGCCACGACATCCGGCCGCTCCTTCACCTCGATGCCGATCCGCCATAGTTCGAGGTCCGTGTGGATCTCGACCGCGCCTGCGGCTTCGGGACCGGAAGACAATCGTCCCCAACCCTCCAGCACGATCTCCGGCCCCACGGTGACATGATCGACATGCCCGGCGATCGTCAGGCCCATGACCGTATCGAGGTCCGCCAAATCATGGACGACCACGTGCGGGGAAGCGGTCGATCCCGCCATGGCCGGTGACGGAAATGGCGCCGACAGGGTGACCATCGGCGCCATGAGCAATGGGAGGAACCTGGATCGCTTCGTCATCTGGAGCCATGCCGCCGGTTGAGCCGAACGACATGGCTGCCAGACGTGGATGAAGGCGGCGTTAAGGCCTGCCCGGTCAGTAGCGATCCCAGCCGGCGGGAGCGCCGAACATGCCACCAATCGAGGCCGCGATGGCGCCCAGCACCAAGGCCACGAAGGACCACAACGCCGCTTTGGAGACCGTTTCGGCCGCGACCTGGGCCGTCTGGCGCGCCTGTTCCGCCGCCTGCGTGTACTGCTGGCGAAGGTTCTCGACCGTCTGGCGGGCTTGCTCGGGCGGGATGCCGGCCTGCTCGGCCAAGCGGTCGGCGGTGGACTGCAGCTCCTCCTGCGACACGTCACCCCGCATGACGCGGTTCAGCGTATCCAGCGAAGCCTGTGGCAGCGAGCCGCCCTCGGGGGCCAGCATCTGGCGGGCCTGCTCCTGGATACCCTGCAGCGCGTTGGGATCGGCTTGATCCGTCGTTTGCGCCGCTCCCTGCGCGGCGCTCGACAGCGCGTCGCCGACAACGGAGAAGGTCCCGCCGATCAGGGTGCCGACGGCGCTGGTCAGCAACCAGAACACCAGCAGCGTCGCGATGCCCCAGGTGATCAGGCCGTGCAGAGCGCCGTCGATCCGGGTCGACATGCCCGCCATCCGGCCGGCCACCCAGCCGCCAACCGCCAGCGAGGCCAAGGCGGTGACGATCCACCAGATCGTGGCCGCGATGCCCAGCGTGCTGGCCTGCGGCGAGTCCGCCGTCGCGGGGTCGATGGTGGTCAGCCCGATGCCGATCCCAAGCACGGCGAGCACGAGGTTGAGGGATACCGCGACGACCACCCCAGCGAACACGGCCGACCAGGCGATGCGCCGTTGCTCGACCATTTCGGCCGGGGCCAGCGGAGCCGCCGTCCCGCCCCAGGAACCGTAGGTGTCCTGATAGCGCCTGCCTGTCATGTCTTAAGATCCTTCCCAAAACTTCATTTCGTTTCGCGCCAGGTCCTGGATGCCGTTCAGGCATCCTCCTTGCGCCGTGAGGAGAAGCGCCGGATCAGCATCCTGCCGCCGACGAAGGCGGCGATGCCCAGCCCGGCGGCGGCGCCGAGCGCCGCGAGGTTTGGCTTGGTGACGAACTTCTTGACGCGATGCGTCAGCACGCGTTCCAGCTGCTTGGGCCGCTCGGGGTCGAGCAGACGGGCTTCGACTATCTGTTCCTGGACCTCGTTGAGTTCCTCGATCTCCAGCCGCACCAGGGTGCGGCCCTCGCCGCGGCGCAGGGCGTCGATGATCTTGATCAGCGAGTGGCCGGCTTCCAGGCGCTCCTCGACGACCGATTGCGGAACGCCGAGATGCTCGGACACCAAGTCGTTGCGGAAGCTGACGACCGTCTCGCGGATCCGGCCCGCTTCGGGCTCGCCGTCGATCGCTTCCAAAGCCAAGTCGCATTCCGTGTCGAAGCCCATCGACCGGTTGTTGAGGTTGGATGAGCCGACCCGCAACAGACGGTCGTCGATCACCAGGACCTTGGCGTGCACATAGATCGGCGTGCCGGCCGCGTTGACTGGATAGAAGATGCGGAACCGGTCGTGCCGGTCCTCGCGCCGGATCTGGCGCACCATCAGTGAGCGCGCGGTATCCATGGCGGACTGTTCCAGCCAGCCATCGGCCGTCATGGGGTTGACGATGACGATCTCGGGTCCGTCCGGTTCGCGCAGCCGCTTGATGATCGCGTCCCGGATCGCGTGGGAGGCCATGTACTGGCTTTCCATGTAGATCGTCCGCTCGGCGGCGAGGATGGCGGTCAGGTAGAGCCGCTCGATCTCGCGGACCTCCTCGTACTCGCCGTTCTTCGGGTTGGTGCGCGCGATCGAGATCGGGACATCCCGCAGGGTGACCTTGAGGCGCTCGGGCCACGGGTCCAGCTCGCCGGGCGGTGGTGGCGGCAGCTTGGCGCCGGTGGCGCGGAACCAGCGCTCGCGGGCCAATTCGCCCAGCGCCCGCGCGGCATCGCCGTCAACCGCCGTCGTGACATCGTGGAAGGGGCAATAAGGCTTGCCATTTGGCAGCACGCGGCGTTCGTCGTCGGGCGTGTGGTCGCGGGTGTCCCAACGCGAGTCGGTCATGTCGATGCCACCGCAGAACGCCAGCGCGTCATCGATCACGATGATCTTCTGGTGATGGGCGGCACCGGCGGGGTGCTGGGCGTCGAGCCGGAAGTGGATGCGCCGATGCGTCATCAGGTCCAGCGCCAGGACGGGCAGGATCTGCCGGCTCAGGGTGAAGAGCATCGCCATGTCCCATTTGAGGACATAGGCTTGAAGTCCGGGCTTGCTGTTGACCGTGTGCTTCAGGAACGGTCCCAACTCGTCCGGTTCCTGGACATCGGGGTTGGCCGGGTCGAGCTTCAGGCGAAGGTCGAAGTCCCAGCCGATCATGTAGATGGAGTGCTGGGCGCTGGCGATGGCGGCCTTGGCCGCCGCGAAATAATCGCAGGCGTCGACGATCAGGGCCAGACGGTTCGTGCGCTCGGTCCGCCAACAGGTTCGGCCGGGAACAAGGATCTTTGTCGCTTGGGGCATGGTCGGGCTTTGTCTTGCTTTTGGCCGGGACGGTATCGAGTGGTCCATAAACTCTCGAAAAGCCCTCTCGTTCCTTCCGGCGTTCCGGTCAGGCGAGGCAATCGTTAGGGTGCGAACGTTTGTTCCGCGCTTGCCATACCGGAGAAACTGATTTAAATAAAATTAATGGTGAACTAGACATAAACCTTTTGGCTGGTTAGCTTGGCAGGCATGACCCTGCTAGCACCCTTGGAGCCTCAGACAAGGCATGCCGCGTCACCGCCGGAGTGGCGGCCACCACGCCACGCGCACGCCAGCGTGAGGCGCCTCCATGAGTATTGGGTGTCGCGCAGGCCGTCCGGCCTAGCGATGCCACGCCGGCTCGACATCGATCCCGCCGAGTTCCCCGTGCCTCTTCCGAACCTGCTGCTGCTGAACATCCTTGATGGTAAGCCGTGGTTCACCTATCGCGTCGCCGGGGCCAAGCTCTCCTGGCTGTATCGACGACCCCTGACCGGACAGCCACTGGGCGAGGGGATGCCCGAACCGGAGCGCACCGAGTTGATCGCTGGCGCGATGTCGGTGGCGTCGTCGGGTATGCCCGGTTACCGCCGCGGCGACCTTGGCTGGTGCGGCCGCGACTACCTGGACTTCGAGGAGTTGCTTCTGCCGCTGGCGGGGGCGGATGGCGGAACCGCGATGATCCTGGGCATCATGATGATCAGCGATCCCCAGGGCAAAGACTGTTGATCAGGGCATCTCGCCCGACACGATCCTGGCGTGAAGGTGAAGCGGGCAGACACCCTCCACCGCGACTCCGCTGAAATGGCTGGCGACGGCGGCGTTGATCCGCTCGCGGTCGCCCTCCGGCGCCGATGCCAGCCTCGGAGCGAACAGCATGTCCAACGAGGCGCGCCAGAATGGCTTGTCCAGGGGAACGCGCGCCGTCGGCCGCAGCGACTGCTCGGTGACGTTCCGCAACCCCGCCTCCTCCAGCAGGCTCGCGAGGACCCCCGGCTGATCGAACCGGAACAGGGGATCGATCGCGTGGTTGGGATCTTCCCCCAGCACTTCCGTCACCGCCTGATCCAACTCGGTGAAAAGGGTGTTGTCGGCGAGCGGCCCCCATACCATGAAGGCCGCCTTGCCATGGGAGCGCATCACCCGGACGGTTTCCGCAAGGCACGCCTTGGTGTCGGGCACGAACATGATGCCAAACCGGCAAGTCACCCGGTCGAAACTCCCATCTTCGAACGGCAGGGCCGTCATGTCGGCGACGGTGAACAAGGGGGGAGGGCCATCGAAGGCGGTGGCGCGCCGGATGGCTCCCGCCAGCATCGCCTCGACCAAGTCGACGCCATGGACGCTGCCGCCGGGACCCACGCGCTTGGCGGCGCTCAGCGCCGGTTCCCCGGCGCCGGACGCCAGATCCAGCACCGCCTCGCCCGGCATCACGCCACAGGCGTCGAGCAGCGGCAGGTTGAGGCGGTCGGCCATATCGGCCATGGGGTCCGACCACCGGTCCCAGGCAGGCCCGCTGGCTGTCCATCGGGCCCGTTCGAGTGCCGCGTCCGGCAAGCCTTGATGCTGTGTGGTCACGTTCATACCGATGGTTGGGCCAAGGGCGCTGGCCGAAGGCGGGTATCGGTATGATAAACACGGGAACCGAATTAGGGTTCTGTTTTCATCGTGGTTTCATGGCCGAAATGTGGCTTCCATGGCCACGGGATTGGATGACCTTGTCGTGGATCAAGCAGCCGACCGATGGCGCCTCATGCCGATCAGGTCTATGGTCTCGGCATTTTGAGCTTCTCATTGAAGCGACGCCGCATGGACCGCTTTTCGTCTAGGTCCAAGGGGCGTCCCAAGGCGGTGCTTACGACTCGCAGCAGATTGCGATCAATGTCCGAAGGAATGCCGCTTTTTCCATGGAGGTCATGATGCTGACCGATGCTCACTTGTTCCGCGGAGGTCAAACTGGCGACCATACCGTCCACCGCCTTGTTGATCACGTCATCGACGGGGCTCGCATGCATGACTGTGGCTGGTTCCACTCCAAGCGACGGAGTTGGCGCTGTCATCGTCGCTATGGACAGAAATCGTCGTACGGTCGCCTCTTCCCAGGTCGTGGAAGTGTCCGCTTCCTGACGAAGGTACCTATTGACGTTGGCATGCATGGCATCGCTGCCAAAACCGAGCACATGCACTCGAACGCCAAAGGTCTGACTCACTTGGACGCCGACTCGTAGATCATCATCTCCGCCCAGTAGGATTGCATCGGAAATCGCCTTGTTTCGTGCCAACTCGATCATGTCCGTGACGATCATGGAGTCGACACCCTTTTGTTTGCCAAATCCATTGATTTGACCGAGTCGAAGCTTGAAGTTATCGGCTAATGCGATGGTTGTTTGGTCCGAGGACATGTTGCCACTGGCGGCCAAGCCATCATACCAGTAGATGCGAAGCAAAGGTGCCGCATCCATCTTTTGAAGAAAGCCAGCCAGGATGGTGTTGAACTCGGGAAGATTGAGCGAGATGAACTGCCGGCGGGTCTCAGCGTGGCCGATGATTTCACAACCTCTGGCAAATAGATAACCGGCATCGACAAAGACAGCTGTACGCTCCACGACAACCCCAAATTAAATATAAATCCGCTTTTGAAGAACTGGTATTTTAATGGTCGCGAACGCTTCAATGAAAAAGGGCTCCTAAAGGAGCCCTTAATAAGCCAAACTCTTCCGAGAAGTAGAATAAGCGAAAGCGCTTGGTGAAGTCGATGATACCAGGGCGCCGCCAAATCGGCAACCGCGAGTTCGCGGAAACTTGTGGCATCGGCCGCGTCGCGTTGCCGCAATCCCTACCAGACTCATCCCCCGCCCGATCTAGGAGGTGACGCGGGACAGGATCTCGCCGGTCAGTGGGTCCACGGTGAGGCGCAGGCGTTTGCCGTCGCCGTCCAGCGCCTTCACGTCATAGAGGTGGCGGACGACATCGATGCCGTAGATATGGGTGATGCCGCCGCTTTCGACCGAGCGCGCCACGGTGGAGATCGGCAGGGCTCCCGGAGGCAAGGTCTTGCCACCGATCCCCCAAAAGCCGTCGTCGGCCGAGACGGCCGCCATCAGCAATAAGGTCGCGAGGTTGAGGGCTCCCAGGCCCAGAGCCACCCGGCTCGCCGTTCTTCTCATAGGATCGCTCCCCTCGGGCCGCTTGGCGGCCCGCCCAACGGCGTTTCGCACCGAACGCCGACTGGAACGGAGCGTGTGGCACCACGGCCGGCGGCGCTGTGTCGTCTGTCACACCGGCCGCACAGGGTTCCGGAGCGTTGCCCCGGACGCCTTCAGCTGACCTTGGTCAGCGGCCGGACGGTGGCGGCGTTGGTCGCGAACGCCGACAGGTGCGTGCCGAACGCGCGCAGGACGGGGGCGAACCGCTGCATCAACTCGTCGGTCACATGGGCGTCGGTCTTGAGGATGATGCCGGGAGCCTGGGTCATCAATTTCTGCGAGCGCATCGGGCCGATCTTGTCGTCCAGGAACATCGCCAAACCCATGATGACGCCAAGGCTGGTCTCATCAGGCTTCGCGCTGTCGGCGAGGACCGTATGCAATTCCTCGAGCAGGGCATATGTAACGATCGAAGTCCGCTCGATCACGTCGTCTTGCTGCACCATGGGGCTGACCCTCGGAGGTGTGAGTACTGTCTGAGGACTGACGTTAACTATCCTCTGTCACTAAATTGTTAACTTCGGCGAATTCTTAGTTGCCAGCCGAAGTACCCGCCGCGGCCGCCTGTGGTGCCGCGGCTTCCGGGTCGGACACGCACTCGGCGTCGGTCAGCCGCCATCCCTCGTTCTCGGCGAGCCAAGCGCGGAGACGCACGGCCCCGCCGAGGTGGCAGGCCGTGGCGTTGGTGATCTGGGGCAAGGGGAGCTGGTGCTGCCGGCATTCGGCCGGTTGACCAACGAGGCAGGCTACGACGAGAAGCGCATAAGGCATGTAACGTTCGACCCCGCGTTCTGGTTCCCAAAAAATATTTATGGCTAAAATTGATTAACCAGAAACTGCTGGGGCGGGCAACAAAAAATGGGTCAGCGCCGCCAGCGCGACGCTCTTATTTCAAGGGGCTGTAGCACGGCGAACTCAATGATCTGGACGACCACGATGAAGGCGAGCGTGTAGGCCAATATGCCGGTGACATCGAAAAGTTGGAACAAGACCTGCAACTGAAATCCCATGCCGTTGCTCCGGCCCAGCAGTTCAACCACCAGGACGATCTTCCAGATCAATGCCAGACCGGATCGCGCCGCCGCCAGCAGGAAGGGGTAGAGCTGCGGTAGGACGATGTGACGCAGGGTCTTGAGTGGACCCAGCCGGTAGGCCTCGGCCATTTCCAGGTAATCGCGGTCCAGCGCGCGGCTGCCCTCGCGGAGCGTCACCACCACGTTGGGGATCTTGTTGACCGCGACGGCGGCCACGGCGGCGGCCTCGGTCAGGCCGAACCAGACATAGGCCAGGATGATCGTCACCAGGGCCGGGACGTTCAGGAAGAGCACCAGCCAGCCGTCGAGCAGGCGATCCAGCAGCCGGTAGCGTCCCATGGCGATGCCAAGCGCCGTGCCGATTGCCATGGCGATCACGAAACTCGCCATGACGCGCGCCAGTGTGATGGCGAGGTCGATCAGCAGGCCGCCCCGGGTGACCTCCGTGACCAAGCGGGCCGCGACGGCGACGGGGCCTGGAAGCAGACGGCCTCCGACAGCCATCGCCGCGGCTTGCCAAATCAGGGCCAGGACGAGCAGCGACAGGACATGGGCAGGAAAGCGGCCCAGCTTGGACAGGGTCATGGACTTGGGCATGGGTGGGGACAAGATGTCAGAATCTTATCCCGGCCCAGAACGTTCCAGGCGACAGCTGGGGCGAGTCACCGACCAGTTCCCGTCCGCCGAGCTTCGCCAGGATCTCGTAGACCCGCTCCGCGTCCCGCCGCTCGGCGTCGCCCCACGACGTCGGGATGCCGGCCCGATAGCCGTCGCGCAGGGCCAGCAAGGTGGCGTCGTCCTCCGCCTTGGTCAGGGGAGCCAGCCGCCGCCACTCGTCGTCGCTGTCGCGCATGATCGCCTTGGCCTTTTGGGACGCGCGCAGGAAGGCGTTCAAGGCCAGGCCATTCGCGTCGGCCCAGGCGTCGTGGAAGACATAGCCGATGATCGGAACGCTGGTCTCGATCCCAAGCTCCTTCTCGATCTCATCGACCGTGACGACCTGACGCAGCCCGGCGGCCTTAAGGCGGGCGGCGAAGTTCCAGTAATTCAGCGCGGCGTCGACACCACCGTTGGCAACCTGTTCGTTGAGAAGGGGCGGCGCCGCGAAGACCTTCTCGCTGTCCTTGTCCGGATCGAAACCATTCTTCTGGATGCTCAGCGCCCGCAGCAGCAGCCAACTCTTGTCCAGTGGTCCGCCGGCGACGCCGATCCTGCGGCCCTTGAGGTCGGCGATGGAGTTGATCGGGGAATTCGCCGGAACCATGATCGATCCGGCCGCCGTGGAATAGGGCGCCAGCGTGAAATCGGCGCCCGCGGCGCGCTGGCGCGAAACCCACAGCCAGTCGGTCACGATCATGTCGACGGCGCCACCTTGCAGGGCGACCTGGGTCGCTTGGTTGCTGGCCAGATCCACGATCCGGAGATCGATCCCCTCGCCGGCGTCGAGCCCGTGTGACTTGATGGTGTCCAGTTCCCAACTGACCGTGCCGAACTTCAGGACGCCTACCCGCACCGCGGGACGGGTGGTGGAGGTGTCGCCTGGCGGACCGGCCGCCTGGGCCTGGGCGCCAAACAGCAGGGACACCGCCACGAACAGGCTGGTGACGAGGTGTCGCATGGGCGGGTTCCTCCCGATCTCTGGCACCGGCTTTTGACCGCCGGTTAAGGGCGCGGGCCGCAGGATAGCGGCATTCCGGCCTGAAGGGTACGCGCCAGCGGTTGTACTTTGGGATGAGGTGACAACAGGGCCGATCCAGTCGAGCGGGATTACCGACGCGACGTTATTCCATTAGTAATAAATGCTTAAATATTGTGAGATCAATGTCGTAAAATCATCGCGTGCGGCGCGGTCGGCAATTTCCCTTCCTCAAAACCGCCTGCGGAGTGGAGTGATGGCCGAAGGTCAACCAGTGGATCGCTTCGGAACCTTCGTCAACGCGATGGAAACGGATTTCCTCGCCACGCTGGCATCCAGTATTCTGGGCGAAGCTCCGGTCGGTGTCGGTTATTTCGACAGCGATCAGACTTGCCGCTTCGTCAATGGGCGGTTCGCCTCGACATTCCGCGCCCTGGGGGCCGACGCCGATGTCCAGGTGTCGCGTTTCGCCGATCTCGCGGGACCCGTGGAAAACATGCGGCCCGCCGGCCGGGACGGGACGGGGGACGATGTCCGGTCCCGTCTCGCCGATTTGGCGCGCCGGGTGCTGGCGGGTGAACCGGTCATGTTCGACCACGCGTTCGACCACGCTCTCAATCCCGGGGCCAGCATCGAGGATGGTGAGCGCGTCGCCCTGCGCGTGAGCCTGATCCCCCATCGCGATCGCGGGGGCGCCGTGATCGGCTTCATCGCCTTCCTCGAGGACGAGTCCGAGCGGCAACGGCACCTCGATGTCCTGCTGCGCCGGGAAAAGTTCGCGACCTCGCTGCTCGACGCGGCGGTCGACGGCATCCTGACGATCGACGCCCGCGGTGTGATCCAATCGGTCAACCACGCCTGTTGCCGGATGTTCGGCTTCGACGAGATCGAACTGGTCGGGATGCCGGTCGCCATCCTGATGCCGGCCCCGCACGAACATCGGCACGCCGGATACCTCGACAGCTACATGGCGTCGGGCCGCGCCAAGATCATCGGCACCGGTCGCGAGGTCCTCGCCAAGCGCAAGGATGGTTCGGTCTTCCCGGTCCATCTCAGCGTCGGCGAGATGCGGTTCAACGATGAGGTCACCTTCATCGGCATCGCCCGGGATGTCTCGGACCGGCACGCGGCGGAGGAGCGCGCCCGCTTCCTGACGAACCACGATCCGCTGACCGGCTTGCTGTCGCGCCGCGCCTTCCTGGAGGAGTGCGACCGCCTGATGGCGATCCGGCTGCCCGGCGACGAGCGGGCGCATGTCGTCTTCAGCTTCGACCTCGACCAGTTCCGTGAGATCAACGAGGGCTTGGGATACCACGTCGGCGACGGAGTGCTGAAGGCGATCGTCCTCCGGTTCCGTGAGATCATGCCGAAGGACTCGATCCTGTGCCGCGTCGGCGCCGACGAGTTCGCGGCGCTGGCCATGTTCAAGGACCACGAGGTCGCGGAGGAGTCCGCCGACCACATCCACGATCGCCTGCTCAGCCCCATCCAGGTGGATCGCCAGACGGTCATGGTCCGCATGAGCATCGGCGCCGCGATCCACGATCCCAGCATCAAGCGGGTCGAGGAGTTGCTGACCAAGGCCGAGTTGGCCCTGCAGACGGCCCAGCACCAGGGCGGCAACATCGTCTGCTTCTACACTCCCGAGATGGCCCAGGCCGCCAGCAGGCGGACCCTGCTGACCATGCACCTCGCCCACGCCGTCCAGCGCAACGAGTTCAAGGTGGTCTACCAGCCGATCATCGAGGCGAGGACCGGCAAGGTGGCCGGGGCGGAGGCGCTGCTGCGCTGGACCCATACCCAATTGGGGGCGGTCTCGCCGACCGAGTTCATCCCGATCGCCGAGGACAGCGGCCTGATCGTCTCGATCACGGATTGGGTGCTCGAGGCGGTCGCCGATCAGGTGGCGCTCTGGCACGATGAAGGGCTGTGCTGCGGCCGCGTCTTCATGAACGTCTCGGGTCAGCAGTTCCTGCGCGGGCGCCTGACCACGCGCTTGGCCGAATTGATGCGGGAGAAACCCTACCTGGCCGGTCTGATCGGGATAGAGATCACCGAGCAGGCCGCAGTGCGGGATCTGAAGGCCACCGTGCAGGCGATCTCCGCGCTGTCCTCGATCAGCGTCGAAACGGCGATAGATGATTTCGGCACCGGCTATTCCTCGCTCAGCTATGTCCAGCAACTGCCGATCACGAAACTCAAGATCGACAGGATGTTCGTCGACGGCGTACCGCACAACCGGAAGAATTCGGCGCTGGTCCGGGCCGTGGTCGGCATGGCGCACGGACTTGGGCTGACCGTCGTCGCCGAAGGCGTCGAAACGGTCGAGCAGCGCGATTTCCTGGGCGAGGTCGGGTGCGACCTGTTGCAGGGCTATCTGTTCTCCCAGCCGATCCCGACGGTCGCGTTCAGCCTGCTGCTGCGCGATCAGCCCGAGTCCTGGGCGCCGGCCCGGCTTCCGCCGGTCAAGGAGCTGGTCCCGATCAAGGAACTGGCGGCGCGATGAGTGCCGCGGCGGCGCGGTATCCTGAAGGTCACATACCACTTTCTAGTGGCTTAACCGCCGCGACTGGGGGAAAGTGCGGTTCCCGTAAGACGCGAAGCCCCTGATAAATGCTCGCCCACTGCACCAGCCATGACCTGCGCGCTTTCCTGGATCTGGTGGGAGCACCGGCGCTGGTGCTTGATGCCCGAGGCGAGCCGGCCGTGCTGGCTTGTAACGGGCGCTTGGAGACGGCATTGGGCGGTGTCGCCCCGGCCCTGGTCGGCGGATTGATCGGGGCGGCCGCCGACGAGTGCCGGGCCACCACGCGGCAAGTCGAGCTGGACGTGGACGTTCCCATGAACGGCGGAGCGGGAGCATTGTCCAAGCCGGAGCGCTGGCATCTCGTGCTGGCTCCCGTGGTGGTTGATGGAGCTGTGACCAGGATATTCGTCACCGTCGCGGCGCGGGTCCAATCCGATCCCCGCATCCACGCGATCCTGGAGGAACAGACCGGCTTGATCGCCCGCTACGCGCCGGACACCACATTGACATTCGTCAATGGCGCCTATGCCCGCCGGTTCGACGCCAACCCCGACGATTTGCTGGGATGCCGGATCCTGGACCTGCTGTCCCGGAGCGAGGCCGACGCGCTCACCGCCTGCCTGGCCAAGCTGACCCCGGACCAGCCGACCGGCCGGCATGAGCGTGTGGTGACGCTGCCCGATGGCGCCGCCCGCTGGGTGCTGTGGAGCGACCGCGCGTTCTACGACACCCAAGGCGGCTTGATCGAATACCAGTCGGTTGGTTTCGACATCACACAGCACAAGCGGCTGGAAAGGGAACTCCAGGACAGCCGCGATTTCTTCCAACTGGCGATCGAGGGAACCCGCGATGGCCTGTGGGACTGGGACCTGAGGTCGGGATCGATCTGGCTGTCCCCTCGGCTAAAGGAGATCTTGGGCCACGCCGACGACGAACTGCCGAACGACATAGAGGCCCTCCAGAACCTCGCCATTCCGGAGGACAAGGAGCGCGCGCTCCACCAGTTGCGGCGCCACTGGGAAGATGGCAAGCCATACGAGCAAACCGTCCGCTTCACCCATCGGGACGGCACCATCCGGCACATCCTGTCGCGGGGCGGCAGCGTGCGCGACGCGGCCGGCAAGCCGATCCGCATGATCGGCGTCCACACCGACGTAACCCCGCTGGTGGAGAGCGGCAACCTGTTGCGGGTGGCGAAGGAGCAGGCCGAGCAGGCCAGTCGGGCGAAGTCCGAATTCCTCGCGATGATGAGCCATGAACTGCGAACGCCGCTCAACGCGATCATCGGTTTCGCCGAGATCCTGCGTGACGAGCTTTTCGGGCCGCTCGGTAACGAGCGTTACGGCGACTACGTCCAGGACATCGTCGGCAGCGGCCGCCACCTGCTGGCGCTGATCAGCGACATCCTCGACCTGTCGCGCATCGACGCCGGCCAACTCGCCCTGCGGGAGGCGACGCTTGATCTGGCGCAGGTGGCGCGCAGCCAGATCGCGGTGGTGGCCGCGGCGGCGGCGGCGAGCGACGTGGCCTTGCACTGTGACCTGCCCCAGCCGGCGCCGCTGATCCGCGCGGACGAGACGCGGGTGCGCCAGATCATGGTCAACCTGCTGTCCAACGCCGTCAAATTCACCCCGCCGGGTGGCGAGGTGAGGCTCGAGATCCAGGCGGAGGCCGACGGCCGGGTTGTCCTGTGCGTGTCCGACACCGGGATCGGCATGAACCTGGAGGATATCCCGAAGGCGATGGAGCCGTTCAGTCAGCTGGAGGCGTCGCTGACCCGCAGGCGCGAGGGAACCGGCCTGGGACTGGCGATCGTCAAGCGTCTGGTCGACCTGCATGATGGCG
This sequence comes from Skermanella stibiiresistens SB22, assembly GCF_000576635.1. Classification (GTDB taxonomy): domain Bacteria; phylum Pseudomonadota; class Alphaproteobacteria; order Azospirillales; family Azospirillaceae; genus Skermanella; species Skermanella stibiiresistens. The sequence goes on from NZ_AVFL01000012.1 coordinate 87,136, forward strand.
AGTTGCGGATCGACACGGCGCTGGCCGAGGGCAGCGCCGTCACCGTCACATTTCCCCGGGAGCGGAACGCGGCTTTGGCGACGGTCCGCACGCACCGTCATCAGGACGCCGGTGGCGCCAGCCAGGCTGGCGTTCCCGGCGCCCGCGGCGGCGATCAGGTCAATCCGGTCCTGTGGGATGGCGCGCTGTTCGGCCGCTTCGAACTGCTGGATACCCTGATGCATGCCGTGCCGATGGCGGTGGCGGTCAGCCGGGAGGATGGGGTCTGCATCAAGGCCAACCACACCTTGTGCCGGCTGTCCGGCTTCGACATGTCGGAATTGCTGGGAAGGACGATCGAGAGCCTGTTGGGGCCCGATGGCGTCGATCAGTTTCCGCTGGGACGCTATCCAGCCGGGACGAACGACGGATCGGATCCGTCCCGCTCGCGGACACGGCCGCGGGAACGCCAATTGGCCACCCGATTCGGCCGCAGCCGCTGCGTCGAGGTGACCCGCGAACCCTTCGTCGGACTGGACGGGCACACTTACACCTTGTTCCTGATGATCGACGTCAGCGAGCGGCGGCGCACCGTCAAGGCGTTGCGCGACAGCGAGGAGCGTTTCCGGCTGGCGGCCCACGCCGCCGGCTGCGGCATCTGGGACACCGATTTCCTGACCGGCGAGCATTGGCTGTCGCCGGCCTACAACAGGATGCTGGGATACGATGAGAATGAGCTGGCGCCGAGCGATGCCGCCGGACGCGAGCGCATCCATCCTGACGACCGCGCCAGGGTCGACGCCGCGACCGCCGCCCACCTGACCGGCGCCACCTCTTTGTACGAGGTCAATTACCGGCTGCGGCACAAGTCGGGACGCTGGATCTGGGTCGCCGCGCGCGGCGCCGCCGCCTTCGAGCCGGGGGGCGGCCCCCGCCGCTTCGTCGGGACCGTGACGGAGATCACGGCGGAAGTCGAGGCGCGTGAAGCCTTGGCCGAGAAGACGGCCTTCCTGGAAACCGTGCTCTCCAGCACCGGACAGGGCATTCTGGTGGTGGATGGCGAGCGCCGGGTCCGGTTGCTCAATGACAGGTTTCTGGCGCTCCATGGTTTTCGCCGAAGTCCTGGCGAATCCGGAACCCCCATGGAGCGTCTGTCGCGCTGGCGGTTTGGGCAAGCGACGGTGGATGGGTCCAGTTCGGGGGCCAGTCCGGCGAGCCTGGACAGCCAAGTGGCCAACGAGATGGCGAGGCTCGAGGAGCGGTCGGGGGATGGGACGCCGACGCGGTTCGACATGGACGGCGACGGCGGACGGATCATCGAGGTCTGCCGCCAGGAACTGCCTGACGGAGGCTACGTCGCCACCCATACCGACGTCACCATCACGCGCCGGACGGAGAAGGCGCTGGCCCGGCGCGAGATCGAGCTTCGCGCGATCCTGGAGGTGTCTCTGGTCGGTATCCTGACGACATCCGGCGAAGGGCGGGTGGAGGAGTTCAACCCGATGGCCGAACGCATGTTCGGTTGGCCGGCGACCGAGATCCGGGGCCAGGACATCGGCATCCTGCTGGCTGAAGGGAAGCGTGGTGAAGCGGCGATCGGACACCTTCGGGTGCCGCCCGGATCGGACGCCACGAGCGTCGAGTCGATGGCGCGCCGAAAGGACGGTTCCGTGTTCCCCATGCGGATCGCCCTGACCGATTTCACCCTCGACGGCGCGCGGCATTATGCCGGCGTGGTCGCCGACATCTCCGCCGGTCGTTCCATGGAGGACGAACTCAGGGCCGCCCGGGGGAGGCTCGACCAGCGGTTCGACGATTTCGTCCGCCTCTCGGTCGAACTGGAACAGGTTCGCCATGAGGCCGATCTGGCGTTGCTGCACGCCGAACAGTCGAGCAAGGCCAAGTCGGAGTTCCTGGCCCGGATGAGCCATGAGCTGCGCACCCCGCTGAACGCCGTCATCGGTTTCTCGGAGATCATGAAGGGCCAGTATTTCGGGCCGCTCGGATCGCCCAAATACCAGGAATACGCCGAGGACATCGACCAGTGCGGCCGCCATCTGCTGTCGCTGATCAACGACATCCTGGATCTGTCGAAGGTCGAGGCGGGCAGATACGTGCTGGAGGAGGAGCAGATCGACCTCGGCCGGATCATCGACGGTTCGGTCCGCCTGCTGCGCGATCACGCCGCCACCAAGGGGGTGACGATCGCCGTCAGGCCGGAGCCGGTCCCGACGATCATGGGCGACCAGCGCGCCTTGAAGCAAGTCGTCGTCAATCTTCTGAGCAACGCCGTCAAATTCACGCAACGTGGAGGAATGGTCGAGGTTGGAACGGTGCTGGACGCGTCCGGCGATGTCCGCGTCATCGTCAAGGATACCGGCATCGGCATCCCCGAGGGAGAGATCCCGCGTGTGCTCGAGGCGTTCGGGCGGGCCAGCAATGTCCGGATGTCGGGCGAGGATGGCACCGGCCTTGGTTTGGCCATCGTCGGATCCTTCCTCAGCCTGCATGGCGCCACGCTGGATATCGACAGCGCCGTCGGCGTCGGAACCACGGTCACTGTGCGTCTGCCGATCGAACGCGTCCTGGGCAGCCAGCGGCAGCTTCAACCCTGGGACATTCTTGATGAACGGTAGGACGCCCGACGCCTGGACGCGGCTGGATCAGGCGCAGCTCGGCGCCGTGATCACCCGGCACGCGCGGTTCCGGCGTGGCACGACCCATGGTGCTCAGGCCAATCTGGCGTTTCACGACCTGTCCGGCCTCAGTCTCGCCGGTGCGGACCTGTCGGGTGCCGACCTGACGGGCGCCCAGATGAAGGGCGTCGACGGACGGGGCCTCGATCTGGCCGGCGCGGTCCTCAATGGCGCCGACCTCCGCCTCGCCCAGTTGCAGAAGGCCAATCTCAGCCGCGCCGACCTGCGCGGCTGCTGCCTACGCGGCGCCGACCTGACCGGTGCCGTGCTGGAACTCGCCAATATCCGCGAGGGCGCGCTCGCCAAGCTGGACCAGGAGAACCGCATCGCGTTCGAGACGAACCCGGCCGAGTTGGTCGGCGCCACCTTCCGGGGAGCCGACCTGACACGCGCCCGGATCACCGGCACGCTCGCCATGCAGGCGGATATGACGGACGCGATCCTGGTTGGGGCCAAGCTCGCCCATGTGGATTTCCGCAACGCCAACCTGACCGGCGTCGTGCTCGAGGGAGCCGAGCTGAACGAGGTGAACCTGTCGGGCGCCACCCTCCATGGCGCCATGCTGGCCGGCGCGAGCTGGAGGAACTCCCGCTTGACTGGCGCCGACCTGCTGGGAGCGGTGATCGACGCCCAGCTGCTGTCGGTGTCGGAGGGAGCCAGGAACCTGCCGCGTGCGGTCCCCGCCTTCTCGATCACCGATCTGGTGCGGGCGCACGGTTTGTGGATCCAGACCGAGGGGCAGCAGGGCAAGCGGCTGGAACTGACCGGGCTCGACCTGTCAGGACTTGAACTGCCAGCGGTCGACCTGGGTGGGGCCGTGATCACGAATTGCGTGATGGAGCGCGCCAATCTGGCGGACGCGGTGCTGAGCGTGGTCGATTTGACCCTGTCGGACTTGCGGAGCGCCGTTTTGCGTAATTGCGATCTTCGCGCGGCGACGTTGCGCCGGACCTTTCTCGCCGACGCCGATCTGTCCAACGCGGTGCTCGACGCCGTCCGCTTGAACCCGCGGGCGGGCAACCGGCTGCTGTCGGCCAATCTGGAACGCGCCCGGCTGTGGCACGCCTCGCTACGCGGCGCCTCGCTGAGGCGCGCCCGTCTGGTTGGGGCGGAGTTGACCCACGCCGACCTGACGGGCGCGGATTTCGGCGATGCCGATCTCCATCAAGCGGTGATGAGTGGCGCCACTCTGGACAGCGCCAAATTCGACGGCGCCGATCTCGCCGAGGTTCGCGGACTGGTGTCCGACGAGCCTTGATGACGATGGGAGCGGCCCTTGGTCGGGGACCGCTCCCGCTTTATCGGCTCGATGGATCGCGGATCAGGCCGCGTGGGCGTGGCTGGCGACCGGCTGGCTGGCGACGGTCTGGCCGGTGCCCGCCTGGCTGGTGCCTGTCTGGCTGGTGAGGGTCTGACCATTGATGGTTTGGGAGGCTAGCAGCATCCGAACCGCGTCGGCGCCGCGCCGGGCATGATCGGAGGTGCCGGTGATCACGGCGGCGATGATGGCTCCGTCGAGCAGCATTCCGATCGACTCGGTCACGGCCTCGGGATCGATCACGCCGGCTTGGTCGGCAAGATCCCGGATGACCAACAAGATCTTCTTCTTATGCGCCATCGCCAACGAGCGGATGCGCGGATCTTCCTTGTTGTGCTCGGCCACGGCGTTGATGAAGGCGCAGCCGTAAAACCCATCCCGCTTGAACCACTGCTCCAGCACGCCGAAGATCCCGACCAGTTTGTCGCGGGGGGAACCCGGAAGCCCATCAACCGCCGTCTGGAACCATTGGCGCCACGCCTCGCCCTCGCGCTCCAGCACGGCGAAGACCAAGCCCTCCTTGGAGCCAAATTGATTGTACAGGGTCATCTTGGCGACACCGGCCTCCGCCAGGATCTTGTCGATCCCCGTGGCGTTGATGCCGTGGCGGCTGAACAAGCGGGTCGCCGTCGTCAGAAGCCTGTCACCGGGTCGCGGCGCGTGCTGCTTTGGGGTCATCAGTGTGGTCTCCTCCGTTACGCACATCGTCGGCGAGGCGGCGGCCGTCGCTTTGGCCGTAGTGCCGGCGCGGCGTCCCGGCGCGGCATCGCGATCCTCGACCTCCCCAGCCGAGATGCAGCGGCAAACCACAACTTTTCTAGGGATTTGTGTATTTGTAACAGGCCTGGCTGGACCGAATAGGCGAACCACTGCCGCAGCGTCAAAATGTCCCGGCACTATCGGAGCACTCCAAGGGTCGGGCTTGACCCCTCGGTGTTGGTGGCCATGTCAGGATGCATCCATCCGAGGATCGTAAAAGCAAGGGCAGGGGGAACCACGATGATCATCACGACAACCGACCATGTCGAAGGGCGGCGCGTGATCGAGTACCTGGGCGTCGTCACCGGCGAGGCGATCATCGGCGTCAACGTGTTCCGCGACTTTTTCGCGGGGATTAGGGACATCGTCGGCGGCCGGTCCGGCGGCTACCAGAACGCCCTGAAGGATGCCCGCGAGCATGCCATGGACGACATGCGAGATGCCGCCAAGCGGCTGGGCGCCGATGCCGTCGTCGGTGTCGACCTGGACTACGAGGTGCTGGGAAAGGAGAACGGCATGCTTATGGTCAGCATCAACGGCACGGCGATCAAGTTGGGCTGAGCGTCCGCGCGGCGGCTTCGGCCGCGACGCTTTCCACCAGCGCGTCGACCAAGGCGTCGGCGGCGGCGATCGGTAGTGGCCGGGCGAAATGGTAGCCTTGCGCGAACTCGCACTTCATGCGGCCCAGTTCGGCGGCCGACCCTTCGTCTTCGACCCCTTCGGCGAACAGGTCGAGGTTCAGCGCCTTGCCAAGCGCTATGATCGTCCGCACGATGGCCGCGCTGTCGGGGTCGTAAAGCATCGGCTTGACGAAGCATTGATCGATCTTCAAGCCGTCGATCGGCAGGCGGTGAAGCCGGCTGAGCGACGAATAGCCGGTGCCGAAATCATCGATCAGGATCTGGAAGCCGCGCTCCCGCAAGGCCCGCAGCCTCTGGGGTAGCAGTTCGGCGTCTCCGGCGAGGGCGGTCTCCGTCACCTCCAGCTTCATCCGGCGGACATCGACGCCGCTCGCCGCCAAGGCCCGGTCCAGTAGCGTGAAGACATCGGGATGGATCAATTGGGTCGGCGCTATGTTGACGCTGAGCGACAGCGGCGTCGCGGCCCCGACGCGCTCCTGCCAGATCCGCATCTGGTGGCAGGCGGTGTTGGTCACCCAGTCGCCGAGGTCGCTCATCAGGCCGTTCTCCTCCGCGATCGGGATGAAGGTGGCCGGGGGGATCAAGCCGCGCTGGATGTGGTTCCAGCGGATCAGCGCCTCGAACCCGACCAGCCGCCGATCGTGGAGCGACAGGACGGGTTGATAGAACAGCACGAAATCGTCACGCTCGATCGCCCGCCGCATGTCGCTCTGCAGCTTCAGGGTCAGCAGGGGTTCCGTCCGCATCTCGTCGGTGAAGGCGAGGCATCGCGAGCGGCCCTGCGCCTTCGCTTGGTGGAGCGCCGTGCCAGCGTGGCGCAGCAGGTCCTCGGGCCCTTGTTCGCCACCCATGGCGAAGACGACGCCCGCGCTGGCCGACGCGAAGAAATCCTGGTCGGCCGCGAGCGTGAAGGGGGCCGCGACGCAGGATCTCAGGGTTTCGGCAAAGGCCTGGGCGCTGTCCACATCGATCAGGCCCTCGACCAGAACCGCGAACTCATCACCCGCCAAACGGGCCAGCGTGTCGCCGGGACGCAGCCGGGCCGCCAGCCGGCCCGCCAGATCGATCAGCAGCCGGTCGCCGGCCGCGTGGCCCAGGCTGTCGTTGATCAGGCTGAACTTGTCGATGTCGATCAGCACGACCACCGTCGATCCGATGCCGGTCAAGCGGGCACGCGCCAGGCTCTGGGCCAGCCTATCCATGAACAGCGCGCGGTTTGGCAGGTTGGTCAAACCGTCGTGGAGCGCCACGTGGGCCAACTGATCCTCGGCGCGCCGCCTGGCGGTCACGTCCTCCACCGATCCTTCGAGCCGCAGGATTTCCCCGTCCGCGCCACGCACCGCGCGAATGCTGAAGCCCCCCCAGATGATCGGCCCGTCCCGGCGATACACCTCGGCTTCGAACCCGACCACGCGATCCTGGACATCGGCCAGCCGCATCAACTCCGCGCGGCGGCCCGGGTCGACGAACAGCGGCGTGCCGCTCGACCCGCGGGCCGCCAGGAAGCCGGCGGCGTCGGCGAAGCCCAGCATATGCGCCATGGCGGGATTGACGTCGATGAAGCGGCCCTCGGGGCTCATCTGGAACAGCCCCTCGATCGCGTTCTCGAAAATGCCGCGGTAGCGCTCCTCGGCCCGGCGAAGCGCCGATTCGGTCCGGTTGCGCTCCTCGGCGACCAGCGCCAGTGCCACGAAGTCGCCGAGGGAGGCCGTGAAGACCTGTTCGTCCCGCGGCCAGCCGCGCGGCAAGCCGACATGCTCGACACAGAGCACGCCAACCGTGCGCCCACCGAACAGGATGGGCGCGTCGAGCATCGACGCGATGCCGAGCGGGATCAGATAGGCCTCGGTGAACTCCGCCGTGCGGGGGTCGGCTTGCGCGTCGGCGGCGGCGATCACGCGATCCTGGAGGATCGCCTGGAAATAGAGCGGAAAATCCGCCCGCTCCAGCACGACACCCGTGCCACCGTCCTTGCTCGACATATCATGGTGGTCGGCGCAGATCAGCGACGAGCCATCGTCGTTCAGGAACCAGATGCTTGATCGCGCGACCTCCAGCGTCTGGATCGCGACGCGGTTGATCTGGCGGAGGCAGACGGCCAAGTCGGCCCGAACGAAACAATCATGACGAGCCAACGCGCCCAGCGCCGCATTCTGGCGCTCCAGTCTCAGATCAAGTTCCAGCACTCGTCGAACTCCGCATGGCGCAGGCAGCGGTACAACCTAGCGATGGTCAGTTAAAAAACGCTGAAACTGTGATTAAAATAGGACCGGAAGATTGGGTGATGGCTTGATTGGCCGCGTGGACGATGCCTATGCGGAAAATCCCCCTTCACAAGAAAGGCCGAAAGAATTCCACTGGAAGTGACTCGGAGAATATTGATTACCTCTTCGGGTGATGGCTATATGAACTTACCCGTGCGATCAGGAATGGGCGTGATCGGCGGGCTGGAGGATGGGCATGAGTGAGGGCGGGCATCTGCCGGAATCCGATTTCCAGCAGATCGAGGAATTCATTTCACGGACGCCGCGTGGGCGTCTGTTTCTGCGCGAGCACACCAGGCGGGCCCAAACCGGCGTCGCCGACGAGGTGAGATCGCTGGTCGCGGACCTGCGCGACCTCTGGCGCCAGCAGGCGGACGCCAACAACCTGGTCAACCGCGTCCAGGTGCTGCGCCACGAGCTGCAGGACATGAGCGCCACCATCTCGCACGCCCGACGCGAAATCGCGGCCTTGAGCCCGTCGGAGGATGGCAACGACCGTTTCTCCACGGCGACGAACGAACTGGACGCCATCATCGTCTCGACGGAGCGGGCCTCGTCCGAGATCCTGACGTCGTCGGAGCGCATCCTGGAGATGATCGGGACGCTGCGGAGCGGCGGCGACAGCGCGGATCTCTATTCCAGGATCGAAGGGGAGGTGATGGAGATCTTCACCGCCTGCTCGTTCCAGGATCTGACCGGTCAGCGCACCACCAAGGTGATCAACGTGCTGCGCTATATCGAACAGCGCATCGGTTCGATGATCGCCATCTGGGGTGTCGACAACATCAAGCCGGAGGAACTGCCGAAGGCTCCCGTCGATAGCCGGCCGGACTCCCACCTGCTTCATGGCCCGTCGCTGGATGGCATCCGGCAGAACGAGGTGGACGACCTGATGTCGGGCTTCGCCACGATTCCCGCCGTCCTGGCCGGGAGCGCGGAAGTCGCGCCGAAGCCGGCCCCGCCGCCCGCCGCGGCCGCGGCGGCCGAGCCCGAACCGGAGGAGGCGGTGCCCCATCCGCTGAACCAGTCCGCGATCGACGCCCTGTTCGGCTGAGCGGACGGCACCGCCGTGGACAGATCGGGTGGGATGCCCGGCGCCGGTTCCCGCCTAAGCCTGGGCACCGCGCTTGAACTCCACCGTGCTGGCGACCTGGAAGAGGCGGAAGCGGCCTACCGGGCGCTGCTCGCGGCCTTCCCCGATCACGTGGACTTGTTGAGGCTGCTGGGCCTGCTGTGCCAGCAGCGGGGCGCCGGCGGAGAGGCCGTCGCCCTGCTGGAACGCGCGGTCACGTTGCGGCCGGACGGCGTGGACGAACGGCGCGCCCTGGCGCTTCTCCTCGGCAAGCGGGGAGATCGCGCCGGCGCCCTTTCGCACCACGCCGAGGCCGCGCTGCTGGCTCCCCATGACGCGGGTGTGCTGAACGACTTCGGATGCGCGCTGATGGAGGCGGGACACCTCGTGGAAGCCGAGGATGTCCTGCGGGAAGCGGTTGAAATCGACCAAGAGCACGGCGACGCGCTGGCCAACCTGTCCGCGGCCCTGGTCCGGCTCGGTCAGGCGGGGAGAGCCTTGGATCCCATCGAACGCGCGGTGGCGTTGCTTCCGGATTCGGTAGCCGTCCATGTCACCCAGTCGATGGTTCTGGCGGCGCTGGGCCGGATCGCCGCCGCGGAGCGGTCGGCCGGCCGGGCGACCGGGATTGATCCGGCGGACCCCAGGGGTTGGACGCAGCTTGGCAACACGCTGATCGACCGGGGTGACCCCGATGCCGCCGCGATCGCCTATGGCGAGGCTCTGGCACTTGATCCGGGGCAGGCGGGCGCCGCCGGCAACCGGTTGTACGCGCTTCACCTCTCCCCGACGGTAGATGACCTGGAGCTGACGGCGGAGCTTCGGTCTTGGGGGCGCCGGCTGGTGGCCAGTGTCGCCATGCCACCCGCTTGGAAGCCGGAACGGAAAGCCGATCCGGACAGGTGTTTGCGGATCGGCTATGTCTCGGCCGATTTTGGCAGGCACCCCGTCGGCTGGTTCCTCTCTCCCGTCCTGCCCAACCATGATCGCGCGGCGGTCGAGATCCACTGCTACTCGGGCCGGGTGGTCGAGGATGACGTGACGGACCACCTGCGCCGCCACGCCGACGCCTGGATAGAAACCGCGGCGATGGACGACGCGGATCTGGCGGACCGGATCCGCGCCGATGGCATCGATCTGCTGGTCGATCTATCGGGTCACACCGCGCACAATAGACTGGGGGTGTTCGCCCGTAGGCCGGCGCCCGTCCAGGCGACCTGGGGCGGCTTGATCGGGACGACCGGCTTGCCGGCGATGGATTGGCTGATCGGTGACCCTCGGCAGTGCCCGGATGGGTCGGAGACGCTGTATGCCGAGCGGATCGCCAGGCTGCCCAATGGCTATGTCTGTTACGGACCGCCCGCCGACGCGCCGGACGTGTCGCCGCTTCCAGCCTTGGGACGTGGGGCGGTGACCTTTGGCTGCTTCAACCGGCTCGCGAAGATCGGCGAGGGAACCATCGCCTTGTGGGCCCAGGTGCTTGATGCCGTGCCGGGGAGCCGCCTGCTGCTCAACACCCGAGAATTGACCTGCGGCGAAACCCGTGCCGACGTCATGGACCGATTCGCGCGGGCCGGCATTGGCGCGGAACGGCTGGAGACGTGGCCGGGCGGCGGTCACGACGCGATGCTGGCGGGGTATGCCGCGGTGGACGTGGCGCTCGATCCCTTTCCCTATTCGGGGGGCCTGACCACGCTGGAGGCGCTGTGGATGGGCGTTCCGGTCGTGACGCTGCCGGGCCGCCGATTCTGCGCCCGCCATTCGTTGAGCCATGTCACGGTCCTTGGACATCCGGAATGGGCGGCTGCGGATGCCGGCGATTATGTGCGGATCGCGGCGGGACTGGCATGCGATTGGATGGCGTTGGCGACCCTGCGGGCCGGACTCCGCCGCCAGATGGCCTCGTCGCCCCTGTGCGACGGCTGGCACTTCACCCAGGGGCTTGAGGCCACCTATCACATGATGTATCGGGATTTCCTGGCGCGTTGACGGTGGGCCCCGCGAGAGGGGCTCCACCTCGACGGACTTGCCGCTAAACCGCGGCCGCCGCGAGGGGGGAAGTCATGGATTGCGAGCAGATCATCGCCGCGTTCAGGGGGGCGACGACGGTTCCCGCGGATGCCGTCCGTCAGGCCGACCAACAGCGCGAGGCCATGATCCCGATCCTCACCGGGATCGTGACGCGATCGGCGGAGGCGCCGCTCCAGGCCCTCGCGGGCGACGAGGGCCTCGTGTTCCTGGCGGTGCATCTGCTCGGGTCGTGGAGGGCGACGGCGGCCTATCGCCCGGTCGCCGATCTGCTCGGGCGGGAGGCCGACAAGGTCGACGCCCTGCTGGGCGACGCGGTGCCGGTCACGATCCACCGCGTCATGTTCAACCTATTCGATGGCGCTCCCGATCCCTTGATGGCGCTGATCGAGAGTCCGGTGGCCGATTGTCACACCCGGCGGCGGATGCTCGACACCATGGGGATGCTGACCGTCGCCGGCCGGCTCGAGCGGCGTGGCATGATGGCGTATCTGGGTGGGCTGCATGGCGCGCTGGCCAACGATCCGCATGGCATCGTGGTGTCGGGCTGGGCGGAGTTGATCGCCCAGCTTGGCATGGTGGAACTGCGCGGATTGGTCGAGAGAGGTTTCCGCGCGGGCCAGATCGATCCGCTGCTGCTGGCGCGCGAGGACTTCGCGCGGATGCTGGCCGACGCCGTGGCGGGCGAGCCCATGGCGGGCGTCGGCGACGAGTTCCGTCCCTTCGGCGATGTCGTCATGGAACTCGATGGATGGATGATCCGCGACGAGGATGCCGAGATCGCCACCATCACGCAGGCGTTGCGTCACCGCGAGCCGGCGCTGGCGGGTTGGGACATTCCCGGGTTTCTCGCGAGCCCCGCCGGCCTTGCCGGCCAGCGGGTGGCATCCAATCCCTACCGCTATGTCGGCCGCAACGATCCCTGTCCTTGTGGCAGTGGCGCCAAGTTCAAGAAATGCTGCGGGCGGTGGCGGTGAGGGCGGAGGTAACCGTCAGCCCAGGTTGAAGCGGGTGATGGCACCGGCGAAGTCGTCACCGAAATGGGCGCCGACACGGATCACCGCGATACCTTCCGGCACGTCCTTGATGCCGGTTTCCAGGCTGGTGAGCAGCGCCATCGGAACATTCTGCGTCGGCGTCATGGCACTTAGACCGCGCAGCAGGTCGAGCCCACCCAAACCGTCCATCACGGCGGATGCGATGATCATGTCGGGAGGCATGCGGACGGCCAACGCTATCGACTCGATCGGGTCGCGGAGCACGACGGTACGGAAGCCACAGGCCGCCATCTCCGTGCTGACCAGCTTGCTGACCACCTTCGACGGAGTCACCAGCATGATCTCGACGTCATGCACCTCGATGTCGGTGATGTCGAACTCGTAGCGGACGGGAAGGGACCGGATGATCTGGTTGGTCGTCGCGACGTCGGGGCGCTCCTCCCGGTCGACCGCCACGGCCAGCCGGTCGGCGAACTTGGTCAGATCCTCGATCTGATGGTCGTTCAGCCGTGCCAGGTTGCCGCCGAGATAGGTCTCCAGCCGGTGGGCGATCAGGCTGACCAAGGGGAAACCGCATGAACTGCCGATGCCGCGAAGCTTGCTGGCTTCCCGGCGCAGGATCATCAGGGTTTCCTCGTCGGTGAGGGAGCCCGACTGGCGCTTGTCGATCGTTTGGTAGAAGATATCGAGGCGGTCTTGCGCGTCGTCCTTGAACTCGACACGCAGTTGATCGGCTAGGTCGTCGGCATCGGGGAGAACTGACATCGGGGCACGGCCACAGCGGTGGGAAAGGAGTACACCTTACCCCATTTGCGCCAAAATTAGCACTACTCGTCTTGGTCTAGGCCTACCGTCGATTTGCCGCTCCCCCAATCCGTTCCCGATCTCAGGTTCGGTCGTACAGGTCCTGGAACCAGCGGAGCCGGGCTTCGACCTGAGCGATATCATGGTCGAGCCATTCCGACAGGTGGCCCGGATCGCCTTGGTGATGGCGTCGCAGATCCTGCAGACGCGCCAGTTCCGTTTCGTACAGTCCAGCCAGGAGATCGATCTGCTCTTGCTGGTCGGCTTTCTCCAGAAGATGCAGGAAGCGTAGCTTGAGGGTGATGATCAGCTTGTTGAGATCATCCGACGAGGGAGCCCGGACATGCGCGCGCATCAAAGTCGTGAACTCGCGGCGGCCGGCTTCGGTCACCCGCAATACGGCGTTATCTTCCATGCCGGTGCCGTCGACCGCCTCGATCGAGCCATCGTAGCGCAGCAATTCCAGCGACGTGCCCATCAGGTCGAGCGACGGACCGACGATGCGGCTGGTGAAATGCCGAATGGCGCCCGCCAAATCGGCGTAACGGAGCGAGCCCGCCTGGGCCAGCGTCCCGAGAACGGCGAGGCGGACGGCCTCTTTAGGCATCAGTGAATTGTCACGGTACATGGTGCCACTCCCTCGGAACGTTCCATCGGCTTGAGATAGAACATAATGCCGCACTCCTCAAATGTCCATAGATGACTTTGCGACGCATTCGCATTTAGGCGGGCGCGAATGGGATATGACCATCGTCATCGTGGGAACGCCAGACGCCACGTCCTGTTGAGGAGCGCTGGAAATTCACAGCGCACGGAGACCATCGTGGCCCTTAAAACACTCCTGGCCGCCACCGCTCTTCTGACCACGGTCAGTGCGACGGGTCACGCCCAAGTGGCGCCCGAAATGGGCGGACGGCAGTCGACCGATCGGATGGAAGATGTCCAGACGCCGGAGAGCCTGCCGGCGAGCCGGCAGATGGGTACGCCGGAGGGGACCCAACAGGCTAAACCGGCCGATCCGACCGTCCAGCCGCAAGGCGCCCGGCAACCCGCCACCGGACAACCGGGCGACACGGCGGCGACCAACGTCTCGCCGCCGCCGGGTTCCGGAGCCGTGACTCCTGGAGCCGGGTCGAACGCCCAAGCCAAGTCCGATACCGAAAAGCCAGCCGCCCTCAACACGACCGAGGCCCAGTCGCCGAACAATACCCGGGGCGGTGGGGCGCTGGCGACCAATCAGGTCTATACCGAAGATCTGGCCGAAATGTCGGTCAGCCTCTCCGACAAGGAGGATTTCGGTAACGTCGCGGGTACCGTGCTGAACCTCGAGACGGGCCAGGTCGAGTCGCTTTTGATCAGCACCGGCGGACTGCTGGGCGCCATCGGAGACACCATCTACGAGGTTCCCTGGAGCAAGGTCGCCGGTGTCGACAAACGGGCCAAGGAGGTCAAGGTCAACGCGACCGAGGCGGAGGTTCACCCCCGCTCCGAGGATCAGGCCCGCCAGGGCAACTGATTCCTCAAGATCATTTCTTGAAACGAAGGCGGCCCGGTCAGGCCGCCTTCTTCAATTCCAGCCGGCTCCAGACGTCGAGCAGAGCATCGACCAGATGGTCCATGTCGGCGTCGGTGTGGAGCGGGCAGGGGGTGATGCGGAGCCGCTCGGTGCCGCGCGGCACCGTCGGGTAGTTGATCGGCTGGACATAGATGTTGTGCCGCTCCAGCAAGTCGTCACTGGCCTGCTTGCACAGGTGGGGATCGCCGACCGCGACCGGGACGATGTGGCTGACCGACGGCATCACCGGCAATCCGGCGTCGCCCAGGCGGCGCTTCAAGGTGGCGGCGCGCTCCTGGTGGGCGATCCGCTCGTCCTGGCTGCGCTTGAGGTGGCGGACGCTGGCGAGCGCACCCGCCGCGACCGACGGGGTGAGCGAGGTGGTGAAGATGAAGCCGGCGGCGTAGCTGCGGACCACGTCCACCAGCGCCGAGGAGCCGGTGATGTAGCCGCCCATGACGCCGAACGCCTTGCCCAGCGTGCCCTCGATGATGGTCATCCTGTCCATCACGCCATCCCGCTCCGCGACGCCGGCGCCGCGTGGGCCGTACATGCCGACGGCGTGGACCTCATCCAGGTAAGTCATGGCGCCATGCTTCTCGGCGACGTCGCACAACTCGGCCAGTGGGGCGATGTCGCCATCCATCGAATAGACGGACTCGAACGCCACCAGCTTCGGCCGGTCGGCGGGCAGGCGGCTCAGCAACTGGTCCAGGTGTTCCGGGTCATTGTGGCGGAACACGTATTTCTCGGCGCCCGACTGGCGGATGCCCTCGATCATCGAGTTGTGGTTGAAGGCGTCGGACAGGATCACGCAGTTGGGCAGCAGCTTGCCCAGCGTGCTCAGCGTCGCCTGGTTCGAGATGTAGCCCGAGGTGAACAGGAGCGCCGACTCCTTGCCGTGGAGGTCGGCCAGCTCCCGTTCCAGCAACACGTGGTAGTGGTTGGTGCCGGAGATGTTGCGGGTGCCGCCGGCCCCGGCGCCGCAGGTTTCCAGCGCCTCGTGCATCGCGCGCAGCACGGCGGGGTGCTGGCCCATGCCGAGATAGTCGTTGCTGCACCAGACCGTCACTTCCTGGACGGTGCCACTGTCGCTGTCGTGACGCTTCGCCTTGGGGAAATTGCCCGCCCGGCGTTCCAGATCGGCGAAGACGCGGTATCGGCCTTCGCGCTTCAGACTGTCGATCTGGTTCCGAAAGAAGGCTTCATAATCCATGGCGGGTGATCCGTGAGTTCTCTTTTTTGGACAACGTGTCAGAATTCGACACTCTGAGGAACATGTAAACCGCTGGTCTCGCGGCGGGGCGCGTCACCGTGTCGCGGCGACGCGTCCGCACCCCAACCGCCCACACGCGGCGAAACTAGACCATCCAGTCCATCTGGCATTGATCCTGGTCAAATCCAACCGCCGTCACGCGACGGCGGCCAGACCTTTCTCGGTGACCATCGCCAGCGTGGCGTCCAGAGCCTTGCCGAAACGGTCGACCAGATCGTCCAGTTCAGCCGCGGTGATCACCAGGGGCGGGCAGAAGCCGATGGTGTCGCCCATGGCCCGGACGATCAGGCCATGGTCCTGCGCGAACCTCGCGACATGGCCGCCGATCGCCAGCTTGGGATCGAACGGCGCCTTGGTCACCTTGTCCGCGACGATCTCGACGCCCGCGATCAGGCCGACGCCTCGGACCTCGCCGACCAAGGGATGGTCGGCGAACCGGCGGAGACCTTGTTGTAGGGTGGGAGCCACCGAGCGGACATGGCCGACGATGTCGCGCTCCTGGTAGATTTTCAGTGTCTCCAGCGCCACGGCCGCCGAGACGGGATGGCCCGAATAGGTGTAGCCATGCCCGAAGGTGCCGATCTTCTCGGACTGGCTGACCATGGTCTGGTAGATCGGCTCCGAGATCATCACCGCCGCGATCGGAAGGTAGGCCGACGACAGCGCCTTGGCGACCGTGATGATGTCCGGCTTGAGGTTGAAGGTCTGCGACCCGAACATAGACCCGGTGCGGCCGAACCCGCAGATCACCTCGTCGGCGATGAACAGGATGTCGTAGCGCTTCAGCACCGGCTGGATGTGGTCGAAATAGCTGGCGGGCGGCACGATGACGCCGCCAGCGCCCATCACCGGTTCGGCGATGAAGGCGGCGATGGTGTCGGGTCCCTCGGCCAGGATCAGCTGTTCGAGCTGATTGGCCATCCGGATCGCGAAATCCTCCTCCGTCTCGCCGTCCTCGCCGTAACGGTAGAAGTGCGGGCAGTCGGTGTGGAGGATGCCAGCGATCGGCAGGTCGAAATCGCGGTGGAGATGCGGCAGGCCGGTCAGGCTGGCAGACGCCACGGTGACGCCGTGATAGCCCTTTTGGCGGGCGATGATCTTCTTCTTGTTCGGGCGTCCAAGGGCGTTGTTGTGATACCAGACCAGCTTGACGACGGTGTCGTTGGCCTCCGACCCGGAACTGGTGAAGAAGACCTTGGACATCGGCACCGGCGCCATTCCGATCAGCGCCTCGGCCAGGTCGATGCCGGGGTCATGCGCCTTGTGCCCGAACGAATGGTAGAACGGCAGCTTCCGCATCTGGCGCGCCGCCGCCTCGACCAATCGTTCCTCGCCGAAGCCCAGGGACGTGCACCACAGGCCGGCCATGCCCTCGATATAGGACTTGCCCGAGTCATCGAAGACATGGACGCCCGAGCCCCGTTCGATCACCAGCGGTCCGACCGTCTCATGGGTCTTCAGGTTGGTGTAGGGGTGCAGGTAGAACGCCTTGTCGCGGCTTGCCGCCGAATTCCCGACATTGGTCATTTGTCGCTCTGCTTGTTCCGATCCGACTAGATCCCTCGAGCCCGATCGTA
The DNA here is from genome assembly GCF_000576635.1 of Skermanella stibiiresistens SB22. Classification (GTDB taxonomy): domain Bacteria; phylum Pseudomonadota; class Alphaproteobacteria; order Azospirillales; family Azospirillaceae; genus Skermanella; species Skermanella stibiiresistens. The sequence goes on from NZ_AVFL01000012.1 coordinate 104,103, forward strand.
GCGCGTCGGCGTCGGCGCCACCACGGAAGTTTGAGGCGGGCCCGCCATGCGGGGGATTGGATCGCCGCGCAACCTTGTCCGAGGCGCTGCCCCTGGTGACAATAATGCGACCACTACCCCTTCTAGGGGATTGGTGATTTCGAAGAATTGAATGATGATCTTGTGGTGATGGACTGAAGATTTAGTTCGTTGCTGTCCGCGATGACGAGTTGAGGTTGAGGCTAGGCTGCTGAGGATCAAAATTTGTTCATGGTTCTGCGCGCCAGTTACGCAGGGTGATGCAAGTTTAGTCATCGGATGTTTTAGATAATGTGCATCGGCGGCGCGGCTTTGGTCTGAATTCTGAAGGTCGTCACTCAAGAGTACCCAAATAAACCACTGGGATATCTAAACAATTTTATGGTTCTGTGAGGTTTTTGGAATATGGGTTTTGCTCAAATCATCTCGATCGACGGCTTCATGCCCCGGAATTGGTGAATCCGGTTACTGCGACCCAGCACGCCTTGAGGAGACTTTACTTTGACCATGCAGCCGAATGACGCCATCTCCCTGGGCAACATGATCGAGGCTCCCGCCGCCGGAACTGGGGCTGGGACTGGGGAGGCGCCGTTCCGGATCGCCGTCTTCCTCCAGGATCTCTATGGCGGCGGCGCGGAACGCGTGATGCTGGCGCTCGCGACCGGCATCGCCCGACGCGGCATCCCGGTGGACCTCGTCCTGGTGCGGCGCGAGGGCGCCTATGTCGAGGACATCCCCGCCAATGTCCGCGTGATCGAACTCGGCAGCCGGCGCACCGTCAACAGCGTCATGGCGCTGGCGCGCTATCTCAAGCGCGAGCGGCCGACCGTCCTGCTGACGGCTTTGGTCCACGTCAACATCGCGGCCCTGCTGGCGCGCCTGATCGCGGGCGGATCGACCCGCATCGCCATCACCGAGCACAACCAGATCAGCCGCAACATGGGGCCGACGGCCTCGTCGACCGTGCGGATGGCCTATCGTCTGGTGCCGTACCTGTATCCCCGCGCGGCGCGGATCATCGCCGTGTCCGCCGGCGTGGCGGACGACCTGACCCGCTTCGCCCGAATCAAGAGAAGCCGGATCGAGGTCGCGCACAATCCGGTGGTGACCGAGGACCTGCTGACCCGCGCCGCCCAGCCGGTCAACCATCCCTGGCTGGCGGAGGGTGAGCCGCCGGTGATCCTGGGGGTTGGTCGGCTGTCGGAACAGAAGGATTTCGCCAACTTGCTGCGCGCGTTCGCCCGCTTGCGCGCCAGCCGTCCGGCCCGCCTGATGATCCTGGGCGAGGGCAAGCTGCGGCCCGAGTTGGAGCGGCTGGCGGATGAGCTTGGGATCGCCGCCGATGTCCAGCTTCCCGGTTTCGTCGACAACCCCATGGCGTTCATGGCGAAGGCGTCGCTGTTCGTCCTGTCGTCACGGTTCGAAGGGCTGCCGACCGTCCTGATCGAAGCGATCGCCTGTGGCACCAACGTGGTCTCGACCGATTGCCCCAGCGGCCCGAGCGAGATCCTGGAGGGCGGCAGGCTCGGCGGGCTGGCGCCCGTGGGCGATCCGGAAGCCCTGGCGCGGGCGATGGGCGAGGCGCTGGAGAATCCGGTCCCGGCGGCCCTGCTGCGCGCCAAGGCTGACGAGTTCACCGCAGACCGCGCGGTCGACCGCTACCTGGAGCTGCTTCAGCCGGCGGCGGCACGTTCCCTGGCTTGATTGGCCCTGGCTTGATTGACCCTGGCATGATTGGTCCTCGCGTGACCTGACACTTGAACCGGCGTGTCGGGAGGGCGGTGGTCGATCACGGCGCCGATCATCACCAGGGTCGGTCCGTCGCCCAGCTCGGCCGCGGCGCGGGCGGGTAGGGTTTCCAGGGTGGCGAAGCAGCGACGCTCGTCCGGGCGGGTGCCGTTCTCGATCGCGGCGGCGGGGGTGTCGGGGGACAGGCCGGCCTCGATCAGCTTGGCGGAGAACACGGGGAGCTGGCTCCGCCCCATGTAGATCGCCAGCGTGCCATCCGGGTTGGCGAGCCGGCCCCAGTCCATCGCGTTGGTCGCGTCCTCGTCCAGGCAGTGGGCGGTGACGAACTGGATCGAGCGGGAAACCCCCCGCAGGGTCAGCGGGATCTGGGCGGCGGCGGCGCAGCCAAGCGCCGCCGTGACGCCGGGAATGATCGAGACGGCGACGCCGTGGCGGCGCAGGTATTCCGCCTCCTCGCCCGCGCGGCCGAACATCAGCGGGTCGCCGCCCTTCAGCCGCACGACGTCGCGGCCGAGCATGGCGTGGTTCAGCAGCAGGGCGTTGATCTCCACCTGTTTCATGGAGTGGCGACCCGCCCGCTTGCCGACGGCAATCAGCAGCGCGTCGACGTCGGCGAATTCCAGCACGCCGTCGCCGACGAGGTGATCGTACAGGATGACATCGGCCCGCTTGATCGCGCGGACGGCGGCCAAGGTCAGCAGGTCCGGATCGCCCGGTCCGGCTCCGACCAACTGGACGGTGCCGGGGAGGTCAGGCAGCATGGTCGCATCCGACATCGACGATCAACTCCTTCAACTCCGGGATGCACGACCCACAATTGGTCCCGGCCTTCAGCGCCGCGCCGATCAGCGCCACCGAGGTCAGGCCCTGGTCGAGGATGGCGCGGGTGATGCGGGCTAGGCCGACATTGTGGCAGGCGCAGACGATGCGGCCCTCGTCGGGCGTTTCGGCGGGCACCCTGCCGCTCAGCAAGGCGCCGCGCGCCGCCGCGGCCAGCGCGTCGCTGGCGAACAGGCCGACCAGCCAGTCGCGCGCTGGCAAGGCCGGGCCGAGGCTGAGGAATAGGCAAGCCTCCAGCCGGTCGTCGTCGAGCCGGGCCCAGCGATGAGCGCCGCGCCGCGCGTCGTGGTAATCGATGCCGGGGAGCTGGGGCAGCAATGCCTCGGCCCATGCCGCGACATCCGGCGGCGCGGCGGTTCCGGCCAGCGTCAGGACCGAGCAGCCCGCCGCCGTGATCCGCGACCAATATTCCGATGCCGGTCCGGGATCGGGCGCCGCGTTCCGGGTGATCAGGAAGGCGCTCCAGGCCGGCTCGAACGGCTCCAGGCCGATGGCGGTGTGCTTCAGTTCGGGCTGGCCGGAAACCGCGTCGGTGATTGGCGCCACCAGCGCGTTGATGGCGCCTTCCGCCGAAAACCGCCGGTTCCAGTGCATCGGCGCGAAGACCTCGCCCGGCGCCTGATCCTCGGTCACCCGAACCCGCAAGGCCGCCCGCCCTTGGGCCGAGCGCGCCACCGCGAGTCCGCCATCGGCCAAGCCCGATGCGGCGGCGTCCGCCGGGTTGATCGCGACGAAGGGCTCCCCGATATGGCCGGAGAGGCGCGGCACCCCGCCGGTGCGGGTCATGGTGTGCCACTGGTCGCGGATGCGCCCGGTGTTCAGCGCCAGCGGATACTCCGCGCTGGTCGAGGTCGCGGGCGCCACCGCCCGCACCGGCACGAAGGCGGCGCGTCCGTCGGCCGTCGGGAAACGCCCGTCGCCAAACAGCCGGGCGGTGCCGGGCGCCGGCCACTGGGCCGGCTCCAACGCGTCGTAGTCGATGTTGGCGAGAGCCGCGATGTCGAAGACCCGCTCGCCCTGGTTCTCGAAGCCGGAGAGATCGGCGTGCTCGCGGAAGATATCGGCGGGTGATTGGTACGCGAAGGCGTCGCCCCAGCCCATTCGGGCCGCCACCTGGGCGATGATCCACCAGTCCGGCTTCGCCTCGCCCGGGGGTGGCAGGAAGCCGCGTTGGCGCGAGATCCGGCGTTCGGAGTTGGTGACGGTGCCGTCCTTCTCTCCCCAGCCGAGCGCGGGGAGCAGCACGTCGGCCAAGGCAGTGGTGTCGGTCTCCCGGACGCAGTCCGAGACCACGACGAAGTCGCAGCCGGCCAGGGCGCGGCTCACACGGGCCGTGTCCGGCAGGCTGACGGCGGGGTTGGTCGCCATCACCCAGACCGCCTTGACGGTGCCGGCCTCGATCGCCTGGAACAGGTCGACCGCCTTCAAGCCTTCGCGTCGGGCGATGGATGGCGCCCGCCAGAAGCGGCCGACCCGGTCGACCTCCTCCGGGGTGAAGCCCATGTGGGCCGCCAGCTGGTTGGCCAGCCCACCGACCTCGCGCCCGCCCATCGCGTTGGGCTGGCCGGTGACCGAGAACGGCCCCATGCCCGGCTTGCCGACCCTGCCGGTGGCGAGATGGCAATTGACGATGGCGTTGACCTTGTCGGTGCCGCGCGACGATTGGTTGACGCCTTGGGAATAGACGGTGACGGTCGCCGCCGTCTCGGCGAACCAGCCGTAGAATTCCTGGATCTCGCCAAGGCCCAAGCCGCAGCCCGCCGCGACCGCGTCCATGTCGCAGGCGTCGTCGCCCGCCGCCAGGAACGTGTCGGCGAAGCCGTTGGTGTGGCGCGCGATGTAGTCCTGATCCAGCGCCCCGGCGCGGCCCAGATAGGCCAGCAGGCCATTGAACAGCAGCACATCGGCGCCGGGTTTCAATGCCAGGTGGAGGTCGGCGATGTCGCAAGTGGCGGTCCGGCGCGGGTCGATCACGACCACCCGGGTGCCGCGTTCCTCTTTGGCCCGGACGAGCCGCTGGTACAGGACGGGATGGCACCAGGCGAGATTGCTGCCGACCAGCACGACCAGATCGGCCTGTTCCAGATCCTCGTAGGTGCCCGGCACGACGTCGCCGCCGAACGCCCTGCGGTGCCCCGCGACGCTCGACGCCATGCACAAACGCGAGTTGGTGTCGATGTTGGCCGAGCCGATGAAGCCCTTCATCAGCTTGTTGGCGACGTAGTAATCCTCGGTCAGCAATTGGCCGGAGACGTAGAAGGCGACGGCGTCGGGCCCGTGCTGGTCGATCACGGCGCGGAAGCGTGCCGCCACCGTGTCGAGCGCCGCGCCCCACGACACGCGCTGGCCGGCGACCAGGGGATGCAGCAGCCGGCCCTCCAGTCCCAGGGTTTCCCCCAGCGCCGACCCCTTGGAGCAGAGCCGGCCGAAATTGGCGGGATGCTCCACGTCGCCCGCGATCGTCCAGCCCCCCGCCGTGTCGGGCGTGGCGGTCACGCCGCAGCCGACGCCGCAATAGGGGCAGGTGGTGCGGACGGCGCCCGTCATGCCGCGGCCGCCGGCAGCTTGAGGCCGAGCAGGATCACACCGTCCTCGACCCGCACCGGATAGGTTCCGGCACAGCCCTCGTCCGGTCCGGTCGCGGCGCCGGACGCCAGATCGATCACCCAGTTGTGCAGCGGGCAGGTGACGCGGGCGTCGTGGACGATGCCCTGGGACAGCGGGCCGCCCGCGTGGGGGCAGCGGTCGCGGACCGCGAAGACCGCGTCGTCGGCGGTCCGGAAGACCGCGATGTCGCCCTGGGACGATTTGACGACCCGCGCCCCCGCCGGCGGGATGTCGGCGACCTTGCCGACCTCGATCCAGGAAACGTCAATCGAGGAGATGTCCTGTGCCATGATCCTTACCCCACCTTGGCGAGCGGCGCGAACTCGTGGGCGTCGACCCCGCCGGAGGCGCGCTCCTCCCACGGGTCCGTCTGCGAGAAGACCTGCGAGAACTGGAAGCGGGCGTTCAGCGCGCGCCGGCCCTCGTCGTCCTCGACGATCCGCTTCTTGACATAGTCGAGGCCGACCCGCTCGACCCAGGGCGCCGTGCGGTCCAGGTAGCGCGCCTCCTCGCGGTAGAGCTGAAGGAAGGCGCCGCAGTATTCCAGCACCTGCTCCTCGGTTTCGACCTTGGCGAGGAAATCGCATTCCCGCACCTTCATGCCGCCATTGCCGGCGACATACAGTTCCCAGCCGCTATCCACCGCCACGACGCCGAAGTCCTTGATGGTCGCCTCGGCGCAATTGCGCGGGCAGCCCGACACCGCCAGCTTGACCTTGTGCGGCGTCCAGGTGCCCCACGTCATGCGTTCAAGCTTGACGCCCATACCGGTGGAGTCCTGCGTGCCGAACCGGCACCATTCCGAGCCGACGCAGGTCTTGACCGTCCGCAACCCCTTGGCGTAGGCGTGGCCGGACACCATGCCGGCGGCGTTCAGGTCCTTCCAGACGGCCGGCAGGTCCTCCTTCCGGACGCCGAACAGGTCGATGCGCTGGCCTCCGGTCACCTTGACGGTCGGGATCTCGAACTTGTCGACCACATCGGCGATGGCGCGCAACTCCTTGGACGAGGTCAGCCCACCCCACATCCGCGGCACGACCGAATAGGTCCCGTCCTTCTGGATGTTGGCGTGGACCCGCTCGTTGACGAAGCGCGACTGGTAGTCGTCCTGGTACTCGCCCGGCCACGCGGCCAGCAGGTAATAGTTCAGCGCCGGGCGGCAGGAATGGCAACCGTTCGGCGTCCGCCACTCCAGCGCCTGCATCACTTCCGGGATGCTCTTGAGCTGGCCCGCGACGATCAGGCGGCGGACGTCGTCATGCGGGTGGTGGGTGCATTTGCACATCGGCTTGGCGGCGGCCGCAGCCTGATAGCCGTCGCCCAGGGACAGCTCCAGCAGTTGCTCGACCAATCCGGTGCAGGAGCCGCACGACGCCGACGCCTTGGTGTGGGCGCGGACATCGTCCAGGGTGGTCAGGCCCTTCTCGGCGATGGCCTTGGTGATGGCGCCCTTGCACACGCCGTTGCAGCCGCAGATCTCCGCCGTGTCGGAGAGGGCGGCAACGGCGGCCTTAGGGTTTGCGGGGACGGCGCCTCCCAAACCGTGGCCAAAACCCTGGCCGAAGATCAGGGTGTCGCGGAAGCCGGAGACATCGGCAGCCTCCCGCAGCATCTGGAAATACCAGGTGCCGTCCCTGGTGTCGCCGTACAGCACGGCGCCGGCGATCCTGTCGTCCTTCAGCACGATCCGCTTGTAGACGCCGCGCGCGGCATCGCGGAAGACGATATCCTCGTGGTCCTTGCCGCCGCTGAAGTCGCCGGCGGAGAAAAGGTCGATGCCGGTCACTTTCAGCTTGGTGCTGGTGACGGACCCGGCGTAGCCGGCGCCCGCGACACCGGCGAGATGGTCGGCGCAGGAGCGCGCCATCTCCCACAGCGGCGCCACCAGCCCATAGGTGGCGCCCCGGTGCTGGACGCATTCGCCGACCGCCAGGATGGCGGGATCGGAGGTCACCATGTGGTCGTCGACCACGACGCCGCGTTCCACCGCCAGCCCGGCCGCCTTGGCCAAAGCCGTGTTGGGCCGGATGCCGACGGCCATGACCACCAGATCGGCCAGGATCTCGCGGCCATCCTCCAGCAGCACGCCCGTGACGTGGTCCCCTCCCAGGATCGCCTTGGTATTGGCCTTGGTGATGACCTCGATGCCGCGCGACTCCAACTCGCGCTGGAGCAGGAAGCCGGCGGCCTCGTCCAGTTGACGCTCCATCACGGTGCCCATCAGGTGGATCACCGTCACGGTCATGCCGTTGACCGCGAGCCCGTTGGCCGCCTCCAGCCCCAGCAGGCCGCCGCCGATGACGACCGCGTGCCGGCCACCATCGGCCGCCTTCCGGAGCATCACCTCGACGTCGAACATGTCGCGGAATGTCACCACGCCGGGCAGGCCGCGGCCCGGCACCGGGATGATGAACGGATCGGAGCCGGTCGCCAGCAGCAGCCGGTCATAGCCGACGGTCTGGCCGCCGGCCGACGTGACCGTCCGCGCCTGCCGGTCGATCGTCTCGACCTTCTCGCTGGTCAGCAGGGTGACGTTGTTGTCCTGGTACCAGGAGCGGTCGTTGAGGATGATCTGGTCGAAGGTCTTCTCGCCGGCCAGCACCGGCGACAGCATGATCCGGTTGTAGTTGACGTGCGGCTCGGCGCCGAAGACGGTGATCTCGTAACGGTCGGGATCGCGCTGGAGCAGTTCCTCGATCGTCCGGATGCCGGCCATGCCGTTGCCGACGAGGACGAGGCGTTCTTTCCCACGGGTCATCATGTTCATGGCTGGGGTCTCCTGCTCAGGCGGCGTCGGCGTCGGCGGGGCGATGCCGGGCGTACAGGAAACGCAGCACCTCTCCCCGGCAATGGGCGTAGGTCGTGTCGTCGGCCAGATCCAGGCGCTTGCGCGCACGGTCAAGCGGGATGTCGAGCACCTCGCCGATCGTGGCGGCGGGACCGTTGGTCATCATCACGATGCGGTCGGACAGCAGCACCGCCTCGTCCACGTCGTGGGTGATCATGATCACCGTGTTGCGCAGCGTGGTCTGGATGCCCATCAGCGCGTCCTGCAGCCGGGCGCGGTTGAGGGCGTCGAGGGCGCCGAACGGCTCGTCCATCAGCAGCACCTTCGGCTCCATGGCGAGCGCCCGGGCGATGCCGACGCGCTGCTTCATGCCGCCGGAAACCTCGCTGGGGTATTTGGCGATGGCGTGCGACATGCCGACGAGGTTGAGGTTGTGCAGCGTCCACTCGTGGCGCTCCGCCTCGCCGCGGGTCTTGCCGAACACCTTGTTCACCGCCAGCCGGACGTTGTCGTAGACGGTCAGCCAAGGCAGCAGCGAGTGGTTCTGGAACACCACGGCACGGTCGGGGCCGGGCGCGTCGACCAGCTGGCGCTCCAGGAAGACGCCACCCAGCGTCGGCTTCAGCAGGCCGGCGACGATATTCAGCAGGGTCGACTTGCCGCAGCCGGAATGGCCGATGATGCTGACGAACTCGCCCTTGGCGATCTTGAGATCGACGCCGACCAAGGCGGGGGTCGGGGACTTGCGCGGGTTGAAGGTGATGCCGACACCCTCGATGCTCAGATAGGCGCTCATGCCGGGTGTCTCCCTCAACGCTGGCTGTGGTCGAAGCGGCGCTGGATCATGTTCATGCCCAGGTCCAGGATGATGCCGACCACGCCGATGATGATGATGGCGACGATGATGCTCGACACGTTCAGGTTGTTCCATTCGTCCCAGACGAAGAAACCGATGCCGATGCCGCCGGTCAGCATCTCGGCCGCCACGATGACCATCCAGGCGATGCCCAGCGACAGCCGCATGCCCGTCAGCACGTGGGGCAGGGTGGCGGGCAGCAGGATGTGCCGGACCATCTCGATCCGGTTGAGCCGGAGCACGGCGGCGACGTTGCGGTAGTCGTTGGGGATCGCCACGACCCCGGCGGACGTGTTCAGGATGATCGGCCAGATGCTGGTGATGAAGATCACGAAGATCGCCGAGGGATCGACCGCGCGGAACAGCAACAGCCCGATCGGCAGCCAAGCCAGCGGGCTTACCGGGCGCAGGATCTGGATCAGCGGCGCCCAGCCCTTGCGGAAGATGGCGCTGGACCCCATCAGGAAGCCGACCGGCACTCCCACCAGCGCCGCCAGCGTGAAGCCCGCCATGACGCGGCCCAGCGAATAGAGCACCTGCCAGAAGATGCCCATGTCGTTGGGTCCGTTGCTGTGGAACGGGTCCGACAGCAGTTCGACGCCGCGCTCCCAGGTCTCGCCGATGCCGGGAATGCCGCCGCCCAAATTGGTGGCGATCAGGTGCCAGACCAGCAGGACCACCAGCAGGGTGATCACCGGCAGCACGATGTCGGGCAGGACCTGGAACAGCCGCTCCCGGAGCCTGGAGGCGGCCGACGGAGCAATGGCGATGGGTGATTCGGTTTGGGACATGGACGTGTTCGTGGGTTCGTCCACCGGGACGCTGGTCATGTCTTGAATTCCTTAATCGGCTGGAGACGGCTCAGACGTTCGCTTGCGCGAGGGCGTCCAGGTCGATCCTCAGCTTGGAGACCTCGAATCCACGCAGATACGCGACCGGGTCGGCCGGGTCGAAGGTCCGGCCATCCAGGAACTTGTCCGGCCCCATCGCGATCGGCTGGGTCGCGTCGGCCAGCGTCCAGGGCTCCGCCCGGCCACCTTCCGACTTCCAATCCACGGTCGGGTAGGCGACGCCCAACTCCTTGGCGGCGTCCCGGTAGATGTCGGTGCGGAACACGGCTTCGGCCGTCTTGGCGAAGTTGACCGGCCGCTCGATCTGACCCCAGCGGGCCATCTGGGTCAGGTACCAGACCGCTTGGCTGCGCCACGGGAAATTGGCGGCGTAGCGGTGGAAGACGTTGAAGTCCGGCATCGCCAACGGCGCTTCCTTGGGGGCGTATTGGAAGGTGCCGGTCATCGACATCTTGACGACATCGGGCGGCGCGTTGACGTAGGACTTCTGGGAGATGATCTCGACCACCTCCATCCTGTTGCCCGGCTCGTCCATCCACTTCGCGGTTTCGATCAGCGCGCGGATCAGGGCCTTGTGGGTGTTGGGATTGGCGTCGGCCCAGGTTTGGTTGACGCCGAAGACCTTCTCGATCTTGTTGTTCCAGATGTCATGGTTCGTCACCAGGGTGCGCCCGATGCCGGCCTGGACGGCGCGCGCGTTCCACGGCTCGCCGACGCAATAGCCCTGGATGTTGCCGGCCTGGAGGTTGGCGACCATCTGGGGCGGCGGGATGACGATCAGGCGGACGTCCTCGTCCGGATCGATCCCAGCCGACGCCATCCAGTAGCGCAGTTCATAATTGTGGGTGCTGACCGGGAACACCATCGCGAAGGTCAGGGGCTCCTTGCCGGCCTTCTTGTCGGCGTCGATCACCTTCTTGAGGGCGGCGGCGCTGATCGGGCGCTTTTTCATCCCCTCGGGATCGATCTCGACCATGCGGTCGTAGAGGGCGGTCGAAACGGTGATGGCGTTGCCGTTGAGGTCCATCGAGAAGCCGGTGACGGTGGGCGTCTGGATCGCGCCGATCCCCAGGGTGGCGGCCAGGGGCATGCCCGCCAGCATGTGGGCGCCGTCAAGCGCCCCGATCATCACCTTGTCGCGGATATTGGCCCAGGAGGCCTCCTTGGACAGCGTCACGTCCAGACTGTGCTTCTTGAAGAAGCCCTTCTCGGAGGCGATCACCAGCGGGGCGCAGTCGGTCAGCGGGATGAAGCCGAGGGTCAGCTTCGGCTTCTCGATGCCATCGGTGCCCGCCGCCCAGGCGCCCGCCGGGGTGATCGCCCGTATGGCTGAGATCAGGGCGGCGGTCCCGGCGATGCTGGCGCCGACCTTGAGGATGCCGCGTCGGTCTTGTCGGGTCGCGAGTTTGGCGGGGAACAGCGGACTATCCTGGGACATCGGTCGCTCCATGGGGCGAAACCGGCTCGCTGGCCGAGTTCGGGCAATAAAAAAAGGCGCCGGAACGTCGAGCGGGCTTCAAGGGAGCCGCTCGGCATTCCGGACGCCATTATCCGGGGTAGGTCGTTCCGCCGTTGGACCGACACTGTCTCGTGCGTCTGGCGCTCCGCCATTGGATCGCCGCGCCGCACGGCTTCTACCTAGCAAGCCTCGTGCCACACCTTAGCTGGTGCGGAAAAGCCAGTAGTGTCGCGGAGTCGCTGGCCCGGGAGGCAAAGTGTGATGGATCGATCAGCCTAAATCCAAATCAGGGCTGCTTCTGAAAAAGGCAATCACCGTGAATACGGTTTTTTTGCATAGGAAACGAGCACTTAGCAAATATCAATTGGATTGTTTATCAATGCCTTAGAGAAAATCGTCCTCACCCTTTGAACAGCTGCGCCAGTGACAGGATGTTCTCCGCGATCTCGGCGAGTCGCTTATTTTGGTCCATCGCGAGCTTTCTGAGGAAGCGGTATGCCTCTTCCTCGGTCACTCCCTTGTGCGCCATCAGCAGGCCCTTGGCCCGCTCGACCACCTTGCGGTCGGCCAAGGCGGTCTTGGATTTGTCCAGTTCCTCCTCGAGCTTCCGGAACTTGGCGAACTGGACGATGGCGATCTGGAGGATGGATTTGACCATCTTCGGGCTGAGCCCGTCGGTGACATAAATGCTGACGCCGGTCTCGATCGCCTCGCTGATCAGCGTGGTGTCCTCTTGGGCCACGAACATAGCGATGGGACGCGGGTTCTCGCGGTTTATGGTGATCAGGTTTTCCAGGTAGTCGCGATAGGGCGATTCCAGGTCGATGATGATCAGGTCGGGCTGATGCGTCTTGATGCCCTGGCGCAGATCGTCATCCTTGCTGATGGTCGCGACGACGTCATACCCGGCTTCCTTGAGGCCGGATAGGACGACATCGGACCTCTCGGGATTCTCATCGACGACGAGCAGGCGCAATTCCGGCTTTCCCCTTGGCTGACTTCCTTACCGCGGTGCGGGATGAGCGAAGCAAAGCCTGGGCCACGGAAATCGCTAGGCGCCGCTCAGGTAGCGCAGGATCAGGGCGCCACCGCTCGTGATCAAAAGCGTGTTGACGATCATCAGGAACCGCTCCCTGGTCAGGCCCAGGGTCAGGCGGCGACCGATATGCACGCCCGCGAACATCGCTGGCAACAGCAGCGCCGCGTAAGCCAGCATCGTCAGGTCGGCGTAGATGCCGGCGATCAGGAACAGGATGATGCGGGTCAGCGTGCTGAAGCCGATGATGGTGCTCTGGCTGGCGCGGAAGCCTTCCTTGGCCGTGATGCGGTTGCTCAGATACAGGGCATAGATGAAGCCGCCGCTGCCGAACATGGCGCTGAACACGCCACCGACCAAGCCCACCGGCACCGCCCAACCGCGGGAGATCGCCGCAGTCGGCTTGAAGCGGGACAGGGCGTAAAGGCCGTAAGCCACGGCGAACAGTCCCAGCAACAACAACAGCAGCCGCGGCATGATGGTCATGAGCAGCCAGGCGCCGACGAGGCTGCCCGCCATCATGAAGGGGATCAGCAGCCGCAATTCGCGGTATTCCGCGTGCCGCCTGTCCTTGATGACGTTGGTGACGGCGGCGATGAAGTCGAGCAGCGCCAGGATCGGTATCAGCCTGCCGATAGGCACCATATGGGCCAGCAGGGGCGCCGAGATCAGTGCGGTCCCGAAGCCGGCGATGCCGAACACCACGTAGGCAGCCACGATGACGACCTGGGAGATGACGATCGTTTCCCAGGACAACGTGAATTCCATCGTGACCTGCGGGGCGGACGGTGGCGGGACGTGGGCCCACGCTATACCCGAAGGTGTCGAAGTTGCAAAACGCCGCTTTGTCGCAAGGCTGGGCCAGTGTGTCCACTCCGTTAACAACCCGGTAAACCCGCACCTTTAAGGTCACCTTCAATGAAGCATTCATCTGATGTTTCCAGTGGTCATAAAACTGTATTACCAAGTAAATCTCAATTCCGACTGCGGGTACTGAAATGAAAATTGCACGCTTTTTAGATAATGAAAGCAAAATAAATCTCTATGCAACCAGGTTTTGCATGTATTATCGAAACTTATATTTGCTAACAATTATATATTTTCTGTGTTTTGTCTTAAGTTTTTTAGGTTTTTCTAGGTTTTTCCCTGGTTATCCTCATCCTATAGCGGCCATGACGTTCTCCATGGCTTTGACTTTTCTTTTTTCAACCTTGGTTTTGCCCCTTGCGCCAACCAGATTGGCACCGTCGAGCCGGCGCGATCTATTGGCCGCCATGCTGATCATCGCCGCCGCCGCGACGGCCCTGTATGCCGTCGTGGCCCCAGGAAGCGCCTTGCCCGGGCATGATCCCATCATCGTTCCCACGCTGGCTCAGGCGCTTCTCGCTCATGGGACGACGCTGGACGTCTATAGGCTTGGCGATCCTGGATTCACTTACCCTCCAGGATACCCGATACTGTTCTCACTGGCGGCGCTGATCGTGTCACCATTCACGACGCTTGGTGTGTTCAAGATATCGACGGTCGTCGTTCTCGTGATGATCCCAGCGGGGTGGGCGTGGATGGCCGCGCGCGTCTTCCGCATCCGATTGCCCTACACGATGCTTCTCGTGCTTGCCATGTTGGCGGTCTTCGGGCTCGAGCGAACGGTGACCTACTCTCTTCAACATGGCAAAAATTCACAGATGCTCGCTGGCGCTCTTTTTCCAGCCATCATCGCGATCCTGTTCGCTTCATCACGCCGATTCGTCGGAATGCCTCTGGCGGTGATCACGCTGACAGCTGGAATTCTGGTCCACTATTCGATCCTTTACATGGCGGCGACTTTTTTCTTCGCTTGGCACATCGTTCACTTTCCGCGTGACCGGAACGAATGGATGGCGCTCGCGCGTTTGGGCGGCAGCGGATTGTTGTCGGTCGGCTTGTTCGCCTTGATGCTGCCGGAAGCCTTCAACGACCCACGCGTCGGATCCTTCGGATTGCCCGCGATCGGTGAGGGAGCGGCTCGGCTGGCCGGCGTCTTTTTCGCCCGTCATGACGAGTTGCTATTCATCTTCAACTGGGATGTCGCTGGCAACCTCAAATCGCCTTATCGTGGGCTGGCGTTGATTGGTTGCGTCGTCGCCGCCATTGTCGTCGGCCACTCATCGCGGCATCGGCGTGATGATGCCTATCAACCGGCGCGGATGGCCGGCGTATTCGGGATCATGGTGCTCATCGGAATCGCCTTCGCGACCGGAACGTTGCCGGCGGGCATCACCCCGGACTTCGTTCGCTGGTACCTGATCTTCCCCCAGATCGGAGTCGTCTTGGCTGCGCTCTCGGCCGTCGCTCTCCATCTGGATCAATCGGGCAAAGGCGCCAAGGCCGCATTCGGTTTGCTGACCGGCATCTTGGCTGCGGGGACGATGGTCGCCGCGACCGATTTCGTCCCTCGCGTCGGCGTGGCGCTCGCCCACAGGATAGACGGCGCCGAACTCGCCAGAATGCGCGACACCTTGGCAACCCTCTCCGGAGGGAGGCCCTGCTATCTGATCACCGAAAGTGTCACGATCGCCGACGGCCTACACACTGTTCAGTCGCATCGGCCCTTCGAATACGCCGAACTCCTGACGGGCTGCCGCATCCTCAATGGCTCATTCGTGCAGCGCGGCGTTCGGGGGGGCAGGAACGTCCTGGGCAAGCCGGATCAAACCGCCCTGGCAAACCTGCCGGTGGGGGCTTCGGTGTATCTGGTGGTATCGGAGGAAGCGGAATTGGCCTATCGGCAAGTCATGCCAGAGTGGAGATTTCAACGATCACCGTTGACCTTGGGGCCATATCCAATCTGGACGCTATCGGATCCGGTAACTCCACCACCCACCTGAGGCAACTGGTGGTCTGAATGGAATCATGGCGTGGGCCCGAAAGCCCACGCCATGAGGAGTGCTTACGCCGCCGCCGAGACGTCGGCTTCGGCGCCGGTCGGGACGGAGGAGATCGTCTTCAGGATCTGCGAGGCGATCTGGTACGGGTCGCCCTGCGAGTTCGGGCGGCGGTCTTCCAGGTAGCCGCGGTAGTCGTTCTTCACGAAGCTGTGCGGAACGCGGATCGACGCGCCGCGGTCGGCGACGCCATAGCTGAAGGTGTGGATCGACTGGGTCTCGTGCTTGCCGGTCAGCCGCAGGTGGTTGTCCGGGCCGTAGACGGCGATGTGATCCTCACGATTGGCCTCGAAGGCGGCCATCAGCTTCTCGAAGTACTCCTTGCCGCCCTTCTCGCGCATGAAGGTGGTCGAGAAGTTGGCGTGCATGCCCGAGCCGTTCCAGTCGGTGTCGCCCAGCGGCTTGCAGTGATACTCGATGTCGATGCCGTACTTCTCGGTCAGGCGCTCCAGCAGGTAGCGCGCGACCCACATCTCGTCGGCGGCCTTTTTGGAGCCCTTGCCGAAGATCTGGAATTCCCACTGGCCCTTCGCCACCTCGGCGTTGATGCCCTCATGGTTGATGCCGGCGGCGAGGCAGATGTCGAGGTGCTCCTCGACGATCTTGCGCGCGATGTCACCGACCTTGCTGTAGCCGACGCCCGTGTAATAGGGGCCTTGGGGAGCGGGGTAGCCAGCCTCGGGGAAGCCCAGCGGACGGCCATTCTTGTAGAAGAAGTATTCCTGCTCGAACCCGAACCAGGCGCCTTCGTCGTCCAGGATCGTCGCCCGCTTGTTGGACGGGTGCGGCGTCTCACCATCCGGCATCATGACTTCGCACATCACGATGGCGCCGTTGACGCGCTGATTGTCTGGGAAAATGCGGACCGGCTTCAGGACGCAATCGGAGCTTCTTCCCTCCGCCTGCATGGTCGAGCTTCCGTCGAAGCCCCACAGGGGGAGTTGCTCGAGCGTCGGGAAACCGTCGTATTCCTTAATCTGCGTCTTGCCACGCAGATTAGGTACTGGAGTGTACCCGTCAAGCCATACGTACTCTAGTTTATACTTTGTCATTGCGGGTCTCTCGTAAGCTGATGAGGCAAGTGTAGAGGATCTTCGGCACGGTCCCGATTGCCAGCGGCTTGTGTGGCCGCCAACGGCTGCGAATTCCCAAGCATTTAATATGCCAATTGGTGGGATCCCCCCGAATCCGGGGAAGGGCGAAAGCGGCCTTATCGAATGACCCGTTTCGGAGAGGCCCACCGAAGGCCGCGGGCCGCGCGGCGCCGGGATCGCCGCCGATTCCCGACACTGATTGCTGGATACTCGAACGGATGAGGTGACGATTTGGGCTCTCTTGGCGGAAGATCGGCTAAAAATTAGCCAGATGATCTTTTTTGCATCAATTCGGCGCTCCAGATGCTGCGCCGCCAACAAAACCGGAGGCTCAGAAGTTTGCTGTTTAAAGATGCAAATGAAAATATGCAATTATTATAGGCATATGAGGTTTGTTTATAGCTGCCACTGCATAAAGACATGAGAAAATCGGTGTGGAGACATTATATCTGTTAAGCTAACCGGCTACATGAAGAGGAGTATCGAACAATGACTGCCAACTTCCAGAGGGCTTCCGCTAAAATCTATCAGTTTCCTGTGAAACATCGTGCGGTGACCAGCGGCTATCTTGAAGAGGCCAAATCCGACATGGATGCCTCGTCATCCCGTTTCGCCGATGCCGCCTTCGGCGGTGGTTGGTACCACGACGCGGCGGTCCAGGAGGAAGAGCGGACTCGCAAGCACTAACGCCGTGGCTGGTGCGAATGTTGCCGCACCGTGAGTTTTGGTGAACCTAGTGTCTTGTTCCGGAGGCCACTGCCTCGCACCGGAGGGATGTGATCAGAATGAGTTTCCCTGTTCCGCTTTCGATTTCCCACGATGACGTATGACCTACGTCGCGGTCCCACCACCTTCGCGTCGAACATGACGCCTGTGAGGGTGGTGGGCCGTAGGGAAGTTCGAGGGGAGCACGGATGATTAGGATATTGCCTTACGAATAAACCGGATACGGTGCATCAGCGGTCTGCTCGACCCAGTTCCTCCAAAGTGCGCAGATAAGAGATTAGCGCGTCGCGCCCCTCCCGGATTGCTTCTTCCGGTGTTTCGCCGTCAGCCACGCAGCCAGGATATTCGGGAAACTCGATCCGATACCCACCACCTTCATCGGCTGCCAGAGGCCTGATCTCAAACCTTGGCGGATTTTGGTTTTCACGCGCCATCCTCCAGATCCTCAATCCTCCGCGGTATTTTCAAGATTAGTGGGATATTGGCCGATTTGATCGGTTTGTGAAATGGAACGGTGATTGGTGGCGGACCTCGATACCGAAGGTCACATGGCTCTTTCCAATTTGTAGCCAGTCGATTTCGACGAGCCCAGCCAAGGCCATCGCCACATCTGACCTTGCTCTTGAAGAAAGGGAGCGCGGGTGGCGGTATCCATACCGCGCCGCGCTCCCACCTCCCAGATCCCCATCACACCGAGAAGTACTTCGCCCTCGGGTGATGGACGACGATGGCGCTGGTGCTTTGCTCAGGGTGGAGCTGCGACTCGTCGCTCAACTCTATGCCGATCTGCTTGGCGTCCAGCAGCTTGAGCAGCTGGTCCTGGTCCTCCAGCTTCGGGCAGGCCGGATAGCCGAAGCTGTAGCGGCTGCCGTGATATCCCTGCTGGAGCATCTTCTCCATGTCGCGGTCATCCTCGGACGAGAAGCCCAGTTCGACGCGGATGCGCTTGTGGACGTATTCCGCCATCGCCTCGGCCATCTCGACGCCCAGGCCGTGCAAGTACAGGTAGTCCTGGTACCGGTTCTCTGCGAACCACTCGCGGGCGATGTCGCTCGCTTTCTGGCCCATGGTCACGACTTGCAAACCGATCACGTCGCGGTCGGCCGGCCCGTGCGACACGTCGCGGAAGAAGTCGGCGATGCATTCGCCATCCTCTTTCCGCTGGCGGGGCAGGGTGAAGCGGGCGACCTCCGACTTGCCGTCCTCCTGGTACAGGATGACGTCGTTGCCGTCGGCGGCGCACTTCCAATAGCCATAGACCGCCTGCGGGGTCAGGATCTCCTGCTCCGCCGCCGTCGTCAGCATGCGGTTGAGGATGGGGCGAAGCTCCTTCTTCGACCACTCCTTGAACTGGTCGAGCGACTTGCCGTCCTTCCGGTAGCCCCACTGGAGCTGATACAGCATCCGCTCGTTCAGGTAGGGCACCAGGGTCTTGAGCGGCACCCGCCCGATCACCTGCGGACCCCAGAACGGCGGCGTCGGCACCGCGACGCCCTCGCCCAGCCGATCGCGCCGCGCCCGCACCGCCTCGACATCGACGACGCCGGTATCGACCTCCACCGGCTGGCCCAGCTTCCGCCGCTGGTTGGTGGCCCGGCCCTGCCGCTTGGCGTGGTTGGAGGCCAGGAAGGTGTCGAACTGGCCGTTGACCACCTTGTCCATCAGCGACAGCCCGTCGAACGCGTCGCGGGCGTAGGCGACGCGGCCGCCGGCATAGGCCTTGACGCAATCCTCCTCGACATAGCCGCGCGTCAGGGCGGCCCCACCCAGCAGGACCGGCACCTCGACGCCGCCCCGGCTCAATTCCTCCAGGTTCTCGCGCATCACCACCGTGGACTTGACCAGCAGGCCCGACATGCCGATGGCATCGGCCTTGTGCTCCTTGGCCGCGTTCAGGATGTTGGTGATCGGCTGCTTGATGCCTAGGTTGACCACGCGGTAGCCGTTGTTGGTCAGGATGATGTCGACCAGGTTCTTGCCGATGTCGTGGACGTCGCCCTTGACCGTGGCGAGAACGATGGTGCCCTTCTCCTGGCCGTCGATCTTCTCCATGTGCGGCTCGAGATAGGCCACCGCCGCCTTCATCGTCTCGGCCGACTGGAGCACGAAGGGCAGCTGCATCTTGCCCGATCCGAACAGCTCGCCGACCACCTTCATGCCGTCCAGCAGGAAGGTGTTGATGATCTCCAGCGGCGGATAGCTCTCCATCGCCTTCGCCAGATCGACGTCGAGGTCGGTCCGGTCGCCGTCGATGATGCGCTGCTTCAGCCGCTCGTCGATGTTGGCCGGGCGCTCCTTCTTGACGGCGGACGCGGCCTTCCGGCCCTCGAACAGCGCGATGAAGGCGTGCAGCGGGTCATAGCCCTCCGCCCGGCGGTCGAAGATCAGGTCCTCGGCCGCCTTGACCTCCGCCTCGGGGATCTTGTGCAGCGGCATGATCTTGGAGACGTGGACGATGGCGCCGGTCATGCCGCGCTTGACCGCGTGATCCAGGAAGACCGAGTTGAGCACGTGCCGGGCGGCGGGATTGAGACCGAACGAGATGTTCGACAGGCCCAGGATGATCTGGCAGTCCGGCATCTCGCGGCTGATCGCCTCGATGCCCTCCAGCGTCCATTGGCCCAGCTTGCGGTCGTCCTCGCTGCCGGTCGCGACGGTGAAGGTCAGCGGGTCGAACAGCAGGTCCTCGGGCCGCAGCCCGTGCTGGTTGACCGCGAAGTCGTAGAGCCGCTTGGCGATCTCCAGCTTCTTCTCCGCCGTCTTCGCCATGCCCTCCTCGTCGATCGTCAGGGCGATCACGGCGGCGCCGAACTTCTTGGCCAGCTTCAGCCGCAGGGCGGCCGGCTCCTCGCCGTCCTCGAAGTTGATCGAGTTGATGATCGGCTTGCCGCCATGACGGGCCAGCGCCTGTTCCAGCACGGTGTATTCGGTGGAGTCGATCACCAGCGGCGCCGTCACCGAACCGGTGAAGCGGGTGATCACCTCGTTCATCTCGGCGACCTCGTCACGGCCGACGAAGGCGGTGCAGACGTCGAGCGTGTGGCTGCCCTCCTTGACCTGATCGCGGGCCATCTCGACGCAGCCGTCCCAATCGTGCTTTTCCTGAAGCTCGCGCCACTTCTTGGAGCCGTTGGCGTTGCAGCGCTCGCCGATCGACAGATAGGCGTTCTCCTGGCGCAGCGAGACCTGGCTATAGAGCGACGCCACCGACGGGATCCAATGATGGGTGCGCGGCTTGACCGAGGGGCGGATCTGCCCGGCGCCCGCCAACTTCCGCAGCATGGCGTCGGTCGCCTGGATGTGCGGGATGTTGGTGCCGCAGCAGCCGCCGACCAGGTTCAGCCCGTCGTCGCGGACGAAGCGCTCCAGCCAGCCGGCCAGCTCCTCGGCCATCAGGGGATAGCGGGTGGCGCCGTTGACCAGTTCCGGCAGGCCGGCGTTCGGCTGGACCGAGATCAGGCCCGGCCAGTTCTCCGCCAGCCACTTGACGTGCTCCGACATCTCGGCCGGGCCGGTGGCGCAGTTGAGGCCGATCAGCGGCACGTCGAGCGCGTGGATGACCGTGGCCGCCGCCGCGATGTCGCTGCCGACCAGCAGGGTGCCGGTGGTCTCGACCGTGACCTGGACGAAGATCGGGGTGTCGGCGCCGGCTTCCCTCCTGGCGACCTTGACCGCGTTGACCGCCGCCTTGATCTGCAGCGGGTCCTGGCAGGTCTCGATCAGGATGGCGTCGACGCCGCCGGCGATCAGCCCGCGCGCCTGGACGGCGAGGGCGTCCTCCAGCGGCTGGTAGGCGACATGGCCGAGGCTGGGCAGCCGGGTTCCCGGACCGACCGAGCCGAGCACGAAGCGCTGACGGCCGTCCTTGAAGCTCTCCGCCGCCTCGCGCGCCAGTTCGCCCGCCCGCTGGTTGATCTCGAACGCCTTGTCCGAGATGTCGAACTCGCCCAGCGTGATCGGCGACGCGCCGAAGGTGTTGGTCTCCACCATGTCGGCGCCGGCCTCGAAGTAGCCGCGGTGGATCTCGCGCACCAGATCGGGCCGGGACAGGACCAGCACGTCGGTGCAGTTCTCCATGCCCCAGTAGTCCCGCTCGACATCCAGGTCGAGCATCTGAACCCTGCTGCCCATGCCGCCGTCGCACAGCAGCACGCGTTCTTTGAGAAGGTCGAGGAGATGGGCCATGGTTCTTCTTCTGTCTCGGTACTGGTGTGTCAGGAAGCGGTGGCGGGCGCCGGCGCGGTCGCCAGCTCCCTGGGACGGACGCCCAGCATGTGGCAGATGCCCACCGTCAGCTCGGCGCGGTTGAGGGTGTAGAAATGGAAGTTCTGGATGCCCTCGGCGTGGAGTTGGCGGCACTGCTCCACCGCGACCGTCGCGGCGACCAATTGGCGCGTCTCGGGATCGTTGTCCAGTCCCGCGAACAGATCCGCCATCCACGGCGGGATCGCGGCGCCGCAGCTTCCGGCGAACTCGATGGCGCGGGTGAAGTTGGTGATCGGCAGGATGCCCGGCACGATCGGCACCGTGATGCCGGCCGCCGCCGCCCGCTCGACGAAGCGCAGATAGGCGGTGACGTCGAAGAAGAACTGGGTGATCGCCCGCGTGGCGCCGGCGTCGATCTTGCGCTTCAGGTTGTCCAGGTCGTCGGCAGGGCTGGTCGCCTGCGGATGGCTCTCCGGATAGGCCGCGACGCTGATCTCGAAATCGGCGGCGCGCTTCAAGCCCGCGACCAGATCGGCGGCATAGGCGTAGCCGCCGGGATGCGGCTCGTAGGCGGTGCCGACGCCGGTCGGCGGATCGCCGCGCAGCGCCACGATATGGCGGATGCCGCTATCCCAGTAGGTCTTGGCGATCGTGTCGATCTCCTCCCGGGTGGCGCCGACGCAGGTCAGGTGGGCGGCCGCCTGGATGCCGGTCTCCTTCTGCAGTCGGCAGACCGTGGCGTGGGTGCGCTCGCGGGTCGTGCCGCCGGCGCCATAGGTCACCGAGACGAATTCCGGCTGGAGCGGAGCCAGCTTGTGAACGGCCTGCCACAGCGTCTGCTCCATCTTCTCGGTCTTGGGCGGGAAGAACTCGAAGCTGACCGCCAGATTGGCGGGCAGGGGGGTGTCCAGCCGCAGACCCGTGAGGGCGATGGAACCGGCATGCCTTTCAAGGCTATTGGGGGCCAGGCTCATTCAATTAACTCCGAAGGTCGAAAGGGCGGGTGCGGCGGTGCTGGGCGCGGTGAGGTGATCGCTCCCATCGCGCTTGGCGGGCCACAAATTGACGGTCAGCGGGTCGCCGGGCAAGTGGACGACGGGCTCGGGGGTCATGCCGGCGGCATGTAGCCAGCCGGTGACCTCGTCGTCGCCGAAGCCAAGCCGGCGGTGGGCGTGTTCGATCCGCAGCGATTCGAGGTCGTGGCGGGCGAAATCGACGATGACCAGCCTGCCGCCCGGGCGCAGCACGCGCGCGGCCTCGGCCAGCACGTCGGCGGGCTCCTCGGCGTAGTGGAGCACCTGGTGGACGATGACGGCATCGAACGAGGACGACGGCAGCGGCAGTTGGTACATGTCGGACTGCCGCACCTGGCAGTTCCGCAGACCGGCGCGTTCCAGGTTGGAGCGGGCGACCGCCAGCATCTCGCGCGATAGATCGACGCCCAGCGCGCGCTCGACGCGGGGTGCCAGCAATTCCAGCATGCGGCCGGTGCCGGTGCCAAGGTCCAGCAGGTCCTGGATGCCCGATGACGGCAGCAGCCGCAGCAGCGCCGCCTCCACGTCACGCTCGGGCACGTGCAGCGAGCGCATCTCGTGCCAGCGGGCGGCGTTCTCTCGAAAATAATCGGCGGCCGCCTCCGCCCGGGCGCGCTTGATCGCGGCCAAGCGTTCGACATCCAGCGCCAGCGTGGCGTCGTTGGCCGGAACGGCGTCGATCAGCGTGCGGGCGAGGTCGGCGAAGGCGCCCCGCTCGGCCAGCCGGTAGAACGCCCAGGTGCCTTCGCGGAAGCGGTCGAGCAGACCGGCATCGCACAGCAGCTTGAGATGGCGGGACACGCGGGGCTGGCTCTGGCCAAGGATCTGGGTAAGCTCGGTCACCGTCAGTTCGCCCTGGGCGCACAACGCCATCAGACGCAACCGTGTCGGTTCCGCCGCCGCCTTGAGTGCCGTGAGCAGGGAATCCATGCGCCGTGCCTGTCCTCGAATGCCGTTGGTTGGTTATCCTCGATCGATATATAAACATATCTTTATGCGAGGTAAACGTCTTTTCGCGGAAAAGCTTGGCTGGACCCGAATGAGCGCGCGTTTCGGCCCTGGGAGCGGGTGCCACCCCGCCGCGGGTGCGTGATCCGACCACCGGCCGGCTGGTCAAATACATTTCCATATGTTACGTCAGTTTAACTTGCGTCTTCCGCGACGATGGACCGTGGCGGCTGTGACCCCTGATTTTCCTGTCTGGATGAGCGACTTATCCATGAACTTCCCTGGGAACCTCCCTGGCTTCTCCCGCTTCCGCGGTCCTGTCGCCGCCGTCGCCCTGCTGGCCTTCGGCGGCTCGCTGTCCGGGTGCGTCATGCCGCCGAGCGATGATCCGGTGGCCCTGGCCGCCTACAAGGAAGCCAATGATCCGCTTGAAGGATTCAACCGCGCGATCTTCGGCTTCAACGAGGGCACGGACATCCTGCTGTTCCGGCCGGCGGCCGAGATCTATCGCGGAGTCGTGCCCAATCCGATTCGGAACGGCATCCGCAACTTCCTCCGTAACCTGCGCAGCCCGCTGACCATCGCCAACGAGCTGCTGCAGGCGGACTGGGACGGCGCCGAGGTCGCGACCAAGCGGTTCCTGATCAACACGACCGTCGGCATCGGCGGCGTGCTCGATGTCGCGGCGGACCACGACCTGCCCTACAAGGCGGAGGATTTCGGCCAGACGCTCGCCGTGTGGGGCGTGCCGGAAGGTCCGTATCTGGTGCTACCGCTGCTGGGTCCGTCCAACTTCCGCGACACCACCGGCATCGCCGCCGAGGCGTTCGGCGACCCGGTCAACCTGTGGGCCGCCAACACCGACCGCGACGCCATCCCGATCGGCCGGGCGGTCGCCGGCGCGCTCGACGCGCGCGCCAGCCTGATCGAGCCGATCGACGACATGCGCCGCAACTCGCTCGACTATTACGCGTCGCTGCGCAGCCTGTACCGTCAGAACCGGATCAGCGAGATCAACGACGGCCAAGCTGGGACCAGTGCTTCTCCGGAGTTCCCCGAATTCCCTGAATTTCCCGAGGACGACGCTCCCCCGGTTGAAAATCCCGGCGGCGTCTCCAAGTCCAGCACGCCATGATCAGACGCCGTTTCCTTATCGCCTGCGCCGCGCTGCTCGCCTTTGCGGGTACCGCCGCGCTTCCCTCCGCTGGCCACGCCGACGCGCGTTCGGAAGCCGCCGCCAAATTCATCCAGGACCTGGGCGCTCGCGCCATCGATGTGCTGGTCAAGCCCAGCCTGGGCCGCGAGGAATCCATGAAGCGGTTCCGCGTGCTGCTGAACGAGGGCTTCGACGTTCCGTATATCAGCCGCTTCGTGCTGGGCGCCAACTGGCGTACGGCCACGCCACAGCAGCAGCAGGAATACGGGACACTGTTCGAGCGCCTGATCGTCCAGGTCTACGCCGACCGGTTCTCGCAGTATTCCGGTCAGAACCTCGACGTCAACGAGACGTTGAAGATCACTGGACATCGCCCTGAAGGCGACAGCGACGCGATCGTCAACTCGCAGATCATCCGGCCCGACGCGCCTCCCGTGGCCGTCGACTGGCGTGTCCGCCAGCGCGGCGACACCATGAAGGTGATCGACGTCGCGGTCGAGGGTGTCAGCATGAGCGTCACCCAGCGGTCGGAATTCTCCTCCGTCATCCAGCGTGGCGGTGGGCAGATCGAGAGCCTGCTGCAAACACTCCGGCAGCGTGTCGGCACCGCCGGCTGACCTTTCCGAGAACCGCCAAACCCGATCCATCGGAAAAGCCGCTCAATTCGAGCGGCTTTTTTGTCGCGAGCGGCAGGACCCCGCGACGCGTGGAGCCCGCCGCGTGCATTAGGGGTAAGTTAAGAGGACGGAGATATGCTTCGGCCCGCCCACCCTATCCCGATGCCGTCTTGAGTGGTCAGAAGCGCAAAGATGACCGTACCCGAGTTGCTTGATCTCACCGAACTCGATTACCTGAGCATGGAGGAGGCCCTGTCCTCGTCGGCGCGGGGCCGCGCCTTCCTCCGGATGCGGGACCGCAGGACGCGGGTGGTTTCGGTCGATGATTGGCGCCGGCTGGCGGGCAAGCTGGAGCGTCAGGTCGATCGGCTGAGCGGGATGGAAGGCACGACCGTCGTCGCCTCCCAGCCGATGGAGATGATGGTGGACATGGGTGGGACCGGGGGCGCCGGTGCTCCCGACCGCTCGACCCACCTGCGCATCCTGCGCCAGGAACTGCAGGAGATGAGCAGCTACATCCAGCAGACCCGAAGCGAGATCGCGGCCTTGCGGCCAGCCGACGCGGGCGCCAATCGGATCATGGCGGCGACCGGCGAGCTGGACGCCATCGTCACCGCGACCGAGCGCGCGACGACCGAGATCCTGAACGCCGCCGAACGGATCCAGGAGTTCGCCAGCCAGATGCACCGGGCGCATCGTGGCGACACCAAGCTGGATATCGGCGATCTGGCGAACGATATCGAAGTCCAGATCATGGAGATCATGACGGCCTGCTCTTTCCAGGACATCACGGGCCAGCGCACCACAAAGGTGGTCAACACGCTCCGCTACATCGAGCAGCGCGTCAACACGATGATTGAGATCTGGGGTGTGGACCGCGCGGTCCTGGCTTCCGCCGACGCCTCCACCTCCCATCGCAAGATGAACGACGATCGGCCGGACGCCCATCTGCTCAACGGCCCGGCCGCCGCCGGCGACGGTGTCGATCAGGCGACGATCGACGCGCTGTTCGACAGTATCAGCTTCGACGCTCCCGCCGCCCAGCCGGCTCCGCCGCCGCCACCGGCCCCGGCTTGGCAGCCTCCTCCTCCCCCGCCACCGGCTCCGGCACCTCCGGCGCCCAGCGGTAGCACCGAGATCAATCAAAGCGATATCGACAAGCTGTTCGGATGACGCATGGCGATCGAAGAGGAACGCAAAGCCAAGATCAAGCTGACGCAAGAGCAACTCGACCGGGTTTGCGATCGGCATAAACGCTTCATGGAAGGGCGGCCCAATGGATCGCGGGCCAACATGCCCTTCTTCGACCTGTCCAGCCTCGATTTCACCAACCGCAACCTGACCGGCGCCCATTTGTCCGGCGCCATCCTGCGCGACGCTAGGATGACGGGCACGGTCCTCGATCACGCCGACCTGTTCGGCGCCGATCTGCGCGGCGCGGACCTGTCGGGCAGCCATCTATTCCGCACCGACCTGCGGGGGGCCAATCTACGGGGCGCGGTGCTGCGCGACGCCGTGATGATCGAGGTGGATCTGCGCGATGGCTCGATGGCCAACAAGGGCAGCGATGGCGAGTTGAAGGTCATCGGGTTCGAGCCGGGACCGGCGGACATGAACTCGACCATCCTGGTCCGGGCCGACATGGCGCGGGCCAAACTGTCGGGCTCGTTCGCGGCGGGCGCCGATTTTTCGCACAGCAAGCTGTCGGACGCCCGGCTGGTCCGGACCGACCTGCGGAACTCGAAATTCGTCGGCGCCAATCTCAGCGGCACCGACTTCTCCGGCGCCGACCTGCGGGGCGCCGACATGACCGACGCCACGACCACGGCCGCTACCATGCTGAAGACGGCGATCCGCTCCGACGACGAGGCGGTGGCGCAACAGCGGAACCCCGTGCCTCTGCCGATCGAGGCGAAGGAGCCGGACCCGGAACCCCCTCCCGCGCTGGATCTCGAAAACCTGCTGATAGCCCATGCCCGCTGGCTGAAGAGCGGCGGCCGGGAAGGGACACAGCTCAATCTCGTTGAAATGGATTTGGATGGCGCCGACCTGCGCAACCGCGTCCTGAGCTTGGGCATCGCGTCGCGTGTTCGGCTGCGCGGCGCCAATCTCGAGGGAGCGCAGATGCAATCGATCCAGTTGGATGGCGCTGATCTGAGATCCGCCAATCTGCGGGCCGCCGACCTGCGGGGCGCTCGCCTGGACCGCGCGATCCTGATCGACGTGTGCCTCGAACAAGCCAATCTGGCCTCACTCAAGATCGGAGCCGACCGGCTGCTTCACACCTCGCTTGTGCGGGCCAGGCTGGCCGGGGCGCGGCTGCGCAAGGCGATCCTGCACGGCTGCGACCTGACCAACGCCGACCTGACCGGCTGCGACCTGCACGAGGCTGTCGTGACCGGGACGATCCTGGACCGCTGAGGGGTGTTTCCTACTTCTTGAAGTTCTCGGCCTGCTTGCGGTCTTCCTCGACTTCCTTGGCCACCTCGTTCACGGCGGCGGAATCGATCTTCTTGGCCTGCTCGACCAGTTTCTCGCCTTGCTTGGTGTCGCCCTCGACCATCTTGTCCAGGCCTTCCTCGGCCATGTCATGGGCTTTGTCGTGGTTCTGGTTGCTCGCGGCCATGCCGTTGGTCTCCATCAAGGTTCGGGTCGAATTCGGAAATGGGAAGCTTGGTCGAAACGCTCAGGCGCGATCGGGCGCCGAGGGTTCCGATACTTGGCCAAGGGTGTCGGCGATCGATTGGGCGCGGTCCGTATCGGTCGCGATGTCGCCCAGCGATACGATGCCGATCAGCTTGTCCTGATTGTCGAGCACGGGAACGCGCCGGATCTGCATGTCGCCCATCAGGCGGGACACATCGCTGACCACGTCGTCCTCGTAGCAGAAGCGCGGATCGTCGGTCATGACCTCCGCGACCTTGCATTCCGAGGGTGATTTGCCGACGGAAGTTGCGCGAACCGTGATGTCGCGGTCGGTGACGAGTCCGACCAGCTTCGGTCCCTCGCATACGGGAAGAACGCCGACGTTCAGGTCGTCCATTAGTTTCGCCGCGCGCTGAATGGTGTCGCTCGGAGCGACCACCTCCACGTCGCGGGTCATGATCTCTCGGATAAGCATCTGCTTTCCTGCCTCTGGGGCCTGCCCCTTGGGGTTGTATCGCTCCGGCGCGCGACGATCGACTTGGCCGCGCCGTCCCCAACCCCAACAGGGCCTCGTGGAAAGTGGTTCCGCTAGCCGATGTGCCTAGACGTCGATGTCCTGGACGAACTTGGCGTTATCCTGGATGTATTGGAACCGCAGTTCCGGCTTGCGGCCCATCAGGCTTTCCACCAGAGACTTGGTCTGTTCGACCTCGCCCCGCATCTCCGGGTCATGGGTATCCGGCACCACCACGCGCAGCAGGGTTCGCTTGGTCGGGTCCATGGTGGTTTCCTTGAGCTGCGACGGCTGCATCTCGCCAAGGCCCTTGAAGCGGCTCAGTTCGACCTTCTTACCGGCGAAGACCGTCTTGAGCAGTTCCTCCTTGTGGATGTCGTCGCGGGCGTAGACCGACTTGCCGCCGTGGGAAACGCGGTAGAGCGGCGGCAGGGCCAGGTACAGGTGACCGTTCTGGATCAGGCCGGGCATCTCCCGGTAGAAGAAGGTCATCAGCAGCGAGGCGATGTGCGCGCCGTCGACATCGGCGTCGGTCATGATGATGACCCGCTCGTAGCGCAGCTTCTCCGACGAGAAGTCGCGCCCGACGCCGCAGCCCAGCGCCTGGATCAAGTCGCTCAGTTCCTGGTTGGCGCGCATCTTGTCGGCCGTGGCGCTCGCCACGTTGAGGATCTTGCCCCGCAGCGGCAGGATGGCCTGGGTTTCCCGGTTGCGCGCCTGCTTGGCCGAACCGCCCGCCGAGTCGCCCTCGACCAGGAAGACCTCGGTGCCGTCCGGCGTGTTGCGGCTGCAATCCGCCAGCTTGCCGGGCAGGCGGAGCTTGCGGGTCGCGGTCTTGCGCGACATCTCCTTGGCTTGACGCTTCCGCTGGCGCTCCTCGGCCTTCTCGATCAGGTGGTCGAGCAGGACGTTGCTGGCGGCGGGGTCGGCGGATAGCCAGTGGTCGAAGTGATCCTTGACGGCGGCCTCGACCAGCCGGGCCGCTTCGGCCGTCGCCAGCTTCTCCTTGGTCTGGCCTTGGAAGGACGGATCGCGGATGAAAACCGACAGCAGGATATTGGCGCCGCCGAACACGTCGTCCGCCGTGACCTGACCGGCCCGCTTGTTGTTGACCAGCTCGCCAAACGATTTCAGCCCGCGGATCAACGCCGCGCGCAGGCCCATCTCATGGCTGCCGCCCTGTGGCGTCGGGACGGTGTTGCAATAGGAGTGGATGAAGCCCTCCTCGTCCTCTGGCCACGCGATGGCCCATTCCGCCCGGCCGGCGTCGCCGGGGAACGGCACCTCGCCGGCGAAGGGGGCGGGGGTCAGAGCTTTGCGGTCCTTCAGCGCGGCGGTCAGGTAGTCGTTCAACCCACCGGGGAACCGCAGCGTTTCCGAGGCCGGCGTCACCGCGTCGGTGCCCAGCAGTTCGGGATCGCAGGCCCAGCGGATCTCGACGCCCTTGTAGAGATATGCCTTCGACCGCGCCATGCGGTACAGCCGCTCCGGCTTGAAGGCGGCGCCCTCGCCGAAGATCAGCGGATCGGGATGGAACTTGATGGTGGTGCCACGCCGGTTGTTGACCGGACCCAGCCCGACCAAGTCGCCAACGGCGAGGCCGCGGCTGTAGCTTTGGGTGTAGAGCTGGCGGTCTCGGGCGATCTCCACCGTCAGGCGATCCGACAGGGCGTTGACGACGGACAGGCCGACGCCATGCAGGCCGCCGGACGTGGCATAGGCCTTGCCGCTGAACTTGCCACCGGAGTGCAGCGTCGTCATGATCACTTCAAGCGCCGATTTGCCGGGGTATTTGGGGTGCTCGTCGATCGGGATGCCGCGCCCGTTGTCGCGGATCGTCACGGTGGCGTCGAGCGCCAGTTCCAAGTCGATTCGGCTGGCGTGGCCGGCGACGGCCTCGTCCATGGCGTTGTCAAGGATTTCGGCCACGAGATGATGGAGGGCGCGTTCGTCCGTGCCGCCGATATACATGCCGGGCCGGCGGCGCACAGGTTCCAGCCCCTCCAGCACCTCGATGTCCTGGGCGGAGTAGCTGTCTTCCTTGCGCACCGTGTTTTGAAATAAATCGCTCATGGCCATATTATAGGAATTAGATCACTGCCGACGCAAGGGATGCGGT
Organism: Skermanella stibiiresistens SB22; assembly: GCF_000576635.1. Taxonomy (GTDB): domain Bacteria; phylum Pseudomonadota; class Alphaproteobacteria; order Azospirillales; family Azospirillaceae; genus Skermanella; species Skermanella stibiiresistens. The sequence goes on from NZ_AVFL01000012.1 coordinate 134,291, forward strand.
GTCGCGGTATGAATCGATCACAATATTTGGTATTCGGATTTGCTCCCCAACTCAAGAGGAAGCGGCGATGTCGGAACAGGAACCGGATTTCAGCCATGGCCCGGCGTTGCGGACGATCGCGATGCCGGCCGACACCAACCCCAACGGCGACATCTTCGGCGGCTGGCTGCTGTCACAGATGGACGTCGCGGGAGGCATGGTCGCCGCCCGCCGGGCCGGGGGCAGGGTCGCCACCGTCGGCATCGAGGCGATGAAGTTCCACCAGCCCGTGCTGATCGGCGACGAGGTCAGCTGCTACTGCGCCGTGATCCGAGTCGGCCGGACCTCCTTGTCGATCAAGGTCGACACCTGGATCAGGCGGGGCTTGGCGCGGACCGCTGCCAAGGTGACCGAAGGCGTCTTCACCTATGTCGCGATCGGTGAGGATCGCCGGCCCCGCCCGGTGCCGCCGGATGTCCTCAGCGTCTGAGGCCGGGAGCGGCGCCCGATCCCTCGGGAGGAAGCCAGGCCGCGTCGGCGGCGGGTGGCGATGCCGGTTCGTGGAGCGACATCGAGTCGTCACCGCATCCAGTGACACCGCCGATCATGAGCAAAGGAATCAAGACGAGCCAAAATTTGCCGCACATCCAAACCAATTCCTTCCATTAACATAGTCGCCAACCCGGACATCCCGGGCTGTTCGGGTGAAATCCAGTGTTATGACGGTACGGACAACACGGAAGCGTCTCGACTATTCCCGGTAATCTTCGGGACATTTTTGAGGCTCGCTACAAAGTCCAATCAAGCATCGCTATATTGGTGTCGAAGGAGTAACGAGCATGTCCGAACTTGAGACGGCAAGCTGTGCTTCGCCACCCTGCCTCGCCGCCGAGATCGACCCCGCGTATTCCAAGGCGCCCATCGCCGATCCGATCGCGGACGACGAATTGGCGCGGCGGCTGAACGTCATGCTGGAGGTTGGCCGCGCCAGCGCGAAGGCGCTGACCGCGCTCGTGGCGGAGTTCGAGCCGCCCGAGGCCACGGACCTGCTGATGTCGGTCCAGCGCAATCAGGCGCGTTTCTGTGGTGTCCTGACACGCGTCGTCACCCAGTTGGGAGAGACGCCGTCCCACGCCACCAGCGGCCTCCACGACGAGGTGCTTGGGCTCGACGCCTTGGGCGAGCGGCTGGCGTTGCTCAATGGCGGGATGGCCTGGGTCGTCGGACAGTTCGACGACACCTTGCCCCGCGTCGCCAGCGACGAGCTGTGCGGCGTCCTGGCGGACCTGCGGGAAACCCATCGCGTCGACTTGAAGGATTGCGAAACCCTGCTCGACTGGTTCAGTCAGCGGGGCTGACGCGCGGTTCGGTTTCCGGACTGGGCGGCCGACTCGGCCGTGTCAGGATATAGGCGGCGACCACGGTCACGACGGTGAAGTGGATGGCTGGCAGCACCCAGTCCTGGGCCACGAACAGGATGACCAGGATCAGGCTGCCATACATGCCCACCACCGACATGACCTTGCCGACGACCGGGATGACACCGTGCCTGTTCCAGGCGGTCAACGGCGGGCCGAACCAGGGATGGTTGTAAAGCCAGCGGTGGAAACGCTCCGAACTGCGCGAGAAGGCCCAGGCGGCGACGATCAGGAAAGGCGCCGTCGGCAGCACCGGCAGGAACACCCCCAGCGTGCCCAGCCCAACCATCACGAAGCCCAGCGCCATCAGCGCGTGGCGCGTCACGGGGTTCATCGGGGCGGAGCTGTCGGTTTCCGGTAGCGCCGGAGGGGAGGGCGGTGGATCGCCATGGGTCCGCATGATCTCTCGCCGCCGCTCCCTTGGGGTCATTCCGCCGCGGTGGGCAAGCGGTAATCCTTGAATTGCTCACGCAACCTGGTCTTCAACAGCTTGCCGGTCGCGGTATGCGGCAATTCCTCGACGAACACAATGTCGTCCGGCAGCCACCATTTGGCGACCTTGCCCTCGAAGAATTCCAAAAGGCCTTCCCGGGTCAGGTCGCTGCCCGGCCGGCGGATCACGACCAGCAGGGGCCGCTCGTCCCATTTGGGATGGGCGACGCCGATCGCCGCCGCCTCCACCACGTCCGGGTGGGCGACCGCCGTGTTCTCCAGCTCGATCGAGCTGATCCACTCGCCGCCCGACTTGATGACATCCTTGCTGCGGTCGGTGATGCTCATGTAGCCATCGGCGTCGATGGTGGCGACGTCGCCGGTCGAGAACCAGCCATCCTCGTCATGGGTCGGCCCTGGCTCCTCCTTGAAGTAGCGGGCGCAGACCCAGGGGCCGGACACCTTGAGGTGGCCGAAGGCGACATCGTCGTGGGGCAGGGGCTTGTCCTCGTCGTCGACGATCTTCATGCGGATGCCGAAGATCGGGCGACCCTGCTTGGCGCGGATCGCCATCTTCGCGTCCTCGGACAAGCCATCCATGCCCGGCTTCAGCCGCGAGACGGAGCCGATCGGCGAGGTTTCCGACATGCCCCAGGCGTGGATCAGGTCGACGCCGAACTCGTCTTGGAAGGTCTCGATCATGGCGCGCGGCGCCGCCGAGCCGCCCACGACGGTCCGGGTCAGGCTGCCGAACCTCTTGCCCGTCTCCCGCATGTGGCGGAGCAGCCCGGCCCAGATCGTGGGCACGCCCGCGCTGAGGGTGACGCCTCCCAACTCCATCAGCCCATGCAGGCTCTCTCCATCCATCCGGGCGCCGGGGAACACCAGCTTGGCCCCCGCCATGGGTGCCGCGTAGGGCAGGCCCCAGGCGTTGACGTGGAACATAGGCACCACCGGCATGACCACGTCGCGGCAGGACAGGCCGAGCGCGTCGGGCAGGGCGATCGCGTAGCTGTGGAGCACCGTCGAGCGGTGGGTGTACAGCACGCCCTTGGGATTGCCGGTGGTGCCGGAGGTATAGCAGAGCGAGGAGGCCGTGCCCTCGTCGAACACCGGCCAGTCGAACCGGTCGGAATGGCCGCGCACCAGCGTCTCGTAGCACAGGACGTTGGGCAGCGATGTCTCCGGCATGTGGTCGCGGTCGGTCATCACCACGGTGCCCTTGACCGCCTTGAGGCTGTCGGCGATGCCTTCGAGCAGCGGCACGAAGGTCAGGTCGACGAACAGGTAGGAATCCTCGGCGTGGTTGATGATGTAGGAGATCTGCGGCGGAAACAGGCGCGGGTTGATGGTGTGGCAGACCGCCCCCATTCCCGAGGTCGCGTAGTAGATCTCGAAATGCCGGAAGCCGTTCCACGCCACGGTGCCAATCCTGTCGCCCGGCTCCACACCAAGCGCCACCAGGGCGTTGGCCAACTGGCGCGCCCGCTTGGCCGCCTCGGCGTAGGTGTAGGTGTGGATGGGTCCCTCGATCGTGCGGGACACGATCTCGGTGGTTCCGTGATACTCCTCCGCGTGGCCGAGCAGCGAGGAGATCAACAGCGGCTGATCCATCATGAGTCCGCGCATGGTCACCAAACCTCCCTATTTCGTTCGATCTTGCTTTTGCGCGATCATACGAAATCGGAGGCCGCGATCACAGGACTCCCGGTCACAGGGCTCCTGCCCCCACGACTCCTGGTAACGTCCCTTTGTCCATGAAGGCGTGCCACGAGCCCTCGGTCACCGTGGCGGTCGCGGCGGCGATGTCGGGCGCGAAATAACGGTCGCGGTCGTAGAACGGCACGCGGCCGCGAACGATCGCCAGCGCGTCCCGTAGGGCCGGTGATGTTTCCAGCGGCTTGTGGAAGTCGATCCCCTGGCAGGCGGCCAGCAGCTCGATCGCAACGATCGCCGCCGTGTTCGCCGCCATGTCGCCCAGCCGGCGCGCGCCGTGGGTCGCCATGCTGACATGGTCCTCCTGATTGGCGGAGGTCGGCAGGCTGTCGACGCTGGCGGGATGGGCCAGCTGCTTGTTCTCCGACGCCAATGCCGCCGCCGTCACCTGGGCGATCATGAAGCCGGAGTTGAGGCCGCCCTCCGCCACCAGGAAGGGCGGCAAGCCGCTGAGCGTGGTGTCCATCAGCAGGGCGGTGCGCCGCTCCGACAGGGCGCCGGTCTCGGCGATGGCGAGCGCCAGCACGTCCGCCGCCATGGCGACCGGTTCCGCGTGGAAGTTGCCGCCGGACAGGATATCCCCACTGTCCGGGAAGACCAGCGGGTTGTCGGTGACGGCGTTGGCTTCGCGTTCCAGCACCTGGGCCGCGAATCGCAGATGATCGAGGCAGGCGCCCATCACCTGCGGCTGGCAGCGCAGCGAATAGGGGTCCTGGACCCGTTCGTCGCCGGTCAGATGGGAGTGGCGGATGGCGCTGCCCGACAGCAGGCGGCGCAGGATGGCCGCGACGTCGATCTGGCCGGGCTGCCCTCGCAGTTCGTGGATGCGGGGATCGAACGGCACGTCGCTGCCGCGCGCGGCGTCGACCGACAGCGCGCCCGCGACCAGTCCGCCGGCGAGGCAATCCTCGGCGCCGAATAGTCCGACCAGCGCCAGCGCGGTGGAGACCTGGGTGCCGTTGAGCAGGGCCAGCCCCTCCTTGGCCTCCAGCACCAGCGGCTCGATCCCGGCCTCGGCCAAGGCTTGGGCGGCCGGGACGACCCTATCGCCGACCGACGCCTCGCCAACGCCGATCAGGACCGTCGTCATGTGGGCCAATGGCGCCAAGTCGCCGGAAGCCCCAACCGAGCCCTTGGAGGGTATGACGGGCAGGACACCGTGGTTCGCCAGGGCCAGCAGCGTCTCGACCACCACCGGCCGGACCCCCGATTGTCCGCGAGCCAGGCTGGCCGCCTTGAGCGCCAGGATCAGGCGCACGGTATCTGGCGCCAAAGGGGCCCCGGTGCCGGCGGCGTGCGACAGCACGAGGCGGGTCTGAAGCTCCCGCAGGTTCTCCGAGGGGATGCGCTTTCGCGCCAGCAGGCCGAACCCGGTGTTGATGCCATAGGCGGCGTCGCCCCGCGCCACCACCGCCGCCACCGTGGCGGCGGCCGCCTCCGTCCGCTCGCGCCATCCGTCCGCCAGCGCCAAGGGAAGGGTGGCGTCCCGCGCGACCGCGCGCAGCAGGGGCAGCGACAACCGCGCCGGTTCCATAGTGAGGGGGTCGGCCATGGTGCAACTTCCTATCAATGCCGAGGACTGCAACCCTCGGGGACGATCAGGCGCCCAGCCGCCTCACCGCCAAGTCGAGCGCCATGCGCAACTGCACGGCGGAATAGGGTTTCTGGACGAACCCCAGGGGGTAGGTCGAGGTGATCCTGCTCATGGTTTGGTGGTCGGTATAGGCGGACAGGTAGACGGACCGGATGCCGAATTCCGCGCGGAGCCGGCGGGCGGTGTCGATGCCGTCGGTCGGACCGCGTAGCCGGATGTCCATCAGCGCCAATTCCGGTTGTGTCCTGCCGGCGAGCGCCAAGGCTTCCGGTTCCGATGCCGCCACGCCGCAAACCTCGTATCCAAGCTCGTCCAGCGTGCAGCGTATGCCCAAGGCGACAAGGGCGTCATCCTCGACGATCATGATCCGCACCCGCCTGACCGTCGTCGGCTCGGCACTGTCAGTCATCGATGTCTCGCACTGGAAGAATATCTCTCATACTGATGGCGTGCCCGTGAAGTCGGTGCGGTTGTCCGAGTCTTTCGTCCCTTTGGCGAATGGCATGGCGATTCGCGATCCAGGTCGACACGCCGGAACGCGGAACACTGTCGGCCCGCAGGTCGCCATCGCGCCATCCTTCCTATTCATACTCCTGATAAGAGCGGCTTGATGGAACTTTAACCATGCGAGATTATAATGAAAAAAAAATGAGGCAAGCCGTATCCCGTCGAAGTCCGACTCGGACGCCGGCTGGAAGGCTGAAAAACACCGATCACCGAGCACTTTTCCCCTTCCCGATCTGTCAGGCATTTGAGGCAAGTCCGGGTATCCGTCCGGTTGGACGGCTTGGCCGTACTTTAACCTTCGTCATAGAGTCATGCCACAAGTAACTGAAAAGGAATGAAACAAAGTTCTTAATTTGTTAACCAATGCCAGTTAATGATTTGGGTGGCAGTGTTTTTCCAGGAACCATCATGTTTCGCCGCCTTACCGATTTGCAGTCCCGCATCACCTTCGCCGCGGCTCTCGTTTTCGCCTTGGCGTTCTCCGTTCCGGCCATGGCGGCGGCACCGCCGTATGCAGAACTCCTGATGGATCCGGCCACGGGTGCCGTGCTGGTCGCGGAGAACCCGGACCGCGAGACCCAGCCCGCCTCCTTGACCAAGATGATGACGCTGTTCCTTGCGTTCGACGCCCTGGACAAGAGCGAGTTGACGCTCGACCAATTCATCCCGGTGTCGCGGCGTGCCCAGAACATGGCGCCGTCGAAGCTGGGGCTGATCGCCGGCACCTCGATCAAGGTCGAGGACGCGATCCTGGGGCTGGTGACCCGTTCGGCGAACGACGCGGCGGTCGTGCTGGCCGAGGCGATCGGCGGCACCGAGGAGGGTTTCGCGGAGATGATGACGACGAAGGCGCGCATCCTGGGCATGCGCAACACCACCTTCGTCAACGCGTCCGGCTTGCCGAACTCTCGGCAGAAGACGACTGCGCGCGACATCGCGGCGTTGTCGCAGGCACTGATCAAGACCCACACCCGCCACTTTCCGTATTTCAGCCGCGCCAGCTTCTCCTACAACGGCGCCGTGGTTCAGTCGCACAACAGGTTGATGAGCCGCTATGACGGCATGGATGGCATCAAGACGGGTTTCGTCAACGCCTCGGGCTTCAACCTCGCCGCCACGGCGATGCGCGACGGCCGCCGCCTGATCGCGGTCGTGCTGGGCGGCCGCAGCGCCCGTGACCGCGACAACAGGGTCGCGGCCCTGCTGGATCATGGTTTTGGCGTGGCACCCCTCAAACGTCCGGTGGCGACCGTCGAGGTCGCGGCCGTGGTTCCCGCCGTCCGCGCCGCTCTCAAGGCCGACGCCGTGGATCGAACCGAGAAGGCCGCCCGCGACAAGACGAAAGTCGCCGTGCCGCCCAAGGCGGGCACCTTGAAGGCCAACGCGGTCAAGGCTGTCGGCAAGGTCAAACCAGCCGCCAAGGGTGAAAGCTGGTCGATCCAGATCGGCAGCTACAAGAGCCAGAAGGCCGGTCAGGTCGGCTTGGGCGTCGCGAGCAAGGCCATCGCCGTCCAGGTCAAGGGGGCTGACACCACCGTCATCAAGAATCGGAGCGGCATGTTCCAGGCCCGCTTCACCGGGATGACCAAGGCCGCCGCGGAGCAGGCGTGCTCCCGCCTGGAGGCCAAGGGGCAGGATTGCTTGGTGTTGGCTCCGCGCTGAGCGCCAGACCAATCACCCGATCAGGGCCGGTGAACTCCCGTCACAGGCCATGGGTGGACGGATCAAGCTTCAGGATCCTGGCGATCTCCAACGCCGCGTCCCGCTCCGGTTGCGTCAAGGCGCCGTCGCTTCCAGCTCCTCCGACGTCCAGGGCCGCGCGCAGGACCAGGGCCCGCTGATCCTCGGGCGCGTCCGAGAAATCCGCCAGCACGGCCAGCGCCCTGTCATGGCCGAATTTCGTGTCGCGGTCGTAATTGGACAGGTGCTTGGCGAGGACGCGGTGGATATCCTCCGTCCGCGTGGCGTCGCCCATGAGGCATCCCAGCGCCTCGTCGTCGATCTCGCGCAGTTCGGCCGGGTCGGTGGCGCCGTCGGCGAAGGCGACCAAGGCGCCGGCCGCGACCACCGCCGGCACCAGCAAGGGCAGGTCATCCGATCCAACGCCGTGGCGGGCGCCGTGTTGGGCCAGATGGCCGATGAGCGCGTCTATGAATGACATGGCTTGCTTTCCCCCGAAGGAACATGGCGACACCGGCGCCGCCCATCTTCACCGCATGTTCTTGTCGATCCAACCGCCATGCGTCAACACGATGATGGGAAGGTCGTCGCGGCGGCCTCGGCCGGTCCCTTCCCAACCGATCCGCCTCAGAGCGTGCAAGGTTCCATGACGGGCTTGCCGCGCCGGGGCCCGCCGGTGTGCTGGGTGATCGCCATGCCGTGTCTTTCGCGTTCGGCGCGATCCGCGTCCTGTCCGGGTTTCTCGGGATCGGCGTCGTCCGCCGTCTCGCCACGAGTCCGCAATCTCCGCTCGGCCGCCTCCCTGAACGCGTGCTTCACCGACTCGGGGCGCCTGACCCAGGCCACTCCCGTGCGATCGCTCTCCTCATAAAGTCTTTGCGCCAGTTCTTCACGCTGTCTCGTGTTGGTCCCCATGGCACCCGCCCCCTTCCAGCATCGGTCCTTCCACGCTCGGCCGCCATTCCGGCGACATCCATCATCCACGCGTGTTCCGCGCGGCGGAGCGGGCCATTCCCCCGTTCGAACCCGCGTCCGAACCAGCCGTACAGGCCTGTTGTCCTGGTGTCGCGAAGCCGTCCGGCGGGAAGGCTTCCTGATCCAGATGTAGGTCGCCGACCCCCGTTGGATCAGGGTGGCGGCCGGATTTAGCCGCCGCGTTATGGCGCATTGACCTTCCAGCGGCGGTAAGCGTTAGGTTGCCACCCGACGGTACGGGATTCCACGAGGGAGAGTTCGGCAAATGGGTATTTCACAGGTGTTCCGCCTCTCGGGAGGCGTCGCCCTGATCGTGTCGACGCTGGCCGGCGCTCCGGTCCTGGCGCGGCAGGATCACATGAGCCATGGGGCCCAACCGTCGGGCGGCGCGGTCGCCGAAGCCTTCAAGCAAGCGAACGAGCGCATGCACAAGGACATGGCGATCGAACCGACCGGCGACGCCGATGTGGACTTCGCGCGCGGGATGATCCCGCATCACCAGGGCGCCATCGACATGGCGCGCATCCAGATCGAGCACGGCAAGGACCCGGAAATGCGCCGGCTCGCCCAGGAGGTGATATCCGCGCAGGAGAGGGAGATAGCTCAGCTCAAGGATTGGCTCGCCCGCAATCCACCCAAGCCCTGACCCTATCCGTGATGTCCTTCGCGAGGGGGCGGCGGGGCCATCATGCCTTCCTCCGCTTCGTTGGCCCCGTCGTCCCGCGCGCCATCCTCGCCCATCTGGGCGAACAGCAGGGTGTTGGAGTGCGCGGGCGTCGGCTGGGTGCCGGGGGTGTCACCCTCGAGCTCCGCGAAGCGACGCTCGTCCGCCGCCATCCGGCGGGTCAGCCGGTTCAGCATGTCGGACGCCGTCAGGGCGTGGCCGGAGCGGTCGTGGAACAGGTTCTTGTTGGCGGCGGCCGCGGCGGGCAGCAGGTCGCGGGCGATGGCCTTCGGCGTCTTCTCCGCGGCGTTGATCAGCCGGGCGGCGCCACTGGGTCCCATGACATAGGCGATCCGGCTCTCGATCGGCGAGGCCGGACGCCCGAGCATTTTACCAAGCCGCTCCTTGCCCTCGCCCAAATAGCGCGCCGCCATGCCGGCGGACAGGTTGGGGTCTTCCCGGAGCGCCAGGATCCTCTTGCGCGTGGCGGCGTCGCCGACGGTCGGCGTTCCATCGACGATCTTGATCTTCTGGGCCATGTCCCCCAGCCCATAGGCCGAGCCGTGGCGCTTGACCAGATCGAGCCAAGTGCGCTCGATGAATTGGAAAGGTCCGGTGGCCGAGCTCTTGCGGTTGCGCGCCTTGGTGTCCAGGCCGCTTTCCTGCTGGGCCTGGGACATCAGCGAGACGAAGCTGTGGCCAGAAAGCCCGGCGACGGACCGGATCGCGTCCACGACGGGTTCGCCCGCGGCTGGCGTGGTTTCCTTATTGGTGGCAACGGGTTTCCGGCTAGGCACCGGAGTGGCCGCCTGCTGGACCGCCGCCGCGAAGCTGTCGCCACCCGGCTTCCGCGCGGGCGGCGGAGGCTGCCAGCCGGAGCCGGCGATCGCGGGCTTCTTGCCGGGAACCGGCGTCAGTCGCGGGTCAGCAGCCATGGGACATCGTTTCCACATCTTTTGAGCTAACCCATTCTAAGGCTCCGCAGGGCTTCTGAGAAGTACAATCGCTCACGCCCGCGCCCCGGCGCGTCGTTTGGATCCGTTCCGTTCCCCAGCAGTTAGACAACTTAAGACTGATCTGGATCAGTGCGGACGAGACCTTAAAGAGTTTATGGAGCCCGGTTCCGGCGACTAGCGCCGAGGTGACATCCACAGGCACGCGAGCGCCGCTGACGGCGCGCGACGAGACGGCGAGGCGAGGCGATGGGTTCTCTTATTTCCAGGTTCAGGATCGGTTTCCGGATCTATGCGGGATTTCTGTTGGTTTTATGCCTGCTTGCCGCCGTCGGTGGTTATGGAGTCGTCGAGTTGACCAAGGCCCGGGATAACTTCAACCGGTATGGCGAAACCTCGGCCAACACGTCGGCGATCATGATGATCAACCTGGATTTCATCGAGTTGCGCCGGAACGCCTTGCTGTTCAGTTCGTCCGGCAGTCCGGTGGCGGCCCAGAAAGTCCAGGAACTGCTCGACCACATCGCCGACAACCTCCGCGTCGTCCTGCCGGCGACCGCCGACGCCGCCAGCCGTGCGCGGCTGGGACGGATGATCGTACTGGCGGCCGACTATGGCACCAAGTTCACGAAGCTGAAGGACATCCGCTCCAAGCGGGACAATCTGGTCGAAACCAGGCTGAAGCCGCTCGGCGAGCAGGTCGTCGGCAACCTGTCATCCCTGATCAGCGAGGCCACCGCGGCCAAGCAGATGGAAACGGCGGGCATCGCCGGGGTGGCGCAGGAGCAGTTCATGTACGCCAGACTCGGCGCCACCCAGTTCCTGACGGCGCCGAGCGAGGAACTGTTCGACGGCGTCATCCGGCGGATCTCGGCCTTCACGCCGGCGGCCAGGAACCTCGCCGCCTGGTTCGACGACCCGGACCGCATGGCGCTGGCCCAGGATGTGCTGCGGCTGGCCGAGTCGTACATGAAGTCCTTCAACGACATGGCGACCTTGGCCTTCGAGGTGAACACCCTCCTCTACGAGACGATGCCAGTGGTCGCGGAGGAGTTCGGCACCTTGACGCAGGTCAATGTCGACGCGTGGACCACGACGCTGAAGGACACCGAGCGCCAAACCCTCGACGAGATCGCGCGGACCATCCAGGCCAGCGTGGCCCTGGTCGTCGCGGTGTTGGTGGTGGGCGTGGTCCTGGCTTGGCTGATCGCCCGCAGCATCGTGACCCCGGTCAAGAACATCACCGCGACGATGACCCTGCTGGCGGGCGGCGACCGGTCGGTCGAGGTCGTCGGCCTGACCTTCGCCGACGAGATCGGTGAGATGGCCAGGGCCGTCCAGGTTTTCAAGGAGAACGCGATCCGGGTCGAACGTCTCCAGGCCGAGCAGGCGGTCCACGAGCGGCGCATGCTCCAGGAGCGCCGCAAGGCCATGATGGACTTGGCCGATGACTTCGAGAACCACGTCAACGGCGTCGTCACCCATGTCACGACCTCGTCGGGCGAGATGAATGCGACGGCGGCCACCATGTCGACGGCGGCCCAGCAGGCGACCCACCAAGCGACGGCGGTCGCCAACGCCGCCGACCACGCGTCGAGCAACGTCCAGACCGTCGCCGCCGCCGCCGAGGAGCTGGCCGCCTCGATCGCCGAGATCGGCCGTCAGGTCGAGCAATCCTCCCAAACCATCCAGCACGCTGTGGAGAAGGCCCGGCGCACCAACGAGATCGTCGGCAGCCTGTCGACCGCGGCGCAGAAGATCGGCGAGGTGGTGGGATTGATCAACACGATCGCCGGCCAGACCAACCTGTTGGCGCTGAACGCCACGATCGAGGCGGCGCGCGCGGGCGACGCCGGCAAGGGCTTCGCCGTCGTGGCGTCCGAGGTCAAGAACCTCGCCAACCAGACCGCCAAGGCCACCGAGGACATCTCGGGCCAAATCAGCTCGGTCCAGGCGGCGACCGCGCAGGCGGTCGAGGCGATCCAGGACATCCTGCACACCATCGACGAGGTCAGCGGCACCTCCGCCGCGATCGCGATCTCGGTCGAGCAGCAGCAGGCGGCCACCGGCGAGATCGCGCGCAACGTCGAGCAGGCCGCCGCCGGGACCAGCGAGGTGGCCGCCAACATCTCCGGTGTCACGGCGGCGGCCGACGCCTCGCTCGCCACGGCGGAGCAGGTCCTGCGCGAGTCGTCCGAGTTGACCCGCCAGTCGATGGTGCTCCGGCACGCGGTCGACGACTTCATCGGCAAGGTGCGCGCGGCCTGATCCGGCGAACGGGCGATTCCGTGAAATCGTCGGGACGGCAAGGCTGACCTGTTCGCGGAAGCGTTGATAGGATGGTGACCATCAACAATTCCGCGGACGGGGTCCGCGCGTGGGGGAGACGGCCGTGATCGATCTTTATACCTGGACCACCCCGAACGGCCGCAAGGCCTCCATCATGCTCGAGGAAACCGGGCTGCCCTACACGGTCCATGCGATCGACATCGGCAAGGACGAGCAGTTCGCCCCCGATTTCCTGAGGATCAGCCCCAACAACAAGATCCCGGCGATCGTCGATCACGACACCAGGGCGACGCTGATGGAGTCGGGCGCCATCCTGCTCTATCTGGCGGAGAAGACCGGCATGTTCATGCCGCAGGACGGGCCGGGCCGCTGGCGGACATGGCAGTGGCTGATGTTCCAGATGGGCGGGGCCGGCCCGATGCTGGGACAGGCGCACCACTTCCTGCAATTCAACCCCGGCAAGGCGCCCTACGCCGAGGAACGCTTCGCGGCCGAGGCCCAGCGGCTCTACGGCGTCATGGACAAGCGGCTAGCCGCGGTCGAGTACCTCGCCGGCGAGGAGTACACGATCGCCGACATCGCGACCTGGCCCTGGATCTCGCGTTTCGAATGGCAGCGGATCGATCTGGCGCAATTCCCGAATGTGCGACGCTGGTATATCGCCATCGCGGAGCGCCCGGCGGTCAAGCGTGGCTATGATGTGCCAAAGAAGGTCAACGAGATCCCGCTGGCCTGACGTCACGCCCCTCCGCCACATTTCGCGGACCTCGCCCCCGGATCCCAATGCCGTTGCCGCTGCGCCTGTCGCTGTTCTACGCCGCCTATTTCCTGATCATGGGCGTGCAACTGCCGTTCTGGCCGGTTTGGCTGCAAAGCCGCGGCCTTTCATCGGAACAGATCGGGACGGTCCTCGCGGTGGCGCTGTGGGTTCGCATCATCGCGATCCCCGTGGCGGGCGTGGTGGTCGACCGCACCGGTGAACGCCGACGGGCCCTGGTCGCGCTGAGCGGCGTCGCCTTCGTGGCGTCGCTCCTCTACCTGCCGGCCGGCGAGCTGACCGTCGATGGCGCCACGGGCGGCTTCGTCGCGATCCTGCTGGTGACGATGCTGATGAACGCGGCCTTCAGCCCGGTGATGAACCTGGGCGACAACCTGACCCTGCTGATCGCGCGGGCCTACCAGCTCGATTACGGCCGGATCCGGTTGTGGGGCTCGGTCAGCTTCATCCTGGCGTCCGGACTTGGCGGCGTCGTGGTGGCGGGCAACCGGCCCGACAGCGTGCTCCACCTCCTGATCCTTGCGACGGGCTTGACGGCGCTGACCTGCTGTCTGGTGCCCAGGCCGCCTCCGCCGGTGATGCCGTCGACCGGGACGCCGCTCAAGACCGGCCGCATCATGGCCCTGATGCTGGACCCCAGCTTCCTGCTGTTCCTTGGCGCCACCGCCGCGATCCAGTCCAGCCACGCGGTCTACTACGCCTTCGGCACGCTCCATTGGCGCGAGCTTGGACATTCCGAGGCGGTGATCGGCGCGCTATGGGCGGAAGGGGTGGTGGCCGAGATCGTGCTGTTCGCCTTCGGCACCGCCGTGATCCGCCGGCTGGGGGCTGGGCGCCTGTTGATGCTGGCGGGGATCGGCGCGCTGGTCCGCTGGTCCGGCACGGCGGTGGCGGAAACCTTGCCGACGCTGGCGGCGCTGCAACTGCTGCACGGCTTGACCTTCGGCGCCGCCCATCTCGCCGCCATGCGCCACATCGCGAGCGCCGTGCCCGTCGATCGCTCGGCCACCGCCCAGGCGCTGTATGGCGCCCTGGCGACGGGGATGGGCACCGCGATCGCGATGACGCTGGCCGGGGCCGCCTATGCCCGGATCGGGGCGGCCTCCTATCATGTCATGGCGGCGATGGGCTTGGCCGGCGCGGTGCTGGCGCTGGCCCTAGCGTCGCGTGAGCGGCACCGGGGACCGGAGCCGGCGAAGGCGTGACTGGCCTAGTCGCGGTCCGGATCCCGCTCCCAGGTGGCCGGATCCTCGATCTTGCGGAGCGTCAGGATCTGCGCCGCCGCGGTGAACAGCAGGCCGGACGCCGCGAGCCGCCCATTCTCCTGGTCGGCATGGCTGAGGCAGGCGAGTTGCGCCGCCCCCAAGGCATAGGCCTGGAGCAATTCCGCCGGATCGCCTTCCGAATTACGCGACCACCATCGGCGCCCATGGCGGCGCATGGTGCGCAGCGCCGGTTCCATGACATCCCAATCGGGCAGGCGGCTCTGGAGGAAGCGGGCGGGGTCGGCCCCATCCTCGCTGTCGCCAAGCGCCGCGCGGCCCAGATGGATCGCGAATTCTATGAAGGGGTAGCGTTCCGAGACCCGCCCGCCGGCGCGGAACGCAATGCTCATCAGCAGTTCGGATACCAGCGCCGACTCGCGTGGCTCCAGCCCGTCCAGGACGTCGAGCAGACCGGGCGCCAGACCGGCTTCCGGTCTGTCGCCATCGCGGTTGGCGGTCACCGCCGCGACCAGGGTGCGCAACGCTTCGACCTGGGCTTCATGGGAAACCGGTCGGGACTCTTGTGCCATGGAGATGTGCTCTTCGCCTTCCGCAAGGACCAGCGGACGCGCCTTCCGGCGCTCCGAGCACACCTGTTACAAGGCGATGGAGCGGATTGTCCAGGAGAACGAATACGCGGGTACTCGCGCGGCGGAGCGGGAGCCGGTTCTCAGCTGTTCGGCTTCCGGGTCATCAGGAACCAGAACAACCCCACCGTCACGCCGACGGTCGCGACGAGAAAACCGAGCGCGATATAGGCCTCGATGTCGAGATTCATGGTACGGCACTCCTTCCGCGGATTGGCTGCGATCAATGAACCAGGGCGTAGCGTGCGACGATCGGCTGCCCTCGCGCATTGAAGATTCGCAATCCTCCGGTGGCGGCGGGAGAGTAGGGATGAAATAGACGCGAACAGGGTGAACCGCATGTCCGACCATCAGTCCCGCGCGGGCCAACCAAGCCCGCTCGATCGGCCGATCATCCGCCGATTGGGCGGGGCCCTGGCGGCTGGC
The DNA here is from genome assembly GCF_000576635.1 of Skermanella stibiiresistens SB22. GTDB lineage: Bacteria > Pseudomonadota > Alphaproteobacteria > Azospirillales > Azospirillaceae > Skermanella > Skermanella stibiiresistens. The sequence continues at coordinate 149,554 of NZ_AVFL01000012.1, forward strand.
ATGGTGGGAGGAGCCCTCACCGCGGTGGGCCTGATCGCCACCGATATCGGGGGGATCGGAACCCTGACCTTGGGATCGGCGGGATTGGGACGGGAAACGGTGGGCCCCGCCGGGGGAACGGACGGTGATCTCACGGGAGCCATGCTGCTGGTTTGGGGCATGGCCGTTCTGTTCGGCTTTGTCGGACTGGCTATTTCGATCATGTCGCTGGGCGACTGGAGTGATTCTCCTCCCGACTGAAAGCGTGAGAGGGAGAAGAGTAATCCGTAATCGAAATTGCGTACCGAGCGGAGTAGCGTTCTTATCCAACAATCGGTTAGAAACAACTGAGCTGCGTTGACGTTATCATGTAGTACCAAATACCGCCTTTTATTATGGTCTGCCATGAGTAACGCGCCTCGGTCCTACATTCCCATTAAACAGCACTCGGGGTTATATCAACTTAATATTGTTTCTATTCAATATCTCCGCGCATTCGCGGCAATTCTCGTGGTCTTTCACCACGCGCGATACCAAGTCACCGAATTCCAGGTTTTCTACGATCAAGGTGTTTGGCTGTTCGGCCAAGCCGGCGTCGATATCTTTTTCGTCATCAGCGGGTTCATCATGTGGGTGACGACCAGTGGCCGGCCCATGTCGCCGGGGCGGTTCATCCAAAACAGGATCATCCGAATAGTGCCGATGTACTGGATCGTGACCTTGGCGGTGGCGATCGCGGTGTTGCTGATGCCCAGCCTGTTCCGGGCGGCCGAGGCGACGCCGGAGCATGTGGTCAAGTCCCTGCTTTTCATTCCCCATTTCGATCCAGGCGCTCCTGGAAGGATCTGGCCCCTGCTGATCCCGGGATGGACCCTGAATTACGAGATGTTCTTCTACGGGGTCTTCGCGGCGGCGATGTTCCTGCCGCGCCGCCTGATCATCCCGGCGGTGGCGGCACTCCTGGCGTCGATCAGCCTCGCCGGCCACATACTGACCTTCGAAGACCCGGTGCTGAGCTTCTTCTCGGAATCCATCATCATGGAATTCGCGGCGGGTATGCTGCTCGGCCAGATCTATCTCCAAGGGCGTCTGGCTCCGCCAGTCTGGCTCTCGGGGCTGTCGATAGCCGCGGGACTGGTGATGATGGTTGTCCTGACCCCTTGGGAAACGGCCGAGACCCGCCTGCTGGTCTGGGGCGTTCCGGCCCTCCTGACGGTCGCCGGCTTCCTGGCGCTCGAAGTCAAGGGCATGATCGGAAGGAACGCCATCTTGACGTTGCTGGGCGACGCCTCCTACTCGATCTACCTGACCCATATCCTGACATTGGGCGTCGTGCGGACTGGGTGGCGCAAGCTTGACTTGGTCCAGCAGGATCTGGCGACGGCCTGCGTCTACATGGTGTCGGCCATCGTCATTTCGGTGGCGGTCGGCATCGTCTGCCACTTTCTATGCGAGGCGCCCATCCACAGATTGGCGAAACGCTTGACGGCGGGGTCCGGCCGCTCGACCGATGTCGGACCGGTCGGCGCCATGATGGGCGGATCCCGTCAGCGGTAGTTCGAAACCTCGACCAGATTACCGTCAGGGTCGCGGAAATAGATCGACAGGATGGGGCCCGTGGCACCGGTTCGCGCGACCGGCCCCTCCTCGATCTCGATGCCCAAGCCCCGGAGCTGTTCGGCCATCGTGTCGACCGGTGTGCTGGAAATCAGACAGAAGTCGCCCGATCCCGGCGTGGGCCGCTCCGCCTTCGGATCGAACTCCCGCCCAGCCTCGTGCAGGTTGATCTTCTGCGCCCCGAAGGCCAGGGCCTTCCGCCCGCCGGCGAAGACCACCACCCGCATTCCCAGCGCCCGCGAATAGAAGTCGCAGGTGGCGTCCACCGAGCGCACCGTGAGCACGAAATGGTCGATGCGGTCGATCATGATGGTCCCCTTCGAATGCCGTGGATCAACGGCGTGGCGGTTCCCGGCTGCCGGCTCGACCCCACTCCCATCGAGATTTTCCCGTACCGGGCGTCAGCCAGGACATAGCTGAAAACCCCACGAAGATCACCTCTTTCGATATCCAGGTGGCACCGATCGGGATTTCCCCTGGGAGAGCCTCGGACGACCAAGCCTTTCGAGTGCCCAGCCGAAACAAACGTGGCTGAATATACGGGGCAGGGTGCCAAATTTGTTAAAAATACGACAAAACAGTGTCGGACATTTTGAAAATATGGCAGTCTTGGAAATCAAGAAAATCCGAAATAATTAATTTTTTATTTAATACAAATACTTCAAAAATTTACTTATTTGCGCAAACATGTTGCTTCAATGCATCAGATTCTGCCTTTCGCTGGAAGTTGGCGGAGTATTTGTTGCGGAAACATTAACGCGTCGTTCAGATAGGGGAGTTCACGGATTTACCCTTCGACCCGATCAGGGAATGGTCATGAGAAATATCCTGCTTGCCACCACCGCCATCACCGCGGTCGCCCTCAGCGCGCAGTCCGCGCAGGCGCAGATCGTCGTCAGCCTGGGCGGCTACACCGAGTTCTTCGGCGCCTATTACGACGATGACAGCTCGGCCCGCACCAGCCGCGAGTTCGCGCTCGAGACCGAGATCGTCGTCCGCGCCGACGGCAAGGCGGACAATGGCCTTCTCTACGGCGCCAAGGTCGAGTTGCAGAACAGCACCGGCGGCACCAGCCCGTCTGGCGTCGGCACCGACGAGGCATCAGTCTACTTGGGCGGCACCTGGGGCCGTATCGAACTGGGTGACTTCGACGGCGCCGCCGACACGCTGGCGATCTACGCTCCCCTGGTCGGCATCGAGCAGATCGACGGCGACGCCTACCGTTTCCTGGAAAACACCCCCGGCACCGGCCCGCGCGCCGGCTTCGCCCTCGGCGGCATTCCGAACGGCAGCCTGGTGCAGGCGCCCGACAGCGGTGACGCGACCAAGGTCATGTACCTGACGCCGCGCTTCGCCGGCATCCAGGGTGGCGTCAGCTACGCGACGCAGAGCGGCAACGAGGCCCAGAGCGTCGTCGGTTTCAAGACCGCCGGCGGCTACAAGGATTTCTGGGAGTTCGGCGCCAACTACACCGGCGAGTTCTCAGGCTTCTCGATCGCGGCCGGCGCCACCGGCAGCACGGCCACCGGGCAGGATCTCGGCACGATCGGCGGCCCGCAGCTCGAGGACTTCTTCGCTTGGCAGGCCGGCGGCCAGATCGGCTTCGGCGGCTTCAAGGTGGGCGGTGGCTACATCGACGCCGATGACTACAACGCGGTCTCCGGCGTTCCCTCGACCTCCGGCGACAGCAGCGTCTGGCACGTCGGCGTCACCTACACCGCCGGTCCGTTCGCGGTCGGCCTGACCTACGCCGACGCCGAGGGCTTCAAGAGCGGCCCCGAGTTCGACGCCACCGGCGTGGTTCCCGGTACCTACGCCACCTCCTACAAGACCTATGGCGGCGGCGTCGCCTATACCCTGGCGCCCGGCTTCACGGTCGCCGGCGACGTCATGTATGTCGACGAGGACCTGCGGAACACGGACGCCGTGACCGGCGCCACCACCAATGCCAGCAACGAGGGCATCGTGGCCGTGCTCAGCACCCGGCTGGATTTCTAATCCGCCGAACGGACCTGATCGGGTTTGAACGAGGGGGCGTGGCGCCAAAAGCGCCGCGCCCTTTTCGTGTCCGGGAGGTTCCGGAACCGACCCCACGGCCCCTGTTCGACACACGCCGCAAGATCATGCCCTGAAAACCGCGTCCCCATTCTTCCGGCATTCGCGGCAAAGCCTAAAGAATGACGCCGTCATGCGTCCGGACACCTCTTCAAGGCCGCCTTCCCTGGTATAGCGTTGCCGTGATCGATGACCGCGATGCCAGGGCAGCATGGAAACAAGCACCCTTCCCGATCGACGCGCCATGGCGGGCGACGACGAAACCGGCGCGTCCGGAGCCGAGCGCGATCTGGCTGGACTGCGCCGGATCACGCTGGCCGCCATAGCACTCGCGGCCGTCGTGTTCGCCTATTACGTCGTGGCGGACCGGACGACGCCGTTCACCAGCGGCGCGCGGGTCCAGGCCTTCATCGTCCGCATGGCGCCCGAGGTGGCCGGCCAAGTGCTGAGCGTCGATGTGATCGACAACTCGCGCGTCGCCCGGGGCGACACGCTGTTCAGGCTGGATCCCACGCCGTTCCAGATCGCGGTGGAGCAGGCGCAGGCGAAGCTCGCCCAGGTGGGGCAGAGCATCGGCGCCTCGACGGCGGCGGTGGATTCGGCGCAGGCCATGCTCGACGAGGCGCGCGCGGCGGAGGCCAACACGCGTGCCCAGACCGCGCGCACCTTCGAGTTGGTCAAGCGCGGCGTCTACGCCTCCGCGCGTCAGGATCAGGCGACCGCCGCCCTGGACGAGGCGCTCGCCCGCGTCGTCCGCGCGGAGGCGGAGCTTGCCCGGGCGCGCGAGCAGCTTGGCCCGGCGGGTGACGGCAACCCACAGGTCCAGGAGGCCATCGCCACGCTGGACAAAGCGCGGTTCGACCTGTCGAAGACCACGGTGACGGCCCCTTCCGATGGCGTCGTCACGAACCTGCAACTCGCGGGCGGTCAGGTGGTGACGGCGGGCCAGCCGGCCATGACCTTCATCAGCGTCACGGATGTCTGGCTGCTGGCGCCCATGCGCGAGAACAGCCTGGGTGTCCTGGCGTCCGGCCAACGGGCCGAGGTGGTGCTCGACGTGCTGCCGGGGCGGGTGTTCGAGGCGACGGTGTCCAGCCTGGGCTGGGGCATCGCCTCGGGTTCGGCGGATCCGGCGACGGGTTTGCCGAAATCACCCAACGAAACCGGCTGGCTGACCAGCCGGGAGCAGTTCCCGGTGCAACTCGCCTTCGATGCCGACAACCTGCCGCGAGGTGCGCGCTATGGCTCGAAAGCCGCCGTGCTGGTCTATTCCGGCGACAACGCCGTGATGAACGCGATCGGCTGGCTGCGCATGCGGCTGATCGCCATCCTGACCTATGTCTCGTGATACCCCGTCTGATGACACTGGGGCGTTGGAGCGGCGCGCCCACGCCTTGCGGCTCGCCCTCGCCGTGGCGGTCGGCTTGGTGTTCGAGATCCTGCGGGGTGCGATGGTGCCGCCGCTCGCCGCCGTGATCGCGCTGCAACTCCTGGCGCTGCCGGGACCGCGGCCCTCCGCGAAAATGGTCGTGGGTTTCTTCGTCGTCGTCGCGGCCACCTCGGTGCTGGCCTATGGCGTATCGGTGTTGACGGCGGATCACGCGCTGCCCCACGCGGTGGGAATCGGACTGATCTTCCTGTGGGGCTTCGCCCTCGCGGCCCGGCCGAAAACCACGGCGGTGGGAGCGATGACGCTGACGATGGCCATCGTGGTCACGACCATGGCGGCTGTCTCCACCGACCTTGCCGGTGTCGTGGTCGCCGGGGTGTTGACTTCGGTGGCGATCGGCATCGCCCTGGTTTTCCTGGCCCACGCCGTCTTTCCCCAGCGGACGCCGCCCAAGCCCACGGCGGCAGCGGATGGCGCCGCCGCTGGAGTGGGCGCGCGGGCGATCGTGGCGACCCTGATCCTGCTGCCGCTGCATCTGGCGCTCACCGCCGAGGGCCTCGCCGCGATGGTGGTGCCGCTCACCGTGGCGACGATGCTCCGCCAAGTCAGGGTCGAGCGGGCGGCGGACCACGCGGTGAGCTTCGCCGCCGGCAACCTGCTGGGCGGAATTGTGGCGGCGGCGGCCGTCCTGGTGGTGAGCCTGCACGACACCATTCCGGTGCTGGTCACGGTGACCGCCGCCGCGGCGCTCCTCATCGCGTGCTGGATCGAGCGCGCTCCGGCGCTCGCCGCCGTGCTGCTGCCGGGCTTCGTCGCGTTCGCCATGCTGTTCGGTCTCGCCTTCGCGCCAGCGTCGCTTTCCGCCGACGTGGAGCTTCCGAAGCGGCTTGTCCAGATCGGCGCCGCCAGTCTCTACGCGCTCTGCGCGATCAGCCTCGCCCTGCCGTTCATGCGCGGGCCGCGGCCTGGCGCCGGGCATCCCCTGGGGGCGAAGTCCCTCATCCAGCCCTGACGCCGGAGGCTCCATGGATTTCTCGGTCATCAATCTCGAACTCGTCGCGACTCTGCTTCTGCTGCTCCTGATTGGCATCGGGCCAAAGATCGCGCTGGTGCCGTTCCTGGAGAAGACCAAGAAGTTCCCACCGGAGCGGCAGGTCGCCATCGGCAAGCGCATGGTGCTCACCGCCGTGGGGGCGGCGGTGGCGGTGTTCGTCACCGGTGGTTTGCTGCTGAGACTGCTGCACATCACGACCGGCGCCGTCGCGGTGGCCGGTGGCATCATCCTGGCCCTGATCGCCGTCAAGATGGCGCTGGGCGCCGAGGAGGTGGTGGAGAACCACGAGGTGCCGGCCGACCCCGACAAGCTCGCGGTCTATCCACTGGCGATCCCGTACCTGTTCAACCCGGTCGGCATCACGGTCCTGATCATCGCGTCCGACAGCGTCGATTCGATCGCTGCGGCGGCGCTGGTGCTGGGCTTGGTGCTTCTGGTCGGCGCGTTCGACTATCTGGTCTTCAGCAACATCGACAAGATCGCCAAGCGGATCAACCCCACATCGCTGATCGTCTCGGAGATCGTGTTCGGCGTCCTCCTGACCGCCGTGGCGGTGCAACTCTTCGTCCTCGGGCTGGGGCTCCTGGGAATCATCGAACGGGCCGCGGCGCATTGATCGGGGGGTATGGGGGAGGGGGTGGGTGCCGTCCCCCTCCACAAGCGGTCAGTAGTCCCAGAAGGCCGCCACCCAGCGGAAGGCATCGCCGTCGACCGCCACCCGGCCGATGGATGGGAAGGGCAGGTGCGTGGCCACCAGCTGTTCGCGGCTCGCCGCCAACTCTCTCAGAAGCTGGACCCGGACGCGGGCCGCCTCTTCGGGGTCGTGTTCGAAACCGTTATGCCAGTCGGGTTGGTCGAACCCGACCGCGAACACGGCGTCGCCGGCGAATGTCAGCCCGTCGCCGTCGGACGCCAAGCGGACCACGCTGTGACCGGGAGTGTGGCCGCCGACCCGACGAACGACCACCCCCGGCGCCACCTCGCGCTCCGCCTCGAACGGCCGCAGATAACCGCGGTACTCGTCCATGAACCGTTTGGCGGTCGACCGGAGCGCGTCCGGGAAACCCGGCGGCATGGCGGTGTGGGAGAAGTCGGGCGCCTCCCAGAAGTCGACCTCGGCGGCCGCCACGTGGATCCGCAGGTCCGGACGCAGCCGTTCCTTCACCCCATCGACGAGCAGCCCGCCGATGTGGTCCATGTGCATGTGTGTCAGCACGACGTCGGTGACGGAGGCGAGATCGACGCCGGCCGCCTCGAGCCGCTTGATCAACTGCCCGGCTCGCGGCAGATCCAAATTCGGGTCCAGTCCCAGCCCGGCGTCGATGAGGATGGTCCGTCCGCCGCTCCGCGCCACCACGACGTTCAGGGGCCAATCGAAAGCATCGCGGTTCAGGAAATTGCCGTCCATCCAAGCCGCCCGGACGGCCGGGTCCACGTTGTGTCCCATCATCACGGTCGGCAGCGGTAGCACCCCATCGCTGATCACCAGCACGTCGATATCGCCGACCTTCAGGGCGTAGCGCGATGGAACCAACTCGTCACGCTCCGATCCACCGGGGTGTGGGGAAACGTCGAAGTTGATGTTCGTCTCCCACGTCCGCTGTGTTTCAGTATTACGGGCGAGGGGGGTCGGATGCAGTGTCATGGTCTGTCTCCTGATGCTTAAGGTTGGATAGTCAGGCGAAGGCGGCTCTCGCGGCGCGGGAGCGGCGGATCGCCCAGAGCGTGAGCGCGATGCCGATGAGGGCCGGCAGGGTGACGGCGGGAAAATCGCGCGGTATGGCGGAGGGCGCGCAGATGCCGACCGCGACTTCCCACAGGTGGAACAAGGCGTGCGCCGACAGCCACAGCGTGGCGGCGGTCCACAATCCGATGCGACGGTCCGGCCGTAGCAGGCCGACGAAGAACGCGACGCCTAGGAAAAGCTGGATGATCCCGATATCGCGGATGAAGTGCTGATTGAAGAAGCCGGTATCGGTCACGCCCGGCACGGCGTCGTACCAGACCAGCGGAGCGGCGAGCATGAAGAGCCCATTCGCGGACAGGAAGATCCCGTTCAGCGCCACCGCCGCGGTGATCGCGATCGGGGCGGATTCGAAACGCGGTCCCATGTCAGGCTCGCGCGCCCGGTGCCAGTGATTTGGCCGATGAACTGGCGAGCCAATCCTCGAACCGCGTCGGACCGATGCGTGGGTTTCCGCCCGGTGTCAGTGACTGATCGTCCAGCACCGAGCCGAAGTAGCGGGCGTGGATGTCGGCGATCGCCCGGCGGCCATCCCTCTTCGCGGCCATCACCACTCCAGCCAGCTTGTCCAGCGCGATCGGCTCGGGTCCGGCCACCTCGACGGTGCCGTTCAGCGGAGGGGCCACCGCGAGATCGGCCAACGTGGCGGCGACGTCATCCGACGCGATGGGCTGGATCAAGGCTGGCGACAGGCGGATCACATCGCCCTCGGCACCAGCCTCGATGATTCCCCCGATGAACTCGAAGAACTGCGTCGAGCGGAGGATCGTGTAAGGGATATCGGAGGCCTTGATCAGGGTCTCCTGGGCGACCTTGGCGCGGAAGTAGCCATTCTCGGGAAGCCGGTCGGTGCCGACGACTGACAGGGCCACGTGATGGCCGACACCGGCCGCGCGTTCCGCGGCGAGAAGGTTGCGGCCGGAGGTCTCGAAGAACTCCAGAACCTTCTTGTCGTCGAACGATGGCGAGTTCGCCACGTCGACGACCACTTGGGCACCGGCGACCGCCTTGGCCAGCCCTTCGCCGGTGATGGTATCGACACCGGATTTTGGAGACGCCGCCATGACCTCATGTCCACCCTGGCGAAGCCTGCCGACAAGCTTGGCCCCGATCAGGCCGCTGCCTCCAATGACGACGATCCTCATGCTTCGCTCCTCCATTTGACATCGACCACGCCGGTCGCGATCGATGAGCGGAGGATGCCTGGAAACTGGCCGGAAGACCTTGCGGCCTCCTTGAATTTCCATTGAGTCCCGCTTCAAATATCGTCCAAATGGACCGCGATCCTGGCCCTGTTCTTCCAATCCATCAGCCTGCCGAGCGCCAGAATGCGAGTCGTTTTTGGGGACCACCTGCTCGACCTCGACCGGCGGGAGCTCTCCCGGGGCGCCGAGGCGATCGCGGTCGGACCGCAAGTCTTCGACCTGCTGGTTCATCTGGTGCGTCATCGCGAGCGTGTCGTCAGCAAGGATGATCTGCTGGACGCGGTGTGGGGTGGAAGGATCGTCTCCGAATCAACCCTGACCAGTCATATCAACGCGGTGCGCAAGGCGATCGGCGACACTGGCGGGGAACAGAGGCTGATCCGAACCATCGCCCGGAAAGGCTTCCGATTCGTCGGAGACGTCACGGAGCTATCATCCCCAATCGAGCCGCCGGCACAGGTTCTGGCTCTTCCCGACAAGCCCTCCATCGCCGTCTTGCCGTTCCTGAATCTCAGCGGCGATCCGGAGCGGGAGTATTTCGCCGACGGCGTGGTCGAGGACATCATCTCGGCGCTGTCCCGCATCGGCTGGCTGTTCGTGATCTCGCGCAATTCCAGCTTCACCTACAAGGGCCGACCGGTGGATGTGAAGCAAGTGGGCCGCGAGTTGGGCGTGCGCTACGTGCTGGAGGGCAGCGTGCGCAGATCGGCGAACCGCGTGCGCATCACGGGGCAGCTGATCGACGCGACGACGGGCGCGCATCTCTGGGCGGAGCGTTTCGAAAGCGCTCTCGACGATATCTTCGAGCTGCAGGACCAAGTGGCGGAGAGTGTCGTTGGCGCGATCGCGCCGCAATTGGAGCGGGCGGAGATCGATCGCGCCAAGCGGAAGCCGACCGAAAGCCTGGACGCCTACGACTACCATCTGCGCGGAATGGCCAGTTTTCACCAGCGAACCCGGGAGGCCGTCGGCGAGGCCCTGCCGTTGTTCCACAAGGCGGTGGAGCTCGATCCGGACTTCGCCTCCGCCTATGGAATGGCGGCGTGGTGCCATTTCTGGCGCAAGATCAACGGCTGGATGACCGATCCCGCGGCGGAGGTTACCGAGGCCGCCCGACTGGCCCGCCGGGCGGTGGAGTTGGGCGTGAACGACGCGGTCGCCCTCACCCGAGGCGGTCACGCGCTCGGCCATTTCGGCGGCGATCTCGACGGCTGCATCGCCCTGCTCGACCGGGCGCTGGTGCTCAACCCCAATCTGTCGGCTGCCTGGTATCTCGGCGGCTTCCAACGGATCTCCCGCGGCGAACCCAATGACGCCATCGACCGCATCGCCCACGCCATGCGGCTCAGTCCCCTGGACCCGGAAATGGTGCGGATGCAGGCGGGAATGGCCATGGCCCATCTGTTTACCGGACGCTTCGACGCCGCGTCGTCGTGGGCGGAGAAGGCGTTCAGGGACTTGCCGGGATTCCTGCTGGTTGCCGCCATCATCGCGGCGAGCCACGCGCTCGCCGGCCGAACGGACGAGGCCCGGCGGGCCTTGGGTCATCTACGCGGGCTCGATCCGGGACTGCGCATCTCCAACATCGACGACTGGGTCCTGCTCCAGCGTCCGGAAGACCTCGCCGTGTTGACGGAGGGCTTGCGGAAGGCGGGGCTGCCGGAATGAGGGGGTGGGGGGCACTCGGGGCGTCGCGGGGATGAGGTCGATACTGGAGAAACCAACCGCCACCGCTCCGAGTGCGATTTAAGCTGGGCGGTTGGGCGAACTGATTTGGCTGCGTCTCATCAGGAGTGGAAGTCATGGGTCTCGATCTTCGCGAAGGCTTCGAACAGTCCTGCGATCTAACGATCCGCCTATTCGCTCCCCCACCGATCACGGGTGTGATGGTAGATGTCATCGAGGCGGTGCGAGGCCGCCTCCTGGATATGGACGGCGGCGATTTTGGCTCGGGTCCTGTTACGCGCGCTCCTTATCGCGTCGGATCAGATCCTCGATATACTCGCTGACGTTCTTATAGGATCCGGTTTCGCCGACATTGGCGGCCACAAAATCGCTGAGCACACCACTGAGGTGGACGGTCATCGTCGTCGTGCGAGCCATGTCAATGTCCCTCACATGATCACTGTCTTCAATATAACCAGAATCGCACACTGCAAGGTATGGCGTCGATCATGGCTTGCCAGCACGGGAGATTGTGGAGTCCCCGGCTGAATGAACCGGTGTGCGCCACCGCAGCCGGTTCCCGCGCGCGCAAGTCGGAGAAGAGCGGTGCGTTGGCGCGGCGCTGGGCGATCCGGCGCTCACGGTGCGCTCGATCGGCGGATTTGCAGCCGTGAGAGAGGGCATCCTTTACACAGCCTCTCCGCGAGTTCGGGAGGGCTTTGAAGATTCTGGCAAAGCCCCCTTTGTGATAATAGGTCACATGTAACCAGATACGGAGGTTCGCATGGCTGGAGCGTCGGGAGCCAAGTCTTCGCGCATGCAGGTGCGCAGGCATCGTGAGAGGCTGCGCGAGCAAGTTCTGCGCCCGATCCAGATCTGGGTGCCGGACGTTCGGGCGTCATCATTCAACATGGAGGCGCACCGCCAGTCGCTCGCCGTCGCCGCGAGCGACCATAAGCGCGAGGATCAGGCGTTCATCGACACCGTGTCGGTCGTCGATTTGGGGGAATGCGGCGATGAATGAGGCGCGGCGAGATTTGGACGGTATCTGGCGGCAAGGACTATGCGGGCAAGCCGCGCCCTGTCGTCATCGTCCAGGATGATGGCTTCGACGCCACCGACTCCATCACCATCTGCGTCTTCACCACGGATGAGACCGACGCGCCTCTCTTCTGCCTGCCGGTTGAACCGAGCGAACGGAATGGCTTGCGCTCTCCGTGCCGACTGATGGTGGACAAGGTCACGACCGTCCCGAAATCCAAGGTTGGATCCAAAGTTGGGCGCCTGGATGACGAGGATTTGCTGAGGCTCAACCAAGCCGTCATCGTCTTTCTAGGGCTTGCGGTTTCGCTGCGAGCGGGCCGGAAGGAATGAAGGATGTGCGGGCGGATTCCGTCGTGATCGACCTCAGACCGGCCACGGACGCCGCCGCCTCGCTGTCTTTGCCTCCGACGACGCACCGTGGCGTGGACTCTGGCCGTTCTGGTTGCCTCGCGGGTGCGCGATGACCTATGGCATGTCCCGCAGGCTTTGAAGGATCATGGGATCGAAGGGCGACTTGATTTCAATCCTCGCTGCCGCCTCGGATGTGAACGGCGTTCGTGGCTTTGTTCTGAAGTGGCGGATGAGGTGGGATTCGAACCCACGGTGAGCTTGCACCCACGGCGGTTTTCAAGACCGCTGCCTTAAACCACTCGGCCACCCATCCAGCGTCGCGTCGGGGCCATTCACCCCGCGCAAGAGCGACGGCGGATACATGCCGCGCCATCACGCTCGGGTCAACAGCGAACACGTCGCGCCAGGGAAGATCCAGCGGCCCGATCGGCATCGCGGCTCGATATGATGATCCTCACCTCCGCTGACGAAAAAGGGCCCCGCTGCGATTGCCGCGCGGGGCCCAAGTCTAGGGAGGAAACGCAACCAATTGCGCTGGACACAGTTTTAGGTTGGATCATTTAAAAATTCGTTAACCATAACTCGCCGTTTGTCGATTTTTACCTGAGACGCCCAGTTAGAGAAGCCGCGTTCTCCGCCAACTCGCCACCTCCATCCGGATTCGACAACGCTCCCTTCGGCGGCGATGTCAGGTGCCTGATTATCCGCTATGCGAATCATCCTAGGCGGTCTCTATCGAAAGGCGTATATAGATCTTGCGGCAAAATCGCCCGATTGGCGGGGTTTAAGTTTGGGGGTCGGAAGATGGTGCTTGCGCGGCGCACGATAATTTTTGAAACTCGCTGTCACGGCAGAGACCCAAGCAAAGGGCGAGGGAGCGGCGAGGCTCCGTCAGACGCGAAGGCGATCACGGCCTTCGTCATGCCGCTCGGTGCATAGAGACACCGCTCCCGACAAAACCACCCGGCCAGCCCCGATCCTGCGGGTAACAAGGATCGCGAGGGACGGCACAAGGGTAGGGGAGCGGCGCTACGGGAAGGGTTGATGAGGTGAGATTGAGCTGACCCTGCCACCAACCCGTGGCGGGATAGTCCTATCTGTCCCTGATTGGCTTTGAGGAAGGGGTTCTGCACATGGCCGGAGCGACACGCCAGAATCAGTCGAGCGTTGAACTCTTCGCTATCTATGAAGTCAGCAAGATCCTGAGTTCCTCACTAGACCTTCAGCAGACGCTGCGCGAGGTCCTGAGGCTGCTGTCGTACCATCTGCAAATGCAGCGCGGGCGGATCTGCCTGCTGACCGACGACAGCACGCTGAAGCTGATCGCGGCGCTCGGCATGTCGCATGAGGAGATGGAGCGGGGCCAGTACCGCGCGGGAGAGGGCATCGTCGGGCGGATCGTCAAGACCGGCATGCCGGCCGTCGTGCCGAACCTCGCCGACGAACCGCTCTTCCTCAACCGCACCGGCGGGCGCCACGACATCGCCGAGGTGGTGATCAGCCTGGTCGGCGTGCCGATCAAGGCGGCCGGCGAGTGCATCGGCGTCATGACCATCGACCGCATCAGCGACGATGGCTACACCGGCAACTTCGACAGCGACGTCCGTCTGCTGACCATGGTCGCCAACCTGATCGGTCAGACCGTGCGCCTGCACCGCACCGTCGCCGAGGAACGGCGCTTCATGATGCGGGAGAAGTTCCGCCTGCAGAAGGAAGTCTCCAAGGTCGACTATCAGGTCGACAACGTGGTGTGCAGCAGCAAGCGCATGCAGGAGGTGCTGGCCCAGGTCCACCGCGTCGCGCCGTTCCGCTCCACCGTGCTGATCCGCGGCGAGAGCGGAACCGGCAAGGAGCTGATCGCGCGCGCCATCCACATGCTCAGTTCACGGAAGGAACAACCGTTCATCCGCATCAACTGCGCCGCCTTGCCGGAAAGCTTGCTGGAGTCGGAGTTGTTCGGCCACGAGCGCGGCGCCTTCACCGGCGCCAACCGCGATCACAAGGGCCGGTTCGAGCTGGCGACCGGCGGCACCCTGTTCCTGGACGAGATCGGCGACATTTCCCCATCGTTCCAGGCCAAGCTGCTGCGGGTCCTGCAGGAGCAGGAGTTCGAGCGGGTTGGCGGCACCAAGACGATCAAGACGGATGTCAGGATCATCACGGCCACCAACGTCAACCTGGAGGAGGCGGTGGCACAGGGCAAGTTCCGCGCCGACTTGTATTACCGCATCAACGTGGTGACCATCTTCCTGCCGCCGCTTCGCGAGCGCAGCGACGACATCCCGCTGCTGGCCAGTCACTTCGTGCAGAAGTTCAATCGCGACAACGGACTGAACGTGGCGCTCCACGACGACGCCCTGGACATCCTCAAGAAGTGTCCGTGGCCCGGCAATGTCCGCGAGCTGGAAAACTGCATCGAGCGGGCGGCGACGCTGTGTCGGGATGGGGTGATCTGGGACCTGGATCTCTCCTGCCAGATGAACCTCTGTTACTCCTCCACCCTGTGGCACCACCGGACGATCACGCCGACGGCGGGGGCGGCGGTCCCGTCCTACGCCACGCCGCCCAACGGCGGCGCGATGCCGCCCATGGCCCAGGCGGCGCCCGCCCGTTCCAGTTGTAATACCGTCGGGGTTCCAGGCTGCTCGGCGGCCAACGGCGGGTCCTGCGCCGCCGCTCCGGCCACCATGCTGCCCAGCGCCATCCCCCAAGGCGCCCTCCCACCGATGGCCCAGCCCGGCCGCCTGCCGCCTCCCATGCCGCCCCACTCGCCGCAGTCCCCGTCGATGGGCAATCCTTCCGCCCAGACGGACGCGTTCATCTCGGCCGACGCGCTGAACGAGGCGGCTGTTGGCGAATTGCTGGGAATGCGGATTGGCAACGGGGGTCCGGACGAGCCTGAATTCACCACGCCGCGCGACCGCCTCCTTTGGGCGATGGAGCGGACCGGCTGGGTCCAGGCCAAAGCCGGACGGTTGCTGGGGCTGACGACGAGGCAGGTCAGCTACGCCCTTCGCAAGTACAACATCGAAATAAAACGATTCTAAGAAAACCGACCTTGGCGTGTACCCCCTCGCTGGTTATATAGTTAATGCGGTCGGCCCACCGCCTCCGGGCGAGGGGCCGCCGCGAGAACCAATCAGCTTGGGGAAACACCATGACTGAGAAGCAAAAGGGGCTGACAACCCCGCGGGGGCACCCGGCGACGGGTAGGAACGTTCCGCGAAACGTCGGGGAGAAGGGGACGGCGACCCAGGAAAATCGCCAATCCGCGAGGCACAATCTCATCGGCCAGGCCAGCGACGGCATCTGAAATCCGCGTCCAGACAATGGCGTCTGGCGCTGCGGCTGTTTCGACCGCTGTCCGCGCCGGGATTCGCCAATACAGCTTCACGCGTTCAGGCGAACGTTTGGACCAAACTTGGCCGGCGATAATCAGTCGGCCGATGCTCGCCTGATGGTGCCCGGGCTTAGAGGATCATCCTCGCCACCACCCGAGGTGCCGCCATGAAAAGGGAGAGAGCTTATGGACAACAACTCCAATCGGCCTGGAACGGGCGGTAACGGACCTTCGGGAACCTCCGACAAGACCCTGACCAATCGGCAGGGGCATCCGATCACCAACAACCAGTCCCAGCGCACCGTCGGCAGCCGCGGCCCGGCGACGCTGGAGAACTACCAATTTCTCGAGAAGATCACCCATTTCGACCGCGAGCGGATCCCCGAGCGCGTCGTGCATGCCCGTGGCTTCGTCTGCTATGGCGATCTCGAGGTGACGGGTAAGATCGGTGACGAGCCCGCCTCCAAGTACACCCGGGCCAAGCTGTTCCAGGAGGCCGGCAAGAAGACGCCGCTCGCGGTCCGTTTCTCCACCGTGATCGGGGGGCGCGACAGTTCGGAGACCGCCCGCGATCCCCGCGGTTTCGCCGTCAAGTTCTACACCGAGGACGGCAATTGGGACTTGGTCGGCAATAACCTGCCGGTTTTCTTCATCCGGGACGCCATCAAGTTCCCGGACGTCATCCACTCCTTGAAGCCGGACCCGGTGACCTTCCGCCAGGAGCCGAACCGGATCTTCGACTTCATGAGCCAGACGCCGGAATCAATGAACATGCTGACGCATCTGTTCAGCCCGCGCGGCATTCCGGCGAACTACCGGCATATGGAAGGGTTTGGCGTCAACACCTACAAGATGGTCAACCAGCAGGGTGACACCGTCCTGGTCAAGTACCATTTCCACCCGCAACTGGGCGTCGCCAGCCTGACGGCGGACGAGGCGGCCAAGGTCCAGGGGCAGGAATTGGGATCCGCCACGATGGACCTGTTCCAGGCGATCGAGCGGGGCGACTATCCGAAGTGGGACATGTTCGTCCAGATCATGGAGGATCACGAGCATCCCGAGTTGGATTGGGACCCGCTGGACGACACCAAGGTCTGGCCCGAGAAGGACTTCCCGCTGCGTCACGTCGGCACCATGACGCTGAACCGCAACGTCGAAGACTTCTTCAATGAGAATGAGCAGATCGCCATGGGCACCGGCGTGCTGGTGGACGGGCTCGACTTCTCCGACGACAAGATGCTGGTCGGCCGCACCTTCTCCTATTCCGACACCCAACGGTATCGGGTGGGCACGAACTACCTGCAACTGCCGGTGAATCAGCCGAAGAACGCCCGGGTGGCGACCAACCTTTCCGGTGGTCAGATGTCGTTCCATCGCGATCTGGCGCCGGGGCAGAACCCCCACATCAACTTCGAGCCGTCCATCCATGATGGGCTGCGCGAGTCGGATCGGGATCAGTCGAGCAACCCTCCGGAAATCCAAGGCCGGCTGACGCGCAGTGTGATCGAGCGGCGCAACGACTATGTCCAGCCGCGGGCGCGTTACAGCACCATCCAGGAATGGGAACGCGACGACCTGGTCCTGAACATGGGCACCCTGCTGGGCCAGTGCGAGCGGGACGTCCAGGAACGGATGATCTGGCACTTCCTGCTGGTCCATGACGACTACGGCAAGCGCGTCGGCGAGATCCTTGGAATCACCGCCGACGATGTCCGCAACCTCCAGCCGCTGCCGAAGCAGGTGCTGACGGAGGAGGACAAGCGCCGGCTCCAGAACCTCGGCGCCAATGGCGACAAGATCGATCCGAGCGTCTGGGGCCAGTGGACCAGTTCCGTCAAGGACGACCGGGCGAAGGCCGAGGATGTCCTGAGCGGCATGAAGGGCGCCCAGGCGGCCATGCGGCACGATCAAGCCGCCGAGTAAATCCGGCGGATCCAGGTTACGGGGATCCTGGTTACTGGGGTCCTGGTTGTGGGGGAGGGGCGGCGATCACATCGCCGCCCCTTTCACGTTTTCGGGGCTCGTGGGTCCGACGCGCACGCTTACTCCGTCGAAAAACCCTCCCCAATCCGTGTCGGTTATCCGACAGGATCCCGACAGACATCACGCTCCCCGTTGCCAACATGACATCGGAAAATTGTCCGGTGCTCCTTAACTGATTGAAACTGAAACGGATTTCGGTTTCAAGGAAACTGGCCCCATTCTTGCTGTCCTCCTTCCGCAGAGCCTCCGGGACGTCTTTGGCTGTACGGGAAGGATTGGACCATGAATGTAATCTCGCTGGACAGTATCTTCGCCTTAGGGGAAATGAAGTCCCAGCCAGCGCCTGAAGCATCGGGCTGCACGACATCCAGTTGCGGTTCGTCCGATGGCCCGTCGGACATGGCTCCGGAAGTGTGGGAAAAGGTCAAGAACCATCCCTGCTACAGCGAGGAGGCGCACCATTACTATGCGCGCATGCATGTGGCGGTGGCTCCGGCTTGCAACATCCAATGCAATTACTGTAACCGCAAATATGACTGCGCCAACGAGAGCCGTCCGGGCGTCGTCAGCGAGAAGCTGACCGCCGATCAGGCGGTCCGCAAGGTCCTGGCGGTCGCCGCCGAGATTCCGCAGCTGTCCGTCGTCGGCATCGCCGGTCCGGGCGACAGCTTGGCCGCCGGCGCCAAGAACACCCTGAACACATTCGACCAGCTTTCCCAACTGGCGCCAGACATCAAGCTGTGCCTGTCGACCAACGGTCTGGCGCTGCCCGACTATGTGCATCGCCTGAAGGCGACCAACATCGACCACGTCACGATCACCATCAACATGGTCGATCCCGAGGTGGGCCAGCACATCTATCCGTGGATCTTCCACAACCACAAGCGCTACACCGGGATCGAGGCGTCGCGCATCCTGCACGAACGCCAGATGCTGGGCCTGGAGATGCTCCAGGAGGCCGGCATCCTGGCCAAGATCAACTCGGTCATGATTCCCGGGATCAACGACGAGCACCTGATCGACGTCAACCGCGAGGTCAAGAAGCGCGGCGCGTTCCTGCACAACATCATGCCGCTGATCTCCGACGCAGCGCACGGCACCCATTTCGGTCTGACCGGCCAGCGCGGCCCGACCGCGCAGGAGCTGAAGGCGCTTCAGGACAAGTGCGAAGGCGACATGAAGCTGATGCGGCATTGCCGCCAGTGCCGCGCCGACGCGGTCGGCCTGCTGGGCGAGGACCGCGGCAGCGAGTTCACCGCCGAGAAGGTCATGCTGATGGATGTCGACCTGGACGGGGCCGGCTTCGAGAAGCGCGAGACCTACCGCGAGCATGTCGAGTCGGAGCGCGCGACCCGTCACGCCTCCAAGGCGGCGGCCATCGCCGAGGTCGCCCACATCGCCGGCGAGAAGCCGATCCTGGTCGCCGTCGCGACCAAGGGCGGCGAGCGGATCAACGAGCATTTCGGCCACGCCAAGGAATTCCAGATCTACGAAGTGACCGCCAAGGGCGCCAAGTTCGTCGGTCACCGCCGCGTCGACCTGTATTGCGAAGGCGGTTCGGGTGACGAGGACGGGCTCGAAACCATCATCAACGCGATCAACGACTGCGTCGCGGTGTTCGTCGCCAAGATCGGCGGCTGCCCGAGCAAGTCGCTGGAAGCGGCCGGCATCGAGCCGGTCGACAGCTATGCCTTCGAGTACATCGAGGAATCGGCCCTGGCCTATTACGCGTCCTACACGGAGCGGCTGGGCAGTGGGGCGATCCACGAGAAGATCGGCGCCGACGCGTCCATCCGGCAAGGCGCCTACACCGCCCGTCGCGCCTGACCGCGCCACCACGCCCGGACCGCGATCGGGTGCGCTGATTGACCACCTTGGCGGCAACGCCACGGCGGTTGAAAACCAAGTGACAAATTTCATAGTTCCGGCGGCGAGGCCGGATTCAATAGGAGAAGAGAAGTGGCCTACAAAATCAAAGCCAGCGATTGCACCGTCTGCGGCGCCTGCGAGGCCGAATGCCCGAACGAGGCGATCAGCTTCAAGAAGGGCACCTATGTGATCGACGCCGCCAAGTGCACCGAGTGCCAGGGCAAGTTCGACGCCCCGCAGTGCGCGGCGGTTTGCCCGGCCGACTGCTGCGTTCCCGCCTGACGCACCGGATCGGTGACGGGGGAGCGCCCAGGCAATCCCATCACCGATCCCCTCTTGGCCCCGCGTTGACGGGAGTGTTCGTGTGTCACCGTCCGACACGTCACCCTTGGACCCGATGACCCTCGACCGGACGAACTCCGGTCGATCGGAGACCCACGGCCACGATCCGGGCGACATCGAAGACGACGCGTGGCTGTCGCGTCGCTACTACGGCGGTGATCTTCCCGCCGAGGCCGAGCGGGAACTTCATCTGGCGGGCCGTCACTACTGCGACGACGCCACCGCCGAAGCCCATCTTGCGCGAGCCGCCCAGATCGCCCCTGGGCACCGAGCGGTCGATCTCGGCCACTACAAATACTTCCTCTACAAGGCCCGCCTGACCGAGGCCCTGGCCTACGCCCATCGGATGCTCGAACACGCCAGCGCCGGACTTGGTCTCAACCACTGCGACTGGCGACAGGTCACCCGGCGGCACGCGGACTTCGACTCGCTGGAACCGGGGCCGCGCGTCTACCTCTTCACGGTCAAGGCGTTGGGCTACCTGCATGTCCGGGTCGGACGTCAGGCGGAAGGCCGCGTCATCCTGGAGAAGGTGGCCGAACTGGATCCGGCCGATCGGGTCGGCACCCGTCCCCTGCTGGCCGTCCTCGACCGGCGGGAACACGACCGGGAGGATGACTGATCATGACGTTTCATGACATCGACGAGTCGCTGGACTGGCTGGGACGGCCGATCGACTGCGCCTCCTGCCGCTTCGCCGACCGGTTGGCCACGCAGCGGTGCCAGCCCCTCAAGGCCTGCGTCCACGACCGCTACGCCAAGCGCATCCAGCGCTTCTTCCAATGGAACGAGGATCTGGCGGCCGAGCATCTGGACCACCCGTATTTCGAGGTCCGCGCCATAGCGGTGCGCCACGCGCCGCTGTTCCACGTGCCGCGCCTGATGGACGACCTTGACGAGACGGTGCGCAGCAGCGTCGCCCGCCGTCTGCCGCGCCGCTTGCTCCTCAAGATGCGGGGAGACCCCGACCGGGAGGTGCGAATCTCCGTCGCCAGCCGGCTCGAGGATGGCGATCTCGCCCCGATGATGCGCGATCCCGATTATTCCGTGCGCCTGCGGGTCGCGCGCCGGGTGCCGGAAGGCATGCTGCCGGCGATGATGCGGGACGAGGACGCCGAGGTCCGGCTGGAGGTCGCCCGCAGGATCGGCCTGGAATGGCTCGCCAGCATGGCCTGGGACGAGAACCAGCGGGTGCGCCTGCATGTCGCGCAACGCCTGTGCCCGGACAAGCTGGCCGCCATGATCAACGACGCCGACTGGTGCGTCCGCTACGTCGTCGCCAGCCGCATCGCCGATGAATACCTGGATCCCCTGATCGACGATCCCGTCGAGGAGGTGCGGGAGATCGCCCGCGGCCGCCGCGCCGGGCTGGTGCTCCAGGATGACCTGCCATGACCAGCGCCAAGCCGCCCGATTCATTCCCAAGAGGAGCCGACCGCCATGGCCAACCGTAATCCCCGCGACGCCAACGAACTGGAAGGCCCGCCCGTGTTCGAGGTCGGGCAGAAGGTCCGCAGCATCCGCGACGTCCGCAACGATGGGACATATCCGGGAGCGCCGGTCGGTGATGTCCTGATCCCCGCCGGTTCGGTCGGCTACATGATCAGCGTCGGCTCGTACCTTCAGATGTATCACATCTACAGCGTCGATTTTTACGAGCAGCGCCGGGTGATCGGCATGCGCGCGAAGGAACTGGAGATGGTCGACGCCCACGCCAACGCTCCCCAGAACTTCGTTCGCCCCGACACGCCCTAGGCACCGGCTGACAGCCGCCGTTCGCGAACACCCATCCCCATACCCATCCTCGGAGCGCAGCCATGACCGATCGGAAGACCACTATCGAAACCGGCCCGGACGACATCTCCGAAATCGAGGTCATCGACGTCTCCGTCGAGGAGGAGGAGGCGGTCAACCTCGCCGGCTTCGCGCCGCCGCGCGAGCCGAAATACGAGTGGGGTATCGCCGTCAAGGCACTGGTCGATCTGCTGAACGACGGCAGCCATCCCGACACTCCGGTCGGCGGCCTGCTGGTGGTCAAGGACACGGTCGGCGAGATCGTCCGGGTCGGCTACGCGCCGGAAGCCAACAACCTGCCGGTCTATCTGGTCGAGTTTCCCGGCGGCAAGCTGATCGGCTGCCTGGAGGAGGAGATCATCCCCGTACTCGGCGTCCGCTCCGCCGCTCCCGGACGGATGGGCTGATCGGCGATCCACCGCAAGCCGCCCGAACCCAGGCCACCATGACCGACCCCGCGAGGCCCGCCGTGATCTACCTGGACAACAACGCGACCACCCAGCCGGCTTCCGAGGTCGTGGACGCCATGCTGCCCTATTTGACCGACCTATACGCCAACCCGTCCAGCGCCCATGGCCCGGCCATGGCGGTCAAGCGGGCGGTGGGTGCCGCACGGGGCGCCGTCGCCAGCCTGATCGGCGCGAAGACGGCCGAGATCGTGTTCACCGCCAGCGCCACCGAGGCCAACCATCTGGCCATCCTGGGCACGCTGCGCGCCCGGCCGGAGCGGCGGCACGTGGTGACCACGGCGGTCGAGCATCCATCCAACCTGATGCTGTTCAAGCACCTCCAGGAACTGGGCTACCACGTCACCATCCTGCCGGTGGATGACGCCGGCAGGATCCGGCGTCACGAACTGGCGGCGGTGGTGTCCAGCGACACGGCACTGGTCTCGGTCATGTGGGCCAACAACGAGACCGGCGTGCTGATGCCGGTGATGGAGGCGGCCGATGTCGCGCGTTCGCGCGGCGCCGCCTTCCACACCGACGCGGTCCAGGCGGTCGGCCGGCTGGAGGTCGATCTCCGCGAATTGAGGATCGACCTGCTGACCTTCTCCGGCCACAAGCTGCACGGCCCCAAGGGCGTCGGCGTGCTGTTCGTCCGCAAGGGCTTCGACTTGGCGCCCATGATCATGGGCCATCAGGAGCGCCACCTGCGCGGCGGCACCGAGAACGTTCCCGCGATCGTCGGTATGGGCGTCGCCGCCCGGCTGGCGGCGGACGGGCTCGCGTCGGGCGCCGGTGCCGGCATCGCGGCGTTGCGCGACCGGCTGGAAGTGGGGGTGTTGGCGCGGATGCCGGGCGCCCGGATCAACGGCGCCGGCGCCGCCCGGCTTCCCAACACCTCCAACATCAGCTTCACCGACAGCGGCGGCCGTCCCCTGGAGGGGGAGGCGCTGCTGCTGCGGCTCGATCAGGCGGGCATCCAGGTCAGCATGGGGGCCGCTTGCGCCGCCGGCGGCATGGATCCCAGCCACGTCCTGCTGGCGCTCGGCCTGGGGCCGGCGCTGGCGGCGTCAAGCCTGCGCTTCTCGCTCAGCCACCACACCACGGCGTCTGATATCGACGCCGTCCTGGAAGCCCTGCCGCCAATCGCCGCGCGTCTCGCCGCCTGATGGCGCGGCGGCGGAGCGGCGGTGACATTAACGACCTTGGATGACCCCTGGAGAGTTGCGATGAAAGTGATGCTGCGCAAGGCCAACGGCCAATACACCATCTACGTGGCCAAGAAGGACCTGGAGACCCCCGTCGTCTCTTCGGAGAAGCCGGCGATGTGGGGCGGCAAGATCACCCTGGAGAACGGTTGGGTTCTCGAAATGCCCGACCTGCCGGAAGACACCCGCCTGCCGCTGACCGTGGAAGCCCGCAAGGTCGAGGGCTGATACATGGCCCTCTCACCCTCCGGCATCGACAGCATAGCCGCACAGGCGTCCCAACTCTACGCGGCGGGGACCCGGCGGGACGCCATCGTCAAGGCGTTGAAGCAGAGGTTCCAGGGACTGACCATCACCGGCTGCCTGGAGAGCGACCTGTCCGACGAGCCGTACCGGGAAGAACCCTCGTACCTGCTCTATCTGGTGGATAGCCACGACCACTGCTGGAAGGTGACCCGGGAGCCGGCGCGGGCCACCGGCATCGTGATCGCCGAACGCGAGGATGAGGCATGACCGATGCTCCCGCCGACGATCTGGCAGATGACGCGCAGGCTGATGCGGAGGATGGCGCCGAGGATGGCGGCGGGGACCTGATGGAGGACATCGCCTTCACCCAACCGGATATTGGCGACGCCGAGGTCCGCGTGATGGAGCGCATCCTCAAGACCGCCAGCTTGAACGACGGCCGTCTGACGGAGGCTTTCGAGGAGGCCTTCGCCGCCTATGTCGGCCGGCGGCACGCCATCGCGGTGACCAGCGGCACCGTCGCCATGATCCTGGCGCTCAAGGCCAGCGGCTTCGGTCCCGGCGACGACATCGTGTGCTCGCCCTATGGCTGGCATCAGGTGGTCCACGCCATCGCGCTGGTCGGCGCCAATCCGGTGTTCTCCGACATCGACTATTGGTCGCATACGCTGAACCCGATCAAGGCGGCGGAGCGGATCACGCCGGCGACCAAGGCGATCATCGTCGGCAACACCAACGGCCACCCGGCACCTTGGGACGAGTTCCGGGCGCTGGCCGACGCGCGCGGTCTGGCGCTGATCGAGGATTCCAGCGAGGCGGTCGGCTCGACCTATCATGGCCGGATCGTCGGAAGCTTCGGCGACTGCGCCGTGTTCGACTTCTCGGAACCCGGCCCGTTGCTGTGCGGCGAAGGCGGCATGATCGTGACCGACGACGACGAGTTGGCCTCGCGCCTGCGCTACCTGAGAAAGCGCGAGCCGGAGCATCTGAAGTCGGTCGTCATCAGCCACAACGTTCCCTGGCAGGTCAAGCTCAGCAACCTCAACGCGGCGCTGGGCCTCGTGCAACTGAAGCGGATCGACGAGATCCTGGAGCGGCGCCGGACCGTCGTTGGGTTCTACGAGGACGCGATGCAGAGCTTCGAGGGTATCAAGCCGCCCTATCACGCGCCCGGCGTCACCGTCGTCCACAGCCACGCCTACGCCGTCCATCTCGGCACCCGCTTCTCGGTCAGCCTGCGGAATGCCGTGATCGAGGACATGCTGACCCAGGGCATCGACACGGCGTCCTTCGGCGTGCCGCTGCACCTGCAGCAATTCCACGCCGAGCGGGGAGGGCGGCGTGGCGATTGCCCGATCGCGGAGAAGACCGCCGACCGCGTCATCGCGGTGCCGTTCCACGGCGCGCTCGACCAGGATCAGGTCGGGTTCATCGTGCAACGGCTCAAGGACGCGACCATCAACTCCGGCGCTGGTGCCGCCATCTACTGAACCGCCATTTATTGAAGGAATTCGGACCATGACGACAGCCCACACACTGCTGGCGGAAATCGCCGGCGGACTGAAGGCCCGGCAGGTGATCCCGTTTCTCGGAGCCGGCGTGTTCGACCTGGTCGAGGGTGCGAGCTCGATCCCCCGCTCGCCCGAGGAATTGGTCGCGGCCCTGACCGCCAAGGCGGCGGTGCCCGGCCGCATCCGGCGCCAGCTGACGGCGGCGGCGCAGTACATCGAGAGCCACAAGCACCGCAGAACGCTGGAGACCATCCTGACCAGCCTGTTCAAGGATGGCGTGGAGCCGACCGCGCTCCACCGGTATCTGGCAGGCATCCCCGAACTGCCGCTGATCGTCGACACTTGGTACGACGACACCATGGCGCGTGCCCTAGCCGGCGGCACCGCGTCCTGGGGCCAGATCCAGGGCATGAGCCATCCGCAATCGCTGGGTGAGTGGGTCCGCTATTTCGACGCTGAGAACCAGCCGACCACCGGCGACGCCGCCGCCGGCTGGAGCAAGGTGCTGTACAAGCCGATGGGCGCCGTCACCCCGGCCGGCAACTATCTCGTTTCGGACAGCGACTATGTCGAGGTCCTGACCGAGATCGACATCCAGTCGCCAATCCCGGCGGTGGTCCAGAACCTGCGGGTCGGGCGCAACTTCCTGTTCCTGGGATGCCGGTTCGACGGCGAGATCGGCCGCACCTTCGCGCGCCAGATCATCAAGCGGTCGTCCACCAAGCATTGGGCGATCCTGCCCGGCGAGCTGAGCAAGAACGAGGCGAAGTTCGTGGAAACCTACGACATCACCCCGGTCGATATCTCCCTCGCCGAAGCGGTCGAGGTCTTGTCGGCCTCCTGAAAAGCCGGCGGTGGAAACGCTCGGGTCCGGCGCGACAGCGCCCGGACGGTGCGATCCACCGCCACCGCCAGATCGTCGATCAAGCCTAAGTCCACCTTGACCAGGGTCGAGGTGGTGGCGCTGGCGGCTTCCTTGGCCGCGATCTCCAGCGACTTCGCCAATCCGGCGATCCGCGCGGCGCCCAAGTTGCTGGCGACGCCCTTCAGCGTATGGGCGGAAGCCGCCAGCGCTGCCCAATCCCCGGCGGCGGTGGCGTCCCGCACCCGGTCGAACTCCATGCCCACATCATCGCAGAACGCGGTCAGCAACTCGGCCAGCATCTCGTCACCGACACCGGCGCGGATCTCCTCGACCTGCGCCTCGTCGATCAGGTCGCCGTCGAACGGCTCGACCTGGTTCGTCAGCGGTGCCGTCGGGGCGGGGAGACCGGGCGAGGGCGTCGGGGCGCTGGCCGTCCGCGCCCGGCCGACGATGGCCCGGAGCTTCCCGTGGTCGATCGGCTTGGTCAGGTACCCGTCCAAGCCGGCGGCCATGTGCCGGTCCATCTGTTCGGACATGGCGTCGGCGCTGAGGCCGATGATCGGGATCGCCGACACGGGGCCGCGCAGGTCCCTAATGGCCCGCGTCGCGGTTGGACCATCCATCTCGGGCATGTGCATGTCCATCAGGACGAGGTCGTAGCCATCGGGGCGTTCGGCCGAGCGGACGCCGCACTCGGACAGCTCGAACACGGCCTTGCGCCCATCCGGGACCGAGATGATCTCGTGCCCGTCCTGCTCCAGGATGCGCTCGACCAGCATGCGGTTGATCGCGTTGTCCTCCGCCAGCAGCACGCGGCGGAAATCGGCCATCGCCATCTCCTCCATCAGGCTGTCGTCGGCGTGGGCCGGTGCCGCGCAGAGGGGCGCCGGGATGCGGACCAGGAAGGCGGAGCCTTCACCCGGCATGCTGTTCACCCGCAGCGAGCCGCCCATCGCCTCGACCAGCCGCTTGCTGATCGCCAGCCCCAGGCCGGTGCCGCCGAACCGGCGCGTCGTGGTCTCGTCGGCTTGCACGAAGGGCTGGAAGAGCTGCCGGACCTGCTCTGGCGTCATGCCGATGCCGGTGTCGATCACGGCGAATTCGACCATGCCGGCTGGTCCTACCGACACCCGGACATCGATCCGGCCGTCCTCGGTGAACTTGCAGGCGTTGCCGATCAGGTTCGACAGAACCTGACGCAGACGGGTGACGTCGCCCTCGATCCATTCCGGCACGTCGGCGTCCGTCGTGACGAACAGCGAGGTCTCCTTGTCGCGGGCGCTGGTGGCGAACAGCATGACGATATCACGGGCGATCGACGCCGGGCTCAGGGGTGTCCTCTCCAGGGTCAGGAAGCCCGCCTCGATCTTGCTGAAATCCAGGATGTCGTTGAGGACGCGCAGCAGATCCTGGCCTGAGCGCCGGATGATCTCGATATAGGAGAGCTGCCGCTGGTCGATCGTGAAGGCTTTCAGCAGGTCCGCGAAGCCCAGGATCGCGTTCATCGGGGTGCGCAGCTCATGGCTCATGGTCGCCAGGAACCGGGTCTTCGCGTCTCCGGCCGCGTGGGCCGCCTCCCGCTGCCGCGCCGCCTCCCGCTTGATCTCATCCATTTCCGCGCCGAGATCGGCCAGTCGCCGCCGGGACTGGTGGAGCGGGGTGATGTCGGTGGCGGTGCCGACGACGACCGCGCCATCGGGAACGGCGGTCAGCCGCAACCAGCGCTCGGCGCCATCCTCGATGACCGAGAGTTCGGCCACGGACGGCCGTCCATCGGCGGACGCTTCGCCGCACCGCTCGATCAAGGCCGCCATCGCCGTCGTCGGAAGGGACTTGGCGGCTGGGTTCAGCCTGAGCGGACGGGGAGATATGTCGCCGGAGCGCCGCTCCACGACCATGATGGCGTCGGAGGAGGCGCGCAGAAGGGCGTCCAGTAGGGATTCCGGACCGGTTCCAAGATCGGTCATGTGGTGGTTCCGGCTCCCAAATACCCAGTCTCGACGCGAGTATACTTAATTTAATACAATTTGGCCGGGATATCCATCGTCAAAGACGGCGACCATCCCGAAACACGGCCAAGGCGCCCCGATCCATGATCGTCCAGTTCTCGTCGCGGGTCAGTGGGCGGGTCGCGACCATGGTGACGACATCGCTGGCCGTGGTTTCCTGGGCGAAGTCGACGCTCAGATCCTCGTCGATCAAGGTCGCGTTGCCGAACGGATGCCGCCTCGTCAACCAGGCGAGGTTGGTACCGCAAAAGCAGAACAAGGCCCTGCCGTCGGTCAGCAGGAGGTTGAAGACGCCCATCGCGTGCAGTTCACCGCACAGCGCCTCGATCTCGCGGCACAGCGCCTTGAAGGCGGGCGGCCTGTCCCAGCGTTCCCGCAGCCGGTCGAGCATCCAGCAGAAGGCATGCTCGCTGTCGGTGGTGCCGACCGGCAGATAGCTGGACAGGGGCAGCGACTTGACGCCCTTCAACTGGCCGTTATGGGCGAAGGTCCAGTACCGTCCCCACAGCTCGCGGATGAAGGGGTGCGTGTTCTCCAGCGCCACCCGGCCGCGGTTGGCGCGCCGGATATGGCAGATGACGTTGGTGCTCTTGATCGAGTAGCCGCGGACGAACCGGGCGATCTCCGATTCGGCGCTTGGGCTTGGATCATGGAAGCTCCTGCACCCCTTGCCGTCATAGAAGGTGATGCCCCAGCCGTCGGAATGGGGACCGGTCTCGCCCCCGCGGCGCATCAGGCCGGCGAAGCTGAAGCAGATGTCGGTCGGAACGTTGGCGTTCATGCCCAGAAGCTCGCACATGACGATGGCCTTACGAGAATCCGGGACGTCTGTCGAGGGGCTTCACCGACGCGGGCAACCCTCGATCGAACCGTCGACGGGGGTCGCGAGCCCGATCCACGCGTCGACCAGGGCCGGTTCGAACCCAACCTCGCGCCGTTCGCCCACCCGCATCAGCGGCCGGCGGATCAGCAGGGGATTGGCGACCAGGACCGCGAGCGCCGCCTCCTCGCCGAAAGCCTCCGGAATGACCTCCCCGGATTTCACGGCGGGCGCCGAACGGTTGAACCAGTCGGCGACGGGACGGTCGCCGAAGTAGGGGCGGAGGGAACTGGCGGTCCAGGGTTCCGCCAGCAGGTTCCGCGATTCGACGACATGGCCGGCCTCGGCCAGCAGGCGTTTTTGCTTGGCGTTTCCCACGCAGCCAGGCTTTTCGAAGAAGATGACGGTCGCCAACGCTGGTGTATCCTCGGAATGGGGGTGGGGCGGATGCCGGCTCAGCCGGTTCGGCAAGCCGGTGACAGCGCCAGCAGCAGATCGGTCTGGCGCTCGATCTCGGTCCGCACCTGCGGGTCTAGCTTCCTCAGCCAGCGTGGCGGCAGGTCCTTCGCGCCATAGGTGGCGCCGGCCAGCATGCCGGCGATGGCTCCGGTGGTGTCGGCGTCGCCGCCTTGGTTGACCGTCTCGACGATGCAGGACTCGATGCTGTCGGTGCGGAAATAGAAGTGGAACACCGTCTGGATGGTGTCGATGATATAGGCGGTCGACAGGCCCGAGTAGGGCGTGAAGCGGAAGCCCTTGTGCGCCGCGACCAATCTATTGGCC
This sequence comes from Skermanella stibiiresistens SB22, assembly GCF_000576635.1. Classification (GTDB taxonomy): domain Bacteria; phylum Pseudomonadota; class Alphaproteobacteria; order Azospirillales; family Azospirillaceae; genus Skermanella; species Skermanella stibiiresistens. The sequence goes on from NZ_AVFL01000012.1 coordinate 178,874, forward strand.
TCCTCGCGGCAATCCTTGATGCCGCCGCCTTGGATCAGGCGCCTGACCATGCGGCCCAGGCACAGCACCGCCGCGTCGGACAGCGGGTTGTTATGCGTGATGTGGGATTGCTCCAGGCTGCGCTGGATGAAGGCAGCGTCGTCGCCTAGGGTCGAGAGCGCGACCGGCAGGTTCCGCATCGCGGCGCCGTTGCCGGCGCTGGTCTCGGACAGGGGGGCCTCGATCTCGCCTTTGATCATGTAGCCGCGGATGCCGCGCCGTGTCGTGTCCCCGACATCGGCCGGCACGCCACGCAGCCACTCGGCGAAGCAGTCGGCGACGAGCTTGAGGTCCCAGCCGGCGGATTTGATGATCGCGCGTCCCAGCCAGACCGACATCTCGGTGTCGTCGGTGACTTGGCCCGGCGACAGCCGCAGCCAGCCACCGCCCTTGATGTGACGGTGGATCCCGTATTCGCGGGCGATCTCGCTCTTGGTCATGAACTCGACGGTGGCGCCAAGCGCGTCACCGCAGGCCAAGCCGAGATACGCACCCAGGGCGCGATCCCTGATCTTGGGGTCGATCATTGGCTGTGCCGTGCTTTCCAGATGGATTGTCCTAGAATATCGAGGCGGTGACCCGGTAGTCGCCGCCCACGACAAGGTATTCACCTTCGCCCTGGAAAGGGTAGCGTGGCAGGAGGTCGCGGAAGAACACCAGCTTGGCGCTGGGGACCCGGGCCTCCAGGATGTGGTCGCCGAACTGGCCCGCGATATCGCGGTCATTGGTGAACGAAACCAAGTTGTTGAGCCGCAGGATCACGGATCGGCGGGACTTCGCCCCATCGGACCGGCCGACGATGTGGTGCTCCTCGAAATCGTTGACGCCGCGGTACAGCGTCAAATGGGCGCAATCCGGTCCGAACAGCCGAGGCACCGACCACTGGCAGAATTCGAACAGCAGGTCGAGCTGTTCGTGGATCATGTTGTTGTGGAATCGGGTCGACAGCTTCTGTTCCAGGTAGCCAGCCCAGGCGTCCGACGCCATCCGGCGCAGCGGCGCCTTGTGGAAGGTGGGCAGCAGGCCGAACCTGCTCTCCACCCAGCCCTTCAGGACGGCGCCCTCGGCATTGTTGCTGTCGAACATCCATCCCTTCAGGAGCCGCAGGTAGGACGAGCGGAACCGCTTCCGTCCGTCGGCGCCGGCGCTGCCGCTGAAATCGGGCGAGATCCCGAAGTGATCGCCCATGTAGGCCTGGAACACGTCCCCCGCCTCGACCGCCGTCCGGGTCTCCTCGAGGCTGGCGAACAGCGCCGCGTGGATCTGCCTTGTGCCGCTGATGTGGAGGGGGACCGGCCGGTCGTTGAACGCGGTCGAGCCGAGCAGGTCGGTCGGCACCCGGAGCAGGTTCGTCCTGTGCTGGCGTTGGGATACGGGAGCGGGTTCATCCGCGGGGTCCGTCCAATCCACGGACGGGGGATCGGTGTCTTGCGGAGCGGGTTGGCCCGCTTCTTCCTTATTGTCGCCGCTGGTCATGTCGCCACCTTCTTGATGGCCCCGAGCATAGCGCCGCGTGGGCGTCTTGCAATGGACCAGCGGTGAAGGGCCGCATGGTCCCAAACCCCGGCGCGGTGTGTCAGACCCGACAATGTGTAGGGGTTTGTCAGGTATCACACAGCTTGACCGACCCCTGCGACAAGCTGTCAGGACGGCAAATCTCTTTTTAAAATCAACGTTGTAAGAAATTTCCCCGGATTGGCACGCTGGGTGCATCACAGGGTCTGTGCTGCGGCCCTGTTACCCGCCGCGACTGGACCACGAAACGGCTACCACAGCCTGCCAAGGAGCGAAAACTTATGGCCAACAAGCTTCGTCAGATCGCCTTCTACGGGAAGGGCGGCATCGGCAAGTCCACCACCTCCCAGAACACGCTCGCCGCCCTGGTCGAACTCGATCAGCGCATCCTGATCGTCGGCTGCGACCCGAAGGCCGACAGCACCCGTCTGATCCTGCACGCCAAGGCCCAGGACACCGTCCTGCACCTCGCCGCCGAGGCTGGCTCGGTCGAGGACCTGGAGCTCGCCGACGTCCTGAAGATCGGCTACAAGAACATCAAGTGCGTCGAGTCCGGCGGTCCGGAGCCGGGGGTTGGCTGCGCCGGCCGCGGCGTCATCACCGCCATCAACTTCCTGGAAGAGAACGGCGCCTATGACGACGTGGACTACGTGTCCTACGACGTGCTCGGCGACGTGGTCTGCGGCGGCTTCGCCATGCCGATCCGCGAGAACAAGGCCCAGGAGATCTATGTCGTCATGTCCGGCGAGATGATGGCGCTGTACGCCGCCAACAACATCTCCAAGGGCATCCTGAAGTACGCCAACAGCGGCGGCGTCCGCTTGGGCGGCCTGATCTGCAACGAGCGCCAGACCGACCGCGAGTACGACCTGGCCGACGCCCTGGCCAAGCGCCTCGGCTCCAAGCTGATCCACTTCGTCCCGCGCGCCAACATCGTCCAGCACGCCGAACTGCGCCGCCAGACCGTCATCGAGTACGCTCCGGACAGCGCGCAGGCCGACGAGTACCGTCAGCTCGCCAGCAAGATCCACAACAATTCCGGCAACGGCGTCATCCCGACCCCGATCACCATGGAAGAGCTGGAAGACATGCTGATGGACTTCGGCATCATGAAGACCGAGGAGCAGGCGCTCGCCGAGCTGCAGGCCAAGGAAGCCGCCGCCGCGGCCGCCGCTTCCGCGTAACGAGCACTCCGAGGCGGCGCCTTCCAAGCCGCCGCCTCGGACACCACCTGACCGCGCCAGCGCCGATGAGCCCTGGAGGGCGGTCGAACACCGCAGCGCGCGGACGCGCTGGCACCCCATACGGATTTCGCGCGCGCGGCGCGCATCGGACGAGCAGCAGGAGGCCGGCATGAGCTTGGCGAACGAACAGACCAAAGAAGCGACCCAAGCCCTCATCAATGAGGTGCTTGAGGCTTATCCCGAGAAGTCGCGCAAGCGCCGCGCGAAGCACATCGGCATCCAGACCGCCGAGGCCAAGGATTGCGACGTCAAGTCGAACGTCAAGTCGATCCCCGGCGTCATGACCATCCGCGGCTGCGCCTACGCCGGTTCCAAGGGCGTGGTGTGGGGTCCGATCAAGGACATGATCCACATCTCCCACGGCCCGGTCGGCTGCGGCTACTATTCCTGGTCCGGCCGCCGCAACTACTACATCGGCGTCACCGGCGTGGATAGCTGGGGCACGATGCACTTCACGTCCGACTTCCAGGAGAAGGACATCGTCTTCGGCGGCGACAAGAAGCTCGCCAAGGTCATCGACGAGATCAACGACCTGTTCCCGCTGGTCAACGGCATCTCGATCCAGTCCGAGTGTCCGATCGGCCTGATCGGCGACGACATCGAGGCCGTCGCCCGCAACAAGGCGACGGAAATCGGCAAGCCGGTCATTCCGGTTCGGTGCGAAGGCTTCCGCGGCGTCTCCCAGTCGCTGGGCCACCACATCGCCAACGACACGATCCGGGACTGGGTGTTCGACAAGACCGAGCCCAAGGCCGGTTTCGAGGGCACGCCCTACGACGTCACCATCATCGGCGACTACAACATCGGCGGCGACGCGTGGTCGTCCCGCATCCTGCTGGAGGAGATCGGTCTCCGCGTGATCGCCCAGTGGTCCGGCGACGGCACGCTGGCCGAGCTGGAGAACACCCCGCTCGCCAAGGTGAACCTCATCCACTGCTATCGGTCGATGAACTACATCGCCCGCCACATGGAAGAGAAGTTCAACATTCCTTGGATGGAATACAACTTCTTCGGCCCGTCCCAGATCGCCGAGAGCCTGCGCAAGATCGCGGCGCTGTTCGACGACAAGATCCAGGCCAACGCCGAGGCCGTGATCGCCAAGTACCAGCCGCTGGTCGATGGCGTCATCGCGCGCTTCAAGCCCCGGCTGAACGGCAAGAAGGTCATGCTCTACGTCGGCGGCCTGCGTCCGCGCCACGTGGTCGACGCCTACCACGACCTGGGCATGGAAGTCACCGGCACCGGTTACGAGTTCGCCCACAACGACGACTATCAGCGCACCACCCATTACACCAAGGAAGGCACGCTGATCTACGACGACGTCACGGCCTACGAGTTCGAGAAGTTCGTCGAGAAGCTGGATCCCGATCTGGTCGCGTCGGGCATCAAGGAAAAGTACGTCTTCCAGAAGATGGGCAAACCCTTCCGGCAGATGCACTCCTGGGATTATTCCGGCCCGTACCATGGTTACGACGGGTTCGCCATCTTCGCCCGCGACATGGACATGGCGATCAACAACCCCGTGTGGAACCTGACCAAGGCCCCCTGGGCCTGACATCAAACAGGCGGCGGCGCGACCGCGCCGTCGGTCCGCTTCCCGCCGCCGTCCGGTCAAGCCGGCTTGAATATTCTTGGAGACCAACATGCCCCAGAACGCTGAGAAGATTATCGATCACTTGGAGCTTTTCCGCCAGCCCGAGTACAAGGATATTTTCGCGCGGAAGCAAGCGGAGTTCGAGTACGGCCATCCCAAGGAAGAGGTCACCCGGGTCGCCGAGTGGACCAAGTCCGAGGAATACAAGGCCAAGAACTTCTCCCGCGAAGCCCTGACCATCAATCCGACCAAGGCGTGCCAGCCGCTGGGCGCCGTGTTCGCGGCCCAGGGCTTCGAAGGCACCCTGCCGTTCGTCCATGGTTCGCAGGGTTGCGTCGCCTATTACCGCTCGCACCTGACCCGTCACTTCAAGGAGCCGAATTCCGCAGTGTCCTCGTCGATGACCGAGGACGCGGCCGTGTTCGGTGGCCTCAACAACATGATCGACGGTCTGGCGAACACCTACAGCCTGTACCAGCCGAAGATGATCGCCGTGTTGACGACCTGCATGGCCGAGGTCATCGGCGACGACCTGCAGGGTTTCATCGTCAACGCGAAGAACAAGGACAGCATCCCGCAGGACTTCCCGGCCCCTCACGCCCATACCCCGGCCTTCGTCGGCAGCCACGTCACCGGCTACGACAACATGATGAAGGGCATCCTGAATTACTTCTGGGACGCTCCGGACGCGGCTCCGCGGGTCGAGAACGACAGCCTGAACGTGATCGGCGGTTTCGATGGCTACGCCGTTGGCAACAACCGCGAACTGAAGCGCATCTTCGGCCTGTTCGGCATCGACGCCACCATCCTGTCGGACGTGTCCGACGTGTTCGACACCCCGACCGACGGCACCTTCCGCCTGTATGACGGTGGCACGACCATCGATCAGACCAAGGCCGCGAAGAACGCCAAGGCCACGATCTCGATGCAGGAGTACTGCACCCCGCAGACGCTCTCCTACATCAAGGACAAGGACCAGACGGTCGCCAAGTTCAACTACCCGATGGGTGTCGCCGCCACCGACGAGGTGCTGATGAAGCTGGTCGAGCTGACCGGCAAACCGGTTCCCGCCGAGCTGACCCTGGAGCGCGGCCGTCTGGTCGACGCCATCGCCGACAGCCACACCCACATCCACGGCAAGCGCTTCGCCGTCTATGGCGATCCCGACTTCTGCCTGGGCATGACGAAGTTCCTGCTGGAGCTGGGCGCCGAGCCTGTCCATGTCCTGTCGACCTCGGGTTCCAAGAAGTGGGACAAGCAGGTCCAGAAGCTGCTCGACGGCAGCCCGTTCGGCAAGTCGGGCGCGGCCTATGGCGGCAAGGACCTGTGGCACCTGCGGTCGCTGCTGTTCACCGACCCGGTCGATTACATCATCGGCAACAGCTACGGCAAATACCTGGAGCGTGACACCAAGATCCCGCTCATCCGCCTGACCTATCCGATCTTCGACCGTCACCACCACCACCGCTACCCGACCTGGGGTTATCAGGGCGGCCTGAACGTGCTGGTCCGCATCCTCGACAAGATCCTCGACGACATGGACCGCCACACGAACATCGCCGGCGAGACCGACTACTCCTTCGACCTGATCCGATAAGCGACCCGACCCCGGCGCCGCTCCCCGGAGCGGCGCCGGGCACCACCCTGGACTTCAACCTACCGCGCTTCACATCACCGCGCCCTTGGGGGCGGCTTCCTGACGGGGGAACGAGATGCTGGTCGACAAGGTGCAGGAAGTCTTCAACGAACCGGGTTGCGCCACCAACCTTGGGAAATCGGAGAAGGAGCGCAAGAAGGGCTGCACCAAGGCCCTGAAGCCCGGCGCCGCCGCCGGAGGATGCGCCTTCGATGGCGCCAAGATCGCGTTGCAGCCGATCGCCGACGCCGCCCACTTGGTCCATGGCCCGATCGCCTGCGAAGGCAACTCCTGGGACAATCGCGGCTCCAAGTCGTCCCACTCCCAACTCTACCGGACCGGATTCACCACCGACCTCAGCGAACTCGACGTCATTCACGGCGCCGAGAAGAAGCTGTTCAAGGCGATCAAGGAGATCGTCCTCAAATACGACCCTCCCGCCGTCTTCGTGTATCAGACCTGCGTCCCGGCCCTGATCGGCGACGATGTCGAGGCGGTCTGCAAGTTCGCCGCGGACAAGCTGGGCAAGCCGATCATCCCGGTCAACGCGCCTGGTTTCGTGGGCAGCAAGAACCTGGGGAACAAGCTGGCCGGCGAGACGCTGCTGGACCACGTGATCGGCACCCGCGAGCCGGAGGTCACCACCCCCTACGACATCAACATCATCGGCGAATACAACCTCGCCGGCGAATTCTGGCTGGTCAAGCCGCTGCTCGATAAGATGGGTGTCCGCATCCTGTCGATGATCTCCGGCGACGGCAAGTACAACGAGGTCGCCACGGCGCACCGCGCCAAGGTCAACATGCTGGTGTGCTCCCAGGCGCTGATCAACATCGCGCGCAAGATGGAGGAGCGCTACGGCATCCCGTATTTCGAGGGATCGTTCTACGGCGTCTCGGACATGAGCGATACGCTCCGCAACATCGCGAACCTGTTGGTCGAACGCGGCGCTCCCACGGATCTGATCACCCGCACCGAGGCGATCATCCGCGAGGAGGAGGCGCGCGCGTGGCGCCGCCTGGCTCCCTACAAGGAGCGGCTGGCCGGCAAGCGGGTCCTGTTGTTCACCGGCGGCGTCAAGAGCTGGTCGATGGTCTCAGCACTTGAGGGCGCCGGGCTCGAGATCATCGGCACCAGCGTCAAGAAGTCGACCAAGGAGGACAAGGAGCGGATCAAGAAGATGAAGGGCGAGGAGTTCCACATGTGGGAGGAACTCAAGCCCAGCGACATCGCCCGGATGCTGCGCGACAGCGAGGCCGACATCATGCTGTCGGGCGGTCGCAGCCAATTCATCGCGCTGAAGGCCAAGGTTCCATGGCTCGACGTCAACCAGGAACGCCATGTCGGCTTCGCCGGCTACGACGGCATCGTGGCCTTGGTCGAGGAGATCGACAAGACCCTGGGCAATCCGATCTGGCGTCAGGTCCGTAGCGCAGCACCTTGGGAATAAGAGGGCGGCAATGAGGGAACCGGCGATGTTCAAGGCTCACCAGTCCAACAAGGCCGCCACGATCAATCCGCTCAAGATGAGCCAGCCGCTGGGTGGCGCGCTGGCCCTGCTGGGCATCGACAATTGCCTGCCGTGCTTCCACGGCAGCCAGGGCTGCACCGCCTTCGGCCTGGTGCTGATGGTGCGCCATTTCCGCGAGGCCATCCCGCTCCAGACCACCGCGATGGATCAGGTCCAGACCATCCTAGGCGGCTACGACAATCTGGAAGCGGCCGTGCTCACCATGTACGAGCGCAACAAGCCAGAGGTCATCGGCGTCTGCACCACCGGCCTGACCGAGACCAAGGGCGAGGACATGCGCGGCGCGCTGGCGACCTTCCGCAAGCGTCATCCGGAAGTGTCCGACAACTGCCATCTGGTCTTCGTCAACACCCCCGATTTCACCGGCGGGCTCGAGGACGGCTTCGCCAACACGGTGACCGCCATCATCGATGGCATGGTGACGCCGTCGGAAATGACGGTCTCCAACCGGGTCAACGTGCTGGCCGGCAGCCACCTCACTCCCGGCGACGTGGAGGAGATCCGCGACCTAATCGAGGGCTTCGGCCTCACCGCCGTGATCCTGCCCGATCTGTCGACCTCCCTTGGCGGACGCCAGCCCGACGATTTCAAGGCGACCACGCTGGGTGGCGTGACCGCCAAGGAGATCCAGGGCATGGGCGCCTCCGTCCTGACGCTGGCGCTCGGCGAGCACATGCGGAAGCCGGCCGAGGCGCTTGAGCGGAAGACCGGCGTGCCGTTCCTGCTGTTCGACCGGTTGGTCGGTCTGGAGGCGGCCGACCGCTTCATCAAGGCGCTGGCCGATGTCAGCGGCCAGCCGGTGCCGGCCCGAGTCCGCCGCCAGCGCGAGCATCTGGTCGACGGCATGCTGGACGGGCATTTCTACTTCAGCCGCAAGCGGGTGGCGGTGGCGTTGGAACCCGACCTGCTGGCGGCCTATTGCGGCTTCCTCCAGGACATGGGCTGCGAGGTGACCGCCGCCGTGGCCCCGACCCAGTCGCCGGCCCTGGAGAAGATCAAGGCGTGGTCGCTGCTGGTTGGCGACCACGAGGACTTCGAGACTCTGTCGCACGGATCGGATCTGGTGATCTCCAACAGTCACGCCCGGCAGTCGGTCGACCGGCTTGGGACGCCGCTGGTCCGGGCCGGCTTCCCGACCTTCGACCGGCTGGGGGCGGGACACCGCGTCGTCGTCGGTTATCGCGGCACCCGCGACCTGCTGTTCGAGCTTGGCAACATCTTCCTGGCTAACGACCACGAACACGCGTCCCACGACTGGAAGCACGATCCGAAAATGGAGGACCACCATGGCGGTCCGCACGCGGCGGCTTAGGCTCGTCCCCACCACGTCCGCCGGCGCATCCGCCGGTGCGTCCGGGCCGGGTGGGGCCGGTGTCCCGGCAAAGCGAGAGGGAATGATGAAGGTTGCTTTCTGTACCCAGGACATGGCCCGCGTCGACGCCCATTTCGGGTGGGCCAAGAACATCGCGATATACGAGATCGATCCGACCGGCTACCGCCTGCTCGAGGCGGTGCAGTTCAACGGCGAGATGTTCGAGGACGGCAACGAGGACAAGCTGGTCCCCAAGATCGCCGCGATCGAGGACTGCGCCATCGTCTATCTCGCCGCCATCGGCGCCTCCGCCGCGGCGCGGATCGTCGCCAAGAAGATCCATCCGGTCAAGGTCGAGCAACCCGAGGCGATCGTCGGCCTCTGCGAGAAGCTCGTCACCCTGCTGGCCGGATCGCCGCCGCCATGGCTTCGCAAGGCGCTCAACAAGGGCGCCGAAGTCGCCCGGAATTTCGATGAGGAGTGAGTAGACACATGTCCGATACAATCGAAGCCCCCGTGGTCGATCAGCAATTCCTGAAAACCCTCGTCTCCCTGATCCGCGCCGAGGACACCTATGGCGCCTGGGAGGGCAAGAGCGACGACGTGCTGCTGCGCCCGTTCGTCCTGACCAAGGAGGAGCGCCGGCTGATCCCGATCATCGGTGATCCGGACCCAGACACGATCACCCGCGTCGAGCAGTTCTACAAGGCGATCGGCCTGACCATCGAGAAGCGGACCCGCCTGATGGCGACGCCGATCATGAAGATGAGTCATGAGGGCTTCGGCCGCATGGTGCTGCTGACCGGCCGCCTGGTGGTGCTGAGCAAGCATATCCGCGACGTTCACCGCTTCGGTTTTCCGTCGGTCGAGGCGGTTTCGCAGGACGGCGCCAAGCTGGTCGACGAGGCCCTGGCCCTGATCGAGAAACACCGCGACGTGGCCGAGCTTTGAGGCCATTCCCGAGGGGAGTTCCCGGACATGAGTGACATCGACGCCCTGAAGGACGAGATCAAGAAGCTGAACGCGCGCGCGACGGCGAAGAAGATGGATCTGCACGACCTGTCGGAGGAACTGCCGGGCGATTGGGAGAAGATCCTGACCGTCGCGCAGGACACCTATGACGCCTACAAGCAGCTCACCGAGAAGCGCGCCGAATTGAAGGCGCTGACTTCCTGATCGACCCCTTTTTCCAAAACAAACAGATCACGAACACGACAAGAGAACGCGAGGAGAGTTCACGATGAGCGAATTTGTCCAGGGAAAGACCAAGGGCGGCGGGGCGTGGACTCCCAAGTTCGTTTCCGATCTCAACCAGAAGGCCTGCATTGGCTGCGGCCGGTGTTTCAAGGTCTGCCCGCAAGGCGTCCTGAACATGATCGGCATCACCGAGGATGGCGACATCGTCGACGCCCAGGATGATGACGCCGAGAAGAAGGTGATGAGCATCGCCAACGGCGACGCATGCATCGGTTGCCAGTCCTGCTCCAAGGTCTGCGGCAAGAGCTGTTTCACCCACGCTCCCCTCGCGGCCTGAGGTTCGACATGACCATCATGACGCCCGCGACCTTCGCCTTCGCCGATGCCGCCGACCTATACGGCGCGCTGATGGACGGTGCCGCGGACGCGGGCGATCCCGATGGTCATGTCTTCGCCTGCGTACTGGCGGCCCGGGCCCGCGACTGCGCCGACCCGCTCGACGACGCGGTGGGCCTGGAGCCGGCGGAACTCGATCGGCTGCTGGTCCGCCACTTCCCCGGAGTTTCGCCCGACGGTCCCGTGATGGCCTATCTGACGGCGCGGCGGGGTCGGCGGACCGGGGCCGGTGTCGCCGACTTCGTGATGGCGGAGGAGGTCGCCGACCTCCGCCTCCTGCTGACCGACCACATCACCGCCCCGGTGGAGGAGGCGGGCTGGCTCGCTTCCATGGTGGCGCGGGCGTGCCTGTTCTCCAACCACCTCTGGCAGGATCTGGGCCTAGCCAGCCGCAAGGACCTGTCCGGCCTGCTCACCCGCCATTTCGAGCCGTTGGCGTCGAAGAACACCGCCGACATGAAGTGGAAGAAGTTCTTCTACAAGCAGCTTTGCGACCGCGAGGGCCTGAACCTGTGCAAGGCGCCCAGCTGCGGCGTCTGCACCGACTTCAAGCTCTGCTTCGGGCCCGAGGAGTGACGGCTATCGATTAATCGTGTTGGGGCCGTAGGTCGGCTAGAGTTGCCGCCGGCGCGGGGCGCCAACGAGCCAGCTTGTCGGGTGCCGCTTCGCTCTACCCGACCTACGGGAATTCGCTGAGTTTTACAACCTTTAATGGCTGCCTGGATTGGCCCTGATCCTCGCCACCGTGTTTTCCAATCCGGACCAGGCGGGTTTGTCCGGCGCGAAGCCGGTGCGGAGATAGGCCAGCAAGTCGGCGACCTGACGGTCGGTGAAGCTGTCCTTGAAGGCCGGCATGTAGCCAAGGTCCGGCGTCGCGGGGTTCTGGATGCCGTGCAGGATCACGCGGGCGAGGTTGTCCGGCTTGTCGCTGTGGACGTTGGTGTTGGCGGCCATGGAGGGACTGACGCCGAATAGCGTCGGACCGGCACCGTCGCTGTGGCAGGCCCTGCAGGCGCCCTGGAATATACGCTCTCCCCCGCTGATCGAGACTGGAGCGGCGGCCACGCCGCTGGTGGCGGTGCCGTCGAGATCCGTCAGGTATGTCGCGATGGCGCGGATGTCGGATTTCGGTAGCGTCGCCAAGCCGGCGACCACGGGTCCCATCGGACCGGCGGCGACGCCGTGACTTTCCGAAAATCCCGTTGTCAGGTAGGTTTCCAGATCGTCCACGGTCCAGGGCGTCGGCGCCTTGGACAGCCCATTCAATGCTGGCGCCTCCCAGCCGTCGACCATTCCGCCAGCCAGGAACGCGGCGCCGGTCTTCTCCGCTCCCAAGGCGTTGCGCGGCGAGTGGCAGGCGGCGCAGTGGCCCAACCCGTTGACCAGATAGGCGCCCCGGTTCCACTCGGCGCCGCGCTCCGGGATGGGTTCGGCGGTGCCATTCCGCAAGAACAACGTGTTCCAAGCCGCCATCAAGGGGCGCAGGCCGAAAGGGAACGACAGCCGCGTCTCCGGCGGCCGGTGGCTGACCGGCGGCTGCGACATCAGGTGGGCGTAGAGCGCTTGCATGTCCGCCTCCGTGATGCCGCGGAAGGCCGTGTAGGGGAACGCCGGATAGAGATGCCGTCCGTCCCGGCTGATCCCGTCGCGCATCGCGCGGTCGAACGCGGCGAACGACCACGCGCCGATGCCGGTCTCGACATCCGGCGTGATGTTGGTGCTGAACACCGTGCCGAACGGTGTCTCCATCGCCAAGCCCCCGGCGTTGGGGATGCCGTCCGCGGCGGTGTGGCAGACGGCGCAGTCACCGAGCGCCGCCAACTGGCGGCCTCGCTCCAGGGTTTCCGCCGACCACGTGTTGGCGCCGGGTGGCGCTATCGGGGCGATCGGCGCCCGCCACGGCAAGGCTGTCACGCCCATGCCGACCACGGTGCCGAACAGGCCAGCGAGCCCGGCCACCAGCCATTTGCGGCGCCTCGGCTTGGCCAGCGGAGCGGGTGATTGGTCGCTGAGCGCTCGCGGGTTCAGCGCCTCGCGGACGCGCTCCGCCGTGATCGGCAATTCGCGGAACCGGATGCCGGTGGCGTCGAAGATGGCGTTTGCGATGGCGGCGGCGCTGGGTACCGCCGCCGACTCCCCCGAACCCAGGGGTGGCTCGTGCTGGCGCGGCATCATCAACACGTCGATATCCGGCACCTCGGGGAAGGTCATGATGGGGTAGCCGCCCCATTCCTTGGAGGTGACCGCCGATCCCTCGAAGCTGACCTGTTCCTTCAGCACCCGGCTGGCGGACTGGATGACGTTGCCGTGGATCTGGTGGCGAACACCGTCCGGGTTGACCATCATGCCGGCGTCGTGCCCGATCACCACGCGGGTGACCGCCACTTCACCGGTTTTCCTGTCCACCGCGACATCGGCCGCCCACGCCGCCCAGGCGGCGCCAAAGCCGGGGAACCTGCTGTGGATGTAGCGGGCATAGGCGAAGCCGCGGCCCCGCAGGATGTCTCCCTCGGGCGGGATCGTCCGGCGGGCGGTGCGCGGCTCCCAGCCGGCGCGCGCGGCGGTGGCCTTCACCAAGTCGGCGGCGCGCTCGTCCGGCAGATGGCGCAGGCGGAACTCGACCGGATCGACGCCGGCGGCGAAGGCCAGCTCGTCGATGTGGGATTCATGGGCGAAGGTGTTGGGCAGGGCCGACACGCCCCGCATCCACGACGCCCGCACGATCGGCGCCATGTCGTTGATGGTGACCCGCATGTCGTCGAAATCGTAGGGCGGGATCGAGGTCCTGTCGCCCATCTCGTAGGCGGCGGCGACCGGCTCGACCCGCCCGGTCAGCAGCAACGCCAGCGTCGGCGCGCCGTTCGACGGATAGCTGGTCGCGAAGTCGTAGCCCGCGACCGCGCCTTCCGCCGTCAGGCCGCCCTCGACCTCCATCAACTGGGCGGCACCCTTGGGCTCCCAGACGTGCTCCTGCTCGCGGGTCAACTGGACACGGACGGGACGGCCGACGGCGCGCGACAGCAGCACCGCGTCGGCGCTGACATCGTCGGCGCAATTGCGGCCATAGCAGCCCGCCGCCTCCATCCGGATGATCTCGACTCCGTCCTCCGGGCATTCCAGCAGCCAGGCGATATCGGCGCGCAACAGGTGCGGGTTCTGCGTGCCGGACCATACCTTGACACCATCGGCGCCGACATCGGCCACCGCGCAGGATGGCCCGATCGAGCCATGGAGCTGGTAGGGCCAGACATAGGTCCGCCGCAACCGTTGGTCGGCCGCCGCGAGGGCGGCGTCGACATCGCCCTTGTCCAGCACGACGCGCGGCTTGGACGGGTTGGCGCGGAGTGCCCCCGCCAAGTCGCTCGACAGGTCGGGCAGCTTGGATGACCAGGGCTTCCAGGTCAGCCTCAGGTCCTTCGCGGCCTTGATCGCCTGCTCCTCACGCTCGGCGACGACGCCGACGAAATCGCCGATCGCCACGACGTCGATGATGCCGGGAATATGGGCGATCGACTCCCGATCCACTCCCAGCAGGCTGGTTCCGACGAAATCGCCGCTGTCGATGCCGGCGTAGGGTGGCCGGATCACGCGGCCGTGCAGCATACCGGGCACACGCATGTCGTGGACGAATGTCCGGGTGCCGGTGGCCTTTGCGGGGATGTCGATACGGGGCGTTCCCGTGCCGACGACGCGGTACTGGTCGACCGGCTTCAGCGGCGCCTCGCCGGAGACGCGGAGCCTTACCGTATCGCCCCGCACCAGTTCGGCATAGGACAGGCGCCGATTGTCGTCCGCCCGCCCGGTCGAGACGACGCCGTCCGTCACCACGAGATCATGTGCCGGGACACCGAAGATGCCGGCCGCCTTCTCCACCAGGAAGCGCCGGGCCTCGGCGGCCGCGTTCCGCAGGGGGATCGCGGAGATCTGGATGCTGGCGCTGGCGATGGTGGCGCCCTGGTCCGGCGTGACCGCCGTGTCTCCCAGCACCATGTTCACTTGGCCGGGCGAGAGGTCCAACTCCTCGGCGACGATCTGCGCCAGCGCCGTGCGGATACCGGTGCCGAGATCGACATGGCCGTTGAAGGCGTGGACCGCGCCGTCGTCGCACACCGCGATGAACAGGCCCAGTTCCATTGGCCGCGGCGCCGTCCGCGCCGACAGGCCGGGCGGTGGCTGGATGTCGTCGACGATCAGCAGCACGCTGTCGCGCCGGAACAGGGCGTCCTTGTTCAAATGTTCCGTCATGGTGCCGATCCGGAAGCGGCGCGGCGGACCGCGCGCAGGATTTCCACATGGGTGCCGCAGCGGCACAGATTGCCCGACAGCTCGCGCCGGATCTCGTCGTCGGTCGGGCGGGGATTGCGGTCGAGCAGGGCCTTCGCCGTCATGATCATGCCGTTCAGGCAATAGCCGCACTGGGCGGCCTGCTCGGCGATGAAGGCCCGCTGGACCGGGTGCGGATCGTTGGCGGTGCCGAGACCTTCCAGCGTCGTAACCACGCGCCCGGCCACGGCGGGGAAGGGGATGACGCAGGACCGCGCCGCGACGCCGTCGATCAGGACGGTGCAGGAACCGCACTCGCCCAGCCCACAGCCGTATTTGGGACCGTTGAGGCCAAGGTCGTTGCGCAGGATGTGGAGGAGCGGCGTGTCGGCCATGGCCGTGACGCTGGCGCTCGCCCCGTTGACGTTCAGGGAAACCGTTCTTTCGACTGGGCGCGTTGGCAACTGCGGACTGGCTCCTGGGTGTGGAGGGTTGGACTACTCCGGCGGTTCCTGCTCGTTCATCTTCCGCAGCAGGAACAGGATCGCCAGACGCTCCGCCGGGTTCAGCCCGTCCAGCGTCAGTTCGGTGATCCGCCTAGCGTGGGGCACCATGTCCTCGATCAGCGTCCTGCCGGCGTCCGTCAGGTTGACCACGACCTTGCGGCGGTCCTCCGGATCGGAGGCCAGCGTGATCAGGTCACGCGCCTTCAGCCGTTCGATGATGCCGCGGATGGTCGCCTGATCGACGGCGGTCGCCTGGACCAGTTGGGTCAACGAACTGGGACCGCGATCCCGCACGGCGCACAGCGTCACGAACTGCACTCCTGTCAGTTGCGGGTCGCAGGCGTTGCGCTGGAAGATTGCGACGTGCCGCTGATAGGCTTTCCGCAACAGATGTCCGATCTGTTCGGAAAAGTCATAGTCGGTCGTGGTTTCAGGTTGGTCGCTCGGCATGGGGAAGGGCTTGCGTGTCGGTTCGGGGGCCGACACGTTGCCACAAATCCGATCACGAGTGGCGGACGCCGTCATCCGACCCGCGACGCCTCCGGGGCCACCACGTCGCCGGCCAGCACGACCGCCTCGCCATCCAGCAGCACGTCGCAGTTCCGCATGGCGATATCCATGTGGCACGGCGTCTTGCGGCTGCCGCCGACCTCCGTGTTGGGCCCGGTCGAGAACAGGAAGTTGCCATAGAACGCGCGGGCGTCCATGCACATGCCGTCGTTCTTGTCGTGCAGGCCCATGGCGGTCCACTGCGCGCGCGGCTGGAGCCCCCAGCCGATGTGCGAGATGCCGTAGACCTCGGGATCGTTGAAGTATTTCATGTAGTCGCGCAGGTATTCGGCGTCGAACCCGCCATGGATGCGCCGGACGAATCCCTCCGAGATCTCCAGCGTGACCTTCTCGCGCACATAGGTCTTGAACGGCAGCAGCATCTCGCCGACGTCGAGCACCAGCGTGCCTTCCGCCGTGCCTTCGTTGGGCCACGAGAACAGGAAGCCGCTCGGCCAATGGTCCCAGCGGCCGGGCTCGTCGGCGATGCCGAATTCGGTCACCGTCGGGTACTGGCCCAGGCGCGCGCTGAAATCGGTGCCGGATTTCGATAGGACGCGGATCGATCCGGCCTTCTTGAGCACCTCCTCGGCCGCCAGGACCCGGGCTTTGTCCTCCAGGCTGGGCAGCATGCGGGCCAGCACCTCCGGCGGCTCGACCGCCAGCAGCATGCGGGTGCCGGTCTTCAGGATCTGTTCCTGTTCCGGCGAGTGCAGCAGCATCATGGTGTCGACGATCAGGTCGGCCGCCTCCAGCGCGCGCTGGGCGGCGATGTTGCCGGTCAGGGCGGTGTCGCCGCAATAGGCGGTCATGTCGTTGCCCATCGCCTTGGGATGGTTGAACGACGGCAGCTCGACGCCATAGACCTTGGCGCCCAGCCGCTGGGCCGCGTCCATCGCGGCGTCGACGATGCGCTGGTTCGAATAATGGCTCTTGAGCACCGCGACGCTCTGCGTCTCGTCCACCTTCGACAGCTTCAGAACGTGTTCGAACATCTGGGTCAGTTCGCGGTCGCTGACGGGCATGTCGTGTCTCCCTGTTCCGGGTTTGCTCTGGCTGGAGCAAGGGTAACGCACTATGATACAGCGTGTACACTTATTTTTGTGGTTTGGTCGCAAAGGATCGGAATGCCGGAAGCGCCAAAATCTGGTGCACCAAGGCGCTCAAGAAGTGCGCAAACCCGCTAATTCTAAGGCAGTGTTAAAATAAGCGTGTACGCTATAAAACTATTGTCGGCATTACTGATTGAGCGTATACGTCACAAACCGATTTCGCGGGACCAGTCCCGCCGATGGCTTGGGAACACCCCCCGACACAGAGGAGACACGCGGATGCGAGGCAAGGAGAGGATCGCCGTCGTTGGCGCCGGCCTGGGTGGGGCGGCAGCCGCGGCGCTGCTGCAAAGGGCGGGCTTCACCGTCGATGTCTTCGAGCAGGCGCCGGAATTCTCACGGCTGGGCGCCGGCATCCATCTCGGTCCCAACGTGATGAAGGTGTTCCGCCGGATCGGGATCGAGGACCAGCTCAACGCCATGAGTTCCCATCCCGACTTCTGGCTGAGCCGTGATGGCGAGACCGGCGAGTACCTGTCGCGCATTCCACTCGGTGGGTTCGCGCTCCGGGAATACGGCGCCTCCTATGTCACCATCCATCGCGGCGACATGCACCAGGTCCAGATGACGACGCTGGCGCCGGGTTCCGTCCATTTCGGCAAGTACCTGACCGACGTGGAGGAGGGCGGCGACGACGTGCTGCTGACCTTCGGCGACGGCACCACTGCGCGCGCCGACATCGTGATCGGGGCGGACGGCATCAATTCCAGGATCCGCGAGAAGCTGCTGGGTCCGGAGGATCCGCACTATAGCGGCTGGGTCGCCCACCGCGCCGTGCTGACCGGCGATCAACTGGCCAAGTACGGCCACGATTTCGAGGACTGCGTCAAGTGGTGGACCGACGACCGCCACATGATGGCCTATTTCACCACCGGCAAGCGCGACGAGTATTATTACGTCACCGGCGTGCCCCATCCGGCCTGGGAGTTCAAGGAGGCCTTCGTCGACAGCAACCGCGACGAGATGTTCGAGGCCTTCCAGGGCTACCATCCCACCGTCCAGGCGCTGATCGAGAGCACCGGCGAGGTCACCAAATGGCCGCTGCGGAACCGCAATCCGCTGCCGGTCTGGAGCCAGGGCCGTCTGGTCCTGCTGGGCGACGCCTGCCATCCGATGAAGCCCCACATGGCGCAGGGCGCCGGCATGGCGATCGAGGACGCGGCCATGCTGACCCGCTGCCTCCAGGAAACCGGGCTTGGCGACTACCCGCTGGCCTTCGACCTTTACGAGGCCAACCGCAAGGAGCGGGCGTCGCGCGTCCAGGCCGTCTCCAACGCCAACACCTTCCTCCGCACGCAGGAGGACCCCGCCTGGGTTTATGGCTACGACGTCTACGCCCACCCGCTGAAGTCGGCGGCGGCGGCATGAGCGGCACCTTCCTGTATGGCGCCAATGTCCGGGCCAACGGCATCCGCCAGCATTATCTCCGCTATGGCGGCGCGGGGCCGGCGCTGATCCTGATCCCCGGCATCACCAGCCCGGCGATCACCTGGGGCTTCGTCGCCGAACGGCTGGGGCGGGAGTTCGACACCTATGTCCTCGACGTGCGCGGACGCGGCCTGTCGGAAACAGGTTCGGGTCTGGACTATGGCATCGACGCCTGCGCCGACGACGTCACCGCCTTCGCCGGGGCGCTGGGACTGGCGGAGGCCGGCTACCATCTGGCCGGCCATTCGATGGGTGCCCGCTTCGCGATCCGCGCCGCCGTCCGCCAACCCAAGGGAATTCAGCGTCTGGTGCTGATCGATCCCCCGGTTTCGGGGCCGGGGCGGCGGGCCTATCCGAGCAATCTCGACTGGTATGTCGACAGCATCCGCCAAGCGGTGGCCGGCATGGACGCCGACGCCATGCGGGCGTTCTGCCCGACGTGGACCATCGAGCAACTTCGGCTTCGGGCCGAGTGGCTGCACACCTGTCACGAGCCGGCGATCGTCGAGACCTATCGGGGCTTCCACGAGGACGACATCCATCAGGACCTGCCCAACCTGCCGGTCCCGGCGCTGCTGATCGTCGCCGGACGGGGCGGAGTGATCCAGGCGGAGGACGAGGCGGAGATCCGCCAGCTCCAGCCGGGTATCCGGATCGCCCGGGTCGAGGACGCCGGGCACATGATCCCGTGGGATGACTACGAGGGCTTCTTCGCCGCGTTCGGCGATTTCCTCGGCAAACCCCTGACCTGACGGCGAGAGAGGGTGAACCATGTCGACCGCTGAGGACAATTACAAAGGCGTCTGGGGCAACCGCATCGGCTTTGGCGCCAAGCCGGCGCTGCTGGTGATCGACTTCCTCCGGGGCTACACGACCGAGGGTGCGGCGCTGTTCGCGCCGGGCGTCGTGACGGCCGTGGCGGAGACGGTCGAACTGCTGGAGGCGGCGCGGAGCAACGGCATCCCCGTCGTCCACACCAACATCCGCTATCACCCCGGCCACTTCGCCGACGGTGGTGTCTGGGTCAGGAAGGCTCCGGTGATGCGGGACATGGTGGAGGGCAACCCGCTCGCCGAGTTCTGCCCGGAGGTGGCGCCACTGCCCGGCGAGGTCGTGTTCTCCAAGCAGTACGCCAGCGCCTTCTTCGGGACCAGTCTGGCGTCCATGCTGCACGCGCAGGGCATCGACACCGTGGTGCTGGCCGGTTGCTCGACCAGCGGCTGCATCCGGGCCAGCGCCGTGGACGCCGTCCAGCACGGCTTCCGCACCATCGTGGTCCGCGACTGCGTCGGCGACCGCCACCAAGGGCCGCATGAGGCCAACCTGTTCGACATCGACGCCAAATACGGCGACGTGGTCTCCAAGCGGGAGGCGATCGACCGCTTCCGCGCCTGAGACCAAGCGATACCCAAACAAAAAACAAGACGCGAACGACGGGGAATGGTCCAGCCGCCAAAAGGCTTCGGACGACACAAAGCTTCACGTGAGGGACGAGCGACATGACCATAGCCCAGACGGCCGCCCCTTCGGTGGTCACGACCAAGGAAGATCTGTATCGCAAGATCACCTGGAGACTGATCCCTTTCCTGTGCTTCTGCTATCTCGCGGCCTATCTCGACCGCATCAACATCGGCTTCGCCAAGCTCCAGATGCTGGGCGATCTCCAGTTCAGCGAGGCGGTCTACGGCTTTGGCGCCGGGCTGTTCTTCGTCGGCTACATCATCTTCGAGGTGCCCAGCAACCTCGTGCTGGAACGGGTCGGGGCCAAGGTGTGGATCGCCCGCATCATGATCACCTGGGGGCTGCTGTCGGGGATGACCATGTTCGTCACCTCGGCGACGCAGTTCTACATCATCCGCTTCCTGCTGGGCGCCGCCGAGGCGGGCTTCCTGCCGGGCGTGCTGTATTACTTGACCACGTGGTTCCCGACATATCGGCGTGGCCGGATCATCGCGTTGTTCATGATCGGCCTGCCACTGTCGAGCGTGATCGGTGGCCCGATCTCCGGTTGGATCATGGGGCACTTCGACGAGGTCCACGGCTTGCGCGGCTGGCAGTGGCTGTTCCTGCTGGAGGCGATTCCCAGCGTGTTGCTGGGCCTGCTGACCTTCGCGGCCCTACCGAACTCGTATGACAAGGCGAAGTGGCTGACCGAGGACGAGAAGCGCCAGATCGCCGCCGACCTGCGGGACGACGACGCCGAGGCCAAGGGCAGCCGGCACAGCTTCAAGGATGGTTTCTTCAACCTGAAGATCTGGATGCTGGGCGGCATCGACTTCTCGATCCTGCTGAGCGCCTACGCGCTTGGGTTCTGGATGCCGACCTTCATCCGCAACGCCGGCGTCACCGACACCTTCCACATCGGCCTGCTGTCGGCCCTGCCGAGCGTCGCGGCGCTGTTTGGGATGCTGCTGATCGGCGCCAGTTCCGACCGCCACCGCGAGCGCCGCTGGCACATCATCGTGCCGTTCATCGTTGGTGCCGCCGCCATGTTCGCCAGCACCTTCTTCACCCACAGCGTGGTCGCCACGGTGCTGCTGTTCGCCATCGCGTCCGCCGCGATCATCGGCGCGGTTCCCGTCTTCTTCAGCCTGCCGGCGACCTTCCTGAAGGGCACCGCCGCCGCCACCGGCTTCGCGCTGGCCTGCTCGCTGGCGAACATCGCTGGCCTGGTGAGCAACTCCCTGATGGGCTTGATGATCGACCTGACCGGAAGCGGCACCGGCGCCATCTGGTTCTTCGCCGGCTGCCTGCTGGCCAGCTGCCTGCTGGTGATCGCCCTGCCGGCGAAGCTGGTCAACCGGTAGAACGGTCGCGGGGCCGGTGAGGGGTTCGCCGCTTCCTACCGTCCCTCCGCCCCAAACCGGTGCGTGGCGGTGTTCTCCTCGCTGACGCGGGCGTTCTTGGTGGAGAAGGCGTCGTAGGCGGGTTCGCCCAGGAAGTTCGGCATGACGATACCAGCGGCGACGGCGATCACGATCGCGGTCAGGCTGCCGAGGATGAACATCTTCATTGGCGGTCCGTGAGATTATTCGAGCGGTGTGTCGGTCGGTCTTTCCCGGAGCGCGTTTGGCGCTCCGGGATCGTTATTTACTGGCCTTCGCGGTCGCGTCCAGCCTTATCGCGGATCTCGTCCTTCTCACCCATCTCCTCGAACTTGCGTTCGGGGCTCTTATCGGTGTCGCCCGACGCCTTGCCGGTCTTCTGGTCGAGAGCCTTCTCGATCTGGGCCGCCGCGTCGGAACCCTTACCCGTGCTCATGCCGTCCTCCCCAGGTGTTTTCGCGCTGGACCGCCTCGTTCCCCCAGCCACTGGGGCTCAAGGAACCGGGGCGTCCTGACGAATCAACCCTTCCGAACGCAGTTCCGCCCATAGATCGGACGGAATTTTATGCGCCAGCAGCTCCATGCTCTCCGCGATATGTTTCGGCTTGCCCATGCCGGGGATGACCGACGCCACCGCGGGATGGGCGAGCGGGAACTGGAGCGCCGCCGCCTTCAGGGGAACCCCATGCCGGCGGCAGACCGCCTCGATCCGGCGCGTCTTCTCCAGGATCTCGGGCGAGGCCGGCGCGTAGTCGTAGGTGGCACCCTCGACCGGGCCGCTCGCCAGGATGCCGGAATTATAGGGTCCTCCCAGCACGATCCCGATGCCGCGCTTCTCACAGAGTGGCATGAAGCTGTCCAGGCTGGCCTGATCCAGCAATGTGTAGCGGCCGGCCAGCAGGAAGGCGTCGAAGTCGCCGGCCTCGGCGAATTTCTGGCATGCCTCCCACTCGTTCAGCCCGGCGCCGATCGCCTTGATCACGCCCTGCTCGCGCAGTTTCAGCAGGGCGGGGTAGGCGCCCTCCATGGCTTCCTTGAAGCGTTGGTCGAACGCGTCGCCCTGGTTGCGCCGGTCGGCGTCATGGATGAAGACGATGTCCACGGTGTCGGTGCCGAGCCGCTGGAGACTATCGTCGAACGACCGCATCACGCCGTCGTAGCTGTAATCCAGGCCCCTGCGGAACGGCGGCACGTCCATGAACAGGCCGGCCTCGGTCGGTTCACCCCGAGCCGGAAACAGACGCCAGCCGACCTTGGTCGACAGCGTGACACCCTCGCCGCGTACCTTGCGCAGCCAACCGCCGACCCGGTGCTCGCTGAGACCGTGGCCGTAAAGCGGCGCCGTGTCGACATAGCGGACGCCGGCGGCGAACGCCGCGTCCAGCGACGCGGTCGCCGCCTCGTCATCGATCGCGCGGTACATGTTGCCGAGCGAGGTCCCGCCAAAGCCGAACGTGGTCAGCGAGACATCGGTGCGGCCAAGCTTGCGCCTTTCCAATTCCATGCCATCCTCCCCTTTCATATTTTCGTATCGAAGATCAATAACACGCAGGGTGGGAAACGGAAGCCATGCTGAAGAAGCTCGATCCACTGCTCAATGGGGCGTTGCTCCAGATCCTCGCCGATATGGGCCACGGCGACGAACTCGTCATCGTCGATGCCAACTATCCCGCGGCCGCCAACGCCAAGCGGCTGGTCAGGCTGGATGGCATCACCGCCACCGCGGCGCTCGACGCCGTGCTGTCGCTGCTGCCCCTCGACGACTTCGTGGAGGAGCCGGCCGCCGTCATGACGCCCGGTGACGAACGGCCCCCCGTGCTGGACGAGTTCCAGGCCATGGTGGACGCCGCCGAGGGGCGGCCGATCCGCACCGCGCAGATGGAACGGTTCGCCTTCTACGAGCGGGCGCGCGGCGCCTATGCCGTGATCGCCACCGGCGAGCGCCGGCTCTACGGCAACATCATCCTGGTCAAGGGCGTCATCCGGCCCGGCCAATAGCCTCGGCGACCGCCGCGGCCGCCGCCACGCCGGTCAGGTAGGCGCCGTGCGCGGTCGAGTAGCTTTCGCGGGAGCACGCCTCTCCGGCGAAGAACAGGCGGCCATCGATCGGGCGGGCCAGCACCGCCCGACCATTGGCACCGCCCGGAACCGCGTAGGTATAAGCCCCCCGCGACCACGGATCGCCGGCCCATCCCGACGCGGCCACCGGCTTCAATCGAGTCCGCACCGACGAGCCGAACAGGTGGACCAACTCGCCGATCGCGAGGTCGGCCATGGCGTTGGTTCCGGCGCGCTCCAGTTCAAGCGCGAAATCGCCGCCGTAATAACCTTCGACCAGCGGGTTGCCGAGGGGCTCCAGGTGGTAAAGCCCGGTTCGGGCGCTTTCCAGCGAAGCCGCCACCTGCGTGTCGGGCGGCAAATCCCAAGGCCGCCCCTCGACCCCCAGGAACAGCTTGGTCACCATGCCCATCGGCAGGTTCCTGGCGGCCTCGATCTTCTCCGCCGGCAGGGGTGGCGTGAACCGGATCGCCTCCCCGTCCAGCAGGGGCGTCGGCACGGTCAGGATCACCGCCCGGCCGCACAAGTCGCCCTTCGGCGTGCCCAGCACCACGCGGGGGCCCGTCATGTCGACCGACATCACCGGCGTGTCGAGCGAGACCTGAACCTCTACGCCGGCGCGGGCCACCAGCGTGCCATAGCCCGCGACCACCCGCCAATTGACGCCGCTGTCGGCGTAGCGGTCGAGATCGATCGCCGAGAGCCGGTCGGCCTCCGCTCCCGAGATATAGCCGATCATCGCCCGGATGCGCGGCAGCCAGCGGTTCCCGGGCGGCAGCAGGTCGGCGACGCTCCTGTCCGGAGCGTCGTCTCCGACGGCCTCGACCGCATCCCAGAAACGCTCCATCGTCCTAGACCAGTCGGACGTGGCGTCATCGCCCAGCCGCCGCTTGATCGAAGCCGCTCCCCAGTCCGGCGGCCGCTCGTCCATCTCCAGCCCAAGTTCCGCCGCGATCGCCACCCACGGATTGCGATCGGCGGAATGGAGCCAGCCGCAGCCGAGGTCGGCCGGGTGCCCGTCGGGCGTCAGCACGGTATGGGCGCGGCCTCCCGTCCTGCTCCGAGCCTCGGTCACCACCACCGACAGCCCACGGCGTTTCAGTTCGCGCGCCGCCGCCAGCCCAGCCGCCCCGGCCCCCACCACAACCACATCCACTTCGCTGATCGGCATGATCTCTCTTCATGTTCAGGCATTCCGCACCCTGGCTCAACAAGGGCGCCGGGGTATCGGATCATTGCGTCTGATCCAAATGCGTGTT
This sequence comes from Skermanella stibiiresistens SB22, assembly GCF_000576635.1. Taxonomy (GTDB): domain Bacteria; phylum Pseudomonadota; class Alphaproteobacteria; order Azospirillales; family Azospirillaceae; genus Skermanella; species Skermanella stibiiresistens. Next base: position 203,338 of record NZ_AVFL01000012.1, read on the forward strand.
TGCCCGCTTTTTCCCTTCCGGGATAGCCTTGTACTCGGACGGGAGCCGGGCGGTCCCGAGGGCGTGTGTTGGACGGCATCGGCGTCGCGCCTGCCTCAACCACCCGCTTCGACGCATGATCCACTCCCGCCCTGTTTGAATCCTGAAGCCAAGGGGCCGTTTCGCCGTCGGAATCCACGGACCCGCACACCATCTCGATGAGACACGACCAGTTCTGGACACGATCCCTGGACACCACCGAAAGCGCCGCCGATGCAAGTGATCCTGGCCCAACCCCGCGGCTTCTGCGCTGGCGTCGAGCGGGCGATCGAGATCGTGGAGCGGGCCTTGGCTCTCTACGGTCCCCCCATCTATGTCCGGCATGAGATCGTCCACAACGGGCACGTGGTCGAACGGCTACGGGCCAAGGGCGTCCACTTCGTCGATGAGGTGGACGAGGTGCCGCCGGGCGGCGTCACGATCTTCAGCGCGCATGGCGTCTCCACGGCGGTGGACGATGCCGCTCGGACGCGCGGCCTTCATGTGATCGACGCGACCTGCCCCCTGGTTGCCCGTGTCCATATCGAGGGTGCCCGCTACTCCCGGCAAGGGCGCGATGTCGTGCTGGTCGGGCATTCCGGGCACGCGGAGGTCGTGGGGACGCTTGGCCGCCTCGGGGGGCGGACGCATCTGGTCGGCTCGGTCGCGGACGTCGCGGCGCTGACGGTGTCCGACCCGACGAAGGTCGCCTACATCACTCAGACCACCCTCAGCATCGATGACACGCGGGCCATCATCGACGCCCTCAAGCGGCGTTTTCCCGGGATCGTCGGCCCCGACACCAACGATATCTGCTACGCAACGCAAAACCGCCAGCGCGCGGTGCTGGGCCTCGTGCCGCTGGTCGATCTGGTGCTGGTGGTCGGGGCGGCGAACAGTTCGAATTCCAACCGCCTGCGGGAGATCGCCGAGAACGCCGGCGTCCCAGCCCATCTGATAGAGGACGCCTCGGCGCTTGACCCGGCATGGCTCGACGGTGTCTCGTCGATCGGCGTCACGGCGGGCGCCTCGGCTCCGGAAGACCTCGTCCAGGACCTCGTGAGGCGGTTGGCGAGCATCACCAAGCTGCGCGTCTCCACGCTGCCCGGCACCGAGGAGGGCATGCGCTTCCGCCTTCCCATCGAACTCGAAGCGGGCTCCCGCGGGGCGCCCTACCGTTCCCCTGACACGGAAACCCCCTGAAAATGGCCGTTCCCCTGCTTCAAACCGCCATGGTTGGCGCCTATGTCGTCGGCCGGCATCTTCGCGGCGTCAAGCGGTACCCCTTGGTGCTGATGCTGGAGCCGCTGTTCCGCTGCAATCTGGCCTGCGCCGGCTGCGGCAAGATCGACTATCCCGATCCCTTGCTGAACCGCCGGCTGAGCGTCGCCGAATGCCTGGACGCGGCGCGGGACTGCGGTGCGCCGGTCGTCTCGATCGCCGGTGGCGAGCCGCTGCTCCACGCCGAGATCGACCAGATCGTCGAGGGGCTGATCAAGCAGCGCCGCTTCGTTTATCTCTGCACCAACGCGCTCCTGATGGAAAAGAGGCTGGACCGCTTCAAGCCCAGTCCCTACTTCACGTGGTCGGTCCATCTGGATGGCGCCAAGGAGGAGCATGACGCCTCTGTCTGCCAGTCCGGCGTCTACGACCGCGCGGTCGCCGCGATCAAGGAGGCCAAGAGGCGCGGCTTCCGCGTCAACATCAACTGCACCCTGTTCGATGGCGCCAATCCCGAGCGGGTCTCCAGCTTCTTCGACGACGCGATGGCGGCCGGCATCGACGGCATCACGGTATCACCCGGCTACGCCTATGAGCGTGCGCCCGACCAGGCGCATTTCCTGACACGCCGGCGGACCAAGCAACTGTTCCGCGACATCTTCCAGGCCGGCAAGGACAAGAGTTGGGCGTTCAACCAGTCGTCCCTGTTCCTGGACTTCCTGGCCGGCAATCAGAGCTATCATTGCAGCCCGTGGGGCAACCCGACACGCAACATCTTCGGCTGGCAGCGCCCTTGCTACCTGCTGGGCGAAGGCTACGCCAAGACCTATCGCGAGCTGATGGACGAGACGGACTGGGACGCCTATGGCACTGGCAACTATGAGAAATGCGCGGACTGCATGGTCCACAGCGGCTACGAGGCGACGGCGGTCGCCGACGCCGTGCGCAATCCACTGAAAGCCTTCATGGTCAGCCGGCGCGGTCCGCGGACGGATGGCGGCATGGCCCCCGAGATCCCGCTCGACGGCCAGCGCCCAGCCGAATACGTCTTCTCCCGCCACGTCGAGAAGGCGCTGGAGGAAGTCGGCCCGACACCGACGCGGAAGCGGGCGGGTGGCTGAGGAACAGCCCAGGAGGTCAGCGGCGGCGCCGTGGCAGGCGGCGGGGTAAATCCCCGCCCTCCACCGGCTTCTCGCGATCCTGACCGAACACGACCTCGTTGATCCGCTCGTTTATTTCCCAGATCTTGTTCTCGTATTCCTCGGCGTTGATGGCCGATATGTGGTCGTACCCCATTCCGTCCTCCCGCTTCAGGAAGTAGTGCAGCTGCACGGGACCTCGAACGCCGCCCGTATTCGTCTCGATCACGTGTTCGATGATCCAGTACGACAACAAACGCGCGTGTTTCACGGTCAGTGTGCTGATGTCACAGGTGTTCTGAAGGAATGACATGAAGGGATCGGCGAATTGCTTGCCGCTTCCGTGCGCGACGTAGAAATAATCCTTCGAGTAAAACTGCGGCCGGAAGCCGCCGCTGAACAGGATGAGTTCCGGCGACCCCTTGAAGATGACGCCCAGCATGATGGTGCAATCTATGCCCCTCATCGGGTCGGTCACATATTTTCCGAACATGGTTTCGAATTCGGCGCAAATTCGATCGCCAAGATCGTCCGCCGTGGCCGATTCTTCCAGCCAGAGCGGCAGGAATGACGAGAGCCGCCGCCTGATCCGCTCCGCCATGCTGAAGTTGCCGGAATAGGCGAAGATCACGTCATCCATCAGATGGAAGATCTTCGGTGCCTTCATCTCGGTGGTGGCGCCATCATGTGTGGCGACCGTGATGGCGCTGTCCGTCGCGATGACCAGACCATCCGTACAGAACAAACCGATGGCGATGGTCACGGTGTCATCCGGCCTTCATCCGACGCGCGTCATCCCGGTTCATTTCAGGGTATTCCCGACAGACCGCTTGGACGATCTGGTCGAAATAGGAGCGCCGCATCCATTTCACCACATCGGTGATGTATTCCACGATATCCGTCGGTAACTTCCCGAGAACCAGCTTGCCGCATTCGAGTCCCTGGGGAGTGAGGCTGTAATTACTGAAGCGTGGTTTGAGACGTTTGATTTTCAACAAACCCAGGTCCGCCAATTCCTTGGCCACGTCGTAGATGGCCATGTCGACGGGCCCGAAATCGCCTGGATGGAAGTCGAATTTCTTGCCGCCGATGGCGTCCGCGCAGTTTTCATCGATCAGGAACAGCAGCTTCTGAAGGTGGACCGGTTGGTATTCCATGTCCGGCACGCTGGCGAGGGCCGCCAGCATGAGATCTTTCCTGTCCACGCCCAGTCTCCGAGATCAAGCCATCCATCCCCGCAGGCTGGCCCAATTCGGCTTAAGGTATTGTTAAGAAGGGCGGGGGAGGACCAAGCCGATGTTCGATCACCCTCGCTTCGTGAATAGGTTCAAACGCCCCAGGGCACGGTGACGCGGCGCTCCTCGGCCATGCCGCGATAGCGGGCCAGCGCCCAGAGCGGGAAGATCGCGGAATAGCCATGGTAGCGCAGATAGAAGACGCGGGGGAAGCCGACCGCGGTGAAGTCCTCCTCGTCCCACAGCCCATCGGCGTTGCGGTTGTCGATCAGGAAGCGGACGCCTCGTGTCACGGCGGGGTGGAGGATCAGCCCGGCGGACATCAATCCCAGCAGCGCCCAGGCGGTCTGCGAGGCGGTGCTGGGGCAGTGGTCCTCGGCGATGCGGTCGGGCCAATAGGACACTCCCCCCTCGCCCCAGCCACCGTCCTCGTTCTGGCGCGATAGGAGCCAGTACGCCGCGCGCCGGATCATCGGGTCGTCGGCGGCGATGCCCACCGCGTTGAGGCCGCACAGAGCCGACCAGGTGCCGTAGATGTAGTTGGTGCCCCAGCGCCCGAACCAGGACCCGTTGGGCTCCTGCTCGCGCCGCAGGAACTCGACGCCGGTGGCGACGGTGGGGTGCTTTCCGTCCAGCCCGAGTTGGGCCAGCATGCCAATACATCGGGCCGTCACATCCACGGTCGGCGGGTCGAGCAGGGCGCCGTGATCGGCGAACGGGATGTAATTCAGATAGTGGCTGTTGTTGTCGGCGTCGAAGGCGCCCCAGCCGCCATTGGTGCTTTGAAGCCCCTCGATCCACTCGCGGCCGCGCTCTATCCGTTCGGCGTAGCGCTCGGCTCCGCAGCGGTCCAGCGCCATCACCACGACGGCGGTGTCATCCGTGTCGGGATAGTGGGGATTGGCGTATTGAAAGGGCCAGCCGCCCGGACGGATGCCGGGACGGCGCCAAGTCCAGTCACCCTGGACATCCAAGACCTGCCGCTCCGCCAGCCACTCCGCCGCGCGCGACGCCATCGCCCGCGCGTGCGGGCCGCCGCACTCCGCCAGCGCATGACAGGCGAGCGAGGTGTCCCATACCGGGGATAGGCAAGGCTGGCACAGGATCTCGTCGCCCTGGCGCAGCAGCAGCTTGTCCATCGCGCCCCGCGCCGTCACCACATCGGGATGGTCGGCGGGATAGCCGAGGCAGTCGTACATCATGATCGCGTTGACCATCGCGGGGAAGATGGCGCCCAAGCCGTCCTCGCCGTTCAGCCGTTCCGTCACGAAGGTCACGGCCCGTTCGATGGCGGTCCGCCGGCCGCTTTTCGGCAGCCGCGGCTCGATCAGTTGCAGGAAGCTGTCCAAGCCCCGGAACAGGCGGGCCAGAGCGGTGTCGTCGGGCGCCGAATGCCAGTCTGCGACCCGGTCGGCCGGTACGGTGAACAACTCGGCGACACCAACGCCACGCGGGTTGCGCGCCCTCGGCTTGTGCGCCATCACGACCAGCAGCGGCACCACGACGGTGCGCGACCAGTACGAGATGCGCGAGATATGGACCGGCGACCACGTTGGCAGGTTCAGGATCTCGACCGGCATCACCGGAACGCCGCGCCAGGGGATCTGACCGAACAGCGCCAGCATGATGCGGGTGAAGACATTGCAGCGAGCGGCTCCGCCATGGGCGAGGATCGCGTCGCGCGCGCGCCTCATATGCGGCTCGTCCGGAGCGTCGCCGGCGGCCTTCAGGGCGAAATACGCCTTGACGGAGCAGCTCACGTCCAGGGCGCCACCGTGGAACAACGGCCAGCCGCCGTCCGCGCCCTGGCGGCGCCGGATGAAGGTCGCCAGCCCGGCCTGCGTTTCCGGGTCGATCTCATCCAGGAAGTGCTGGAGCAGGATGTGTTCCGCCGGGATCGTGGCGTCGGCTTCCAGTGGGAAGATCCAATGCCCGTCGGGCCGCTGGAGGCGGTCGAAGGCGGCTTCCGCCGCGCTTACCGCCTCGTCGAGCGAGGCCGTCAGGGTGTCGGATTGTTCGGTTGGCCATGCGGCCGGGGATTCGAGTGGCCTGTCGGCCGTAATGTCATCTGGCTCCAGCCCTTGGGGACCGTCGCCCATCCGCGGGAGAAGCATTCGCGCCCACCTGCTTTTGGTCGAAATGATTATTCGCAGCAAAGAACTTTTGTTGGTTTCACGCAACCACCCTTATGCCGCGGCGCGGCGTGATGTCATCAGCGCAAAAGGCGACGCGCTTCTCCGGTCGGCGATGCGGTTGATTTGTAATAAGCTTTCAGGGCTTGGCGATCCTGCGTCGGCATGGCTCCGACGGAGGTCACAGCGACCGGTATTTGAATGAAAATCATGGTTAACGATTAATTTACTATGCCGAAAGTAACACTTGTCTCCAGGAAAGTGATCGCCCGACCTCCTTCCGGGAGGCTTGGAGCGCCGCCACCAGGACAGGAGAGGCCCGCCCGATGCTCAGCAACGCCGCCGCACAGTCCGTCAAGAACGCCTATGAACTCGCCGGCCAGTACGGCCATGGAACACCAGGGCAGGAACACCTGCTGCTGGCCCTGACCGGCGACACCGACGCCGTCGCGGCTCTGATGGCGTGCGACGCCGATCCCCGCGCCATCCACCGCGAGATGGACCGCCTGCTGCCGCGGGTTCCGCGCCGGGTGGCGGGGGACAATCAGTTGGAGCGCACGGTGGAGCGGGCCGAGCGTTTCAAACCCGAGGCGCCTTGCGACGGCGCCTGCCTGCTGCTGGCGCTGCTGGTCGACCGGGGCGCCACGGCGGCGACCATCCTGCGCCGTCACGGCGCCACGCGTGACCGGATCGTCGACCACATGGTCCAACGCGATGTCGAGAGCCGGCGCCGCGCCCGGGAGGCGGCCCCCAACACGAATTCGCCGACTGCCCGAAGGGCCAATGCCGATCCCGACGCGCCGCCACCGGCCGCCGACAGCGCCCTCGCCACATATTGCGTCGATCTCAACGCCAAGGCCGCCGCCGGCCGCATCGATCCGGTGATCGGCCGCGAGGACGCGATCGAGCGGACGGTGCGGATCCTGTGCCGCCGGACCAAGAACAACCCCATCCTGGTCGGCGAGCCCGGTGTCGGCAAGACGGCCATCGCGGAGGGGCTGGCGCTGCGGATCACCCATGGCGAGGCTCCGGAGGCGCTGCGCGGTACCCGGATCTTCGCGCTGGACCTGGGGGCGCTGGTCGCCGGCACCCGCTACCGCGGCGACTTCGAGGAGCGCATGAAGGCGGTGGTGACCGAGATCGGCGAGACGCCGGGCGCCGTCCTGTTCATAGACGAGATCCACACCATCATCGGAGCCGGCGGATCGGGTGGCGCCATGGACGCGGCCAACCTGCTCAAGCCCGCCCTGGCCGACGGGTCGTTGCGTTGCGTCGGCGCCACCACCTACCGCGAATACCACCAGCACATCGAGAAGGACCAGGCGCTGGCCCGCCGCTTCGGCAAGATCGACGTCGCGGAACCCTCGGTCGAGGACGCGGTGGCCATCCTGGAAGGCGTGGCCGAGCGCTACGCCGACCATCACAATGTCTTCTACGGCGTCGAGGCGATCCGCGCGGCGGTCGAGCTGTCGGCCCGGTACATCACGGACCGCCATCTGCCGGACAAGGCGATCGACGTTTTGGACGAGGCGGGCGCCATGGTGCGCCTCGACGCCGGCCGGGTGTGGCCGCGCCGGATCGACGTCTCCGACATCGAGGCCGTCGTGGCCCGCATCGCCCACATGCCGGTTCGCCGCGCCGGGTTAGACGAGCGGGCGGCGCTGCGCACCCTGGAGGCGGACCTGAAGGCGGCGGTCTTCGGACAGGACCCGGCGATCGCGGCGCTGACCTCGGCCGTCAAGATCGCGCGGTCGGGCCTGCGCGATCCGGAAAAGCCGATGGGCTCCTATCTGTTCGCCGGACCGACAGGGGTTGGCAAGACCGAGATCGCGAGGCGGCTGGCGGCGACGCTCGGCGTCCCGCTGCTGCGGTTCGACATGTCCGAATACATGGAGCCCCACACCGTCAGCCGCCTGATCGGGGCGCCTCCGGGTTATGTCGGCTTCGACCAGGAAGGCTTGCTGACCTCGGCCGTGTCCAAGGCTCCCCACGCGGTCCTGCTGCTGGACGAGATCGAGAAGGCGCATCCCGACCTGTTCGCCCTGCTGCTCCAGGTGATGGATGCCGGGCGGCTGACCGACAACTCGGGCAAGACCATCGACTTCCGCCACGTGATTTTGATCATGACCACCAACGCCGGCGCCGCCGAGATGTCCCGCCCCTCGATCGGGTTCGGCGACCGGGCTGAGGGAGAGGTCGATGCCAGCGACGCCGCGGCGGCGATCAACCGGTTGTTCACACCGGAATTCCGCAACCGCCTCGACGCCACCGTCCAGTTCCGGGGCTTGGAGGCCGACACCGTGCGCAGGATCGCGCGGTCGCACCTGGACCAGCTCGCCGGCCAATTGGCCGATCGCAACATCGCGCTGGATGCCACCGACGAGGCGCTGGGTTGGCTGGCGGCGCGTGGCTTCGATCCCGCCATGGGCGCCCGCCCGCTGGCGCGCCTGATCGAACGCATGGTCAAGCTGCCGCTGGCCGAACATCTCCTATTCGGCGAACTGGGCGAGGGCGGCGGCCGGATCAGGCTGGAAGTGGTAGACGGTAAACTTGACCTCTCGGTCGACCGAACCCATGTCAGATCGTCGGAATACGAACCGGCGTAGTCCCGCCCATCGGCGCCGCCCCGCCCCTGCCCAAACCGGGCGGGGTGGGATGGGGCTGCGGGGGAATTCCGGGGCGGACCAGCAGTTCCGGAGTTTTCTGAAGCGATGACCAACAGGAACGATGCCAGATCGTCCATGTCGGCCAATGGGTCACTTTCCCAGGTTCTCTCGGCGATGGCGCTCGAGATTCCCGACACGGACGTGCTGCTTCGGATCATCGACCGCGTTCCGGCAGCCGTCGCCATCGTCGGCGGGCCGGAATTCCGCCATACCTTGGCGAACGCGGCCTATGTTTCCATGGCATCCGGCGGCGGTCGGATCCTGGGCCGCACCGTCGCCGAGGTCTTCCCCCACGGAGCACCCGAGCACTTTTCAGCGCTTGATGCGGTGTGGCGATCCGGCCAGTCCCAAGCCATACCCCGATGCCGCCTGACGGGCGCCGTCGATGGCGGCGCGGTTTGGTGGGAGATCGATTATACCCCCTTGGATGCGAGCGGCGCCGAAAGCGACAGCGTGCTGATCATCGCGCGGGACGTCTCCTCCCAAGTCGCGGCCCAAGCCGCGGCGGAAGCCGAGCGCACGCGTCTGACCGCGCGCATGACCGCCGACCACGCGCGTTTCCAAGCTTTGGTGGAAAGCATGCCGGCGGGGGTCCTGGTGGCGGAGGCGCCCACTGGACGGATCACCTATGGCAATCACCGGGTCGAGGAGATCCTGCGGCATAAGGTGCTGAATTCCGCCGATGTCGGCAGTTACGGCGAGTGGATCGGCTGGCACCCGGATGGGCGGCTGGTGGCTCCCGAGGAGTGGCCGCTGGCGCGCGCCCTCGAGGGCGAGGTGATCGCGGGCGATGAGTTCCTGTATCGGCGCGGCGACGCCACCATGGCCTGGATCAAGGTGAGTGGGGCCCCGATCACCGACGCGTCGGGGAAAATCACCGGCAGTGTGGTCGCCCTGTACGACATCGACCGCGAGAAGCGGGCCGAAGCCGTCCTGCGCGGCAGCGAGGAGCGTGTCCGCAAGGTCATCGACAGCCTGTTCAGCTTCGTCTGCGTCACGACTCCCGAGGGCGTGCTGGTCGAGGCCAACCGCACGGCGCTGGACGCGGCCGGCCTCCATCCCTCCGCCGTGCTGGGCCGGCGGTATGAGGACACGTGGTGGTGGTCGCATTCGTCCGACGAGCGGGCGAGGCTACGATCGGCCATCGACAAGGCCGCGACGGGGCAGACCTCGCGGTACGACGCCGTGCTGCGGCTGGACGGCGACCGCCTGATAACGGTGGATTTCACGATCTCGCCGATGCTCGACGAGGCGGGCAGGGTCACCCACCTGATCCCCTCGGCCATCGACATCACCGGACGGAAGCGCGCGGAGCAGGCGCTGACCGGCGCGCTGGTCGACAAGGATGTCCTGCTGGAGCAGAAGGACATGCTGCTGAAGGAGGTCAACCACCGGGTCAAGAACTCGCTTCAACTGGTCGCCAGCCTGCTGAACCTCCAGGGCCGGCAGTTGGACGATCCGCGCAGCCGCCAAGCTTTCCAGGACGCCGTGTCACGGGTCGGCGCCATAGCGCAAGTCCACGAACAGCTCTACAAGAATGACAATGTCCAGCGGGTCGAGTTCGGCTCGTACCTTCGGACGCTCTGCACCCTGTACGGCGGTGGTGGCAATGTGGCGATCCAAGCAGAGCCGGTCGAGGTCCCGACCGACAGCGCCATCCCGCTCGGGTTGCTGACGGTCGAGTTGCTGACCAACGCGCTCAAGCACGCGGCTCCCGGCTCGACGGAGCGGCCCGTGGAGATTCGCTTTGGCCGCGCGGTCGACGCGGGACTCCAGCTGACGGTGCGCGATCACGGGCCCGGCATCGCGGAGCACTTCCTCGATCCACAAAACCGGCGGCGGAGCGATAGTCTGGGCATGAGGCTGATCGAATCCCTGGCGTCCCAGTTGGACGCGGCGCTGACGGTCGATAACCTGGATCCCGGCGCCCGCTGGACCCTGTCGCTCCCCGCCAGCGCTTGAGCGGGGCGCGGGGACCCAAAGCATGGACTTCGACGTGCCGGCCTATGCCGGCCTTTTCGCGGCGGCTCTGGTGGCCGCGACCATCCTTCCCGCCCAATCGGAGATCCTGCTGGTGACCCTGCTGGCGCGGGGCGGTCTCGACCCCGTGGCGCTGGTTGCGGTCGCCTCCGCCGGCAACGTGCTGGGCTCGATCTTGAACTGGGTGCTGGGCCGGTTCCTGATCCACCTGCGCCACCACCGCTGGTTCCCGCTCAAGCCCGCCGCCTATGACCGCGCCGTCGGCTGGTACGGGCGCCACGGCGTCTGGTCGCTGCTGCTCGCTTGGCTCCCCATCGTCGGGGACCCCTTGACCGTGGTCGCGGGGGCGCTGCGTGTCGATCTCACGCGTTTCATCCTGCTGGTCTCGATCGGCAAGATAGGCCGCTACGTCTTCATCGCGGTCTCCACCTTGTGGTGGACCGACGGCGCCGTCTGATGTGGTGCCGCGTGCGGCGGCGCGAGGATTTCGAGAACAAACCTGTTTTGGGATGAACCCCATGTCTTGGAATGAACCCGATGTCTTGGAATGAACCCGATGTCTTGGAATGAACCACTGGGCGGGTACCGGTGTTTAACCGGTTTGAACCCGCTCCGGGTGAGTTTCTGGGGATCTGGATGGGACTGCGCGACGGCCTGTGGCTGATAGCGGCGGCGGCGGCCGTGCCCGGGCTGCTGCTCTCGGCCGTCCTGCCGTCGATGGCTCCGCCCGGATCACCGACTTCACCTCCGGCGACCATCGCCGTCGACACCCAGGCTGGCGGGGCGACATCCAAGACGATCGTGGAACCGGTGGTGGCGAACCCCGCAACCTCGCTTCCTGGTGTCATCTTCGCCTTTCCGCCGCTGACCGTCGCCGGCATCGTGGGAGCCTTGGTTTCTGGTCTCCTCGCCGCCGGGGCCGCTCGCCTGATCCAGGGCGGTGGGCCGGCGCACGCCGGCGCGGCGCGCGGCCACTCGGCGG
>NZ_AVFL01000013.1 GCF_000576635.1 Skermanella stibiiresistens SB22
GGCCCCGGCCCCGGCGCCCCAGCAAGCGGTCGCCGCGCCGGCGCCGCCTCCCGCTCCGGCACCCGCCCCACCGCCGGTGGATAACGGGTTGGAGACGACCAGGATGTTCCTCCAGTTCCTCGAAAACCGCGACAGGCAGTTGCTCGACCTGATGCGGACCATGGTCGTCAAGGAACAGTCGGCCGAACGGGAAGTCCAGAGCCAGTCGCAAGAACAGATCACCGGCCAACTCGATCGTCTCGGCAAGGCGGTGTCCGAACTCACCCAGGTGATCGGCGCCAATCAACCCAGGTTTCCAAGGAGCGTGTCATGACCCCAACCCTCCGCACCATCTCGCGGGCTTCGGCCGTGGCGGCGCTCCTGCTGACCTCGGCTTGCGCGACTACCTCCAGTCCGGTCTCCAGCGCGTCGGGCTCCAGCGACATCGGCCGCTGGGTCCCGATCGAGCCGGCCCGCGCCCATGTCGCCCTGGCCCCGGCCAACACCGCCAACAGCGGCACCGGCACCGACACCCTCTCGGGGCGTGAGCTGCGCACCTCGCAGGGCGAGCTGATCCAGACCCTGACGCTGTCCAACAACACCGCGATACCCGGCGACAACGAGCTGGTGGCGTCGTTCGACTACGGCCCGTCCAGCATCTTCGCGACCGACATCCACGCTCCCAAGGTCGGCCGCTACGCCATGGCGCCCTCCGCCCTGAGCGGCCTGATCGGCGAGATGCTGCCGCGCGCCAATGTCCAGGGCGAGCCGCAGATCCGCAAGAACCGCTACGGCCTCTACGGCTATGTCGCCGCCGAGTATCCCGGCCAAGCCAAATGCGTGCTGGCCTGGCAGGTGCTCGACGGCGACGCGATCGCCCAAGGGTTCGGAGATGGTGGCGCCCCGCGCCGCGCCGGAATTCAGATGCGGGTCTGCGACGCCCGGGCCCAGCCGGCCGAGCTGATCGCGTCGTTCGACTCCCTCCGCCTCGACTTGTAAGCCGGGAATTTCGAGATGCACCAGCTCATCGCCGCCGCCAAATCCACCGAGAAGCCCCGCCCGGCCGGGTCTCCTCCGGTTTACCGCGCCCCCGCGCCGCACAAGCGCACGCCGCTCCTCCTGTCCCTGATGTGGGTCGCGCAGACCGCGGCGCTGATCTGGTTCGCGGCCCAGGACGTCGGTCTCGAAGGCCAGTACCTGCTGGGCGCCGCGGCGCTCGTCGGCCTCGCCATCCTGCATCTGGTCAAGCCCACCGGCGTGCTCCGGGTCATGCTGATCATGCTGGTCGGATTCATGTCGATCCGCTACTTCACCTGGCGGACGCTCTACACCATCCCGCCGGTCGACAGCTCGGGCTTCATCGCGGGATTGCTGCTGTACCTGGCCGAGCTCCAGGGCATGGTCGTCTACGTGCTGGGCATGTTCGTCAACATCCGGCCGCTGAACCGGGCCGAGGCGCCGCTGCCCGAGGACCCCGAGCTGCTGCCGACCGTCGACATCCTGGTTCCCAGCTACAACGAGGAAGCCGACCTGCTGCGCGTCACCCTGATGGCCGCGACCCAGATCGACTATCCCGCCCACAAGATGGCGATCCACCTGCTGGATGACGGCGGCACGCTGCAGAAGCGCCGCGACGCCGATCCCCGCAAGGCGGCCGAGGCGCTGGAGCGTCACGAGGTCCTGCAGGCGCTATGCGCCGAACTGGGCGTCAACTACCTGACCCGCGAGCGCAACAACTCGGCCAAGGCCGGCAACATCAACGCGGCGCTGGCCCATACCGACGGCGACCTGATCCTGATCCTGGACGCCGACCACGTGCCGACCCAGGACATCCTGCGCCGCACCGTCGGCCACTTCCTGAAGGACCAGGACCTGTTCCTGGTGCAGACTCCCCACTTCTTCATCAACCCCGACCCGATCGAGCACAACCTGGGGACCTTCGGCAGCGCTCCCAGCGAGAACGAGATGTTCTACGGCGTGATCCAGAAGGGCCTGGACAGCTGGAACGCCTCGTTCTTCTGCGGTTCCGCCGCCGTCCTGCGCCGGACCCACCTGATGTCGGTCGGCGGCATCGCCGGCACCAGCATCACCGAGGACGCCGAGACGGCGCTCGACCTGCACGCCAAGGGCTTCAAGAGCATCTACGTCGACCGCCCGATGGTCGCCGGATTGTCGCCCGAGACCTTCTCGTCCTTCATCGTGCAGCGGACCCGCTGGGCGCAGGGCATGTTCCAGATCCTGCTGCTGAAGAACCCCGCGTTCAAGCGCGGCCTGACCGTCGCCCAGCGCCTGTGCTACCTGAGCAGCTCGACCTTCTGGCTGTTCCCCTTCGCCCGCCTGACCTTCCTGGTGGCGCCGCTGTTCTACCTGATCTTCGGCCTGAAGGTGTTCGAGGCGAGCCTGGAGGAGTTCTACGCCTTCGCGGTCTTCCACGTCGTCTGCTCGCTGATGATGAGCAACTTCCTGTTCGGCAAGCATCGCCGGCCCTTCGTCTCCGACCTCTACGAACTGCTCCAGGCGGTCTTCACCTTCGGCGCGCTGCTCTCGGTGCTGGTCAACCCCCGCAAGCCGACCTTCAAGGTGACGCCCAAGGCCGAGACGGTCGACCAGGACTTCGTCTCCCAGCTGGTCAAGCCGTTCGCCGTCATCCTGGCGATCTTGCTCGGCTCCACCGCCGTCGGCGTCTACCGCTGGATCGAGTTCCCGCTGGAGCGCGAGCACTTGGCGATCGTCATGGCGTGGCACTTCGTCAACATCGTCCTGGCGACCGGCGCCTTCGGCGTCATGTTCGAAAAGGCCCGGCATCAGGTGGCCGGCGCCATCCCACGGTCCAAGCCGCTGAACTTCGTCACCCCCGAGGGCGCCGTCCGGGCCACCCTGATCGAGACGACGATCGAGAAGGGCCGCATCCTGGTCGAGGGCGTCGCCGCCAACTCCCTGGCCTTCGCCTCCGGCAAGGCGGCGATCCAGCTGATCGTTCCGGGCCGCGAGGACCTCAGCAGCATCCCGGTGGTGGTCGAGGGCACCAAGACCGCCGGCCATGGCATGATCCTGGACGTCAAGTACATGCCCCGCGACATCGAGGACGACGGTGACCTGGTCCGCCTCTGCTACGGCGACAGCTCGGTCTGGGTCGCCTTCCAGGAAGGCCGCCAGAAGCGGGTACCGATCCTGATGAGCCTGCTCGGCCTGTTCGTCCGCGGCCTCAAGCGCTGCCTGTCGATGACCTTGTTCGGCCGCTCCTCCGCCAAGAAACGCGCCGCCCTGGGCGCCCCCCTGAACCAGCCGATCGGCCGCTGAGCGATCAGCCCTGAGCAAGGAATGTCGACCATGGTGAACAGACTGAACGCCGCCAAGGTGGCGCTGCTGATCGGCCTCGGCGCCGCCCTCAACCCCGGTCTGGCGACCGCCGCCGATACGGTCACCGGTGAGGCCGCCGCCGGTGGGGCCGCCAAGGAACTGCGGGTCATCCCGCTGCGCTCGGTGGACAACCAGGGCGGCCAGCTCGAACTGCGCGGCCAGGCGGGGCAGCTCCAGTTCCGCGTACCGGTCGAGGCCGGCGCCAAGGTGCGGGACGCCCGGCTGCGGCTGGTCTACCAGACGACCGACGCCGTCGTGGCCGAGCGCTCCAAGATGTGGGTCTACCTGAACCAGCAGGGCATCGCCCAGCTTCCCCTGACCGGCGGTGACGACGCGCTCCGCGCCGACATCGTGCTGCCGCCGGAACTGCTGACCACCGGGCAGAACACCCTGTCGCTGTGGGCCCAGCAGGAGAACAGCCGGGGTTGCGACGCCGGCAGCTCCGCCGCCCTGTGGACCCGGCTGGACCCGGCCAATTCCTACATCGCGCTGGAGACCACCGGCCCCGACCGCGACCGCAACCTCGCCGACCTGTCCGACGCCGCCTCGTTCCTGGGCGCCGGCGCCGACCGGATCGAGCTGCTGACCCCCGCCAAGCGGAGCGACGCGACCCTGAAGGCCGGGGCGCTGGTAGCCCAAGGCTTCTCGCTTCGGCTGCCGGAAAGCGGCCTGGCCGTCCGCCACCGCACCGCCACCGCCGGGTCGCTGAACGGCCGCGACGGCAAGGTGCTGGTCGGCGCCGCCGGCGACATCGCCGATCTGGTCGCCGATCTGGGTGACATCCGCGGCCCCTATATCGGGCTGCGCGCCGCCGTGAACCCGGGTGACGGCCAGCTTCTGGTCATCTCCGGCCGGGACGACGCCGAGGTCATGAAGGCCGCCGCCGCGTTCTCCGATCCGTCGGTGACCCTGCCGGCCACGGCCGACTGGACGATCGACCAGGTCAAGCGCGCGGCGCTCCGCGTCCAGTCGATGCAGGAGCCCGGTCACAGCTATCGCTTCAAGGAGCTGCGGGCGACGACCGGCGGCATCAGCAACGGCACCGAGGCCCGGACCGGCCTGGAACTGAACCTGCCGGCCGACAGCCTGCCGGCCGGTGGCCGCAAGGTCGTGATGGAGCTGGACTACACCTACGCCGCCAACCTGGCGCCCAACTCGGTCGTCAACGTGCTGGTCAACGGCCGCTACGCCTCGATGATCGCGCTCAACGATCCGCGTGGCGCCAAGGTCGTCAACCAGCGGGTGCTGCTGCCGATCGACCAGCTTCGGCCGGGCACCAACACGATCGCCTTCGAGCCGATGATCGGCAGCGACGGCTCGTCGGGCTGCGTGGTCCGTCCCGGTTCCGGCAAGAGCGTCGCGATCTCCGGCGATTCGCTGATCACCATCCCCGACATGGCGCGGGTCGCCTCGCTGCCCGACCTCCAGCTGTTCGCGTCCGGCGGCTTCCCCTATGTCGGAACCTCCGATCCGCGGGTCGGCTCGCGCCGCGACTTCGAGGTCGTGCTGACCAGCGGCGACGACGCCACCATCGGCGGCGCGCTCACCCTGCTGTCCAAGCTGGCCCAGACGGCCGGCCATCCGATCGACAACTTCGCCATCGGCGCCAAGGCCCGCTACCAGGGCGACGTGCTGATGATCGGCCCGGCCGACACCTTGGACGGCAAGATCGCGGCCGACCTGCCGGCCGCCGCCCGCGGCGTCCGCGACGCGCTGCGCCCGGCCGGCACGCTGTTCGACCAGTCGCCGCTGTTCCAGTCCAGCCTGGATCCCGCCACCGGGCCGGCCACCCGGCCGGGCGTGGCCACCAACACCGTCCGCGCGCCCAACGCCGCGACCGGCACCGGCGTGATCACCGCCTCGATGGCCGATCTGGCGATGCTGGAGCGGGCGGTCGCCTGGACCTCCGAACTGTCCCGCGACTTCCGCGAGGCGGTGTGGCCCAGCCGCTACGGCCGCGTCGCTGGCAGCTTGTCATCGGTCGATGAGGGTAGCGCCATGATGGCCGCCTTCGAGAACCCGGTCAAAGCGCAGAGCACCGTCACCCTGATCACCGGCGCCACCAGCGAAACGGTCGAGTCGAGCGTCGCCGCCCTGGTCAAGCCGGCCCTTTGGGATCGGCTGTCCGGTGGAACGGTGGCCTGGAACGCCGGCTCGATGGCCATGCAGTCCTGGGCTCCCGAGGACAACTATCGCCTCGGCGATATCCCGGACGACTGGCATCAGCGTATGCTGTTCGTCAACGCGCTTTTCGCGCGCAATCCTGTAGCTTGGGCCTTCCTGGCGCTCGTTGGTCTGCTCGTCCTCACCGGGCTGACCCAGCTCGCGCTGAACAAGCGGCAGGGTTCCTGAGACATGCGGGCGATCTTCACCATCGTGGCGCTGGTGGCGTTGCTGGGGGCGGGCGTGCTCGCCACGGCCTGCACCAGCACCAAGGCCGACGCCACCCTCTACCAGTCCGAGTGGCAGGCCTTCGCGACCCGCTTCATCCTGCCCGAAGGCCGCGTGGCCGATACCGGCAACAAGGGGATCAGCCACAGCGAAGGCCAGGGCTATGGCATGATCATGGCCACCGCCTATGACGACAAGGCGACGTTCGACCGGTTGTGGACGTGGACCAAGGCAAATCTCCAGGTGCGCGGCGACCATCTGTTCTCCTGGAAGTGGGAACCGGGTCCCGAGGCGGGGCAGGGCAAGGCGACCGACCCGAACAGCGCCTCCGATGGTGACATCCTGATCGCCTGGGGCCTGCTGCGCGCCGCCGACCGGTGGAACGACGACACGTATCGCCAAGCCTCCCTCGCCATCCTCGACGACATCCGCGCCCAGATGTTCGTGGACACGGCGCTGGGCAAGACCCTGCTCCCCGGCCCCATGGGGTTCGTCCGGCAGGCCAAGGATGCTCCCGGAACGGTCGCCTCGGTGGTGATCAACCCGTCCTACTGGGTCTTCCCGGCGCTGAACGACTTCGCCCGGCGCCACGACGAGGCTTTGTGGCGGGCGGTGATCGAGAGCGGCCGCGCCGCGATCACCCGCTCCCGGATCGGCCCGATGGGCCTGCCGCCCGATTGGGCCGAGGTGGCCGGACCGGACGTCAAGCTGGCGGCGGGGTTCGAGACGGTGTTCGGCTTCAACGCGATCCGGGTGCCGCTCTACACGATCTGGGGCGGGTTGGCCGACGCCGACGCGCTCAACGCCCCGGTCCGCTCCTGGTGGAGCGGCCACGATGGCGCCCCCTTCATTCCGGCGACCGTCGATCTCGCGACCAACGCCAAGGCGCCCTACGGGCTGTCCAACGGTGGCCGGGCGGTCAGCGTCCTGACCCGCTTCGGCGCCCAGGCCCAGCCGATGATGCCGAGCCTTGGCGACACCGACGACTATTACTCCGCGACCCTGATTCTGCTCACCAAAATCGCTTTTTCCGAAAGGTTCCAGTGATGCGCTCCCCCGCCATCTTGTCCGCCTCCGCACTGGCCGCCTCCACCTTGGCCGCCGTATTGCTCGCCAGCGTCTCGACCGCCTCGCTCGCCCAGCAGGACAACCAGTACCGGGCCATGCGCCAGGGCGTCACCGTCGACCTGACGGTGGAGCGGGCGGCACCGTCGGCCGACCCGATGACCGGCGAGCAGGTCGATATCTCGACGCTGCGGGCCTACGCCTCGCGTTTCGACTATCAGCGGGTCGACGACGAGATCCGCCGCCTGAAGGCGCAGCATCCGGGCTGGACGCCGCCGACCGACCTGTTCGCCCCCAAGGCCGCCGCCGTGGACGAGCGCGGGCTGTGGGCGAGCTGGGAGCGCGGCGACGTCGCGGCGGTCGACCGCGAGACGGCCATCCTGCGCAGCCTCAATCCGGGCTGGTCGCCGCCGGCCAAGCTGGTCGAGCTGATGGAGGCCCGGCGCACCCGCGAGACTATCGCCAGCGCCATCGGTGGCGGTGATTGGGACGGCATCATGACGCTAGCCAAGGGCAAGCCCGACCTGTTCACCTGCGAGCACATCGAGAACCTGTGGGGTCTCGCCGAGGCCCAGTTCAATACGGGCGACAAGGCGGCGGCCTACCAGACCTATGGCGGCGCGCTGGAGACCTGCCCGACAGCCGACCTCCGCCTGTCGACCTTGCAGAAGGCCCTGGCCAACCGCGACACCCCGGCGCTGAAGGCGCTGATCGAGCGGGAACAGGGGCTGCCCAAGACCGCGGCCGAGCAGAACCGCTTCGCCGGCATCGTCAAGGATTTTGGCGGCGACGGCGACGGCGGCAAGGGTGACGGCAAGTCCGATGGCAAGCGTCAGGTCGCGAGCGCCCCGGACAAGATGGGCGAGGCGCTGGGCCGCTTGGTCAAGGGCCGTTCCGACGCCGCCGAGGTGGCCTGGATCGAACGGACCGCCCGCGACAAGCGCGAGACCCGCGCCGCCGAGGCCTTGGGCTGGTACCACTTCAACGCCAGGAACTGGGCCGACGCCGGCACCTGGTTCCAAACCTCGATGGATTGGAAGCCGACGGCCAAGGCCGCCGAGGGGCTGGTCTACACCTATCAGAAGCTTGGCCGGGAAGAGGACGCCCGGGCGCTCGCCGCCACCTGGGCCGGCAAGGTGCCGAAGCTGAAACAGGTGCTGGCGACCGGCGGTGGATCGAGCCGCGCCGCCAGCGCCTTCAAGGAAGGTGATTTCGCCACGGTCCTCAGCCTGACCGAGCCCGGCCACGGTGCCGAGGCCGCCACCGGGCAGAGCCTGCGCGGCTGGACCCTGATGAAGCTGAACCGCCACGCCGAGGCTGCCCGGGCCTTCGAGGCCGCCTTGAAGCAGGCGGCCGGCGACCCGGCCAAGGCGTCCGACGCGGCGCAGGGGTTGGCGCTGGCGAAGAACGCCCAGGGATTGTCGCGCGAAGCGCGGGCCGTGATCGAGGCCACCGCGGTGGCGCCGGAGAAATCGGCCAAGGTGGAGGCCGGCATCCTGAGCCAGGACGCTCTGGCCGCCTTCAATCGGGGAGCCTTCGGCGAGACCCTGCGCCTGATCGCCCAGGTCAGGAAGCTCACCCCGGAAGACCAGTCGCTGGCCATGGTCGAGGCCTGGAGCCTCTACAAGAGCAACCGTTTCGCCGAATCGGAAACCGCGTTCCGCCGCTTGGCCGAGGTCTATGGCAATTCGGAGGCCCGCGAGGGGTTGCGGCTGTCGACCGCGCAGCTCAACCGCCGCTGGGATTGATTGGGAGGGTGGTGGTTCTGGAAGGCCGATCAGGTCGGATAGGCGTATTCGACTTGATCGGCATCGACCGCGTGGACCAGGCCGGTGGAGTCCTCGACCAGGGCCCAGCCCTCGAAGATCTCGATCAGGGCGACGGGGGTGAGGGTATTGGGAACCCACACCAATTTGCGCTCTACTTCGGCGTCACGGGCCGCCTCGAGCCGGGATACGGTATTGTTCATTAGGGTAGCTTGCATTCCGAATGTGCCCAAAAGGCGGCTGCGTTCCGCTTTATAACAAATTCATTCGGGCAATGTTCAGTCGTTCGGGTATAACCTTGCCGCCGGCTTGTTTTTATCACATATTACTTATGGTGTATGACTGGGGGAGTTGGCGGAGGCGGATGGGAATCGAACCCACCGTTCGTTTTGGACGAACCACTGGTTTTGAAGACCAGGGGAGCCACCAGACTCCTGTCGCCTCCGGATGCCGATCGGAAAAAACGCCGCCAGGCCCTAGCGCTGGGTCTGGAGTGCTTGACGCTTCGCTTCCTCGTAGCGGGGCCAGCGCGCATAGGCGAAGGCCCAGATCGCCAGCACGTTGAGGCCGGGGATCACCAGCAGCAGGACCCAGAGCGGCTTGATGCCGAGGCGGGCCAGCAGGAACGAGCCGGCGGCCAGCGTCCAGGTCAGCATGATGCCGATGATGATCAGCGACACGTTGGGATCGACGTCGCGGAAGAACGTGACCGTCTCGCTCAGATTGCCCATGCCGGAAGTCTCCTTAAACCGTGCGCGGCTTCTTGCGCGGCTGGGGCGCCGGCTTGGGCGGCAGGGTCGGCCATTTCGAATGGAACAGCACCAGCAGCACCAGCAATTGGCCCAGCAGCGGAATCGCGACCGACACGAAGATCAGCAGCGACCAGACCGGGTTGAGGCCAGCCCGCTTGAAGATCCGCCACAGCGGCCACAGCACGGCCAAGCTGGAGGCCAGATTGATCCAGAACGGGTCGAGGAAGTACTGCACGGTTGCCAATTTCCAGCGGTGGTCTCGTCCAAGCCTGATCTAGAGCAAATCGGCCTGAAGGGAAAGGCTGGCCTCCTTCTCCGCCACCGCCAGCGCCACGGCGGCGCGCGCCGCGGCCTCCTCGGTCAGCCGGTCCACCGCCCGCTGCTTGACGCTGTCCGACTTCAGCTGGCCGCAGGCCGCCATGATGTCCTCGCCGCGCGGGGTGCGGACGGGACTGGCGTAGCCGGCGTTGTTGACGTGATCGCCGAACGCGCGGATCGCGGCGTCGGTCGAGCGCTCGAACGGGGCGCCCGGCCACGGGTTGAACGGGATCAGGTTGATCTTGGCCGGGATGCCGTCGAGCAGGCGGACCAATTCGCGGGCATCGGCCAGACTGTCGTTGACCCCCTTCAGCATGACGTATTCGAAGGTGATGCGGCGGGCGTTGTTGACGCCGGGATAGTTGCGGCAGGCGTCCAGCAGTTCGGCGATCGGATACTTGCGGTTCAACGGCACGATGCGGTCGCGCAGCTCGTCGGTGACGGCGTGCAGGCTGACCGCGAGGTTGACGTTCAGCTCCTCGCCGCAGCGGCGCATCATCGGCACCACGCCCGAGGTCGACAGCGTGATCCTGCGCTTGGAGATGCCGATCCCCTCGCCATCCATCATGATCCGCAACGCCTTGGCGACATTGTCGTAGTTATAGAGCGGCTCGCCCATGCCCATCATGACGATGTTGGTCAGCATGCGGCCCTCCTTGGGGGCCGGCCACTCACCCAGCTGGTCGCGGGCGTGCATCACCTGGCCGATGATCTCGGAGGTTTCCAGGTTGCGGACGAGGCGCTGGGTGCCGGTGTGGCAGAAGCGGCAGGTCAGGGTGCAGCCGACCTGGGACGAGACGCACAGCGTGCCGCGGTCCTCCTCCGGGATGTGGACCGTTTCGAACTGCTGGCCGTCGGCCATGCGCAGCAGCCACTTGGCGGTGCCGTCCGACGATTTGAGGTCGCGGCTGACCTCCGGCCGGTCGATCTTGAAATGCTCCGCCAATTGCTCGCGCACCGGCTTCGCCAGCGTCGTCATCACGTCGAAGGTCGTGGCGCCGCGGTGATAGAGCCAGTGCCAGATCTGCCGGGCGCGGAACGCGGGCAAACCCAGCGACGCCAGTTCGGCGGCCAACTCGACGCGGTCGAGCCCGATCAGATTACGGCGTCCGTCAGCCGTGGCGGCGGACGACGCGAACATGCTTGCATGACTTGAAACACCCATGGCGCGCTAGATGGGCCTTCGCGCCATCGGTGTCAAATGCCGTTTGGGCAACGGCGCCCGGCGTCAAGCTCACCGCTCGACCTCAGCGCTTGACGTTGCAGGCCTTGTTGATCGCTTCATAGGCGGCCGAGGTGCCGGACAGGCTGTAGGTGTCGGTCGTCGCGGTGCCCCGGTTCGACGTGCCCTTGATGACCATGGCCGAGCCGCCGCGGATCGCCTCGACCAGCGACTTGTCGGTCTTCTCGTCGCGCGCCCAGGCGGTGTCGCCGTCGGTGAACAGCTTGAAGTTCTGGTTGCCGACCGAGACCTGCGCCTCGCTCTTTTCCTTGTAGGTGTAGCCGGTCGTCACGCTCACCACGTCCAGGCTCTTCTCCGCCGGGCGGTGGGTGATCAGCACATAGATGTCGCCGCGCTGCTTGTAATTGCCCTCGTCCTTCTTGGGCCTGCTCGACATGTAGCAGACCTTCTGGCCGTTCTCGTCATACGAGAACGCGTTCCAGTCGTTGAACGAGCCGATCAGCTGCGGCTCCGCCGCATGGGCGACCGTGCCACAGGCGAGCGTCGCGACGGCGAGGCAGAAGGCTGGGAGAACGGAGGCGAGCGGGAGAAGCTTGGATCGGAGGATCATTGTGCAGGTGCGAAGTGGTATCGGCATGGCGCCACACTATACAGGTTGAGGGAGGATTTCCAGCGCCCGTAGCGCCCAAATTAACCGTGTGGGCAATCTTCTGCCCCGCGTATGGAAAAATATTCGTTAATGCGGTGATCCATCGCCGGAACGTCGGCGTAAAAGCCGGTGCCGGCCACACGCGCGCTTGTCCTGGACGGTGTCTTCGCCTTCAATGGTGTCATGTCGGATGTGCCGCCCCTGACCGCCTTGGAAGTCACCGTCGATGGTGTCGCCCGCGCGACCCCCGCCACCCCCGAGTCGTCGCTCGACGATCTGGTGGTCGCGGTCGCCCGGAATAGGGACCGGGCGGCGTTCGCGGCGTTGTTCGAGCGGGTGGCGCCGCGGCTGAAGGGCTATCTGATGCGGCTGGGGGCTGGCGCGTCCCACGCCGACGAGTTGACACAGGAGGTCATGTTGCTGGTCTGGCGCCGCGCGGACGCATTCGACCCCGGGCAGGCGCGGGCGGCCACCTGGATCTTCACCATCGCCCGCAACAAACGGATCGACGGCATCCGGCGCGCCCGCCGCCCCGAGATCGACCCCCACGACCCGGCCCTGGTACCAGACCGGCCCTTGAGCGCCGACATGGCGATCGAGTCGGTCGAGGACGCGGCGCGGCTGCGGACCGCCCTCCGGGACCTGCCGCCGGAGCAGGCCGACCTGCTGAGGCTGGTCTATTTCGAGGATCAGCCGCACTCGGTCATCGCCAAGACGCTGGGACTGCCATTGGGCACCGTCAAGTCGCGGCTTCGGCTGGCGATGGACCGGCTGCGCCGCGCCATGGGAGAGACCCGGTGACGCTGGACCCCAAATCACCGGCACACCATCCCGCCCATCATCCGGATGAGGCGCTTCTGCTCGATTACGCGGCGGGTTCGCTGGACGAGCC
This sequence comes from Skermanella stibiiresistens SB22, assembly GCF_000576635.1. GTDB lineage: Bacteria > Pseudomonadota > Alphaproteobacteria > Azospirillales > Azospirillaceae > Skermanella > Skermanella stibiiresistens. The sequence continues at coordinate 12,356 of NZ_AVFL01000013.1, forward strand.
GACCAGTCTGGTGATCGCCACCCATCTGGCACTGTGCCCCGACTGCCGCCGCGTCGTGGCGGGACACGAGGCGGTGGGCGGCGTGCTGCTTGAGGAGACGGCTCCGGTGGAACCCGCGGCGGGAGCTCTGGCGGCGCTGATGACCCTACTGGACGAGCCCGCGGCACCCCCGCCGGTCGACGCTTCGCCGATCCCATCAGCCCCGATCCTGCCGCGGCCTCTCCGCGACTATGTCGGCGGCGATCTCGGCGCGGTCCCTTGGAGGAAGCTGATCAGCGGCATCGATGTCCACGATATCGTTGTCGGTTCCGCCCCAAACCGGTTCAAGACGCGGTTGATGCGGATCAAGGGCGGCGTCGCCGTCCCCCGCCACACCCACGAGGGCTTCGAACTGGTCATGGTGGTGGAGGGCGGCTTCAGCGACGGCGGCCGGCATTACGACCGGGGCGACGTGACCTGTAGCGACGGCGAGGTCGACCATAGCCCCGTGGCCGACGCGGACGGTGGCTGCGTCTGCCTCGCGGTGACCGACGCGCCGCTGCGCCTGACCGGGCCGCTGATGCGGCTGCTGAACCCCTTCGTCAAGTTCTGACGTGAGAGGTCAGCCCTTGCGGGTCCGGTAGATCTGCTCGCCATGGACATGCCGGGGCGGCGCCTCGGTCGGGCCACCGGCGCGGACCGGACGCTCGGCGAAGCGGCCCAGGCTGATCATCCGGTCGTACATCACCAAGGCGCCCGCGACGCCGACATTGACGCAGAAGCGGGTCGGGATCTTGACCACGAACTCGCAGCGCTCGACCAGTTCGGGCGACAGGTTGCCGCGCTCCGGCCCAAACACGTAAGCCGCGCGTGTCGGATGGCGGAAGCTGGGCAGGTCGATCGAGATGTCGAGCAGCTCGACCCCGACCAGCGCGCAGCCCTGCGGCAGGTCCACCGACGCCAGGTCGGGATAATGATAGAGCGGCAGGTGACCGCCGGCATCCGATGTGTCCGAGACGCGCAGCTGGCGTTTGTCCAGCCGGGCGTCGATCGTGAAGGCGAAACTGGCGCCGAAGGCGTGGGCGGACCTGACGAGATTGCCCACGTTGAATGCCTTGCTGACGCCCTCTACCCCGATTGCAAAATATCCGCGCATGGGCGCACCTTGCACCGGCGCCTCCGCCGGGGCAAGTATCACGCGTTCCGAGGCACTTCACACCGACCGGCATCCAGACTGGAACCCGAATGAGCGATACCCACGGCTCCTCCCACCACACCTCCCACGACCACGCCTGTTGCGGGCATGACCATGGAAACGACCACTCTGGCGCCCTGGCCAGCCCTCTGGAGGGACACGCCGAGTTCGGCGCCGCCGAGACGCCGGTGCTGGTCGAGGTGACGCGGGGCGGCATCGTCGAGTCGCGCCATCGGGGCATCGCGGCGATCGTCGACGCGGAGGGGCACGTGGTCGCCCACTGGGGTGATTTCGAGAAGCCGGTCTACGCCCGCTCCTCCGTCAAGTCGCTCCAGGCGATCCCGCTGGTCGAGAGCGGCGCGGTCGAGGCGTTCGGGATCTCCGACGAGGAACTGGCGCTGGCCTGCGCCTCCCATAACGGTGAGACGCGCCACACGACCCTGGTGTCGGCTTGGCTGGAGCGGATCGGCCTGACTCCCGCCGACCTGGAATGCGGCACCCACCTGCCGTATGACGATGCCACCGCCCACGCGCTGATCCGCGCCGGCGAGGCGCCCAGCCCCGTCCACAACAACTGCTCGGGCAAGCACACCGGCATGCTGGCGACGGCGCTGCGCAAGGGCGAGCCGACCAGGGGCTACATCCGCTTCGACCATCCGGTGCAGCAGCGCATCCTGGGCGTGTTCGAGCAGATGACGGCGTGCGACTTGTCGAAGGCGCCCTGGGGCGTCGATGGCTGCGGCATTCCGACCATCGCCATTCCGCTGGGCTCGGTGGCGCTCGCCATGGCGAGGCTGGCCGACCCGCGCGAACTGCCGGACCACAGGGCCGAGGCCGTGACCCACATCCGGCGCGCCTGGGCGGCCAACCCCTATCTGATCGGCGGTCGCGACACCTTCGACACTCGCATGATGGAGGCGACCGGCGGCGACGCGCTGATCAAGATCGGCGCCGAGGGCGTGATGTGCGCCGTCCTGCCCAAGCTGGGGCTGGGAATCGCGCTCAAGATCGAGGATGGCGCCAGCCGCGCCGCCGGCATCGCCATGGCGGCCTTGCTGCGCCAGTGCAAGGTGCTGACCGACGCCCGCTGGAACGAGCTGGCGGGCGTCACCCACCCGGACATCACCAACCGCGCCGGTCTGGCGGTCGGCGGGATCCGCCCGGCCGAGGGTTGGCCGGAACAGGTCTGATCAAGGAATGGCGTTAGCGAAGGGGGAGCCGATGCGTGCCGTGGTGTGCCGGGAGTGGGGCGGGCCCGAGGGGCTGAACCTGGAGGAGGTGGCGGACCCTGGATCGCTGGCGCCGGATCAGGTGCGGATCGCGATCAAGGCCGCTGGAATCAACTTCGCCGACACTCTGATGATCCGCGGCAAGTACCAGGTCAAGCCGGAGTTCCCGTTCTCGCCGGGCCTTGAGGTCGCGGGCGTGGTCGAGGAGGTCGGCTCCGCCGTCGCGGGCCTGTCGCCGGGCGACAGGGTGATGGCTCTGCTCGACCACGGCGGCTACGCCGAGCGGGCGCTGGCGCGCGCGACGGATGTCTTCCGGCTGCCTGACACGATGGATTTCGAGACCGCCGCTGGCTTCCCGATCGCCTATGGCACCTCGCATATCGCCTTGTGGGAGCGCGCCGGGCTGAAGGCGGGCGAGATGCTGGTCGTCCATGGCGCCGCCGGTGGCGTCGGCCTGACCGCCGTCGAGATCGGCAAGGCCATGGGCGCCACCGTGATCGCCACCGCCGGGTCGGCGGACAAGTTGGCGGTGGCGGCCGGGCGCGGCGCCGATCACCTGATCGACTACAAGACCGAGGACATCCGCCTCCGGGTCAAGGAGTTGACCGGCGGGGCCGGGGCCGACGTGATCTATGATCCGGTCGGTGGAGACGTGTTCGACACCAGTCTCCGCTGCGTCGCCTGGGGTGGCAGGCTGCTGGTGATTGGCTTCGCCGAGGGGCGTATCCCGCAGATCCCGGCCAATCTCCTGCTGGTCAAGAACATCGCCGCGATCGGCGTCCATTGGGGCGCCTATCGCCAGCACGCGCCAGGGACCATCGCGGAGAGCTTCAAGGCGCTGTTCGCGCTCCACGAGGCCGGAAGCATCCGCCCCCACGTGTCGCACCGGCTGCCGCTGGCGGAGTTTCGCGACGCGATGGCGCTGCTGATCGAGCGCCGGTCCACTGGGAAGGTGGTGCTGGTGACGGAGTCTTGAACACAGATAAAGAGGATTCACAGGATGGACACAGATCCCAGGACGTCGATCCCGATCGGCGTCGTGGGGATTCATCAGGCTGCTCAGATCTGTGTCCATCCTGTGAATCCTCTTTATCCGTGTTAAGAAGAACGTCACATGAATGAACTTGGCCGAGCATCGAATACTTGGATACCGCTTGAATGACTGACCGGCTGCGCGCCCAGTACGAGGCTTTTCCCTATCCCGCGCGAGATCCCCGCGACGAGGCCAAGCGGTTGATCACCGGCTCGCCGGGGCATCTGGACGAGGTCAACCATCACGTCTTCGGCGGCCGGCTGTTCGAGCGGGGACTGTTCGAGCGGGACAAGCCTTTCCGGGTGCTGTTCGCGGGGGGCGGCACCGGCGATGGCACGATCATGCTGGCGCAGCAACTGGCCGACGCCGGTCTCGCGGCCGAGGTGACCTATCTCGATCTGTCCGACGCGTCCCGCGCCATCGCGGAGCGGCGGGCCGAGGCGCGGGGGCTGACCAATATCCGCTTCCTTGGCGGCTCGCTGCTCGACCTGACGGGGCTGGGGAGCTTCGACTACATCGACTGCTGCGGCGTGCTGCATCATCTGGAGGACCCCGCCGCCGGGCTGCGGTCGCTGTTGGCGGCGCTGGAACCGGGCGGCGGCATCGGGATCATGGTCTATGGCACGCTGGGACGGACCGGCGTCTACCCACTCCAGGACGCGCTCCGCACCTTGGCGGATGGCCTGCCCGACGGCGAGCGCGTCGACATCGCCAAGCGGCTGCTCAAGACCCTGCCGGCGACCAACTGGCTGAAGCGCAATCCCTTCATCGACGACCACCAGCAATCCGACGCCGGCCTGTTCGACTTGCTGCTGCACAGCCGGGATCGCGCCTATACCGTGCCGGAACTGGCGGAACTGGTGTCGGGTTGCGGCTTGGCGATCACAACCTTCATCGAGCCGGCGCGCTACGATCCCGCCCGCCTCATCGCCGATCCGCGCGTGCTGCGGCGGCTGGAGGGCCTCGATCCGATCGCGCGGGCGGCGCTGGCGGAACAGCTGTCCGGCAGCATGGCGAAGCATGTCGCGTATCTGGTCCGGCCCGAGGACGCCGCCACCGCCGTGGCGCGGCCCGACGACCTGGAGATGGCGCCGGTGCTCCGCGACTTCGACGGCGCGGCCATCGCGCGTGGGCTGAAGCCGGGGGCGGGATTGCGCGCCGACCTGGGAGGCGTGCCCATCAATCTGGCGCTGCCCCGGCTGGCGGGACCCATGCTGGCGCGGATCGACGGGCGGATCACCGTGGGCCGTCTGTTCGAGGAATTGGCCCAAGTCGATCGAGGGTTGACCCACGCCGCCTTCATGGCACAATTCCAGGACATGTACGCGGCATTGAACGGGATGAACAAACTCCTGCTCCGCCGGCAACAAGGCGACCTATCCAAACGTTAGGTGTGGTGAAGTATCGGCGCCGCCCTATGCCGAGGTGAGAAGACGGCATGTGGACAACCATCCTAGCGACGAGCCCGGCGTACCGGGACGTCCAGACGACATCGGGTGAGGAAGCCCGCGTCACCGTCATCCTGATCCGGGTGGCGGCTGTCCTGCTTGGCTTCATCCCGACCTCGCGGCGCTCCGGCGGCACCATCATGGCCGTGCGGGGCCAACGCTGCGTCAAGACCTCACCGCCCTGACCTGACCGTTCCAACAGGCGAATTTCGCTGAAGCGGTTTCCCCATGGGGGGACCGCGCCGCCGCGGGCACCCTCCGGGTTCCCGCCACGCATTCGCATTCGTGGAAATCGGCTCATGGTTCTATCGCCAAGTGTCAGCCCGGCGGTTCCGCCGGGTGGAAAAGCGCGCCTTGGCTGGATGGATACGCTGCGCGGGATGGCGATCATCCTCGTCATCTTCGACCACGCGCTCTATCAGGCCACCCAAAGCTCCGTCAGCGTCCCCGAGTGGGCGAACACGCTGACCTTGATGTTCAACCCGCTCCGGATGCCGCTGATGGTCTTCCTGTCGGGCATGCTGCTCAGTCCGTCGCTCCGCAAGGGAGCGCCGGAATACATCGCGGGCAAGACCCGCAACATCCTCTATCCCTACATCCTATGGTCGCTGATCTACGGCTCGCTCTGGGTGCTGGCGGCGCCGATATCCGGCACGCCGCATTACTGGAGCGAGCTGGCGATGATCCCCTACGCACCCCAGGGGCACCTGTGGTTCCTGCATAACCTGTTCATCTTCTACCTGATCATGCTGGCTCTGCGGCGTGTCTCGCGCCTGACGATCGCCGTGGTGGCCCTGGCCGTCTCGGGGCTGATCGATTTCTGGTACATCGACCGCTTCCTGTTCCTGCTGGGCTTCTTCGCGCTGGGCGATCTCGCCGTCCAGAAGGAGGACCTTATCGCCCGGCTGCTGGCGGACAAGAGGGTCGTGGCAGGGCTGGCGCTGCTGACGCTCGGGATGCCGGCCTCCGTCCTGCTGCTGGAAACCGACCTGCGCTACCACCTGCCCAGCGTGCCCCTGGCGATCGGCGGCATCGGGATCATGATCCTGCTGGCTGGACGGATCGGCGACAAGCCGGGCGCCGCCCTGTTCCGCCACATCGGACGGAACTCGCTACCGGCCTATATCCTGCACTGGATCATCCTGGCGGTCTCGCTGCTGGCGCTGAAGCGGATCATCCCGGATCACGGCATGGAGCCGGAAACCCGCGGGCTGATCCTGATGCTGACCTTGGGGTGCGCCGGTTTCGCCGGGACCCTGCTCGCGATCGAGGTGATCAACCGGCTGGGCTTGAAGTGGTTGTTCTCGTGGCCGCGCCGACGACCGCGTGTCGTGACGGGACGGAAGGAACCGCGCTGCGACGAGCGGGCCATGTATGGGCCGGCGAGGCCCTGACTTCGGCCAAGCCCTGACGTTAGTCAGACCTGGATGTCGATCTTGCCGCCGCGGCTGCGGAGCCCCTGGTTCGAGATGTCGAACGAGGCGCTCATCAGCTTCGGCGTCTCGGCCTGCTGGTTCTTGACCCGGGTGACCACCTGCTCGGTGGCCTCGTTCTGCGATTGGACGCGCGCCTGATAGCTGGCCCGCACCGGGCTCATCGTCTTGGCGATATCAGACAATCCCATGGACGCCATGATCCAAACCTCAATCCGTTCGTTCCGAGCCCCGCACACCGCACCCGTGATCCACGTGGCGGATGGTTGCCTTTTATCACAAATACCGTCGGCGTGCGACCCTCTGGTCGATGGATCGGCTCACGCCGCCATGCCGGGGGCCAGCTTGGCGGTCGGCAGGGTGATCACGACCCGGGTTCCGACATTGATCGTGCTCTCGATCGTCAGGCCGCCGCCATGTCCCTTGACCAGCGCGTCGACCAGCGACAACCCCAGCCCCGTCCCCTCCTGCGTCCGGGTATAGGCGGTGTCGATCCGCTCGAACGGCTTCAGCACGGTTTGCAGGCGGTCGGCCGGGATGCCGATGCCGGTGTCCGACACCGATATCTCCACGAACCCGTGGGGGCCGGACCGGCAGACGAGGTCGATGCGGCCCCGGTCGGGGGTGAACTTGATGGCGTTGGACAGCAGGTTGAATAGGATCTGCTTGACCGCGCGCTCGTCGGCGAACAGCTCCTCGCCGGAATTCTCGTCCGGCGCCTGTTCCAGATCGACGCGCAGGGTATGGCCATGGTCCTCCGCCCGCTGGCGCACCAGCCGGATGACGGAGGCGACCACCGGCTCGATCCCCAGGCTGGTCGGGGAGAGGTCGAGCTTGCCGGCCTCGATCTTCGACAGGTCCAGGATGTCGTTGATCAGCGACAGCAGGTGCTCGCCGCTGGCGTGGATGTCGCCGGCGTATTCCGCGTAGCGCTCCAGGTCGTCGCCGAAGCAGCGGTCGTGGATGATCTCCGAGAAGCCCAGGATGGCGTTGAGCGGGGTCCGAAGCTCGTGGCTCATGCAGGCGAGGAAGTTCGACTTGGCCCGGTTGGCCTCCTCGGCGCGGGCGCGCTCGCGATCTCGCTGGTCGACCAGACTGGCCAGTTCCGCCTCCCGGCGCTTGATCTCGTGGATGTCGTTGAACACCCCGATGATCCCCGCCCTGGCGGAGGACGCGTTGAGGAACACGGCCTTGCTGATGATCGCGGCGCGGCGGCTGCCGTCGGCGTGCCGGATCACCGATTCGAAGGTCGTGGAACCGCCCTGTTCCGCCAGCCGCCGGTCGGCCGCCGCGTAGGCCTCGGCCGCGTCCGGATCTGCGATGTCGGTCGCGCGCAATCCCTTGATGGCGCCCCGCTCCAAGCCCAGCGCCTGCTCGAACGCCCGGTTGGCGCCTATATAGACGCCGTCCATGCCCTTGAAGAAGACCGGCAGCGGGATGGTGTCGAGCAGGGTGTGCTCGAACCGCAGCCGGTCCTCCAGCGCCCGCTCCGCCGCGATGCGGTCGGTCACGTCGTGCTGGATGCCGATGAAGTGGGTCAGCCGGCCCTCGTCGTCGCGCACCGGGGCGATGCTGACCTCGTTGTGGAACAGCGAACCGTCCTTCCGGAAATTGCGGACGGTGGCGAGCGCGCCGGCGCCGGCCCGCAGCGCCTGGCGGATTTGATCCAGGGCCGGCTGGGTGGTCTCGGTGCCATGCATGAAGCGGGGGTTGCGGCCCAGCACCTCGGCGAGGACGTAGCCCGTGTTCCGTTCGAACGCCCGGTTGACCCAGACGATCGGCGTGTCACCGCTCGCCCGGCAGATCATGATGCCGTTGCTGGACTGGGCCAGCGCGTGGTCCTTCAGCCGCAGCTCGGACAGGACCGACGCGCGGGATCGCTCGATCTGGGACAGCCGGAACAGCAGCAGCATGGCGCCCGCCGCGAGGATGCCGATGATCAGCGCCGCGATCGACACGGTGCGCCACCACGCGGCCAGCGTCTCCGCCGTCGGGGTCGCCGACACCGCCAGGAGGGGCAGGGCGCTGGTCTGCGCCGCGACCGCGATCAGGCCGTCGCGCTCGGCCAGCCGCACGCCGGTGGCGACGTCGAGGTCTCGGATCATGCCGATCGCGTCGGTCGCCACCCGCCGCCAGCGTCCGGTGAACAGGTCGGTCGGTCCGACCACGACGTTGCCGTCGCGCATCGCCAGGGCGTCCACCTGATCGTCGCTGAATCGCCGCCCATGGCCGAGCATGGCCGCCGATTCGAAACTGGCTTGGACGATGCCGAGGAAGCGTCCCTGACGGTCCAGGATGGAGCGGCGCACCCCGATCAGGCCCAAGGCGTGGTCATGCCCCACGCCACTGGTGATCCGGCCGCTCGCGTGGTCCGCCAGGGTGGCGGGGTCGATCTCCAGGTCGACCTGTCTCGGGCAGGCGGACGACCGCGCCACGCCCTCCGGATCCAGGACGACGAGGCAGCCTCCCGCCGGCAGATGGCGCGCGAGAAATCGCTGGAGGAGCGGGCCGTCGCCGGACGATGCCGTCACGGCGACGGCCCGCTCCTCCAGGTCGAAGGCCACCGCCGCCAAGGCGATGTCGACTTGGCGCAGGACACCGTCGGCGTGCTGCGCCAGCAGGACGGCCCGGGTCTCCGCCTCCAGGCGCAATTCGGCCAAACCGTCTTCCCTGTCCTTCCACAGGCCGATGGCCAGCAGCAGGACGACCAAGCCCACCGTGACGACGGCGAACGCCGTGGTTCCGGAGAGGGCGGAGAAGACCTGACGGTTCCGTCGGTCGTCTTGTTCGCTCCGAGCGCCGGTCATTCCCGGAGGCCCTCGGTAACGCGCTCGATCGCTTGGCGGGAAACTCCTGACCGCAGCATCACCGCCTCCTGGCCGGCGAGCAGCCGGGCCCTCACGGCGGCCGTCCGTTCGGGCGTGGGCGTCACGATCCGGACACCGGCGGCGACGGCGCGGTTCCGAGCCTCCTCCTGGGCCCGCGCGGCCATGACGCGTCCCTCCTCGACCACGCCATTCCAGGCGTCGCGCAGATCACGGCGGGTCGCCTCGTCGATCCGCCGCCAGAAATAGTCGGAGACCAGCGGAACGTAGTGCGAGAAATACTGCCGGTCCTCCAGCGCGAACCGGACCCCGCGCCGCCAGAGCGAGATGCTGTCGAGCGTCGCGAAGGAGCTGATCAGGCCGTCGATCCTGTTTTCCGCCAGGGCGCGTGGCAGGTCGGCCCAGGCGATCGTGATCGGCTCCGCCCCCAGGGCGGCCAGCCGCCACGCGTTGGCGACACCCCCCGGCGACCTGACGCGCAGTCCCACCAGATCGTCCACGTCGTCGATCCGCTTCCGCGTCGAGAAGACCTGCGCGAAGCCCAGGCCGATCCACCGGCCCAGCACGACGGCGCCAAGGCCGTCCTCGATCTGGCTATTCATCGCCTCGACCGCCGGTCCGTCCTGGATCAGCGCCGTCTCCTCGGCGGAGCGCCCGTACAGCGCCGGCATCATGAAGGCTCCGACATCGGGAGCCACTTGGCCAAGCTGCCAGGTGCCGGCCACCGCCATGCCGACCTTGCCTTGGATCAAGGCCGCCAGCACGTCACGGTCACGATACAACTCGCCGCCGAAGCGGTGGTCGATCTCGACGCGGTCGGCGCAGCACTCGATCACCCGCTCCACGAAGCGCCTGACGATGCGGGTCTGGACATGATCGGGACCATTCTCGGTCGACACCAGCAGCATCGGGCGCGCGAGGGCGCTTCCCGTGGCGGCGGCCGTGGTGGCGGCGAGGGCCATGATCACGACGCTCGCCCTTATCGAAAGGATTAGGCTTTTTCGCATAATTCAAAATCGTAACAGGATCGGGGCCTTCGCGGTTTGATGTCGATCAAATCGCCGCCTTGTCCCGACCGCGCGCCGGGGCGCGGGCCGGCGGATCCTCAAGCAAACCGTATTTCCGGAGGTGGCCGCGGAACTGGTGATAGCGCAGGCCCAGTTCGGCGGCGGCGCGTTTCTGGTTGAATTGGTTCCTCTCCAGGGCGGCATGGAGCAGGCCGGTCTCGAACGCGCGGACGGCTTCGGGAAAGTCGACGGGCACGGGCGGGGAGGAGGCGCTTGGAGCCGGGACCGGCGCGCCGGCAGCCGGGGCGCCGGCTGGCGCCGCCGGGCGCCACGGCGAGGCGAAGGGGTCGAGCACGACGGTGTCGACCGGCCGGTCGGGCCGCTCGGCGCGGTAGACGGCGCGTTCCACCACGTTCTTCAACTCGCGGACATTGCCCGGCCAATCATGGGCCAGCAGCAGCGCCCTGGCCCGGTCGGTGAAGCCGGCGAAATAGGGCCGCTCCAGCTCCCGCGCCATGGCGACCGCGAAGTGTTCCGCCAGCAGCGGAATGTCCTCCGGTCGGGCGCGGAGCGGCGGGATCGTGATGACGTCGAAGCTCAGCCGGTCCAGCAGGTCGGCGCGGAAGCGGCCCCGATCGGCCAGTGCCGGCAGGTCGGCGTTGGTCGCTCCGATCAGGCGGACATTGGTCGCCAGCGTGGTGGAGCCGCCAACCCGTTCGAACTCGCCATATTCGATGACGCGCAGCATCTTCTCCTGGACCGACGGCGGCGCGTTGGCGATCTCGTCGAGGAAGAGGGTGCCGTCGTCGGCCAATTCGAACCGGCCGACATGGCGCCGGACGGCGCCCGTGAAGGCGCCGGCCTCGTGGCCGAACAACTCGCTCTCCAGCAGCGACTCGGCCAGCGCGCCGCAGTTCAGCTTGACGAAGGGGCGGTCCCAGCGGCGCGACAGGTAGTGGAGGCGGGCCGCCACCAACTCCTTGCCGGTGCCGCGCTCACCGATCACCAGGGTCGGCTTGTTGAGCGGCGCCGCTTTCGAGACGTGCTCGAGCATCGCCTGGAAGGCAGGCGACTCGCCCATCAACGCTGGGAGATCAGGAGGGGAACCAGCCATGTGGTCGATTTCGCCAATAAATGAGATTTCTCGCCATCATATGGCGACATCCACCATCAATACCAAGGAGTGCGGCTTTGCCCTTTTCTGGAAATTCAATGATTTCAATGAGTTGATGATGAAAGCCGGAACTGGCACGCGGACTGCAATACCGGGATGGACATCATGACCGTTCCCTTTGGAGACAGACATGCAGGACTACACACGCTACCGGACGACCTATCAGGGCACTGCCCGCTCCACGCGGAGCACCGGTGAGCGTTTTCTGGCCTATCTGCGCACCCGCTCGACCGAGACATGGGTGTTCTTCGCCGCAGGCCTGATCACGGGCGCCTTCCTGGGCTGACCGGACCTCGCCGGACCATCGAGAATTCCCAAGCCTGACCGCGGGCTTGGCCCCAAGCCAGATCAACGAACCGACATACGGGACACGACATCATGGGCATTTTTTCGCGCCTGACCGACATCGTCAACTCCAACCTCAACGCCATCATGGACCGCGCCGAGGATCCGGAGAAGCTGATCCGCCTCGTCATCCAGGAGATGGAGGACACGCTGGTCGAGGTCCGCTCCAGCACGGTGAAGACCATCGCCGAGCGGAAGGAGATCGAGCGCCGCCTGGGCACGCTCAACCGCGAGATGGAGGAGTGGCAGCGCAAGGCCGAACTGGCGCTGTCGCGCGACCGCGAGGACCTTGCCAAGGGCGCCCTGGTCGCCAAGTCCAAGATCGCCGAGCAGATCGACATGCTCCAGCACCAGCTGGTCCATATCGAGGAGTCGCTGGCCAAGAGCGGCGAGGACATCAGCCGTCTCCAGGAGAAGCTGACCGACGCCAAGAAGCGCGAGAAGGCCATCGTCATGCGCCAGAAGTCGGCGGCTAACCGCTTGAAGGTCAACGGCCGCCTGCACGACGATCGGATCAACGAGGCCTTCGCCCGGTTCGAGCAGGTCGAGCGCAATCTCGACGAGATGGAAGGCCGCGTCGAAGCCTTCGACATCGGCCGCAAGAAGACGCTGGCCGAGGAGTTCTCCGACCTTGAGGCCTCGACCAAGGTCGAGCAGGAGTTGGCGGACCTCAAGGCCCGCCTGCACAACTCCAAGCCGATGGCGGGCTAAGCCATGGGCGGCGGAGGCGTTTTGGTCCTGTCGGTGCTGTTCATGACGATCGTGGCACCGCTCTGGATCATCTTCCACTACATCACCAAGTGGCGGTCCTCGAAGGGGCTGACCGCCGAGGATGAGCATACCCTGGCCGAGCTATGGGAAAGCGCCGGAAGGATGGAGAACCGGATCGTCAGTCTGGAGAAGATCCTGGACGCCGAGGCTCCGGGGTGGAGGAACCGTCAATGACGTGGCGTGAGGACAATTCCGGCGATCCGTCCGGCGGTTGGCCGGGTTCGCCCTTCGCTTCGCCCAACCCGCATCGGCTGTATCGCGACCAGACGCGGGGCAAGTTGTTCGGCGTCTGCGCGGGCATCGCCGATTATCTCGGGGTCAAGGTCCGTCTCGTCCGGGTGTTCGCCGTGCTGGGGGCTGTGTTCTTCACGATGCCGGTCGTGGGCGCCTATCTACTGGCGGCGCTGGTGCTCAAGCACAAACCCGCGCGGGTCTACGCCAGCCGCGAGGAGGAGGATTTCTGGCGTTCGGTGGCGGCCAAACCGGACGTCACCCTGGCGGGGCTCCGGCACAAGTTCCGCGAGATGGAACGACGCCTGGGCGGGATGGAGACATACGTCTCATCCAAGGAATTCGAATTGAACCGCGCGATCGGCGATCTCGACCGCTGACCGAGCGGGTGGCCCATCGAGCGGTTTGTGGAAAAGGCTTCGGCCCGGGTTTGAATCCGGGTCGAGGTCCGTTTCCATTCGATGTCGGTCGTGATCTCGCCGGTTCGAGGATGACCGGCGGGACCACGGTCAGCGGCGCTGGCTCCGGCGGTTCGAGCGCACGCGCACCGGGATGAGGCGCGGCGTGTTGGCGACATGGTAGCAGCCAGCGACGGCAACAGAGGTGATCAAAGCTATCAGAGCGATTTCCATGTATCCTCTCCTTCGTTGCTAATTAGAGTGGTGCAACAGCGGGACGGTTGGTAGGGGTAAAATGAAGCCCTATGTCGTTTTTGTGATCCGCCGCCAGTTGCCTGATTTTTAATCTAGTTCTGTTTACGCTAATTTAACCAAGCATTCCTCAACTCCGGCGGCCACCGCTGCTTCACCCCGGCTCCAGACTCAACCCGCCAAGATGTCGTGGGGTTCCGCCGCGGCGCCACTCACGAGGATGTTACCGTGTCTTGATCCCCCGATCGGTCATGGCATGGCATGATGGTCATCGATTTTCCGAGGATCGGATCCATGGCCATCGAAATGGTCAACGGCTATGTGTGCCGCGACTGCGCTGATGTCGAAAAGGCGAAGAAGGGTATCGATCCCGGCGTTCAGCCCGACGCCGATGCGGGAAGAGCCAAGACCAGCATCCTGGCGCCGGGCCCGGCAAAGGACGCCAATCAGCCGCTCGGGTCGGGAACCATCGGAACGGTTCTGAACATCCTGGTCTGAGCCTTTCGGGCCCGGCTTAGTCTGGTTCGCACGGAGAGCGCCGTCAGTCGGCCTTCGCGGTTTCCTTGCCTTTACCGTCACCGCCGCCGTTCTGCTTCTCGGCCAGATCCTCGACCTTCTCGCGCACCTTGTCGTTCGGCTGGTTGTCCGGATCGACCTCGATCTTGACCGGCGCGGTGCCGTCATCGATCATGTCGAGCTTCTTCGCCGCCGCCTTCGACAGGTCGAGCACACGACCCTCGACATAGGGACCGCGGTCGTTGATCTTGACGTCGACCGACTTGCCGGTCTCCTCGTGCGTCACCGTCGCGGTCGAACCGAGCGGCAACTCCTTTGAAGCGGCGGTCAGCTTCTTCTCGTCGAACTTCTCGCCGTTGGCGGTCTTGCGGCCGTTGAACTTGCCGCCGTAGAAGGAGGCCTCGCCCTCGATGACGACGCTGTCATCGGATTTGCCGTCGCTGGATTTCTCCTGGGCGATGGCTGTCCCAAGAAGCGCGCCGCTCAACCCAAGTGCCGTGACAAATGAAACCACGTAAGTACGCATGCCGATTTCCACCCCTCCAAGACGTGGCACCTAAACATCGGTCCCTCGTCCGGGGTTCCGGCTTGATTAAGTGGTAGTCGGGTGACGTGTTTTTCTTCACGCGGCGACAAATCGTCCGATACTAGGATTCGCCCTAGCCTTCATGCGGGGAATCATCGATGGTGAGGCCTGTATCTTTCGAGTGGTTATCTTTCGGGTGATGGACGCTCCATGACGGATCCTGTCGCATTCCTCCTGGCCGTCATCGGCCTGCTGGCCACCCCCGGACCAACCAACACGCTGCTGGCCGCCTCCGGCGCCGCGGTGGGGGTTAGGCGGTCGCTGCCCCTGATCGTGGCCGAGGCGGCGGGATACCTGTGTTCCATCCTGTCGCTGTCCCTGGTGCTGGGACCGATCGCGCAATCCTGGCCGCCGTTCAATCCCTTGCTTCGCGTCCTGTGCGGCTGCTACCTGGCCTATCTCGCCTGGCGCCACTGGAACGCCGTCACCGCGTCGATCGATCCGGCGCCGGTTCCGTTCGACAGGGTGTTCGTCACGACCTTGCTGAATCCCAAGGCGCTGATCTTCGCCTTCACCGTGATCCCTCATCTCGCCAGCGGCGACTTCATTGCGGCCACGCCTTACCTCGCCAGCCTCGTCGGGCTGATCGCCGTCCTCGCCACCACCTGGATCACGATCGGCGCCAGCCTCACGGTTGGCGATGCCAGTGGTTCACGGCGGCTATGGGTGGGGCGGGCGAGCGCCGCCGTGCTGGGGCTTTTCGCCGTGATCATTTCCGGTTCCGCCTTCGCGGGGTGAGATTTCGCGCCGGCGCGTGGCTCATTTGCATCATTTCGATCAAATTACCGTGGTTGGCGATTTGCGGCTTTGTCCGCACCGCACTATATTCCATAATCAACATGTGGTGTTCCCTACGGGAAGGCCGTTCTCCAGACTGAACCAGAGGGAACCGGGAGTTGCTGTCCCAGAAAGCCAAGTACGCGTTGCAGGCCCTGCTGGCGCTCGCCGAACTTGACGAGGGCGATTCGCTGATGATCGGCGACATCGCCGAGAAGCAGAGGCTGCCCAAGCGCTTTCTCGAACAGATCCTGCTCGATCTCAAGCATCAGGGCGTCGTGCAGAGCTGGCGCGGCAAGAACGGTGGCTACGCGCTGCTGAAATCGGCGGACAAGATCACGTTCGGCGAGATCGTGCGGATCATCGACGGCCCTCTGGCGCCGCTGCCGTGCCTCAGCCGCATGGCCTATCGCAAGTGCGACGACTGCGTCGACGAGGAGCGGTGCGCGGTGCGCCGGGTCTTCGCCTCGGTCCACGACGCGACCACGGAAATCCTTGACAGCATGACTCTCACGCGGGCACTGAACGGCGGGGAAGTCCGGGAGCTGCTGCGCGGCACCGGATAACCGGACCGGGTAGGCACCGGGCAACCGCAACCGGGTGACCGCATGACGTGGGAACAGGGTGCGCTCCTGGTGGTGCTGGGAGCGACGCTCGGGGTGTTCATCCTCGACCGCTGGCGCTTCGACATCGTCGCCATGGCTGGCCTGATGACCTGCGTGCTGGCCGGCATCATCCGCCCGGAAGCCGCCTTCGCCGGGTTTGGCAACCCAGCCGTGATCACCGTCGCCATGGTCCTGATCATCAGCCGCACGCTGGGGCGCTCCGGCGTGGTCGACGAGGTGGCGCACCGCCTGACGGCGGGGATCACCTCTCCGGCCGGGCATGTCGCGGCGGTCTGCGGTCTGGGGGCGCTGCTGTCCGCCTTCATGAACAATGTCGGGGCGCTGGCGCTGCTGATGCCGATAGCGCTCTCCACCGCCAAGCGGTACGGCTACTCGCCCGCCATCCTGCTGATGCCGCTGTCCTTCGCGACATTGCTGGGCGGCATGACGACGCTGATCGGGACACCGCCCAACCTACTGATCTCGACGTTCCGGGCCGATGCCACCGGCAACCGGTTCCTGATGTTCGACTTCCTGCCGATTGGCCTCGCGGTGAGCGTCGCCGGCGTGGCCTATCTGGCGCTGGTCGGCTGGCGCCTGATCCCGCGCGAGCGCGGCGTTCCACGCGACGACATCGACCGCTTCCGGGTCAGCGACTACGTGACCGAAGCCCTCGTCAGGCCCGGTTCGCCCTGGGCCGGCCGGAAGGTGGCCCATCTGGAGGCCGAGCACGGCGCCAAGGTGATCGGCACCATCCGCGATGGCCGCCGGGTCTTCGCCCGTCCCGGCACCGTCAGCTTCCAGTCCGGCGACATCGTGCTGCTGGAGACCGACACCGCCACGCTCCGCCATCTGGTCGAGCTGGAGGGCTTCGCCCTGGTGGCGCAGGGTGCCGGCGGACGGGAACTGGTCCTGACCGAGGCCATCGTGATCCCCAACGCCCTGATCCAGGGCAGCAGCGCGCTGTCGCTGGACCTCCGGCAGCGCTGGGGCGTCAACTTGGTCGCGGTGTCGCGTCAGGGCCGCCGGTTCGAGGGACGGCTGCGCGACGCCAACCTCAGCGCCGGCGACATCCTGCTGCTCGACGGCGACCGCGACATCGTGGCCGAGGCCATGGCCGAGCTGGGCTGCGTCCCGCTGGCCGACCGCAAGCTGGAGTTCGAGCCCCAGCGCTCGATCCTGGCGTTTCCCCTGTTCGGCATCTCGGTCGCCATCGCCGCCTTCGACCTCGCCTCCGCCGCGGTCGCCTTCACCTGCGCCGTGATCGCGATGCTGGCGACCCGCGTCATCCGCCTCGGCACCCTCTACGAGGGCGTCGACTGGCCGGTGATCACGCTGCTGGGCGCCATGATCCCGCTCGGCACGGCGGTGCAGACGACCGGCCTCGCCGACAGGATCGGCGACGCCGTCATCATGCTGGCGCCCCAGGCGGGCGCCTTCGGGATGCTGGTGGTGGTCCTGCTCGCCACCATGGCGGTGACGCCGGTGCTGAACAACACCGCGACCGTGGTGATCATGGCCCCGGTGGTGATCAGCATCGCCCGGCAACTCGGCGTCTCGCCCGACGCCTTCCTGATGGCGGTGGCGATCGGGGCGTCCTGCGACTTCCTGACGCCCTTCGGCCACCACAACAACTCGATCATCCTCGGCCCCGGCGGCTACCGGTTCGGCGATTTCTGGCGTGTCGGCCTGCCGCTGGAGCTGATCGTGATCGTCCTGTCGTTGCTGATCATTCCCCGCGTCTGGGGGTTCTGAGCGCCGGAAGGGTGACCCCGCGTCACCCGTGGTCGGGGATGATCCGCTCCTCCCGCAGCCGGGCGAACAGGTCGTAGAAGCTGTCGGGCGTGCTCTGATAGTCCAGGAAGCCGGCCTTGCGGCTCTTGGTCATGTCGGTCACGACCTCCATCGGCCGCCCCAGGTCGGCGTCGGTGTGCCACCAGGATGCCAGCCGGGCGACATCGGGCTCGACCAGATCGTGCCGCTCGGCGATCCGGCGCCAGATCGGGGCGGCGTCCGCCATAGCTTGCTCCAGCGGGCGGATCTCGCCGGAGAAGGGGGCGGGCTCCACGCCGAAATACGCAGCGATCCGGGGCCACAGCCATTTCCAGCGGAAGATGTCGCCATTGACCACGTTGAAATCTTGGTCGCGGCCGGCGTCCGAGGTCGCCGCCCATTCCAGGTGTCGGGCCAGCAGGCGGGCGTCGGTGATGTCGGTCAAGCCGTTCCACTGCGTCGCGGAGCCAGGGAAGGCGAAGGGGGTGCCGGTCTCGCGGCAGATCTCGGCGTGGACCGCCAGCGTGACGCCCATGTTCATGGCGTTGCCGACGGCGTAGCCGATGATGGTGTGGGGGCGGTGGACGCTCCAGCCGAAGCCCTCGCGCTTGGCGGCGGCGAAGACCTCGTCCTCCTGGGTGTAGTAGAAGTTGGCGACCTCCTGCCGGCCCTGCTCCTCGCGGAACGGGGTCTCGGGCACGGCGCCCGCGCCATAGGCCTCGAACGGACCGAGATAGTGCTTGAGGCCGGTCACCAATGCCACGTGCTTGAGGCTGGGCGCCGCTCCGATGGCATCCATCAAGTTGCGCACCATGCCGCCGTTGACCAGGACGTTCTCCGCCTCGGTGGCTTGGCGCGACCAGGCGGAAATGAAGACGTGGCTGACGTCCAGGCCCTTGAGGGCGGTGGCGGTCTCCTCGGCCTTGGTGAGATCGGCGGCGATCGGCTTGATCGCCGGTTGGCGGAAGGTTGGCCGCCGCGCCAGTCCGTGGACGGTCCAGCCATCCTCGATCAGCCTTTCGGCGAGATTGCCGCCAACGATACCGCCGGCGCCGACGATGAGCGCGGATTTCAACATGAGGGTCTCTCCAATGGCTTCGGGGTAAAAAAACAGCCCATCCGTTAACGGAACGGAACTGTCTTCAGATCAAATGGCTAAATCTAAAAATTGTACCATGCGAAAACGCGTAAGCTCGTCTGCGAGGGAATCAATTTGACAATCCGAGAATGTGACAAATATGGTGGAGGCTTGAATGAACAGGGTGCCATGCCGCTATTTTTGGCATTCTATCAAAAATTTCTGTGAATAAGCGAGGCGGATCGATATGACGCGGATCGATGGGGCGGTGAACAGGATGATCGCGGGCGGTGTGGCCGCGGCCCTGTGCCTGCTGGGTGCTCAGGCCCAGGCCGAGGTGTCCAGCGTGCGGTTCGCCCGCCAGCTCGGCCTTGGCTATCTCCAGCTCTACGTGGCGCAGGACCTGAAGCTGGTCGAGAAGCACGCCAAGGACGCGGGCCTCGGTGACTTGACCGCCACCTACACGCCGCTTGGCAGTCCGTCCGCCGTCAACGACGCGTTGCTGTCGGGCAGCGCCGAATTCGCGGCGGCGGGCATCCCGCCCTTCATCATCCTGTGGGACAAGACCCGCTCCAACGTCGATGTCCGCGCGCTGGGAACGTTGAATTCCCAGCCGGCCTACCTGAACACCAACCGCCCCGATGTGAAATCCCTGGCCGATTTCACCGAGAAGGACAGGATCGCGGTGCCGACGGTCAAGCTGTCGTATCAGGCGATCATCCTGCAAATGGCGGCGGAGAAGCAGTTCGGCGAGGGTCAGTACGCCAAGCTGGACACCCGCACCGTCTCGCTCAGCCATCCCGAGGCGACGATCTCCCTGCTGTCCGGCAAGACCGAGGTGACCGCCAGCTTCACCAGCCCGCCCTTCCAGTACCAGCAGCTTGAGAGCGACAAGATCCACCGGGTGATCAGCTCCTACGACGTGCTGGGCGGCCCGGGCTCGTTCAGCGCGCTGTGGACCACCGGTCGCTTCGTCAAGGACAATCCGAAGACCGCAAAGGCCGTGCTGGACGCGATGGACGAGGCTGGCGCCTTCATCAAGGAGAACCCGGCGAAGGCCGCCGAGATCTATATCCGCCTGGAGAACTCGAAGCTGGCGCCGGAGTTCATCGAGCGGATCATCACCGATCCCGAGATCCAGTACTCCACGACGCCACAGAACATTCTGAAATACACCGATTTCATGGCGCGGGTCGGCTCGATCAAGAACAAGCCGGCGGATTGGCGGGAGCTGTTCTTCCCCGATCTGCACGATCGCGCCGGCAGCTGATGATCCGCGACGCCGGGAATCCAACCGCATGACGGAGGCACCGAAAGCCATGGGCCGCGTTCTCCCTTTTTCCACGCAGGATGGCGCAGCGCGGGATGTCGACTCCGGCGTGCTGCTCGATGTCGATGACGTGACGCTCCAGTACAAGACGGACGACCGGCTCGTCACCGCGACGTACAAAGTCGATTTCCAGGTCCATCGGGGCGACCGCTTCGTCCTGCTGGGGCCGTCGGGCTGCGGCAAGTCCAGCCTGCTGAAGGCGGTCGCTGGTTTCATCAAGCCGGTCGAGGGCGCCATCCGCCTGAATGGCGAGCCGGTGCGCGGCCCCGGTCCCGACCGCATGGTCGTGTTCCAGGAATTCGACCAGCTGCTGCCGTGGAAGACGGTGTTCCAGAACGTGCTGTTCCCGCTTCGCGCCCGCGGCGTTCCCGCCAAGGAGGCGGCCGAGCGGGCGCGCGACTACATCGCCAAGGTCGGGTTGGACCGTTTCCGCGACAGCTACCCGCACACCTTGTCGGGCGGCATGAAGCAGCGGGTCGCCATCGCCCGAGCCATGGCGACGGAGCCGGAAATCCTGCTGATGGACGAGCCGTTCGCGGCGCTCGACGCGCTGACCCGCCGCCGGATGCAGGAGGAACTGCTCCAGCTGTGGGACGACGTGCGGTTCACCATGCTGTTCGTCACCCACTCGATCGAGGAGGCGATCATCGTCGGCAACCGCATCCTGGTGCTGTCGCCGCATCCCGGGCAGGTCAAGGCCGAACTGAACGCCCACGCCTTCGGCCACGAGAAGAGCGAGGGCTTCGCCGCCCTGGAGAACCGCATCCACACCATGCTGTTCGCCGACCAGCCGACGGCGCCGGTCAAGACGACGCGGGCCGCCCGGCCATGACCTCCCACCAGAACCGCCTGGTCCCCCAGATCCGCCCCGAGTTCGAGCGCGAGGTCCTGGAGGCTGGCGTCATCGGCGACATCAGCCGGCCGCTCTCCCCGTGGGAGCGGCTGGCCGGCAACACGCTCGCCCGCCGCGTCCTGATCCTGGTCCTGCTGGGCGCCGCGTGGCAAGGCTACGCCGTGTGGTCGCAGAACCCGCTGATGTTCCCGACGCTGTCGGAGACGCTGGCGACGCTGTGGACCAGCCTGGTCGATGGCAACCTGCTGGAGCGCTGCCTGACCTCGCTCCGCGTGCTGCTGGTCGGTTACGCGATCGGCATCGTCGCGGCGGCGGTCCTGACCATGCTGGCTGTCACCACGCGCTTCGGCAACGACCTGCTGAGCACGCTGACCTCCATGTTCAACCCCTTGCCGGCGATCGCCCTGCTGCCGCTGGCGCTGCTGTGGTTCGGCCTGGGGGAGGGCAGCATCACCTTCGTGCTGGTCCACGCCGTGCTGTGGCCGATGGCGCTCAACACCCATTCCGGCTTCATGGGTGTCAGCGAGACCCAGCGGATGGCCGGGCAGAACTACGGCCTGAAGGGCCTGCGCTACGTCATGCTGATCCTGGTGCCGGCGGCGCTGCCGTCGATCCTGACGGGGTTGAAGATCGGCTGGGCCTTCGCGTGGCGCACGCTGATCGCGGCCGAGCTGGTGTTCGGCGTCAGCTCCGGATCGGGCGGCATCGGCTGGTTCATCTACGAGAATCGAAATCAACTGGAGATCCCGAGCGTCTTCGCCGGCCTGCTGATGGTGATCATCATCGGGTTGCTGGTCGAGAGCGTGATCTTCCGGACCTTGGAAATCAACACGGTCAGAAAATGGGGAATGCAGCGATGAGCCAGAGCTCGACGCTTCTCGACGCGACGCGGGACCATATCCAGGTCACCCCGACCTCGCCGGTGCTCGGTGCCGAAATCACCGGGATCGATCTGTCGGGCGGATTGGACGACCGTCAGTACCAGGTCGTCAACCAGGCCCTGCTGGACCATCGCGTCATCGTGCTGCGCGGCCAGGACCTGTCGGACGACGACCTGCTGGCGTTCAGCCGCCGCTTCGGCACGCTCGACAAGGCGCCACCCAACGAGAACGGCAAGCAGTTCGTGCCCGGTTACGAGGAGATCTACGTCATCTCCAACGTGATCGAGAACGGCGTCGCGATCGGCGCGCTGGGCGCCGGCGAGGCGTCATGGCACACCGACATGTCGTTCCTGCCCGACCCGCCGCTCGGCAGCGTGCTCTATTCGCTGGAGGTGCCGCCGACGGGGGGTGACACGTGGTTCCTCAACACGGTGCTGGCCTATCAGTCGCTGCCGGACGCCTTGCGCGCCCGCGTCGACACGCTGTCGCTCAAGCATGACAGCACGACCAACAGCGGCGGCTACCTGCGCCACGGCTACAAGCGGCCGACCGATCTCTCGACCTCGCCGGGCACCGTCCACCCCTTGGTGACCACCCACCCGGAAAGCGGCGACCGCGCCCTGTACCTGGGCCGCCGCCTGAACGCCTATGTGGTGGGCCTGCCGATCGAGGAGGGCGAGGCCCTGCTGGACGAGTTGTGGGCCTATGTCGCGCAGGCCAAGTTCACCTGGGCCCATTCCTGGCGGAAGGGCGATCTGGTGATGTGGGACAACCGCGTCACGATGCACCGCCGCGACAGCTTCGACAACCAGCACCGCCGCCTGATGCACCGCACGCAGATCCGCGCCCGTCACAAGGCGTGACGCTGCTGGCGTAAGGGGGGAGGCTCGCTGGATGATCCGGCGGGTCGCTCCCCCCGCCCCTCAATTCGCGTAGAAGATATCCAAGCCCTCGGACTCCGACGTCAGCGCCTCCACGGCGTGCTCGGCGTCGGATAGGGCGTCCCACAGCTCGTGCGCCAAGGCGCGCCGATCCTGGTTGGCGCCGACGTTGCCGATCAGGCGGCCCAGCTTGCGGTGGGTGATCAGGGCCTTGTGGCGGACCCAGGCGACACGCGCCTGGTCGGGGTCGCCGACGCGGTCCTCGACGTCGCGGAGGCTGACCACGGTGTCCTCGGACAGGAATGTCAGGCGGATGTAGGCGGCGGGCATCCCGCCGGTTTGGCGCAGCACGGTTCCCGGACACTGGATCATGGCGAAACCGGCGCGCCACGCGCCATCGTCGGTCAGGCTCAGGATCACGTCGAAGGCGTCGGCGGGCTTGAAGCGCTCGCCACCGGCCGGTACCGGCGCCGGGACGACCCAGGTGCCCGCCAGCGCGCTGACCGCGTCGATCATCATCGGGTGAGACGCCAGCGCCGCGAGGAATTTCAGCGGTGGATGGCCCAGCCGCGTGGCGGCGCCGATCGCCATGACACCCTCGGCGCCCAGGACGCGGAAGGGAGCGGCGATCGAAGCGGGGCTTTGGCGATGGCTGGGCGCCTCCCCGCGGAGGCTGACCGACCAAGCCGGTGGCTCGATGGCCAGGTGGCGGTCGGGATTGAAGGCAGGTTCCGCGCCCGGTTGACCGTTCCGGCGCGACGTCAGTGGAATGATCATGGCATCCATAGGCATCGCTCCTCCGTCGTTTATCCGTTATCAGGCATGCGTCATCAACAGGGCTCCATCATTCCCCATAATCACGACCAACTCAATAGAGATTAGGGGGTTCGTGATTTTTTCGTTAATGGGCCGGGTACGGATCACCGATCCGCACCCGGCCCGTGGAAGATCAGCGGCCGAGTGTCAGCGGCTGGCCGCCAGCGCCTGATCCAGATCGGCGATGATGTCGTCGATATGTTCGATGCCGATCGACAGGCGGACATACCCCTCGCTGACGCCGGTCGAGAACTGCTCCTCCGCCGTCAGCTGCGAGTGGGTCGTGCTGGCGGGGTGGATCGCCAAGCTGCGCGAGTCACCGATATTGGCGACGTGATACAGCAGCTTCAGCCCGTCGATGAAGGCGCGGCCTGCGTCGCGGCCCCCTTGCAGCTCGAACCCGACCAAACCGCCGTAGCCGCCCTTGAGGTAGGTGTCGGCCCGCTCGCGGTCGAGACCCTTTTGGAGGCCGGGATAGATCACCTTGGTGACGGAAGGGTGCTTCGACAGGTATTCCGCCACGGCGGCGCCGTTCCGGCTGTGCTCGCGGATGCGGAGCGGCAGCGTCTCCAGACCCTGGATGATCTGGAAGGCGTTGAACGGGCTGAGCGCGCAGCCGAGGTCACGCAGCAGGGTGGTGCGCGCCTTGATGATGTAGGCGACCGGCCCGATGCCCTTGACCGCCTCGACCCAGACGGCGCCGTGGTAGCTGGGGTCGGGTTGGTTCAGCAGGGGCTGGCGTTCCGCGTGGGTCGCCCAGTCGAAGGTTCCGCTGTCCACGATCATGCCGCCGATCGAGGTGCCGTGGCCGCCGATGTACTTGGTGGTCGAATAGACGATCACCGCCGCGCCATGGTCGAACGGCCGCGCCAGGATGGGGGCGGCGGTGTTGTCCACGATCAGCGGAATGCCGAACGGCCGGCCGATGTCGGCGACCTCGCGGATCGGGAAGACGGTCAGCTTGGGATTGGGCAGCGTCTCGGCGTAATAGGCGCGGGTGCGCTCGTCGGTGGCGCGGCGGAAGTTCTCCGGGTCGGTCGGATCGACGAAGCGGACCTCGATGCCCTGCTGTTTCAGCGTGTTGGCGAACAGGTTCCAGGTGCCGCCGTACAAGTTGGTGGAACTGACGATGTTGTCGCCGGCTTGCGCCAGGTTTTGCACCGCCAGCGCCGACGCCGCCTGTCCGGAGCTGACCGCCAGGGCCGCCACGCCGCCCTCCAGCGCCGCGATGCGCTTCTCCAGCACATCGGTCGTCGGGTTCATGATGCGGGTGTAGATGTTGCCCAGTTCCTTCAGCGAGAACAGGTTGGCGGCGTGCTCGGTGTGCTGGAACTGGTACGACGTCGTCTGATAGATCGGCACGGCGACGGCGCCGGTCGCGGGATCGGCGCGATAACCGGCGTGCAGGACCAGTGTCTCGGGATGGGGGGCGTCGGGGGTCTTGCCGGTGGCGCTCATGGCTTCGCGATTCCTCGTTTCTTGGGCTCGTTCCTGAGTGCGGTTCAGGTCCGCGTGGGCGCCACGCTACACGATCGCGGGCCCGCTGTGTATCGCCTTCGTGAGATGATGTGTGAATTGAAGTGTATCTCTCGGATATTCAGCAGGCGCGTCATGTATATTCATCGGGCGCCTGCATCGCGACTTTGCTGGAACGACTTTTCTGTCGAGTGTGATGATCGACATTGCTTCATGGCCGGGAGACCTTATGTTCCCTCCCAGGGTTCGGCCGTCGCGACGCGGCCCGGTCATCGCATCGTCGCGCGTGGGAGCAACGGGTCCATGAGTGAAGTACAGTTCGCGGTGCCGGAATTCGCCGCGCCGGACGATATGACGACGCCGGTGTCGGTCTCGCGTCCCAGCGACAAGGTGTGGAACCTGCTGCGCGCCGACGCGGTGCGGATCTCGGCGGAGGAGGAGATCCTGCGCGGGTTCATCCATGGCGCCGTGCTGTTCCACGACGACTACGCCAGCGCGCTGGGCGCCTTGCTCGCGCACAAGCTGGGCGACCGCAACATGCCGGCCGAGCGGCTGGAGCGCCTGACCCACGAGGCCCTGATCGAGGATCCCGGCATCGTCGACGCGGGAGCGGCCGACCTGATCGCCATCCTGGAGCGCGATCCCGCCGCCGACAGCTATCTGACGCCGTTCCTCTACTTCAAGGGCTTCCACGCGCTGCAATGGCATCGCATCGGCCATTGGCTATGGACCCACGGCCGCCACAGCCTCGCCCATTTCCTGCAAAGCCGGGTGTCGGAGGTCTTCGCGATCGACATCCATCCAGCGGTGCCGATCGGGCGCGGCGTCTTCATCGACCACGGCACCGGTCTGGTGGTCGGCGAGACCGCCGAGATCGGCAACAACGTGTCGATCCTCCAGGAGGTGACGCTGGGTGGCACCGGCAAGGAGCATGGCGACCGCCATCCCAAGGTGCGCGATGGCGTGCTGATCTCGGCCGGTGCCAAGGTGCTGGGCAACATCGTCATTGGCCGGGGCGCCAAGATCGGCGCCGGCAGCGTCGTGCTGAAGGAGGTGCCGGAATGCGCCACCGTCGTCGGCGTCCCGGCCAAGGTGGTCGGCTGGTGCAGCGGCCCGGCGGCGGCCCTGGCCATGGACCAGAGCCTCCCGGAGCCGGATTACAGCATCTGAGGGCGAAAGCCGGCTTGGGACCTCACGGCTTCCAGCCTCGGAGCGTCAGCGCGTTGGCGACGACGCTGACAGAGCTGAGCGCCATGGCGGCACCGGCGAGGATCGGGCTCAGATAGCCTAGCGCCGCCAGCGGGATGCCGATCACGTTATAGGCGAAGGCCCAGAACAAGCCCTGGCGGATCTTGGCGTAGGTCCGCCGCGACACGTCGAGCGATCCCGCGACAAGGGCCGGATCGCCGCGCATCAGCGTGATGCCCGCCGTGTGCATGGCGACATCGGTGCCGGTCGCCATGGCGATCCCGACATCGGCGGCGGCCAGCGCCGGCGCGTCGTTGACGCCGTCGCCGACCATGGCGACCGTCTTGCCCTCGGCCTTGAGGCGGGCCACCACCTCGGCCTTGTCGCCGGGCAGGACCTCGGCGAACACCCGGTCGATTCCCAGCTCCCGCGCCACCGCGTTGGCGGCGCCCGAGCCGTCGCCGGTGACCATCACCGTCTCGATCCCGCGCGCCCGCAGTGCCGCGGCCGCCTCGCCGGCACCTTGCTTGACGGTGTCGCCGAACGCGACGAAACCCAGCACGCGGGCATCCGGCGCCATCTGGGCCAGCCACGACACCGTGCGGCCCGAAGCCTCCAATCCATCGGCGGCGCCTTCCAGGTCACCGGGCGCCAAACCGTTCTCCGCCAGCAAACGCCTCGTGCCGAGCAGGAGCGCGCGGCTCTCGACCATGCCCGAGACGCCGCGGCCGGCCAGCGCCTTGAAGCCGGTCACCGGGACGGCGCCGACGGCCTCGGCTTCGGCCAGATCGCGCACCGCGCGGGCCAGCGGATGCTCGCTGCCGTGCTGGAGCGAAGCCGCCAGCCGAAGCAACACGCTCCTGTCCATACTGGCTGACGGCACCAGATCGGTCACGCGCGGCCGGCCCTCGGTCAGCGTGCCGGTCTTGTCGAACGCCACGACGGTGACCGCGTGAGCTCGTTCCAGCGCCTCGGCGTCCTTGATCAGGATGCCGTGGCGGGCGGCGGCACCGGTTCCGACCATGATCGCGGTCGGGGTGGCGAGACCCAGCGCGCAGGGGCAGGCGATCACCAGGACCGACACCGCCGTCAGGATCGCGTGTTCCAGGTCGCCACCCACGGCCCACCACGCGACGAAGGTGACGGCGGCGATCACCAGCACCACCGGGACGAAGACGGCGCTGACCTTGTCCACCACGCGCTGGATCGGCGCCTTGGACGCTTGGGCGCCCTCGACCATGCGGACGATGCGGGCCAGTGTCGTCTCCGATCCGACCGCCAGCGTCTCGACCGCCAACAACCCATCGACATTGATCGATCCGCCCGTGACGGCGGCGCCGGGAGCCTTCTCGACCGGTAGGCTCTCTCCCGTCAGCATGCTCTCGTCGACCGAGCCCTCGCCCTCGGCCACCCGGCCATCGACCGGGACGCGCTCGCCGGGGCGGATCATGACGATGTCGCCGACGCGCACCCGCTCGACCGCGACCTCGCGCTCGACGCCGTCGCGGCGGACGCGGGCGGTATCGGGCCGCAGGTCCATCAGCGCGCGGATCGCGGCGGCGGTCTGGCCCTTGGCCCGGCTTTCCAGCCACTTGCCCAGCAGGATGAAGGTGATCAGCACGGCCGACGCCTCGTAATAGAGGTGCGGCGCATGGCCCGCATGGGCGGTCAGGAGCAGGTAGGTGCTCAACCCCCAGGCGGCGGAGGTCCCGATCGCGACCAGCAGGTCCATGTTGCCGGCCCCGGCCCGCACGGCCTTGAAGGCGGCGACGTAGAACCTCCACCCCAGCCAGAACTGGACCGGCGTCGCCAGCGCGAACTGCGCCCAGCCCGGCACCATGATGTCGAGCCCTACGAGGTCACCGATCATGCCGCCGACCAGCGGCAGTGACAGCGCCGCCGCGATCAGCACGCGGATCAGATCATGCCGCCGCCGCTCGCGGGCCGCGTCGGCGGCCTTGTGGCCCGCTCCGGCCTCGTCCGCGACGATCGGGCTGGCGTGGAAGCCCGTGCGGTCCACGGCGGCGATCAGTGTTCCCTGGTCGATGCCGGTACCTACCACGTGCGCTCGCTCGGTCGCCAAGTTGACGGACGCCTCGGTGACGCCGGAAACCCGGCGCAGCGCCTTCTCCACCCGCCCGACGCACGACGCGCAGGTCATGCCCTCGATGGTGAGATCGATCTCGACCGGATCGGGCGTGCTGGGTTTTTCGCTGGTATGCGCTTCGGCCGCGGCATAGGCCATGACTGCCTCCTGGACTCTCATCAACCCATATGGATGGGGCTTCCAGTCGTGGGAAGGTCAAGGACTTTTTGCCGCGCCCCTCGTGAATGCTTCCGTAAGCGGGTCCATGCGCTTCTCCCAGTCGAGATGCTTGAAATTCATATCACTGGGTGATACAAATCGTGACTGTTAGAGTGTTCAAGGACCTTGAATTCGATGACTGGGCGCGAGGAGATGGGGTCACGGACGCCATGCTTCGCGCAGTCGCGCTGGAGATAGAGGACGGTCTGGTCGATGCCAGATTGGGTGGCTTCCTGATCAAGAAAAGGATTGCCGCACTCGGTCGCGGCAAGAGCGGCGGCTACCGGACCATCGCCGCGTACCGGCAGGGCGATCGTTTGATCTTCCTTCATGGTTTCGCCAAGAACGAGAAGGACAATATTACCAAGAAGGAGAAGAAGGCTCTCCAGAACCTTGGTGATGAGTATATGAAACACGCCAACGCGACGCTCGAGCGGCAGATCGCCGAAGGCCTGATTCTGGAGATCACGTGTGATGAGCAGAATTCTCGAAAACGTCCATAAGTCGGCGAAGCGTCTCCACGACAAGGGCTACATGGACAATGTCACCATGTGGGAGTTCGACGCGCTCTGCCTGCCGCCGAAGAGACTTTTCTCCGCGGAGGATATCCAACGCATTCGGGCCAAGAACCAAGTCAGCCAAGCCGTGTTCGCGGCGTTTCTTGGTGTTGGCAAGACCACCGTTCAGCAGTGGGAGCAGGGTCTCAAGAAACCGAGTGGGCCGGCTGCCAAATTGCTCGACGTGGTCGATCGCAAGGGGTTGTCCGCCCTGACGTGACGGTGTCCAAAGCCTTGCAGCCGACCGCCGCCATTCAGAGGTCGGCTCCAGTCAATGTCACCCCCGCATCTGGCGCAGCAGCTTCGCGGCTTCGATCGCGGAGTAGGTCAGGATCGCGTCGGCGCCGGCGCGCTTGAAGGCGAGCAGGGTTTCCATCACGATCTTGTCGTTGTCGAGCCAGCTGTTGGCGGCCGCCGCCTTCAGCATCGCGTACTCGCCGCTGACCTGATAGACGAAGGTCGGCACGGCGAAGGTCTGCTTGACCCGGGAAACGATGTCCAGATACGGCATGCCCGGCTTGACCATCACCATATCGGCGCCCTCCTGCAGGTCCAGGGCGACCTCGCGCAGGGCCTCGTCGGTGTTCGCCGGATCCATCTGGTAGGTGCGCTTGTCACCCTTCAGCAAGCCGCCCGTGTTCAGCGCGTCGCGGAACGGCCCATAGAACGCCGACGCGTATTTGGCGGCGTAGGAGCAGATCCGGACGAGCTGGTGGTCGCGGGCGTCCAGCGCGTCGCGGATGGCGCCGATCCTGCCGTCCATCATGTCGGACGGCGCCAGGATGTCGATGCCGGCGTCGGCCTGCGCCAGCGCCTGGGCCACCAGCACCTCGACCGTCTCGTCGTTCAGGATCACGCCGTCCTCACGCACCAAGCCGTCATGGCCATGGCTGGTGTAGGGGTCCAGCGCCACGTCGCCGACCAAGCCCAGTTCGGGGAACTGGCTCTTCAGCGTCCGGATCGTGCGGCACATCAGGTTATCGGGATTGGCGGCCTCGGCGCCATCGGGCGTCTTGAGGTCGATGGGCGTCACCGGGAACAGGGCGACCGCCGGGATGCCCAGCTCCACCGCCTCGCCGACATGGGCCACCAGCAGGTCGAGCGACAGCCGTTCCACGCCGGGCATCGAGGCGATCGGCTCGCGCCGGTTCTCGCCGTCCACCGAGAAGATGGGAAGGATCAGGTCGTCGGTGCTCAGCCGGTTCTCGGCGACCAGCCTGCGGGTCCAGGCGTCGGCCCGGTTGCGCCGGGGCCGCATGCGCAGGCTGAGCTGCCGCTTGGCGGCGAGATCGGCCGCCGCGGCGTCGATCGCGGCGGCGGCGGCCGTGACGGGCGGTGTGACCGGGGATCCGGCGGGCCGGGCGGCCTGCCGATTGAACAGCTTGGTGAACATCGGACCTGGAACTCGTTAGTGGCGGCAGGGACTGTACGCCCTTCAGGCAAGCGGCCTCAATCCCGGATCTTGTGCCTGGAGCTCCCAACGGTCCTTCTTCTTGACATAGCTGCTCCTCAAACCGGGCGTGAAGCGGGCGCCCTCCCACGATCGCACCAGGAAAGTGACGGTGGCGTCGTCGCCGTGCCCGTCGATCGTGATGAAGTTGTACGCGTTGGGCTCGTTCCGCAGCCGGGTCGATGTCGCGGTCGAGGCCTGCGCCACCAGGATCGACCGCGCGACCTTGGTGTGGTGGCTCATGATGTCGCCGTTGTAGGCCTTGTGCAGGTGGCCGGCCAGCATCAGGTCGACCCCGGCGTCCTCCAGCCGGCGCAGCGCCAGCCGGGCCCTGCCGACCAGCGTCGTCTCCGGCGCGTCGGGCGGCGGCAGGAACGGGTGGTGGGTGAAGAAGATCTTGAAGCGCTCGGGGCCGGCGTCGCGCAGCGTCCGGTGCATGTTCTTGATCTGCGACCTGCTGATGCGGCCCTCGGCGAAGTCGAGGATCCACGGCCGCACCGTGTTGACGCCGACCACCACCAAATCGTCGTCCTGGTGGACCGGGCAGAGATCCTCGCTGATATAGCGCTTGTAGTTGCGGTAGGGATCGGTGAAGCGGCCGAACAGGTTGAAGTTCGGGATGTCGTGGTTGCCCGGTATCACCATGTACGGCATCGTCAGCCGGTCGAGGAACGCCCGCGCGTCCTCGAACTGGCCACGCCGCGCCCGCTGCGTCAGATCGCCGCTGATGATCGCCAGCGATGGCTTCTGCTCGGTCAAATCCTCCACCAGCGCCTCGACCACCATGGGATCGATGCGGCCGAAATGCAGGTCGGAGATATGGGCGACGGTTCTCTTCATGGATTCCCAGATGGGGTTGCCGGATGGGTTTTCACCTCACGCGTTCGGCCGGCGCCGCTCAGGCGCTCTCGCGCCTTTGCTGCTCCGCCGCATCCGCCATCCGCTGGTCGGCGTCGACCGGGCTGGCCGCCTCTCCCTGCGCCGGGATCAGCATCCTCAGCCCGCCGGCCAGCATCCGGTAGCGCAGCGGCGCCTCCATGCGGTGGACCTCGCCGTCGTTGGCGACCTTCAAGGTCCGGCGCCGGCTCTTGACGGTGAACTCGGTCAGGCTCATCACCTCCAGCTCGGCGTCGCGCTGCCAGGTGCCCAGGACCAGCGCCACCATCATCTTCGCCATCTTGAACGGCTGGCGGTGCTTGGCGACGTAGAGCGCCAGCTTGCCAGTGTCCAACCGCGAGCGCTTCAGGAAGCTGCCGAACCCCTCGTCATAGGGGTTGTTGGCGACGGCCAGGATCGGCGTGGTCAGGCGCCTCGTGCCCTCCTCGGTCTGCAAGCGGACCCGCAG
Organism: Skermanella stibiiresistens SB22; assembly: GCF_000576635.1. GTDB lineage: Bacteria > Pseudomonadota > Alphaproteobacteria > Azospirillales > Azospirillaceae > Skermanella > Skermanella stibiiresistens. The sequence goes on from NZ_AVFL01000013.1 coordinate 44,093, forward strand.
CAAGGGGTACTGCTTCAGCGCCCTGCACATGGCGATCGCCATGGCCGGCCATTTGCTGAGGCCGCGCTCCTCGCGGACCTCCTCGCGCTCCTGCACCATCATCGGGTAGAGGCCCAGAACCGAGTGGTTGAGGAAGACGGTGCCGTTGACGTCGCCGATGTCCATCGGCTTGATCCGGCCACGCGCCAGCAGCGGCACCGCCTCCCGGATGTCCAGCGGAATGCCGAGATCCTTGGCGTAGAGGTTGAGCGTGCCGAGCGGCAGGATGCCTAGGGCCTTGTCGGTTCCCATCAGCTTGCCGGCGGCGGTCGCCACCGTCCCGTCGCCGCCGCCGACCACGACCACGTCGGCGTCGGACGCGACCGCCTTGTCGATCGCCGCGACGATCTCCGGTCCCGACGCCGCCGTGACCGTGGCGGTGTGCCCGGCCTCTTCGAACAGACGCTTGACCTCGCCGACCGATTCTTCGATCGGCTTGCCCACCAGCGAACCGGCGGCGCCATTGAGGACGACAGACACTTTCATGGGACGGGTTCCACTCCGGAACGGCGGTGAACGGGGATGAGCCCTGGTCTGGGGTCAACACCAGGGGCCGTGCCGATGTTCCCCACGGCGGCGCTCCGGCGCCACGCGCGTTCCCCCGCGCATCCCCGCTCCGCGTGACGCCGCGATCAGGTTCGATTGACAGCGACTCCGGCGCCCCTATCATCCACTTTCGATAAGAACCGGGAGGAAAGCGAGACGCCATGGATTTCGACCTGTCAGAGGACCAGCGCGCGTTCCAGGAGACCGCCCGCGGCTTCGCCACCGAACACATGGCGCCGCACGCCGGCGACTGGGACGAGAACCAGATCTTCCCGGTCGACACCCTGCGCCACGCCGCCGAGCTGGGCTTCGCCGGCATCTACTGCCGCGACGATTTCGGGGGCTCGGGCTTGTCCAGGCTGGACGCAGCCGTGATCTTCGAGGAATTGGCCGCCGGCTGCGTCTCGACCGCGGCGTATCTGTCAATCCACAACATGGCGTCGTGGATGATCGACACGTTCGGCGACGAGGCCCAGCGCGGGCGCTGGCTGCCGCGCCTGACCTCGATGGAACATTTCGCCAGCTATTGCCTGACGGAACCGGGAGCGGGATCCGACGCGGCGTCGCTCAAGACGCGGGCGGAGCGCGATGGCGACCACTACGTGCTGAACGGCTCGAAGGCCTTCATCTCGGGCGGTGGCGTCGCCGACATCTATGTCGTGATGGTCCGTACCGGCGAGCCCGGCCCCAAGGGCATCTCCTGCGTCGTGGTGGAGAAGGGGACGCCCGGCCTGTCGTTCGGCAAGAAGGAGCGGAAGCTCGGCTGGAACAGCCAGCCGACCGCCGCGGTGATCTTCGACGACTGCCGGGTGCCGGTCGCCAACCGGCTGGGCGCCGAGGGCGACGGCTTCAGGATCGCCATGAAGGGGCTGGACGGTGGCCGGCTCAACATCTCCGCCTGCTCGCTCGGGGGAGCCCGCGCCTGCCTGGAACTGGCGCGCGACCACATGAACGTCCGCCAGCAGTTCGGCCGCAAGCTGGCCGACTTCCAGGCGCTCCAGTTCCGGCTGGCCGACATGGCGACCGAACTGGAGGCGGCGCGGCTGATGGTCCATCGCGGTGCGGCGAAGTTGGATGACGGCGGCTCGGAGGCCACGCTATATTGCGCCATGGCGAAACGCTTCGCCACGGATGCCGGGTTCAAGATTTGCAACGAAGCCTTGCAGCTTCACGGCGGCTACGGTTACATCAGGGAGTATCCCGTGGAGCGCTATCTCCGCGATGTCCGCGTGCATCAGATCCTGGAGGGCACCAACGAGATCATGCGCCTGATCATCGCCCGGCGCCTCCTGTCCGCCTGATCCATCCGACTTTTTCCCTCCGCCCACTCCCGCGGCGCGTCCCCATCCCACCATCACCATCCACGGCCACGAAACGGACCCCATGACGACCACCGCCCAAGCCTCATCGGGAGCGGCCAGCGCCCCTGAAATCACGTTCGACCGCCAAGGCCCCCTCGCCATCGTGACGCTCGACCGGCCCAAGGCGCTGAACGCGTTGACCTTGGGCATGATCCGCGAGTTCGATCCCCGGCTGGCGGAGTGGGCCGCCGATCCCGAGGTCGAGGCCGTGATCGTCCGGGGCGGCGGCGACCGCGCGTTTTGCGCCGGCGGCGATGTCCGGGCGGTGGCGGAGGCGGGCAAGGCCCTGAGGGAGGGACGCGGCGACGGCGCGTTGACCCGCGACTTCTTCCGCGAGGAATACGTCCTCAACCGGCGCATCCATACCCTGTCCAAGCCTTACATCGCGCTGCTCGACGGCATCACCATGGGCGGCGGCGTCGGCTTGTCGGTCCCCGGTTCGCACCGTGTCGTGACGGGCAAGACCCTGTTCGCCATGCCGGAAACCGGCATTGGCCTGTTCCCCGATGTCGGCGGAAGCTGGTACCTGCCGCGCTGCCCCGGCGAGATCGGGACCTACCTGGCCCTGACCGGCGCCCGGATGCACGCGGCCGACACCCTATACACCGGGCTCGCCACCCATCATGTGGCGAGCGACCGGATCGCCGGCCTGGTCGAGGCGCTGGCCGCCGCCGACTGGTCGGGCGGCGCCAACGCCACGGTGGATGGTGTCCTGCAAGGGTTCGCCGAGCCGGCCGGCGAGCCGCCGCTCGCGTCCCGGCGCGACGCGATCGACCGCTGCTTCGGCTTTGATTCGGTTGAGGAGATTTTGGGCGCCCTGGAAAAGGACGGAACCGATTGGTCGGTCTCCACGTTGGAAAATTTAAGTCAGATGTCTCCAACGAGCCTCAAGGTCACCCTGCGGCAAATCAGGCTGGGCGCGAGCCTGTCATTCGATGACGCGATGATCATGGAGTACAGGATGAGTCAGGCGTTCATTCAAGGGGACGACTTCTACGAGGGCATCCGCGCCCTCCTGGTCGACAAGGACCGGTCGCCCAAGTGGCGCCCGTCCAGCCTCGGCCAAGTCGGCGCCGACGATGTGGAGCGGTATTTCGCGCCGCTCGGCGCCCAAGATCTCAGCTTCTCCTGAAATCCTCGACATAATGGAAAACAGCCAAAGAACACGATCCGGGGGAGACATCTGAGATGGCGAGCGTTGCTTTCATCGGTCTCGGCAACATGGGATTGCCGATGGCCCTCAATCTGGTCAAGGCGGGCCACGAGGTCACCGGGTTCGACGTCTCGGCGTCCAACCTGGACGGTCTCACCAGCGCTGGCGGCAAGTCCGCCGCCAGCGCCGGAGCGGCGGTGGCGGCGGCGGATGTCGTCATCACCATGCTGCCGGCCGGCCACCATGTCCGGCAGGTCTACCTGGGCGGGACTGGGGGCGGGACTGGGGGCGGGGCCGGGGGCGGTCAGGATGGAGGGGGCGTGCTCGCCTCCGCCAAGCCCGGCGCCCTGCTGATCGATTGCTCGACGATCGACGTGGACAGCGCGCGGGCGGTGGCCTCCGCCGCGGCGGATGCCGGGTTCGCCATGCTCGACGCGCCGGTGTCGGGCGGGACCGGTGGCGCCGCGGCCGGCACGCTGACCTTCATGGTCGGCGGTCCGGAGGAGGCTTTCGCCAGGGCCGAGCCCTATTTGGCCCTGATGGGCAAGGCCGTGATCCACGCGGGCGGCCCAGGCACCGGCCAAGCCGCCAAGATCTGCAACAACATGGTCCTGGGCATCTCGATGATCGCCGTGGGCGAAGCTTTCGTCCTCGCCGAAAAGCTGGGCTTGGACCACCAGAAATTGTTTGATATCAGTTCTAAATCATCCGGACAGTGTTGGTCCCTCACGACCTACTGCCCGGTGCCTGGACCCGTACCAACCTCACCCGCCAACCGGGACTACCAGCCGGGTTTCACGGCGGAGATGATGCTGAAGGATCTGAAGCTTGCGCAGCAGGCGGCGAGTAATTCCGGGGCGGCGACGCCTTTGGGTGCCGAAGCGGCGGCGCTCTATACGGTTTTCGCCAATAACGGCAGTGGCAAGCTGGATTTTTCCGCGATTATCAAGATGCTTCGTGGAACGTGTTGAGTTAACGTATTACTAGAAAGGCGCCGGAGTCCTTGACCTTGATGGACTTCGGAACCGGGAGAATGGAGAAAGCCGTGCGACAGCCCTACTATGACAGCATCCTCCTGATCGAGCGTCTGCATCGACACTTTCTGGAGGTGCTGAAGACCGAATTGGATCGTTTGGGAATCCAGGACATCAACAACGTCCAGAGCCTGATCCTCTACAACATCGGTGACGATGAGCTGACCGTCGGCGAGTTGACCGCGCGCGGCTACTATCTTGGCTCGAACGTGTCCTACAACGTCAAGAAGATGGTCGAGAACGGCTATCTGGGCCAGGAACGGTCGCCTCACGACCGCCGCTCGGTCCGGGTCCGCCTGTCCGACAAGGGGCTCGATCTGCGCGACAAGATCAGCAACATGTTCGAGCGTCAGATCAAGGCGCTGGACAAGGCCGGTCTAGCCGACGAGGAGCTGATCAAGGCCAACGAGACCATGCGCAAGCTCGAGCGCTTCTGGTCGTCGTCCCTCGACTACAGCGGCTTCCCGGTCACCTCCGCCGCCTGAGGCGGCGAAGGGGGGACCAGAAGCGTCGCCATCGCGGCCCGGCGTGCAGCTGGTCCCAGAGCGGTGTTGGGCGTCAACCCAACACCGTCCAGTCCGCGCATTTCCCCGCTGGGAAGAAATCCCAGGGGAACCGGTCTCAGCCGAACGCCTGCAAGCCGGTCTGCGCCCGGCCGAGGATCAGCGCGTGGATGTCGTGCGTTCCCTCATAGGTGTTGACGGCCTCCAGGTTCATGACGTGGCGGATCACGTGGTATTCGTCCGAGATCCCGTTGCCGCCCAGCATGTCGCGGGCGACGCGGGCGATGTCGAGCGACTTGCCGCAGTTGTTCCGCTTCATCAGGCTGATCGCCTCCGGCGGTGCCCGATGCTCGTCCTTGAGCCGGCCGAGCCGCAGCGCGCCGTGCAGCCCCAGCGTGATCTCGGTCTGCATGTCGGCCAGCTTCTTCTGGATGAGTTGGGTCGCCGCCAGCGGCTTGCCGAACATCTTGCGGTCCATGGTGTACTGCCGGGCCTGATGCCAGCAGAACTCCGCCGCTCCCATCGCCCCCCATGAGATGCCGTAGCGGGCGTTGTTGAGGCAGCCGAACGGCCCCTTCAGCCCCTTGACGTTGGGCAGCAGGTTGTCGTCGGGCACGAACACGTCATCCATTGCGATGCCGCCGGTGATCGAGGCGCGCAGGCTGAACTTGCCCTCGATCTTGGGCGCGGTCAGCCCCTTCATGCCCTTTTCCAGCACGAAGCCCCGGATCTCGCCCGCGTCGTCCTTGGCCCAGACGACGAAGACGTCGGCGATCGGCGAGTTGGTGATCCACTGCTTGGAGCCGCTGATCGACCAGCCGCCGTCGACCTTGCGCGCCCGCGTCTTCATGCCGCCCGGATCGGAACCGGCGTCCGGTTCGGTCAGGCCGAAGCAGCCGACCCATTCGCCGGTCGCCAGCTTGGGCAGGTACTTCTGGCGCTGTTCCTCCGTCCCATAGGCGTGGATCGGGTGCATCACCAGCGACGACTGGACCGACATGGCGGAACGGTAGCCGCTGTCGACCCGCTCGACCTCGCGCGCGATCAGGCCATAGCTGACATAGCCGACGCCGGCGCAGCCGTAGCCGTCGATAGTCGGGCCGAGCAGGCCCAACTCGCCCATCTCGGTCATGATCTCGCGATCGAAGCGCTCATGCCGGTTCGCTTCCAGCACGCGCGGCATCAGCTTGTCCTGGGCATAGGCGCGGGCGCTGTCGCGCACCATCCGCTCCTCCTCGGACAACTCATCCTCCAGCAGCAGCGGATCTTCCCACTGGAACGCGGTCTTTTGGGAAACGGCCTCTGGGGTCATGGCTGGCGGCACCGTCATGGCTGCTTCATCACCAGGTGCCGCTTCGGTCGTCGCGACGTTCGGGTTCGCGGTCATTGTTGATTCTCCGACTCGATTTCCGGGACCGATCCTGGCGTGACGAGCCAAGCGGCACCCGGTCGTTGGACGAATTTACCGGATCGAAAGGCTTCCGGCACTAAGCACCTGAGTCGATGCCGTCGATTACCGGCGGCATGGCCGCCGGACAGGCGATTACCGGTGGCATGGCCGCCGGATGGAGGAACGGGATGGCTAAGCCGCCGGGTCGCGAGGTCCTGCTGGAGTTCCAGCGGGTCGGTTCATACATGAAGGCGACGGCGATGGACCCCGAGACGATGACGGAGGTCAGCGTGGTCGGCCCGGTCAATCACAGTCAGGAACTGCTTCGCCGCACCGTCATCGCCAAGCTCGAATACGTCCTCGCCCGGAAGGCTGGCGCGCCACCACGTTAGATGGCACCAGCCGGCATCCCTGGCGGCTGTCGCGAGATCACCTGACGTGCGGCATGACGACACGGGGCAACCGCGGGAAGAGCTGAAAATAAAAACGGACAGGTGAACGGAGCATGATGTCCGTTCAACCTGTCCGTTAGTCAGTCCATGCTTGTCGACTTGTCAGAACGCCGGGCTGGCAATTCGTTTCATCCCGCTCGTCTGGTCGCTCCACCTGATTTCCGCGTCACTGGCGCGCTTCGCCGCCGGCTCCGTAACCTTGTATCCGGTGACCGGATCCGGCGGGAGGGAACGCGGCGCCAAGCCGATCGCGGGGAGCGGCGGGGTTCAGGACGCCTTGCGTCGGGTCTGCCTGCCGGAGGAACGGCCGAGGCCGATCTTCTTGGCGAATTCGGACCGCTGCGCGGCATAGTTCGGCGCCACCATCGGATAGTCCGGCGGCAGGTTCCACTTCGCGCGGTACTCGTCCGGAGTCATCCCATAGGTCGACCGCAGGTGCCGCTTCAACATCTTCAGCTTCTTGCCATCTTCCAGGCAAACGATGTATTCGGGCGTCACCGACTTGCGGATTGGCACGGCGGGCTTCTGCGGCTCGGCCTGAACCTCGCGCGGCTGGCCATTCAGACCAGTCAACGAGGAGAAAACCGTATTGATGACTTCCGGGATTTGGGTCGCGGGAAGCACATTCTTGCTGACGTAAGCGGATACTATATCCGCCGTCATCCTCAGAATGGCCCCGTCCGGCGCGTCGTGTTCAAGCTGGTCACTCATGCCCAGTATCCTGATTATTCATTGTGTTCGATGCTCTTCAAGTCGCACATGGGGATTTGGGTGTCAATAAAATTTCCGCAAGAGGTTCAAAGGTTATTTTAATTCGGTTATGGATTTCATCCACACGGCAAGATTGGGAACCCATAGATCGGTGGCCAAATTGACAAACCCAGTGGATTGAAGCTATTTTAGTCGTGGCGAAATGGCATTTCAGCGTGGTTGTCACCCGGCCACTTGCCCATAAATTCAGCCCCGGGACTGAGAACAGGGCTTTTGCTTCAGAGTCGTCGTTTCTCAAGCCGCATGGCCGCCGCGCGCTGTGCGCATGGCTCAACCCACACTTGCGTCCCGCGCGGATCTGCCCGGACGTCGGGGCCGCTTGGAACGGGGTGCGATTCTAGCGCGTCGCTTCGATATCTGGTAGGGTCCGGCCGGTGACGCCCCCAGGGGGTGCCCCCAGGGTCCCGTCACGGGCTCCGCCGGGGTGCTTCGGGGGCGGGTGGCGAGGTGCCGGTGGTGGCGTCCCGGCCGCTTCGTCACCAAGATTTGGTCGGGCTCCGAAGGTTGGTTTGGTCCCCTGGAAATGGGTTTTGCTTCGATGTCTCAACAAAAAATCGTCATCGCTTCCGATCATGCCGGCTTCGACTTCAAGGCTTCGTTGAAGGAAACGCTCGCCGGCCAAGGATACGAGGTGATCGATCTTGGCGCCCACAACACGGATAGCGTCGATTATCCCGATATCGCAGCGGCGCTCGCCGGGGCCATCAAGCAAGGGACCGCCGAGCGTGGTGTCCTGATCTGCGGGACCGGCATCGGCATCAGCATCGCCGCCAACCGCCACGCCGGCATCCGCGCCGCGCTGTGCCACGACACGACCGGCGCCCGCCTGTCCCGCCAGCACAACGACGCCAACGTCATCGTCCTGGGTGCCCGCGTCACCGGCATCGAAGTCGCGAAGGATTGCCTCGCCACCTTCCTCGCCACACCGTTCGAGGGGGGCCGTCACGGCCGCCGCGTCGACAAGATGGGCTGAACCGGCGCCGCGCCGGATCGCTGGAACAAGGCCCACCCAGAGACGAAACGCCCAGAGACGAAACGCCGAGAGACGAAGCTCGGCCGAGAGAAGACCATAAGGAACCGTGCCATGTCCTCCCTTCCCCAAGCCTCCGCCAACACCTTCTTCGGCGCCTCGCTGGCCGACGGCGATCCCGAGCTGGCATCCGCCATCGCGCGCGAACTGGCCCGCCAGCAGGATCAGATCGAACTGATCGCGTCGGAGAACATCGTCTCCTCGGCCGTGCTGGAGGCCCAGGGCTCCGTGCTGACCAACAAATACGCCGAGGGCTATCCGGGCCGCCGCTACTACGGCGGATGCGAGTTCGTCGACGTCGCCGAGCAGTTGGCGATCGACCGGGCCAAGGCGCTGTTCGGCTGTTCCTTCGCCAATGTGCAACCGCATTCCGGCGCGCAGGCCAACCAAGCCGTGTTCATGGCGCTGCTCCAGCCGGGCGACGCCATCCTCGGCATGTCGCTGGACGCCGGCGGCCACCTGACCCACGGCGCCGCCGCCAACCAGTCCGGCAAGTGGTTCAAGGCGATCCAGTACGGCGTCCGGCGCGACACCGCTCTGATCGACTTCGACCAGGTCGAGGCGCTGGCGCGCGAGCACAAGCCGAAGCTGATCATCGCCGGCGGCTCGGCTTATCCCCGGACCATCGACTTCGCCCGCTTCCGGAAGATCGCTGACGAGGTCGGCGCCTGGTTCATGGTCGACATGGCCCACTTCGCCGGCTTGGTGGCCGGTGGCGTCTATCCCTCGCCGCTGCCCCACGCCCATATCGTCACGACGACGACGCACAAGACGCTGCGCGGTCCGCGCGGCGGCATGATCCTGTCCAACGACGCCGATCTCGGCAAGAAGATCAACTCGGCCGTCTTCCCCGGCCTCCAGGGCGGGCCGCTGATGCATGTCATCGCCGCCAAGGCGGTGGCGTTCGGCGAGGCGCTGCGTCCCGAGTTCAAGACCTACGCCCAGGCGGTGGTGGACAACGCCCGCGCCTTGTCGGCGCGCCTGATCGAGGGCGGTGTCGACATCGTGTCCGGCGGCACCGACAGCCACGTCGTCCTGGTCGACCTGCGGCCGAAGAACCTGACCGGCAAGGCGACGGAGGCGACGCTGGAGCACGCCGGCATGACCTGCAACAAGAACGGCGTGCCGTTCGATCCGCAGAAGCCGATGGTGACCTCGGGCGTCCGGCTCGGCACCCCGGCGGCGACCACCCGCGGCTTCGGCGTCGAGGAGTTCACCCAGGTCGGCGCTATGATCTCGGAGGTGCTCGACGGTCTGGCCGCCAGCAATTCCGGCGACAACACGGAGGTCGAGGCCCAGGTGCGCGAGCGCGTCCTGACCCTGTGCCGGCGCTTCCCGATTTATCCCAACCTGTGAGGCCATGGCTTAAATGCGCTGCCCGTTCTGCGGACACGACGATACCCAGGTAAAGGACAGCCGGCCGACCGAGGATAACTCGGCGATCCGTCGGCGCCGCTTTTGCCCCGGCTGCGGGGCGCGCTTCACCACCTTCGAGCGGGTGCAGCTGCGCGAACTGACGGTCGTGAAGAGCATGGGGCAGCGCGAACCGTTCGACCGCGACAAGCTGCTGCGCTCGATGCGCATCGCCTTGCGCAAGAGGCCGATCGATGCCGACCGCATCGATCGGCTGGTCAACAGCCTGGTCCGGCAATTGGAATCGTCCGGCGAGAGCGAGATCCCATCGAAGCAGATCGGCGAGATGGTGATGAACGCCCTGTTCAACCTGGACCAGGTCGCCTATGTCCGGTATGCCTCGGTCTACAAGGACTTCCGCGAGGCGTCCGATTTCAATGAATTCGTCGGCGCGCTGAAGCCGGAAGTCCCCTGACCAGTTCGCTCCCGGCCAGTTCCGCCCCGGCTAGTTCCGCCTAGGACCTCCGATGTCTTCAGCACCCTCCGCGCCAGCTTCATACTCCCCCGCCGACGCCGGTTTCATGCGCGCCGCCATCGCGCTGGCGCGGCGCGGCCTGGGCACGGTGGCGCCGAACCCGTCGGTCGGCTGCGTCATCACGCGCGACGGCGTGGTGGTGGGGCGCGGCTGGACCCAGCCGGGCGGGCGGCCCCATGGCGAAACCGAGGCCTTGCTGCGGGCCGGTGACGCCGCGCGGGGCGCCACCGTCTATGTCTCGCTGGAGCCGTGCAACCACTGGGGCAAGACGCCGCCCTGCACCGAGGCGCTGCTGGAGGCCGGCGTCGGCCGCGTCGTGGTGGCTTGCGAGGACCCCGACCCGCGCGTCTCCGGGTCCGGCATCCGCAGGCTGCGCGACGGCGGCGTCCAGGTCGATGTTGGCCTGTGCGCCGACGAGGCGGCGGAGCTGAACGAGGGCTTTTTCCATCGCATCCGGAATGGCCGCCCGCTGGTCACCCTGAAGCTCGCGACCTCGTTGGATGGCCGGATCGCGCTCCGCACCGGCGAGAGCCAGTGGATCACCGGTCCGATCGCGCGCTCCTGGGGGCATGGCCTGCGCGCCCGCTACGACGCCATCATGATCGGCCTCAACACGGCGCTGGCCGACGATCCCGAACTGACCTGCCGGCTGCCCGGCCTGGGCGGCCGCTCGCCGCTGCGCGTCGTGGTCGATAGCCGCCTGCGCCTGCCGCTGACCTCGAAACTGGTGCGCGGCGCCCGGACCACGCCGACGCTGGTCTTCGCGCTCCAGGGCGTCGATCCCATGCGGCTGCGAGCCTTCACCGATTGCGGGGTCGAGGTGGTGACCTTGGCGCCCGACGCGTCGGGCGTGCTGGACGTGGCGGGGACCCTGAAGGCGTTGGCCGCGCGCGGCACCACCCGCTTGCTGGTCGAGGGCGGCGCCCGGCTCAGCGCGTCCTTGATGCAGCAGCGCCTGGTCGACCGGCTGGAGTGGTTCCGGGCGCCGCGCCTGATCGGCGGCGACGGCTTGCCCGGCATCGTGGGATTCGGCGTCGACCTGCTGGAGGACACCGCCGACTTCGTCCGCGTCGGGGTCCGCCGCGCCGGCGAGGACGTCATGGAGAGTTATCGGCGCTGACGGGCGGCGCTAGCGGGCGGGCGGTTCAAGCCGCTCCCAGCAGGGCGGTGCGGGTCCAGGGATTGTACGACGCCAGCCTTTGCAGGATGATCGGTCCGACGCAGCCACCCGCCGTCGCCAGCAGGAAGATCTGCCAATCCTCGGCGCCGACCCGCATCAACACGATCCGGACAGCCGCCTGGAAGAACATGTGGTGCAGGAAAATGGCGTAGGAGTAGTGACCGAGGTGGCGCAACGGCGATACGCGCGGCATCAGCTGGATCAGCACCAGGGCCGCCGCCGATCCCGTCAGCAGGCCCACCGCGTCGGTCCGCTCGATCTCGCCGGGGATCAGGTCCCACAGGGTCGCCTGATGGATCAGCGTTCCGACCACCACCACGGCGAGCGCGCCCAGCCGTGCCGCCCCGCTGGTCAGGCTGTCGTGGAACCGGGTGAAGGCGACGCCGAGCAGGAAATAGGGCAGCAGATAAGCCGCTTGGCTGACCGCGAACAGATCGACGGATTTGTGCAGCGTGTTTGCGAATGTCAGGTTGAGGACCACCGCCACCGCCGATAGCGCGATGAAAGGCCGCGGCCGGGAGATCAGGCCATGGGCGTCCAGCAGGCCGACCCCGAAAAAGATCAGCAGCAGCGCCTGCAGGTACCAGTAATGCTGGTAGGGCAGGATCGGGATGGTCAGGAACTCGTACCAGTCGGGCGACGCCGTGGTCCCCGGCGTGATCGCCTGGAGGATGAAGAAGGCGGGCGCCACCGTCAGCAAGGGGATGCCAAGGCGGCGCAGCTTCTTGCCATAGAAGTCCGGCAGCCGCTCCCGCCGGGCCGGGCGCATGGCGTAGACCAGCCCCGAGAGGAAGGTGAACAGCGGCATCCTGACGAAGGTCCAACTCTCGACCCCGTAGCGGAACCAGCTGTCGTCCTCGACCCTCATGGCGACGCCCGGATCATGCCCGACGACATGGAGGGAGACCAGCAGCAGGCAGGCGAAGCCTCTTAATTCATCAATGTTGAAGCGATCGCGCATGGATTAATCTCTCGGTGAATATTCGTCGGCGTTTTATGGAAACGTTTCAAGGCTTATGATAGGGGCGATGGTGAAGGAGGTAACGCGATATTCGGGTGACACTCCGGAGAACGGGGTGTGACTTAAAATTCATTTGAAATGCTGCATATGCTAATATGCCGGTCCCTGGAGAGGATTGGACCTCGCGCGCGTCTCCCGGTGGCGCATGCCACACCCGTCATCATCCCGGATTGACTGGGACCTTGGCGGATGCCATGGATCCCTCCGCGGCTTACCGTTACGTGGCCGGCATCCGTCGAAGCTGCTAGGGTCGTGCCCATGTTCACTGGAATCATCATAGACGTGGGTCGCGTCGCCGCCGTGGAGCGGCGGGGCGATACCCTGTTCACCATCGAGACGGCCTTCGACATGGGCACCGTCGACATGGGCGCCTCGATCGCGTGCGACGGCTGCTGCCTGACCGTGATCGACAAGGCCCCCGGCCGTTTCACCATCTCCGCCTCGGGCGAGACCCTGTCCAAGACGACGCTGGGAACCTGGCGGGAGGGGACGGAGATCAACCTGGAGCGGGCCTTGCGCGTCGGCGACGAGCTGGGCGGCCACATCGTCTCCGGCCATGTCGATGGTGTCGCCCAAATCGTCTCGGTGGCGCCGGAAGGCGATAGCTGGCGGTACGTCTTCGAGGTTCCCGCCGAACTCGCCCGGTTCATCGCGCCCAAGGGCTCGGTGGCGCTGGGCGGCGTGTCGCTGACCGTCAACGAGGTTGACGGCAGGCGGTTCGGCGTCAACATCATTCCGCATACGAGAAGCCACACCACCTTCCGGACGCTGACCCCAGGCGATGGCGTCAATTTCGAGGTGGATATGCTGGCGCGCTATGTCGCGCGCCTGACGGAGAGCCTGTGACCATGCGGACAGTGAATAAAACCGACCTCGTCGCCGGCCTGCGCGCACCGCATGATTCCGATTACCTGTCGACCACCGAGGAGATCCTCGAGGAGGCCCGGCAGGGCCGCATGTTCATCCTGATCGACGACGAGGATCGGGAGAACGAGGGCGATCTGGTCATCCCGGCCCAGATGGCGACCCCGGAGGCGATCAACTTCATGGCGCGCTTCGGCCGCGGCCTGATCTGCCTCGCCATGACCGGCGAGCGGATCGAGAAGCTGCGCCTGCCGCTGATGACCCAGCAGAACGCGTCACGCCACAAGACGGCCTTCACCGTCTCGATCGAGGCGCGCGAGGGTGTCACCACCGGCATCTCCGCCGCCGACCGGGCGCGGACCATCCAGGTCGCGATCGACCCGGAGATGAACGCCGACGACATCGCGACCCCCGGCCACGTCTTCCCGCTGATGGCGCGCGACGGCGGCGTGCTGGTCCGGGCCGGCCACACCGAGGCGGCGGTCGATGTCGCCCGCATGGTCGGGCTCAACCCGTCCGGCGTGATCTGCGAGATCATGAACGACGACGGCACCATGGCGCGGCTGCCGGATCTGGTCAAATTCGCACAGTTCCACGGGCTCAAGATCGGCACCATCGCCGACCTGATCGCCCATCGCCGCCGGACCGAGACGATCATCGAGCGGACGCTGGAGACCGTGCTGGACAGCCACTACGGCGGCCAGTTCCGCATGATGGTCTACGTCAACAAGGTCGAGTACGCCGAGCACATCGCCTTGGTCAAAGGCGACATCTCCACGGCGGAGCCGGTGCTGGTGCGGATGCACGCGCTCAACGTCCTGGACGACGTCCTGCACGACCGCTCCGGCGGCAGGGGCGGCGAGCTCCACGCGGCCATGAAGGCGATCGGCGACGCCGGCCGGGGCATCGTGGTGCTGATCCGCGAGCCGCAGCCGACCAGCCTGTCCAGCAGGGTCAAGGCCCAGCTGGAAGGGGCTCCGGATTCCTCCGGCGAGCTGCGTGATTACGGCGTCGGCGCCCAGATCCTGTTCGACCTGGGTGTTCGGGAGATGATACTCCTGTCGAACCACAAGAAGACGATCATCGGCCTCGACGGCTACGGTCTCGCCGTGGTCGGCCAGCAGGCCATTCCCCTGACCGGCCCCGCGCCGGGTTCAGACCCCACAAAGTCCGGAGCCGACTGAGGCATGTCCGCCATTCCCGATTCGGTGAGCCCCGATTCCGTCGCCCAGATCATGGGCCCCCACGTCCTGATCGTCGAAGCCCGCTTCTACGAGGACATCGCCGACGAGCTGGTGCGCGGCGCCATCCTGGCGCTGGAGGAGGCTGGCGCCACCTATGACCGCATCGCGGTTCCCGGCGCCTTCGAGATCCCGGCGGCGATCAACTTCGCGATCCAGGCCAGCGGTCACGCCGGTCACGCCAACGACGAGGCCGCCGTCCCCCGTTACGACGGCTACGTGGCGCTCGGCTGCGTCATCCGGGGCGAGACGACCCACTACGACTATGTCTGCGTCGAGAGCGCCAGAGGGTTGCAGGATCTGGCCTTGCGCCACAACGCCGCCATCGGCTACGGCATCCTGACGGTCGAGAACGACGATCAGGCCTGGGCGCGCGCCAAGGTGGACCAGAAGAACAAGGGCGGAGCGGTCGCTTCCGCGTGCCTTGACATGATCCGGCTCAAGCGCCACTTCGGCCTGACGACCTGACGGCAACATCCCGACACACAAGACAGACACGGTTCCAAAACCACCATGGCACAGTCCGATGACGCGCGTGACGGCGCTCCGACCAAACGCGGCCCCTCCACGGGAGCGGGCCCAGGGTCGGGGTCCGGGACGAAATCCGGCGCACGCCGCGGCGGCAGCGGCGGCGGTTCGGCCAAGGCGCGCCGCAAGGCGGCCCGGCTGGCGGCGGTCCAGGCGCTCTATCAAGTCGAGCTGAGCGGCACCAACACCGAATCCGTGCTTGGCGAGTTCATCCAGCACCGGCTGGGCCACGAGGTCGATGGCGACACCTATGTCGCCGCCGACCCGCAGCTGTTCTCCGACATCCTGCGCGGCGCCAGCGCCCGCCGGGCCGAACTGGACGAGTTGCTGGGCAATTGCCTGGACGCGCAATGGCCACTGGACCGGCTGGAACTGCTGGTCCGCGCGACCTTGCGCGCTGGCGCCTTCGAGCTTCTGGTCCACGTCGATACCCATCCCCGCATCATCATCAGCGAGTATGTCGACGTGTCGCACGCCTTCTACGCCGGGCGCGAGCCGGCGATGGTCAATGGGGTGCTCGACAAGCTGGCCCGCGCGATCCGCGCCGAGGACCTCGCGACGCCGGACCCCTCCCGTGCTCCCTCCGGCTCCCGGTAAATCCACTTCGGCGGCGGCTCCCTCCGCGGGGGAGTTCGGCCGGATCGACCGCTACCTGAAACCCCTGGCGGCCGGATTTTCGGGCGCGCTTGGGTTGACCGACGACGCCGCGGTGTTCGGCATTCCTGCCGGTCATGAACTGGTGGTGACGACCGACGCGCTGGTGGCCGGCGTCCATTTCCTGCCCGACGATCCGCCAGCCGACATCGCGGCCAAGATGCTGCGGGTCAACCTGTCCGATCTCGCCGCCATGGCGGCCGAGCCGCTGGCTTATTCCCTGGTCACCAGCCTGCCGCGCGACATCGGCGACGACTGGCTGGCCGCCTTCGCCACCGGCTTGGCCGAGGACCAGCGGGCCTACGGCATCCACCTGCTGGGAGGCGACAGCGTCTCCACCCCTGGCCCGATCACGCTGTCGGTGACGGCGATGGGGCTGGTGCCGACCGGCAGGGCCTTGCGGCGCGGCGGGGCGGGGCCCGGTGATCTGGTGTTCGTCAGCGGCACCATCGGCGACGCGGCGCTCGGGCTGCGCGTCCTCCAAGGCACGCTGACGGCGGAGGACCCCGATCCGCTGATCGATCGCTATCGCCGCCCGCGGCCCCGCTTGGCGCTGGTGCCGGTGCTGCGCCGGTTCGCCACGGCTGGCCTGGACGTGTCCGACGGCCTTGTCGCCGATCTGGCGCATTTGTGCGATGTCTCGGGCCGGGCGGCTGTCATCGATGCCAGCCAGGTGCCGTTGTCCGCGTCGGCCCGAGCGGTGGTGGGCAAGGACCCGCGCCTGCTGTCCACCGTGCTGACCGGCGGCGATGACTACGAAATCGTCTTCACGATCCGCCCCACCGACCGCGACGCCCTGCTCGCGACCGGCGCCGAGGTGACCGCGATCGGCCGGCTGGAGCCCGACGGCGTTCCCGGAACCGTCACGGTCCTGGACGCGTCCGGGGCTCCCCTGAAGCTGGAAGCGGCGGGCTGGACCCACTTCCAGGCGGGTCCGGCGTAGACACGGGGGCGTGACGCCGCATTGGACCCATCCCACCCACCGGTCCTCAATACACCACATCCGTGAAGTACAAGCCGTCTGGAGGAGCGGTCGGGCCGCCTTGGGAGCGGTCGCGGGCCGCTAGGGCTTCGCGGACGCGGTCGATCGACCAGCGGCCTTCGCCGACCTGGGTCAAGGTGCCGGTGATGTTGCGGATCTGGTGGTGCAGGAAGGAGCGGGCGCGGGCGGTAATGCGGATCTCGTCGGCGGACCGGGTGACGGTCAGGACATCCAGCGTCTTCACCGGCGATTTCGCCTGGCACATGCTGGCGCGGAAGGTCGTGAAGTCGTGGCGACCCAGCAGCACCTTGGCGGCCTCGTGCATCGCCTCGGCGTCCAGGTGCCGCCCGATTTGCCAAGCGCGGCCATCGTCCAGCGCCAACGGCGCCCTGCGGTTGATGATGCGATAGACATAGCCGCGCTCCTTGGCGGAGGTGCGGGCATGGAAGTCCTCGGACACCTCCTCGGCGTGGAGGACGGAGATCGCAACTCGGTGCAGGTGATAGTTGAGGCCGTCGCGGATGGCGCGCTCGGTCAGTCGCTTCCCCAGGTCGAAGTGGGCTACTTGGCCAAGCGCGTGGACGCCAGCGTCGGTCCGGCCGGAACCGTGGACGCGGACTGTCTCATGCGCCAGCTTCTCGACCGCCTCCTCCAGCGCCTGCTGGATCGAGGGGCCATTGTCCTGCCGTTGCCAGCCGACGAAATTCCGGCCGTCATACTCGACGATCAATTTCCAGCGAGTCATGGCGCCGTCAGCGAGGTCCCAACTGGAAGTTGGAAGCCGCGCAGGAAGGCGGCGCCGTCGACCGGTGCCTTGCCGGGGCGCTGCACCCGTGTCAGCCGGACGGCTCCCTCCGCGCAGGCGACCGTCAGCTTGTCATCCAGCAGGGTTCCGGGCGACGCGCCAGCGGCGTTGGCGACCAACTCCGCCCCAAGCACCTTGATGCGCTCGGTCCCCAGGTCGAACCAGACGCCCGGCCATGGGTTCAGCGCCCGGACTTGGCGCTCGGTCTCGGCGGCGGGGCGGGTCCAGTCAAGCCTACCGTCCTCGCGGGTGAGCTTGGCGGCATAGGTGACGCCGTCTTCCGGCTGGGGCGTCGCGGTCAGGCTTCCGTCCGCGACACCGGCGAGCGCCGGGACGATCAACTCGGCGCCCAAACCGGCCAAAGCGTCGTGCAACTCGCTGGCAGTGGTTCGTTCCGTGATCGGAACGGTTCCCTTGAGCAGCATCGGCCCGGTGTCGAGCCCGGCATCCATTCGCATGATGGTGACGCCCGTTTCACTATCGCCCGCCAGGATGGCGCGGTGGATCGGGGCGGCGCCCCGCCAGCGGGGCAGGAGCGAGGCGTGGATGTTCAGGCAGCCCAAGCGCGGCGCGTCGAGGATCGCCTGTGGCAGGATCAGCCCATAGGCAGCGACGACGGCGCAATCCAGTCCGAGCGCCGCGAACTCGGCCTGGGCCTCGGCGTTCCGCAGCGACTTGGGTGTGCGCACCAGAATGCCCTGGTCCTCGGCCAGCGTGTGGACGGGGGAGCGCTGGACCTGATGACCGCGCCCAGCGGGCCGGGGCGGCTGGCTATAGACGCAGGCGATGTCGTGCCCGGCGTCGATCAGCGCGCGCAAGCCGACCGCCGCGAAGTCGGGCGTGCCCATGAAGGCGAGGCGGAGACGGGTCATGCCTGATCCTCACGCGTTCGGCAGAGCCGGGGGAATGGCGGGTTTCTGGAGCACGGCCACCATGCGCCACGCCTCTTCCGGGTCGTCGATCGCGACGTCCAGATCCAGCCCGCCGAACCACGCCACCGCGTCCAGCCCGCCGCTGGCGCGGGCCAGCGCGTCCAATTCCTGCACGGTGAAACGCCGCTGGAACGCCTTGTCCCTGATCACCTGTTTGCGGCCGCCGTCCCAGATGGTCAGGGTCGTGGTGACCTGGGCGATCTGGCTGACCGGGTCGAGCGAGTCGCCGGGCGAACCCCATCGGACCCGCACCCGCGTGCCGTCGCGGGTGACCTCCCAGCCGTCCTCGGTCGCGTCGTCGATGTTGAACAGCTCACGCGGGTGGGGCAGTTCGATGATCAGTACGCCGCCGGGCGTCAGAGCCTCAGAAACCCGTTGCATGCATGAAATGACCGCGCTGTTGGTCAGCAGGCAGGCGGCCGAGCCCAATAGCAACAGCGCCAGATCAACCGGCCGGTCGAGTGAGAAGCCGGTCATGTCGCCCTGGTGATAGTTCACCCTGACACCGGCCGCCTCGGCCTTTTCGCTTCCGTAACGAACCATCGCCGGTTCGCGGTCAAGCGCCGCGGCATCCAGGCCCCTGCGAGCCAGTTCGATCGCGTGGTTGGCCGGTCCCGCCGCCAGTTCCAGCACGCTGGCCGGAGCCCGGCCCAGATGGCGCGCGGCGGCCGACATCAGGAAATCGCATTCCTCCACGAAATCGCGGTAGGCGAAGGCGATGTCGTAATACCGCGCGGCGCCGTAGATGCGGCCATGCTGCGACTGGTCGGCCGGTGACTGGCCGTCCGTCTGCTCCGGAGGATGGGTCAAGGTCAGACCGTTTCCTGAGACCGCTTGGCTTTTTGCAGCTTGCGCAGGATCATGTTGCGCTTCAGCAGGGACAAGTGGTCGATGAACAGCACGCCGTTCAGATGGTCGATCTCGTGCTGGACGCAGGTCGCCAGAAGGTTGTCGGCATCCAATTCCCTGACCTCGCCGTCACGGTCCAGGTAGCGCAGGCGGACCTGCTTCGGCCGGGTCACGTCGGCGTAATGCTCCGGCAGCGACAGGCAGCCCTCGTTGTGGACGGAGGTCTCGTCCGACTTCCACAGGATCTCGGGATTGGCCATTGCGAAGGGCTGGGGCTTCTCGTCCTTGTCGGCCACGTCGACCACGATGACGCGCTTTAGGATGCCGATCTGCGGGGCCGCCAAGCCGATGCCGGGTGCCTCGTACATGGTCTCCAGCATGTCGTCCATCAGCTTGGCGATGGAGCCGTCGATGTTCTCCACCGGCGCCGCCTTGGCCTTCAGGACGGGATCGGGCGCGATGATGATGGGGCGGATAGTCATGGAGCCCTGCGACGAGTCGATGAATTGCGGAATGACTGTTGCAGATATGGTTTTCCGCGCCTTGCGTCAAGGCGGTGTTGCTCCGCGGCGGCATCTGGAAACGCGACCGCGTGGGATGATTTCAGGGCAGCGGGGCGGGGAGCCGCCATTCCTGCGCCTGCAAGTGGCGCGGCGCGTGGTCGAGCGGTTGGAGTTCCGGCAATTCGGCATTGTTCGGCGACACGTGAAGGTCGCGAAACCGTCGCGCGCTGACCAGAACGCGGGTCTCCAGCGTGCCGACGGCGCCGTTGTAGCAATCGACCGCCTTGCCAAGCTGGCTGCCCAACCGATCCATGTGGCCGCCCAGATCGCCCAAGCGCTTGTAGAGTTCCGCTCCGAGGTCGCTGATCTCGCGGGCGTTGTGCGCCAGATGCTCCTGCCGCCAGCCATAGGAGACGGCGCGCAGCAAGGCGATCAAGGTGGTCGGCGTCGCCAGGATGACGCCGTTCTCGATGCCGGCCTCGATCAGGCTGGGGTCGTGTTCCAACGCCGCGCTGAAGAAGTTCTCACCCGGCAGGAACAGCACGACGAACTCGGGCGAGGCGGCGAACTGGTCCCAATAGGCTTTGCCGCCCAGCTGCTTCATGTGCTCGCGGACATGGCGGGAGTGGCGCACCAGCGCGTCGCGCCGTCCGGCATCCTCCGTCGAACCCGTGGCGTCCAGATAGGCCTCCACCGGCGCCTTGGCGTCGACCACGATGGTCTTGCCGCCTGGCAGCTTGACGACCATGTCGGGCCGCAGCTTGGCGCCCTGGTCGTTCGTGACGGTGTGCTGTTCGAAGAAGTCGCAGTGATCGAGCATGCCGGCCATCTCGACCACCCGCTTCAGCTGGATCTCGCCCCAGCGGCCGCGCGCCACCGGCGAGCGCAGCGCCCGGACGAGGTTGGCCGTCTCGCCGCGCAGGTCCTTTTGGCTGTCCAGCAGCGATAGGACCTGCTGTTTCAGCCCCTCGTAGGCGCCGATCCGCTCCTTCTCCAGCGACTGGATCTGGCTGTCCATCTTGTCCAACGACTGGCGTACCGGCGCCACCAGATCGGAGATCGCCGACTGCCGCTGGTCCAGATCGCCGCGGGCGTTTTCCTGGAAGCGCTCCAGCGTCGTTCGGGCGAGATCGAGGAAGCTCTGGTTGTTGCTGCGCAACGCCTCCGACGACAGCACCTTGAAGGCGTCGGACAGTTTGACCTCGGCGCGCTCCAGCAGGGCTATCTTCTCGGCCGACGCGATCCGTTCCTGCTCCAGCCGGGTTTGGAGTTGCGCGTTGCTGGTCTGAAGCCGCCCGAGATCAGCGCGCAGGGTCGCCAGCACCCGGTCGCGTTCCACGATATCCGCCCTCAGGTCGTCATTCTGGCGGAGCGCGAAGTCCGCTTCCGCCGCCAGCCGGCCGGCTTCGGCCTGACCAATGCCGCCGCTCCGCAACAGCAGCACAATGCCAGCTCCGAAGACGAAACCCAGTATCAGCGATAGCACGTCGAGCGCGAACGGCATCGATCCTCCTTCCACCCAGTGAAGGCATGCTAGCGGATCGACGGGTCATTTAGAACAGGAGAAGAACGGCGGCGGAACCGCGGAGCGGACGCGGTCAGAAGGGGCGGCGCGACCGCAACGCCGCCGTCAGGGTGCCGTCGTCCAGGTAATCCAGTTCGCCACCGACCGGCACGCCATGGGCCAAGCGGGACACCGTGACCTCGCAGTCCGCCAGCCGGTCGGTGATGTAGTGGGCCGTCGTCTGGCCCTCGACCGTGGCGTTCATCGCCAGGATCACCTCGGTCACCTCCGGCTTGCGGGCGCGATTGATCAGGCCGGTGACGTTGAGATCGTCGGGACCGACGCCCTCCAAAGCGGACAAGGTGCCGCCGAGCACGTGGTAGAGGCCCTTGAACGAGCCGGTGCGCTCGAGCGCCCAGAGATCGCCGACCTCCTCGATCACGCAGATCAGCGCGGCGTCACGCCTGGGATCGGCGCAAATGGCGCAAGGGTCGCGGGTATCGAGATTGCCGCACACCGAGCACGTCTTGATCGCCTCCGCCGCCTCGCGCATGGCGTCGGATAGCGGGCTCAGCAGGCTTTCCCGCCGCTTGATCAGGTGGAGGGCCGCCCGCCGCGCGGACCGCGGCCCCAATCCCGGCAGCTTGGCCAGCAACTGGATGAGGCGCTCGATTTCTGAACTGCTCAAGGTCGCTCCCGGACAGCTGGGCTGGAGTGAGCGCCAATGGCGCTTGAGAATGGTAATCCTAGGTAAATGGGAGCTTTGCCGTAGGTCGGGTGGAGCGTCGCGGCACCCGACAAGCAGGCGGGTTGGTGTCGGGCGCCGCTACGCTCCACCCGACCTACGGACTTCGCGAGGCTTAGAACGGCAGCTTCATGCCGGGGGGCAGCTTCATGCCGCCCATGAGCTTCTGGGTCTCCTCGGCGACGTGCTGCTCGACCTTCATCTTGGCGTCGTTGAAGGCGGCCACGATCAGGTCCTCGATCACCTCGACGTCATCGGGATCGACCACCGACTTGTCGAGCTTGAGCTTCTTCATCTCGCCCTTGCCGTTGAGCGTGACGTTGACCATCCCGGCTCCGGACTGGCCGGTGACTTCGACCTCGGCCAGCGCATCCTGCATCTGCTGCATGCGGGTCTGCATTTCCTGGGCCTGCTTCATCATTTGGCCGAGATTTTTCATGGCTTAGAATTCTCCTATGTCGTCCAGCTCGGACGGGGTTTCCTCATAGAAATCGGTCTCGATGGCGTCTTCCGCAAGCGCCGCGTCGGGAGCGGGCTCCGGTTCCGTCAAATCGCGGACCTCGGATATCTCGGCACCGGGGAAAATGTCCAGCACGGCGCGTACCACGGGGTGGCGCGCCGCCTCCTCCCGCGCCCTGGTCTTGGCGTTGCGGTCCTGCTCGCTCAGCGTCGGCTCGCCCGGCGCTCCGGAGATCGTGACCATCCAACGCCGGCCGGTCCATTCCGTCAGCAGCTTGCCGACGCGGCCGGACAATTCCGCCAAGGCGCGATCCTTGGGGCGGATCTCCAGCCGGCCCGGCTCGCACCGCACGCAATGGACGCTGCTGTAGAGTTGGCCGTAGAGCGAGCCCTCGCGCATCTCGCCGAACAGTGCCACGACCTCGCGGAAGGTCTTGGGCTCCGGCAGCGGCTCGGCGGTGGCTTGCTCCTGTTCGGGAGCGGCGTGAGCGGTCACCGCCGGTTCGGCGGCGGCCCGCGTGCCGGGTTGGGCGGAATGGGCCACCGCCAATGCCGGACCACCGGCGCGAGTGCCGCCACCGCCACCGCCACCCCCGGCGGGCGGAGCGGAGGATGGGACGCCGCCCGCCTGAGGTTGGCCTTGAAGCTGCCGGATCAGGTCGGCCGGGTTGGGCAGGTCGGCGGAATAGGCCAGACGCACGATCACCATCTCCGCCGCGTCGAACGGCACCGGGGCGCTCTGGACCTCGCCCAATCCCTTCAGCAGGATCTGCCACGCGCGGGTCAGGGCCGGCATGCCCAGCTTGCCGGCCAACTCGCCGCCGCGCGTCCGTTCGGTCTCGGGCGTGCCGGGGTCCTGCGCCGTCTCCGGCACGACCTTGAACCGGGTCAGGAAATGGGTGAAGTCCAGCAGGTCCTGGAGCACGACCACGGGATCGGCGCCGCTGCGGTGCAGGTCGGACAGGATGTCCAGCGCGTCGCGCGGCTGGCCGGTCATCGTCGCCTCGAACAGGTCGACGACGCGAGCGCGGTCGGCCAGACCCAGCATGTCGCGGACCTGGAGCGCCGACAGCGTCTCGCCACCCAGGGCGATGGCTTGGTCCAGCAGGCTGAGGCCATCGCGCGCCGACCCGTCGGCGGCGCGCGCGATCAGCGCCATGGCGTCCGGCTCGACCTTGACGCCCTCGGCCTCGGCGACGCGGTTGAAATGCTTGACCAGGGTCTGGCTGTCGATCCGGCGCAGGTCGAATCGCTGGCAGCGCGACAGCACGGTGACCGGGACCTTGCGGATCTCGGTGGTGGCGAAGATGAACTTCACATGCTCGGGCGGCTCCTCCAGCGTCTTCAACAGCGCGTTGAAGGCGTTCTTGGTCAGCATGTGGACTTCGTCGATGATGTAGACCTTGTAGCGCGCGGCCACGGGGCCATAGCGCACGCCATCGATGATCTCGCGGATGTCGTCGACGCCCGTCCGGCTGGCGGCGTCCATCTCCATCACGTCGACATGTCGGTCGGCGGTGATGCTCTTGCAGTTCTCGCAGACGCCGCAAGGGGTGATGGTCGGGCCGCCCGTGCCGTCCGGGCCGACGCAATTGAGCGCGCGGGCGATGATCCTGGCGGTCGTCGTCTTGCCGACGCCGCGCACCCCGGTCAGCATGAAGGCGTGGGCCAGCCTCCCCGACTTGATGGCGTTGGTCAGGGTGCGGACCAGCGCTTCCTGACCGACCAGTTCGGAGAAGTCGCGCGGCCGGTATTTGCGCGCCAACACCCGATAGGCTTTGCCGCCACCATCGGCGGTGCCGGGAGCGGCGTCATGGGTAGCGAGGGGGGGAAGTGTCTGATCGGTCAACACGAAACTCTGGCGTCGGGCAACGGCGTCACGGCCAGTCTAGTCCTCGACGGCTGCTTGTCGAAGCGGAAAGACGAACCGACGCGGAGTGTCGGATGATGCGGGAAGAGAAAGAGGTGGGAGGCTGAACGAACGACCCGAGCCGAAACTCGTTGCGGCTGCTTCCTTCCGGACCTGACCGGGTTGGCGAGGGACTCGTCCGACGCCAACCTCCCGGCGTTTATATGGCGCGTCGCCGCGCGCGGGGCAAGGGAAAACGCGTCATGGGCGGCCGCAACCAAGCTGAACGCCCTTCCAAGAAACCGGTCGCCATGCCAATTATGGTTCCATGCCTCACAAACCCAATTTCTACGCTGGCGGCGTGCTCGATCGGGTATCGGCGCAGCGGAAGGACCAAGCCTGGATCGACTCGCTGATCGCGGCGGCCGAGACCAGGATCGTGCCGATCTGGCGCGCCCAGAACTTCGTGGTCGAGGGGGGAGACGTTCCCCTGGCCGGAATCGTGACCGTGGCCGACCTGCCCGAGGGGGCGGAATACGTGCTGCTCGGATTGCGTGACGGCACGGCCTATTTCGCCGCCGACCTGTCCGACATCGAGGACCCGCTGGTCCATCCCGGCCTGACCGGCCGCGGCAGCTTCGCCGATCTGCGCAGCTTCGGCCCCTTGGTGGCGCCCGACGAGGGCAACATCCTGGCTTATGCCCGCGGATTGACGTGGTGGCACGCGCGGCACCGGTTCTGCGGTGTCTGCGGCCACCCGACAGTCAGCGCCGAGGGCGGCCACGTCCGCCGCTGCACCAATTCGGACTGCGCCACGCCGCACTTCCCGCGTACCGATCCCGCCGTCATCATGCTGGTCCATGCCGGCGACCACTGTCTGCTGGGCCGCCAGCCGCGCTTTCCGCCGGGGATGTACTCGACCCTCGCCGGCTTCGTCGAGCCGGGCGAGAGCCTGGAGGAGGCGGTCGCCCGCGAGGTCCTGGAGGAGACCGGCATCCGCGTCGGCGAGGTGACCTATCACTCGTCGCAGCCCTGGCCGTTCCCGTCATCGCTGATGCTGGGCTTCCACGCCGAGGCGTCCAGCCGCGAGATCCAGGTCGACCGGGACGAGTTGGAGGACGCCGGCTGGTTCAGCCGCGACGAGATCCTGACCTCCTGGGGGGAGGGCGGGACGCACCGGCTGCCGCGCCCCGATTCGATCTCCCGCCGCCTGATCGAGGATTGGCTGCGTAACGAGTACTAGAGGAAGGCCAGCGGGCGAGGGCGGCGTCAGTCGTCGCCCAGGTCCTTGTTCTGCTCGCGGCGGAAGGGGTGGCCGGGGTATACGCCCAGGATCTTCACCTCGCGGGCGAAGAACTCCAACTCCTCCAGCGCCAGACGGAGGGGCCGCTCCTCGGGGTGGCCCTCGACGTCCACATAGAACTGGGCGGCGGTGAAGCGGCCGTCGACCATGTAGCTTTCCATCTTGGTCAGGTTGACGCCATTGGTGGCGAAGCCGCCCATCGCCTTGTAAAGCGCCGCCGGCACGCTGCGGACCCGGAACACGAAGGTCGTCACCACCAGCCCGGAATTGGGCGGCGGCTGGACCGGATCGCGCGCCATGACCAGGAAGCGCGTGGTGTTGTGCTGGGCGTCCTCGATCCCGCGCTTGAGGGATTGGAGGCCATAGATCTCGCCAGCCAGCTCCGACGCGATGGCGGCTTCCGTGATGTCGCCGCGCTCGGCGATCTCGGCGGCGGCGCCCGCCGTATCGGCGTGGGGGATCTCGCGCAGGCCCAAAGCCCGTGTCACCTTGCGGCACTGGGACAACGCCTGGATGTGGCTGCGCACCACCTTGATGGTGTCGAGCGTGGCACCCGGCGGCGCCAGCAGGTGATGGTTCACCCGCTGGTAGTGCTCGCCGATGATGTGCAAGCCCCCCTGCGGCAGCAGGTAATGGTTGTCCGCCACCCGGCCCGCCACCGAGTTCTCGACCGGGATCATGCCAAACTCGGCCTCGCCCTCATGCACCGCCGCGAAGACATCCTCGAAGGTCGAGCACGGCATGGTCTTCCGGTCGGGAAAGACGCTCCGGCAGGACAGGTCGGAATACGCGCCGGGGGAGCCCTGGAAGGCGATCAAGTTGGATTTGGACATGACCTGGACTGGACTTTGGAAGGGGAAGGGGCGGGCTGGATCAGCGCTGGAGGAGAACCCGCGCGCGGGTCAGGTCGGCGGGAGTATCGACACCCAGCGGAACCGCGTCAACGACGGCCACGTCGATTCGCATGCCCGCGGCCAAGGCGCGCAGCTGCTCCAGCTTCTCCTGCCGTTCCAGATACGAGGGGGGCAGCGCCACGAATCGGGCGAGGGCCTCGCGCCGGTAGGCGTACAGGCCGATGTGGTGCAGCAGGGCTCCCTCTCCCGCCGGCGCCGTGGCGCGGGTGAAGTACAGCGCCCGGCCGCGTGGCGCGCCGGGCGCGCGCTCGACCACCGCCTTGACCACGTTGGGATTGCCGCGCTCGCTGGCGTCCTCGATCTCGACCGCCAGGGTGCCGATATCGACCTCGGGACTGTCGAGCAGCGCGTGGGCCGCCCGGATCGTCTCCGGCGCGATTGTCGGCAGGTCGCCCTGGACGTTGACGACGGCGTCGAACTTTCCTTCCGGATCGAAGGTCTGGAGCGCCTCGAAGATCCTGTCGGAGCCGGAGGGATGGTCCGGCTTGGTCAGCACGGCCTGACCCCCGGCCTTGGTGACCGCGTCGGCGATCTCGGCCTCGGCGCAGGCGACCAGGACGGGGCCGATGCCAGCCTCCATCGCCCTGCGCCAGACATGGACGATCATCGGTTCGCCATGGATGTCGGCCAGCGGCTTGCCCGGCAGGCGGGTCGACGCCATGCGCGCGGGCACCACCACCACCGGATTGACCACGGCGGAATTACTCGGTGCCGAATTGTTGGATGCGTGATTGCTTGCCATGCTGGCCATCTGCGACATTTGGGTTATAGCTGTGCGTGCGACATTTCGTCCCGAGGGTCAAGCGTCATAGCGGCTG
Organism: Skermanella stibiiresistens SB22; assembly: GCF_000576635.1. GTDB lineage: Bacteria > Pseudomonadota > Alphaproteobacteria > Azospirillales > Azospirillaceae > Skermanella > Skermanella stibiiresistens. The sequence goes on from NZ_AVFL01000013.1 coordinate 71,411, forward strand.
ACCCCCGCGCCCTGGGACCCTATGTTGCGGACAACGAAACAACAAGCCGCTGCGCGTGACAGCAGACGGTCCGGCCGCTATCCTGCGGTGATTACGAGGGAATTGGGGACTCGCGGCATGTCGAGCATGGAATTCAACAAGTTGTCCGGCGCCATCCTGTTGGGTGGCCTGATCGCGATGATGACCGGCTTCATCGCTGAGGTGCTGGTCGAACCGGAGCATCTGGAGCAGAACGCCTACGTGGTGGACACCAGCGCCATCGCATCCGCGGCGCCCGCCGCCGCCGAGGGGCCGGCCGAGCCGCCGCCGATCGCCCCGCTGCTGGCGTCGGCCGATCCGGCCGCGGGTGAGCGGGTCTCGAAGGCCTGCGCCTCCTGCCACTCGTTCGAGAAGGGAGGCGCCGCCAAGGTCGGTCCCAACCTGTGGGGTGTCGTCGATGGCCCGCATGGACACATGGAAGGCTTCGCGTATAGCAGCGCCATCAAGGAAATGCCGGGCAACTGGGATTATGAGGCTCTCAACCACTTCCTGCTGAACCCGAAGGGCTACGCTCCCGGCACCAAGATGAACTTCGCGGGCGTCAAGAAGGACCAGGACCGCGCCAACCTGATCGCCTGGCTCCGCGCCCAGGCCGACAATCCGGCGCCGCTGCCTCAGTAACGATGGCGTCAACGGATGCGCCGGTGCCGTGACCGGCGTGCCCACCCCCCACAACATCCGACTGGGTGACCCGACGACATGACGGCTTCAAGCCAATCCGATCAAACGGTCACCGTATCGGATGACGTGATCGACCTCGCGTGCCGGTTGGCCGACGCGGCGGGCACCGTGATCCGCCGCTACTACCGAACGCCCTTCTCGGTCGACGACAAGCCCGACAACTCTCCCGTTACCATCGCCGACCGCGAGGCGGAGACGGCGATCCGTTCCATTCTGGCAGCCGAGCGGCCGGATGACGGAGTCGTGGGGGAGGAACACGGGACGACCAACCCGGATGCCGACTGGACCTGGGTGATCGATCCGATCGACGGCACCAAGTCGTTCATCACCGGCCGGCCGGTCTTCGGCACGCTTGTCGCCTTGCTCCACAAGGGCGTTCCCGTCCTGGGCGTGATTGACCAGCCGATCGTCGGTGACCGCTGGATCGGTGTGGCGGGGCGCCAGACCACGTTGAACGGCAAGCCGATCAGTGTCCGGCCATGCCCGACGATCGGTCGGGCCACGCTCAATACGACCTCGCCGGACCTGTTCGGCCAGCATGACTTCACCGCGTTCCGCAGGGTCGCCGACGAGGTCAAGCTGACGATGTATGGCGGCGACTGCTACGCCTATGGCCTGCTGGCGGCGGGCTTCGTCGATCTGGTGATCGAGGCGGGCTTGAAGCTCTACGACTACGCGGCGCTGGTGCCGGTGGTCCAGGGGGCCGGCGGCATCATGACGGACTGGGCGGGATTGCCCCTCAACCGCGACTCCGATGGCAGGGTGATCGCGGCGGGCGATGTCGGCGGGTACACCGAGGCGTTGCGGCGCCTCGGCGTCATGCCGATAGGTTGATATCCTGGGCGCGATTTCGCTTTCCCCTGCCCATGGGCCATCTCCATCTGATAAGAGTCGAGTCCGCGCAGCCGCATGAGGCGGTTGCGCCGCTCCCTTACCCTCGCGCTTAAGACCAGGGAATGTTCGCCATGCTGATCCCTAAACCAGCCCAGTCAGCTTATGAGAACGCCGACACCGACATCCGCGAGATGCTCGATCGGATGATCGCCGAACTTCAGGCCACCCCCTCCTGGGAGCAGCGCAGTACCCAATTCCTCGAGATTATCGACGCGCTGGAACTGGCGTTCGAAGGTGATGAGGATGGCGACGACGAGTTCGATGACGAAGCCGACGAACTCGATGACGACGATCTCGACGACGATGACGATCTTGACGCCGACGATGACGAATACGTCGAGGGGCAATCCGCCGCCGGCGGCACCGTCAACGGGTGGCATGGCGGACCCGGTGTCCCGGCCAACGACGATGGCGACGACGCCGAGGTCGTGGTGGTGGAGGACTTCGCCGATGTCCTGCCGTTCTATGTCGGTGCCGTGCTGGAGCGGCTTGGCGAGACCCGGATCGACCGGGCGGAACAAGCCGCGTTCTACCTGCTCTCCTGCCACCCCGAGCACACCGAGGCGGCGCAGTCCTGGCTCGAGAAGGTCGGGAACATGAAGCGCTTCCAGAAGTTCGTGGACGACACGCCCGATTACGAGGCGATCCTGGAGATGATGGACGAGCGCTACGGCGAGGAGAGCGACGACGACGATCTGGACGACGACGAGGACGAATGAGGCCGCTCCTCGTCGCCTCGACGCTGATCGCCCTGCTGATCCCGCTCGTTTCGCCCTCCGCGTCCCGGGCGGAGAACTCCGCGCTTGGGGCGGAGGGGGGTGTCACGACGACACATGCGCTGGCCGAGTTCAGCGCGCCGAAATACGCTTCCAGCTTCACGCATTTCGACTACGTCGATCCCAGGGCGCCCAAGGGAGGTGCCGTGGTCACGGCGGAGCCCGGCGGTTTCGACAGCCTCAATCCGATCATCCTGCGTGGGCAGGTGCCCCGGGGCATCGGCCTGATCGGCGACAGCCTATTCACGGGTTCCGGCGACGAGTTGGACGTGGTCTATGGCCTGCTGGCCGAGACGGCGGAGTATCCCGCCGATAAAAGCTGGGTCGTGTTCAACCTGCGCCCCACGGCTCGCTTCCACGATGGGCATCCGGTGACGGCGGCCGACTTCGTGTTCGGCTGGAAGGCGATCGAGGCGCATGGCCGCCCTTTCCTCAAGAGCTTCCTGGAGGCGGTCGAAACGGTCGAGGCGCTGGACGAGCACCGGCTCAAGGTCTCGTTCAAGACGCGGAACGAGATGAAGCCTCTGATCCGGGCCGCCAGCATCCTGACGCCCGAGCCCGAGCATTGGTGGACGGCGGAGAAGCGCGACATTTCCAAGACCACCCTGGAGCCGCCACTGACCAGCGGTCCCTACCGCGTCAAGGCGGTCGATCCCGGCCGGTCGATCACTTATGAGCGGGTCGCGGACTACTGGGGCCGGGACCTGCCGGTCAATGTCGGGCAGAACAACTTCGACGTCATCCGGACCGACTTCTACCGCGACGACGATGTGATGTTCGAGGCGTTCAAGGGCGGCGCCTATGATTTCCGGCAGGAGAACAGGGCGCAGCGCTGGACGTCCGGATACGACATTCCCCAGGTCAAGGATGGCAGGATCGAGAAGCGGGCGATCGCCAACGAGCGGCCGTTCGGCGCCCAGGGCATCCGGTTCAACATGCGCCGGCCGCAATTCGCCGACGCGCGGGTCAGGCTGGCGCTGGCCTATCTCTATGATTTCGAATGGCTTCAGAAGAACATCCTGTACGGCCAGTACCGGCGGGTCAGGAGCAACTTCCCGAACAGCGATTTCGGAGCCAGCGGTCCGCCCAGCCCGGCCGAGTTGGCGATCCTGGAGAAGTACCGGGGCCGCGTGCCGCAGGAGGTCTTCACCAGCGCCTATGAGCCGCCGAGCACCGACGGATCCGGCAACAACCGCGACAACTTTCGGAAGGCCATGGCGCTGTTCCGCGAGGCCGGCTACCAGACCCGCGACAACAAACTGGTCAATGCCAAGTCCGGCCAGCAACTGCGGATCGAGTTCCTGGACGACAGCCAGGCGATGGTCAGGGTGATGCAGCCCTATGTCACCGCCCTCCAGCGCGCCGGGATCGACGCCACCATCAGGATCGTCGACAGCGCCCAGAACCAGGCGCGGGTCGACGAATTCGATTTCGACGCCGTCACGGTGTTCTTCAACTTCTTCCCGCCGCCCGGCACCGAGCAGCGCAGCTATTTCGGCTCGGCGGCGGCGGATGTGAAGGGGTCGGCCAACTACGCAGGCATCAAGGATCCTGTGGTGGACGCGCTGATCGAGGAGATCATCGCGGCGAAGGACCTGGAGACGCTCCAGACGACATCGCGGGCGCTGGACCGGGTGCTGTTGTGGAACCACACCATGATTCCCCAATGGTACAACGATCAGACCTGGGTCGCGTACTGGACCAAGTTCGGCTGGCCGGAGCGGAAACCGCGTTACGATACCGGATTCCCGGCCACTTGGTGGTCCAAGGACGCGGCGCCCTAGATTGCTGGTGAACCAACCGTTTCGCCTTGATTAAACCCGATTCGCCTGCGAACACGTCGACCAGCGGACACGCGGGAGAAATGAGGACCGGATGAAGAGATTGTTCGCCGCCATATGCCTGGGTGCCCTGACGCTGGGCGGGATTTCCCCCTCGCTGGCGCAAGCGCCGGATCAGAAGATCACCAAGACCTGGGCCATGGCCGAGTTCGGCGAACCTCTCCATCGTGAGGACATGCCGCATTGGCCCTACGCCAATCCGGACGCGCCCAAGGGCGGTTCGGTCGTGCTTGGCGCCTATGGCGGCTACGACAGTCTCAACACCTATATCCTTCGCGGCCAGGCGCCGGCCGGTATCGGCTTGATCAGCGACGGCCTGATGACGGGGTCGGGAGACGAGCTTTCGTCCGCTTATGGCCTGATCGCCGCCAGCGCCGAGTACCCCGAGGACAAGAGCTGGGTGATCTTCAACCTGCGGCCCGAGGCGCGCTGGCAGGACGGCCAGCCGATCACCGCGGACGACTTCAAGTTCGCCTTCGACACCATCAAGGAGCATGGGCGGCCGTTCCTCCAGAGCTTCTACGAGGATGTCACCGGCGTCGAGGTGCTCGACCCCCAACGGTTGAAGTTCTCGTTCAAGACGCGGAACAGCATGAAGCCGCTGCTGACGGTCGCCTCCAGCTCACCGCTGCCGCGCCACTGGTGGACGGCGGAGGGTCGCGACATCACGAAGACGACGCTGGAGCCGATCCTGGGCAGCGGCGCTTATCGGATCAAGGCGGTCGATCCCGGGCGATCGATCACCTACGAGCGGGTGGCGGACTACTGGGCGGCCGATCTCCAGGTCAACAAGGGCCTGAACAACATCGACCAGATCCGCTACGACTACTATCTGGACGACACGGTGCTGATCGAGGCCTTCATGTCCGGCCGGGTCGATTTCCGGCAGGAGAACCGGGCGCAGCGCTGGAACCAGAGCTATGACATCCCGGCCGTCAAGGACGGCTCGATGATCAAGCGCGCGGTGCCCGACCAGACGCCGCGCGGCACCCAGGGATACATCTTCAACCTGCGCCGGCCGCAGTTCCAGGATGTCCGGGTCCGCGAGGCGATCAACCTTCTCTATGATTTCGAGGCGATCCAGCGCACCCTGCTGTTCGGCGAGTACAGGCAGGTCAAGAGTTGGTTCCCCAATTCGGAATTCGGCGCCAGCGGCCCGCCCGATCAGGCGGAATTGGCCATCCTGGAGAAGTACAAGGACAAGGTGCGGCCGGAGGTCATGACCAAGGCCTACGAGCCGCCGCTGACCGACGGGTCCGGCAATATCCGGTCTAACCTGCGGGAAGCCCTGCGCCTGTTCAAGGAGGCGGGTTGGGAACTGAGGAACAACCGGCTGGTCAATTCCGCCGGCGAGCAGATGCGGATGGAGATGCTGCTGGTCAGCCCGTCGCTGGTGCGGGTGACCGAACCCTTCGTCCAGAACGCAAAGCGGGCTGGCATCGACGCCAGCATCCGCGTCGTCGACACCTCGCAGTACCAAGTCCGGATCGACGATTTCGACTACGACCTGCTGTCGGTCGCCCTGAACTTCTTCCCGCCGCCGGGTGCCGAGCAACGCAGCTATTTCGGCTCGGCCGCCGCCGGGCTGCGAGGCTCGGCCAATCTGGCGGGCATCAAGGACCCGGTGGCCGATGGGCTGATCGAGGAGTTGATCGCCGCCAAGGACCTCGACACGCTGGCCACGACCAACCGGGCGCTGGACCGGGTGCTGTCGTGGGGCTGGTACCAGATCCCGCAATGGTACAATGACGAGACGTGGCTGGTGTACTGGAACAAGTTCGGCCATCCGGAGACGCAGGCGAAATACACCATCGGCTTTCCCACCACGTGGTGGGTCGATACCGGCAAGCAGGCGTCCGCCCGGAAACCCGGCTGACGCGACCGACCATCATAGGAGCCGAGGATGCTGGCCTACATCGTCCGCCGCTTGCTGCTGATCATCCCGACGCTGTTCGGCATCATGGTGATCAACTTCCTGATCGTGCAGGCGGCCCCCGGCGGCCCGATCGAGCAGGTGCTGGCCCAACTCCAGGGGACGGGCGTCGACGCCACGGCGCGGATCGGCGGCACATCGGGTGGTGGCGACCTGCCGGCGCAGGCCCAGCAGACGGGCGGCGACAGCCAGGTGACCGGACGCTACCGAGGGGCGCAAGGGCTCGACCCGGAATTCATCAAGCAGCTTGAGAAACAGTTCGGCTTCGACAAGCCGCTGCACGAGCGCTTCCTCCAGATGATGGGCAGCTATCTGCGGTTCGATTTCGGCACCAGCTATTTCCGCGACCAGCGGGTGGTCGATCTGGTGATCGATAAGCTGCCGGTATCGATCTCGCTGGGGCTTTGGACCACGCTGATCACCTATCTGATCTCCATCCCGCTGGGCATCCGCAAGGCGGTGCGGGATGGCTCCAAGTTCGACATCTGGACCAGCGGCGTCGTCATCGTCGGCTACGCCATCCCCAGCTTCCTGTTCGCCGTGCTGTTGATCGTGCTGTTCGCCGGCGGGCGGTATCTGGACTGGTTCCCCCTGCGCGGGCTGACCAGCGAGAACTGGTCGTCGCTGCCGTGGTGGGGGCAGGTGCTGGATTATTTCTGGCACATCACCCTGCCGGTGGTGGCGCTGGTGATCGGTGGCTTCGCCGGGTTGACCATGCTGACCAAGAACAGCTTCATGGAGGAGGTCAACAAGCAGTACGTCATCACCGCGCGGGCCAAGGGGCTTGGCGAGGGACGGGTGCTGTACGGCCATATCTTCCGCAACGCCATGCTGATCGTCATCGCGGGGTTTCCCGGCGCCTTCATCGGCATCCTGTTCACCGGGTCGCTGCTGATCGAGGTGATCTTCTCGCTGGACGGGCTGGGACTGCTGGGATTCGAGGCGGCGATCAACCGGGACTACCCGGTGATGTTCGCGACGCTCTACATCTTCACGCTGCTGGGGCTGCTGATGAACCTGATCGGCGATCTCACCTATGTCGCGGTCGATCCCCGGATCGACTTCGAGGCGCGGAGGACCTGATCCGATGGCCGAGATGACCGCCCCGACACCCTCCCAACCGGTCGCCCATCCGCCCGAGGACCGTTTCCTCGGCATGCGGGTGACGCCGATCACCCGGCGTCGGCTGCACAACTTCCGGGCCAACCGGCGCGGGTTCTGGTCGCTGTGGATCTTCCTGATCCTGTTCGTCCTCAGCCTGTTCGCCGAGTTCATCGCCAACGACAAGCCTCTGCTGGTCCGCTACGACGGGGCGTTCTACGCGCCGGTGCTCACGGTATATCCGGAAACCACGTTCGGCGGCGAGTTCGAGACCCAGGCCGATTACCGCGATCCCTTCGTCCAGGACCTGATCAACGAGAAAGGCTGGATGATCTGGCCGGTGATCCGGTACTCGTACCGGACGATCAACTACGACCTGAAGGTGCCTGCGCCGGCGCCGCCCTCGTTCGAGAACTGGCTCGGGACCGACGACCAGGGGCGCGACGTGGTGGCGCGGCTGATCTATGGCTTCCGCATCTCGATCCTGTTCGGGCTGACACTGACGATCCTGTCGTCGATCATCGGCATCGCGGCGGGGGCGGTGCAGGGCTATTTCGGCGGCACGACCGATTTGCTGTTCCAACGTTTCATCGAGATCTGGTCGGGACTGCCGACGCTCTACCTGCTGATCATCCTGGCGAGCGTGGTGGAGCCGAACTTCTGGTGGCTGCTGGGGCTGCTGCTGCTGTTCAGCTGGATGAGCTTGGTCGGCGTGGTGCGGGCGGAATTCCTGCGCGCGCGCAACTTCGATTACGTCCGGGCGGCGCGGGCGTTGGGTGCCGGCGACACGCTGATCATGGTCAAGCACGTGCTGCCCAACGCCATGGTTGCGACCCTGACCTTCATGCCGTTCATCCTGAACGGTTCGATCACCACGCTGACGGCGCTGGACTTCCTCGGCTTCGGCCTGCCGCCGGGCTCGCCGTCGCTGGGCGAGTTGCTGGCGCAGGGCAAGGCCAACCTCCAGGCCCCATGGCTGGGGCTGACGGCGTTCTTCACGCTCGCGATCATGCTGAGCCTGCTGATCTTCATCGGCGAGGCGGTGCGCGACGCCTTCGATCCGCGCAAGTCGGTCGGGCCACTGCCCCGCAAGGGGCTGGCTGGTAAGCCAGCGGCTACCGTGGTGGACAAGAAGGCGGCGGCCGAATGAAGGCGGCCGGAACGAACCAGCGAGGGACATCACCATGACCGATCTGCTTTCCGTCCGCGATCTGGCGGTCGATTTCCGGCTGTCGGGCGGCGAGGTCCACGCGGTCCGGGGGGTGTCGTTCGACATCAAGGCGGGCGAGACCCTGGCGCTGGTCGGCGAGTCCGGCTCCGGCAAATCGGTGACGGCGCTGTCGATTCTCCAGTTATTGCCGTATCCCGTGGCGGCTCATCCGACCGGCAGCATCAAGTTCAAGGGCACCGAACTGGTGGGCGCGGAGGAGAAGACGCTGCGGAACGTGCGCGGCGACCGCATCGCCATGATCTTCCAGGAGCCGATGACCTCGCTGAACCCGCTCCACTCGATCGAGAAGCAGATCAACGAGACGCTGTTCCTGCACAAGGGGCTGACCCGCTCCGCCGCCCGCCGCCGAACGCTGGAACTGCTGCGGCTGGTCGGGCTGCCGGAAGCGGAGAAGCGCCTGGCGGCGTTTCCCCATGAGCTGTCCGGCGGCCAGCGCCAACGCGTCATGATCGCGATGGCGCTGGCCAACGAGCCCGACCTGCTGATCGCCGACGAGCCGACCACGGCCCTGGACGTGACCATCCAGGCGCAGATCCTGGAACTGTTGAAGGACCTCCAGCGCCGCTTCAACATGGCCTTGCTGCTGATCACCCACGATCTCGGCATCGTCCGCAAGATGGCCGACAATGTCTGCGTCATGAACCAGGGCGAGATCGTCGAGAAGGGCACCAGCGCGGACTTGTTCGCGGGTCCCCGCCATCCCTATACCCAGCGGCTGCTGGCGGCCGAGCCCAAGGGCAACCCGGCGCCGCCGCCGGCCGACGCCGCCGACGTGATGACGGCGCGTGACATCAAGGTATGGTTTCCGATCAAGAAGGGCCTGCTGCGCCGGACCGTCGACCATGTCCGCGCGGTCGATGGCATCAGCGTCACGGTGCGGGAGGGGCATACCGTCGGCGTCGTCGGCGAGTCCGGTTCGGGCAAGACGACGCTGGGGCTGGCGCTGCTGCGCCTGCACGCCAGCGAAGGCGCCATCCGCTATGACGGCAAGGACATCCAGGGCTGGCAGTCGAAACAGATGCGGCCACTGCGCCGGGAGATGCAGGTGGTCTTCCAGGACCCCTATGGCAGCCTCAGCCCCCGCCTGTCGGTCGGGCAGATCATCGAGGAGGGGCTGAAGATCCACGGTATCGGCAGCGCCCGGGAACGCGAGGCGATGATCGCCCAGTCGCTGGAGGAGGTCGGGCTCGATCCCGGCAGCCGAAACCGCTATCCGCACGAGTTCTCGGGCGGTCAGCGCCAGCGCGTCGCCATCGCCCGCGCCATGGTGCTGAAGCCGCGCTTCGTCGTGCTGGACGAGCCGACCTCCGCGCTGGACATGTCGGTCCAGGCGCAGATCGTCGACCTGCTGCGGGACTTGCAGGTGAAGCACAACCTGGCCTATCTCTTCATCAGCCACGATCTGAAAGTGGTAAGGGCACTCTCCAACGAGGTGATCGTGATGAAGGATGGCAAGGTGGTCGAATCCGGTCCGACGCGTCAGATCTTCGAGGCTCCCCAGCAAGAATACACCCGCGCCCTGATCGCCGCGGCGCTGAACCTCGTCGCGGTCAAAACCTCCGAAGTGCGGATGTGAGCGGGATTGTCGGAGCCGGCGAGGTCCGGTTCGCGGGTTTCTGGATCAGGGTCGCGGCCGCCCTGGTCGATGGATTCGTGCTGGGATTGGTGACCGCCTTCATAGCCATCGTCGTGGTCTTCGCGTTGGTGGCGGCCGGGATGGACGAGGGAGTGGTCGGGACCCTCAGCCAAATCCTGACCACGGTGGCGGGGATCGCCTACTACGTCGGGTTCCATTCGTCGCGGGCCCAGGCCACGCCGGGCAAGCGGGTGCTCGGCATCCACGTCATGACGCGGGACGGTGGCAGGCTCACTCCCATGCGGGCGTTCGGGCGATATTGCGCGCTGATCCTGTCGGCCATTCCCGTCGGGCTCGGCTATGTGATGGCGGGACTGACGCGGGAGAAGACGGCGCTGCACGACCTGGTCTGCTCGACCCGGGTGGTTCACGGCGCCGCCGTCGGAAACCCCGCGGAATTATCACCTACTTAACGGTCTCGTTGGATAATGGGGGTGCGTAACCACCCACCTGCAGGCTGAGTGCGAGCATCTCTCCCCGATGTCCCATCCGGCCACCGGCCACAGCGCCGCCCATATCGCCGAGTTGAAGAGGCGGCTGAACTCCCATCGCAAATGGGTGCTCGGCGCGCGGGGAGGCATGCAGGCCGACCTCAGCTTCCACGACATGTCGCGGCTACCCCTGCCGGGCGTGGTGCTGCGCAACGCCAAGCTGATCGGGACATCCTTCGCCGGCAGCAACCTGTCGAGGGCCGACCTCAAAGCCACCGTGCTGATGATGGCGGAGTTCGAGGGCGCGGACCTCAGCCAAGCCGACCTGCTGGGCGCGGACCTGCGCGGCGCCTGCTTCAATGGCGCCAATCTGGCGGAGGCCAACCTCGCTGGCGCCGACCTGCGGACGGGATCCTTGGGTGCCGTCAGCACGAAGAACCAGCCCAGCCCCGGCGCCGCGATCACGCGGCAGACCAAGCTGGTCGACGCCAACCTTAACCGGGCGATCCTGGTCGGCTCAAATCTGGGCAACTGCGATCTGACCGGGGCGGAACTGGTCGACGCCGACCTGTCGGGGGCGGACCTGACCGGCGCGATCCTGGTCTCGACCGACCTATCCGGCGCCACGCTGCGGAACACGACACTGACCGGCGCCGTCCTGTCGGGGACGGTGCTCGATGCCGACGGGATCGCGCTCATGGCGGAACTTGGCATCAACCCGGACGGCAATCTGGAGCCTTTGGGCGAACGCCTGTTCGAATTATTGGCCCACCATCAGGATTGGCTGGATAGCGAGGGGCGGGCGGGACAGCGCCTGGAACTCGACCTCGTCGATTTGAGCGAGGCGCCGCTGGCGGAGGTCGATCTATCCGCCGCCAAGATCCAGCGCTGCGATCTACGGAACGCCAATCTGGCGGGGTCGAACCTGATGATGGCGGATCTCAGCCACAGCAATCTGAGTGGAGCGGACCTGAGCGGCGCCAATCTGTCAGGCTGCGCCATGCGGCGGGTCAACCTGACGGGAGCCAGCCTGAGGGACAGCATCCTGCTCGGCGTCCCGTTGGGCGATATCGACCGCCCCTGGCCGACCAATCTGCAATATGCCCGGCTGAACGGTTGTGATCTCCGCTGCCGCGCCGCCGCCGGCGTGATCCTGCGCCACGCCGACCTGACCGGAGCCCGGGTCAACATGGCCCTGATGAACGGCAGCGACACCAGCGGCGCCAAGCTGCCGACCACCCGCGTCTGACCGTGGCGTCCGACGGCGGCTGGGTCAGTTCGTCCTGGGTTCGGCGAAGACGTCTTCCAGGGTGGCGGCGTCGAGGATGTTCTCCGCCCAGGTGTTCAGCTGATCGTCGGAGGCGGTGACGACCTTCCGCGAAGCCGACTCGGGAATGGAGCCGAAGCGGCGGCGGAGCTGGCGCGTCAGGATATCCGCCTTGCCTTTGGCCTGCCCCTTGGTCACCCCTATCTCGATGCCCTCGGCCTTCCATTCCGCCTTGTAGGCGTCCAACGCTGCGCCCATGACCTTCGTCTCCTGATTCGGGGTGACCTCGCGCAGCATGTCGCGGACCATGGCCACGTCGGTCTCGTCGCCCTCGACCATAATGTAGCGGACCATCGCCACCAAGTCACCAAAGCCGAGGCCGGCGGCGATGCGGCCCAGCTTGAGCAGGATCTCGCGCGGGTCGCCATCGCGGGAGCCGTGCTTGAGGATCAGAAGGCCGATCCGAAGCACCTCCTCGCGCGACAGGCGGCCGTCGTCGATCCGGCCGAGATCGACCAACGAGTAGGGGAAGTCCAGCAGGTACGGGCGTAGCGTCTCGTCCGCAAGGCCATAGCTGGCGGCGAAGTCCAGCGGTATCCGCCACTCCGCCTCGCTATGGTAGACGATCAGCGGCAGGATCGGCGGCAGTGGTCGGAGCCTTCCCATGGCGTCGCGGCGCTCCCGCTGGTCCCAGTCGCGCCAGATCCCGGTCTGGTAGCCCAGGAGCTGGAGGCTGGGGCGATGCGGTGGCGTCGACTTGTGCTCGATCAGGACATAGATGAAGGCGGCTCCGCCGTCGACCAGGGTGACGCGGTAGAGCCGGTCGGTCCTGTGCTCGCGCAGCGCCTCGTCGATGAAGGTGCCGTTGACCAGTCGGGATCGCCAGGCGCCAGGCAGGCGGCGACGGCGACCGGCAGGCGTTCACGGATCAGGGCACCCGCGGCGCTCGGCTGCTCCAGCAGGCGCTTGAAGAACTGGTCGTGACGCTGGATCAGACGGGGCTTGGTGGACATGCGAGAGTAGTCGCACGAAGTTCCAATACCACCAAGCTGAACCACTGGTACGGCACCTGCGTCAAATTCGGCTATCGGCTGAGCACTGGCCGTTCAACCGCCGCACCCCTAGGCTTGCCGCGCCGCGAAAGCTGTGCGAGGACTGCGGCTCCTGATTTCGTCGTAGTCGAAGGGTCTTGGTCGATGGCTATCCTGTTCCTGTCCCCATCCGATGATCCGGCTGAATGGCTGCCGGAGTTGCGCCAGCAGATATCGGGACGGGATATCAGGGTCTGGCCCGACGCTGGTGACCTCGCCGAGATCGACTATGCCCTGGTATGGAAACCGCCGGCCGGCGTGCTGAACCGGCTTCCCAACCTCAAGGTGATCTTCTCGCTGGGGGCGGGGGTCGATGGTGTGCTGTGCGATCCCGAACTGCCGGATAAGCCGCTAGTCCGCATGGTCGAGCCGGGCCTGACCGAGGGCATGACCGAGTATGTCACCCTCCAGGTTCTCCATTGGCATCGCCAGATGGACGCGTACCGGGTCCAGCAGGAGAAGCGGGAGTGGCGACAACTGAGCCAGAAACTCGCGCGAGAGCGCCGCGTCGGGGTGCTCGGCCTGGGCGTGCTTGGTGCCGATGCCGCGCGCGTCCTGAGGGAGTTGCGCTTCGACGTCGCCGGCTGGAGCCGGTCGCCCAAGGAGTTGGAGGGCATCGCCTGCTTCCACGGGTCCGCCGGATTGGCGGAATTCCTGGGTCGCACCGAGATCCTGGTCTGCCTGCTGCCGCTGACTCCCGAGACCACCGGCATCCTCAACTGGGAGACGCTGGCGGCGCTGCCGCGCGGAGCCTGCGTCATCAACGCGGCGCGCGGCGGACACGTGGACGAGGCCGATCTGCTGGCGGAGTTGGACAGCGGCCATATCGCGGGCGCCAGCCTGGATGTCTTCGCCCAGGAACCGCTCGACCCCGAACACCCGTTTTGGAGCCATCCGCGCGTGATCGTGACGCCCCATGTGGCATCCGTCACCCACGCGCGGACCTCGGTCGGTCATATCGCCGCCCAGATCAACCGGTTCGAGGCCGGGTTGCCGCTCGAGGATGTGGTCGACCGGCGGCGCGGCTATTGATCCCGGAGTTTCCCCGGGTCACCCTGATGCTCACAGCCGCCGGACGCCGGTGACCCTGGCGCCGCGGCCGACCACCTCGGCCAGCGGTTCCTCCGTCACCATCATGTGGAAGGCGTTGGCGTGGATCAGGTTTTCCGGTCCCGTCATGATGCCGACATGGCCGGGGAAGAACACGAGATCGCCGGATTCCAAGGCCGCTCCCTCCGCGAGCGGCTGGCCCAGCCCAGCCGCCTGCTGGTCGCTGTCGCGGGGCGCCGGAACGCCGGCCGCCGCGAGCGCGATCTGTACGAGTCCGGAACAATCGAGCCCCAAGCTGGTTTTGCCGCCCCAAAGATAGGGCACGCCCATCAGGCGCCGAGCGGTCGCGACATAATCCGGCTGTGTCACCGCCAATTCGGCCACATGCTTGGCGAAGACCCAGCCGCCCTGGGCCAGTTCGATGAACCCATCACGCTCACCGACGGCCGCGACTTGGCTGGTCAGGCTCAGCACGTCGAGCGGCGGGGTCTTGAGATCGGGTTCCGGAAACAGGAAGGTTCGGACCGCCGCCACGTGATGGGTCGGTTCCGGCGTCTCCTCCCACAGCGTGTCGAGCCTGAGATAGCCGACATAGCCGTCGGTGGCGAGTTGGCCCCAAACCCAGCCCTCGTGCTCCTCGTAGAGGGTGATGGTCTCGCCGAACAGGGCCTGCGTCGTCTGGCGCGCCGCGAAATCGGGGGTGGCCTTGACCGTCGCGAAGCCGGCGCGGATCTGACAGGGCACCCCTTCTATGAAGTGTTCGGCCTCGACGACGCCTTCCAGGTACGCCGCCGCGAGATCGGAGCGATAGGGGTTAGTCCGCGGATCCGGCGAGGGCGTGCTCATGGGCGTGCTCCACCTTCGAAGGCTCCACCGTCACGGGGTCCCGGACGACAGGCTCCGCGATGGCAAGAGGCGATGGCGTGTCGTGACCATCGCCCAGCGTCACCTGTTGCGACTGCAAGACCAAATGGGCAAATTCGGTCAGGAAGACCGACCCCTTGACCGTGCGCTGGACCAGCACGTTCCGCCGATCGGTCTCGTCCCGCTTGCGCCGGATGAAGCCCAGACGGCCAAGCCGGTCCAGGGCCCTGCTGATGGCGGGCTTGGAGATGTTCAGGGTGGCGGCCAGGCCCCGCACGGTATGGGGGGGCGGCGTCAGGTAGACGGTCAACAGCAACGCCAATTGCCGCGATGACAGGTCGGGACCCGCCTGCCGCACATTCGTTACGAGGACGTTGCGCCAGAGGTCGAGGGCTTGAAGCTTCTGAGGCATGCGCCAACTCCCGATACCGTACCCGCGCGGACTGGGTCACAACCGAGAGAGTGCCGAAACGAACCGAATTGGGCAAGTATTTAGCGGTTTTTGGCATAACGGCCTTCCAAATAAGTGTAGACCGCGCGCATGCCCAAGGCTTCACCACCTTCCGGACGGCCCGGCCGCGACGACGGATTCCAGGCCATGACGTCCAGGTGCGCCCAGGGGATCGTTTTATCGACGAAACGCTCCAGGAAAAGCGCCGCCACGATCGCCCCGGCGAACGGCCCGCTCCCGACATTATTCAGGTCCGCGACCTTGCTCTCCAGCATCTTGGCGTAGGGTTGGTACAGGGGCAGCCGCCACATTGGGTCGCCTTCGGACAAGCCGGACTTCAGCAACCCCTCGGCGAGGGCGTCGTCGTTGCAGAACAGCGCGGGAAGCTCGGCGCCAAGCGCGACTCGGGCGGCCCCGGTCAGCGTCGCGAAATCGATGATCACCTCCGGCTTGTCGGTGACCGCCTCGGCCAGCGCGTCGCACAGGACCAGACGGCCCTCGGCGTCGGTGTTGCCGACCTCGACGCTCAGGCCCTTCCGTGTCGCCAGCACGTCGAGCGGCCGGAAGGCGTCGCCGGAGACCGAGTTCTCGACGGCCGGGATCAGAACGCGCAGGCGGACCGGAAGTTCGGCCATCATGATCATGCGGGCGACGCCCAGCGCGTGGGCCGCCCCGCCCATGTCCTTCTTCATCAGCAGCATGCCGTTGGAGGGCTTGAGGTCCAGGCCGCCGGTGTCGAAGCAGACGCCCTTGCCGATCAGGGTCACGCGCGGGTTGGACTTGTCGCCCCAATTCACGTCTATCAGGCGCGGTTCCCGCGGGCTGGCCCGGCCGACCGCGTGGATGGCCGGCCAGTTCTTCTTGAGCAGGTCATCGCCAACCGTCACCTTGACCTTGGCCTTGAACTCCTCCCCCAGCGCCCGTGCGGCGTCCGCCAGTTCGGCCGGTCCCATGTCCGAGGCGGGGGTGTTGATCAGATCCCGTACCAGCGAGGTCGCGGTCGCCGTGCGCTCCACCGCGTCCCGGTCGGCGCCTTCGGGCCATGCCAGGGTGGCGAAGCTCTTGTCCTTCTTCGACTTGTAGCGGGTGAAGGCGTAGCAGCCGAGCGCCCAGCCCAGGGCCGCCTTGGTGGCGGTCTCCGGGGCGAGGCCAGCGTCGATGTGATAGGCGCCGGCGGGTAGGGTCGCGGGCAGCGCGCCATAGGCCCAGAGGTCGGCGTCGGCATCCACGCCGACCAGCACGCGCGCCAGGGTGCCGCCATCGCCCGGCAACAGCGCCGTCTTGCCGGGCTCGGCCTTGAAGCCGGTACCGGCGACCCAGGCGCGGATGGTTGCCGGTTGGTCGGCGAGCCAGCCTTCCAGGCCGTCCTTGGTCACGGGGGTGAGCGGTATCGAGTCGGTTCCGGCCTTGGGGCGCAGGTGGGTCAGCAAGTGGCTGTTCCTTGATCGCGAACGCGGGTATGAGGAAACCTCAAGATGGGCCACGGCGGCGCCGGAGAAAAGGCTGAACCGTGTTCCATAGGCGTCCTTTCGGACACGCCCGCGACCGACCACTGTCGCGCGCGATCATCATTCCTCGGAAATTTGGCGGTTCTCATGAGCGATCTCACCCTCGTCATCGGCAACAAGGCGTCGTCCTCGTGGTCCTTGCGTCCCTGGCTGGCCCTGAAGAGGATCGGAGCGCCGTTCCTGGAGATCACGATCCCGTTGCGCCAGCCGGATACCAAGGCGGAAATCCTCGGCTACTCGCCCGCCGGCAAGGTGCCGGTGCTGATCGACGGCGATTTGACCGTTTACGATTCGCTGGCCATCCTGGAATACCTCGCCGAAAGCTTCCCCGAAGCGGGGCTGTGGCCCGACGACCGCGCCGCCCGCGCCATCGCCCGCTCGATCTCGGCCGAGATGCATTCCGGCTTCGCCGACTTGCGCAAGAACATGTCGATGGATGTCACCGACAAGCACCCAGGCGAGGGCCGGACGCCCGAGACGCTGAACGACATCGCGCGGATCACCCAGGTCTGGCGTGACGCCCGCGCCCGCTTCGGCGCGGATGGCCCCTTCCTGTTCGGCCGGTTCGGCGTCGCCGACGCGATGTACGCGCCGGTCTGCACCCGCTTCGACACGTACGGGGTGGAGCTTGACGATGTTGGCCAAGCCTATGTGACGACGATCCTGGGCTTGCCCGAGATGCGTGAATGGTACGCCGCCGGAGCCGCCGAGCCCTGGGGCGCCCTGCGCTGAGACATTCGCGCCTTGCGCTGATACCTGGTCACCGAACGGCTGGGGCGGGGGGAACCGGGGGCGGCGCGTCACCCTCCGGCCGCTCGAGTTCCCGCTCGCTGTCCTCCAGCACGCCCGCCTCGCGGTAATAGCGGGCGGCGCCGGGATGGAGGGGGGCCGCCAAGCCCTTGGTCGCCGTCGCCAGCTGGATCGACGGTCCCTTGGGGTGGCCGTTGTCGAGCAGCCGCCGCGTGCTCGGGTGCCAAAGCGCGCGGGTGATGCCGTAGACCAGTTCCTCGGACACGTCGCCACGGACCAGCCATTGGGCGCCGACACCCAATGTGCGCGTTTCCGAGACGCCCTCATAGACGCCGTCACCGATCACCGTCTCGGTGAAGAACGGCAGCCGTTCCGTCAGGCTCTTGCCCTGCGCGTCGTCGAACGACAGCAGGCGGATGGGAGTCCGCGCCGCCGCCTCCGCGACGGCGGCGACGGGATAGCCGCCGACGATGAAGAAGGCTTCGACCTCGCCCTCGACCAGACGGTCGCCGGCGGGGCCGGGCTTCAGGTAGCGCGGCTTGATGTCGGCCTCGCCCAGGCCATAGGCCTCCAGGATCACGCGCGCCTCGACCAAGGTGCCCGAACCCTCCTCGCCGATCGAGACGGTCTTGCCCCTCAGGTCTGCGACGCTCCGGATGCCGCTTTCGGCCCGGACCACCAGATGCACCGTCTCGACATACAGGTTGGCGATCGCGGTGAGCTGGTCGAATGGCGGCTGGCCCTTGTACGGGCCCGTGCCCTCCCGCGCCCAGTAGGCGATATCGGCCTGGGACAGCGATGATTCGAGCGTGCCGGTCCGCATTTCCTTGAGGTTCTCGACCGAGCCCTGGGTCGCCTGGGCCACCGCGATCAGGCCGGGCACGCCACAGCTGCCGCCCCGATCGCAGGCGCGCGAGCCCGGCGGATTGCTGATCGCGTTGGCCAACATGCCGCCGACCGGAAAATAGGTGCCGCCGGTCGTTCCGGTCCCGATCCGAAAGAACCTGATGTCCTCGGTGTGCGCCGCGGCCGGGGCCATGGCTAGCAGGAGCGCCGCCGTCAGGGTACGCAGAAGCGCTCGCGCGGCGGGAAGGAGGCGGCGCCGGGCGGCGGGGAGGTCGGGAAGCACGGCAGACGGCCTTCCAGTGAGGGTAGGGCATCCAGGAACGGAGCCGGCCGGCCCCGCGCGATGACTCGATTCACCAATGTGAGGCGAAAGACATGGCCTCAATATGGCGCAAAGGCATTACGCGTTTGATAACGTCCCGGACGCTGGATTATTTCCCTTCCCAATGGGGCTAGGGCCAGTGGCCGCGCCGCCCCCGTCCACGATCACTCCGCCGCCTGGGCCTGGATCCGGTCGGAGTTGCCGAAGTCGAAGGCCAGTTGGTCCGGTTCGGTGTCGCCGGTCTCCACGCGCGGGCTCAACTCCATCGCCACGGGCGTGGTCGCCGTCTGCGGCATTGGGACGAAGGCGCCCTGTTCCTCCAGCGGCTTGGCCTGCCGCGCCGTCATTCGGTACAGGGTGAACAGCACCAGGATGCCGGCGATCATGCCGATATACAGGAACAGCCCGTTGAACCCCAGCACGCCCATGACCTGCGACGCCAGCACGGGTCCAAGGGCCGAGCCGGTGCCGAACATCAGCAGCAGCCCGGCACTGGCCGGCACGACCTCGTCCGCCCTCATGAAGTCGTTGGCGTGGGCGAGACCGATCGGATAGAGCGAATAGGCTAGACCGCCGTAGATGCCCAGCATCCCCGCGAAGACCAGGTTCGGCACGGCGTCGGCGAAGGCCAGCGCCAGGGCGGCGGCTGAGACGCCAGCGGCCACGCCCAGGAAGACGGTGCGGCGGTCGAACCTGTCGGACAGGCGGCCCATGGGAAACTGCATGACGAAGCCGCTGAGGATCGCCACCATCATGAACAGGCCGATATCCTCCACCGTGCCGCCGCGCGCCTGGACATAGACCGGACCCATGCTGCCGAAGGCGCCGTTGATCAGGCCGGCGCCGACGCAGCCGGCGACACCCAGTGGCGAGATGCGGATGATCTCGATCACGCGCAGCCGGTGGGTTCCGACCGAGCTGGGGCTCTGGGTCCGGCTGAGCGCCAGCGGCACCAGCGACAGCGCCACCAGGATCGCCACCAGGCTGAAGATCTGGAACCCGCTGGGGTCGATCACGGTGAGCAGCGACTGCGAGGCGCCATAGGAGAGATAGTTGACCGTCATGTAGACCGACAGCACCCGGCCGCGCACCGTGTTGGACGACGACGCGTTGATCCAGCTCTCGGTGATGGTGAACAGGCCGGCGAGGCAGAATCCCGCCACCACGCGCAGCAGCAGCCAGACGATCTGGTCGATCACGATGGCGTGGATCAGCGCCGCGGTGGCGGCGATGGCGGCGAACGCCGCGAAGGCGCGGATGTGGCCGACCCGCTCGACGACACCTGGGCAGCGGATCGTTCCGAGGACGAAACCGACCGAGTAGGCCGCCATGATGATGCCGATCCGATCGACCGGGAAGCTTTCGATCCCCATCCGCACCGCGAGCAGGGTGGAGAACAGGCCATTGCCCAGGACCAGGATGCCGAGGCTGATCAGCAACGGCAATATGGCGGCGAACACTTGCCGCAGATCCGACATCCACTCCTCCGACCGGGTTCGGGGAAGCGCCGGCCATGGTGTTCCGCGCCACCCCCTTAAGACAGGTCGGTATACGAATTAACGGGGACGAGGACAAGCCGGCGGAAGGCGATGGGTGCGGAGAATCCCTTGATGACGGCGGTTTCTCCCACGGAATTCAGCGATGATATCACAGCCGAAACGGCCGGGTCCGCCGCCAGCGTCTCGGATAGGACGATGTCGCCGCCCAGGCTCTGGCCTTCCAGGCGGGCGGCGAGGTTGACCACGGAGCCGAAATAATCCAGCCGGCCGTTGAGGGTGACGGCGACGCACGGCCCCGCGTGCAGGCCCATCTTGATCACCAGCCCGTCGCGGGGCGCCGCCTGGATCGCCAAGGCCGCCTGGATCGCCTGTGCGGGGTCGGCGAACGCGGCCATGACGGCGTCGCCGATCGTCTTGACCACCGCGCCGTCATTCTCGCGCACCGCCTTGGCCAGATCGGCGAAATGCTCGCGGACCATGTGGTAGGCGCTGGCGTCCCCCACCTTGCCATAGAGCGCCGTCGATCCCTTGAGGTCGGTGAACATCAGAGTGACGGTGCCGATCGCCACCTCGTCGCCCGGCCGCAGCACCTCGTCCGAGAACATGTCGCGGAACGCCTGCAATGTCGTCACCTGATGGGCGGTCAGCGCGTCGGCCACCCAGTCGCGAGATTCGATCACCACCGTCAAGGGATGGTTGGCCCGATTCTCCAGCAGGATCAGACCGGGAGACGCCGGTTCCCCCAGGGTGACCACCTCGCCGTCCGTGGCGACCAGCGGAAAACCGCCGTCCGTTTCGCCGGACCAATCGAGATCGGCGCTGCCGCCCGGCTCCAGCGTCCGAAGGCGGAGCGGACCCGGCGGCGGAACTCCCTCCAGGGTGCGGACCTCGGACGGTCCCAGCGTCTGCTGGACATGGACATGCGGCGTGGTCATCGGTCCGGCGAGGCAGTATTCGCCCTCGCTCAAGGTCCGGACGGTGGTCGAGGGTTGGAACGTCAGCTCGACATTGCGGGCGAAGTCCCTGCCGTAGTCGATGTTGCAGGACGGGCAATGCGCGCCGCGCGGGAGGCGGTCGAGGGTGGACGCCACCGCCTTGGCGCCCCGGCAGCGCGGGCAGAGCAGGTCCCAGCGCAGGGTCAGCAGGCCGGCCTTGACGGCGCCCAGGCACAGTTCGACCACCTTGCGCGGCGGTTCGCCCCAGCTTCGCGCCAGCGCCAGTGGGCGGACGCGGGTCAGGTCGACCTCCTGCGCGGTCAGCAGATGGTCGGCGAGCCTGCGCGACAGTCCATGGCCATTGCCGCTGTCCTCCAGGGTCGTGACCATTCCGGCGACGCGCTCGGCGATGGCTGGTGTGGGTGGTGAAGGTTTGTGGTCGAACGGCCGCGGTGTCGCTCCCCCGGCGAAGCGCGCGGCCGAGCGGATCAGTTTTTCGAACCCCCGGCCAGTCCTCTCCAGAAAACCAAGTGTCAGCAACGCTTGCCCCAACCAATTCGCGGAATGAATTTCCAGGGTATAGGAGACCCGCGATCCGCCGCGTTCGGGCGTCAGCAACAGGGTTGGGCTGATGCGGGAGAAAGGGCCAAGCCGGAACAGCCGCGTCTGGGTGAAGCCTTGGGGCGCCACCCATTGGAATGGCCGCTCCTCCCACTCCAGCTTGAAGCGGCCGATGGAGCCCCGTCCGATCCGCGACAGCGTGCCGTCGGGCTGGGGGATCTCCTCCACCTGATAGCGCGGCAGTCCCAGCGCCTCGTTGAAGCGGGGCGTGTCCGCCAGGATCGGCCACAACCGGTCGGGTGGCTGGTCGAACCACCATGTCCAGGTGCGGCGCGCCGTCTTCGTCATCATCCCGCTCCCGTATCCCCGTGGTCTTCGGAACTGGTAGGTCCCTCGGAAAGATAAACCCAGGATCTTCAATTCCCAATATATGGCGGCCCCCCGAGATGCCGGGTATGGTCGCCGCACGTGGAGGATCGACCCCAGGCAGCCCCGGAGCCCCAGAAAAATGAGCGATAACCTATACGACCTGTTCGAATCGCGGTTTCCCGCCGATCTTTCCAGTCCCTTCATCGAAACCGGGGACGGCCGGATCCACAGCTACGCCGATCTGCGCGAGGTTTCCGGCCGCTACGCCCGCCTGCTGACCGATCTCGGCGTGCGGAAGGGCGATCGGGTCGCGGTCCAGGTCGAGAAGTCACCCGAGGCGATCTTCCTCTATCTCGCCTGCGTCCGCGCCGGGGCCGCCTACCTGCCGCTCAACACCGCCTACACCAAGGCCGAGGTGGCCTATTTCGTCGGCGACGCTGAGCCAACGGTGGTGGTCTGCCGGCCCGAGAGCGAGGCCGTCGCGATGGAGGTGGCGTCCAAGGCCGGTGTCGCCCATGTGCTGACCCTGGGGCAGGCGGACGACGGCAGCCTGCCGGAACGGGCGCGCGGGCTCGACGGCGACTACCCGACGGTGCCGGCCACCGCCGACGATCTGGCGGCGATCCTCTACACCTCCGGTACGACCGGGCGGTCGAAGGGCGCCATGATGAGCCACCGCAACCTCGGCTCCAACGCCTTGGCGCTGCATCGGATCTGGGGCTGGCGCGCGGGCGACACGCTGCTCCACGCCCTGCCGATCTTCCATACCCATGGGCTGTTCGTGGCGACCAACTGCGTGCTGCTGAACGGATCGAGCATGCTGTTCCTGCCCAAGTTCGATTTGGATCAGGTGGTGGCGCTGCTGCCGCGCGCCACGGTCTTCATGGGGGTTCCGACCTTCTACACCCGGCTGCTGTCCGATCCCCGGCTGACCCCGGACTTGTGCCGGACCATGCGGCTGTTCATCTCCGGCTCGGCCCCGCTGCTGGCCGACACCCACCGTGAGTTCCAGGAACGCACCGGACACCCGATCCTGGAGCGTTACGGCATGACCGAGACCGGCATGAACACGTCGAATCCGCTGGACGGCGACCGCGTTCCGGGCACCGTCGGCTTTCCATTGCCCGATGTCGAGTTGCGGGTGGTCGACGAGAAGACCGGCGAGCCGCTCGGCACCGACGAGATCGGCATCATCGAGGTCAAGGGCCCGAACGTGTTCGGCGGCTACTGGCGGATGCCGGAGAAGACCAAGTCGGAGTTCCGCGCCGACGGGTTCTTCATCACCGGCGATGTCGGCAAGATCGATGGCCGGGGCTATGTCCACATCGTCGGCCGCGCCAAGGACCTGATCATCTCCGGCGGCTTCAACGTATATCCCAAGGAGGTCGAGAGCGTGATCGACGCCATCGACGGTGTCGTGGAATCGGCGGTGGTCGGCGTGCCCCATCCCGACTTCGGCGAGGCGGTCGTGGCGGTGGTGATGCGGCGGCCCGGCCGCGACGATCTGACGCCGGAGCGGGTCGCGGCCGTCTGCAAGGAGGAGTTGGCGAACTACAAGACGCCCAAGCGCATCTTCTTCATCGACGAGCTGCCGCGCAACGCAATGGGCAAGGTCCAGAAGAACCTGCTGCGCGACGAGCACAAGGGGCTCTTCGCGGGCTGACCGGCGGTAAATCGGGGGATGCCGGACGCCCGGCATCCCCGCTTCTCTCGATGCCGGCCGTCAGATCGCGTCGAGGATGGCGTCGGCGCTGGAGACCTCGAAGGCGCCCGGCGCCTCGACGTTGAGCGCCTTGACCACGCCGTCCTCGATCACCATCGCGAAACGCTTGCTGCGATGGCCCATGCCATAGCCGGAGCCGTCCATCTCCAGGCCCATCGCCTTGGTCAGCGTGCCGTTGCCGTCCGGCAGCATGATGATCGTGTCGCCGACATCGGCGGATTTGGCCCAGGCGTCCATCACGAAGGCGTCGTTGACCGCCATGCAGACGATGTCGTAGCCCTTGGCCTTGAACTCGCCGGCGCGGGTGACGAAACCCGGCAGGTGCTTGGCCGAGCAGGTCGGGGTGAAGGCGCCGGGTACGGCGAACAGCACGGCCTTCTTGCCCTTGAACAGCTCGTCGGTGCTGCTTTCCTGCATCCCATTGGATGTCATGTGCTTGAACGTGGTGGACGGAATCGCGTCGCCGACCTTGATCGTCATTCTGGTTGCCCTCCCAAGGGGTCTGAAGTCGTGGACACAGGTGTAGACCGGTGCGGCGTTCCGTCGCAACAGGCATTACGTCCAGCCGATCTTATCCCCCAGCCTTGTCCAAAGCCTCCAGCACCGCCGACTCCGTCAGCAGTTCGGGAAGCGGGATGCCTTGGGGTGCCTTGGGGCCATAGACGATGTTGAAGGGGATGCCATAGCGGCCATGCTCGGCGAGGAAGGCGGCGATGGTGTCGTCCGGCCGCGTCCAATCCGCTTGCATGGGCACGACTCCTCCACTGGCGCCTCCATTGAACAGACGCCCCGCCACCGGGTCGCGCGACAGCACCAGCCGCTTGTTCGCTTGGCAGGTGATGCACCAGCTGGCGGTGACGTCGACGAAGACGGTTCGTCCGGCGGCGACCTGCCCGGCGATGGCGGCTTTGTCGAACGGCATCCATTTGGCATCCGTGGCGGCCGCCGCTCCCGAAACGGTTCGGTCGGGGACGAGTGGCAAGGCGAAGGAGGCCACGGCCAGCAGGGCGGCGACGGCTCCCCCCGCCAGCCGGGCGCGGCCGGGCAGCCGCCGGCGGACCGCCAAGGTGGCGACGACGGCGGCCATCAGCGCGCCGATCACCAGGGCGGCGGCGGGGCTCAGTTGGATCGCCAGGACCGATAGCAACCAGACGCCGGTGAGGGCCAGCGCCACTCCCAGGATGCGACGCAGGACGACCATCCAGCGGCCGGGACGCGGCAGGCGCGCCGCCAGCGACGGAAAGGCCGCCACCGCCAGATAGGGCAGGGCCAAGCCCAACCCGAGCGTCCCAAACACGGCGACGATCTCCAGCGGCCCGCGCGCCAGCGCGAAACCCACGGCGGTGCCGAGGAATGGGGCGGAGCACGGCGTCGCCAGCAGCGTCGCCAGCGCGCCGGTCGCGAAGTGACCTCCCAGGCTGGGATGATGCCCGGACAAGGCCCCGCCAACCGCCACGTCCGCGATCGCGCGCGGCAGCGGGATCTCGAACAAGCCCCACAGGTTGGCGGCGAAGACGGTGACCAGCACGACCATGAAGATCAGGAACAAGGGTTGCTGGAACTGGATGCCCCAGCCCACCGCCGACCCGGTCAGCTTCAACGCCACCGCCGCCGCGGCCAGCACCAGGAACGACGACAGGATGCCGGCGGCGGACATCAGGAACCCGGCGCGGATCTCGCGCGGGGCGCCGCCGCCATGGCCGACGACCGACAGCAGCTTCAACGACAATACCGGCAGCACGCAGGGCATCAGGTTGAGCAACAGCCCCCCGATCAGGGCGAAGCCGAGCATGGCTGCCAATCCGGCGCCATCGGTTATGAAGCCGCTTCCCGGCCCCGTTGCGGCTCCCGCGACCGTCACCGGCCGCTCCATCGAGCGCAAGCCATCGACAAGCGTCAGGGTGACCGGCGAGCCCTCCAGCGCCACCGGCTCGCCGGTGACGGGCAGGGTGACGGTGATGTGGCGGTCGCCCGCGTCGAACTCGATCTTGGGCGCTCCGAACGCGGCGCCGTCGCCGGCCTCGACGAACAGATCCGGGTCGACGAAGGGTTCGCGCGCGGATGCGGTGACCCGCAACGCCCCATCGACCGCCCGCGCGCTCTCGATCGACAGCCCGGAGGCGGTGCCGTCGCCGGGTACCTGGGAGGTGAAGCGGGCGAGCAGGTTGGCGTCGGCCCCGGACGAGGTTGCGGGGCCCTCGGGCAGGGCCAGCGTCAGTTCAAGGCGCTGGGGCACGCAGATGTCGCTGCACACCAGCAGGTCGGCCGAGGCCTTGAGGTCGAGCGCCTGACCCGGCGTCACTGGACGCGCCGTGATCGGCAGGACCACCTCGCCGTCATAACCGAATGTTTCAATCCCGAACAGCGTGAAGCGGTGCGGCGCCGGCCAGCGCATCTCCGTCCCGGCGAGGTTCCGGCTGCCGTCCCAAACCAGCTGGGGCGGCAGCCCAGCGTCGCCGGGGGAACGCCAGTAGGTCTTCCAGCCCGGCTTCATTTTCAGATGCAGGCCCAGGGGCACGCGGTCGAGCGATCCGGCGCCATCGACCGCCGCGACAAGCCGTGCCTCCACGATATCGGTCCGCTGCCACGGACCCGAAGCGCCATGCGCCGGCAGGTTCGCGGCGATCAGGGCGGCGAGCAGGAGGAGCAGTCCGGTGGCGACGCTGCGCAGGGTGCTTTTGGTGATCATGACGCTCGGATTTTGTGTTTCCCGGGGCGGGATTATAGGTGGCAAGCGGTCGCAGGTGCTGTCACACTTTCGTTAGTCCCTGTTGATACGGTGAGATCAGCCACCACATTTGGGGCTTGAGGAATACGGAACGGCACGCATGACGGACGCAACGAACAAGTCCCAATACCTGACCGGCCAATTGCTGATCGCCATGCCGGCCATGCCGGATCAACGGTTCCAGCGGTCGGTCATCTATATCTGCGCCCATAATCCAGATGGTGCCATGGGCTTGGTGATCAACAAACTGTTCGGCACGATCACCTTCCCGGACCTGCTGGAACAACTTGGCATCGACACACCGGGTCACGCGACGAACATGCGCGTGCATTTCGGGGGGCCGGTCGAGTCGGGGCGTGGTTTCGTGCTTCATTCGACCGACTTCGTGCGTGAAGGCACCATGACGGTGGATGATGACGTGGCGCTGACCGCGACCGTCGACATCCTCCGCGCCATCGCCGACGGCCGCGGCCCCAAGAACGCCATGCTGGCGCTGGGCTATGCCGGCTGGGGTCCTGGCCAGTTGGACGCCGAGATGCAGGCCAATGGCTGGTTGAACGCGCCCGCCGACGACGGCCTGCTGTATGATAGGGATCTGGAGACCAAGTGGGAGCGGGCAATCGCCAAGCTGGGTGTCAGCCTGTCCATGCTGTCAGGCGAGGCGGGACACGCCTGACGCCCCGGATCTTCACCTGACATCCGCGACAAAAAAGCCGTCCCGGTGATCCGGGACGGCTTTCTGCTTGAACGAGGAAACCGCGGCTATTCGCGCATCGCGCGGACGGCGGTGTCCCGCATCGGTTGCAGCAGGTAGGACAGAAGCGTACGCTCGCCCTTCTTGATCACCACCTCGGCCGGCATGCCGGGGATGATGTTGAGCCCGGCGATGCTCTCCTTGCTCTTGTCGTCCACCAGCACGCGGACGTTGAAGTACGGCTGGTTGGTCTTGGGATCGATCAGCCGGTCGGCCGAAACCGTCTTCAACTGGCCGTGGATCATCGGCGTCGTCCGCTGATTGAAGGCGGGGAAGCGGATTTCCGCCTCCATGCCGACCTGCAGGCCATCGATGTCGGCCGGGCGAACCTGCGCGTCGACCACCAGCCGGTCGTTCTGCGGCACGATGTCCATGATCCTGCCGCCCGGCGTGATCACGCCGTCGACCGTGTGGATCGCCATGTCAACCACGATGCCGCTGTCCGGAGCTCGGATGTCCATCCGGCCCAGTTCCGCCCGGGTGGCGTGCAGCCGCTCGGTGGACTCGAACAGGCGGGCCTGGGTCGTGCGCAGGTCGGTTTCGACCTGCTCCAGGAAGGTCTTCCGGGCCTGGGTGATCTGAAGCTCGGACTCGCCGATCGACTGCCGGACGCTGGCGATGTTCGACAGGATCTCGCCTCGCTCGGCCATCAGGGATTCGACCTCGCGCTCGTACTGGAGCACCTTGTTGGCGGGCGCGTTGCCGCGGTCGGCGAGGTCGCGGAGACCCTTCAACTCCTTGTCCAGCAGCGCGCTCTGGCGAATCTTCGCCTTTACCTGGATTTCCATGCCGGAGATCTGCTCGACCGACTGGGCGATGCGGTTGCGGAGGATCGAGGTCTGGCCGTTCAGGCTCGCCTGCCGGGCCTCGAAGATGCGCCGCTGCCCCGCCATCGTGTCGGCCAGTTCCGGTTCCGTCTTGGCGCGTTCCAGCAGTGTCGCCGGGAACTTGATCTCCTTGCCGTCGTCCCGCTCGGCCAGCATGCGGGCCTCCTCGGCCAGCGCCAGATCGACCTGGGCGCGCAGCATCTGCGCCAGGGAACGGGTTTGCGTCGGGTCCAGCCGGACCAGCACGTCGCCGGCCTCCACATGCTGGCCCTCGCGGACCATGATGTCCTGGATGATGCCGCCCTGCAGGTGCTGGACCGATTTTCGGTAGCTGTCGACCACCACCGTGCCGCTGGCGATGGCCGCGGTGCTCAGGGGTGCCAGAGCCGACCAGGCGGCCAGCCCGCCGAAGCTGGTGATGATGACGATCCAGCCAGCCAGGATGGTGCCGCCGTAGTTGGTCGGGAAGTTGACCTTGCTCTTACCCGCCTTCTTTCCGGCATCCGGGTTGATGGGCAGGAGACCGGGGGAGGTTTCGATCAGACTGGTCATGTCAGGATGCCTGCTGGGCGGTCAGGCCCGGCTGGGCCGGGGTGGACGCGACGACGGGGCGGGTGAAGCGGGACAGCACCTCGGCGCGGTTACCGAACATCCGCACGCCGCCATCCGCCAGAACCAGGATCTGATCGGTGACGCTCAGGATGCTGGGCCGATGGGAGATGATGATGACGGTCGTGCCGGCGCGCTTCAGCTCCGAGATGGCGTGGACCAGGGCTGACTCGCCCTCGTCGTCCAGGTTGGAGTTGGGCTCGTCCAGCACCACCATCGCCGGATTGGCGTAGACGGCGCGGGCCAGGCCGATGCGCTGGCGCTGGCCGCCCGACAGGGCGCAGCCGCCGGTACCGATCGGGGTGTCGTAACCCTGGGGCAGACGCAGGATCATGTCGTGGACGCCGGCCCTTTTGGCGGCGGTGACGATCGCCTCGCTATCCATCTCTCCGAAGCGGGAGATGTTCTCGCTGATCGAGCCGTCGAACAGTTCGACGTCCTGGGGCAGGTAGCCCATGAAGGTGCCGCGCCGCTCCGGGTCCCAGTTGTGCAGGTCGGCGCCGTCGATCCGGACGGTGCCGGCGTAGGGCCGCCAGGCGCCGACCAGCAGGCGGGCAAGCGTGGACTTGCCGGCGCCGCTCGGCCCGATGACACCCAGAACCTCGCCGGCGGCCAGGTCGAAGCTGACCCGCGACAGGGTGGGGGCGTTGCCACCGGGGGGAACCACCACCACGGTCTCGACCTTGAGGTCGCCGACCGGGCGGGGCAGTTCGGTGCGGGGCATCGACTTCGGCACGCGGCTCAGCAGCTCGTTCAGGCGGCGATAGGCGATGCGGGCGCCGACGAACTGCTTCCAGGTGCCGATCGCCTGCTCGACCGGGGCCAGGGCCCGACCCATCAGGATCGAACCGGCGATGATCAGGCCGGCGGAGATCTGCTCGTGGATCGCCAGATAGGCGCCGCCACCCAGGATCGCGGTTTGAAGCAGCAGGCGCAGGTACTTGGTCAGGCCCATGATCACGCCGGCGCGGTCGCTGGCGACGGCCTGCAGGCGGAGGATCTCCTCGCGCCGCGCCGCCCAGCGGCGGCGGAAGTTGCCGAACATGCCCATCGCCTCGAGGACCTCGGCGTTCCGCATGCTGCTCTCGATGGCGCCCGCCGCCACGACGGCGTTGCGGTTGGCCTCCTCGAGCGGCTTCTTGGTGATCGCCTCGTTCAGCAGCGCCAGCCCGAACAGGGCGATGCCACCGACCAGGGCGATCGTTCCGAGCACGGGATGGAACAGGAACATGATCGCCAGGATCAGCGGCGTCCAGGGAGCGTCGAAGAAGGCGAAGATGCCGGATCCGGTCAGGAACTGGCGCACCGTGTCGAAGTCGCGGCTGGCCTGTGCCGGGTTGCTGCCGATGCGGTGCAGGCTGGCTTGGAACTGGGCGGACAGGACCCGTTCGCTCAATTCCTGGTCCATCCGGCCGCCGACGCGGACCAGGATGCGCGACCGGACCACCTCAAGCGCCGCCATGACGCCCAGCAGTGCGACCGTGATCAGGGTCAGCATCAGCAGGGTCGCTTCGCTTCGGCTGTGCAACACCCGGTCGTAGACCTGCATCATGTACAGCGGCGACACGAGCATCAGTATGTTGATGAACGCGCTGAAGGCCGCGGTCATGAAAAAGGCGTTGCGGCAGGTCGCGAGCGCCGCCTTCACTTCCGATTTCTTTTCAATCATCCCGTCTGGCTTCTTAAGTTGATCAAAGCCGCATGCAGGAAATTCCAGCTGATTTGCGTGGAAATCACGCGACCATCATGGGTTTTGCTGGCATCAGAGGTAGCCGATTTTGGGTTAACGAGTCACTAAGACTCGGACATTACCTTCTGTAACATTTGTGGAAAGCTTGATGTAACAATTTTGGGGCGGTGCAACATGAAGCTTTACTGATGTGGAAAGCCTTATCAAGCCAAGGCTGGACTATCCCATGCCGTCGACTATTTTGAAATTATATAAAATTTCATAGGCATTTCGCGCTCTCGGAGTGGGTTTTGCGAACGTTCCTCCTTAACCATGATTTCTGCTTTTGGGACAACGCGGTACGTCAAAAGGTTTGCCTATTTTATGCACAAGAACGAGTGTTTGGGCGTTTGCCGGTGCTATTCTCCGCGCCGGGGCTCGCATGAAGAATTCGATCCATGAATTCCGTTAATTTGAACATTTTTTCATGACAATTTACAGAGTTTCTTTTTATGGGCGCCCGCCGACGAAAAACCGGATGAGGGATGAATCAATATGATCCGCGTTTTTAACATGTTCGTTCCAACATCATTTCTTCTGCTGGCGCTCGCGGACGCCCTGGTGCTGACCGCGTCGATGGTCGTGTGTCTCAGTCTCAGCTACGCCACCCTTTCCATCGTCCTGACCAACCACGAGGGGCACCTGCACCAGACGGCGGTCTTCACCCTTGTGACGATCCCGTGCCTGTTCATGATGGGGCTGTACGAGCGGAAATATCTACTGACCCTCAAGGTGCTGTGCCTTCGGGTATTGATCGGGCTGGGATTGTCGTTCCTGTGCCTGATGACGATCTTCTACGTGATACCGGAAAGCCGGATCTGGATGAGCGCGCTGTTCCCGGCCCTGGCGCTCAGTTCGGTTGGATTGCTGGGCAACCGGGCGGTACTGACCAGCATCGCCAACATCTCGTCGCTGAAGAACAGGGTGCTGGTGCTGGGCACGGGACCGCAGGCCCAGCGGATCGAGCGGGCGGAGCGTGAACTGCGGCCGGCCAACTTCATCGTGCTCGGGTTCGCGCCGGTCGAACCCTGCGCCACCTGCGTCGCCCAGAACCGGGTGGTGCGGGCCAACGACCTGCTGTCGCTGTGCG
Source organism: Skermanella stibiiresistens SB22 (assembly GCF_000576635.1). Classification (GTDB taxonomy): domain Bacteria; phylum Pseudomonadota; class Alphaproteobacteria; order Azospirillales; family Azospirillaceae; genus Skermanella; species Skermanella stibiiresistens. The sequence continues at coordinate 102,947 of NZ_AVFL01000013.1, forward strand.
AGACGCTGGAGGCGGACGAGGTGGTGGTGGCCCTGGAGCACCCGGAACTGAGCATGCCGCGCGAGACGCTGCTCCAGTTCCGTCTCAAGGGCATCCGCATCCTGGACACCGCGACGTTCTTCGAGCGCGAGTTCGGCCAGCTGGAGATCGATCGGCCCTATCCGAATTGGCTGCTGTTCTCCAACGGGACCACGATGGGCCGGTTCGAGACCGCCATCAAGCGGACCTTCGACATCACCATCAGCATGGCCTTCCTGCTGTTCGCGCTGCCGCTGCTGTGCTTCACGGCGCTGGCGGTCAAGCTGGAGGATGGGGGGCCGATCTTCTACCGCCAGGAACGCGTCGGCCTGAATGGCCGCAAGTTCTCGGTGGTCAAGTTCCGCAGCATGCGGGTGGACGCCGAGAAGGATGGCGTGGCGCGCTGGGCCTCGGTCGACGATCCGCGCGTGACCTTCGTCGGCGGCATCATCCGCAAGATCCGGGTCGACGAGATCCCGCAGATCTTCAACGTGCTGAGCGGCGAGATGAGCTTCGTCGGGCCCCGCCCGGAGCGGCCGACCATCGTCAACGACCTGATCAAGGACATCTCCTGCTACCCGTACCGTCACATCGTCAAGCCGGGCATCACGGGCTGGGCGCAGGTCAACTATCCCTATGGCGCGTCGATCGCCGACGCCCGCGAGAAGCTGAAGTTCGACCTTTACTACGTCAAGAACTGCAGCCTGATGCTCGACCTGATCATCCTGCTCCAGACCGTCCGCGTCGTGATCTGGCCGCAGGGCGCGCGCTGACGCGCCGCGGCGACAAGCTCAAGGCGTGACGTCGTCCTCGAGGTTCTGGAGGATTTCCGCCGCGTCCTGGTCGCCCCGTTCCGCCGCCGCCTCCAGCAGGTCTACGATGGTGACCTCATCCGGCGGGTCCTGGTCGGTCATGTAGAGGACTGCCAGCCGGGTCATGGCCGGCGTCTCGCCGCCCTCGGCCGCGATCTTGTAGAAGCGCTTGGCGGCGTCTCGGTCGACCGCCTGACCCAGCATCCCCTGGTCATAGGCGAGGCCGACGTTGAACGCGGCCTTGGCGTTGCCGTACTCGGCCGCCAACAGATAATGCCCGAAGCCGGCGTCCGGGTCGGACGAGACCCCGGCGCCCTGGATCAGGCAATCGCCGATCATGCCGTGCGCCAGCGCCGTCAGCGCGTGCTCGGGATGTTCGGGATCGTCGGTCTGATCGGCGGCCTCCTGCAGCAGCGCCAGCGCCCTGTCCGGGTCCGTCTCTCCCATGGCCGGGTCGAGCAGCATGGTCGCCCGGTTGATCATCGCCGTCGGCTCGGCCGACATGTCGATGATCGCGTCCAGCACGGCGGCGATCCGCTCGACATCCGGGTCGGGATCCTGGGCCAGCAGGCTCGCCAGCAGCTTCGCGGCGTTGGCGTGCCGCCCGACGGCGACGCTATCCTCCGCCGCTTCGTAGATACGTTGGTAATGGGCCGATCCGAGCATTGGACTTCCGGTGTGCGTGATCAAGGCTGACATGTGGGGGCTGTGTCCCCTCAATGGGAGGGGTGGGGAAGGGCGATGCTCCCGCTCAGGCGCGCGGCACGCCCTCCGGGTTCTCGCTGCCGGCGCGGTAGCGGTAGGTTCCCTCGCCCATCGCCACCAGGGTGTCGCCCGCGAAGATCTCGCAGGTCACCATGAAGATCTTGCGGCCCCCACCGCGCCTGCGGGCGACGGCGCGGAGCGTCCCGCCACTGGCCTGGGCCATGAAGGTGGTGGTCAGCGACAGGGTCACGGCGCCGCGCTTGTTGCCGGGCACGGTGCAGTAGGTCCCGGCGAAGCCGCCGACGGTGTCGATCAGGGTCGCCAGAACGCCGCCATGGACGACGCCGTTGCGGTTGAGGTGGCGCGGCAGCACGTCCAGTGTCAGGACGGCCTCGTCCGGCCGCCATTCGGCCAGTTGGTAGCGCATGGTCCGCTGGAAACCCGACGGCTCCTCCGCGCTCAGCAGCGGATCGGTGAAGGGCTCGTCCTGGTCGAGGCTGGGCGGTGCGGTCATCGTTGGGGGAAACCCGTGCGCTGTTGTGGATCGTTGGTGAAATCAAGCTCCAGGGTAACGCACCAGCCGCCGTTCGGGTATCATGGGGTGGCGTTTTCGACCACCGGCGAACCTCCGGAGACACCATGCGGCTCCACGATGATCCCTGTTCCGGCAATGGATACAAGGTCCGGCTGATCCTGGCCCATCTCGGCCAGTCCTTCGACTACGTCCGGCTCGACATCGACCGGGCGGAGACCCGCACGCCGGAGTTCCTGGCGAAGAACCCGAACGGCCGCATCCCCCTGCTGGAGTTGGACGATGGCCGGTTGCTGCCGGAATCGAACGCGATCCTGCACTATCTGGCCGAGGGATCGCGGTTCCTGCCGGTTGACCGCTTCGCCCACGCCCAGGTGCTGCAATGGATGTTCTTCGAGCAGTACAGCCACGAGCCCAACATCGCGACGGTCCGCTTCTGGCTGACCCACGGCGTCGACATGACCCCGTGGCGCGAGGAGGCGGTCGTCCAGAAGCGGGTAGGTGGCTACGCGGCGCTCGACGTGATGGAGGGCCACCTGTCGCTGAACCGATATTTCGTCGGCGACGCCATGACCATCGCGGACATCGCGCTCTACGCCTACACCCATGTCGCCCACGAGGGCGGCTTCGACCTGTGCGGCTATCCCTCCATCATGGCGTGGGTCAACCGTGTCGCGGCGGAGCCGGGGCACGTGCTGATCACCGACGTGCCCTGACCGTCCTTGGCGCGCCGACGCCTCAGTTCGGCAACCAGATCTCCAGTGTCCGCTGGCGTGGCTTGGGACTGTAGTGGGTGAAGTCGATCAGTCGGAACTCCCGGGCGCCAAAGCGCTCGCCGTACAGGCCGCCGAGCAGTTCGGCCAGCCGAGTGGCGGCGTCGCGATCCTCCTCGAAGAAAAAGCGGACATTGCCGGTCGAGATGTTGCCCTGGACTTGGCGCGTGTCGATCACCGTCAGCCCTCCGGTCTGGAGCGCCCCGACCACGGCGGTGGCCTGGGAGGCCCATGACGCTCCAACAACGTGGTGGACGAAGAGGCGGGCGCTGGGGAGCGGCGTGGTCGGCGGGGTGGGATCGAGGAGGGTGGGCGGCGGTGGTTCGGCCGCCGGGGGTGCCGGCTCCGGTAGCTCCAGCGGCAAGGGGGCCCCGACGGAATCCGGTGTCACGACCAGGGCCTGCCGCGCCGGCCGCTGCGGACCCGGCGTGAGATCGCCACCGACCAGCATGAAGGAGAGCGCCGCGATGCCAAACGCGGCGGCAACCAGTCCGACGATGAAACCAAGCAGGAACCGGCTCGAACGCGCCCGTCGCGTCGGAGCCTCCGCGGCGCCCTGGGGGATGGACGGTCCAGGCCCCACGGGCCGCGTCACCGCTCCGACCGGTTTGGTGAAGCGGGGGAATTCCGTTTCCTCATTGGAGTGCGCCGTCACGGTCGTTCGAGCGCGGGGCTGCTTGATCAGCGGCATGGCGGTGGATCCGTCCCGGTGTGATTTCCCTGGTCGGCTCCCCTCGGAGCTGGGTCGAGGCTGCCCCCGCGAACGGCGACAGCCTCAACTTTGTTATGGGCCGAAAACGCCGCCCCTCAACCCCGGCATGTGCCCCAACCGGCCCATCCCACCGAATCCACCAACCTTTCACCGATAGGATGGGGTACTCCCCGCGATCAGGCCCTTATCTCAGGCCCGTACCAGTGGCTTGTACTTGATGCGGTGCGGCTGGTCGGCCTCGTGACCCAGGCGCCGCTTGCGGTCCGCCTCGTAGTCCTGGTAATTGCCCTCGAACCATTCGACGTGGCTGTCGCCCTCGAAGGCCAGGATGTGGGTGGCGATGCGGTCCAGGAACCAGCGATCGTGGCTGATCACCACGGCGCAGCCGGCGAAGCTGTCCAAGGCCTCCTCCAGCGCCCGCAGGGTATCGACGTCCAGGTCGTTGGTCGGCTCGTCGAGCAACAGGACGTTGGCGCCGGACTTCAGCATCTTCGCCAGATGGACGCGGTTGCGCTCACCGCCGGACAACTGGCCGACCTTCTTCTGCTGGTCGGAGCCCTTGAAGTTGAAGGCGGCGACATAGGCGCGGCTCGGCATCGAGCGCTTGCCCAGCTCGATCACGTCAAGCCCGTCGGAGATCTCCTCCCACACCGTTTTGTTCGGAGCCAGCGTGTCGCGGCTCTGGTCGACATAGCCGAGCTTGGCGGTGTCGCCGACCTTGAAGGTGCCACTGTCCGGCTGGTCCTGCCCGGTGATCAGGCGGAACATGGTGGTCTTGCCGGCGCCGTTGGGACCGATCACGCCGATCACACCGCCGGGTGGCAGGCGGAAGCTCAGGTTCTCGAAAAGCAGGCGGTCGCCGAACGCCTTGGAGACGTCCTCGGCGTCGATCACCACGCCACCCAGCCGGGGCGGGGTCGGGATGATGATCTGCGCCTCGTTGTTCTGCTGCTTGCCGCTCTCGGCCAGCATCGTCTCGTAGGCGGAGATACGCGCCTTGCTCTTGCTCTGCCGGGCCTTGGCGCCCTGACGGATCCACTCCAACTCGCGCGCCAGCGTCTTCTGCCGGCCGACCTCGGTCTTGGCCTCCTGGTCCAGGCGCTTCTGCTTCTGCTCGAGCCAGGCGGTGTAGTTGCCCTCGTAGGGGATGCCTTGGCCGCGGTCGAGTTCCAGGATCCAGCCGGTGACGTTGTCCAGGAAGTAGCGATCGTGGGTCACCAGGACGACGGTGCCCTTGTAGTCCTCCAGGAACTTCTCCAGCCACGCCACGGACTCGGCGTCCAAGTGGTTGGTCGGCTCGTCGAGCAGCAGCAGGTCGGGCTTCTGGAGCAGCAGCTTGCACAGCGCCACGCGGCGGCGCTCACCGCCGGAAAGCTTGGTGACCGGGCTGTCGGGCGGTGGGCAGCGCAGCGCGTCCATCGCGATCTCGACCGTGCGCTGGAGGTCCCAGGCGTCGGCCGCCTCGATCTTCTCCTGCAACTCGGCCTGCTCGTCGATCAGCGCCGTCATCTCGTCGGGGTCCTCGACCTCGCCGAGCCGCATGCTGACCGCCTCGAAGCGGTCCATCAGCGCCTTGGTGGCGCCCAGCGCCTCCATGACATTCTCCTGGACGGTCTTGGTCTCGTCCAGTACCGGCTCCTGCGACAGGTAGCCGACGGTGGCTCCCTCGGCGGTCCAGGCCTCGCCGTTGTAGTCCTTGTCCATGCCGGCCATGATCTTCATCAGCGTGGACTTGCCGGCGCCGTTGGCGCCGAGCACGCCGATCTTGGCTCCCGGGTAGAAAGACAGCCAGACGTTATCCAGCACCTTCTTGCCGCCGGGGTAGATCTTGGTCAGCCCCTTCATGACAAAGACGTATTGATAGGACGCCATGCGTCTCTCCGACCATATTCATGAGGATCAAGATACGACGAGCCGCCACCAAAACGGCGCGCCGTCGATGTTGCGCCTTATGTAGCGCAAGGAGCGCTGATTGGCGAGGTTTGACTGACGCGGAGGCCGACCGGCGGGTCAGCTGTTGGCCTGGATGATCATGCGCAGCATGGGATAGACTTGGCCGGACCAGCGCCGGCCGTTGAACACGCCATAGTGCCCGGCACCCAATTGGAGATGGTGGTGCTTCAGGTGCGGGCGCAGGCCGGTACACAGGTCCTGCGCCGCCAACGTCTGACCGATGGCGCAGATGTCGTCGTTCTCGCCCTCGACCGTGAACAGGGCGGTGTGCCGGATCGCGGCGGGTTCGACCTTCTGGCCATGCCATTCCAGCGTACCCAGGGGCAGCGCGTGCTCCTGGAAGATCAGCCGGACGGTCTGGATGAAGAACTCGGCCGGCAGGTCCATCACGGCCAGGTATTCGTCGTAGAAGGTCTTGATCGCGTTGGCCTTCTCGTCCTCGCCGGCGATCAGGTGCTCGTACATGTCGCGGTACGCCTTGGTGTGCCGCTCCATGTTCATCTTCATGAAGGCGGTCAGCTGGACGAAACCGGGATAGACGCGGCGCAACGCGCCGGGATAGCGGAGCGGGACGGTCGAGATCAGCTTCCTCTCGAACCAGTCGATCGGCTTGCTCATCGCCAGCTCGTTGACCTTGGTCGGGCTGATCCGGGTATCGATCGGGCCGGCCATCAGCGTCATGCTGCGGGGCTGGGCCTTGTTGTCGGATTGCGCCATCACCGCGACCGCCACCAGCACCGCGACGGAGGGCTGGCAGACCGCGACCACGTGGCAATCCCGTCCCAGGAACTCGAAGAACCCGATCAGGTGGTCGACATAGGAGTCGAAGTCGAAGGCGCCTTCCCTCAGCGGCACGTCGCGCGCGTTGTGCCAATCCGTGATGTAGACGTCGTGCTCCGCCAGCATGGTCTGACAGGTGCCGCGCAGCAGCGTGGCGAAGTGCCCCGACATGGGGGCCACCACCAGCACCCGCGGCTCCTCGACCGGGATGTCCTTCTTGAAGTGGACCAGCGAACAGAACGGCGTGGCGTGGACGACCTCCTCCGTCACCCCGACCTCGCGGTGGCCGACCGTGACCGAGTCGATGCCGAAAGCCGGTCGGGTGTGGGTGGTGCCCATGCGGGACATCACCTCCAGCGCCGCCGAGATCCTCCTCCCCATGTCGCCGCCCGGCATACTCGACAGGCCGGGCCAGGATTGCCCAAACGCGGCGCTGGAACTCCGGGCCATCCAGCGGAGCGGGTCCATGACATCCACATGGCTCTGGTACATCTGATAAATCATCCGCGATCACCCGATCCATTGACTGGAATATTTGTTTTCAAATCAAACGAAGCGTTCGCGGTGTAATCCCGGCTGCCTAATAAATAAGCATCAGGCCGGGAAAATAACCCGTTGCGGCCTCGCTGCCCCGCTCCCTTGAAATGATATGCAAAAGGTCAGGGGAGCGACAGCGTTTCTTCTGGACTTGCGGACGGAGGCGACGCAATCCTTCGACATTCAGGGCACCCCATGCGGAAGGGATCGCGGCCATGACCGAAGCCACGCTCGTCATCAGCAGCAAGAACTATTCCTCGTGGTCGCTGCGAGGCTGGCTCCTGGCCCGGATGTCGGGATTGAAGTTCCAGGAGCGGGTGATCTCGCTCGACAATTCCTCGGCGCGCGCGGAAATCCTGCTGCTGTCGCCCTCGATCCTGGTGCCCTGCCTGATCCATGACGGCCATTCCGTCTGGGACACGCTGGCGATTGGCGAATACCTCAACGAGATCAAGCCAGCCGGCAGGGGACTGTTGCCGGAGGACTCGAGCGCCCGCAGTCACAGCCGCTCGATCTGCGGCGAGATGCATTCCGGCTTCACGGGCTTGCGCTCGGCCCTGCCGATGAACATCAAGCGCCACTACACAGGCTTCAAGGTCTGGGCCGGGGCGCTGGCCGACATCGAGCGGGTGACCGACATCTGGCGCGACTGCCAGTCCAAATACGGCGGCCCCTACCTGTTCGGCGCCACCCCGACCATGGCCGACGCGATGTACGCCCCGGTGGCCACCCGCTTCCACACCTATGACGTCAAGCTGGACAAGGTCTGCGCCGACTACTGCGCGACCATCCTGGCGCTGCCCGACATGGCCGAGTGGATCGAAGCCGCCAAATCCGAACCCGACGAACTGCCGGAACTCGACGCGGAGTTTTAGATACGCCCTGGCTGTGGGCTAGGCTTCGTCCAGTCACACCGCCCCGCCTCATCCCATCCAGGGATCGTAACCGCCGAAGCTCCAGACATGGCCTTCCGGGTCGCGGCAGGTATAGCCGCGCCCGCCGTATTCCTCGTCCTTGATGTCGATGACAATCTCGGCCCCGGCGGCCCTCGCCCTGGCGTGATGGGCGTCGACATCGTCGACCACGACATAGACGCTTTGGCCACCATGGACGCTTTTGCCGGCGCCGTCCTCGTCCGGCGACCGCATCAGCCGGCCATAGTCGCTGTCGCTCGATGAGCCCAGCATGATCATGCCGCCACCCATCGAGAGTTGCGCGTGGGCGATGCCGCCCTCGCCGTTGGGAACGACCATGTGCCGTTCGAACCCGAAGGCGGAGCACAGCCAGTCGATCATGGCCGGCGCGTCACGATAGCGGAGGCACGGAATGACGGGAGAGCCCTGTGTCATCGCCGCCTCCATCACACGCCCGCCGCGTCGATCTCGAGCGCCCGCTGGAAGGCGGGGCGGTCCAGGCAGCGCGTCACATAGTTGTCGAAGACGGGGTTCGGCGGCAAGGCCCGCATCACGTTGACGCAGTAATGCAGGTCGGTGCCGACCAGCACGTCGGCGGCGGAGAAGCGATCGCCGAGCAGCCAGCCGCCCGGTGCCAGCGCCTGATCCAGCACCGACAGCACGCGGTCGAGGTCGCCCCAGGCAGCCGCCACCCCATCGACCTGCCAGTCCATCATCTTCTGCATGACGGCGGGCTCGAAACAGCCGGGCGAGAAGAACAGCCAGCGCAGGTAAGCGCCCCGCGCCGGATCGCCGATCGGCGGCGCCAGACCGGCTTCCGGACAGCGGTCCGCGACATAGGCGCAGATGGCGCCCGACTCAGCGACCACCGCGTCTCCATCGACCAAGGCCGGGACCTTTCCCATCGGGTTGATCCGGAGATACTCGGGCGTCGATTGCGCGCCGGTATGGATGTCGATCAGGACGCGCTCGTATCCGCATCCCGCCTCCTCCAGCATCCAGAGAGCCCGTGTCGACCTCGTGCGTGGTGACCAGTAGAGTTTCATCGGCGTGCCTCCCCCGGAGTCGTGTCCCAAGGGGAACATTAAGCGAACATCAGGGGGTTGTCCAGCGGATCACCCGGCCGCCGGCGCCACCGTCCGCAGGATTTGCCAGCGTTCCTTGAGCAGCGCGCCGCCGACCACGGCGAGGCCGATGATGGTGGTGCCCAGCAGGGGGGAATACCAACCCTCGCGCAGCACCATGGTGAAGAACAGGCACAAGCCCAGCGCGATCTCCGGGATTCCGGTCGGTCCGGCGCGGCGGATGGGCGGGCCGCCGATGTTGCCGATCTTGGGCGTGCGGACGAAAGGCGACTGCTTGCCGATCGCGGCTTCGAACACGGCGCGCGAGTTGGAGAGGATCAGTCCCGAGGTCAGCGTCATGGCGGCCAGCACGCTCAGCGGGATGGCGCCATAGGGGTGGCGGCCCAAGGCCACCTGTCCCAGCGTCACGAAGGTGGTCGCGGCGAAGACGCCCATCGCGGTGGCGACGAGGCCCAGCACCGAGATCGCCAAGGGTTGCTGTCCGGCGTTCAGCCACAGAAGCGACAGCGACGAGGTCAGGCACAAGGCCGCCAGGGGGCAGAACAGCGACTGGCCGACCTCCAGCGTCAGCGCCAGCTTGGACAACACCGGCAGGCCGGATCGCCAGACCGACGGGAGCAGCTTGCGGGCGACCTGCGCGAAGCCCTTGTTCCAGCGATGCTGCTGGGTCCGCCATGCCGCCAAGGTCGTCGGCAACTCTCCCGGCGCCGTGATGTCGGGCGCGTAGGCGGCGCGCCAGCCGGCCAGATGGGCCCGCACCGACAAGTCCAGGTCCTCGGTCAAGGTATCCGCCGTCCAGCCGCCGGCGTCGTCGATCGCGTCGCGCCGCCAGACGCCGCAGGTCCCGTTGAACGGCAGCACCAGCCCGGTCACCGACCGCACGGACTGCTCGACTCCGAAATGGGCGTCGAGCATGACCGCCTGGGCGCGCGTCAGCAGGTTCTGACGGGCGTTCAGGTGTTCCCACCGGGCCTGCGCGAAGGCTAGGCCGCGATCGGCCATCAGGATCGGGATGGTTCGCTTGAGGAAGTCGGCCGGCGGCACGAAATCGGCGTCGAAGATCGCGACATAGGGGCTGTCGTTCTGGCCGAGGCCGTTGGCGAGCGCCCCGGCCTTGAAGCCGGTGCGGTCGCGGCGGTGGATCACCGTGATGTCGACGCCAGTGGCGCGCAACTCGTCGGCGAAGCGTCGCGAGATCTCCTCCGACCCATCGGTGCTGTCGTCCAGCACTTGGATGGAGAGCCGGTCGCGAGGCCAATCCATCACGGCGGCGCGGATGGCGCGCTCGATCAGCGTGCCTTCGTTGAACGCGGGAAGCTGCACAAGCACCCTCGGGTAATCGGTCAGGGGCCTCATCGGGCCACGCCGTTCGGGTGTCGCCCTGTGCCCCCGCAGGAACGCGGCGGAGAGGCTCAGCAGGTTGCAGCTCAAGGCGAACAGCAGGACGAGGGACAGGGAAAGCAGCAGATACAAGACCCACTGCACCACGGTTAGGACAGGCATTCCCCGATTATCCTCGATAGTTTCAACGGATCGCGACTGTGACGACCGGCGACGGACGGCCATCCGACAAACGTTTGAGCCGGGCCGTTTACTCCAGGCGCCGAAGTACATCGCCAGATATGCGGGGCCGGGTACGCGGTACCCTTGTGCCAAGTGGGTGATATCGCGCGATCCCAGGACTCGCGGATTGTCACGGCGCGCGATGGCGGCTCCGGATTGAAACGCCGTCGCGGCATCCCCACGTATTTGGCATCGGGGTCCGGGCCCCTCTGGCGGACGCTTGAAGAAGCGCCGCGATGTCGGACCCCTCCACCTGCACGCCCGTGCATCTGGAGGGATCAGGACTTGGTATCCAGGACCGGCTTCCTCTTGGGATCGGCGTGTCGCGGGAAAGACGATCGTGAGGATCGTCGGCCGTAAGGACCGTTTGACATTTCTCGTGAGGAGACGACCCATGCCCGCCATTCATGACAAGAGCGCCATCCCCGCACCCGAAGCCCCGTGTCCCTTCGAAGCGACCGAGGGCTACGTCGTGGCGCGCCGCAACCTGCTGTTGGGTCTGTGGGCCGGACGGCGGATGAACCTCTCCGGCGCCGAGCTTGAAGGCTACGCCCGCGCCGTCGTCGTGTCCGACCGGGACGAACCGGGCCACGAGGACGTGCTGCGGAAGCTGCGCGCCGATTTCGCCGCCGCCGGATGCCCCGCGTCCGAGGCCGAGTTGAACAGTCAGTTGGTGGCCTGTCACACGGAGGCGAACCGCCAGTGCGCCGCGACGGACTAAGCCCCGAACAGCGGCTCCCCGAACGGCCGCCCCCATCCGCGTTCGACCCGCTGCCCGTCGTCCCGACGGCCGCGGGAGCACCGCGGCGGGTTGGCGTGGAGGTCGAGTTCATGAGCCTCGATGTCGCCGGGGCCGCCCGGGCCCTGGCGGACGCCCTGGGTGGCGTTCCGGTGGAGGAGGATCCCCACGCCTTCGCCGTGCGCGGCTCCAGGCTGGGCGACATCGCGATCGAACTCGACCTGCGGCATGTCCATCCGCAACGGCATGTCCATGCACTTCCCTTCAGGCTGCGTCCGGCCGGGGCCGCCTGGCTGGGACGTCTGGCCGGTGGTCTCGTGCCGCGCGAACTGATCATGGCCCCGCTGGAGCCGGACCGGCTTAGCGAGGTGGACGAGGCCATCGCCGTGCTGCGTCTGGCGGGCGCCACCGGCGACGGGGCGATCCGGTTCGGCTCGCCGGGGTTCGGTTCGCCGCAATTCGGCTCGCTCGGACTGCACTTCAACATCGACGTGCCCGGACTGGATGTCGAGACCATCCTGGCGCGGCTGCGGGCGTTCCTGCTGCTCGACAAGTGGCTGAGGATGCCCAAGGCCGAGCCTGGGGGCGGGGGCGTGCCGTCGGCTGTGCCGCCGAGGTTTCCCGAGGACTATGTCCGCTTCGTCCTTCAGCCCGGTTACGCGCCCGACATGGACGGGTTCATCGACGATTATCTCGCCGCGAATCCGACTCGCGACCGAGGGCTGGACCTGCTGCCCTTGCTTCTCCACATCGACGCGGATCGGGTGCGCGCCATCCTGCCGCGGGAGAAGATCGCGGCCCGGCCAGTCTTCCATTACCGGGTGCCGCAGGCCCATGTCGGTGTGCCGGGGTGGAGCGTGGCGCCGGATTGGAACCGCTGGGTCGCGGTCGAGCGGCTGGCCGCCGACCCGGATCGGCTCGATGACCTCGGCCGGGCGTGGCTGTTGTTCCGGGGCGCTCCGGTCGATGATCCCCTGGTCGAGGGGATGGTTGGGGGAGCGGCGGATGGTCGGGCGGACGCGCCGATGGATGAGCCGGCCGTCGGGACTTGGCGGGCGGCGGTCAAGCCGATAGGCGCTGCTCCAGCAGGCGCGCCGGCGGCAATCCGACCTTGATCGTCGTGCCCCAGCCGAGCGCGCTTTCGATGATCAGTTCGCCGCCATGGGCTTGGACGAGATGGGCCGCCAGCGGCAGTCCGAGGCCAGTGCCGCTGTGGCGCCGGCTCAACGCGCTTTCGATCTGGCCGAAGGGTTCGAGCGCCTTGGCGATGCCCTCCGGCGACATGCCGATACCCGTGTCGACCACCTGGATCTCGGGTCCACCATCGGCGCGGCGGCCAACCCGCATGCGGACCTCGCCGCCGGGTGCGGTGAACTTGATGGCGTTGGTCACGAGATTGAGGATGATTTGGCGGAGCCGCAACTCATCGGCCCAAACCAGCCGGACCGAGCGGTCGACGAACTGGGTGACGATGTCGATCTCGCCGGTCCGCGCCAGCGGTTCGACCAGATGCCGACAGGCGGCGATGACGCGCGGCAGGTCGACCGCCTCCTCGTGGAGTTCGATCCGCTCGGCCTCCGCCTTGGAGTAATCGAGGATATCGTTGATCAGGGCCAACAGATGCTGGCCACTGCTGTGGATGTCCTCGGCGTAGTCCTGGTACCGGGCGCTGCTGGCGCCGAACATGGCGTCGCGGATGATCTCCGAGAATCCGATGATAGCGTTCAGCGGCGTCCGCAGCTCGTGGCTCATGGAGGCGAGGAACTGGGTCTTGGTCCGGCTGGCCTGTTCGGCCGCGCGCCGCGCGGTCTCGCTCTCCTGGATCAGGTCATCGACCCGGCGCAGCAGCGCGTCGAACTCCCGCGCCAGGGCTCCGATCTCGTCGCCACGGTCGGCCAGCCCCGTCCGGCCCAGGTCCCCCGCCGTGCGGATGGAGAGGATGTGCCGGGTCAAACCCCGCACCGGCGCGATGATCATGCGGTTGAGCATCAGCCATAGGATCACCAGGGCGCAGCCGCAGGCGGCCACCATCAGGAGCATGGCCAAGCTGACGGCGTGTCCCGCCGCCAACGCCGCGTCGCGCGGCATCGCCACGCGGGCGGTCAGGGCGTGGTGGCCATGGATGTCCTGGATGTCGCCGATCACGGTCAGCGTGTCCTCGCGTCTTTCGAACACTGGCGGTCTGACCACTTGGCGCGCGGTATCAAAGGAGTGTTCGGCGGTCGGAAGGTCGAAGCGGAACTCCACATCCAGTTGCAACCGCCGCCGGATGGCCGCCACTGCCGCCTCGTCGATCAGTCGGCCGAACAACAGCGTTCCCAACACGGGCCCTTCGCGGTTGGTTGGTTGGATGGAGCGCGCCGCCAGCATGATTGGTCCGTTGTCGCTCATGACGATCCCGTCGCCGCCGGCTCCTTCGAACCCCGCGCCGTTCCATGACCTCCACGGCAGGATCTCGCGCGTGACGCTCGGCGGTACGCCCACCGTCAGACCATTCTCATCGAGCATGGCGCCATAGATTGGATCGCCGTTCGCCGCCAGGACGAACACGACGTCGACACCCATGTCACGCAGGACGGCGGCGGAGATGTTGCGGGTCGGGAAACCCGCCATCCCGCCAGTGGCGAATGCCGCCATCTCGTCCCATTTCGACCAGTCGTTCGCGTTGCGCCCAATCGCCTCGGTTTCCGCCGCGAGCGCCTGTTCAACCCGGAGAAGGTTCCGCTTGGCTTCCGCCGCCTCGAGGTTCTCGAACCCAGGGGTGACCAGGGACTTGAGCAAGATCCAGGTGATGGCGATCATCAACACCGCGATGAAGGCCATCACCGAGAGAATCCTAGAACGCAACGACATTCACTAACTCCGGGAACCGCAACTTCCAACCATGGTAAGCATGTTGAAAGCCACTCCCTAATATTACCGAGAATGCACGAGAATTCAAATGAATTCAGCCCTACTCTATGTCGGCAATAATAACTAACCGTTAACTGAAATCAAATTCCATGTTTAAGCTAATGTTCTGCCAACCGTTGCTTTTGTATATAGTCGAACTGGGTTTTTAGGCATAGCCGTCACTCCGAAGCGTGATAGGCGCTTTCGATGCCATCGATCAGCGACTTGCCTTCGGCCAGCAGGAATCGGCGGAGTTGGATATGCACCGGCAGCAGCGGCATGTTGCGCCGCGACGCCACGAACCACGAGCGCATCAGCGGCGATCCCTCGACCGGCAGAACGGTCACCAAGCCCATGCGCAGTTCCAGCACGATGGTGTGGCGGGAGATCAGGGCGACGCCCATGCCCGCCATCACGGCCTGCTTGATCGTCTCGTTGCTGCTGGAGGTCAGGGCGATGTGCGGCGTGAAGCTGGCGCCACGGAAGAAATTCTCCATCAGCGCGCGGGTGCCGGAACCCTCCTCGCGCACGATGAAACGTTCCTCCGCCAAGGCGTTCAGCGGAACCTTGGCCTGGCCCGCCAGCGGATGTCCGGGCGGCGCCACGATCACCGAGGGATGGGGGGCGAACGGATCGGCCGTCACCTCGGCGTCCTCCGGCGGCTTGCCCATGACCGCGATATCGACATCGCCCGACAGCAGCGCCGCGATGATGTCGCGCCGGTTGCCCTCCCGCAGGTGGATGGTGATGCGGGGATATTCCGTCTGAAAGCGCGCCAGCATGCGGGGCATGATGTATTTGGCGGTGCTGACCAAGCCGATGCGGGCGTGGCCGCCGCTCAGTCCCTTCAACTCCCGCATCCGCTCGTCCGCGTCGGTCAGCGCCTTCAGCACGACCGAGGCGTATTCCAGCAGGGACGCCCCGGCCTCGGTCAGCACGACGCGGCGGCCGACCCGCTCGAACAGGGCGAAGCCGGCCAGCCCCTCGATCTGCTTGATCTGGAACGACACCGCCGCCGGTGTCAGCCCCAGCCGCTCGGCGACGCGGGCGAAGGACAGGGTGTGGGCGGCCTCCACGAAGACCTGGAGCTGCCGGATCGTCGAATGCCGCAGTGTCATGGATGGCTCGCCATCGACAAGGGATCCCTTGGGTAAACCGTCAGAACATTTGAATTTTACTTAACCTCATCCGCTGGTACCGTCAAGGCCAAGTCAAACGTGGCGCCCGGAACGATCCGGAAAAGAACGCGGTCAGCAAACACGCTGGAGGAAACAAACCATGCAAGACGTGGCGGTTCGCTCGGTAACGGAAGTCGCCAGCGATGGCGTGATCACCGACAAGAAGCTTCGCTACAAATCCGGCGTCCTCAAATACAAGCAGATGGGCTATTGGGACCCGGACTACGAAGTCAAGGAAACCGATATCCTGGCCGCGTTCCGTATCACGCCGCAGGATGGCGTCGATCCCGAGGAAGCGGCCGCCGCCGTCGCCGGCGAGTCGTCGACCGCGACCTGGACCGTGGTCTGGACCGACCGGCTGACCGACTGTGACGGCTACCGCGCCAAGGCCTACCGGGTCGATCCGATCCCCGGGGCGCCCGACCAGTTCATGGCCTACATCGCCTATGACCTCGACCTGTTCGAGGAGGGCTCGATCGCCAACCTGACCGCCTCGATCATCGGCAATGTTTTCGGCTTCAAGCCGCTCAAGGGCCTGCGCTTGGAGGATATGCGGATCCCGACCGCCTACCTCAAGACCTTCCAAGGGCCGGCCACCGGCATCATCGTCGAACGCGAGCGGCTGAACAATTACGGCCGTCCCCTGCTGGGCGCCACCATGAAGCCCAAGCTTGGATTGTCCGGCCGCAACTATGGCCGCGTCGTCTACGAGGCGCTGAAGGGCGGGTTGGACTTCACCAAGGACGACGAGAACATCAATTCGCAGCCCTTCATGCACTGGCGCGACCGCTTCCTCTATTGCATGGAGGGCGTCAACAAGGCGACCGCCGAGACCGGCGAGATCAAGGGGACCTATCTCAACGTCACCGCCGCGACCATGGAGGACATGTACGAGCGGGCGGAGTTCGCCAAGGAGCTGGGCAGCGTCATCATCATGATCGACCTCGTGATCGGCTACACCGCCATCCAGTCGATGGCGAAGTGGGCGCGCAAGAACGACATGATCCTTCACCTGCACCGCGCCGGGCACTCCACCTACACGCGGCAGAAGTCGCACGGCGTCTCGTTCCGGGTGATCGCCAAGTGGATGCGGATGGCGGGCGTCGACCATATCCACGCCGGCACGGTCGTCGGCAAGCTGGAGGGTGATCCCAACGTCATCCGCGGCATCTACGACACCTGCCGCGAGACTTATGTTCCCAAGCGGCTGGAACACGGTGTGCTGTTCGATCAGCCCTGGGCCAGCCTGAAGAAGCTGATGCCGGTGGCGTCGGGCGGCATCCACGCCGGCCAGATGCACCAGCTCCTGACCTATCTCGGCGACGACGTGGTGCTTCAGTTCGGCGGCGGAACGATCGGCCACCCGCAGGGCATCCAGGCCGGGGCCGTCGCCAACCGTGTGGCGCTGGAAACCATGGTCAAGGCGCGCAACGAGGGGATGGACATCTGGAACGAGGGTCCGGAGATCCTGGCCAAGGCCGCCAAGTGGTGCGGGCCGCTGCGCGCGGCGCTGGACACCTGGAAGGATGTCACGTTCGACTACGCCTCGACAGACAGCGTCGACTACGTCCCGACCCCGACCCCGGCATTCTGAGCTTCGGCTCACCCGAGACGCCTCTCCCTCGTTCCCCTCCTCGTGTTCCCCCCGGGAGGCGGACGGTCCCCGGTTGTTCCTCCCTTGTCCTCCAGGCACCGTCGGGACGAGGGGGAGGCCCCTTCATCAAGAAAAAAGAAGGAAACATCCCATGCGCCTGACCCAGGGTCAGTTCTCGTTCCTTCCCGACCTGACGGACGACGAGATCAAGCAACAGATCACCTACGCGCTCAACCAGGGCTGGGCCGTCGCGGTCGAATCGACCGACGATCCGCACCCCCGCAACATCTATTGGGACATGTGGGGCACGCCGATGTTCGACATCGCCGACGCCGCCGGCGTGATGATGGAGATCAACGCCTGCCGCAAGGCCAACAAGGGCAAATATATCAAGGTGCTGGCCTTCGATAGCCAGAAGGGTTTCGAGAGTGTGCGCATGTCCTTCATCATCGACCGCCCAGCCGAGGAGAAGGGCTTCGAGTTGATCCGGTCCGAGGGCCCCGGCCGCAAGGTGGATTACACGATCCGCAGCTACGCGACCGAGAAGCCCGCCGGCGCGCGGTACTGAGGGCGGAGTGGAGCAATGATGGCCAACGGCCCATTCCGGATCGCCCCCAGCATCCTGTCGGCTGACTTCGCCCGGCTCGGCGAGGAGGTCGAGAACGTCATCGCGGCTGGCGCCGACATCGTGCATTTCGACGTGATGGACAACCACTACGTCCCCAACCTGACGATCGGCCCGCTGGTCTGCGAGGCGATCCGGCCGCGCACCAAGGCGCCGATCGACGTCCACCTGATGGTCAAGCCGGTGGACGCCCTGGTGCCGATGTTCGCGAAGGCAGGGGCCGACATCATCTCGTTCCACCCCGAGGCGTCGGAGCATGTCGACCGCACCCTGGCGCTGATCCGCGAGAACGGCTGCAAGGCCGGGCTGGCCTTCAATCCGGCGACGCCGCTGCACCACCTGGACCATGTGATGGACAGGATCGACCTGATCCTGGTGATGTCGGTCAATCCAGGCTTCGGCGGCCAAGGCTTCATCCCCGAGGCCCTGGTCAAGATCGCCCAAATCCGCCGCCGGATCGATTGCCACGCGGCCAATGGTGGCCAGCCGATCTGGCTGGAGGTCGATGGCGGCGTCAAGCCATCCAACATCGGGCTGATCGCCGAGGCGGGCGCCGACACCTTCGTGGCCGGCTCCGCGATCTTCGGGGCGAGGGGGGCCGATCGTTCCTATCACGAGGTTCTGGCGGATTTCCGGAACGCGCTGGAGCCGGCGGCCCGGAGGGCGGCATGACGGCCGCCCCGGATATCGCCCAGGAGGCCAGCCCGGAAACCAGAACGACGGTCGATCTCGACGCGCTCTACGCCGCGTCGAACATCGGCGAGATCCTGGACCAGCTGGACCGCGAATTGGTCGGCCTGGTCCCGGTCAAGAGCCGCATCCGCGAGATCGCGGCGCTGCTCTTGATCGACCAGGCCCGGCGCCAGCTTGGCCTCGCCACCGACCCGCCGTCCCTGCACATGAGCTTCACCGGCAATCCCGGCACCGGCAAGACGACGGTGGCGCGGCGGATGGCGGGCATCCTGCACCGGCTGGGCTATATCCGCCGCGACCACGTGGTGTCGGTCACCCGCGACGATCTGGTCGGTCAGTATATCGGCCACACCGCGCCCAAGACCAAGGAGGCGTTGAAGAAGGCGATGGGCGGCGTGCTGTTCATCGACGAGGCCTACTACCTGTACCGCCCGGAGAACGAGCGCGACTATGGCCAGGAGGCGATCGAGATCCTGCTCCAGGTGATGGAGGACCACCGCGCCGACCTGGTGGTGATCCTGGCCGGCTACAAGGACCGCCTGGAGACGTTCTTCTCCAGCAATCCCGGCATGGGGTCGCGCATCGCCCATCACGTCGATTTCCCCGATTTCCGCTCGGACGAGCTGCTGGACATCGCCGGGACCATGGTCGCCGCGTGGCACTACCGGCTGTCGGACGGCGCCACTGCGGCGATGCGGGATTACATCGAGCGCCGGATGGATCAGCCGCGCTTCGCCAACGCCCGCTCGATCCGCAACGCGCTGGACCGCGCCCGACTGCGCCAAGCCAACCGGCTGTTCGCCAAGGGCGGCATCCTGGACGCCGACGCGCTTCAAACCATCGAGGAGGCCGACATCCGCGCAAGCCGCGTCTTCGCCCAATAGCCCGCTTTCCGGCGAAACAAGCTTCCCAATGAAAAACATGGCGTC
This sequence comes from Skermanella stibiiresistens SB22, assembly GCF_000576635.1. GTDB lineage: Bacteria > Pseudomonadota > Alphaproteobacteria > Azospirillales > Azospirillaceae > Skermanella > Skermanella stibiiresistens. The sequence goes on from NZ_AVFL01000013.1 coordinate 121,981, forward strand.
AAAAGTGAAAACGAACAAACAATAACAACAACGTTCCCCTGGGGAGAAGATCGATGCCGCATCGCAGCATGACGTTCGCGAAGTTCATCATCGAGGACCAGCGCCGCCGCGGCGGTGCCGACACCGAGCTGACCGCGCTGCTGAACGATGTCCAGACCGCCTGCAAGCTGATCGCCGTCACGGTGTCGCGCGGGCCGCTCCACGTCCATCAAGCCGTCACCGGCACCAATGTCCACGACGAGGAGCAGAAGCCGCTCGACCTGACCGCCAACGAGATCATGCTGGATACCTGCTCCTGGGGCGGCCAGGTCCGCGGCATGGCTTCCGAGGAGATGGAAGAGCCCTACGTGGTGCCGGCGCCGCACCGCCGGGGGCGCCACCTGCTGCTGTTCGATCCGCTCGACGGCTCGTCCAACATCGACGTCAACGTGACGGTCGGCACCATCTTCTCGATCCTCAGGGCGCCCGAGGGCGTTGACGAACCCCCTGGGGAGCCGACCGAGGAGGACTTCCTGCGGCCGGGCACCGAGCAGGTCGCGGCCGGCTTCGCTCTCTACGGCCCGACCACCATGATCGTGGTGACGCTGGGTGCCGGGGTCCATGGCTTCACGCTCGACCGCGAGATCGGCAACTTCAACCTGACCCACCCCGACATGAGGGTGCCGGAGGAGACCCGCGAGTTCGCCATCAACATGTCGAACTCGCGCTTCTGGGAGCCTCCCGTCCAGCGCTATGTCGAGGAATGCGTCCAGGGCGGCTCTGGCCCACGCGGCAAGGACTTCAACATGCGCTGGATCGCCTCGCTGGTGGCCGAGGTCTACCGCATCCTGATCCGGGGTGGGCTGTTCATGTACCCCTGGGACACCCGCGACACCTCGAAACCGGGACGCCTGCGGCTGCTGTACGAGGCCAATCCCATGGCGATGATCCTGGAGCAGGCGGGTGGGGCGGCGTCGACCGGCCGCCAGCGCATCCTGGAGATAGCACCGGTGGCGCTGCACCAGCGCGTGCCGCTGATCCTGGGATCGAAGGCCGAGGTCGAGCGCGTCGTCCACTACCACCAGACCCATGACCGGGGCGAGGACGCGGTGTTCGACTCCCCCCTGTTCAACAAACGCTCGCTGTTCCGGGCGCCGGCCGGCGCTGTCGGGGGAGTCTGACGCCATGTCCGCCAAGCATCCGATCATCGCCATCACCGGATCGTCCGGCGCCGGCACCACCACGGTCCGCCACACCTTCCAGCAGATCTTCCGGCGCGAGCAGATCTCCGCCGCCGTGATCGAGGGCGACGCCTATCACCGCTACGACCGCATGGAGATGCGCCAGCGCTTGGCCGAGGCGCAGCGCCAGGGAGTGGCGAGTTTCAGCCATTTCGGGCCGGACGCCAACCTGTTCGAGGAGATCGAGACCCTGTTCCAGCGCTATGGCGAGACCGGAACCGGCACCACCCGCAAATACCTGCACAGCCCGGAGGAGGCGGCGCCCTATGGCCAGGAGCCGGGCACCTTCACGCCGTGGGAGCCCCTGCCCGAACCGACCGACATCCTGTTCTATGAAGGGCTGCACGGCGCGGTCAAGACCGAGACGGTGGACGCCGCCCGCCACGCCGACCTGCTGATCGGCGTCGTGCCGATCATCAACCTGGAATGGATCCAGAAGCTGCACCGGGACAAGATCTCGCGCGGCCACAGCCAGGAGGCGATCGTCGACACCATCCTCCGGCGGATGCCCGACTACGTCAACTTCATCTGCCCGCAGTTCTCGCTGACCGACATCAACTTCCAGCGGGTGCCGACGGTGGACACCTCCAACCCGTTCATCGCCCGCGACATCCCCAGCGCCGACGAGAGCATGCTGGTGATCCGCTTCCGCAACCCGCGCGGCATCGACTTTCCGTACCTGCTGTCGATGCTGAAGGACAGCTTCATGTCCCGGCCCAACACGATCTGCTGCCCCGGCGGCAAGATGGCGCTCGCCATGCAGCTCATCATCACGCCGCTGATCTGGCAGCTGATGGACCGCAAGAAGAAGGCGCATTGAGGGGGAGATGACAGCGATGACCGAGACACTGACCGCCGAGGCCCAGGCCACCACCACTCCGGACCGCCGGACCCTCGCCAACGCGCTGCGCATGCTGGCGGTCGACGCGGTCGAGAAGGCCAAGTCCGGCCACCCCGGCATGCCGATGGGCATGGCCGACATCGCCGAGGCCTTGTGGAACCGCCACCTGCGGCACAACCCCGCCGACCCGCGCTGGCCCGACCGCGACCGCTTCGTGCTGTCCAACGGCCACGGCTCCATGCTGCTGTATGGGCTGCTGCACCTGACCGGCTACGATCTGCCGATCGAGGAGCTGCGCAACTTCCGCCAGCTCCATTCCAAGACGCCCGGCCATCCGGAATGGGGCGTCACCCCCGGCGTCGAGACCACCACCGGTCCGTTGGGGCAGGGCATCTGCAACGCGGTCGGCATGGCGCTGGCCGAACGCCTGCTGGCCGACGAGTTCAACCGGCCGGGCCACGTCCTCGTCGACCACCGCACCTTCGTCTTCGTCGGCGACGGCTGCCTGATGGAGGGCATCTCCCACGAGGCCTGTTCGCTGGCCGGGACGCTGGGGTTGGAGAAGCTGGTCGTCTTCTACGACGACAACGGCATCTCGATTGACGGCCACGTCCAGGGCTGGTTCACCGACGACACCCCGGCGCGGTTCGAGGCCTATGGCTGGCGGGTGATCCGCGATGTCGACGGCCACGACGCGGCGGCGCTGGACGCGGCCATGGCCGACGCGCTGAGCCCCACTGGCAAGCCCGTGCTGGTCTGCTGCAAGACGGTGATCGGCTGGGGGTCGCCCAAGAAGGCTGGCACCCATGACGTCCACGGCGCGCCCCTGGGGGGTGACGAGACGCAGGCCACCCGCGCGGCGCTCGACTGGCCCCACGCCGCCTTCGAGATCCCGGCGGAAATCCACGACGCCTGGGACGCCCGCGCACGCGGCGCCGCTCTCCAGCGGGACTGGCAAGCCCGGTTCGACGCCTACGCCACCGAGCATCCCGACCTCGCCGCCGAGTTCACCCGGCGGATCGCCGGCCGGCTGCCCGACGATTTCGCCGAGCGGGCCGCCGCCTTCGTCACCGCCACGGCGCTGGCCAACACCACGGCGGCGACCCGCAAGTCGTCGCAGCAGGCCATCGCCGCGCTGGCACCCCTGCTACCGGAACTGCTGGGCGGTTCCGCCGACCTGACCGGCTCGAACCTGACCAACTGGCCGGCGTGCCGAACGGTCGCCGGAACCGGCGGCGGCAACTACATCCATTATGGCGTGCGCGAGTTCGGCATGACCGCCATCATCAACGGCATCGCGCTGCACGGCGGCCACATCCCGTTCGGCGGCACCTTCCTGGTGTTCTCCGACTATTCCAGGAACGCGCTGCGGCTGTCGGCGCTGATGGGCATCCGGGCGATCCAGGTCTTCACCCATGACAGCATCGGGTTGGGCGAGGACGGCCCGACGCACCAGCCGATCGAGCACGCCGCCAGCCTGCGCCTGATCCCCAACATGGATGTCTGGCGTCCCTGCGACGCGCTGGAGACCGCCGTGGCGTGGCGGGCCGCCGTGGAGCGCCAGGACGGCCCGACCAGCCTGCTGCTGTCGCGCCAGAACCTGCCGCCGCAGCCGGGCGGCGCGCCTCGGGGCAAGGCGGCGGCGCGTGGTGGCTACATCCTCGCCGAACCGGACGAGGGCTCACCGGAACTGGTGCTGATCGCGACCGGGTCCGAGGTGCCGCTGGCGATGGCCGCGCGCGATCTGCTGACCGCCGAGGGCGTCGCGGTGCGCGTGGTGTCGATGCCCTCGACCACGGTGTTCGACCGCCAGGACAAGGCGTACCGCAAGGCGGTGCTCGGGACCGACGCGCCGCGGCTGGCGATCGAGGCCGGCCGCACCGATGGCTGGTGGAAGTATGTCGGGTTGGATGGCGGCGTGATCGGCATCGACTGTTTCGGCGAGTCCGCCCCCGCCGACGCGCTGTTCCCCTTCTTCGGCCTGACGCCCGACCGCGTCGCCGAGGCCGCCCGCGCGCTGATCTGAGAAAAAACCAAGAAAATCACGAGGAGGAAACCATGGCTCTCGTTTCCCTGCGCCAGCTGCTCGACCACGCCGCCGAGCATGACTATGGCCTGCCGGCCTTCAACATCAACAACATGGAGCAGATCCGCGCGATCATGCTGGCGGCCGACGCCTGCGACAGCCCGGTGATCCTCCAAGCCTCGGCCGGGGCCCGCAAATACACCGGCGAGGCCTTCCTGCGCCACATGGTCGAGGCGGCGGTCGAGACGTGGCCGCACATCCCGGTGGTCCTGCACCAGGACCACGGCGCCAGCCCGGCGGTGTGCCAGCGCTCGATCCGCTCCGGCTTCACCAGTGTCATGATGGACGGCTCACTGGGCGAGGACATGAAGACGCCGGCCTCGTTCGAGTACAACGTCCGCGTCACCCGACAGGTGGTTGAGATGGCCCACCCCGTCGGCGTCTCGGTCGAGGGCGAGCTGGGCTGCCTGGGCTCGCTGGAAACGGGGCAGGCGGGCGAGGAGGACGGCTCCGGCGCCGAGGGCACGCTGGACCATGACCAGCTTCTGACCGACCCCGATCAGGCGGCGGACTTCGTCGCGGCGACCGGCGTGGACGCGCTGGCCATCGCGATCGGCACCAGCCACGGCGCCTACAAGTTCTCGCGCCGCCCGACCGGCGACATCCTGGCGATCGACCGCATCCGCCAGATCCACGCCCGCCTGCCCAACACCCATCTGGTGATGCACGGCTCGTCGTCGGTGCCGCAGGAATGGCTCGACATCATCCGCGAGCACGGCGGCGAGATCAAGGAGACCTACGGGGTCCCGGTCGAGGAGATCCAGAAGGGCATCCGCTATGGCGTGCGCAAGATCAACATCGACACCGACATTCGCCTCGCCATGACCGGCGCCGTCCGCCGCCTGCTGTCGCAAAAGCCCGACGAGTTCGACCCGCGCAAGTTCTTCGCCGCCGCTCTGACCGCCGCCAGCGACCTCTGCCGCGATCGCTTCGTGGCCTTCGGCAGCGCCGGCCAGGCCGCCCGCATCCGGCCCATGCCGATGGACCGCGTCGCCGAGGGCTACGCCGTGGCGGCATGAGGCGGTTGGTTCCGAGCCGCCTCGACTGGCCGCCGACCTCCCGCCATGACGCCGCACGGGAGCCGGTTCGCCCTTCGAATTACCCTTTACGAGTCTAAACTTATGACGTTAAGTATAATCCATTCGGCCTAGTATGCGGCCCAACTGATGGAGTGAGCGGGTCATGGTGGTGTTCGGATCGTTGACGATCGAGACCTTCCGGAGCGAAGTCGGCAATGTATTCACGGTGGATACCGTGCCCGAGCCGGTCAAGATCAAGCTGCTGCGCCTGAAGGAGGGCGTGGCGACGCTCAAGGACTTCCGCGTGCCCTTCTCGCTCATCTTCGGCACGCCCCGTGACACGTTGCTGGTCGAAGGCGTCTATGACATGAAGAGCGAGAGCGGGCGCGAGTTCCGGCAGATCATGATGGCGCCGATCCAAAGCACCGGCCCCCTGCAGGAATACCAAGTCATCCACAACTGACGGGCAAGGTCACGCGGGGCCGGACTGGCGGGCGCCATTGTGGGGTGGCCGCCACTCCAGGCCGATCATCACCGATCCGAACTCGGACGGCAGTTCGGTTATGCCCAGTCTGGCATAGAGCCGGCGCACCGGATTGAGCGGGGCCACCGAGGCGCGCGCGATCTTGCCAGTGCGGATCGCCTCCGCGAAGATCACGTCCTTGATGATGGTCTTGCCGCCGCCGACCCCAAGTCTGCCGGGCAGCATGGCGAGGTCGTGGACCAGGATCTGGTCCGGTTCCAGCGAGAAGATCAGGCGGCCGACCGGCACGCCGTCGAATTCGGCGATCCACTGTTCCAAGAACGGATAGCTGTGCCGCCAGTTGTAGAGCTGCGAGATGTGCTGCCGTTCCAGCAGGAAATCCTTCTGGGCTTGGGGCAGCGGCATGGCATCGAAATCCAGCGCCTTGGACGCCTTGAAGATTTGGAACAACAGCGCCCCGTCGTCCGGCCGCTCCGGGCGCAGGGTCAATCCGGGCTTTGTCGTCAGGATGCGGTCGCCGTCGCGGATCATGGAAAAAACCTATTGAAGCGGTACATCGAACGGATGACGTCATATCACATAAGGTCTATGATCCAGCATCATTGCATTTCCGGAAAGATCCCCGCCGTGACTGAAACGACAGCCGTTCCCGACATCTTCACCCTTGAGAATTGGACGCCTTGGATCGGCAAGGAGTTCTCCGTCCCGCACCCCAACGTGGCCGCCGACTTCAAGCTGCGCTTGACCCAGGCCTATGATCCCAGCAAGGGCGCGTCGCATCCCAAGTTCCGCAAGCCGCTGACGCTGCTGTTCCGCGGTCCCAGCGATCCGATCCTGGTGGAAGGCTTCTACGAGATCGAGGCGGATGGGATGGGTGTCGTCGGCATGCACATCACCCCGACGCTGACGCCGGACCGCGAGGAGAACGGCATGGCCTATCACGTCGCCTTCAACTGAGCGGTGTCCGGACCGCCGCCCAACCCACGAGTGTAGGGCGGCGGTCCGGATGCGTCGGATCACGGACGGGTCGGGTAGATGCCGTTGGTCGCCATGACGTAGTACATGGTGAGGTAGGGCTCACGGATGCTGAACGGCGTGGCGCCGGTGCCGTTGTTGGGGCCGACGGTCAGGCCGGTGAGCGACACGGTGCCGGTGCCGATGCTCGTGGCGGTGCCACCGCCGGCCGGGGCGGCCGGGGAGTACATCTTGACAGGCTGAGCATTTCCATCGACATCAAGATAGTTGCCGGTCGCCAGTACCCGGTTGCTGCCCGGTCCCGGATCGGTCGCCGCCGCGGTCGTCCCGTTGATGGTCACGGTGCCCGTGCCTCCGCCGGTCAGAGGATGGACGTGCGGCGCCAGCGGAACATTGGCGGTGCTCAGCGTCGCGCTGACGGCGCCACCCTTGGCACCGGCGACGTACTGGCTCACGGACCCGTTGAGGTTCAGGATGCCCTGGCCGACGATGGTCCGGCCCTGAAGGTCGGGCAGATTGAAGTTTTGGCCGTTGGAACCGCCGAAGGTGGTGCCAAGCAGCGAATACAGCGCGCTGTACTGATTGACCGGAAGATTCTGGCCTTGGCAGGTCTGCCAGTCCTGGGGAGCGAACTGGAAGGCGACCGGCATCACTGTACCCATATACGGATCGGACATTTTTTCACTCTTTCTTCCTGGTGGTTTGGCGAACCGTGTGGCGGCCAATCGGCGCGGGATGTCCACCTCTCCTTCCCACGTCGACCGTCGCGCCTGGACTGGCGCCGGAAGCGACTCGGGCGCCTCATGGGCTCCGAGCCGCTCACCCCTGCGCCCGCCAAGCACGATCCCGTATGTCGCGAACTCGGTTCGTTCATACGAAAGGCTTAGTACCAAAATCATGCGTACTCGAAAACTCGCCGCGATTGAATCGCTGAAACTATCATTAACAAGAATCGATACCGCACTATGCGCGTGATCCGGATTTCACCCTGGTTCGAGCTCAATCATGGGTATGCGGGTATGCCAACGGCAGGGCAACCGGGCGCGTGGCTGGCCGCGCCGGGCGGGTTTGTGGATTCTCGGGCGCGAATCGGGACGGCTTACGATATGAACATTCCATCGGATATCTTTTTCGATAGTATTAACCATACCTATAAGATATATGGCTTTAGATAGGGGTGTCGACTTGGGTTGGACGTGAACCATGAATGCGAGGATGGGTGTCATGATGATCTGCGAGGTGGTGGAGATCGATTATTTTCAAAAACAGATTGGCAACATCTTCATGGCGCAGATTGGGATGGAGCAGGTCGAGTTGAGGCTGATCCGCATCAAGGAGGAGGTTCGCGGCCCCCGGAGCACCCGCACACCCTTCACCCTGACCTTCGCCAATCCCCGTGATGACGAACGGCTGGAGCGGGGCCGCTACGATCTGGTCAGCGAGGAAGGCCGAAAATTCCAGGAGGTCAACTTGGCGCCTCAGGCGGTCAGAGGCCAAATCCAGACCTACGTCGCCTTCTTCCGGTGACCAGGCGGCCCGGATCGCCAAACGATAGGGGCCCAAGGCGAATGGCACGAAATGTCTCCGCTTGAGGTCAAGTGAAGCGAAGCGGCGTCCGACCGATCGCGACTTCAACGTCGGGCGCCGCTTCGCCACATCCGATGCCAACGGCATTCGATCATGATCAGTGGTCCACCTTTGTCGGAGACGCGGCGATGGCTGATGGCCCTATCCACATTCCCGCCACAGTCGCGGCCGGCAACCGCTTCGCCCGCTCGCGCGGCCTGCGGCGTGGCGCCATCGTTGTGCGCGCGCAGGCGATATGTTACGCCATCGTATGTGCGAAAGGGGTAATCGATGGGCGCTCATTTGCGTAGCGATGTGGTGGTCAGCACGTTGGTGACCATCACGACGAAAATCGACATGATGGACACTCGACTGACCCAAGGCCAAGTCCGCCTTGAGCAGGGGCAGGCCCGCCTTGAGCAGGGATTGGCCCGCCTTGAGCAGGACCAAGCGGTGCTCAAGACCGACGTGGCCGAGCTCAAGACCGACGTGGCCGAGCTCAAGACCGACGTGGCCGAGCTCAAGACCGGCATGGCGGTTGTCGTGGATAATGTCGGTTTGTTGAATTGCAAAATGAACAAGCTTCTTGCCCATATGGGAGTCGCGGAATGAACACGGCATCGTTGAACAGTAAAGGTGTCTGTTCCGGCCAGCCTCGTGGCCAACGTGGCAAGGTTTGATACATGTGTAGCTGTTAAGCATTCGTCCGGCGCCTCCATAGCTTCCAACTAGAGTTTTTCACAGGCATCACGGCGATAGCGGCATCTTCCCCCTCATCGTCATACCCAGACTTGATCCGGGTATCTGTCTTCGGGAGATTGAGTGGTGGAATATAGACGCTTGGTTGAATTCACCACACCGGTTTCAGCCGACAGATGCCCTGATCAAGTCCGGGCATGACGAAAGGGGGAGCGGGTGAGACCCGCAGAGCATTTGCGACACCTAAGTTAGCGCTTATGGGGCTTGATCCGGGAATTCATCGGCTGAAGCCACAATGGTGAGTTCAACCTGACTTCCGAGCTTCATCCGCCAAATTTCCTGTGAGGAGATGCCTGGATTTGTCGCATCGCGTTTTCCGCCGCGTTCGGCCAAATATGCGCCATGTCCGGAGGCTGGGTCTACATCATGACCAATCGACCAGATGGCACGCTGTACATCGGCGTCACGGCCGATCTGGCGCGCCGCGCGTTTCAGCACCGGGAGCCCGTGGGAGAGGGGTTCACGAAAAGATATGGTTTGAGAATGCTGATATGGGCCGAGTGGCACGACAGCATTCTACTCGCGATACAACGTGAGAAGACAATCAATCATTGGCGGCGCTCTTGGAAGGTGGCGTTGATCGTCAAAAATAATCCGACTTGGGCGAACTTGTACGGATCTCTGAATATTTGATCGCGGACATACACTTGCCTTTTCATCATACCCGGACATGATCCCATAAACGCTGACTTAGGATGACTGTGGCCTGACCCAGGGCATCAATCCCCCATATCGTCATACCCGGACTTGATCCGGGTATCTGCATTCGGGAAATTCAGCGATGCGAATATGCTTAAGGTTGATAATGCTATGTTGACTTCGGCTGAAAGCTACCCGGATCAAGTCCGGACATGATGGAAAGGGGAGTGTGGATCCTTAAGGTAGCGCTTGTGGTAGCAAATCTGGTGATGACGGAGAGGAAGGCGGGAGACCCTAGGTTAGCGCTTGTGGGATCAAGCCCGATCGCAACGGGAAACCCCGGCCACACCGAAGCTGGCGCCTCCGTTGAGGCCAACCTTGACGAAGCCACAGCCGATAAACCGAGGCCGAAAAACCGGAGATATCTCATAACCCCCTAGGGTATCGCTTGCCGAAAAATCGCTTCGGCGGAAATTTTCCGCACTTTCGATAAGTGAAATATCCAGTGATCCGCGACGTACGACGATCACGGCAGCTGAAGTTGCCAACAATCTTGAGTCGATGCCTAATTCGTTGTTCCCGACAAGCTTATTGATGTCTCCATACGCCATGGCATGACTTCATGGCGGTAGTAACAAGAAATTTTACGGGTAAAAATTTCTTTAATTTCTTGTAGAAGCTGATCTCCAATTAATGCAGTCGCCCTTCTAGAGAGTGTCTGTACACGTACACCCCGAATGAGGTACAATCTACGGCAGGTGACTAACTTATTCGTATAGTCACAACGGGATAATGCGCGTGTCGGAGGATATCATGGGTGTGATGGGTCTTGGTCGGCGGGACAAGCGTGGCGGCCTGACTGGCATGCGCGATCATCTGCACATGTCCACTTCCGTCATCGCGCTGGAACCGCGTTTCATGTTCGACGCGGCGGGAGTCGCGACGGTTGTCGATGTGGTGGTGCACGACCCGACTGCCGTCGTTCAATTGGACACCGCCGATCACGCTATTGACCAGAAGCTTCTAGACGCCGCGGCACAAGCAACCAAGTCGGATGTGCCAGCCACATCGACAATCCAGCCTACGGCCTCGGATAAAATCGCTGCGGGAACTGAGTTGGGGGCGCCGGAAGCCGCATCGACGCGCGTCGAAATCACCTTCATCGACACGAGCGTGACCGATTGGAAGGTCCTGCGCGACAATTTGCGAAGCGACATGGAAGTCGTGCAAATCGATTCCACCAAAGACGGCGTCACGCAGATGGCCGACTACCTTCAGGGTCGTGCTGGCGTCGATGCCATCCACATCATCAGTCATGGTCAGGAAGCAAGGCTGCTGTTTGGCACCACCTCGTTGGAACGGGACTCGATAACTGGCAAATACGCTAACGCGCTCTCTACCATTGGCTCGGCGCTCTCCAGCGACGGCGACATTCTCCTCTACGGCTGCGACATCGGCCGCGATGCCGCTGGCACGGAGTTCCTGAAAGCTCTTGCCCAGGCGACAGGAGCGGATGTTGCCGCATCCATCGACGATACCGGTGCCGCCACGGAGGGGGGAAACTGGGAGCTTGAGCGTGCCAATGGAATTATCGAAACACAAGTTGCCATCACCGATCTGGGGATATCGGCCTATACCGGAAAGATGGCGACGTTGGTGGCAGGTGACATCGCCATACTTCAAGTTTCAACCACAAACAATTTTTTCGTGTTCGCTCCCCTTGTCGGTATTGATGCCAATACATCGGTTATTTTTACAGATCGCGCCTGGAATGGGTCGGCATTTACCAGTCCAACCAGTTTCGCTGCTACTTCAAGCGCCGAGTTCGACATGACTTGGACTCCAACAGCCAATGTCACCGCTGGGACCATTTTTAAAGTCATGATTGGACCCGTAGGCCAAAACAATGTTGCGCCATCGATCACGTTGACCAGATTAACGGACTCGACAGATCTTAGTAGCCAAGTGACTTCTCAAGGTGTAAGTAATGCAACTGGTGCTCTAAACGTTTTTAGATCGCCGACTTCTGACGGATCGAACACTCATGGTGACAATTTATTCATTCTCACAGGAAGTCTTGCTAGTCCGACCTTCCTCTTTGGTATGCATTTTTCTGAACAGAGTTCGGCGAACATATCGTCCAGTGGAGCCGACACCGGATGGTTCACTAATTCAGCATCATCGACACTCTCGAATGCGTCCAAGCTGCCGAGCCAGCTAACCGGTAATACTGATGCTTTATCCTTTAATTATCAGAGTAACGCGGTTACTAGATCAAAGGATAATTTTGCTTATACAGGAACAATGACGGCTACCGATCGCAGCGGTTGGCTTAGCCGCTTTGTTTCCATATCGAATTACACGCAGCAAGACACCACAGATCCATCCCTCGCGTCATTCGCCAGCAGCATGCTGGCCTTCACTGGCGGCGCCCCCACCGTCACCCTTTCCGTCGACAACGCAAGCATCGCCGAGGCCGCCGGCACCTCCACTGTCACCGCGACGCTCAGCGCGGTGGCCGCATCCGATACCACGGTGACGCTGACCGCGACCGGCACCGGGACCGGCGGCGGCACCGACTACACCCTATCCTCCACCACCATCACCATCACCGCCGGCAACACCACCGGAACCGCCACCGTCACGGCGGCCCAGGACACGCTGGACGAGACGAACGAAACCGTCATCCTCGACATCACCAATGTCACCGGCGGCGGCGGCGCCACCGAAAGCGGCACCCAGCAGTCCACGGTGACGATCACCGACGACGACGCGGCCCCGGCCGTCTCGATCGCCAACTCCAGCCTGACCGAAGGCAACAGCGGCACCAGCAACATGACCTTCACGGTCACGCTGAGCGCCGCGTCGGGCCAAGCGGTGTCGGTCAATTACGCCACGTCCGACAATAGCAGCGCCTCCGCCGGCGTCGATTATGTCGCCACCAGCGGCACCGTGACCTTCACCGCCGGCGAGACGAGCAAGACCTTCACCGTGACCATCGCGGGCGACGCGACGGTCGAATCGGACGAGACCTTCACCGTCACCCTATCCAGCCCGTCGAACGCCACGCTGGGCACGTCCACCGCCGCCGGCACGATCACCAACGACGATGCCGCCGGCCCGACCATCACCAGCGCGACGTACAACGCCACCACCGGTGAGCTGGTGGTGACCGCCACCGGCCTGACCAACGGCAACGCCGTCGACGAGACCAAGCTGACGCTGACCGGCGAGGGCGGCTCGACCTATACCCTGACCGAAACCGGCGCGATCACCGCCAGCAGCGCCACCGGCTTCACCATCACCCTGAACGGCACCGACAAGGCGGCGGTCAACCAGATCCTGAACAAGGCCGGCACCAGCTCGACCAGCGCCACCACCTACAATCTGGCGGGTGCCGCGGACTGGTACGGCCTTAACAACGCCGACACCACCGGCAACGCCGTGACCGTCAGCAATGTGCCGGTACCGGAGATCACGTCGGCCACCTACGACGCCTCCACCGGCGTACTGGCCGTTACCGGCACCGGGTTCCTCAAGCTGTCCGGCGCCACCAACGATATCGACATTTCCAAGCTGACGCTGACCGGCCAGGGCGGCGGCACCTATACGCTGACCTCGTCCAGCGTCGAGATCGGCAGCGGCACATCCTTCTCGGTGACGTTGAGCGCGGCGGACAAGCGGGCCGTCAACGCGCTGCTGAACAAGACCGGCACATCGGCGGTCGGCGGCACCACCTACAACCTCGCGGCGGCGGAGAACTGGGCGGCGGGCGCCGCTTCAGGTGTCACCGACGTCGATGCCACCGGCAACGGCGTGACCGTCAGCAACGTGTCGGCCCCGACCATCACGTCGGCCACCTACAATGCCACGACCGGCGTGCTGGCGGTGACCGGCACCGGGCTGGTGGCGGCGTCGGGTGCCACCAACGATATCACGGCCAACACCCTGACGCTGACCGGCGAGGGCGGGGCGACCCATACCCTGACCACGACGGCGAATGTCGAGATCACGGACGCCACGTCCTTCTCGATCACACTGGACGCGACCGACAAGGCGGCGGTCAACCAGATCCTCAACAAGGCGGGCACCACCTCCACCGGCGGCACGACGTTCAACCTCGCGGCGGCGGACGACTGGAACACGGTGATCACCAACGCCAGCATCGCCGACGCGACCAGCGCGGTGACCGTCAGCAACGTGCCGGTGCCTGCGATCACCTCGGCCACCTACAACGCCTCGACCGGCACCCTGACGGTGACCGGCACGGGCTTCACCAAGCTCAGCGGCGCCACCAACGACATCGACGTCAGCAAGCTCAGCCTGACCGGCGAGGGCAACAACAGCTACACGCTGACCACGTCGAGCGTGGAGATCGCCAGCGGCACATCGTTCTCGGTGACGCTGAGCGCCGCCGACAAGCTGGCGGTCAACGGCCTGCTCAACTACAACGGCACCGTCTCGGTCACCACCACCCCCTACAACCTCGCCGCGGCGGAGGACTGGGCGGCGGGCGCCGACGCGGCGGTCACCGTGGCCGATCTCACCGGCAACGGCGTGACGGTCAGCGGCGTCGCGGACCCGGCCATCACCTCGGCCGCCTATGACGTCTCGACCGGCGTGCTGACGCTGACCGGCACCGGCTTCGTGGCCTGGCCGGGCGCCACCAACGACGTCACGGTGTCCAAGCTGATCCTGCGGGGCGAGGGCGCGGTCACCCGCACTCTGACCTCGTCGAACGTCGAGGTGAACAGCGCCACCAGCATCTCGGTGACTCTCAACGCCGCCGACCAGGCGGCGGTGGCGCTGTTGCTCAACAAGAACGGCACCAGCTCGACCGGCAACACGACCTACAACCTCGCCGCAGGGTCTGAATGGAATACGGTGATCAACGACAGCGCCAGTGACAGCACCACCCCCGTGACGGTCAGCAACGTGCCGGTTCCGGCGATCACGTCCGCGACCTACGATGCCACCTCCGGCGTGCTGGTGGTGACCGGCACCGGCTTCACGAAGCGGAGCGGCGCCACCAACGACATCGACGTTTCCAAGCTGGCGCTGAGCGGCGAGGGCGGCGACAGCCGGACCCTGACCACGTCGAGCGTCGAGGTGACCAGCGCCACCAGCTTCACGGTGACGCTGAACGCCGCCGACCTGGCTGCGGTGGCGCTGTTCCTGAACAAGGCCGGCACCAGCTCGACCGGCGGCGCCACCTACAACCTCGCGGCGGCGGAGGATTGGGCGGCCGGCGCCGACGCGGCGGTCACCATCGCCGATCTCACCGGCAACGGCGTGACCGTCAGCAACGTGGCGGTTCCGGCGATCACGTCGGCCACCTATGACGTCTCGACCGGCATCCTGACGGTAACCGGCACCGGCTTCCTGAAGCTGAACGGCGCCACCAACGACATCGACGTCACCAAGCTCACGCTGAAAGGCGAAGACAATGCGACCCGCACGCTGACCTCGACCAATGTCGAGATCACCAGCGGCACCAGCTTCGCGGTCACGCTGAACGCCAACGATCAGGCGGCCGTCGCCTTGTTCCTCAACAAGGCCGGCACCAGCTCGACCAGCGCCACCACCTATAATCTGGCGGCGGCGGAGGATTGGACGGCGGGCGCGGATGCGTCGGTCACCGACGTCGACGCGACCAGCCCGGTGACCGTCAGCAACGTGGCCGTTCCCACGATCACGTCCGCCACCTACAACGTGACATCCGGCGTTCTGGTGGTGACCGGAACCGGCTTCCTGTCGAAGTCGGGCGCCACCAACGATATCGACATCACCAAGCTGAGCATCCTGGGCGACGTCGGCAGCTATACGCTTACGACCGCCAGCACCCCGGACGTGGAGATCACCAGCGCCACCAGCTTCACGGTCACGCTGGGTGCGGCCGACAAGACGGCGGTGGCGTTGCGGCTGACCAAGGACGGCCTCGTCTCCACCGGCAGCGTCACCTACAACCTTGCGGCGGCGGAGGACTGGGCGCGCGGGGCCGACGGGACGGTTACCATCGCCGACTTGACCAGCAACGCCATCACGGCGTCGGGCAACAACACCACGCCGACGATCGATCTCAACGGCGGAACCGCCGGCACGGGCAACACCGTCACGCTGGCCGGCGCCGCCAGCGGCCTTGCCGTCACGGGCGCGGCCACGGTTGCCGATACCGAAATCGGGGCTGGGGCATGGACCGGCGGCGGCCTGACGGTCCAGCGGGTCACGTCGGGCGGTGTCGCGGACGGCAGCGTCAACGACGTGTTCAGCTTCCTCAGCGGCGTCACCGCCACCGGTTCCATCGCCAAGTCGTCGAACTCCAACGGCACCTTGTCCGAGAGCAGCACGCAGTTCGCGACCTGGAGCTATACCAGCGCCACCGGCCTGCTCTCGATCACGTTCGATGGCAACGCCACCACCGCGCGGGTGCAGACGCTGGTCCGCAATATCGCCTATGCCAACGCCACCCCTTATGGCGATACCACGATCCGCTTCTCTTTGAGCGACGGCACTACCAGCGGGACCGCCGACGTGGCGGTGTCCAGTTCTACCATCTATGTCGACCAGACCACCGACGATAGCGACGGCGACGCCGCCGACGGCTTCTCGCTGCGCGAGGCGCTGGCGCGAAGCGTGGCGCAGGCGACCGTGGACACCATCAAGCTGGACAGCCTCACGTCAGGCACCACCGTAACCCTGACCGGCAGCGCCGCGACGCTGGGGGCGGGCGACAAGATCCAGCTGTCGACGAGCGCCGCGACGGTGACGATCGCGGGCAGCGGCGGCGGCGGGCTGGCGCTGGCCGGCACCGGCACGCTGGATATCAGCCCCGTCAGCGCGTCGCTCATCATCTCCGCCAACATCTCGGGCGCCAGCGGCAACATCATCAAAATGAGTGGCGGTGCGCTCACGTTCTCGGGCACCAACACCTACGGCGGTTACACCGAGCTGAGAAACGGCGCGATCACCTTTACCGGCGGAGCGGCCATCCCCGACACCAGCGCCTTGACCATCAACGACAACGGCGGCAACGGCGTCATCACCCTGTCCAACAGCGACGAGACCGTCGGTTCGCTGACCGGCACCGGCGGCGTCGCCACCAACGGCTACACGTTGACGGCCGGCGGCGACAACACCAGCACGACATTCTCAGGCGTGATCTCCGGCGCGGGCGGGCTGACCAAGACCGGCACCGGCGTGTTGACGCTGACGGGGGTCAACACCTATACCGGCACCACCACCGTCTCGGCCGGCGGAGGCACCGGCGGGCTGACGCTGAACAACTCCAGCGGCACGGCGCTGGCCGATACCAGCGCGGTCTCGCTCGCCGGCATCCTGACGCTGTCGTCAGCGGCCGAGACGATCGGCGCGCTGTCCGGCGCCGGCACGGTGGCACTGGGGGCCAATGCGCTGACGGTCAGCCAGTCCGGCGACACCACCTTCTCCGGCACGATCGGCGGCACCGGCAGCCTGACCAAGAGCGGCACGGCGACGCTCACCCTCAGCGGCGGCAATTCCTACAGCGGGACGACGACCGTCAGCGCCGGCACCCTGGTCGCGGCGCACGCCAACGCGCTGGGCACGACCGCCGGTGGGACCTCGGTCTCCAGCGGCGCGGCGCTCGGGCTGCAAGGCGGCATCACGATCGCTGAAGCCATCACCGGTCTGGCCGGCACCGGCGTTTCCAGCGGCGGCGCGCTGGTCAACGTCGGCGGCGACAACACGCTGAGCGGCACCGTCACGCTGACCGGGGCCGCGACGGTCACCACGGCGACAGGCACCACCTTGACGATCGGCGGCGCCCTGTCGGGCGGGGCGTTCGCGCTGGCCAAGGCTGGCGCCGGCACGCTGGCTCTGACCAACACCGGCAACGAGGCCGGCCTGACCGCCGGCGCCTCGGTGACCGCAGGCACGCTGGCGGTCACCGAGGACGACGCGCTGGTCGGCGGCACGGTGACGCTGAACGGCGGCAAGTTGCAGGTCAAGGGTGCAAGCACCTACGACAACGCCATCGATCTGGCCGGAGCGGGCGAGATCGAAGCCATTCCAGGCGCTGGCGGTGCGCAGGCGACGTTGAGCGGCGTCATCAGCGGGTCGGGCACTCTCACCAAGAGCGGTGGGACCACCGTCATTCTCAGCGGAAACAACACCTACACCGGCGCCACCACGATCACCACGGGCGGCGTGGAGGTCCACCACGCCAACGGACTGGGCTCGACCACCAGCGGCACGACCGTCAGCAGCGGGGCAAGCGTGGCGATCGTCGGCGTCTCCGTCGCCGAGGCCCTGACCATCACCGGCACCGGATTCGGCAGCTTGGGCGCCATTTTCAGCACCGGCACGTCCGCCGTCACCGGCGCGGTCACCCTGTCCGGAAACGCGGTCTTATGACGCAAACACCACCACACCAAATAGGGTCTAACGGGATGACTGATGGGGATGGTTCGCCCGTGGGGCTGGCGGGGTCGGGTTATCTTGGCGAGGACCCGAGAACGAGGGAAGTCTGTCGCGGGTCCGATCCCGACAGATGGCGGCGGCTACGGGGTGGTCTGTCGGGCCGTGGTTGGTTGGGCGCCGACGGGGTCCTGTCCACGTCAGACGCTCCAAAGGCCAGGAAAGCCTTGATCAACCCCACCGTCCGTGGGCTTCCAGGGTCGGGCAGTCTCAGTTCTGATCGGGTCCATACGGGGCGGCATCGGCGAGCATCTGATGACCCACGTTGAGCATGTGGTCACGGGCGACGCTGGCTTTCGGCTCCGGGGTGCCCCGCGAACTCCAATCGTGCTCGATTTTCCAACGAGATCGGTTCATCTCTTTTGGCGCATAGGCAAAGCCTGTACAGACGATCTGTGCGCGTTTCAGGCTTCACGATCATGACGGTATCCCGTGCGACACAGCGAAGTGGCTGAGGTCCAGATTGCTCCCCCTCACCGCTGTAGTTATGAAAAATGTCTCCCTATTCAAAATACCTCCAAGATTTTGGCGGGCGTGACTTAGCCGAAACTTTTCCGCACCGTGCTCGTTGATGGGTCATGATAGACGATCGAGGCACTCTGCGCGCCCGTTTGGACAAGCTGGCGGCGCTGGTGGACCTGGCGCGGCTGAGCCGGTCGGAGGAGGATCGCGCCCGAGTGGAGCGCTCTATCCATCTTGTTAGCTGGGCATTCCAGGCTGTGGCCCGCGCCCGGCGATTGGACGGCGATAAGACGCGCCAATGCGAGGCGGCAGAGATCGAGGCGACGTGCCGGCGGATCGTCGCCGAAGCCCGAGCAGCGGGGCTGCGCATCAGCGACAACGACAGATGGTGACAACCGTCTTGCTTGCCATTCCAGAAGATAACGCTCGTTGAGTTGAGCGTTATCGCCTAGAATCAGCCTATGTAGTCAACGAGATCGTTGCATGGAGATCGCTATGGTTGAGCCGAGGAATTTCCTTTCGGAAGAGACGATGCGGAAGCTTGAGGAGAACCCCCTTGTGCAGCATTATGATTTTGATGAGTGGCTACGTCTCTTGCGGCAGAAAGGATGTACTCAACAAATTGCTCAGCTTCGCGACGGACTTCTCCTGCACCAT
This sequence comes from Skermanella stibiiresistens SB22, assembly GCF_000576635.1. Classification (GTDB taxonomy): domain Bacteria; phylum Pseudomonadota; class Alphaproteobacteria; order Azospirillales; family Azospirillaceae; genus Skermanella; species Skermanella stibiiresistens. The sequence goes on from NZ_AVFL01000013.1 coordinate 141,143, forward strand.
GAGAACTGCGAAGGAGTTCGGATATCAAAGATTTAGCGTCTCTCGGATCGACTCCGGCTGTGGCTGGGAGTAGAGCGACGACTGCGGCTAAACCCAAAACTCGTCCAGAAGTTTTTGTGTCTTCTTTGCTGAGTTCCTGAAGGGCGTCTTTGATCTCTCGATCTGTAAATTCGTAAGGCATTCTGTGCTCCATTAGCACTAAGTACAGAAGCCGGTTGACCGCAGCGGATAATCCGGGCATGATTCCGGACGCAGCAATCCACTGTCCCGCACCGGTTCCAAGGGATTGCGGGTTAAGGTTCAAGGCCACGGTTCGCTCCCGTGGCCTTTTCCTTTGTCATCTTCTGGATGACAGAATCACCGAAACAAATCAATAGTCCGGGTTTCCGGTCTGTTCTCAATGGTGTTTAAGCACCTTCTCCGTCAAACGAAGAGGCATCCAAGTGCCGAAGCGGTGAAGACTCGTCGCACATCATCCGAATTTCGACGGCGACTCGACTTACTCCGCGGCGGCGCTGGATGTGACATGTTCACCCGCCTTCTCGATCTCCCGCGCCAGCAACGCCAACTGAGCACGCAAGATGGCGAGCCTACGGGCCTGTTGTTCGGATCGCAGTCCAATAGCAGCGTCATCGATTGCTCTTATGGCGTCTCTGAACTTGGGTTGAGTCATGACTCTATCCTTATTAGCTTAACATATCACAATATGGATAGGCTGGATGGGTTAACAATGCGTCAAAGTGAGGACTTCTGGTGCATGGAAGTCCGAATCACGGATGCAGTAGCTTCAAGACATGAATGCATACAGGTTTAGATTGCCCGTTCGAGTCCTGTTTAAATTCTAGAATGGCTTCGACTTGAGCTGCATCTGTCGCGGCAAGGACATCACGATCAACTGTAGGATAGAGCCGAACAGTAAGTCTTTTTGTGCTCATACCATGATGCGAGAGTTTTCCCGCCCAGCCGCGATCAACCTTGTCGCGATCAGTCGCTCTTATTTCCAGAGTAGCTTCGGGGAAGTGTTGAACATCAGAATCATCATCAAATTCAGCCAAAGCTATTTCGTCAGGAAAAGATCTTGTAACATCTCTCCCAATTTCAGGGAGACCTGTAGGCATTATCCTACCGCTCAGTCCGCGTTTTGCTGGCCGAAAAATGTCTATAGCCGCCTTAGCGACACTCCCCTTGGACTTCTTCCCAACTGCCTGCTCCACAGCTTCTTCGATCCGCTTAGGGGAAACAGATAGGTTTTGAGCGGCAATATTAATATAATTGTTATAATTTCCTTCTATAGCGGGAGGAACACCGTTGAATGGCGTAGAAGTCAACTTGCTGCCATCTTCGGATTTTCCACGACGGGAAAATAATAAGCGAGAGCCATAAAACAGAACAATAAGAAATAGCACCGTTACGATCGTATCGTAACGTTCATCAATGCTAAATCCTGTAATCCTCTCGATCACTTCTGGAACCTCTTTATCAAGCTCCTTCTGAAACACAGCAAATATAGCAACAAAAAATGCTTCTGACAAGGACCCTTTTTGGATTTTTTCAATAGTGATGTCTATTTTTTCAATTTTGAGTCCGTCTATGGATCGCTCTAGTATGCTGGCAACTATTGGCAACATGCGCTCATGTGCCACCAATGTTGCAGCTATATCTGAAAGCGTTATGCCATCATTATCTGGATACTCAATTATATGCCGAAAAACAGATTCACTCATCGCGCAACCTCAGATTTGAGACTCCGATAGCGTCTAGGCATTGTAAAAAGAATACGGCTGTAAACCGGCCACGACTGATCTTGTTTGCGATTGCGGCTGGCGTCTCGTTGACGCCTACCTCTTGGAGCTTCTGGGCTAGTTGCTCGTAGGTGATGTTCCGACGCTTCAACTCACCCTTGAGCATGCCTTTTACCCAATTCGCCCACTCGTTCTCGGTTTTCATGAAGCCTCTCATTTTCGATACAGGAATATCATATCCGATACATTCATGTTGACAAGAGGCAACTCTGATCATATCATATCTGGTAACAACATACCGGATATGGTGACATTCCATGGCACAGCATTTCCTCATGTCGGCGGCGGCGCGGACGATCAGCCTCAAGGCGATCCTGCGACTGTCCGACGCGGATGCCTGGACCATGTTCCGCAAGCTGCGCTGGCCGGAGACGGACGGCGCCCCGGTCTGCCCGCACTGCCAATGCCCGATCTGCTACGACGTGAAGCGCGGCGCCACCCCGCGTTATCGCTGCAAGGCTTGCCGCCGCGACTTCAGCCCGACCAGCGGCACGCTGTTCGCCTATCACAAGCTCCACATCCGGGACTATATGGCCGCCATCGTGATCTTCGTGAACGCGGTGAAGGGCATCAGCGCGTTGCAGTTGGGCCGGGACCTGGACGTATCGTACAAGGCGGCGTTCGTCCTGGGCCACAAGCTGCGCGAGGCGATGGCCACGGAGATGAAGGGCGCCACGGTCGGCGGCGCTGGCGCCGTGGTCGAGGTTGACGGTTGCCATGTTGGCGGCCACGTCCGTCCTGAGAACCGCAAGGAGGATCGCCGGGACCGCCGCTTGGCCCAAAACCAAACCGGCAAGCGTGAGGTCGTGGTCGCCATCCGCGAGCGGGACGGGCGCACCCTGACAGCCGTGTTCAAGTCGGAGGCGTCGTCGGTGGCCTTCATCAAGGCGCGCGTCGAGAAGGGTAGCACCATCCACACCGACGAGGGCTTGGGTTGGGAAAAGCTCCGCGCCAAGTTCCCGGTCAAGGTGATCAACCACTCGCTGGCCTACAGCACGGACGAGGCTTGCACCAACCAAGCCGAAAGCTTCTTCTCCCGCCTTCGCCGCGCCGAGTTGGGCCAGCACCACCATATCAGCGGCATCTACCTGGGCCGGTACGCTGGCGAGATGGCTTGGCGCGAGGATCACCGCCGCAAGCCCAACGGCACCCTGTTCGGCTTGGTCGCCAAGCGCGCTGGTGCGATGGGGCAGTCGGTGGACTTCTGCGGCTATTGGCAAAGAGGCGGGAATGTGGGGAAACAGAAAGGTTGATGGTTAACTAACCCTAATGAGAGATTGCCCACGTGTCGTATCGACTATAGTGGTTTTCAGACGCCATCAACGTATAACTTTCCAGACGATCAGAATGTCTAACAAGAAACAGATGAAATAGGGACTCTTGGGGAAAAGGGGCAGGCTATGACGTTTTTCGGGGGGTCTATCAATAGTGATCTCGAACAACCTGGACCTTAGTCCATGCAAGAAGAAGATGCCGCAGTATTCCTGCTGTCTTCCATCATAGCGGCCGAGTCCATTCTAACATCCGTTTTTGGAAGCTTATATTCGGTTTATTCGAGCTATATGATGTCGACAGGTGGCGCCCCTATATGCAGAACGCTGAGACGATTGTGCTATGTTATAGCTGTCTCCATTATTCTTTGCGCTGTTGTCGGATTCCATGCAACAGCTTCTTTGGTCGATCAAGCTTCCAATATCGTGCCTCTGTGGGTGTTTATAATAATTTACCTGATCGTATTTTTGATCATCGTGCCTTCCGCTGTACTGTCTTGGAGGATGTTTGCTGATGCCCACTCCTAGCCAAGCAGAGATAGATCACTTAAGCTATTTGAATTTGCTTCAACATTATAGGATGCACGAGTTTTGGTACATATCCCAGTGCCGAATCATGTTGCACTATGCGCAACAATCGTTGCTCAACCTCAACCAAACGAACAACTCCGTACAACTCACGATAACCCATGATGATTTGGAAATATTGATTTCCGGATGGCTCATGGGAAACAGAAGATGGAATACAAAACTTCGGTCCATATCTCATCTGCCTTGGATGTTTCATCAATCTTTAACTGAGAGCATGGCGAGATATATCACTTATGACGCGTATATAAAGATTGTTCAATGATTACTAAAATTCTATTAACCAGTCCTTTAAGGAACCTCTTATTGACAACGGCTGTTGAGAAGCCGATTATCCCCTGAGCGGTACCGTGGCAGTGAGCCTTTTATGAGTTCCGAAGAGCGCTCTATCGATTTCGTGGTCGAAAAAAACGTTCCTGCGGATAGGTGCTGGGACGTCGCGTTGGCATGCGCCTACAATGCTGTTTATCAGCAGAGACGAGCGGATGCGGTGTACGCGGAAGAAAACTCAGCTTTTTCCTCCGAGACAGGTGGAGCGCAAGATCCTAACTTCATGGAGATGTTAAGTGCCGAAGATCCAGAAGTTATCCATCTAGCGCTTCAGTACGTAAGCCTACTAAATCGAAAAGGTCTCGTTGGGGTCTGACAACTTTCGCAGTAATGATTTTATGAAAAACGAGTAAAGTGACCTATGAGTGTCTTGAGTTTTTCGTGAGATCCGCGAGAAAACTCTAAGATCTTTGGTCATTGGTACTCCACCCCACAGCCCCATCCATCGACACCTTCTCCAGATCCCGCATCCGCTTCAACGCGCCCAGGACGCTACGCTTCAGCGTGTTGACCACCTGCGGGTCGCCCTGGTCGATGCCCTTGGCCTCCATGATCCGCAAGGCGACATCGCGTGTCAGGACCGGCCCCGGCGCATCGCGAAGGATGTCCTGGATCAGCCGGGCGCACTCCCTTGGCCGGAACCAGTCGCTGCGGCGGCCGATGTCCTTTGGCTTGATCGTCTCCGGATCGTCCTTGCCGTACATCCGCAACACCGCGTCTATGTGGATCAGGTCGGCTTGGTGGCGCGCTATGCGCTTCTCCATCTCCGCGATCTGACCGGCCAGCTCCGACCGCTTCTCCACAAGCGCCGATACCACGTGTAGCTCCGCCAACGTCCCCCTCCACAATCCATAGCGTGTTCTAGGAAAAAATGACTCGACGGCGGTGTGGAATCGGGTTCTCTTGATCCCGGCACCTGCCGTTCTCACCTCGGCATGGTCTTCTCCAGACGGGCGCGCCGCCACCGGGCAGGGCAATGACGCCCCCGAAGGAGAAAACCATGAGCAAGTGTGGATGCCGTCGCGGACGGAGCGGGAGGAAGCCTGGACCAAAGACCGTGTGGGTCCGCGCTCACAAACGTCCCAAGCCCAGGCCCCGACGCCGTTGCGGGTAGAGGTTAGTGACTAGCTAACCAGCGGCAGGTGCCACCTCCCCGATTCTGCCAACTCCCCAAGTCCACGTCCACCGATTTCCGCGCCCATCCACACAAGCCCATCCTACCATGGACCCGAGCCAACGGTGATCCGGCGTGGTGGCGTTTGATACACGATACCGCGGAAACGCATCGGTCGGCGTCCTTTCCGGCACGCTGACGCTGAGCGGGGTGATTGGCGATGGCCCTTCTTCGTTCAATCTGACCAAGGTCCAGTCTGGAACCCTGGTCCTGTCGGGCACCAACGCCTACGACGGCACCACCACGGTATCGGCCGGCACGCTGAGCGTGGCGGATGACGCCAACCTGGGCTCCGGAGCCGTGACGCTGGCCGCCTCGACCACCCTGGCGGTGACGGGAGCCACCACGATCGACAACGCCATCGCGCTGGGCGGAGCGGCGACGATCACCAACGTCAACGACGTTACCCTGTCGGGCGCGCTGTCCGGGGCGGGCGCGCTGACCAAATCAGGCGCCGGCACGCTGACGCTGACCAGCACCAGCAACTCGTCGGCCACCAGCACGCTGGCGGTTTCCGCCGGCACGGTGTCGGTCGCGACAAACACCACGCTGGTCGGCGGCGCCGTCACGCTGAGCGGCGGCAACCTGACGATCACCGGCACCGGCACGTACACCAACGCCATCACGGTGTCGGCCGCCGGCACGATCACCAACGCCAACGCGGTCACCCTGTCGGGCGTGATCGGCGGGTCGAGCGCGCTGACCAAGGCCGGCGCCGGCGTCCTGACCCTGACGGGCACCCAGACCCACACCGGCACCACGACCGTTCTCGCCGGCGAGCTGAGCGTCGCCGCCGACTCCAACCTGGGCAGCGCCGCCGTGACGCTGAACGGCGGCACGCTGACGGTGACCGGCGCCGTCACGATCGACAACCTGATCGAACTGGGGGTCAACAACGGCACGGTGAGCGCCGTTGGCGCCGCCACCCTGTCCGGTGTGATCTCCGGCGCTGGCAATCTCACCAAATCCGGCAGCAGCGCGCTGACGCTCAGCGGCAATAACACCTACACTGGCGCCACCACCCTCAGCTCCGGCGTCCTGATCGTCACGCACAACAACGCGCTGGGCACCTCGGCCGGCGGCACCACGGTCGCCAACGGCACCACGCTCAGGGTCGGAAATGGCCTCACCATCGCCGACGCGCTGACGCTGAGCGGCACCGGCGTGAATGCCGGCTTTGGCGCGCTCAAGGTCAACGAGGGCACCGGGTCGGCCACCGTCACCGGCAACATCACGCTCGCCGCCGCCACCGACATCGGTGCCTACAATGCCGGCGATACGCTGACCCTCTCGGGCACGATTTCCGGCGGCTTCGCCCTCACCAAGGTCGGGTCCGGCACGGTGGTGCTGAGCGGCGCCGGCAACAGCCACACCACCACCACGGTCAGCACCGGCACGCTCAGCATCGGCGCCGATGGCAATCTGGGCTCCGGTCAGCTCACCCTGGCAAGCGGCACGACCCTGCTGCTGACGGGCACGACCGCCAACATCGACAACGCGCTGGCGACCACCGCGGCCACCATTTCGGTCGGCACGGGCGCTTCCGCCACCCTGAGCGGCACGCTGACCGGCTCCGGCACGCTGGCCAAGATCGGGGCCGGCGTGCTGACCCTTTCGGGCGCCGCGACGAGTTCGGGCGCCGTCACCGTTTCGGCGGGCACCCTGCTGGTCAACAATACATACTCCGTGGCCAGCCTCGCCGTGAGCAGCGGGGCCACGCTGGGCGGCAGCGGCACGGTTTCGACAGGCGCCACGACGGTGGCCAACGGCGGCACCCTGGCCCCCGGCAACAGCCCCGGCAAGCTGACCGTCCAAGGGCTCACCCTCAGCGGCGGCTCGACCTTCAATGTCGAAATCGCCAGCCCCGGTACGACGGCGGGCACCGACTACGACCAGGTTGCCGCGACGGCGGTGGACCTGACGGGGGCGACGCTGAATGTCTCGATCACGGGTACGCTGACGGTCAACAGTACCTTCAAAATCATCGACAATACCGGTAGCAGCCCCGTCACGAATAACTTCACCGGGTTGGGCCAAGGGGCAAGCTTCACTTCCGGTACTGGAAAATACAGCATCTCCTATACCGGTGGCGACGGCAACGATGTGGTGCTGACCTTCCTCGGCACCATACCGACGCTGACCAACCTGTCGGGCGACAGCGTGGCGCTGAACGCATCGGCCCCGGTGCGGCTGGATACCGGCACGGCCGCGGTGGTGGCGGACGCGACGCTGGGAGCGCTGAATGGCGGGGCCGGCGACTGGAATGGCGCGAGCCTGTCGGTGCGGCGCGTCACCGCCGGGACGGCCGATGCCACGGCCAATGACGTGTTCGCCTTCGACACCGCGGGCGCCGATTTCGTGCTGGACAACGGCAGTCTGAAAACGGTTAGCGGCAATACCACCTTCGCCACGGTCACCAATAACGGCGGCGTGCTGACCGTCACTTTCACGGGCACCAATGTCGCCACCACGGCGCTGGTGCAGCAGGTGGCCCAGCGCATCACCTACAGCAACAACACCCCCTATGGCGATGCCACCCTGCGCTTCACGATCGCCAACAGCGCGGGCAGCAACACCGCCGACGTGACGGTGACCAGCAGCACGATCCATGTCGATAGCACCAGCGACGATGCCGATGGCGACGCCGCCGACGGCTTCTCGCTGCGCGAGGCGCTGGCCCGGGGTGTGACCCAGACAGGGGCCGACACCATCAAGGTGGTGTTGAGCGACAATTCGGCCATCACGCTCGGCAGCGGCGTGACCAGCGGGGCCGGCGACACGCTGGATCTCGATGGGGCCAATGGGCTGACCATTCAAGGCAGCACCCTGACCCTCGGCGGCACGCTGAGCATCGGCAATGGCACCGGCGACACCGCCACCATCTCGACGGTCATCGCCGGCAGCAATTTGGGACTGACCAAGACCGGGGCCGGCACACTGACCCTGTCGGGCACCAACACCTACACCGGCACCACCACCGTTTCCGCCGGCACCCTGGCGCTCGGCAACGGCTCCGCCATTGCCGATGCCGGGGCGGTGAGTGTTGACAGCGGTGCTACCCTGGCGCTGAACGCCGGTGAAACCATCGGCGCGGTGACTGGCGCCGGCAGCATCACGCTGGGCGCCAGCACGCTGACCCTGGGATCGGGCGGCGGTTCCGGCACCTTCTCCGGCATCATATCCGGCACGGGCGCGCTGACCAAGACCGGCACCGGCACACAAACCCTGACCGGCGCCAACACTTACAGCGGGGCCACCACCGTCAGCGGCGGCACGCTGGAGGTCGGGCATAACAGTGCGCTGGGCACCACCGCCGGCGATACCACGGTCGGCAACGGTGCCGCGCTGAGCGTGCTCGATGGCATCACCCTGGCCGAAAACCTGACCTTGGCCGGAACCGGAGTCAGCAGTTCCGGCGCCCTGATCGGTACCGGCACCGTCACGGTCAGCGGCACGCTGACGCTGACGAGCAATACCCGTATCACGGTTGGATCCGGTGGTAGCCTGACGGCCAGCGGCGTCCTCAGCGGCAACTCCACCCTGACCAAGGCCGGCACCGGCACGCTGACCCTGACCGGCGACAGCGGCACCTGGGGTGGTGCGGTCACGATCAGCGCCGGTACGCTGGTCGCCGGCCACAACAACGCGCTGGGCAACACCACCGGTACGACCACCGTGCAAAGCGGCGCCGCCCTGGCGCTGGCCAATGGCGTGACGGTGGCCGAGGATCTCATCGTGACCGGCGCCGGCGTTACCAACACCGGAGCTGTGCGGGTCGATAGCGGCACCGCCACCCTCAGCGGCACCGTGACCATGGCCGGCGCCACCCAGTTCGGCGCCGGTTCCGGCGCCAGCCTGACCCTCGGCGGGGTGATCAGCGGCGGCCAAAACGTGACCAAGGTCAGTGCCGGCACGCTGACCCTGAGTGCCGCCAACACCTATTCCGGCGGCACCACCGTCAGCGCCGGGACGCTGCTGGTCACCGGCTCGCTGGGAGCCACATCCTCGGTCACCGTTGCCAGCGGTGCGACGCTGGGCGGCACCGGCAGCATCTTCGCCAGCAGCTCGAGCAACACCGTCACGATCAGCAGCGGCGCCACCCTGGCCCCCGGTGTGGCGGGCACCAATAGCGGGGCCGGCACGCTGACCATCAACGGCAATCTGTCCATGGTGTCGGGCGCCACGCTGTCGGTCGATATCGCCGGGGCCACCGCCGGCACCGGTTACGACCAGGTGGTGGTCAATGGCACGGTCGGCATCAGCGGGGTGACGATTTCCGCCACCCACGGCTATGCCGCCGCCAGCCAAGCCCAATACTTGATCATCAGCAACGATGGCTCCGACGCGATCACCGGCACCTTCACCAGTCTGGCCGAGGGCGGCACCTTGACCGCCAGCGGCAAAGCGCTGACCGCCTCCTATATCACCAGCGGCGGCACGGGGAACGACTTCACCCTCACGGCGCCGGCCAACAACGCGCCCACGGCCGTCAACCTGGACACCAACAGCGTCGCCTGGGCCGGCACGGGCAATACGGTGACCCTGGACAACTTGTTCGACGCCACCGTCGCGGACGCGGAACTCGGTGCGCTGAACGGCGGCGCCGGCGACTGGAACGGCGGGTCGCTGACCGTCCAGCGGTCCGGCACGGCGGTCGCCACGGACATCCTTGGGTTCGACACCGGCAACACCCCGCTGTTCACCGTCAGCGGCGCCAACCTCGAGGCGAGCGGCCAGATCTTCGCCACCTTCACCAGCGCGAACGGCGTCCTGACCGTCACCTTCAACAGCAGCGGGACGACGGCGACCACGGCCCTGGTCCAGGACGCGCTGCGGCGCGTGACCTTCCGCACCGACACGCCCACCGGCAACATGGCGGTGGCCTACAGCCTGAGCGACGGCACCGCCGCCGCCACCGGGACGGTCACCGTCACCAGCAACACCATCACGGTCAACGCCACGGGCGAGACCAGCGACGCCGACCGCAACAGCGTGACCCTGCGCGAGGCGGTGGCCATCGCGGCGGCGCAGTCGGCGGGAGCGGAGACGCTGGTGCTGACCAGCGCGCTGGCGGCGCAGACCACCACGCTGACCGCCGGCCTGACCCTGACCGAAAGCCTGACCCTCGACGCCGACGCGGCCAGCGGCTTCACGCTGGCGGGCAGCACCGTCACCCTGAACTCGGGCGTGGTGCTGACCGTGACCAACGGCTCGGCCGACACCGCCACGATCTCCAGCGTCATCGCCGGCAGCGGCGGCCTGACGAAGACTGGCGCGGGCACGGTGACCTTGTCGGGCTCCAACACCCTGACCGGCGCCCTGGCCGTGACGGGTGGTACTCTGTCGGCTGCTCATGCCAGCGCCATCGCATCCACATCCGATCTGACGCTGAATGGCGGCACGCTGGCCAGTACAGCGGCGAGCCCTTCCTATACGAAGGGAATCACTTTGGGCGCCGGAGGCGGCACAGTTGATTTCTCAGGCGGCAGCCTGACCCTGTCGGGCGTGATCTCTGGCACGGGCAGCCTGACCGTCACCAGCACCGATGGTGGCAAAGCTCTGGCGCTCAACGGAAACAATACTTATGGCGGCGGCACGGTGCTGAGCAACGGCATCCTGACAGCCGACTCCAATACGGCTGTCGGCACCGGCAGCCTGACCATCATTGGCGGCAAAATCCGCGCCGGTAGCGCAGGCGTGACGTTGAGCAATGCCGTGACGCTGGGGGGGACCCTGACCTTTTCAGGCTCTCACGCCATGACTTTCTCCGGCGCCGTCGATCTGGGCAACGCCGACCGCACCATCGACAACACGATCAGTTCCGACCTCACCTTCAGCGGCGTCATCAGCAACGGAAGCCTGACTATCGCCGGCAGCGCGGCAACCGGCGCCGTCATCCTGTCGGGCGCCAACACCCACACCAACACCACCGTCAGCGGCGGCAACGGCACCACCAACACCAACACCCTGTCGGTGGCGAGCAACGCCAGCCTGGGGAACGGCACTGTCACCCTGAATGGCCCCGGCGCCATTCTGAAGGTCACTGCCGCCACCACCATCTCCAAGGACATCGCCATCGGCAGCAGTGGTGGCAAGCTGGAAAACAGCGCGGCCGTCATCCTGTCGGGGATCATCTCGGGCAGCGGGGCCTTGACCAAGCAGGGGGCGGGTACCCTGACCCTCGGCAGCGCCAACACGCATACCGGTGCGGTCACCATCAGCGCTGGCACGCTGGACTTTGGGGGAGGCGCTTCGATCAGCGCCAGCAGTGGCGTCACGGTGGATTCCGGCGCCACGCTGAGCGTGACCAACGGCGGGAAGACGATCGCGTCGCTGGCCGGGGCCGGCACCGTCAGCCTGACCAGTTGGAATCTCACGGTTGGCAATGCCAGCGACACCACATTCTCCGGCGTCATCTCCGGGACCGGCAGCGGCATCACCAAAATCGGCACGGGTACCCTGACCCTGACGGGGGCCAACACCTATACCGGCAGCACCACGGTTTCGGCCGGCGGTCTGACGCTGAACAAGAGCGGCGGCGCCCTGTCCGACACCACGGCCGTCACGGTCGCGTCGGGGGCCACCCTGACGCTATCGGCCAACGACACGATCGGCTCGCTGGCCGGTGCCGGCACCGTGGCCCTGGGCTCGTCCACGCTGGTGTCAGGCGGCAACAACACCAGCACCGAGTTCAGCGGCACCATCACCGGCAGCGGCGGCGGCAGCATCAACAAGATGGGCACCGGCGTCCTCACCCTGTCGGGCACCAACAGCTATGTCGGCGGTACCACCCTGACGGCGGGCACCATCGCCGCCGGCGCCGTCGGCGCGCTGGGCAGCGGCGGCATCTCGTTCTCCACCGGCACGACCCTGGACCTGACCGTGTCGGGCACCTTCGCCAACTATATCGACATGGCCGCCAACGCCACGATCAATGTCGGCACCGGTATCAGCGCCACCCTCAGCAATGTCGTCGCCGGCACCAGCACCCTGACGAAGAGCGGTGACGGCACGCTGACCCTGACCGGCACGCAAAGCAGCACGGGCGGGGGAGCGATCACGGTTTCCGCCGGCACCCTGGCCGTCGCCGCCGACGCCAACCTGACGTCGGGCACGCTGACCCTTGCCGGCGGCAATCTGAGCGTCACCGCCGCCACGACCATCAGCAAAGCCATCGCCCTGTCCTCGGCGGGCACCATCAGCAACGACGCCGCCGTCACCCTGTCGGGCATCATCTCAGGCACCGGCGCCTTGACCAAGGCGGGCACGGGCACGCTGACCCTGACCGGCACGCAGACCGGCACGGGCGCCATGACGGTTTCCGCTGGCACCCTAGCCGTCGCCGCCGACGGTAACCTGACGTCGGGCTCGCTGACGCTGGATGGCGGCAACCTTTCGATCACCGGCGCCACGACGATCGACAACGCCATCGCCGTGTCCTCGGCGGCGACGATCACCAACAGCGCCGCCGCCACCCTGTCGGGGATCATTTCCGGCAGCGGCACGCTGACCAAGAACGGGGCGGGCGTGCTGACGCTGTCGGCCACGCAGACGGCGACCGGCGGTCTGACGGTCACGGACGGCACGGCCAAGATCGGCGCCGCGGCCAACATGCTGGGCGGCACGCTGACCCTGAACGGCGGCACGCTGGACGTCGGCGGCAACAGCTTCACGCTGGGCAACGCGGTCGTGTTCGGCGCCAACGGCGCGACCATCAACACCGACAACAACGCCAACAACGGACTGACCCTGAGCGGGGCGGTGACGGGTTCGGGCAACCTGACCAAGACCGGCGCCAGCGTGGTGTATTTCAACAACCTGAGCGCCATCACCGGCGACATCGCCGTCAACGCGGGTTCGATCGTCGCGGCCGGCACCTCGACCTTCGGCTCGGGTCAGATCACCCTGGCCACCGGCACCAACCTGGGTGTCGCCGGCTCGACCCGCTCCATCGCCAGCAACATCGTTCTGGCCGGCAACGCCCTGTTCTACACCGGCCAGCCGACCGACACGGTCAATGGCGAGACGATCACCTTCAGCGGCGTGGTCTCGGGCGCCGGCAACCTGACCATCATCGGCGGCACCAGCCCGGCGGGCAATCTGGTCGTGCTGTCGGGCACCAGTACCCACACCGGCACCACCACCCTGTCGACCGGTCGGCTGAGCGTCGCCAGCGACGTCAACCTGGGCTCCGGCGCGCTGACCCTGTCCGCCAACACCACGCTGGTGATCAGCGCGGCGACCACCATCGACAATGACGTGGTCCTGGCCGGTAACGCCGCGGTGAGCAACGCCGACGCCGTCACGCTGTCCGGCATCATCTCCAGCAGCGGCGGCCTGACCAAGACGGGCGCGGGCACGCTGACCCTGACGGCCACCCAGACCCACATCGGCACGACGACGGTTTCGGCCGGCGCGCTGAGCGTGGCGGCCGACGGCAACCTGGGCTCCGGCGCCGTGACGCTCAGCGGCGGCGCGCTGGAGGTGACCGGTACCGGCGTCACCATCGACAACGACATCGTGGTCGGCTCCAGCCACGGCACGGTCGCCAACGCCAACGCCGTCACGCTGTCCGGCGTGCTCTCCGGCGCCGGCGACCTGACCAAATCAGGCGCCGGCACGCTGACCCTGTCCGCGACGCAGACCCACACCGGCACGACGACCGTCCTGGCCGGCGCGCTGTGCGTGGCCGCCGACGCCAACCTGGGCTCCGGCGCCGTGACGCTTAACGGCGGCACGCTGGAGGCGACCGGCACCGACATCACTATCGATAACGCCATCGCGCTGGGAAGCGACGGCGGCACGGTGGCCAACGCCAACGCCCTTACCCTGACCGGCCTGCTTTCCGGCACCGGCGGCCTGACCAAGACGGGCGCCGGCACGCTGACGCTGCTGAACGCCGGCAACCGGACCAGTTTCACCGGCACCACGACAGTGTCCGCCGGTACGCTGACCGTCGGCAGGAATCAAGTCGGGTCGAGCCCGAACATCACCGTCACCGCCATCAGCGGCAAGGACTCCCTGGGCGGCGGGGCGCTGACGCTGAACGGCGGCACCCTGAGCGTCGGCGGATCGGGCCAGCAGGTCTTCGCCCAGGCCGTCACCATCGGCAGCGGCGGCGGTACGATCAACACGACGGTCAACGTCAAGCTGAGCGGGCAGGTCACCGCGGCGGCCGGTGTCACGCTGACCAAGACCGGCTCGGGCGGCGTGCTGTCGCTGAGCAACACGGGCAACAGCACCAGCTTCGCCGGCAACATCACGGTTGCCGCCAATGGCAGCGCGGTGGAGATCGGCGACTCCTCGGGGCCGTTCGCCACCCAGGCCAATACCGGGACGATCACCCTGGGTGCGAACACCACGCTCCAGCTTCCCAGTGCCACGGCGGCCGCCCTGACGCTGGGCAACGCCATAGTGCTGACCGGCAATGCCACGATACAGACGTCGCAGCATACGCTGACCCTGTCGGGCGCCATTTCCGGCAACTTCTCGTTGACCAAGAGCGGGAGCGGTACGCTGGCGCTGTCGAACACCGGCAACAGCCAGCTCGCCACCACGGTTAGCAACGGCACGCTGAGCATCGCCGCCGACGGCAACCTCGGCACCGGCACGGCCACGGTGACCCTCACCAGCGGGGCCGTGCTGGCGCTGGGCGACGGGGCCTCGACCGACAACCAGATCTTCGTCGCCTCGGGCGGCGGCTCGGTGAACGTGGCGAGCGGCAGCGCCACCCTGTCAGGCGCCGTCACCGGTACGGCGGCGCTCGCCAAGACCGGCGGCGGCACGCTGACCCTGACAGGTGCCAACACGAGCTACGGCGGCGCCCTGACGGTGTCGGCGGGAACCCTGGTGGCCGGACACAACAGCGCGCTCGGCACCACCGCCGGCGCCACCACCGTCAGCAGCGGCGCCACGCTTCAGATCGGCTCTGGCATCTTCATCGCGGAGGCGGTGACGGTCAGCGGAACCGGCGACGGCGGCGTCGGTGCGCTGTATGCGTCATCCGGCGCCGGCACGGTTTCCGGCACCGTGACCCTGGGGGCCGACGCGACCGTGGGTACGGCCTCGGGCGCCACGCTGACCCTGACGGGCGGGATCGCCGACGGGTCCTCGACCTTCAACCTGACCAAGGCCGGCGCCGGCGCCGTGGCGCTGACCACATCAGCGTCCAGCTATGACGGCACCACCACGGTGTCGGCCGGCACGCTCAGCGTCGCCGCCGACGGCAACCTGGGCGCCGGCGCGCTGACGCTGGCCGCCGGCACGACGTTCGAGGTCACCGGCGCCACGACCATCGACAACGCCGTGGCGCTGAGCGGTGCCGCCACGATCCAGACCGACGCCGCCGTGACCCTGTCCGGCGCGATGTCGGGTGGCGCCTTGGCACTGACCAAATCAGGCACCGGCACGCTGACGCTCTCGGGCTCGACCAACAAAACGGGCCTGACCGGCGGCGTCACCGTTTCGGCCGGCACGCTGGCCGCCACGTCCAACAACGCGCTGGTCGGCGGCACCGTGACGCTGACCGGAACCACACTGGGCCTGACCGGCACCGACACCTACACCAACGCCATCGCCCTGGGCACCGGCGGCGGCACGGTCGAGGTCGCCTCCTCGATCGCGGGGACGGTATCCGGCGTCATCAGCGGTTCCAACGCGCTGACCAAGACCGGCGCCGGCAACCTTGTCCTGTCGGGTACCAACACCTACTCCGGCGGCACCACGGTGTCGGCCGGCACGCTGACCGGCACCACGACCAGCCTCCAGGGCAACATCCTCGACAACGCGGCCGTCGTGTTCGACCAGTCCGCCGACGGCACCTATGCCGGCGTACTCAGCGGCACCGGCTCCCTGACCAAGTCGGGCACCGGCAACGCCACCCTGTCCGGCGCCAACACCCATAGCGGCGGCACCACGGTTTCGGCTGGCACGCTGACCGGCACCACGACCAGCCTCCAGGGCAACATCCTCGACAACGCGGCGGTGGTGTTCGACCAGTCCGCCGATGGCACCTACTCGGGTGTCCTCAGCGGCACCGGCTCCCTGACCAAATCGGGCACCGGCAACCTGACCCTGTCCGGCGCCAACACCCACACCGGCGGCACCGCGGTGTCGGCCGGCACGCTGACCGGCACGACCACCAGTCTCCAGGGCAACATCCTCGACAACGCGGCGGTCGTGTTCGACCAGACCGCCGACGGCACCTACTCTGGCGTCCTCAGCGGCACCGGCAGCCTGACCAAATTAGGCGCCGGCACCCTGACCCTGTCCGGCGCCAACACCTACTCCGGCGGCACCACCGTTTCGGCGGGCACGCTGACCGGCACCACGACGAGCCTGCAAGGGAACATCCTCGACAACGCGGCGGTCGTGTTCGACCAGTCCACCGACGGCACCTACTCGGGCGTGCTGAGCGGCACCGGCACCCTGACCAAGCTGGGAACCGGCGCCGTCACGCTCGGCGGCGCCAACACCCACACCGGCCTCACCACCGTGTCTGCGGGCACGCTCGGGATCTCGTCCGAGGCCAACCTGGGATCCGGCGGGCTGACCCTGGCCGGTGGCACGCTGGCCTTCACCGGGACCGGCGCGCAGAGCCTGACCAAGGCGATCACGCTGGGCACCGGCGGCGGCACGATCAGCTACGGCCTGACCGGCGGCTCGGACGAACTGACGCTGTCCGGCGCCATCACCGGCACCACCTCGCTGACCAAGGCGGGTGCTGGCGCGGTCAAGCTGACCAACGCCACCAACAACGGCAACACCTGGTCCACCACGGTAGCGGGCGGCACCCTGTCGATGACCGCCGACGTCAACCTGGGCTCCGGCACCGTCACGCTGGCGGCTGGAACCGCCCTGCGGGTGACGACGGCGACGACCATCCACAACGCCGTGACGCTGACCGGCGACGCCTCGGTCCAGACCGACAGCGCCGTCACCCTGGATGGCGCGGTGGCCGCCAGCGGCTTCGCCCTGACCAAGATCGGCGCCGGCACCCTGACCGTGACGGGCGCCACCGGCGGCATGTCGGTCACCACCGGCACGCTGGCGGTCGCCACCGCATCGGCCCTGACCGGCACCCTCTCGCTCAGCGGCGGCACGCTCGACGTCACCGGCGCCACGGTCGCCCTCACCAACGCGATCACGCTGGGCGCCTCCAGCGGAACGGTGAGCACATCGGGCGCCCTGACCCTGTCGGGTGCCATCACGGGCACCGGCAACCTGACCAAGTCGGGCGCCGGCACCGTGACGCTGACCGGCGCCAACACCTACACCGGCACCACGACGGTCGGCGCCGGTACCCTGTCGGTCAACGGCACGCTGACCGGCGGCGGTGCCGTGACGGTTTCCACCGGCGCCACCCTGGCCGGCTCGGGCACCATCGCGGGCGCCGTCTCGATCGCGAACGGCGGCTTCATCGCCGCCGGCAACAGCCCCGGCAAGCTCACCCTGACCAACGGGCTCACCATCGCCGCGGGCGGCACCTTGGTGGCCGAGCTCAACGGCACCGTCGCGGGCACCGGCTACGACCAGATCGACGTGACCGGCACCGTCGACATCACCGGCTCCAAACTCACCCTCAGCCTGGGCTACGCGCCCGCGTCCGGCGACAGCTTCATCCTGATCGCCAACGACGGGACCGACGCGATCACCGGCACCCTCAAGACATCGGATGGCTTCAGGGTGGAGGAGGGCGAAACCATCACCTCCGGCATCTACACCTTCAGGGTCAGCTATGTCGGCGGGACCGGCAACGACCTGACGCTGACCGTGATGAACTTCGCGCCCGTGCTGGACGCCACCCCATCGCCGACCCTGACCACGGTCGCAGAGGACATCGCCGACGCCGCCAACACCGGCACCCTCGTGTCGAGCTTGGTGACCGGCGCCATCACGGACCAGGACGGCACCGCCGCCAGCGCCATCGCGGTCACCGCGGTGGACAACACCAACGGCGCCTGGCAGTACTCGACCGACGGCGGCGCGAACTGGACCGCCTTTGGGGGCACCGTGACCGCGTCGGCGGCCCGCCTGCTCGACGCGACGGACAGGATCCGCTTCGTCCCGACGGCCGACCACAACGGATCGGCGACCATCACCTTCCGCGCCTGGGACAAGTCCACAGGCACCGCCGGCACCGTGGCGGACACGTCGACCAACGGCGGCACCTCGGCCTATTCCACGGTGACCGACACCGCGACGATCACCATCACGGCGGTCAACGACCGGCCGGTGGTGACCGCGGGCGGCGGCGCCACCCCCACCCACGCGCCGGGCTTGGGCGCCGTCGTGGTCGATGGCGGGCTGACCCTGACCGACATCGACAACGCCAACCTGGACGGCGCCACCGTCACCCTGACCAACCGTCCGAACGGCGCGTCCGAGACGCTGGCCCTGACCGGTTCCGCCCTGACGGCGGCCCAGACCGCCGGCATCACCGTCACCAGCTATGACAGCTCGACCGGCGTCCTGACCCTGTCCGGCACCGCGACCAAGGCGGCCTATCAGGCGGCGCTGCGGGCCGTCACCTATGACAACGCCCTGGCGATCCCCGACGCCACCGCGCGATCGGTTACCTTCACCGTCCGCGACACCAGTGGCGACGGCGCCACGCGCGACGCGACGGCTGTCAGCCGCTCCATCGCCTTCAACACCACGCCGACCCTGCCGACCAACACCGGCATGACGGTGGCCGAAGGCGCCTCCGCCCAGACGATCACGGCGGCCATGCTCTCGGCCACCGACGGCGAGCAGACCCGGACCGGCCTGGTCTATACCGTCACCAGCTTGGCCGGACACGGCACCCTGCGGCTGAACGGCACCGCGCTGGCGGCCGGCGGCACCTTCACCCAGGGCGACCTGGATGGTGGGCTGGTGACCTACGGCCACGATGGATCCGACACGACGTCCGACAGCTTCGGCTTCTCGGTCGGCGACGGCACCACCACGCTGACCGGCAAGACCTTCGCCATCACCGTGACCCCGGTCAATGATCCGCCGGTGATCTCGGGCGTTCCGACCACCGCCATCGACATCACCGACCGGCGCACCGCCAAACCGTTCTCCGACGCGACAGTGACCGATAGTGACCTTCCGGGACAAAATCTGACGGTCCAGGTAGCCATCCTGCCGGGCAGCGGCGCGCTGGCTGGCGGCACCTCCAGTGGAACCGGGAGCTTCGACGCCGGCACCGGCGTCTGGAGCTTCACCGGCACCGCCGCCCAAGCCACCGCCGCGCTGCGAGGAGTGGTGTTCACCCCGACCGAGAACCGCGTGGCGCCCGGCACGACCGACACCGTCGGGCTGACGCTGACCGTCAACGATGGCACCGCGACGGTCACCAACGCCAACGCCGTGGTCAAGGTGTCGTCGGTCAACGACGCGCCCTACGCCAACCGCACGATCAGCAAGGCGACCGCCACCCAAGGCACGCCGTTCAGCCTGACCGTCGGGTCGGGCGCCTTCGGCGACGACGACGCCAACGATCCGCTGACGATCGCCGCGGCCAGCTCCAACGGCGACCCGCTGCCGGTTTGGCTGAGCTTCGACCCGACGACCAAGACCTTCAGCGGCACGCCGGGCAATGGCGATGTCGGCACCGTCAAGGTCCGCCTGACCGCGACCGACAAGTCGGGCGCCAGCGTCTCCGACATCTTCATCCTGACGGTCGAGAACATCAACGACGCCCCGGCCGCAGTCGACGACAGGGCCACGACCGACGAGAACACCTCCTTCACGCTCGCCGCCGCCCGCGGCGTCCTGTCCAACGACACCGACCCCGACACCGGCGACACCCGCGTGGTCAGCGAGGTCAATGGCCTGACGTCCAGCGTCGGCCGGGCGATCACCCTCAGTGGTGGCGGCAAGGTGACGATCCGCCAGAACGGCACCGTCGTGTTCGATCCCAACGGCGCCTACGGCGCGCTCAACTCCGGCGACAGCGTGGTCGAGCAGGTTCGCTACACCATCGTCGACAGCAAGGGAGCCACCTCGACCGCGACCCTGTTCATCACGGTCCAGGGCCGCAACAACGGTCCGGTCCTCCAGCCCGACAAGACCGTCACCGTCGATCAGGACAGTGGCGCCATCGGTCTCAGCATCACGCGGCCGGTCGACGCGGAGAACGATGCGCTGACCATCCGGATCTCGGCGCTGCCGACCGCCGGCATGGTCACCACGGCGGAAGGAACCGCCGTCACGGTCGGCACCACCCTGACTTCCGACCAGCTCGCCAACCTGACCTTCACCCCGCCAGCCGGCTACAATGGCGACGCCGGCATCCTGATCTACAGCGTGTCGGATGGCGGCGTCTCGGCGGAGCAGGCGGTCAAGATCGTCGTGTCGTCGGTCCAGCGGCTCGACGTGGTGGCCGCCGACACCGTCCGGAGCGAGGGCAACGCCGGCTCCACCACGCTGACCTTCCGCATCACGCGCACCGGCGACACCAGCGCCGTCACGGTGGTGGATTGGCAGGTCAACGAACCGACCCGCAACCATGTCGCCGACAGCGCCGACTTCACCGGCGGCCTGCCGTTCGGCAAGGCGACGCTGGCGGCGGGCGCCAACTTCGTCGACGTCACCATCCAGGTCGCCGGCGACACCGTGGTCGAGACCGACGAGAGCTTCGTCTTCTCGGTCACCGGCGTCGCGACCAGCATCACCGGTGGCAAGGTCGTCTTCCAGCGCGAGGCGGCGCAGGGCGCCATCCTGGACGACGACCGCGACGTCACCCCGCCGACCATCGTCTCGGTCACCCCGCCGGCCGCCGGCAACTATGTCGACGGCGATCAATTGACCTTCACGGTCAAGTTCAGCGAGGCGATCGACACCACCGAGTTGGGCACGCCCAGGCTCGCGCTGACCCTGGGCAAAACCGTCCGCTACGCGGAACTGATCACGGTGCCCGGCCAGTCCGCCGACACGCTGACCTTCTCCTATACCGTCACCTCGGCCGACGCCGACAAGGACGGCATCTCGGTCGGGCAGAAGATCAATCTCAACGGCGGCAAGATCCAGGACGCCGCCGGCAACAAGGCCGCGACCACCTTGGGGGCGCTCGGCACCGGCAACGTCATCGTCAACACCTTCCGGGGCGTCGTGGTCGATGGCTACATCACCGGCGGCACCGTGTTCGCCGACGCCAACCGCAACAGCGTGCTGGACGCCGGCGAGTCGTCCTCGATCACCGACGGTTCGGGCAATTTCGAGATCCTCGGCGGCAGCGGGCCCTATATCCTGATCGGCGGGCACGACATCTCGACCGGCCTCGCCTTCAACGGCATCTTCGAGGCGCCGCCGCGCGCCAAGGTGATCAACCCCCTGACCACCCTGCTCACCGGCATCGCCGGGCTGAGCGCCACCGACGGCCAGATCGCCGAAGCCCAGACCGTCGTCAAGTCGGCGCTCGGGCTCGATGGCGGCATCGACCTGCTGAGCTACGATCCGATCGTCGAGGCGACCACGGCGGGCCGAAGCGCCGGCGAGATCACGGCGGCGGTCAACGCCCAGGCCGAAGCGGCGAAGATCGCCAACCTGCTGGTCCAGGGCAGTTCCGTCCTGGCGGGGGCCGCCACCACTCCGGTCAGCCAGGGTGACGCCGGACGCGCCGTGCTCGCGGCGTTGGCCGACATCGTCAAGGCCCTGCCGACCGGCGGCCGGATCGATCTGGCGTCCGCCACCACGATCGAGGCGGTGCTCCGGAATGCCGCCGGCCGCCTGTCCGGCATCGACGCCAGCCGCGTCGCCACGGTCGCCGCCGACGCCGCCCAGGTGATCGGCGCCAGCAACAGCGCCGTCGACACGGCCAACCAAGGTGGTTCGAGCGACGCGCTGGACAACCTGACCCGCATGACCCAGGCCCAAGTCGTCGCCCAGGGAACCGCCGCGACCGCCCTCCAGACGGGCACGGCGGGCGGTGGCCTGAGCGACGCGGTCTCCAACTTCACGGGGACCAACCTCGCGACCCAGGTCGATCAGGCCAGCGTCGGCATCGTCGTGCCGTCGCGCCTGGAGATCGTCGCGACCGACGCCGCCAAGGCGGAAGGCGACACCGGCTCGACCACCCACACCTTCACGGTCACCCGGTCCGGCGGGTTGTCCGGGGCGCTGACGGTCGACTGGCAAGTCTCCGGTTCCGACACCCTCGATGGCGACGACTTCGGCGGCACCCTGCCGAGCGGCACGGTGACTTTCGCTGACGGCGAGACCACCAAGACCATCACGGTCAGCATCTCCGGCGACCAAGGGATCGAAGCCGACGAGACATTCGGCGTCACCCTGTCCAACCCGAGCGTCGCCGCGGCGCTGGTCACCGACACCGCGTTTGGGGTCATCCTGAACGACGATCCGGCCGCACCCCAGATCACCTTGCCCGGCGCCACCGCGGTCGTGGTCGGCACGGCGACCTCGATCGCCGGCCTGTCGGTCGCGGATGGCAACAGCGCCACCGTCACCGTGACGCTGACGCCCGTCAATGGCACGGCGGCCGTGACCGGCCCCGCCACCATCGTGGCATCGGGCGGCGTCTTGACCATCTCCGGCAGCGTGGCCGACGTCAACGCGACGCTGGCGACGCTGCGCTACACCGGCAACGCGGGTAGCACGACAGGCGCCATCGACGTGGCCGTCTCGGATGGAGATCCGACCACCACCGACGCCGCCGGCAGTCTGGCGATCTCGATCCTGTCCGCGCCGGAGAACACGCTGCCGAGCCGCCCGGCGGTCGTCGCCGGCGTCTCCAGCGAAATTTTCGGCATCAGCGTCGCCGACACCGACAGCGGCACCGTGACCGTCACGCTGACCCCGACCCACGGCACCGTGGCGGTGACCGATTTCGGCACCGCCACGTCCACCGCGCTCTCCGGTGACCGTGTCCAGATCTCCGGTTCCGTCGCTGATGTCAACAAGGTGCTGGCGTCGCTGGAATTCACGGCGGAGCGCAACGTGCTGGGCGCCAGCCTGCTGATCGTCACCGCCGACGCCGACGCCCCCACCGACGACGACAGCGACCTGCTGAGCATCGATGTCCTGTCGAGCCCGGAAGCCGCCAGCCCTACCGCCCAGACGGTGGTGGCAGGCCAGCCCCAGGCGATCACCGGCCTGTCGGTCGGCGACTTCGACACGGCCGAGCTTCAGGTGACCCTGGTCCCGACCAATGGCCAGATCGGCATCGAAGCCGTTGGCTCCGTCGTCATCACCCATCCCAACGCCACCACGCTGCGCCTGACCGGCACCGCCGCCGACATCAACGCCTCGCTGGCCGGCCTGACCTTCAGCGGCACGCCGGGTGCCACCAGCGGTGGCATCGAGGTCCTCACCACCGACCTCGACGCCCGGACCCCGGACCCGACGGTGACGGTCGATCTCACCATCGTCAACCCGCCGAGCCTCGACCTGCCGCGCCAACCCTCGGTCGTGGCCGGCACCACCGTCGCGATCTCGGGCATCACCGTGGCCGACGCCGATCCCGGCGACATCACCGTGACACTGACGCCGGCCGGCGGCACCGTGGCGGCCCAGGCCGCCGCCGGAGCCACCGTCGCGACGGCGTCGGATGGCACGCTGACGATCACCGGCGCCGTCGCGACCGTCAACGCGACCCTAGCCAACCTGACCTTCACGGCGGGAAGCGCCGGATCCGCCACCATCGCGATCACCGTCAACGATGGCGACGCCAGGACGGACGACGCCACAGCGGCCCTGTCGATCGCCATTTCCGCCGCGGCGGAACTGACCCTGCCGACGACGGCGGTGGCCGCGGCCGGGACACCGACCACCATCCCCGGCATCAGCCTCAGCGATGTCGGCGGCGACTTGGTCACGTTCCGCCTGACCGCCACGAACGGCACGGCGGTCATCACGCCGGTGGGCGGCGCCTCGGTCGCCGACCTGGGCAACGGCGTCTTCACCCTGATCGGCAACGCCAGCGACATCAACGCGACGATCGCCGCGATGACCTTCAACGGCACCCAGGGCGCCGCGACCGCGACGCTCCGGCTCCAGGCCGACTTCACCGATCCGGCCCTGTCCCCGATCGACAAGACCCTGTCGATCTCCCTGGTCAATCCGCCCGCCCTCACGCTGCCCGAAGCCGCGGCGGTCGTCGTCACGGCGGGCCAGAGCGGCGCCATTCCCGGCATCTCCGTCACCGACTATGACGACGCCAGCGTCACCGTGACGCTGACGCCGTCGGGCGGCACCATCGCGACCGTGGCTTCCGGAAGCGCCACCATCACCACCGGCGCCGATGGGCGGCTGATCGTGTCCGGCACCAAGGACGACGTCAACGCGACCTTGGCCGCCCTGACCTTCACCTCCGCCACGGGCGCCACCACGGGCAGCGTGACCGTGACCGCCAGTGACAGCGATCCGGTGTCGCCCGATGTGACGGCGACCCTGCCAGTCACCGTCGTGACCCCGGTTCAGCTAACCATGCCGACCACCGGCACCGCCATCGCCGGCGTGCCGACGGAACTGCATGGCTTCTCGGTCACGGGAGCCAGCGGCTCGACCGTCGCCGCGACCGTCACCCCCACCGGCGGCACGATCGCCATGACGGCCAAGGGTGCCGCGACCATCGTGGTCGGCACCGGCGGCGAAGTGACGGTCACCGGCAACCCGGCCGACGTGACCGCGACGCTGGAGAGCCTCCAGTTCACCATGACCGTGGGGGCCACGGCGCCGTCGCTCGCGGTCTCGGTCTCCGACGGCGACAGCCGGACGGTGGACCCGTCATCGACCATCGCGCTCGGCGTGTCCACGGTCCTGCCGCCGCTGGCGGGCGGCGACAGGACGGTCACCGCGACCGACAACACCGCGCTGTCGCTGCCGGAGGACGGTTCTGCCCCGAGCGGCGCCAACATCCGGTTGGCGCCAGCCATCCTGCCCAACACCGATGGCAACTCGCCCAACGCCATCCGCATCCTGTCGGTATCGGGCGGCACCCTGACCCGGGCCGACGGGACCGTCATCGATCTCGGACCGGCCGGCAGCGTCCTGACGCTGACCGGGAGCATCCTCGATCTGCGCTTCACCCCCGACGCCAACCGGGACACGGCGGCGACCTTCAGCTACGTCATGGTCGACACCGTCCACGGCACGCCGAACTCGGCCGCCTCGACCGCCTCGATCTCGATCACGCCGGTCAACGACACGCCGACCGGCACGGCCGACACCGGCGCGGTCGGCACCGGCGGAACCCTGACCGTGGCGGCGGGCTCCGGACTGCTGGCCAATGACAGCGACCGGGATACCGGTGACACGCTTGTCGTGTCCGCCGTCAACGGCAGCACCGCCGCCGTCGGCCAGACCATCACCCTGCCGTCGGGCGCCCTGATCAGGGTCAACGCCGATGGTTCCTACTCCTACGACGCCAACGGCGCCTTCGTGGCGTTGGCGGCGGGAACGACGGGGACCGACAGCTTCACCTACACCGTGACCGACCAAGCGGGCGTCAGCGCCACCACGACGGTCACGCTGACGATAACCGGCGTCAACGACGCGCCGGTGGCCAACGCCGACTCGTTTGGCGTCGCCGCCAACGCCAAGCTGACCGGCGATGCCGCCGGCGTGCTGGCCAACGACCGCGATCCGGACACCGGCGACACCCTGCGGGTCGCCGCCGTCAACGGTGCCACCGACGCGGTCGGACGCCAGATCACCCTGCCGTCGGGCGCCCTGCTCAGGCTCAACGCCGATGGGTCGTACAGCTATGATCCCAATGGGCGGAACGACAAGCTGCCGGCCGGGGTGACCGCCACCGACAGCTTCTCCTACACCATCCGCGACGGTGCCGGCGTCACGGCGACCTCGACCGTCACCATCACGATCACCGGCGTCAACGACGCGCCGGTCGCGGTGGCCGACAAGGTCACGCTGGCCGAGAACAGCGTCTTCAGCGTCGCGGGCATCGGCGTCCTGGCGAACGACACGGACATCGACACCGGCGACACCCTGACCGTGATGGCGGTCGACGGCCAGACGGCCAGCGTCGGCCAGACGATCACGCTGGGGTCCGGCGCCAAGCTGCTCTTGAACGCCGACGGATCCTACCGCTACGACACCAACGGCGCGTTCCGCGGCTTGGCCCAGGGTCAATCCACGACCGACAGCTTCAGCTACACGGTCAAGGATGGCGCCGGGGCGACCTCCACCGCGACGGTCACCCTGACCATCACCGGCGTCAACAACGCCCCGGTCGCGGTATCCGACACGGCGGCCACCACGGCGACCCAGGTGATCACCGCGACCGGGGCCGCGGGCCTGCTGACCAACGACACCGATGTCGACAGCGGCGACAGCGCCGGGCGGATCACCGCCGTCGACGGCAAGTCGGCCAGTGTCGGCGCCACCATCACCCTGACGTCGGGCGCGCGGCTCACCGTCGCGGTGGATGGCACCTACGTCTACGATCCGAACGGCGCCTTCGGCACGCTGGCCGTCGGCCAGACCGCGACCGACAGCTTCGGCTACACGGTCGCCGATGGCTTTGGCGGGACCGCCGAGGGACGAGCCACCATCACGATCACGGGCGTCAACGACGCGCCCACCGCGGCGACCGACAGCGCCACCGTGTCCGAGAAGGGTGTCCTGCTGGTGCCGACGCTGGGCGTGCTGGCCAACGACACCGACATCGACCAGAACGACAGCCTGACCGTCACCGCGGTCAACGGGGCGTCCGCCTCCGTGGGGCAGCCGATCGCGCTGAGCTCCGGCGCCGTGCTGACGCTCAAAGCCGATGGCTCCTACATCTACGACCCGAACTCGCGGTTCAACGCCTTGGGCCAGGGTCAGTCGGCGACCGATAGCTTCACCTACACGGCGACCGACCTGAACGGCGCCTCCAGCACAGCCACGGTCGTCATCACCATCACCGGCCTCAACGACGGTCCCGTGCCGCAACCCGGCACCGGCACGGTGTTCGAGGACTCCGCCGTCACCGTCGGCGCCGCCGACGGCGTGCTGTCCAACCTGACCGACGGCGATCTGGGCGACACCGCGACCGTCTCGGCGGTCGGCGGCGACCCCACAGCGGTCGGGCAGACCATCACCCTGACCTCCGGCGCGCTGCTGACCGTCAACGCCAACGGTTCCTACCGCTACGATCCCAACGGCAAGTTCGAGGCGCTTGCGGCTGGCACCACCACGACCGACAGCTTCACCGCCACCGTCCGGGATGGCACCGGCGCCACGGCGACCGCGACGGTCACCCTGACCATCATCGGCGCCAACGACGCGCCGGTCGCCAAGGCGGACACCGGAGCCGTCGTCCAGGGCGGCACGGTGACGGTGGCGGCCTCGGCCGGCGTGCTGGCCAACGACACGGACGTCGACACCGGCGCCAGCCTCAAGGTGTCCGCCATCGACGGTCAGAGCAGCAGCGTCGGGCGGACCATCGCCTTGGCGTCCGGCGCCCGGCTGACGATGGCCGCCGACGGCGGTTACGTCTATGACACCAACGGCGCCTTCCCGGGTCTCGCCGCTGGCCAAACGACGACCGACAGCGTCAGCTACACCGTCTCCGACGGTATGGGCGGCACGGCGACGGCGACACTGACCCTGACGATCACCGGCGCCAACGACGCTCCGGTCGCGACCGACGATACCGCGACGACCCCGGAAAACGGCGCCCTCTCCAAGACCGCGGTCGCCGGCCTGCTCGCCAACGACACCGACGCCGATCAGGGCGCCACCCTGACCGTGACCATGGTCGAGGGCTCCGCCGCGGCGGTGGGGTCGACCATCACGCTGGCCTCCGGCGCCACGCTGAAGGTCATGTCCGACGGGTCCTACGTCTACGATCCCAACGGCAAGTTCGAAGCGCTGGCGCCGGGCACCACCGCGACCGACAGCTTCCGCTATACCGTCGCCGATGGAGTGGGCGGCACCGCGACCGCGACAGCGACCATCACCATCGTGGGCGTCAACAACGCTCCGGCCGCCGTCGCCGACGCGGCGACCGTCGCCGAGGACGCCGTTCTGGTGGTGCCCGCCAAGGGCGTGCTGGCCAACGACACCGACGCGGACGCCGGAACCACGCTGACCGTCACGGCGGTCAACGGCGATCCGGCCGCGGTCGGCACGGCGATCCGGCTGCCTTCCGGTGCGACGGTGACCGTGATGGCCGATGGTTCCTACACGGTCGATACCAACGGAAAATACGCCACTCTGGCCGCCGGCGAGATGGTGACCGAGAGCTTCGGCTACACGGTCAGCGACGGCAAGGGCGGCACAGCCACGGGTGTCGCCACGGTGACCATCGTCGGCACCAGCGACACCCCGACCGTGACCGGAACCATCGCGCCGGTGACCGCGCTCGAAGGAGTCGCCTTCTCGGCCAAGGTGCCCGAAGGTCTGTTCACCGACACCGACGCGTCGGATACGCTGGTCCTGTCGGCCGACCTGACATCCGGCGCCGCCTTGCCGGCTTGGCTACGGTTCGACGCCACGACCGGCACCTTCAGCGGCACGCCGGCGGGGACGGATGCCGGCACGCTCACGGTGCGGGTGACCGCCACCGATCCCAGCGGCGCCACGGTGACGACCAGCTTCGTCATCACCATCCAGGAAGCCACGAGGGTGGTCACCCCGGTCGTGACGGCGCCGCCGACCGTCATCCCCACGGTGGCGGAACCGGTGTCCGTCACACCCGTGCCGGACCTGATCATCCTGCCGCTGGTCCAGGCGACCTCGACCTTCGCCTCCTCGACCTCGATTGAGACGGGTGGCGATCCATCCATCGCTTCGCTGTCATCCGGCCAAGCCAGCCTGCTATCCGGCGGCATCCAAATCCCGAGTCTCAACTCGGTAGACATCCTCGCCGGCCAGTCGCGCATGGTCAGTGTCGGCGCGGCCGATGGGGCGGGCGGCCTGCGGGTCCTCATCCCCGTGAACGATCAGTCGCTCGGCGGGGTGACAGGCGACAGCTTCCGGTTGCCGGCTGGAGTGTTCGGGCATGGCGACGCCAAGGCGGTGATCACGATCGAGGCGACCCTGGCGGACGGCACGCCGCTGCCGAAGTGGCTCAAGTTCGACGCCACCTCGGGCACGTTCAGCGGCACGCCCCCCAAAGGCGAGAACGGGCGTTTGGACATCAAGGTGACCGCCCGCGACAAGACCGGAGCCGAGGCGGTGGTCAACTTCAAGCTTGGCACCGCCAAGTCCGAAGTCCCCGCCGCCGACCCGGCGGACGCGCCGGCCGACGGGGCGCCCGAAGCCGGCAAGACCACCGACGCCGGACGGCAGGGCGACCAGCGGCACGCGCGCGATCCGCTGGTGGGCAAGCCGTCGCTGACGGCACAGCTCAAGGCGGCCGGGCGGGCCGGCGGGCAGGGGGGCTTCATGGCCGAGGGCTTGGCGCTTCTGGAGAGCCTGATGAAAGCCGCCGGCATCGACGACATCGACCGCGCCGCCTGACCGGCATTCCCGCGCGTTCTCCCCCGGGCATCGCTTGGATCCCGGGGACGGCGCGCGGGCGCGGCGCCATTTCCAATGACATTCTCCGATAATTGAATTGACCTGAGCGAGTTCAGGAAATACACCTTATGGCTTAACTATTTAGATGTATTTCTTATGGTTAAATTCGGTTGTTGGTCTTCCAGACGGGGCGGGTATGAACGGCATCATTTTCGATGAGCGGCAAACGGTCCGGCTTACGGGCAAGCGATATCTCACCTCCGTGGCGCTCTGCGCGCTGCTGCTGTCGGCGGGATGCGCCCTTTCGCCGGAGCCGGTCACCCCGGAGGAGCGCGCCGCGCTGATCTCCGCCGACCGGGGAAACCTGTTCCGGGATCAGGAGCCGGTTACCGGCCCGATCACCTTGGAAGAGGCGATGGCGCGGGCGATCAAGTACAACCTGGATCATCGCCTGACGGCGATGGAGCAAGCGTTGCAGAACCGCCAGCTCGACCTGTCGCGCTACGACATGCTGCCCAAGCTGGTGGCGGGCGCCGGCGCCACCGCCCGGTCGAACGAGAACCTGTCGGTCAGCGAGAATACCCGCACCGGCGTCAAGTCGACCGATCCGTCGATCAGCCAGGACCAGGAGCGCGTCACCACCGACCTGACGGTCTCGTGGAACGTGCTGGACTTCGGCGTCAGCTACTATCAGGCGCGCCAGCAGGCCGACCGCTCGCTGATCGCCAGCGAACGGCGCCGGCGCGTCATCCATTCCGTGATCCAGCAGGTCCGCGCCGCCTATTGGCAAGCCGTCTCGGGTGAGCGGATCCAAGCCCAACTCGCCCCCGTGCTGGAGGAGGCGCGCCGCGCGCTGGCCGATGCCCAGGCGGTCGAACGCCAGCGCCTGCGCCCCTTGGCGGACGTTCTGCGCTATCAGAAGTCGCTGCTCGAGATCATGCGCCAGCTGGAGACTGTCGAGCAGGACCTCGCCATCGCCAAGGCGCAGCTTCGCGCGCTGATGAACCTGCCGCCGGGCAAGGACTTCACGCTCGCCTTGCCGGCCGGCTTCAATCGCGGCATTCCCCAGGTGACGCTGGGACTCGATGAGATGGAGACGCTGGCGCTGACCGGCCGGCCGGAACTCCGCGAGGAGCAGTACCAAAAGCGGATCAGTGCCGCGGAGGTCCGCAAGTCGATCCTGCGCCTGCTGCCGGGCCTCACGTTCTCGGGCGGCGCCAACTACGACTCCAACTCGTATCTGGTCAACAACGCATGGGCGGAGGCTGGGCTCAGGGTCAGCTGGAACCTGATGACCATCCTGTCGGCTCCCGCCACCCTCAATCTGGTGGAAGCCCAGCAGGAACTTGGCGAAGCCCGTCGTCTGGCGCTCAGCATGGCGACCCTGACCCAGGTCCATGTCGGCTATCAGCAGTATCAGCGCGCCCGCCGCAACTTCGAACAGGCGGATCTGCTCGACTCGATCGAACAGCGCCTTTATCAGAACATCCGGCAGGCCCAGGCCGGGCAAGCCCAAACCGATCTGGAACGGGTGCGCGCCGCCGCGTCGGCCATCCTGTCCGAACTGGCGCGTGACAAGGCCTATGCCGATTTGCAGGCGTCGGCGTCTAACCTGATCGTCTCGCTCGGCCTCGATCCCTTGCCACCCACGGTGTCCAGCCACGACATCAAGGCGCTGACCCAGGCGCTCGCCGTCGTCAACGCCGACTGGCAGGCCGGCCGAGTCGTGCCGCCAGCGCCACTCGCGCCAGTTCCGGTAGTGGCAGCACCACCCCCTCCGGCGCCGGTTCCAGTGGCGGTTGTGCCGCCCCTTCCGGCGCCGGCTGCGGTACCCGTTCCCGTCGCGGTGGCTCCGGTCGAGGAACCGGCCCCGACGGTCGCGGCCCCGATCACCGTTCCAACTCCGATCCCGGTCGCCGTGGCACCCATGGCCGAGCCGGAACCACCGAAGCCGGTCATCATGGCGGCCCCTACGCCGCCCGCTGCGGCGCCGGTGGTCGACGAGCCGGTGGCCGAAGCTCCCACCGCGTCGGAGCCGGCGGTCGTCCATACCGAGGCGATGGCTCCCCCGGTCAGCCTGACCAAGCCGCGCCCGGTCCGCGCGACATCCCCGTCGCGGAAGTCGCTCATCGCCAAGCCCATCTGACCACAGCCATTCGAGGTGTAGGCCATGAACAGGTGGTTCGCGTCGTCGCTTGCCGCCGCATTCCTGATGACGGCATTTCCAGCCACCGCCCAACCCACCGACTCGGGTGACCGAGGCGGGTTGGGCGGTGGGCTGGGGGGCGTGCCGGAGATCCGGGCTCAGATCAGTCCCCGCCGCAGCACCATGCTGTCGTCCGAGATCGGGGCCAAGATCGACGATCTCAGCCTCCGCGAGGGCGAACGCTTCAAGGAGGGGCAGAAGCTGGTCGGCTTCGATTGCGCCGTCCACCGCGCCCGGCTCAACAAGGCCTTCGCCCAGCAGCAGGCCGCCCGCAAGCTCTACGACGTCAATTCCAAGCTCGACAAGCTGGGGTCGGTCAGCACGCTGGAACTGGAGGCCGCCGCGGCGCAGCTTAGTGCCGCCGAGGCGGAAACCGCCATGATGCGGACCATGGTGGAGCGTTGCGTCGTACTCGCCCCGTTCCCTGGGCGTATCGCCGAACTGCGGGTTCGGCGATACGAGTTCGTCGGCGAGGGCAAGGAGTTGATGGAGATCCTCGACGATCGCGAGCTGGAGGTCGAGATGATCGTCCCATCGCGCTGGCTCGCCTGGCTGGTGCCCGGCACGTCCTTCAAGGTCCTGATCGAGGAGACCGGCCACGACTACGTGGCGGAGGTCACGCGGCTCTCCGCCCGGATCGACCCGGTCAGCCAGTCGATCAAGGTGTTCGGCAAGGTGGTCGGCACCCAGCGGGACCTGCTGGCTGGCATGAGCGGGCGGGCCGTGTTCGCCGTGCCCAATTGAGCTACACTCCCGGCCTGTTCCATCATCGGGAGGAGAGCGAATGTCACGGGAACTGGCACGGGAATTGGACGTCAAGGGGCTTCACTGCCCGCTCCCGATCCTGCGCACGCGTCGCCAACTGGATCACATGAAAGCCGGGGAGGAGCTGATCGTGCTGGTCACCGATCCGGCCTCGGTTATCGACTTCCGCCACTTCTGCAATACCACGGCGCATGAGCTGCTGGAGCACTCAGCCGAAGGTGGCGTCTTCACCTATCGGATCCGGCGTGGCGAGGGTTGAGGCTCAGGCACGCCGGACCCTTGGCGCCCAGCGCCAGGAACAACCCGCCGGGCAGGCTGACCAGCAGTAACAGCAGCCCGAACAGGACGGACATCAGAAGGGCGCCGTCCACCGGCACGCCGACCAGCCCGAACACCGCCACCATGGCACCCTCCCGCAGGCCCCATCCCGCTATCGACAACGGCATGCCGGCCACCAGCACGATCGGCGGGGTCAGTACTAGGCAATCGACCAGCCCGACCGGGATGTTCAGTCCCATCGCGATCAGCCACAGCGTCAATCCCGCCAGCAGATGGACCATGGCCGAGACGCCGATGATCGGCACGGCGGTCAGGGGATGCGCCAGCAGCCCACGCGCCGCCCGGCCGAATTCAGCCACTCCCTTGAAGCGGCTGGAAACCAGGCCGGTCGCCAACACGGCCGCCAATACCGCCAAGCCGACGCCGAGACCGGCCGCGACGGTCCAGCGCATGGTCGGATCGGGCATCCGCGCCAGCAGGGCGGGACCGCTGGCCAGCACCACCAGGACCAGCCCAATCATCGCCGTCACCCGATCCATCAGGACGCCGCGCACGCCGATGCCCAGTCCGTGTCCCAAGGCCCGGATCTGCCAGACCCGCCAGACATCCCCGGCGACCGAAACGGGCAGGGCCTGTCCCAGGAAGAAGCTGGCGAGGTTGATCCTCAGCGCCAGAGCGGTACCGATCGCGGCGTTCAATCCGGCCATGATGATGGCCCAGCGCCATGAGATCAGCACCACCTGCGCGGCGGTCAGGGCGAACGCCGCCGCCAGCCACCGGGGATCGGCTTCCGCCAGCCGTCCGGTCATGGACGCCATGTCGGCTTGCCGCGCCAGCAGCCACAGCAGCAGGGCCGAAATGCCGATCCGGAGGGCGGCGGTCGCGATCCGGCGCAGGCGGTCGTTCAAGGCGTGTCCCGTTCAGTTCTTGAGGGCGACGGTCGCGCGCACGGGCAGATGGTC
This sequence comes from Skermanella stibiiresistens SB22, assembly GCF_000576635.1. Lineage (GTDB taxonomy): Bacteria > Pseudomonadota > Alphaproteobacteria > Azospirillales > Azospirillaceae > Skermanella > Skermanella stibiiresistens. The sequence goes on from NZ_AVFL01000013.1 coordinate 174,934, forward strand.
CGACGCCCGCTTGGTCAGCGGTGTGCGGACGACATCGTAGTTGGATAGCACCAAGCCGTCGGACACGAAGATCCTATCCAGCCGCAGCGTCGGCATCCGCACGTGGAAGCTGCGCGGGGCCGCGCAGTCGGCGAAATTGTGCATCAGTCGCTTGATCCGGGGCGAACGGGGCCGCCACTCGTTGAGGTCGCCCATGAAGACGGTCGGGCGGTCGGAGCCACGCTCGGCCGTTCCCCGCTCGATCGCGTTGAGCACGCGGGTGATCTGGGCGTTGCGCTCCCACGGGTCCAGGCCGAGATGGGCGACGATCACCCGGACCACTTTGTCGCCAACCTGGATGTCGGCGTCGATGGCGCCGCGCGGCTCGCGGTGGGGCAGGGACAGGTCGATCGGCCGGATCTCCAGCACGGGCAGCCGGCTCAACAGGGCGTTGCCATAATGGGCCCGGTCGTTGTGTTTGGTCGGCCCGGCATAGGGCTTCAGTCCGGTCTCGCGGCCCAGGTATTCGAACTGGTCCAGTCCGATCTCGCCCCGATGATGCCAGCCGACCTCCTGGAGCCCGACGACATCGGCTTCCAAGCCCTTGACCACGCTCGCGATCCGGTCGGGAGCGAACTTGGCGTCGACGCCAACGCAGCTATGCACGTTATAGGTCGCCACGCGGAACGAGTTCAGGCCCGGCGGTGCCGTGCCCGGACGCTCGTCGCGCTCATCGACGCTCTCGACGTCGGTATCGGTGTTCTCAAGCAGATCGGTCACGCTTTCCCTACCCCGTCCTTGCCGTTGTCGTCCCAGTCGCGGTTCCAGTCCCGGCCGCCCTCTTGACGTCGGGCTCGGGCTTGAGCCGGCCGCCCAGCAGCTTGTTGGCGATCCAGCCAAGACTGGCCGCCACCAGCGCGATGCCGATCGCGATGGCGATGCTGGTCGGCGTCGGCTCCCGCAACGTCTTCTCGAGTTGGCTGCCCAGGAGGCTGAACGCCAACACGCCCGGTGCCATTCCCAAGGCGGTTCCGACCAGATAATCGGTGAATCGCAGATGCGACGCTCCCGCCACCACATTGACCACGCTGAAGGGAGCCACTGGTATGACGCGGATCACCGCGACCGCCAGGATACCCTGATTGGCCAGCCGCCGGCTGATCTTGTTGATGAACCGGCCGCCGAATCGCCGCACCCAGCGCCGGCCTCCCAGCCGTCCGACCCAGAACAGCGCGGCGGCGCTGGCGAGACAGCCGCACATCGCCGTTCCGAAGCCCCATACCGGTCCCAGCACGATCGCGGTCGCCGCGATCAGCACCATGACCGGGAACATGACGAAGCCACCCGCGACATAGACGGCCACCGCGATCAGCGGTCCGAAGGGCACATCCGCCAAGCTCCGCGCCCAATCCAGCACGCCGTCCACCGTCGCCAGTTCGCTGAGGCTGGTGAAGCGCCATAAAGCGGCCAGCCCCGCCAGCAACAGCGCCAGCACCCCGACGAACAGGGCGAACTTCAGGCGTGGCGTTGGCTTCTCAAGGTCTGGCATGATCTGGCGGGTCAACTCCTCGGCGGTCACCGGACTTTCCGGATCGAACAAGTGTATCTCGGCGATGAAGGCATCAACACCGGCAACGTCGTCAACCGTCACGGGTTCCAGCCGACGGGTCCTTGGATCGTGGAAATGCCGGATCGTGGCGAGCATCGATCCGGTCTCGGCCAGCTTGGCGCCGACGGCGGCGGGGTCCGCCCCAAGATGTTCCCCCAGCAGACGGTTCCTATAGCCGTCGATCACGGAGCACCTCGCGTCCCAATCGGCGGCGCCCGGAACCGCCTCGATCGCCAAGTCGCATTCGGTGTCGAAGCCCATCGACCTGTTGTTCAGGTTGGACGAGCCGATCCGCATCAGCGTGTCGTCGACCACCATGGTCTTGGAATGGATCGTGATCGGCACACCGGCGGCGGTCACCGCGCCGAAGATGCCGAACTTGCCGTGGGTGTCCGCTTGCCGCAGCCGGTCAACCAAGTGGCGCCGCGCCCTGCCCATCAGCTCCTCCTCCAGCCAGCCGGGGCAGTTGAGCGGCGTCACCACCACGATCTCCGGGCCGTCCGGATCGCCGAGCCTGGACAACAGGGCCTGTCCGACGCATTCCGCCGTGAAGTATTGGTTCTCGATGTAGATCCAGCGCTTGGCCACGGCGATCGATGCGACATAAAGCGCCTCGACTTCCCGAGCCTCGGCCTGTTCATTGTGCTTCGGAAAAGTGCGGGAGATTCCGACCTCAACGTCGCGCAGATCCGGCCGGAGACGATCGGGCCACGGATCGGACGGCATCACCACCGGCGGTATCGGCTCCTCGCCCGTCCCGCGACGCCAGCGGTACCGCGCCAACTCGCCCAGCGCCGCCGCGGCGGGGCCATCCACCGCCATCATGATGTCATGGAAGGGATCGTACAGTTCGCCATTGGGCCGGCGTCGCCGTGGGTCCTTGTCCCGGTGCTCGCTGGTGTCCCAGCGGTTGGCCGTGATGTCGATGCCACCGCAGAACGCCATGGCGTCGTCGATCACCACCAGTTTCTGGTGATGGCAGGCGCCGGCGGGATGCTCGCCGTCCAGCCGGAACGAGACCCGTGAGTGGGTCATGAGGTCGAGCAGGGCCGTCGGGAAGATCTCGCGCTCCAGCGCGAAGATCATCGAGAAATCCCATTTCAGCACGTGGATTTGCAATGTCGCCCGCTTCTCGACCAGCCGCTCCAGGAATTCACCGAAGCGGTTGGGGATCCTGGGATTGGCTGGGTCGCTTTCCAAGCCGACGCGCGTGTCGAAATCCCAGCCCAGCAGGATGATGGAGTGCTTGGCCTTGAGCATCGCCGCCTTGACCGCGGTGTAGTAATCGGCGGCGTCGATCAGGAAGGCGACGCGGCCCGCCTTCTCCAAGCGCCAGCAGGTGCCACCCTCCCTCAATAGGGGTGGCGAGACGTCGAGGGGGGTGGGAACGGGGCATTCACCGGGGGAAGCGGAATCGGACGGCGGCTGGGACATGGACATCGGAGCTTCGACTTCACGGTCGGGACGGACGTATCGCGGTAACAACGTCCGACAAGCCAGGATCACCGCAAGCGATGGCGAATCACCACGCCGTTGCCGCGATACACAATAAAGTTGCGAATTCCTTACCAAAAGCCTAGGTCGCGAGAAAATGCGTTGCGGCGCTGGATTGCCGTGCTTTACGTTTACGTAAACAGGGATGGCGACGACCAGCCTCCAATAAATGTGGAGCGTAAACACATGCGGAATTTTCGCAAATTCTTGGCATGCGCGGGGCTCGCCTTGGCGCTGACTTCGACGTCGGCGGTGGCTTCGCGTGCGGAAGTGGTTCTAAAGCGTGGAAATGGCGCGGAACCTGAGTCCCTCGACCCGGCGATTTCGACCGGCGTTCCGGAATCCTTCATCCAGATGGATATTTTCGAGGGGTTGGTCCACCCCGGTCCCGACGGAACCCTCCGCCCTGGCGTGGCCGAGAGTTGGGAGATGAGCGACGACGGTCTGACCTATACCTTCAAGCTGCGGCCTGACGCCGTGTGGTCGGACGGAACTCCGTTGACCGCCAAGGACTTCGTCTATTCCTGGGCGCGCATGGTCGATCCGACCACGGCGTCCAACTACGCCTTCATCCTGTGGCCGATCACCAACGCGGAACGGATCACCAAGGGCGAGGTGCCAAAGGACCAGATCGGCGCGGTGGCGGTCGACGACCACATGCTCAAGGTGACGCTACGCTCGCCGACCCCGTACTTCCTCCAGATGCTGATGCATCACTCCGCCTATCCCGTTCCCCAAACGGCGATCGAGAAGTTCGGCCGGGAATGGACGCGGCCGGGCAACATCGTCTCCAACGGGGCCTACACCATCCAGGAATGGGTGCCGCAGGGCCATATCAAGGCGGTCAAGAACCCCAGGTACCGGGATGCCGCCGATGTCCAGATCGACACCGTGTTCTATTACCCGGTCGAGGAATACGGCACCGAACTCAAGCAGTTCCGCGCAGGCGAACTCCACACGACCTACGATGTCCCGCAGGAACTGATCCCATCCCTGGAAAAGGATATGGCGGGCCAGTTCCGCAACTCGCCCTATTTCGGGACCTATTACTACGGCATCAACGTCACCCGCGAGCCGTTCAAGAGCGACACCAAGCTCCGGCACGCGCTCGCCATGGCGATCGACCGGGATATCCTGGTCAAGCAGATCACCAAGGGTGGCGAAATCCCGGCCTATGGCTGGGTGCCACCCGGCGTGCCGGGGTACCAGCAACAGCAGGTCGCGTGGGCCAAGACCGACCAGAAGACCCGCGTGGCGGATGCCAAGAAGATCCTGGCCGAGGCCGGGTACGACAAGGGCAATCCGCTCAAGGTCGAATTGCTCTACAACACCAACGACAATCACAAGAAGATCGCCATCGCCATCGCCGGCATGTGGAAGCAGTTCCTCGGCGTCGAGACCACCCTTCGTAACGAGGAGTGGAAGGTCTACCTGGAAAGCCGCAACAAGAAGCAGTTCCAAGTCATGCGCGCCGCCTGGATCGGCGACTATGTCGATCCCTACAGCTTCCTGGAACTGCTGCGCGGCGATATCGGGGAACAGAACCCGGCGGGTTACGCCAACCCCGACTTCGACGCGACCGCCGACAAGGCGACCAGGGAGACCGACGCGGCGGCCCGGTTCGGCCTGCTGGGTGAGGCCGAGAAGATGGTGCTGACCGACATGCCGATCATCCCGATCTACTTCTATAGCCAGCAGCACATGGTCTCGGACAAGCTCAAGGGCTGGCAGGACAACCTGATGGACTGGCACCCGACGCGGTACCTGCGCCTTGAATAGGTATATCCGGGGCGAGGGGATCCCGCCGTGTTGAGCTACGCGGTGCGCCGCCTGTTCGGCGCCATCCCGACGCTGCTCGTCATCCTGACGATCACGTTCTTCCTGGTGCGTCTGGCGCCCGGCGGGCCGTTCGATGGCGAGCGCACCTTGCCCGCCGAGATCGAGCGTAACCTCGCCGCCGTCTATCACTTGAACGAGCCGCTGCCGATGCAGTACCTGCGCTATCTGGGGCAGGTGGTGCAGGGCGACTTCGGGCCGTCCTTCAAATACAAGGACTTCTCGGTCACCCAGCTGATCTGGAGCGGCTTTCCGGTCTCGCTCCAGCTGGGCGGCACCGCCATGCTGCTGGCGGTGGTGATCGGAACGGCTCTGGGAGCCTTCTCGGCGCTGCGCCAGAACAGCGGGCTTGACCACGCGGTCATGGGCACCGCCATGGTCGGCATCGCGGTGCCCAACTTCGTGGTGGCGCCCCTGCTGACCCTGGTGCTGGGCGTCCACCTGGGATGGCTGCCGACGGGCGGCTGGGGTACCTGGAGCCAGATGCTCTTACCAGTCGTGGCGCTGGCGCTGCCCCAGATCGCCTACATCGCCCGCATGACGCGCGCCAGCATGATCGAGACGCTGCGCTCCAACTTCATCCGGACCGCCAGGGCCAAGGGACTGCCGGAGCGCGTGACGATCCTCCGCCACGCGCTGAAGGGCGCGCTGCTGCCGGTCGTCTCCTATCTGGGGCCGGCGACGGCGGCGGTGATCACCGGGTCGGTCGTGATCGAGCAGATCTTCGGCATCCCCGGCATCGGCCGCTACTTCGTCCAGGGCGCCTTGAACCGGGACTACACGCTGGTGATGGGCGTCGTGATCTTCTACGGCGTGCTGATCATCCTGTTCAACCTGATCGTCGATCTCGCCTATGGGCTGCTCGATCCGCGCGTCCGGTATGATTGAGGCCGAACCAACATGGTCCTGAACGATCCCCTGGCGACTTCCCCCGCATCCCCGGCGCCGATTCGCGGCCGCAGCCTGTGGAGCGACGCGTGGCGGCGGCTGATGCGCAACAAGGCCGCCGTGACCGCCCTGGCCGTGCTGGCCCTGGTGGTGCTGGCCTGCTTCGCCGGCCCGGCGCTGATCCCGTTCGACCTGGACGAGATTTTCTGGGACGCCATCATGGCGCCACCCGACCTCGCCGCCGGGCATTACTTCGGCACCGACACCAATGGCCGCGATCTCGCGGTCCGCACGCTCCATGGCGGGCGGATCTCGCTGATGGTCGGTCTGGTCGCCACGGCGGTCAGCCTGACCATCGGGGTGATCTACGGGGCGACGGCGGGATATCTCGGCGGCCGGGTCGACAGCGTCATGATGCGGCTGGTCGACGTGCTCTACTCGCTGCCCTTCATGTTCTTCGTCATCCTGCTGATGGTGTTCTTCGGCCGGAACATCGTGCTGATCTTCGTCGCGATCGGGGCGGTGGAATGGCTGGACATGGCGCGGATCGTCCGCGGCCAAACGCTCAGCATCAAGCGGAAGGAGTTCATCGAGGCGGCGCGCGCCGGTGGCGTCCGGCCCCTGTCGATCATCCGGCGCCACATCATCCCGAACACGCTGGGGCCCGTCGTCGTCTACATGACGCTGACCGTGCCCAAGGTGATCCTGCTGGAAAGCTTCCTGAGCTTCCTCGGCCTCGGCGTCCAGGAGCCGATGACCAGCTGGGGCGTCCTGATCAGCGAGGGGTCCGCCAACATGGAAAGCGCCTGGTGGATGCTGGTCTTCCCCGCCGTCTTCCTGGCGGTCACCCTTTTCTCGCTCAACTTCATCGGTGATGGCATCCGTGACGCTCTCGATCCAAAAGACCGCTGAGGCGGCGAGTCCCGCCATCTCGCCGACCTTGCTCTCGGTGCGCGGCCTGACCACCAGCTTCGCGACGCCTGAGGGCGAGGTCCGCGCCGTCAACGACGTGACCTTCGACCTGAAGCCGGGCGAGACGGTCGGCGTGGTCGGCGAGTCCGGCTCGGGCAAGAGCCAGCTCTTCATGTCGATCATGGGCTTGCTGGCTGGCAATGGCCGGGCCACGGGCAGCGTGAGGTTCCGCGGCAAGGAGATCCTGGGGCTGCCGGCACCCGCCTTGAACCGCATCCGGGGCGAGAAGATCTCGATGATCTTCCAGGACCCGATGACCTCGCTGAATCCGTATCTCAAGGTCAGCGCCCAGATGGTCGAGGTGCTGCGCCTGCACAAGGGCATGGACAAGGCGGCGGCGCGGGCCCGCGCGGTCGAGATGCTGGACCTCGTCCGCATCCCGGAGGCCCGGCGCCGGCTCGACATGTACCCGCACGAGTTCTCCGGCGGCATGCGCCAGCGGGTGATGATCGCCATGGCCCTGCTGTGCCGGCCCGACCTGCTGATCGCGGACGAGCCGACCACCGCTCTCGACGTGACGGTCCAAGCGGCGATCCTGGACCTGATGGCTGACCTGAAGCGGGAGTTCGACACCTCGATCATCCTGATCACCCACGATCTGGGCGTCATCGCCGGGCTGGCCGATCGGGTGATGGTGATGTATGCCGGGCGCGTGATCGAGACCGGCGACGTCCGCGACATCTTCGCCAAGCCAGGGCACCCCTACACGCGGGCGCTGCTGCGCAGCATGCCGCGCATCGACAGCGACACCCTGGAGGAACTGCCGACGATCCCCGGCCAGCCGCCCAATCTCCAGCATCTGCCGGTGGGCTGCAATTTCCAGGACCGCTGCCTGTTCCGCTTTGATCGTTGCGTCGTGGAGGACCCGGCCTTGCTGCCGATCGATCCGGCGTTGGGTCTCGCCCGCGCCAAGGCCTGCCACCTGGAGCACTCTCCCGAGGCTTATTCCCCGGAGGTCCGCCGATGACCGCGGCACCCGCTCCCCTGCTGTCGGTCCGCGACCTCAAGGTCTCCTTTCCGATGCCGCGCGGCATGTTCCGCGGCGTCGATCACCTGCGCGCGGTGGATGGCGTCAGCTTCGACCTGTTCCCGGGTGAGACGCTGGGCATCGTCGGCGAGTCGGGCTGCGGCAAATCCACGCTGGGTCGCGCCGTCCTCAAGCTGATCGAGCCGACCGGCGGCACGGTGGCGTGGCTGGGGCAGGATATCTCGGATCTGCCGGAGTCGCGGATGCGGCCGCACCGCCAGGACATGCAGGTGATCTTCCAGGATCCGCTCGCCTCGCTCGACCCGCGCATGACGGTGGGCGACATCATCGGCGAACCGCTCGACACCTTCCATCCCAAGCTGAAACGCGTGGAGCGCCGGGCCCGGATCGAGGAGATGATGGCGAAGGTCGGGCTGCTGCCCGAGATGATCAACCGCTACCCGCACGAGTTCAGCGGCGGTCAGGCCCAGCGGATCGGCATCGCCCGCGCCATGATCCTGAACCCCAAGCTGATCGTCTGCGACGAGCCCGTGTCGGCGCTGGACGTGTCGATCCAAGCGCAGATCGTGAACCTGCTGATGCGGCTCCAGCGCGAGTTCCACCTGTCGCTGATCTTCATCAGCCACGACCTGAGCGTGGTCCGCCACATCAGCCACAGGATCATGGTGCTCTACCTGGGCAAGCAGGCCGAACTGGCCGACCGCGACAGCCTCTACCGCGACCCACGCCATCCCTATACCAAGGCCCTGATCTCGGCGGTACCGATCCCCGATCCGGACCGGGAGCGGAACAAGCCGCGCATCGTCCTGACCGGCGACCTGCCATCCCCCCTGAACCCGCCAAGCGGCTGCTACTTCCGCACCCGCTGCCCCCGCGCCGAAGCCATCTGCGCCGAAACCGCCCCCGGCTTCGACCCCGTCGCCCCAGGCCACTTCGCCGCCTGCCATTTCAGGGACGGGTAGGCAACGGAGGGCGGCGCGGACTTGCGATGATACCCTAAATGATTTAATATCAACGGTATCAAACATTGATCGGTTGAAGAGTTGGTGTCGTGGGTCGGGTAGGGCGCAGTGGCACCCGACAGCAACTCGCCTGCTTGTCGGGTGCAGCTGCGCTCTACCAGACCTACGGTTGAAACCCCGTCGGATATTGATCTCGATTGGATTGATGATTGTAGTGTGAGGTTTTCAAAGTCGAAGCGGAGAATGTTCGCAGATGAAGACCCGCAGCTTCCGCATCGATAAACGTTATTACGCTTATCTGCGTCTGGTGAGCGACATCAAGCACGCACTCACGCAAGCCTTGGCTGAGGAGCATGCCGAGCGCGGTCTCACAATGGCGGACATGGCGCGGGTTCTCGATGTCGACCGATCCCACATTTCGCGGAAGTTGAGCGGCGAGACGAATATGACGTTGGAAACGCTCGCGGATCTGGCTTACGCGCTTGGCAGGCCGGTGCGAGTCTCGCTGCCGCCGCGTGATGTCGAGTCCCGTCAGTCGGGTGAATGAGGCCGGGCCAACTCCACGATGCCCCCGACCCCGAGAGCGCCTGACCGCCGCTTCGGTGTTTATCCCAGGCGTCAAGCCTGCCAAACTGGGCTGGTGCGACCTGTGACGCCGACGAAGAGGACGATGGGATTTCATGGCCCAACTCAGTGATGACTGCTTCGCCTTCGGCGGGCCCTTGATGACCTTGGACGAGGCGCGTGGCCTTCTCGCGGAGCGGCTCGTGGCGGTCACCGGGAGCGAGCGGGTCGCCCTTGGCGAGGCGTTGGACCGGGTGCTGGCGGAGGATGTGGTCGCTGGCGTGAACGTGCCGCCGCACGACAACTCCGCGGTCGACGGCTACGCCGTACGGCACGAGGATCTGGCGGGCGGGGCGGACAGCGTGCTGCCCATCGTCGCCCGCGTCGCCGCTGGGGATCGGCCGGTGTCGCGTGATCCGGCGGGAACGGCGGTCCGCATCTTCACCGGGGCGCCGATGCCGGAGGGCTACGACACGGTGATGATGCAGGAGGATTGCGTCGAGCGGGATGGGCCCGGCGGAACGCGTTCCGTCCTGATCCGTCCCGGCATCAAGCGGGGTGCCAACCGCCGTTCGGCGGGAGAGGATGTCCGGGAGGGCTCCGTCATCCTGTCCGCTGGGCGGCGCCTGCGGCCACAGGATATCGGGCTGATGGCGGCGGTCGGGCTGACCGACGCGCTGGTCCGAGCGCCCCTGCGGGTCGCCATCCTGTCCACCGGCAACGAGTTGATGGAACCCGGCCAGCCGCTGGCTCCCGGCGGGATCTACGACGCCAACCGCTTCACCCTGTCAGCGCTGGTCCGGCGGATGGGCGGGCGGGTCACCGATTTCGGCATCCTTCGCGACAATCCCGCCGAACTCCGCGCGGTGCTGGCGCGGGCGGCCGAAGGCCATGACCTGATCGTCACGACCGGCGGGGTTTCGACTGGCGAGGAGGATCATGTCAAAGGCGCCGTCGAGGCCTTGGGCGGGCTCCACTTCTGGCGGCTCGCCATCAAGCCGGGCCGGCCGGTGGCGCTGGGCCAAGTCGCCGGCAAGCCGTTCATCGGGCTGCCCGGCAATCCGGTGGCGGCGATGATCACCTTCTTCTGTCTCGCCCGTCCGCTGATCCAGCATCTCGCCGGCGAGACCGTCACGGAGCCGGTCCTGTTCCGGGTTCGCGCCGATTTCGACTACAAGAAGAAGGAGGGCAGGCGGGAGTTCGTTCGGGTCCGTCTCGCGCGGGATGGCGACGGCGGGCTGGTCGCGACCAAGTTCGCCCGGGATGGCGCAGGCGTCCTGTCGTCGATGGTCGAGAGCGACGGACTGGTGATCCTGCCGGAGGACGTGACGCGGCTGGAACGCGGCGCCACGGTATCGTACATGCCATTCACCGAGGTACGATAGCGGGTGGATCCGAACATGGGACTTGACGCGTACACCGACGATTTCATCGGTGGAATTCTGAAATCCGTCAAGGTCGTGGCGTTGGTCGGCGCCAGCGCCAACCCGGCGCGGCCGAGCAATCTGGTGATGCGGTACCTGCTGTCCAAAGGCTATCGTGTCATCCCGGTCAACCCAGGCTTGGCTGGACAGGACCTGCTTGGCCAACGGGTCCACGCCAAGTTGGAGGACATCCCCGAGCCGGTCGACATGGTCGACATCTTCCGCAATTCCGCGGCGGCCGGGCCCGTCACCGACGGTGCCATCGCGATCGGCGCCAAGGTCGTCTGGATGCAGCTTGGCGTCAGGAACGACGCGGCGGCGGAACGGTCGGAGCGGGCCGGGCTCAAGGTCGTGATGGATCGTTGCCCCAAGATCGAGATCGCCCGCCTGTTCGGCTGACCGCCCGGCTCCTCACTCGGCGCCGATCGCCGGAGCGGTGAGGGGATCGGGGGTCGCGGCCGCCCGCCGCGGGACCGGTGCCGACTCGCGCGGCAGCAAGGTCGCGGCGAGGACGGCGACGGTCGCGAAGCCTCCCAGGATCAGGAACAGCCACCAGAAATCGACGCTCCAGCCATAGGTCAGCGCCACGAGTTGGACGCCCAGGGGCGCCACGCCGAACGACAGGACGAACTTGGCGCCGAACGCGAGCCCCCGATGCTTGTCCGGGGTGTGGCGCGCCAGCAGCAGATTCTCCGCCGGGATCTGGAGGCTCTGGGTGAAGACCACCAGACCCGCGACCACCAGGAGCGGCAATCCCGCGAAGCTGGACGCGATCAGCAGCAGGGGGATCTGGATCGCCAGACACATGACGTAGACATGCTTGAGCGGGTAGCGGTCGGACAGCATGCCGCCGATGAACTGCGATCCGCTGGCGAACAGATAGACCAGGGTGACCAGTCCGCCCACGCCCAGCGTGCCCTCGCCGACCAGACCCGTCATGCGCTCGCCGAACCACTTGGGCATGGCCGTGACGGTCGACTGGAAGATCAGGCCGGCGCAGACCATGGTGACCGACAGCACGATGAAGGCCCGGACCGCGTCCGACCGGTTGGTGCCCGGTTGCGGCTTGGCGTCCCGTTGCCGGTCCGTCACCAGTCCCGTGGCGACGCACGCGAACAGGGCCACGCCGGTCAGCATGCAGACGGCGCCCGGTACGATGAACGCCGCGCGCCAGTTGATCAGCTCGGTCAAGCCGCCGGCGATCAGCGCGGCGCACGCTATGCCGATGCTGCCGAAGATCCCCATGACGCCAAGCGCGCGGCCGCGATTGGCGGCGTTCTTGATCACCCAGGACATGCCGACCGGATGATAGATCGAGCTGCCGAGGCCGAGAACCGCCAGACCGATGGTCAGCGCCGTCGCTCCATCGGCCAGACCAGCCGCGATGGCGCCGGCTCCCGTCAGCAGGAAGAAGACCACCATCATCTTGGCGTCGCTCCAGCGGTCGCCTAGCCAGCCGGACAGCGGAGCGCCCAGACCGATCATCAGCGATCCGATGGTCCAAAGCCGGATCAACTCGTCGTAGCTCATCGCCCAGTCCCGCTCCAGCCCGAGGACGATCGTAAGGTACAGCGCCGACAGCACATGCATGAAGGCGTGCCCGGCACAGGCGAATCCGAGGGAAAGGCGGGCGGAGAGGGGAGACATCCAGGACCTCAACGAAGAATCGGCGGTGGAGGATCGGCACGAACAAACGGCTGGTCTCATGAGTTTATGGCTGACCCGATACCGCGCGTGAGGGAAAACCACCGCATGGCAAGCATGCGTTTCCACTTCCGACAGGTGCCCTTGGTGATCGATCGAAGAACATCGCGGGTGTTCGCTCATTCCGTGTGCGTCGGGCCCGTGTGCGTCACATTGGCGGTTTGGGACGGGGTGGCGTAGGATGCCGCGCCCATCCTCGCGATTCCACCCATCCTGTAGCCGGACCGACCCATGACCGCGTCATCCCAGCCCGGCATCCAGCCGGATGCCTCGCAACTCCATTGGCTGAGCCGGGGGCTGTCCCAGCCCGGTGGCAAGCTGCCACTCTTCGATGAGGATGGTCAGCGGGTCGATCAGGCGCTCGTCAAGTCCTGTGTAGCCGCCGGCTGGGCGGAGCGCTGGTTCAACAATCCCCTGAAACCGGATTGGGTGGTATGTCGCTTGACCGATGCCGGGCGGACGATCTTGGTCGCCCGTTTGGAGGGCGCGAAAAAATATCATAGTGGCGATACGTCGCAGGCTTGACATAATACCGGTTACGATCGCATAAAGATGCATCGATCGATAGCGGGCCGAGTTTAGGGGGGAATGCCCGTAAAGGGTAATGCGGTCAACGTATCGCAAAGCAAGTTCGACAAAGACGCGAATGGCCCCGGGACACGGGGCCATTCGCGTCTTTGCGTTTGGGCTCGGAAAGCCGCGCTTGGTCTTTGGACTGATGATCTCGCGACGGTATATAGTTTAGTTTGTTTACAAATGATCTGGCCCTTGACCGATACCATGAGCCACAAACGGAAAGAGCCGGTACCGCTCATCGCGGTACCGGCTCCAAGCCAGTTTTCAGTTTCCTGAAGATATCGGGCAGGCGGGATTCGAACCCACGACCCCCAGTCCCCCAGACTGATGCGCTACCAGGCTGCGCTACTGCCCGTCAAACCACCAAGACCAACCCGGTCACCGATCGGGCGGAAGGTCATCCGGTGTGGCGCGGACTATAGCCGCGCCATGGGTGCCACGCAATCACCCCGATGAATTTATTTGCCTATTTCCGACCGTCGCGCAGGAGGTCGCGAAGGGCGATCAATTCCATCAGCACGGCTTCGATGTCGTCGCGCTGGATCTGGGTCATGCCGCCAACCTCGTACCCCGGCTCGTCATCGTCCTCATCGGCTTCGAACGGCTCGTGATCGTCCTCGGCCATGGCGGCGGTGGGGACCTCGTCGTCGATGCCTTGCGGATGCTCGGCGGCATCGGCCGCCGCACCGCCGCCGCGAGCCTCGCGCAGCAAGCGTTGGACGCCCTTGATCGTGTAGCCTTCCTTGTACAGGAGGCTCTGGATCCGGCGCAGGAGCTCGACATCCTCGGGGCGGTAATAGCGCCGGCCACCGCCACGCTTGAGGGGGCGGATCTGCGGGAACTTGGTTTCCCAGAAGCGCAGCACATGCTGTGGCACGTCCAGTTCAGCCGAGACCTCGCTGATCGTGCGGAAGGCCGTGGCTGATTTCGCCGTGCCGCGGGGCCGCGGGTCCGGGTTGGGTGCGGTCATCGTCACTAAGCTACTTCAATATGCGGCGGATCGAGTTCGGCGAGCGTCTGGTTGATCCGCGACTTGAGCACGTGGCTCGCCCGGAACACCAGGACCCGCCGGGGCATGATCGGCACTTCCTCGCCCGTCTTGGGATTGCGCCCGATGCGCTGACCCTTCTGGCGGACGGAGAAACTGCCGAACGAGGAGATCTTGACCATTTCCCCACGCGCGAGGGCGTCGGAAATCTCGTTGAGGACGGTTTCCACCAGATCGGAGGATTCGTTCCGCGACAAGCCGACTTCCTGGTACACGGCCTCGCTCAGTTGAGCGCGGGTGACGGTCTCCTGAGTCATGACGTCTTCCCTTTCGCCAGTGGCCCGTTCGCCGCCGGACCTGTCGTCCGGAACCGTAATCCCACGAAAGAAATGCGTCAATTACAAAGAGTTGGCGGACTTCGTCGCGGGTTGTGGAAGCGCCGGGGCGTCACATGCGGACCAGCGCCGAGCCCCAGGTGAAGCCGCCGCCCATCGCCTCCATCAGCACCAGATCGCCTTGCTTGATGCGGCCGTCATGGACGGCTTCGGCCAAAGCCAGGGGAATCGAGGCGGCCGACGTGTTGCCATGGTGGTCGACCGTCATCACGACCTTCTCCACCGGCATCTTCAGCTTGCGCGCGGTGCCTTCGATGATTCGCTTGTTGGCTTGGTGCGGCACCAGCCAGTCGATCTCGGCGGCGCTGAGGCCGTTCGCCTCCAGCGCCTCGATCACCACCTCGCTCAGCCGTGTCACGGCGTGGCGGAAGACATCCTGTCCGACCATTCGGACATGGCCGGTGCTCTGGGTCGCCGACGGGCCGCCATCGACCCACAGCAGCTCGTAGTGGCGGCCATCGGAATGAAGGTGGGTGGATAGGATGCCGCGGTCGGCGGTGGTGCCCTCGTCCTCGGCGGCCTGGAGCACCACCGCGCCGGCGCCATCACCGAACAGGACGCAGGTGGTCCGATCTTCCCAGTCCAGGATGCGCGAGAAGGTTTCGGCGCCGATCACCAGGGCGGTCTTGGCCTGTCCCAGACGAATGAAGTTGTCGGCCACGGACAGGGCGAAGACAAAGCCCGAGCAGACCGCCTGGAGGTCGAAGGCGAAGCCCTGGGTGATGCCAAGCTCGGCCTGGACGCGCGTCGCGGTGGCCGGAAACGTATGGTCCGGGGTCGTTGTCGCCAGCACGATCAAGTCGACGTCGGAGGCGGGAATACCAGCGTGTTCCAGCGCGTTCCGGGCCGCCGCCAGCGCCAGATCCGACGTCTTCTCGTCCGGGGCGGCCAAATGCCGCGACCGGATGCCGGTCCGCTGGGTGATCCAATCATCGGAGGTGTCGACCCGCTGGGCGAGGTCGTGATTGGTCACAACGTTCCGCGGCAGGTACGAGCCGCAGCCTACGATCCTTGAACGTCGAACCATCTATAGGGCCGCTGCCTTTGAGTCCGGGAGGGGTGAGTCGGATGCTGGAGCTTCTTGGGGCGCGCTGTCCGGGACGACCGCACCGGCGGCGATCAAGTCGCCGATCCGGGCCATCTCCGTCTTGATCGTGTCGTTGAAACCCCTGGTCACCAAGTCCACGGCGACGCAGATCGCGTTGGCGAAGCCGGTCGGGTCGGTCCCGCCGTGGCTCTTGACGCAAACGCCTTGCAGGCCCAGGAACATCGCGCCGTTGTAGCGTCGCGGGTCCATCCGTTTCCGGAGCTTGCCGAAGGCGTTGCGGGCCAGCAGATAACCCAGCCGCGCCAGGATCGAGGACTGGAAGGTCCGGCGCAGGAACTCGGAATAGAGTTTGGCGGTGCCTTCCGCCGTCTTCAACGCGACATTGCCGGTGAAGCCGTCGGTGACGACCACATCCACCGTGCCGTAGGGGATGTCGTTGCCTTCGATGAAGCCGTGGAACTTGCCGGGCAGGGGAGTGACGCGCAACTGGGCGGCGGCGGCCTTGATCGACTCGTGGCCCTTGACCTCTTCCGCGCCGATGTTGAGCAAGCCGACGGTCGGCTCCATCAATCCCAGCACGGTCCGTGAGAAGACCGAACCCATGACCGCGAACTCGACCAGGTTCCTGCTGTCGCACTCGATATTGGCGCCCAGGTCCAGCATCACGCTCTCGCCCCGGAGGGTCGGGAAAAACGAGGCGATCGCCGGCCGGTCGATGCCCGGCAGCGTCTTCAGCACGAATTTGGCCATGGCCATCAGCGCGCCGGTGTTCCCGGCGGAGACGATGCAGGCGGCCTTGCCCTGCGCCACGGCGTCGATGGCCAGCCGCATGCTCGAATTCCGCCCACCGCGCAGGGCGACGGCCGGCTTGGCGTCGTTGCTGATGGCGTCGGGCGTATGATGGATGGTCGAGATGCGCGCTAGGTCGGGCAAGTTCGCGAGCAGGGGTTTGATCCGCTGTTCGTCGCCGAAGAAAATGTAATCAATCTCCGGGCACCGCAGCCGGGCCATATCGGCACCCGCGACAACCACATCCGGCGCATGATCTCCGCCCATGGCATCAAGGGCGATCGACAAACGCGCGCTCACCGCACCCGATCTCCGTACACCGTCCGGTCCCAATCTGTCGGATTGGTTGGTCAAGCCGTCGCGGCTTCAACCACCACGTCACGGCCGTCGTACTGGCCGCACGAGCCACAAACATGGTGCGGGCGCTTCAATTCGCCGCAGTTCGGGCATTCGGCGAAGGAGGCGGACGTCAGGGCGTGGTGCGAACGGCGCATGTCACGCCGGGACTTGGAGGTTTTTTTCTTGGGAACGGCCATAGTCGGAACTCTCTATTATAAAAGGCGGCCCAACGGAGCCGCCTCATGCGAACCGCTTCATTACAGAAAACGCCCCATCGGGGCAAGCACAGAAAACGCCCCTTGGGCGCCGGCGCGAGGGGCGAACTTAGTCGGGCCGCTTCAATTTGGCAAGGGCCAGGAACGGGTTCGGCCGCTTGACCGGCACCTCCTCCGGATCTTCTTCGATATGGTCCTCGAACCCGGCGTCGGGACGGCGCGGGTAGGGATCGAGCGCCAGCGACAGGTGCTGCGCGGCCAGTTCGCCGATGTCGATCTGGTTGCCGACCAGCGGCTCCGGCGGTTCCTCGGCATCGGGATCGATCTCGACCTCCAATGGGATCTCGGGGATCAGGTGTCGGGGCGCGAAGATGATCTCGAACTCGTCAGCCACGTGGTTGTCGACGGGATCCAGGGTGACGACGCAGGTCTGGGTCACGTCGGCCTCCAATGTGCCGCGCACCCGGATCATCTGGCCGCCGCGCACGCGCTTGAGACGGACGGTGGCGTTCAGGGACTTGAGGTCGACGAGGTCGAGCCGCTCCGCGAGCCGGCGGCATTCCGTCGGATTGGCCTTGATCGTCTGCGTCATCTCGTCCGCGCTCACCCGGTCGGCGATCACGACGCGGGAGAACTCGACTCCGATTTCCGGGCCAGGTGCTTGATCGTTGGCGGGTTTGCCGATCATCGAACGATCTCCTTGGGATTGGGAGGTGTCACGCGGCGGCGGCGGACGCCGGGCCGAACCGGACGTGTCCCGCCACCATCCGGTCGAGCGGAAAGGTTTTCAGCGCCTCGTCCTCGCGCCGCAGATAGGAGGTCATGGCCGCCAAATGCTCTTCGGGCACCTCCATGACCGTGCCATAGAGGTTGCGGTCGAACGCGGCGTGTAGGGCCGCGTCGCCGGGTTCCGCCAAGCCTTTCTCGTAGGAGACGATCCTGCCGTACAAGCCCTTGGCCATGTTCTTGATATGCTTGGGCACGCTCAGGTCGCCGATGCCGATTTCGCGCAGGCTGCGGTCCATGTCGGCGATCAGGGTGTCGAAGAGTTGCTGCGACACGGCGGCGGCCTCGGCGCCCTGGCCTTTCAGGCGCCGCATCACCAGGAAGGCGTGCAGCGCTATCATCTCGAACCGGCCGTCGATCGTGTCGGGCACGCCCAAGGCGGCGTAGAAATAGGGTTGGCGGGCTTGGGCCACGATGGCGTCATAGAGGTCCAGGGCCTCGGCCTCGGGGCGTTTCCGCTGGAACAGACGCTTCAGCAAAGGTGGCTCTCCCTGATCCGAAAAGTTGACAGGACGGCGTGGCGGGTGCGATTGTCCCACCCGAAATAGGTGCCGCCCAGGTTTCAGTCAATCCGCCTTGGAGTCCCGCGTTGGACTCCAGGATCGGATGCTGGGTCGTTGGCTGGGGGCGGCGGTTGATGGACATTACCGGGCAATCATGGTCAGACCAACATTTCGTCACGCCGCCGCCGTCTGCCTGCTTGGCCTTACGGTGGCCGCCTGCTCCCCGACGATCGACACGCGGGGAAATCTCGCCGAGAAAGCTAGGCTCGACCAGATCCAACCGGGTGTCAGCACGCGTGACGATGTCGCGGTGACGCTGGGCACGCCGTCGACGGTGGGCACCTTCGATCCGAATACCTGGTATTACATCGGCTCGCGTACGGAGAAGACGGCGTTCTTCCGTCCGGAGGTGGTCGAGCGCAAGATCGTGGTGGTCAAGTTCAACGAGGACGGCACCGTCGCCACCCTGAACGAGATGGACCACAACGCCGGCCAGCAGGTCGAACTGGTCGAGCGCACCACGCCGACCGCGGGCCGCGACATGAACTTCATCGAGCAGATGCTGGGCAATGTCGGGCGCTTCTCGGGCGGCAACACCGGTCTGCGCCAGCCGGGCGTCGGCGGCCAGCGCCGCTGAGGGTTTCCCCAAGCTGCGGGATGGACATGGAAAGGCCCCGGAACCTCGCGGTTCCGGGGCCTTTCGTTTTGGGTGTCCGGTTTTGGGTGTCCGGTGGTGTCAGACGGCCAGCTTGGCGAGGATGGCGAGCAGCAGGATGGCGACGATGTTGGTGATCTTGATCATCGGATTGACCGCCGGGCCGGCGGTGTCCTTGTAGGGGTCGCCGACGGTGTCGCCGGTCACGGCCGCCTTGTGGGCCTCCGATCCCTTGCCGCCGTAATTGCCCTCCTCGATGTACTTCTTGGCGTTGTCCCAGGCGCCGCCGCCCGAGGTCATCGAGATCGCGACGAAGATGCCGGTCACGATGGTGCCCAGCAGCATGGCACCCAGCGCGGTGAAGGCCTCGGCTTGTCCCGCGATCAGGTTGATCACGAAATAGAGGACGATCGGCGCCGCCACCGGCAGCAGCGAGGGCAGGATCATCTCGCGGATCGCGGCGCGGGTCAGCATGTCGACGGCGCGGCCGTAATCGGGCTTGGCGGTGCCTTCCATGATGCCCGGGATCTCGCGGAACTGCCGCCGGACCTCGACCACGACGGAGCCCGCCGCGCGTCCGACCGCGGTCATGCCCATGGCGCCGAACAGATAGGGCAGCAGGCCGCCGATCAGCAGGCCGACGACCACATAGGGGTCCTGGAGGTTGAAGCTGACCTCGACATTGGGGAAGTAGTGCTTGAGGTCCTCGATATAGGCGGCGAACAGGACCAGCGCCGCCAGACCGGCCGAACCGATCGCGTAGCCCTTGGTGACGGCCTTGGTGGTGTTGCCGACGGCGTCCAGCGCGTCGGTGATGACGCGGGTCTCCTTGGGCAGGTCGGCCATCTCGGCGATGCCGCCGGCGTTGTCGGTGACCGGGCCATAGGCGTCCAGCGCCACGACCATGCCCGCCAGCGCCAGCATGGTGGTGGCGGCGATGGCGATGCCGAACAGGCCCGCCATGGCGTGGGCGATGATGATGCCGGCGCAGATCACCAGGGCGGGCAGGGCGGTCGCCTCCATGGAGACGGCGAGGCCCTGGATGACGTTGGTGCCGTGGCCGGTCTCGGACGATTTGGCGATGCTGCGGACCGGGCGGAACGCAGTGGAGGTGTAGTATTCGGTGATCCAGACCAGCAGGCCGGTGACGCCTAGTCCGACCAGCGAGCAGACGAACAGCCGGATGCCGGTGACGGAGCCGCCCTCGATCCGTTCCAGCGGCGTGCCGAAGCCCAGCAGAAGCGCGGTCGCCAGCAGGATCAGCACGGCGGAGATCGCGGCCGTGACCGCCAAGCCCTTGTACAGGGCGCCCATGATGTTCTGGCTCGCGCCCAGCTTGACGAAGAAGGTGCCGGCGACCGAACCGATGATGCAGACGGCTCCGATCACCAGCGGGTAGATCATCAGGCGGGCCTGCGTCTCACCGGCGAAAAAAATCGCCGCCAGGAGCATGGTGGCGACGATGGTGACGGCGTAGGTTTCGAAGAGGTCGGCGGCCATGCCGGCGCAGTCGCCGACATTGTCGCCGACATTGTCGGCGATGACCGCGGGGTTGCGGGGATCGTCCTCCGGGATGCCCGCCTCGACCTTGCCTACCAGATCGGCGCCGACATCGGCGCCCTTGGTGAAGATGCCGCCACCCAGCCGGGCGAAGATCGAGATCAGCGAGGCGCCGAAGCTCAACGCGACCAGGGCCTCCAGGATGGCGCGGATCTCCATGCCGCTGGCGAGCAACGCTCCATAATAGATCGTGACGCCCAGCAGGCCGAGCCCGACCACCAGCATGCCGGTGATGGCGCCTGATTTGAACGCGATGTCGAGCGCCGGGGTCATGCCGTTCCGCGCCGCCTCGGCCGTGCGGACATTGGCCCGCACCGACACGTTCATGCCGACATAGCCGGCGACACCCGACAGGATGGCGCCGATGAAGAAGCCGCCCGCGACATGGATGCCCAGGATGAAGCCCAGGATCACTCCGATCACCACGCCGACGATGGCGATGGTCGTGTATTGCCGGTTCAAATAGGCCTGGGCGCCTTCCTGGATGGCGCCCGAGATTTCCCGCATGCGGTCGGAGCCTGCGCTGGCCGCCATGACCTGCCGTCCGGCGTGGACGCCGTAGCCGAGGGCCCCCAAGCCGCAAAGAATGATGAAGATGAACGCAATTGACATCGATCCCCCCAGATTCCCGTCGAAGAGTTTTTATCGCGCGCAATCATCCCGTTGATTCAAGGCTGTAGCGGGCAATTTCTTGTCGGCGAAAGCATGCAGGAGGGCGGCGGACAAAGCAACCGCGTGGCGGGGTGCGAGCGGGAAAGCTGCGCCAAGTAGCGGAATCCGGCTTCTTTCGCCCTGTTTTTGACGTCGTATATGAAACTAAGGGTCGCGACTCGGAGGCGACTCCAAGGCTTCACATGGGGCGCTGGTTGACGATTTGGATCAGCACGTCGCGGACGACCCCCTTGCCCATGACCTTGGCGGTGGCGTCGTTCAGCTTGGCCTTGATCTGGGGCACGTCGAGCAGGCCTCCCTGCATCGCCTTGCCCGACGCGATCGCGCCATAGGCCGTCGTCAGGAAGGCGTCGGTCAGCCGCGGCGCGTTGGCGCGCACGGTGTCGGCGATCCCCATGTCGGCGACCTCCAACGCCACCATCAGGGTGACGAACTGGTCGATCCGCTCGGCGCCAAGCACCGGGACGGTCAGCGGGCCGATGTTGACGAAGACGGGCGGGCCGCTGGGTTCCGGCGGCTTGGGTTCCTCGACCTTTTCCTCGTGGTGTTCCTTGTTGGCGAACAGGTACCAGCCGGCACCGAAGCCGCCGCCGCCGAACAGGATCGCGACCAGCAGCAGCACCAGGATCCTCATCATCGCCCTTCTCCAAACCGCTTTCCCGCCGGGGAGGCGGCGACCGCGATTTGTCGCCCGGGATGCCTTAATACCCGCTTAAGCGAGGCGATCTTCGATCACGGGAAGGGACAGCGCTCGCTGGTGACCTCGACGAAGGAGCGGGCGCCGGAGGTGACGGTGAACTGATGCTCGATGCCGGCCGCCACCACCACGTGGCGCAACGGCAGCACGCCCTTCGCCTCGGTCTGCCGGCCACCGGCCTCGGTGAAGCGGATCGTGACGACGGAGGCGGGATCGAACCAACCCTCGGCGTTGCCGCTGGCGCCGCGGGCGGGCGTTCCCTCGCCGCTGACGGTGATGGCGCCGTTGGCGAAGCCGACGGTGGAGTTGGGGCCCTTGTAGATGGGCGTCGGCAGGATGAAGCGCTTGTTCTCCGGCTTCTCGCACTGGCGGGGTGTCTTGATCTGGTTGAGCACGAAGACCAGCCGCTGAGCCTCGACGCCGGCGGCCAACCGTTCGCGCGCCAGCTCCGTCAGTCGCGCCAGGTCGCCGGTCGGCAACTCGCGCGTCAGCCGCGCCTCCAACTCCGCGGCCTTGGTTTCGGCCGTTTGGGCCGCCATGCGCAGGGCGGCGACGGAGCGGCTCAATTCGGCGTTGGCTTGGCTGAGGTGGGCATTGTCGGCGCTGAGGCCCGCCTCCCGGCCTTTGACCTGTTCGACGCCCATCTGGTACGCGAACAGCCCAATGCCCAGGAGTACGCCGACAAACGCCATGAACTTGAACGTACGCCCCCAGTATCGACGCCGCCGACGCCGTTCGTAGTCATGCAGACCGAGCGTCATGCCGCGGTTCCCGTGGTGTCGATAAGCGCTTCGGGGAACGTACGTACCCCGTTCGTGGAAGTGCTTTATCGCGCAGCCGCGGGGTGCGGCGCAACACCCAACGGTGGCGTCACTTGGGAAGAACCGCCTCCACCGCCTTGATGACCTGATCGGACGCGGGCGATGTCGCGGTCGGGAACCAGTTCGCCAGTCTGCCGTCGGGGGCCACCAGATATTTGTGGAAGTTCCAGCGCGGCGCCGCGGCGGCTCCCAACTCAGCTCCGGCCCACCGGTAGAAGGGGTGCGCCTTGGGTCCGGTGACCACTTGCTTGTCGGTCATGGGAAAATCGACCGAGAAGTTGACCTCGCAGAAATCCTTGATCTGTTCGGCGCTGCCGGGTTCCTGCCCGCCGAAGTCGTTGCTGGGCACCCCCAGCACGACCAATCCCCGGTCGCGATAGCGGTCCCAGAGGGACTGGAGATCGGTGTATTGCGGGGTGTAGCCGCACATCGACGCGGTGTTGACCACCAGCACGGCCTTGCCGGCATAGTCCGACAACGGCAGGGGCTTGCCATCGATCGCGACGAAATCGAAGTCGAAGGCGCTTTTCGAGGTTTGGACGGAAGAGGGCATGGCGGCGCTCCCGGGGTTCGAGCCAGCGAGCGGCGGCGCGAGGATGCCGAGGGTCGTGATCGTCAGGAGGATGGCGAGGCTCGTGCGGCGCATGGCTGGCTCCGGTGAAAGCGTGACGGTATCCCAGGAAATGGATCGTTCGCCAACCCGGTCCACTGAAAAGCCCGTTCCTGAAAATCGCCGCCAGTCATTGTCGCCGGTCCCTGTTGCTTGCTAGTGTCTTCGGTAACGAACCAAATCAAGAGGGGGAGGGCAGCCATGCCCAATATCGATCATTACATCGGCGGCCGCGTCGTGACCGGGACCAGCGAGCGCCGGGCCGATGTGTTCAACCCGGCGACCGGCGAGGTCAGCGGCCGGGTGGCCCTGGCGGGCAAGGCCGATGTCGCCGCGGCCGTCGAGGCCGCCGCCGCGGCGCTGCCCGG
>NZ_AVFL01000014.1 GCF_000576635.1 Skermanella stibiiresistens SB22
CGCTATCGCGTCGCGTGCTGGGCGGCGCCGCGACGGTGGCCTTGGCGGGCAAGCTCCGCCAGCTCACAGGCGAGCGCCTGCCCCGGATCGGCGCCGCCCTGCCGGCTGCCGCGGCGAGACCCTCGGGAGCCGGCGACGTGCTGGGGATTCCGGTCGTCTACATCCCGAGCTGCGCCACCCGGACCTTCGGCGCCTCGCCGGGAGCGCCCGAATCCGACGCCGTGCCGGACCGCTTCGCGGCGCTGCTCGGCAAGGCCGGCTTCAACGTGTTCTATCCGGAAAACCTCGGCGGGCTGTGCTGCGGCCAAGCGTTCGAGAGCAAGGGACACGCCGCGCAGGCCGACGCGATGACCGCCGCGATGGCCGACGCGCTGTGGGCGGCGAGCGAGGAGGGCAAGCACGCCATCGTGATGGACGCCTCCGCCTGCACGCTGCGGCTGCGCCGGAACTTGGGGGCGTTCTTTGGCGGACGGCTGACCGTGCTCGACAGCATCGAATTCCTGCACGATCAGGTGATGCCCCGGCTCGACGTCGCCGCCAAGGAGACGGCGCCGATCCTGGTCCACGTCAACTGCTCGGCCCAGCGATTGGGGCTGGGTGGCAAGATCACGGCCCTGGCGGCCGCCTGCGCCGAGACGGTGATCGTCCCGGAGGGCGTCGGCTGCTGCGGTTTCGCCGGCGACAAGGGCTTCGACACGCCGGAACTGAACGAACACGCGTTGCGCCATCTGCCGGCGTCTGTGCCGTCGGGTTGCGAGGGCGGCTATTCCTCCAACCGGACCTGCGAGATCGGGCTGTCGGAGCATTCGGGCGTGCCGTACCGCTCGATCATCTATCTGGTGGACAGGGTGACGCGGCGGCGCTGACGCTGGTCACGCCACCTCGGCCAGCAGGATGCTGGTCTCGGAATGGGAGATGGCGCGGTTGGACCGGATCTCGCCCAGGACCCGGTCCAAGGTCACCAGATCGGCGGTGTTGATCTCCGCCACCAGATCCCAACGGCCGTTGGTCGAGTGGACGCGGGTGACCTCGGGGATGCGCTTGAGGGCGCCGACCACCGTCTTGTGGTCGCTCGACCGGACCTCCAGCGAGGTGATGGCGCGGACCATGCCGGATTGGGCGTCGCCGCGCAACCGGACGGTGAAGCCCAGCAGCACCTTGTCGCGGATCAGCCGGTCGATGCGGTTCTGAACCGTTCCGCGCGAGACGTCGAGATGCCGGGCCAGCGTCGCGGTCGGCAGCCGCGCGTTGTCGCGCAGCAATTCGATCAAGCGCTGGTCCGTGGCGTCGAGGGAGAGGGTGTGTTGACGTTCCGCCATGATCCGTTGACGAAGTGATAAGGAAGCCGGCGAATGATAGCACATCAATGACTATCCGTTGACCGCCGCCAGCGGCATCCTCACTCGACTTTCAAGGAGTGGAGCGGATGTGTGCCATGCGGCGGATGGAAACGATGGGTTCGAGGCGCGGCGGCCCGGTATCGCTGCTCGGCATTCCGTTGGAACTGGGCGCCGCCGAAGCCGGTTCGATCATGGGACCGGCGGCGCTCCGGACGGCGGGGCTGCCGGCGCTGCTCGGCGCCATGGGCCATGACGTGGTCGATCGCGGCGACCTGCCGCACCCGGCGCCGGTCGATGTCGCCATGGCGGCGGACGACGCCAATGTCTGCCGCAACCTTGGACAGATCGCCGCCTGGACCCGGATGATCCATGACCACGCCCATGGCATGGCGCGGGAGGGCGGTTTTCCGATATTCCTGGGCGGCGACCACAGCCTGTCGATGGGTACGGTCAGCGGCATCGCCCGCCACTGCCACGAGATCGGCCGCGATCTGTTCGTGCTCTGGCTGGACGCGCACGCCGACTTCAACACGCCGGCCACGACACCATCCGGCAACATGCATGGCATGTCGGTCGCCTTCGCCTGCGGCGATCCGAGCCTCCGGCCCCTGCTGGGCGACCGGCCCTTCATCCCGGTGAAGGCCGATAACGTCCACCTCTTCGGCCTGCGGTCGATCGACACCTGGGAGCGCGAGGCCGTGCGGGGATGTGGCATCCAGGTGTCGGACATGCGCGACATCGACGACCACGGCGTCTCCACGCTGCTCCAGCGCTTCATCGACCAGGTGGCCGCCGCCGGCGCCCATCTGCATGTCAGCCTGGATGTCGACTTCCTCGACCCGAGTCTGGCGCCCGGTGTCGGCACCACCGTGCCCGGTGGTGCCACATACCGCGAGGCGCATCTGATCATGGAGATGCTGCAAGAGAGCGGGCTGGTCGGCTCGCTCGACATCGTCGAACTCAACCCTTTCCTCGACGAGCGCGGCAAGAGCGCGCGTCTGCTGACCGAACTGACCGCCAGCCTGTTCGGCCGCACCATCATCGACCGCCCGGCGCGCCAAATCCGCGTCGCCTGACAGGAGCCACCGCCATGAACACCGCCACCTCGCCCGGAATGTCCAGGACCAGAAGCGCCGACCTGATCGAGCTCGAACACTCGCTCGGCGCCCACAACTACAAACCGCTCGATGTCGTGCTGACCCGCGGCGAGCGCGTCTGGGTCTGGGACATCGATGGCGACCGCTATCTCGACTGCCTCTCGGCCTATTCGGCGGTCAACCAGGGCCATTGCCATCCCAGGATCCTCGCGGCCATGGTCGAGCAGGCCGGCAAGCTGACCTTGACCTCGCGGGCGTTCCGCAACGACCAGTTGGCCCTGTTCTACGAGGAACTGGCGGCGTTGACCCGCTCGCACAAGATCCTGCCGATGAACAGCGGCGCCGAGGCTGTCGAGTCGGCGATCAAGGCGGTCCGCAAATGGGGCTACGAGGTCAAGGGCGTGCCCGAGGGCCAAGCCGAGATCATCGTCTGCTCGGACAACTTCCATGGCCGAACGATCGGCATCGTCGGGTTCTCGACCGATCCGGACGCCCGCGGTGGCTTCGGCCCCTTCCCGGCGGGCTTCCGCGTCATCCCGTTCGGCGACGCCGACGCGCTGGAGGCCGCGATCACCCCAAACACGGTCGGATTCCTGGTCGAGCCGATCCAGGGCGAGGCCGGCGTGATCATTCCGCCCGCCGGCTATTTCCGCCGGGTCCGCGAGCTGTGCACCGCCAATGGCGTGACCCTGATCCTGGACGAGATCCAGACCGGTCTCGGCCGCACCGGCCGCCTGCTGGCGGAGGAGCACGAGGGTATCGAGGCGGATGTCACCCTGATCGGCAAGGCGCTGTCGGGCGGCTTCTATCCCGTTTCCGCCGTGCTCTCCAACACCGAGGTGCTGGGCGTGCTGAAGCCGGGCCAGCATGGCAGCACGTTCGGCGGCAATCCCCTCGCCTGCGCCGTGGCGCGGGCCGCGCTGAAGGCGCTGACGGAGGAGGACATGATCGGGAACTCGGCCGGGCAGGGCGCCTATTTCAAGCATCACCTGGAAGGGATGGGGGGTGGCGCCGTGCGCGAGGTCCGCGGGCGCGGGCTGATGCTGGCGGTCGAGCTTCACCCGGAGGCTGGCGGTGCAAGGCGCGCCTGCGAGGCCCTGAGGGCGCGCGGCATCCTGGCCAAGGACACCCACGGCCACACAATCCGCTTGGCACCGCCGCTGGTCATAACCCGCGACGAGATCGATTGGGCGCTGGAGCGGATCGAACCCGTGCTGGCCGCGCTGGGTTAAGGTTTCTCCCATTGCTTAAAGCTGTGTATTGCGTAGTTCGGCTCGAGCGGAGCGGCGGCCGACACCACTTCCAGCACGCCTGTTTGTCGGCTGCCGCTTCGCTCGAGCCGACCTACGGTGGAGTCGAACCTAGCCCAGCGCCTCCTTGATCCGGCACAGGATGCGGATGAACTCCGCCTTGTTCTCGGGACCGATGATCTCGTTCAGCCGCGCCTCGTGATCACGCGACACGGGGCCGAACGCCGCCAGCGCCGCCTCGCCGTCGCGAGTGAGCGAGAGCGCGTAGCTGCGGCGGTCGGTCGAGATCGGCTCCCGCCGCACCAGCCCGCGCCGGACGAACTCGTTCAGCATGGGGGTCAGGGTGGATTTGTCACGCCCAGCCGCCGAACTGATCGCGGTCTGCGTGACGCCCGGATTGTTGGCGATCAGGGTCAGCACCGTCAGGTGACCGGTCTTGTACGGCACGTTGGTCTCGATGCCATCGAGCTTCTGGTTGAAGGCCTGTTGCGACGCTTCCACCGCCAGCCTCAAGTGAAACGCTATGCGTCCATTGAGATTGTCGAGATTGAGCCCGACCTCTGGGGCGACCGCCAAATCCCGTTCAAATGGAGTGCTGGATTCCGTCGATGCCGGACTTCTTGTCATGTTTTCATGCTCCCCTCGCCTGGGAGCATAAACGCATGTCTCGACTTCAATCAATCATGGTCGTTATCATCCGGGCGGGCGGCGGAGATCAGCCCTGCCGCCAGAAGAAGTAGACCGTCATGGCGCTGGCGATCACGACGACGGCGAGCTTCAGCAATTTCTGGTCGATCAGCCTGGCGCCCCTGGCACCCGCGTAGCCGCCCGCGACGGAAGCCAGCGCCATGGGCAGCGTCACCGGCCAATGGACGGCGCCGGCCACGATGAAGGCGGCGACGGCCGCTCCGTTCATCAGGGTCGCCAGCAGGATCTTCAGCCCATTCATGGCGTGGATGTCGCTCATGCCGAACAGGGTAAGGGCCGCCAGCATCAGGAACCCGATGCCGCCGCCGAAATAGCCGCCATAGATCGAGATGATGAACTGCACCACCAGCACGGCGGCGCCCGACAGCTTCATCCGCGCCGACACCGTCTTGGGCGCGAAGTTGCCGAGCGCGAAGACCACCGTCGCGAACAGCATCAGCCAGGGCACCAGATCGGCGAAGACGGCGTTGGGCGTGTACAGCAGCAACAGGGCCCCGACCAGCCCACCCACCAGGCTCAACCCGATGAAGGCGGGCAGGCTGAACTGTGTGATCCCCAGGATGTCGCGGCGATAGGCCAGCGCGCTGGTCGCCTGACCAGGGAACAGCGCCACCGTGCTCGACGCGTTGGCCAAAACCGGCGGCACGCCGGCGAAGATCAAGGCGGGGAACGTGATGAAGGCGCCGCCGCCGGCGATGGCGTTGACCACCCCGGCGGCGAACGCCGCGACAACCAGGAGCGCTATGGAGAGCATGGTGCCAGTTTAGTCCGCCTTGATCGGGAGGACGAGCTGGAAGGCTTTGATGGTCATGCGCTTGCGGTGATAGAAGCGGTGCGCGTCGCCCCGCTGGACGCCGGAGATGATCTCCATCTGCGCGCAGCCGCGCTCCCGGGCCTGACCCTGGAGCCAGTCGAACAGCTTGTCGCCGAAGCCGTGCGAGCGCTGCTTGGCCGACGTCACCAGATCCTCCACATACATGTACTTGCCACGCGACAAGGTCTCATGGACGCGGAAGCCGGCGCAACCCGCCACTTCGCCGTTGAACCAAAGCAATGCCAGATTATAGCCGTCGTCCATCTGGCGGCGGATCTGGTCGCGATATGCCGCGGGATCCTCGTACTGGGTCCTCAACTCCCGCATCACCGCGAAACTGGCGCCAATGTCGGCGTCGTTCTGGGCGAAGGTGATGGTGAATTCCTGTCCTTCCATGGCGGGCACTTTCCTCCGGTTATTGTTGTGTGGCACCTTCTTGTAAAAATACCGTATACCAAATACCAGAGGCTCCGCAAGCGCCAGATTGAGCCCGAGTGGGCTTCAGCCCGCCTCGTTGGCGAACCAGTTGGCCGACAGGTGGTCCTCGACCGAGCGGACCCCCGCGTGGCTCTCCGCCGCGATGATCAGCGCCCGCCGCTGCTCGTCGTTCTCGACCGAGCCCCACAGTTGGACGACGCCGTCGGCGACGACGACATTGATCCGGCGATGATCGACCCAGGCCTCGCGCTTGAGCAGGTCGGCCAGCCCGCTTCGGATCTCCTCGTCGGTCGCGCTGGTGAAACCGGGCCGGTCGCTGACCAGACCCTTCAGCAGGTTGGCCCGGCTGACGATCCCGACCAGCTTGCCGCCCTCGACCACGGGGACGCGTTTGATGCCGTTCCGCTCCATCCGTTCCGCGATGTCGCGCAGGCTGGCGTCGGGCGCCACGTCCACCACTTCCCGGGTCATGACATCGCCGGCGTGTAGCCCATGCGACTTGATGAAATCGCCGACGTCGCTGCCTTGGCCGATCAGCATCTCCAGCCAGCTCGGCTTGGCCCGCTCGGTTCCGGTCTCGACCCGGCGCAGCAGGTCACCCTCGCTGACGATGCCGAGAAGGCGGCCGTCGGGGCCGACGACGGGCACGCCGCTGATCCGCTTCTCCAGCAGCAGTTCCGCCACCATCGAAACCGGAGTGTCCGGCGCCACGGTGATGACCGGCGTGGTCATGATGTCTTTCGCTCGCATGGCTCTTGTTTCCTCCTATGGGCTCCCCGGCAGGCCGGGGTGGGCCGGTCAATCGAGAAAATCGTGGCCGAGAAAATCGCGGCTCTTCTGGATGTGTTGGGCGAGATCCAGGTTGTGGTCCAGGATCGCGGTCCCGGCGGCGTCGGGGTCGCGCGGCGGCAGCGCCGCCAGGACGCGGCGCTGGCAGGCGGCCGCCTTGGCCGCCTGTTCCTCGGACAGCAGTTCCAGCCTGCGGATGCTGCGCATGTGGGGGGCCATGTTGCCGGTCAGCGACCCGATCAGCGCGCAGCCCGAAAGCGCGATGAGCCCCAGGCCGAGCTCCATGGCGATATCCGGATAGGCGTCCGGCGCGGGATCGCCGGAGCGCCGCAGGAGGGCGTCCAGCTCCTCGTCGGAGGCCCGCGCCAGGGCCAGCCGCGCCGCCATGCTCTCCAAGGCCGCCCAGACGACAACCATGTCGACGACCTCCCGCCGGGTCTTCCGCACCACCACGATGCCCCGCCGGGGTACCGCCCTGACGAAACCCTCGTGCTCCAGCAGGATCAGCGCCTCGCGTACCGGTGTCCTGCTGATGCCGAGCGTCTGAGCGACCTCCCGGTCATCGATCCGGATCTCGCCGCGCTGGCCATAGACGTCCATCGCCAGGATGGAGCCCTTGAGCGCCCGGTAGGCCTGCATCTTGAAGCTGACTTCCTCGATCCCTGGTCCGGCCAGCGGAAGAAGGGTGACCATGGCATGCCCTCCTCATTTCAGGGAAACCGCCGGCTTGGTCGCCTGCCGGGGCCGCAGCCGGGTGATCGCCAGGGAGATCACCGGCCAGAACAGCATCGTCAGGGCCAGCGTCACGATCGTGCCGACCAGAGGGTTGGACCAGAAGATGCTCAGATCGCCCTGGGACAGCAGCATCGCCTGCCGGAACGAGCTTTCCGCCATGTCCCCAAGGACCAGGGCCAGCACCAGCGGGGCCAGCGGATAGGACAGCTTCTTGAAGATGTAGCCCAGCACGCCGAACACCAGCATGACGGCGATGTCCATGAAGGCGTTGTGGACGGTGTAGGCGCCGACGGCGCAGATCACGATGATGATCGGCGCGATGATGCTGAAGGGGATGCGCAGGATCGAGGCGAACAGCGGCACCGTCGTCAGCACGACGATCAGGCCCACGACGTTGCCCAGGTACATGCTGGCGATCAGGCCCCAGACGAACTCCTTCTGCTCGACGAACAGCAGCGGGCCGGGCTGGAGCCCCCAGATCAGCAATCCGCCCAGCAGGACGGCGGCGGTCGGCGAGCCGGGGATGCCTAGGGTCAGCATCGGCAACAGGGCGCTCGTCCCGGCGGCGTGGGCGGCGGTCTCGGGGGCCACCACGCCCTCCATCTCGCCCGTTCCGAATTTGGCGCCGTTCTTGGAGAAGCGCTTGGCCAGACCATAGCTCATGAACGAGGCCGGCGTGGCGCCGCCTGGCGTGATGCCCATCCAGCAGCCGACGATCGCGCCGCGCACCGCCGTGGCCCAGTACCTTGGCAGCTGCTTCCAGGTTTCCAACACGACCTTGGAGTTGATCTTGGCGCTCTTGCCCTTGAAGGCGAGGCCCTCCTCCATGGTCAGCAGGATCTCGCCGATGCCGAACAGGCCGATGACCGCGATCAGGAAGTCGAAGCCGCGCAGCAGTTCGACCGAGCCGAAGGTCATGCGCAATTGGCCGGTGACGGTGTCGAGCCCGACGGCGGCCAGGGCGAAGCCCAGCATCATCGCGGTCAGGACCTTGAACGGCGATTCCTTGCCCATGCCCACGAAACTACAGAATGTCAGGAGCTGGACCGCGAAGAACTCCGCTGGACCGAACTTCAACGCGAATTTCGCGATCAGGGGGGCGAGGAAGGTGATCAGCACCACCGCGACGAAGGCGCCGAGGAACGACGAGGTGAACGCCGCCGTCAGCGCCTCTCCGGCGCGGCCCTGCTGCGCCATGGGATGGCCGTCGAAGGTCGTCGCGACCGACCAGGGCTCGCCGGGAATGTTGAACAGGACGGAGGTGATGGCCCCGCCGAACAAAGCTCCCCAGTAGATGCAGGACAGCATGATGATCGCCGAGGTCGGCGACATGCTGAAGGTCAGCGGCAGCAGGATCGCGACACCGTTGGCGCCGCCCAATCCGGGGAGCACGCCGATCAGCACGCCCAGCGTGATGCCGACGAACATGTAGACGATGTTCATGGGGTCGGCGAGAACGCCGAAGCCATGCATGAGATTGACAAGAGATTCCAAGGCACCCCTCCCCCGTGACCGACGCCCGTTGGGTGGCGCGGTCTTCCGGTCCAGCCGTGATGCTAAAAACGTTGGGTCTCGACGCGCGCCCGCGTGACGGGCGACGCTGGATCAGTGGATCAGTAGCCGAGCATCGTTTCGATCGGTCCCTTGGGCAGCGGCACCAGGAACCAGATCTCGAACATCATGAACAAGGCCAGTGGGATCAGGATGGCGATCGGCAGGATGGTCTTGATCGGGTATTTGCCCAGCCAGGCCATGAAGAAGGCGATGAAGATCGCCGCCGCCAGATAGATCCCCAGCACCCAGATCAGCCCGACGAACACGATCGTCGGGATCAGGACCTTGAGCACCAGCGTGAACTGCCCGCGCTCCACGAAGGTCGAGGTGTTGGGCGTCTTGCTCAGGATGTTGGTCAGAAGGATCACGCCGCTCGAGATGAACATGATCACGCCGACATAGAACGGGAAATATCCGGCTTCCGGTCCGTCGCTGGCCCAGCCATTACCGACCCGGTTGCTGTCGACCATCACGACGACCGCAACCGCCGCGAACATCAGCGCCACGGCGATTTCCATGGTGTGATGCGTCGCGACGGCGTCCTCGTCGCTTTTCCTATGGGAACTCTTCTTTGAGATCATGGGGCACCTCACCTGCTTCCTGCTCGAAGGAGGGGTCCCCGGCGGTCGCCGCCGGGGACCGCCGCGGGACCGGACTCACTTCGCCAGGAAGCCGGCCTTCTCCATCAGAGAGCGGTGGGTGGTCTCGGCCTGGGCCAGCCAGGTCTTGTACTCGTCCCCGGCCTTGAAGGTCGTGTTGAAGGCGCCCTTCGCCATGAAGTCCTTCCAGTCATCCGTCTCGCGGACTTTCTGGAACAGCTCGACATAGAACTTGGTCTGGTCGGCCGTCACGCCGGGCGACATGAAGATGCCGCGCAGCATGGTGTATTCGACATCCAGCCCACTCTCCTTGCAAGTCGGCACGTCGTTCCACGACTTGCCCTCCGCGATCGGCTCCTTCAGCTGGATGCGCTGGCTGTCGAACACGCAGAGCGGGCGCAGCGCTCCGGCGCGCCATTGGGCGACCGCCTCGATCGGGTTGTTGACGCTGGCCGTGATGTGATTGCCCACCAACTGCGCCGCGACATCGCCACCCCCCTTGTAGGGAATGTAGGTGAAGGTGGTGCCGGTCGTCTGCTCGATGGCGGCCGTGACGATCTGGTCCTCCTGCTTGGACCCGGTGCCGCCCATCTTGAAGCTGTTGGCGCCGCCGGTCTTGGCGGCGTCAACGAACTCCTTGGGCGACTTGTAGGCGCTTTCGGAATTGACCCACAGGATGAAGTTGTCGAGCGCCAGCATCGCCACCGGCGTCATGTCCTTCCAGGAGAACGGCACGCCGGTCGCCATCGGCGTGGTGAACAGGTTGGACAGGGTGATGATGATTTTATGCGGGTTCCTGTTCGATCCCGAGACGTCCAGGAAACCCTCGGCGCCGGCGCCGCCCGACTTGTTGATGACGACGACCGGCTGCTTCATCAGATTGTTCTTCTGAATGATGCCTTGGATCATCCGCGCCATCTGATCGGCGCCACCGCCCGTACCGGCGGGAACGATGAACTCGACGGATTTCGTCGGCTCCCACGCCAGTGCGGCGGAAGAGGTCAGTGTCGTGGTGGCGATGGCGGTAAAGGAAAGGCAAGTGATCGCGGCGGCCTTGGCCGAGCTCTTGAGGCTCTCCAGCGCAGTCATGTCAGACTCCTCCCTATGGCGGCGGTCCCAGTTTCCGCTCAACACCGTGAGCGGGCCGGCAACATTGTTGTCGTTGGTTTTCGACCGGTCGGGTAGTCTTAGCGCTGGTATATGGTATGTGGCATGGACCATACAAAGCAACAGGAATTTTGCGCGAAAGGAGGCTTTCGCGCAATATCGCAACGCAATAAGTCTTGGGAGATGTTGGCGGATACCGCTAAAGCCAAGGGCTTGAGGGACTGGGTCTAACCCTGTGGAAATAGTTCCTCAATGAAAGTTGGGATAATCACGGTCCAAATTCTCCTATTGGCAAGTTTGGACGAGTCAGGCGGCTTTCCGAAGATTGGTGTTGCTGACCGGAGAGTATGCCGCGCTTCGCCGAACCGGCTGCGCCATGGCGGCGACGTCGGTGGTGATTTCAAACAGCGCCTTGGGGTCTTTGACGATGATTTCAAGGATCACCGCCGCGAGACCGGCGGCGGCCACCGCGAGCACGATGATTTCCAAAGTCATGGAGCCAAGCATCTGGAGGTTTCCTTGTGTTTCGAGTTAATGCTGCGTTGCGATAAATATGGCAGAGCCGCTGTCCTATGACAATGCAAAAAATGCCGTATCTGGTATACAAAATTCACAGGCGTCGGGGACCGCGAAGTTTGGTTTCGGGGTGTTCGACCGTGGTCGCGCCGACCGTGGGACACGTCCTCCAAGGTGGTCGGCGGCCCTCGAGCATCACCGAAGATTTTATTGTTCGTGAAACAAAATCCATGTTATTGAAGAATTGGTGCTCGGGAAGACAGAGTGATGCCATGAAGAAAATGAAGTTTTTTGTGCGATGCAGCAATAAACTTTGGTGTCATATCCGTGAAATAAAAATTCTTCGCCGTCAGGCAGGGTCTCATTACTTTTCTCAAATCACTTTCAGTTGCAACAGTCGCCCGGCGGAACCCCCAAAATCCAAAAAACCTCTTCAGGGGCTGGCTCTTCGGCCAGCTTGATGGGGGCTCGTTCTCTCGGCATCCAAAAAGTGAAAAGACTGGGGAGGTGTCTTCAATGCAGAAAGTACTCATAGCGATTGACCAGATAAATACCTGGGTGGGTAAAATCTTTTCCTGGTCAATCGTTGTCATGACGTTCGTCATCACTTACGAGGTTGTGAGTCGTTACGTTTTCAAAGCGCCGACGACTTGGGCTTATGACGTCACCTACATGCTCTATGGCACACTGTTCATGATGGCGGGCCCCTATGCGCTGGCCCGAAACGGTCATGTCAGGGGTGACTTCCTTTATCGGAAATGGTCGCCACGGGTACAGGCGATGATGGATCTCACCCTTTACATCCTGTTCTTCTTCGCGG
This sequence comes from Skermanella stibiiresistens SB22, assembly GCF_000576635.1. Classification (GTDB taxonomy): domain Bacteria; phylum Pseudomonadota; class Alphaproteobacteria; order Azospirillales; family Azospirillaceae; genus Skermanella; species Skermanella stibiiresistens. The sequence continues at coordinate 11,768 of NZ_AVFL01000014.1, forward strand.
CGGTGTTGGCGCTGATGTATTCGGGATGGGGCTTCTTCAAGATCTCCTACATGTTCAACGAGCATTCGTCGTTCAGCCCCGACGGACCGCCGATGTGGCCGTTCAAGATGCTGATCCCCCTGGTCGGTTTCCTGCTGCTGTTCCAGGGACTGGCGGAAAGCGTGCGGTGCGTCATGTGCATCCGCAATGGATTTTGGCCGCAGCGCCTGCAGGATGTCGAGGAACTGGAGCAACAGATCTTGGCCGAAGCCGCCCAGAAGCGTGAAATGGGCGTGACCCCATGACCGATCCGCAACTCGGCATCACGATGCTCGTCCTGTTCATCGGGGTGATATCGCTGGGGTTTCCCATCGCCTTCACGCTGATGGCCCTAGGCCTGGGCTTTGGTTATCTCGGCATGGGCGACGCCATCTTCAGCCTGTTCGTCCAGCGGACATACGCCGTCATGTCCAACGACGTGCTGATCTCCATCCCCTTGTTCGTCTTCATGGGGTATCTGGTCGAACGCGCCAACATCCTCGACAGGTTGTTCCGGTCGATCCAGATGACGTTCGGCGCCATGCCGGGTTCGCTGGCGGTCGCGACGCTGGCGACCTGCGCCCTGTTCGCCACGGCGACCGGAATCGTCGGCGCGACCGTCACCCTGATGGGCTTGCTGGCCTTTCCCGCCATGCTGCGCGCCCGTTACGATACGCGGCTCGCGGCGGGCGTCGTCTGCGCTGGCGGCTGCCTGGGCATCCTGATCCCGCCGTCGGTCATGCTGATCCTGTACGGCGCCACCGCTGGCGTGTCGGTCGTCAAGCTCTACGCGGCGGCGTTCCTGCCTGGGTTGATGCTGACCGGGTTCTACATCCTATACGTCATGGCGATCGGCTTCTTCCGACCCCAGATGGCCCCGCCGCCGACACCGGAGATGATGGCGGGCGTCACCTGGGGGCGGGCGCTCAACGAGTTGGCGCGCTCATTCCTGCCGTTGACCGCCCTGATCTTCGCGGTGCTGGGCGCCATCTTGTTCGGCCTCGCGACACCGTCGGAGGCGGCCGCCATGGGAGCCCTTGGCGCCTTGGTCCTGGCCGCCGGCTATCGGGCGCTCACGTTGGAGAAACTGAAGGAATCCGTCTTCCTGACCGGGCGGACCACCGCCATGGTGTGCTGGCTGTTCGTCGGTTCCTTCATCTTCTCCTCGGTGTTCGGCTATCTGGGCGGACAGCAGGTGATCGAGGACTTCGTCATGAGCCTCGACCTCAATCCCGTCACCTTCATGCTGCTGGCCCAAGCGATCATCTTCGTGCTCGGCTGGCCGCTGGAGTGGACCGAGATCATCGTGATCTTCGTGCCGATCTTCCTGCCGCTGCTGGATAATTTCGGGATCGATCCACTGTTCTTCGGTATCCTGGTGGCGCTCAACCTGCAGACATCGTTCCTGTCACCGCCGATCGCCATGGCTCCCTTCTACCTGAAGGGCGTGGCGCCGAAGGGAGTCACGATCGAGCAGATCTTCGCCGGTGTCATGCCGTTCCTCGGCATCGTCGTCGTCTGCCTCGTGATGCTCTACGTCTTTCCGGAAGTGGCGCTGTGGCTGCCGGAAGCGATCTACAACTAACGCTTCTCAACTGAAAATCACCGGGTGGGCAAGCCCGGGATCGACCAACCCCAAGGGAGGAAATGTCCATGACCAACGAAATCGAGAAGACGGTCACCGAGACGGGAACCACGACGGAGACCGGGGCGACCGACACCGGGCCGGCCGCCGGCAATCGGCGCGGCTTCCTGACCGGAGCCGCCGCGGCGGTCGCCGGCACCGCCGCGGCCGGCATCTCCATGCCCAACATCGCCCGCGCGCAGACCATCACCATGCGCTTCCAGAGCACGTGGCCGTCGCGCGACATCTTCCACGAATTCGCTCAGGACTATGTCAACACCGTCAATGGCCTGTCGGGCGGGCGCCTGAAGCTCGACCTGCTCCCCGCCGGCGCCGTGGTCGGCGCGCTGCAGCTCCAGGACGCGATCATCGCCGGCGCGCTCGACGGCGGGCACGGCGTCGCCGGCTACTGGTACGGCAAGAGCAAGGCGTTCTCGCTGTTCGCGACGCCGCCGTCGTTCGGCTGGACCGCCAACCAGATGCTGGGATGGGTCCGCTACGGCGGCGGTCAGGCCCTCTATGACGAGCTGGTCCAGGACGTGCTCAAGCTGAACCTGGTCGGCTTCCTGATGGCGCCGATGCCGACCCAGCCGCTCGGCTGGTTCAAGAAGGAGATCACGTCGGCCGACGACATGAAGAACCTCAAGTACCGGACCAACGGCCTCGCCGCCGACATGAACCAGGAACTTGGGGCCGCCGTGACGATCATGGGCGCCGCCGACATCGTGCCGGCGATGGACCGCGGCCTGCTGGATGGCGCGGAGTTCAACAACCCGACTTCCGACCGCGTCCTGGGCTTCCCCGATGTCAGCAAGGTCTACATGGTGCGGAGCTACCATCAGGCCAGCGAGTGCTTCGAGGTCATCTACAACAAGGCCAAGTACGACAGCCTGGGCAAGGAACTCCAGCAGGTCCTGAAGATCGCCGCCGACGCCGCCTCGGCCGACATGGTCTGGAAGGCCATGTCGCGTTACCCCAAGGACCTGCAGGCGATCAAGGATCGTGGCGTCAAGGTTTACAAGACGCCGGACGCCGTTCTCCAGGCGCAGTTGGCGGCGTGGGACAAGGTGGTGGCCAAGCTGTCGGCCGACCCGTTCTTCGCCAAGGTTGTGGAGTCCCAGAAGGCTTGGGCGAAGCAGGTGGTCGGCTTCGAGATGGAGTGGGAAGTCCCGCGCGAGGCGGCCTACAAGCACTTCTTCGGCTGAGCGGCGTCGAAAAACTCCGACACCGATGACGGCGCGGATGGGCCGGCTCCTTGATTGGAGCCGGCCCTTTCGTTTTCGGACCCCAACCTTGGGAACGACCGCGCCGCAGCAAAATTCCGCATGGCGAAAAACCACTCCAAAGCTGTTGAAGCCTTCCCGTTTTGATGATTAGCATCTGGCATACAAGATACAGAAGCGATCGAAAACAATCGATCGATAAAGCCTGATCATAGGGAGGGTCGGAAAAATGCCCAAGATGACGGCGATCGAAGCGGCGGTCCATGTCCTGGAGAAGGAAGGCGTCACGATCTGTTTCGGCGTCCCCGGTGCCGCGATCAACCCCTTCTACTCGGCGCTCCAGCGCAATGGCAGGATCGGTCACATCCTGGCGCGCCATGTCGAGGGCGCCTCGCACATGGCCGAAGGCTACACCCGGGCCGAAGCCGGCAATATCGGGATCTGCGTCGGCACCTCGGGCCCGGCCGGCACCGACATGATCACCGGCTTGTACTCCGCCCAGGCGGACAGCATCCCGATCCTGTGCATCACCGGTCAGGCGCCACGCGCCCGCCTGCACAAGGAGGACTTCCAGGCGGTCGATATCGCCAGCATCGCCAAGCCGGTGACCAAGTGGGCGACCACCGTGCTGGAGCCGGCCCAGGTGCCCTACGTCTTCCAGCAGGCGTTCCACCTGATGCGCTCGGGCCGTCCCGGTCCGGTGCTGATCGATCTGCCGGTCGACGTCCAGATGGCCGAGATCGAGTTCGATATTGATACCTATGAACCCCTGAAACCCTACAAGCCGGCCGCGACCCGCCAGCAGATCGAGAAGGCGCTGGCGATGCTCGACGCGGCGGAGCGGCCGCTGATCGTCGCCGGCGGCGGCATCATCAACGCCGACGCCTCCGCCCAATTGGTCGAGTTCGCCGAGATCACCGGCGTGCCGGTCATCCCGACGCTGATGGGCTGGGGCACCATTCCCGACGACCATCCGCTGATGGCGGGCATGGTCGGCTTGCAGACGTCGCACCGCTATGGCAACGCGACGATGCTGAAGTCCGATTTCGTGATCGGGATCGGCAACCGCTGGGCCAACCGCCACACCGGGTCGGTCGCGACCTACACCAAGGACCGCAAGTTCGTCCACGTCGACATCGAGCCGACCCAAATCGGGCGGGTGTTCATGCCCGACTTCGGCATCGTGTCGGACGCCGGCGCCGCGCTGGACCTGTTCGTCGAGGTGGCGCGCGAGATGAAGGCGGCCGGCAAGCTGAAGGACCGTTCGGCTTGGGTGGCCGAGTGCCAGATGCGGAAGCGGACCATGCACCGCCGCACCGACTACGACAACGTGCCGATCAAGCCGCAGCGCGTCTATGAAGAGATGAACCAGGCGTTCGGCCAGGACACTTGCTACATCAGCACGATCGGCCTGTCCCAGATCGCGGGCGCCCAGTTCCTGCACGTCTACAAGCCGCGCCACTGGATCAACTGCGGTCAGGCCGGTCCCCTCGGCTGGACCCTGCCGGCGGCCTTAGGCGTGCGCGCCGCCGATCCGAAGCGGCGTGTCGTGGCATTGTCCGGCGACTACGATTTCCAATTCCTGATCGAGGAACTGGCGGTCGGCGCGCAGTTCAAGCTGCCCTACATCCACGTCGTCGTGAACAACTCCTATCTCGGGCTGATCCGGCAAGCCCAGCGCGGCTTCCAGATGGATTTCCAGGTCCAGCTGTCGTTCGAGAATGTCAACGCGCCGGAACTGAACGGCTATGGCGTCGACCACATCGCTGTCGCCCAAGGCTTCGGCTGCAAGGCGATCCGGGTCACCGACCCCGCCGAGATCCAGTCCGCCTTCGCCCAGGCCGACCGACTGATGGAGGAGTTCCAGGTCCCGGTCGTGGTCGAGATCATCCTGGAGCGGGTGACCAACATCGCCATGGGCACGGAGATCGACAACATCACCGAATTCGAGGATGTCCTGGATCTGCCGGAACACGAACCGCGCCGCGTCCTCGTCTGAGACGGCGACGACACGTTCCGAGCCACCCATCACGAAGGCCAACCCTGGGGGCGACCCCAGGGCCAACCATAGGAGTGCGCGTCATGCCGAAATTCGCGGCGAACCTGACGATGCTGTTCACCGAGCATGATTTCCTCGATCGATTCGAAAAGGCCGCCCAGGCCGGCTTCCGGGGCGTCGAGTACCTGTTTCCCTATCCGTACAAGCCCGAACAACTGGTGGAGAAGCTCCAGACCCATGACCTGACGCAGGTGCTGCACAACCTGCCCGCCGGGGATTGGGGCGCCGGGGAGCGCGGCATCGCCTGCCTGCCGGACCGGGTCGGCGAGTTCCAGGACGGCGTTGGCAAGGCGATCGAATACGCCAAGGCGTTGAACTGCCCGAAGGTCAATTGCCTCGCCGGTATCGCGCCGGCCGGTGTGGATGCGACCAAACAACGCGACACCTTCGTCGCCAACATCAAATACGCCGGCGACGCCCTCAAGGCCGAGGGCATCCGCCTGCTGATCGAGCCGATCAACACGATCGACATCCCCGGGTTCTATCTGACCGGCACCGCCCAGGCGCTCGATCTGATCGACCAGACCGGCTCGGACAACATCTTCGTGCAGTACGACGTCTATCACATGCAGATCATGGAAGGTGACCTCGCCCGCACGGTCGAGAAAAACCTGTCCCGGATCGGGCATATCCAACTCGCCGACAATCCCGGCCGCAACGAGCCCGGCACCGGCGAGATCAACTATCCCTTCCTGTTCGGCGTGTTCGACCGCATCGGCTACGACGGCTGGATCGGCTGCGAGTACAAGCCGCGCGGCCGGACCGAGGATGGTCTTGGCTGGTTTACGAACGCCTGAACGGCGCGCATAATCAAATTTGGAGGAAATACCATGGATGTGGGCTTCATCGGTCTCGGCATCATGGGGCGGCCCATGGCTGCCCATCTGCTCGACGCCGGCCATCGGCTGTTCCTGTACGATATCAATCCTGTCGCCGAGGATCTGACCGCCAAGGGCGGTGTCGCCTGCCAATCGGCGGCGGAGGTCGCGGGCAAGGCCGATGTCATCATCACCATGGTGCCCGACACGCCCCATGTGGAAGCGGCCCTGTTCGGCCCCAACGGCGTCGCCAAAGGTTTGTCCAGCGGCAAGATCGTGGTCGACATGAGTTCGATCGCGCCGATCGAGACGAAGCGATTCGCCTCCGAGATCAACAAGCTGGGCTGCGACTACCTGGACGCGCCGGTGTCCGGCGGCGAGGTCGGCGCCAAGGCGGCGTCGCTCACCATCATGGTCGGCGGCCCGGAAGAGGCCTTCGCAAAGGTCAAGCCACTGTTCGAGCTGATGGGCAAGAACATCACGCTGGTCGGCGGCAATGGCGACGGCCAGACGACCAAGGTCGCCAACCAGATCATCGTGGCATTGACGATCGAGGCGGTCGCCGAGGCCCTGCTGTTCGCCGCCAAGGCCGGCGCCGATCCGGCCAAGGTCCGGCAAGCCCTGATGGGCGGCTTCGCCAGCTCCAAGATCCTCGAACTCCATGGCGAGCGGATGATCAAGCGCAACTTCGAACCGGGGTTCCGGATCGAGCTGCACCAGAAGGACCTCAACCTGGCGCTCCAGGGCGCCCGTTCCCTCAATCTGGCGCTGCCCAACACCGCCAGCACCCAGCAACTCTTCAACGCCTGTGTCGCCCAAGGCGGCGCGCGGTGGGACCATTCCGGTCTCGTCCGCATCCTGGAAACCATGACTGGTTTCGAAATCGGCCAGAACGCCGACGCCATCTCCGGCGGCGACTGACCACACCCGGCGATGAGGACATGACAGACAGCCCGATCTTCCGACGGCACCGACAGACCAAGATCGTCGCGACCGTCGGCCCGGCCAGTTCGGCCCCCGACCAGCTCCGCCGCCTCATGCTGGCCGGGGTGGATGTCTTCCGGCTCAACTTCAGCCATGGCACCCAGGCGAACCATGGCGAGGTGCTGGCCCGGATCCGCGCCCTGGAGGTCGAGTTCGACCGGCCGATCGGCGTGATCGCCGATCTCCAGGGGCCGAAGCTGCGCATCGGCACCTTCGCCGACGGCGCGGTGACGCTGCGGACCGGCCGGGTCATCCGGTTCGATCTCGATCCGGCGCCGGGCAACGAGGAACGGGTCTGTCTGCCTCATCCTGAGGTGATCTCCGCCATGGGCGTCGGCAGCACGCTGCTGCTCGACGACGGCAAGGTCCGCGTCAGGGTGATCGAGCGGGGCGCCGACTTCCTGCTGGGGGAGATCGTCGCCGGCACCCGGCTGTCCAACAACAAGGGCTTCAACGTCCCGGACGTGACGCTGCCGTTGTCCCCCCTGACCGCGAAGGATCGCGCCGACATGGAATACGCGCTCGGCCAGGGGGTCGAGTGGATCGCCCTGTCCTTCGTGCAGCGGCCGGAGGACGTGGTCGAGGCGCGCGGCCTGATCGGCGACCGGGCCGCCATCATGCTCAAGATCGAGAAGCCGGCGGCGATCCAGCACCTGGACGAGTTGATCGAACTGGCGGACGCGCTGATGGTGGCGCGCGGCGACCTTGGGGTCGAGATGCCGGCCGAGGACGTCCCAAGCCTCCAGAAGAACATGATCCAGCGGGCGCGCGACGCCGGAAAGCCCGTCATCGTCGCCACCCAGATGCTGGAATCCATGATCGTCTCGCCGACGCCGACGCGGGCCGAGGTGTCGGACGTGGCGACCGCCGTCTATGACGGCACCGACGCGGTCATGCTGTCGGCCGAGACCGCCGCCGGGGCCTATCCGGTCGAGGCGGTGGCGATCATGGACAAGATCGTGGCGCGGGTCGAGCGCGATCCGATGTACCGTAGCATCATGGATACGCATCATCCCGGGCTGGGCAAGACGACGGCGGACGCGATCACCCATTCGGCCAATCAAGCCGCGCGGGCGGTCGACGCGAAGGCGATCGTCACCTATACAGAGTCTGGCAGCACGACGCTCCGCGCGGCGCGGGAGCGGCCACCGATGCCGATCCTGGCCATATCGATCCACGAGGAGACCTCGCGCCGGCTGTCGCTGTCCTACGGCGTCCACACCGTCCATGTGAGCAAGGGAATCAGCTCGTTCGGCGAGATGGTCCCGGAGGCGATCCGGATCGCGCTGGCGCATGGCATCGCCGGCATGGGTGACGAACTGGCGATCACCGCCGGCGTGCCGTTCGGGCGGTCGGGTTCGACCAACACGCTGCGCATCGTCCATCTGGAGCCGGAGCCCCAGTGATGGAGCCCAGTTGATCATGCCGGAGGTCTTGGTGCCGGAAGTGCTGATGGATTCGATGGCCGGCCAAGTGTTCGCGTTCGGCGATGGTGGAGCCGATGACGTGGTTGGTGGTTCGCCCGTCGATGTGTTGGGAAGCAAAGGCGCCGGTCTCGCCGAGATGAGCCGGTTGGGGTTGCCCGTTCCTCCCGGCTTCACGATCGCCACGGCGGTATGCGGCTCGTTGCGCGACACCGGCGCCTATCCGGAGGCTTTGCGGGAACGGGTTTCCGAAAACCTGCGGCGGCTCGAGGCGCTGACCGGCCAGCGCTTCGGTCAAGCCGTCGATCCCTTGCTGGTTTCTGTCAGGTCGGGTGCCGCCGTTTCGATGCCGGGCATGATGGACACCGTCCTGAACCTGGGTCTCAACGACGAGACGGTCGAGGGCTTGGCCGCCCGCACCGGCGACGCGCGCTTCGCCTTCGACACCTACCGCAGGTTCATACAGATGTATGGGGCCGTGGTGATGGGCCTCGACCACGGCGACTTCGAGGACATTCTCGAAACCATCCGCCACAAGCGCCGGCTCGACAGCGAGCTTGACGCCGACGATTGCCGGGCGCTGGTCCAAGCGTACCTCGCGATGATCCAGCGGGAGCTGAAGCGCCCTTTTCCGCAGGACGCCCATGAGCAGCTATGGGAGGCGATCGGCGCCGTCTTCCGCTCCTGGGGCACCAGGCGGGCGGTCCTGTTCCGCCGCCTCAACGGTATCCCCGATGAGGGCGGGACGGCGGTGACTGTTCAGGCCATGGTATTCGGCAATCGCGGAGGTTGTGGCGAAGCTGGAAGCGGGACCGGAGTGGCCTTCAGCCGCGATCCATCGACGGGTGACGACGCGCTGTTCGGCGAGTTTCTGCCCGATGCCCAGGGCGAGGATCTGGTTTCCGGCATCCGGACGCCGCGGCCGCTCGCGTGGCTCGCCGAGACGATGCCGCGGGTCCATGACGATCTGGCGGCCGCCGCGCGCCGGCTGGAGGCGCATTGCCGCGACATGCAGGACATCGAGTTCACCGTGCAGCAGGGTCGGCTGTACCTGCTCCAGACCCGGTCCGGCAAGCGCACCGTCGACGCGGCGGTCAGGATCGCGGTCCACTTGGCCGAAGCGGGGATCATCACACCGGCGGAGGCCGTTTCCCGCATCGATCCCAGTACCTTGGAGCAGCTTCTTCATCCGATTCTCGATCCGGCGGCGCCCAGGCGTGTGCTGGGGCGTGGGCTGGCCGCCGTACCCGGCGCCGTCTCCGGCCGCGTCGCCTTCGACGCGACCGAGGCGCTGGACCTGGTGGCGCGCGGAGAGCGTGTCATCCTGTGCCGGTCGGAGACCGACCCGGAGGATATCGCTGGCATCCACGCCGCCACCGGCGTGATCACGGCGCGTGGCGGCATGACCAGTCACGCGGCGGTGGTCGCCCGCGGCTTGGGCCGGACCTGCGTCGTCGCGGTTTCCGGTCTCGTCGTCGATCCTTCTGGTGTCAGTGCCACCTTGGGAGGTATGACGATCCGATGCGGCGACGTGTTGACCGTCGACGGATCGGCCGGGGAGGTGATGCTGGGCGCCGTTCCGACCATCCTGCCCGTCTTGTCGGACGAGACGGCGACCCTGATCGGCTGGGCCGGCGAGATGAGGTGGCTCGGCGGTGTTCCGGAAAGATTGTGAATCAACGGATTGGAGTACCAGACTTATGCGAAGCGTCAATATCAACCAGCGTGATTCGATCGAATCCTGCTATTCCCGCGACAACTTCATCCATGACGCGGGGGTCAACGCCCGCGCCCGTGAATCGGTGATGCACGGCGTCCGGATCCTGTCTGCGCCCGACGGCGATGGTGCCTTCAAACTGATCAAGGCCCAGCACAGCATCGCCGAGGACGCCCATGATCAGGACGCGCTATTCCTCTATGCCGTCCGTGACGATGACAACACGTGGTTCGACAAGTCCGAGCCCGACGCCCAAAAAGCCGTGCACGCCAAGGCTAATCCGGTGGACTTGGACAAGCTCTACAGCGATTTCATCGACCGCGTGATCGCGACGGCCAAGGGTGCCCATTTCCAGGATGCGATCGGCAAGGGGGAGAGCCGGCTGAAGGGCTTCCACGGCGGCTGACGGCGTGGCACCGTATGGTCACACCGCCTATCGATTGATGCAATCTTACATCAGTCGCCCACTTGCGCGCCGTTTCACAAAAATGCCCTCACTTCGGAACCGTTTTATTGGGCATTGTGCCATCCGTCGATGATCAGTGATTTGTGGAAGAGGGCGAGATGGCGCGGTACAGGTTGCAGGAGTTCCTGACGCAGGAGATTCCCGATCTCCTACTGATGGACATCGCCTTTCATTGGCAGGCCAATGACAACCCCGCGCCGACCGGTCAACTCACCAGCCAGATGCGGAACGCGTCTTTGGCGGAACACCCCGGCATGGAGGTCGATCGCACCATCCGCCTGGTGGTCAACAACCTGCGAACCATGGTCGACGGCGTCGTCGGCCGTGTCCGCGAGATCTCGACCGACTGGTGCGTCGGGGTTCCGACCGCGGCGCTCTGATGCTTCCCCAGGGAATCAGAACGTGACCGCCACCGGCTGGCGTTCGACGGCCTCGTTCGTCTCGAACAGCGCGTCGGGCCGAAAGGCGAAGGCGCGCGCGACGAAGACGCTCGGCACCGTTTCCAACGCGGTGTTATAGGCGAGCACCGCGTCGTTGTAGTGCTGGCGCGCGAAGGCGATGCGGTTCTCGGTCGAGCCCAGCTCCTCCTGGAGGGCCAGCATGTTGGTGCTGGCCCGCAGTTCCGGTGTTGATTCCGCCAGCGCGAAGAGTGAGTGGAGCGAGCGGCCCAGCGCCTCCTCGGCGGCGGCCCGCGCCGGCACGTTCGATCCGGCGGCGGCGGCCCGGTCGCGGGCGCTGACGATGGTGTCGAAAATACCCCGCTCATGCGCCATGTAGCCTTTGACGCTCGACACCAGATTGGGGATCAGGTCGTAACGCCGCTTCAACTGGACGTCGATCTGGGACCAAGCGTTCCGCACGCGGTTCCGCAGCGTCACCAGACCGTTGTAGAGGTAGATCGGGTAGAGGACGGCGACCGCGACGATCACCAGGACCAGCCAACCACTCATGCTTGTTGTTTCCTAGGTTAGAAGGGCGGCGGTGACGACCAAGCCGAACGAGAGACTGGCGACGACGGTGCCGGCCGTCAGCATGCCGACCAGCACCAGGATCATGCCGACCAGCGGCCCCAATATCAGCGACAGCACGCCATAGCCGAGCACTCGGCCCGGAGTGATCCGGTTCGTCCAGCCGACCAGCCCGGAGCCCTGGGCCTTCATGCGGCCGACACGGGCGGCGAGGGAGGGCTGGATCGAATCCGCGATGCCGCGGCGCGTCGAGAAGCCTTTGGCGTTGGGGCCGGTGTCGTGACCGGCGGCATGGACGAACAGGTAATCGCGCGCCTCCCCGCCCTCGGGGATGGAACCCAGCTTGCCCAGCGCGCTTTCCAGCGCCTCCGGATTGCGGGTCAGCTGGACGGCGGTGCTGTCGGCCAGATACCGGCGTGTCCGCCACAGCGCCGCCAGCGGCCAGCCGAGGAAGAACAGTGTCCAGAGCTGGAGGATGAGCTTCTGCATGATGGCGATCAGCATCACCAGCAGCAGCGGAAACATCAGGATCAGCCTCAACGTCTTGAACCGCCCTTCGGATAGGTTCCGGTTGATCTCCTCCGTGGCGTCGGTGGAGAGCCCAGCCTCGACCGAGTGCAGAGCCTCCGCGACCCTCGCCGGCGCCGGGTTGGGATGAACGACCACGGTTCCCAAGGACGCCAGCGCCTTCCAGGCCGACCAGCGGAACGGCAGGTCGAGGATCGTCAGGAAGAAGCCCTTGACCTGGAAGACCGCGACCAGCGACCGCATCACCGCGAGATCGCCGTTGCCGACCGACCCGACCAAATGACCGATGATCCCGACGGTCTCGTCCCGGCTCAGCGTGTCGAGCAGGCCGCGCGTCACCAGCAGCGTCGCGTGATCGTGCGAGGTGCCGATCGCGGCGGCGTTGACGGTGGGGCTGTCCACCAGCAGCACGCGGGGAGCGGGCAGGCCGGCGGCGATCGCGACCTCCTCGACGATGTTGGAGAGCTGCTTTTCCTCGAGGTCGCCCGGGCGGGGCGGCCGGGCCCGCAGCGCCTCCGCCAGATCCTCGGCGCCATCCCGCCGCGCCAACCGCTGGAAGCCGATCCATAGCAGGGCCGACAACGCCAGCCCGGGCAGGAAGGCCGGGAGTAGGTCGGCCAAGCGCTCGGCCATCACGGTGTGGTCGTGCCAAGTCTCCAGCTTGTCCAGGTTGTCCGTCACCAAGCCCAGGAGGTCGAGTTTCGCCGCTGCCCATTGGCCGATCCCGACCGCCGCGTCATTGGCCGCCTGGGGGAAGATGCCGAGCGCGGCGATCAGGTTGAGGATGCCACCCAGCGACAGCATGACGAAGGGACCGGCGATGGCGCCTGTCACCAGTCCCATGGTGGCGGCGATGGCGAGGCAGATCGCGGCCAATCGCCAGGTTCCGCGCCGGCGCCGCGCCTGTTCGTCATGGAAGCTGACGCGCTCACCGGCGGAAAGCGGAACCGCCATTCCAGTCATCGACATGGCCGCCAGATCTCCTTCCAGGAGCCCGCTCGCCGATCCAAAGTCTTGGGGCAAGTCGCGTCAGAGTGGCGCCTAGGCCTCTTGGCCGTCCATGTCTATGAAGAAGGGGGCCACGAAGGAGGGATTACCATGGGGAGCGATATCTTTATGGGTGGTTTCACCGATTGGATGAACTGTTTTCCGGGCTCCCTTGTTCATCCATCAGAACCTTATTGGAGGAAAGAACCATGGCCAAGGGTATGAAGATGAAGACGCTCGCGGCGATCGTCGCCTTGCCGCTCGTCCTGTCGGCCTGCGCGGAGACGATCGGCGCCGGTGCCGGCGCCGCGGTGGGCAACCAGTTCGGCAAGGGCAGCGGCAAGACGGCGGCGACCATCGGTGGCGCCGCCGCCGGTGCCGCGATCGGTCACTCGATCGGCAACTGAGGCTTGGGGTCGACCGACGAGTGGACTGACATCCGCTCGTCGTCACCCAAGATTTCGTAGACCGTGACCGGCGCTCCCCCGTTCATCACGAACCGTTCGAACGGGTACTGGTGGTGGACGGGGTGCTGGTCGTAGAACTTGAACTCTCGGTATCCACTGGCGAGTTCCGCGTCCAGCATGTCGCGGACATCCTGGCGAAGCGCTCGGTGGAAGATGCCGTCCTCGATGATGATGAAGCGCGGGCGGCTGTCGAGGATCCGGCGCATTTCTTCAGCGGGTTCCTCCCAGGTGCAGCCGTCACGCCCTGGAGCCGTGAAGTGCGGCATGCCGGTGAAGGCGAAGCGGGTTGGGATCTCCGCCCCCGTCAGGAAGTAGATCGCCGGCTGGAACCCCACGACATAGACCGCCTCCCCCTGCTTCAGCATTGGCTTGAGGTCAGCCGCGACCCGCCGTGGGGTGTCCCCGGCCCAAGGGTCGCCAGTCAGCCGGTCCTTGACGATATAGATGCTGTGCATCAACGGATCCTTGGCGATCGCGAACACCGTCAGGCCACCCAGCACCGTCAGCAGCGCCGCCTTGGCGCGCCGGTTGGGCAACCCGGCCAACAGGCCGCGGGCGAGCGCCACGCCGCAGAGCAGCGATAGCGGTGGCAGGAACTGCAGCAGGTAATGGTCGGAACCGATCCGCAGGAACAGCTGGCATAGCATCACGGCGCCGGTCCAAACCGCCAGGAACACCACCGACCGCTTCTCCGCCGCGTCGCGGACCAGCCAGCGCGCCAGGACACAGGCCAGCAGCGCAGCGATCCAGAGGGGTGTCTGCTCCGCCATCGCGCGCAGCATGGCATCCCATTCGATGCCGCGAGCGCCGCCGTAGAAGACGCGGTGGGCCTGGATATTGGCGGCGAACCAAGCGTCCCAGTCGCCCAGGACGACATAGAGCGCCACGACAACCAGGGTCGGGACGAGAGTCATGACGCCGAGCAACGCCAAGGGCTTCAGGCTGGCCCGCGCGTGGCCGGGCAGATCGCGCCAGGTCGGCGTCGTCAGGATGAAGTAGCCGGCCAGGAACGCCAGCATGTCGAACAGCACGGACTGCTTGATCTGGATGCCGATGCCCAGCACCAGCCCCGCGACCGCCATGGTCCCGAGCCCCGGCGGCATCCGGATCCGGGCCGACCGCAGCACCAGCAGCAGGGCCAACACCGCGCAGGCGTTGTGGAAGATCTCGCCCTGGAACGCCATGCCGCCGTCGGCCAGGCTGAAGATGACATAGGCGAGGCCGGCGGTGACGCCGATCGCCCGGCTATCGCCTTCGAACAGCGTCGCCGCGATCCGGCTCAGCATCCAGGCGGTCAAACCCACGGTCACGCTGGATCCGATCCGGCTCAGGATCACCGGGTCGTAGGTCGTCATGGTGAACGGTGTCGCCAGCGCGAACAGTCCGAATGGCTTGAGGTCGCAGACAGTCGTGGAGGGCAGGTGGCCCTTGGCGAACTCCGAGCCCATCAGCAGGTACATGCTCTCGTCGAAGTTCAAGGCGGAGTAGAGCAGTGCCGGCGAGCGAAGCACGATGGCCACGATCACGAAGCCCAGCGCCCAGGCGAGCGAATGCCATAATGGCTCGCCCTGGGCCGGTTCATGCCGGATCGTGTCCGGTTGGGGAGTGTTGATGCGCATGGATCCAGCTTTTTGGGAATCAGAACTCATGTTCAATAGATCAGGGGCCTAACACTTGGACTTCGCCGGTCATATCCCGATGCGTACAACAGTGTTAATCCCAACCAAGGGGACGATAACCAAAAAGTAGAGACAAGTGATTGTGGCGGTGACGTGTTCATTTCGAGCTTGTTTCCCATAACCATACCCAAACTGTCATGTTTCCGTCAAATCACCGCCCCGCTGTCATGTCCTCGCCGCCGTGAATTTATTACGGAATAAAACGAGGAATCGTGAACAGCGCCATTCTGCTTGATGAGCGGAGACATTTTTTCGACAGCTACTCAAATCCTGGAACAGAACTTCCATTGTAGTGGTTAACAGGCTCGCTTGCAGGCGGCCAGCTTCGGGCAGGAGAGAATTGATGCTGAATGAACCGTTGCCCGGCCCGGCGAAAACAGATGATAGGAGTTGTTATGAGTTGGGCAGGTCCCTTCCAGATCGAAATCGGTAAGACAAAGTATAAAGACACACCAGCTTTCTCTCCCGCCATGATGCCACAGGTCCAACAGGATCTGCCAGTCTTGGTCTGCTTTTCGCACCTGCGGTGGAACTTCGTTTATCAGCGACCTCAACATTTGATGTCTCGTTTTGCGCGCGACTATCGAGTGTTCTTCGTCGAAGAGCCGATCGACACCGAGAGCCAGACCGCTTGGCTCGACGTTCGCACCGAGGAAGCCGGCGTCCGCGTCGTCGTCCCCCGCCTGCCGGGACGGCGGACACCGGAACAGACGAACGACACCCTCCGGACCTTGCTGGACGAGTTCTTCGCCGCCGAGGGCATCTACGATCCGGTCCTCTGGTACTACACCCCGATGAGCCTGGACTTCACGGATCACCTGAAGGGTGCCGTGACGGTCTATGACTGCATGGACGAGTTGTCGGCGTTCAAAGGCGCTCCGCCGCGCCTGATCGAATGCGAGCGGACGCTGCTGGCCAAAGCCGATCTGGTGTTCACCGGCGGCTATAGCCTGTGGGAAGCCAAGCGGACGCTCCACGCCAACGCCCATCCCTTCCCGAGCAGCGTCGATGTGGCGCATTTCGGCCAAGCCCGTGTGGAGCAGCCCGACCCCGACGACCAAGCCGCCATCCCGCATCCGCGCCTCGGCTTCTACGGCGTGATCGACGAGCGGTTCGATATCGACCTGATCGGGACCATCGCCGAGGCCCGGCCGGACCTGCACTTCGTCTTGGTCGGACCGGTCGTGAAGATCGACCCCGAGACGCTGCCGAAGAACCCCAACATCCACTATCTCGGCCCGAAGGTCTACGACGAGCTGCCGCGCTATCTGGCCGGTTGGGACGTCGCCTTGCTGCCCTTCGCGCTGAACGAGTCGACCCGCTTCATCAGCCCGACCAAGACGCCGGAATATCTGGCCGGCGGCTGCCCCGCGGTGTCGACGCCGATCACCGACGTGGTGCGGACCTATGGCGACACGGGCGTGGTCCGGATCGCCCGGACGCCCGACGAATTCACGGCCGCGATCGACGCGGCGCTCGATGATGCCAAGGACCGGGACCGCCTGCTGGCGACCGCCGACGGTGTGCTGCGGGACATGTCCTGGGACAAGACTTGGAACGAAATGAAGGAGAAGATCGAATGCGCGATTTGACGCCCAACGGTGCCGCCAAGGGTAAAGTCGTTTCCATGCCGAAGCGGACCCGGTTCGCCAACACGCGCTCTGGCTTCGATTATCTGATCGTCGGCGCCGGCTTCGCGGGCAGCGTGCTCGCGGAACGCCTGGCCACCGGACTCGACAAGCGGGTCCTGCTGATCGATCGCCGTCCGCACATCGCGGGCAACGCCTATGACCACTATGACGACGCCGGCATCCTGATCCACCGCTACGGCCCGCACATCTTCCACACGAACTCGCAGCAGGTGGCCTCCTACCTGTCGCGCTTCACCAAGTGGCGGCCGTACGAGCACAAGGTGCTGGCCCATGTCGACAACCAGCTGGTGCCGATCCCGATCAACCTGACCACGCTGGAAAAGCTCTACGGTCTGAAGCTGACGCCGGAGGACGCGGCGGAGTTCCTCAAGTCCAAGGCGGAGCCGGTCGCCGAGATCCGCACCTCCGAGGATGTCGTGGTCAACTCGGTCGGCCGCGAGCTGTACGAGAAGTTCTTCCGCGGCTATACCCGCAAGCAGTGGGGCCTGGACCCGTCGGAGCTGGACAAGTCGGTCACCTCGCGCGTGCCGACCCGGACCAACACCGACGACCGCTATTTCGGTGACAGCTTCCAGCAGATGCCGCTGCATGGCTATACCCGGATGTTCGAGAACATGCTCGACCATCCGAACATCAAGGTCATGCTGAACACCGACTTCGAGGAGGTCCGCCACGAGGTCCAGTACGACAAGCTGATCTATTCCGGCCCGATCGACGAGTTCTTCGACTTCCGTTTCGGCAAGCTGCCCTACCGGTCGCTCAAGTTCCGCCACGAGACGGTCGACCAGGAGAACTTCCAGCCGGTCGCGGTGGTGAACTATCCGTCCGAATCAGTCGCCCATACCCGGATCACCGAGTACAAGCACCTGACCGGACAGGTCAATCCCCGCACCAGCCTGACCTACGAGTTCCCGGCGGATGACGGCGATCCGTACTATCCGGTGCCGCGCCCCGAGAACGCCGAGTTGTACCGCAAGTATCAGGCGCTGGCCGACGCGACGCCGAACGTGACCTTCGCCGGGCGTCTTGGCACCTACCGCTACTACAACATGGACCAGGTGGTCGGTCAGGCGCTGTCCATGTACAACAGGATCGTCGAGGCCGAGGAGCGCGATGGCGCCATCGCCCGGGCGGCCCGCGAGATGATGACCGTCAACGGCGCGCTTCGCGCCGAGGTCGCCCAGCAGGGTGCCGGCGACGACTGAGGATCCGGCGGGGGGCCACGTGCCGGCTCCCCGCCATCCCCTCGTCAGGGGCCGATTACGGCCAAGCAATTTGCGGCCAATCCCTTTATGGAGAGACATCAATGTATAAACCGAAAGCCTTCGGCGGCTTTTTCATGGGCGGGTTCGAGTGCTCGACCCACCGGCGCCATGATGGACGCCGTCTCGACCTGATCGAGGCGACCGGCCACGGCCGTCATTTCGAACAGGACTTCGCCAGCATGACCCGCCATGGGATGCGGACGGTGCGGAGTGGCGTGCGCTGGCATCTGATCGAAACCTCCCCCGGCCAGTTCGACTGGTCGAGCTTCCTGCCAATGCTCCACGCTTCCAGGGCCGCCGGCGTCCAGGTGATCTGGGACCTGTGCCACTACGGCTGGCCGGACGACATCGACATCTGGCAGCCCAACTTCGTCGATCGCTTCGCGAACTTCGCGGCGGCGGTCGCCCAAGTCGTCAAGGACGAGACCGGTGAAGTGCCGTTCTACGCGCCGATCAACGAGATCTCCTACTGGTCCTGGGCCGGCGGCGACAACGCGGCCTTCAACCCGATGGCGCGCGGCCGCGGCACGGAACTGAAGGTGCAGCTGGTCCGCGCGTCCATCGCGGCGATCGACGCGATCCGTGCGGTCGAGCCGCGCGCCCGCTTCGTGCAGATCGACCCCGTGATCAACGTGGTTCCCAAGTCGAAGGCCGACCGCGCCGGGGCCGAGGGCTATCGTCAGGCCCAGTACCAAGCTTGGGACATGCTGACCGGCCGCATCTGGCCGGGGCTCGGCGGCAAGCCGGACTATCTGGACATCGTTGGCGTCAACTACTACTCCGACAACCAGTGGTTCCACGGCGGCGGCATGATCGAGCGGACTGATCCCAACTATCGGCCGTTCCGCGAGATTCTGGCGGAAACCCACAAGCGTTACGGCAAGCCGGTGCTGGTCGCCGAGACCGGAGCCGAGGGCGACCCGCGCGCCAGTTGGTTCCGCTATGTCTGCGACGAGGTCGCGGCGGCGCTGGAGGCCGGCACCCCCGTCGAGGGCATTTGCCTGTACCCCGTCCTCGACTATCCCGGCTGGGCCGACGAGCGCCATTGCGCGACCGGCCTGCTGGGCTTCCCGGACGCCGAGGGCCGCCGCGAGGTCCACGCCCCGTTGGCCGAGGAACTGGCCCGTCAGGAGGCGCGGTTCGAGCGGCTGGGAAGCGCCGAGGAACTGAAGACCGACGCCGCGTGAGCGTTGCCGCCGCGTGAGCGTCCCCGTTGTTATCGACCCCCTGATGATCGAAGCGTGACTGAAGCCGAGGGGGGCGCCGGACTTTCGAGGCGTCCCCCTCCGAGGATTGAAATCGATGCCATTCAGAACAAGAACCAGCGGCCCGCTCCCGAGCCGGCCGTTGAGCTTTCTGATCCGGTACATCAAGGCGCGCCCGTGGCAATTCGGCGTGCTTTTCGGCGTGATCGTGGGCGGCGCCGCGTGCGCCGTCCTTGTCCAATACGGCATGAAGATGCTGGTCGACGCCATGGCCTCGCCCGACAGGGCGACTGCCGACGTCTGGACCCCGCTGATATTCTTCCTGGGACTGATCGCGATCGAGAACGTCCTCTGGCGCACCGGCGGCTGGCTGGGGTGCCGCACGATCGTCTCGACCGGCGTGGACATGCGGCTGGACCTGTTCCAGCACCTGACCGGCCACCCGATGCGGTATTTCTCCGAGCATTTCGCGGGGGCGCTCGGCGGCAGGATCACCGCCACGGCCAACGCCGCCGGCATGATCCTGCGCGGATTGACCTGGAGCATCGTGCCGCCCTCGACCGAGATCATCGGCGCCGTCATCGTGCTGACGACGATCGATTGGCGGATGGGTGTGGCGCTGGCGTTCTTCGTCGTCATCGTGGCCGCCGCGATCATCCTGTTCGGCGTGCGGGGCAAGGATGTCCACCATGACTTCGCCCGCCAGTCGTCCAAGGCTGGTGGCGAGTTGGTCGACGTCGTCTCCAACGTCTGGACGGTCAAGGCGTTCTCCGCCCGGCAGCGGGAGCGCGACCGGCTGGCCGGCGAGCTGGGCGTCGAGGCGGCTTCGGAGCGCCGCAGCTGGATGTACCTGGAGAAGGCGCGCCTGCTCCACGACGGCTGCCTCTGGGTGATGGCCGGCACCATGCTGGTCTGGGCGATCACTCTGTGGCGGGCGGGAAGCATCACGCCCGGCGACGTGGTGATCATCAGCGCCCTGACCTTCCGCATCCTCCATGGTTCCCGCGATCTGGCGCTGGCCTTGGTCAGCACGTCTCAGTATTTCGGCACGATCGCCGACAGCTTGGCCGTGATCGCGCAGCCCCACGGCATCGACGATGTCGGCGACAGCCGGCCGCTCGAGGCGCGCGGCGGCGGCATCGTCTTCGACGACGTGAGCTTCAGCTATCCGGACGGCCGCAAGGTCTTCGACGGCTTCAACCTGCGGATCGAGCCCGGCCAGAAGGTCGGTCTGGTCGGTCCCTCCGGATCGGGCAAGTCGACGCTGATCGGGTTGATCCAGCGGCTGGACGACGCCCAGGAGGGCGCCATCCTGATCGATGGGCAGCGGGTGACCGAGGTCGGGCAGGATAGCCTGAGATCGAAGATCGCCGTGGTGCCGCAGGAGATCGCGCTGTTCCACCGCACGATCATGGAGAACATCCGCTACGGCAAGCCGGACGCCACCGACGAGGAGGTCATCGCGGCGGCCAAGCACGCCTATTGCGACGACTTCATCCGCGAGTTGCCCGAGGGCTACCACACGGAAGTCGGCGAACGCGGCATCCGCCTTTCCGGTGGTCAGCGCCAGCGTTTGGGTATCGCGCGCGCCTTCCTGAAGGACGCGCCGATCCTGATCCTGGACGAGGCGACCTCCGCGCTCGACACCCAGTCGGAGCAGGAGATCCAGATGGCGCTGGCCGATCTGGTCAAGGGGCGGACGGTCCTGGCGGTGGCGCACCGCTTGTCGACCATCTCCAGCTTCGACCGCGTCGTGGTGCTGGTCGATGGCCGGATCGTCGAGGACGGAGCCCCGACGGATCTGCGCCGCCGCGGCGGGATCTTCGACGGCATGTGGCGCCTCCAGGCGGATAGCCTGGTGGAGGCCATGCGGTTGGAGGACGCGGCGGATTGACGCCGCGAGCCGTCCGGAGTCCCCCGGTCAGATCTCCACGGTGAGCAGCCGCATCATGCCCTGGTCCTCGTGCGCCAGGGTATGGCAGTGGAAGACGAAGGGCCCGTCGAAGTCGAGATAGCGGGTGCGCAGGCGCACGCGGCCGGTGGGCGGGACGGTGATGGTGTCCATCCAGCGGCCCTTCGTCACCGGAACCGGCAGACCGTCGGCCTCCAGCACCTGGAACGGATTGATGTGGATGTGGAAGGGGTGCGGATCGTTGGTCTGGTTGGTCAGCACCCATTCCTCCGCCGTGCCGAGCTTGGCGGTGAAGCCCTTTTCGTCTGCCGCGAAGGGTTCGCCGTCGATGGTCCAGGTCCAATTGGGCAGCGTGCCGATCTGGCCGAAGGCGACGCGGCGGCCTCTGACGATCTCTTGATCCTGAATCGGCCGGAGGTGGCCGTCGAAGTCCTTGGCGTAGCTGACGAGCGGTCCCTCATGGAGCTTCATGTTGTCTTTCGCGCCGCCCACCGACACCGTGGCGAGGGAGCCGTAGTCGACGCCGTAGTTGCTCCCGCCTTCCAGTGAATAGACGCCTTTGGTCCCGCTCGCCTTGACCAGGACCTCGGCCCGATTGCCGGGTGCCAGGAATATGGCCTCGCACCGCTCGGTCGTCTCCAGCGGATTGCCGTCGAAGCCCAGCGCGACTAATCCATGACCCTGTAGTCTCAGCGTCAGGAATTTGTTGTGGGTGGCGTTGACCAGCCGCCAACGCTGGACCTCGCCGCGCTTCATGGGGATGTTCGGACGCTTCTGGCCGTTGATGTAGACCTGATTGCCGATATCCAGCGTGGCATAGCTCTCCAGCTGTCCGCGCTTGTCGACCGGCAGGCTTTGGAACAGCATCACCACATCCTTGGCTTTGGCGATCCGCTCGATGGCGTCGACCTTGCCTTCGACGATCAGCGCGCCGGCCATGCCGCTGGCCACTTGCAGCGCCACCGAGCCATGCTGATGGGCGTGGTAGAAATTCAGCCCGCAGGGATGGTTGGCGGGTATCGCGTAGCGGTATCGTTGCGTCTGGCCCGGCTCGACCGTCAACAGCACGTTGTCGGCGGGCGAGCGGGGCGAGACGTGCAGTCCGTGGACATGCATGTTGGTCAAGTTGAAGCCGTGCGGCACGTTGATCCCCGACACGCCCGGAACGGCGGCGCCACCATGATCCGCGTGACCTCCCATGGCTGGCATGGTGGCGCCCGCCGCCGTCGCCACCATCGGCAGCCGGTTGGACAGGTCGAGCGCCAGCGTGTCTCCCGCCTTGACGCGGAGCGTGCTCGGGCGGGGTCCGCCGCCATATCCGCGCAACGCCACCTGCCGGCCGGCGAGCGCGTAGTAGCCATAGACCGCGTCGATCGCGACGTCGAGCTGGTGGGCACCCGAGGCGGTCCGCTCGTCCTTGGGCGTGATCAGGTCGTCGGGTCCGGGTTCGACGCCTGATTGATCGTCCCCCTTGCCCGGCAGGCAAGCGGCCAGCGCCAGCGTGGCGGCGCCGGCCAGCAGGGCGCGCCGGCCGAACGCCGGCGTGGAGACGCGGCGGATCATATCGAAATTGTCGTCCATGGACGTGTCCCCCGCCTCAACCCTGGCCGAAGCCGGCGTGAATTTGGTCGGCGGCGCGGAGCGCCAAGCCCGCCGCCGTCATCGACGGCGATACGATGCCGGTGGTCGGATAGACGCCCGTCCCGATGATGTGGAGGTTCGGGTGATCGTGCGACTGGCAGAAGGGGTCGACCACCGATGTCTTGGAGCAGGCGCCCATCCGAGTGGTGCCGGCGATCACCGCCGTCTCCACATCGGGTTCGGGCTGCTGCCACGTATCCTCGGGAATTCCCATCTTCCGGAAGATCGCCTGGTGCATCTGGCGGGCGACCGCGATGCCGCGATCGGTGTACTCGTCCCAGCCGAAGGTCACCTTGGGGCGCGGGATGCCCATGGCGTCCGGGTTGGCGAAATCGGCGACCACCCGGTTGGCGTCGTTCGGCAACACGTCGACCATGCTGCCCAAAGTCACCTCGCGCGCGGTCTGCCTCGCCATCTCGGCCGCCAGTTCGGCGCCGAACACGCCTTGCTGGATCAGCTTTTCCGCCCGCTGCGCCGGACCCAGCGTCGCGTTCCAGCCACCATTGACGAAGTTGGTCGCTATCGCGCCATGGGTCGCGCGGAAACCGCCATCGCGCA
This sequence comes from Skermanella stibiiresistens SB22, assembly GCF_000576635.1. Classification (GTDB taxonomy): domain Bacteria; phylum Pseudomonadota; class Alphaproteobacteria; order Azospirillales; family Azospirillaceae; genus Skermanella; species Skermanella stibiiresistens. The sequence continues at coordinate 34,963 of NZ_AVFL01000014.1, forward strand.
GCGACTTGAGTCCGCCGGTGGCGCTGACCGGACCGCGGTAGGGGAAGGTCGCTTCCGGGGCCAGTCCCAGGGTGTTGACGTCGGCCAAGGCGATCAGGTTTCGGCCGACCATGCCAGACGAGTTGGCGACACCTTTGGGCGTGCGTTCCCCGGTCGAGATCAGCAGGAGTTTGGGCGTCTCGATCGCGTGTGCGGCGAGGATGTAGCGGGTGCCGATCGCGCGGCCTTCCCAGCCATCGGGATGGCTATAGAGCAAGCCGGTTACCCTGCCGTCCGCGCCCGTCTCGATCCGGTGGACGACGCGCTTGTCCAGGACGCGGGCGCCGAGCTGTTCGGCCTTGGTGACATGGGCGCTGGCGTCGTACTTGGCGGCGATCGGACAGATGAAGCGGCAGGACGCGTTGCCGCAGCACTGCGGCCGGCCATCGTGTGGGACGGAGTTGCGCGCGTGCGGATAGGGGCCATAGGCCAGCATGCCGGCCTTGAACTCGCTTCCGGCGCACTGATAGGTGAAGTCGATCCCCTCCGTCGCCGAACCGATCCGCGTGTCGGAATAGGTCATCGGCACCCTTGGCAATGGAAACGTCTCGCCCCGCCGGTCGGGGCCGATGTAGTCCGACGCGTCGCCGGCGACTCCCCATTCCTGTTCGACCCGCTGGTAATAGGGCAACATGTCGTCGTAGGAGATCGGCCAGTCGACACCGACGCCATAGGCCGACCACATGCGGAAGTCGTTGGGGTAATGGCGCTCGGCGTGACCTGTCCAATGCCAGGACGTTCCGCCGACGCCCCGGAGATAGAGCCCCTGGAACGTCTTCGCTCCCGCCTGGACATAGTAGTTGTAGTAGTTGTTCTCGTCCGGCTGCGGTGTGTAGGGAGGGTTCTCGTAGGGGGCGTTCGATCCCTTGGTCGGCGATGCCCGAAAACGCTGCACGGCCTCGACCCGGTCGATCCGGGGGCCGGAGTCCAGGACGATGACCGAATGTCCGAACTTCCTCAGCGCGTAGGCGGCGAGGCCGCCGACGACACCGGCGCCGACGATGACGACATCGGCGGAGACGGTCTCGACGACTGGCCCGCGCTCCGTGGGTGGGGAGTGATCCATGGCTTGACCCCTTACGCGCGGTTCTTCGAGGATGGGACGTTCACGGCCAGCCCGGTGGTTGGCGGTACCCAGGCGTGCTGCCAGTATCCGAACTCTCCGCCGCAGGTGACCGGAGGCTTGGTGAAAGCGCAGGCGCGCCACATCAGGGCGTCGTCGTAGAAGAGCACCGGACCGCCCACGGTGGCGCTCGCCCCCGTGTACCAAGTGGATGTCAGCGCCTGAGCGACCGGCAGCAGGCCGTGCTCGACCATCACATCCTTCAGGGGGCGGTCGGGCGGCGCGTTGGCGACCACCTGGACCAAGGTTTCGAGGGTGGGCAGCCCATGGACGGGGACCAAGGCGTCCCAGACGGTTCGCGCCAAGTCCAGGTATGAGGCATCCAGCTCGATGCCGGTCAGTTTCGACGAGATCGCCAGAAAGGGCGTGATGGCCTTGCCGGGAGCCCCGGCCATCGCGCCCAAGGCGCTGGCGGGCGCCAGGGCCAGGGCGACGCCGCCGGCCAGTCCGGTGAGCACATCGCGGCGGGTTGGTTCCTTCGCTGGGGACGCCTGCGCGTCGGACATGCTGCTCTCTCCCCGTTTGGCCTATGTCTAATTGGAGACCTATCTACCCCATACGGTATATCCGTCAAGGTTTTTTGCCCTTATTGCGGGCATATCATGGCGCTGGATCCATCGATTTGATCGCAAGGGCCTTTGGCGGTTCTCTGACGCGATCGGCATTCCAAACGCCCGGGAGTTGATCGAGGTTAATGACTCCGTGAGCATCGTGGGATATGCCTGCCGCCACAGCTGGACGGTGGGGGTCGGGCTGGTGATCTTGTTTGCGGGAGGGAAGAATGACAGCTGCCAGGAATCATGGCGCGGCCCGGATCGGCGGGAAGGTCGGTACACCCGACCTGACGGCGGACCGGATGCGGCGGATCTTCGATGCGTCGACGGACCAATCCCTGTTTACCGTCGCTCGAGCGACGCGCAACCTCGACATGCTGATCCAGTGCGGCAACGCCATGGCCGAGGGCTGGCGGGCGATCCTGGAGGAATGGTCCAGCACCACTCTCGAGGTGACGAGAAGGAACATGAGCGACGCCGGGCGTTTGGCCGAGTGCCGGTCGTTGGATGCCCTACTGTCTTGCCAAAGTGACATCGTGCGCGATCGGATCGAGATCGCCCAGGAAAGCCAAGCTCGGATTTCGGAGGTCTCCTCGCGCATGGCGAACGGCTCGCTGGCGTGGATCAACGATCTGTCTTCCGCCGTCACCGCCGACATGGAGGCGTTGAGTAATGCCGGTGACAACCTTCGGGAGACGGAGGCGGCGGCCGTTAGGGTCGGCCAAGCGCTCGCCGGCTGACCGATGGCGCCATCGAATTCTCCGGCAATGACCTGAAACGATTGAGCTTCTAGCGCGTTTCACCCTTTTCGGGGCTCATGTCCCGATCCTAGGACGAGGGAGAGACGCGTGCCCGAGCCGGTGCCGATGAAGAAGCTGCTGACAGGCATCCCGGAACTGGATTTCGTCCTGCGTGGAGGTCTGCCTTGTCATAGGCTTCATCTGCTCGAGGGCGCGCCCGGCGCTGGCAAGACGACCATCGCCATGCAATTCCTGCTGGAAGGTAGGGAGCGGGGAGAGAAGGGTCTCTACATAACCCTGTCGGAATCGACGGACGAACTGCAGGCTGCGGCGGCCAGCCATGGCTGGACCCTGGACGGCATCGACCTGTTCGACCTGATCCCAATCGAGGCGGAACTGGATCGACAGCAAACCGTACTCTATCCGTCCGAGGTGGAATTGGGCGAGACGATGCGGCTGATCACCGACCGCATCGCCGAGGATCAGCCGGATCGTGTCGTGATCGACAGTCTGTCGGAACTGCGTCTGATCGCGCAGGACCAGCTTCGCTACCGCCGGCAGATCCTCGCCTTGAAACAGGCGCTCCAAGGCCGCGACTGCACCACGCTGGTGCTCGACGACCTGACCAGCCATGTCGGAAGCAAGGAACTGCACAGCCTGATGCATGGCGTCATCTCGCTGGAGATGATCGAGCGGTCGTATGGGGCGTCCCGCCGGCGCCTGCGTATCGCCAAGATGCGGGGCACCGATTACCAAAGCGGCTGGCACGACTTCGCCATCACGCCTGGCGACGTCCTGGTGTTTCCCAGCCTGATCGCCGAGGAGCATGGCGCCGAATTCGAACCAACCACCATGTCGAGCGGGCTCAAGGAACTCGACGACCTGCTGGGCGGCGGCTTGACACGGGGAACCACGACCATGCTGGTCGGCCCCTCCGGCGCCGGCAAATCCTCCTTGGCGTTGCAATTCATCATGTCGGCGGTGCGGGCTGGCGATCACGCCGCCTATTTCTCCTTCGACGAAACCTACAATACCTTGTCCCGCCGCAGTGTCGCCCTGGGCATCGACATCACCGAACCGATCGAATCGGGCAAACTCTCCTGGCGGCGCGCCAATCCGTCCAGGCTGTCTCCCGGCGAGTTCGTCTGGCAGGTCCGGCGCGAGGTGGAGGATAATCAAGCCCGGGTCGTCGTGATCGACAGCCTCAACTCCTATCTCAGCACCATGCCGGAGGAGAACGCGCTCATCCTCCAGATGCACGAGTTGCTCACGTATCTCAACAATCAGGGCGTGATCACGATCCTGATCCTGGCCCAGCAGGGCATCATCGGAGACGTGGAGAATCCAGTCGACCTCTCGTTCATGAGCGACGCCGTGGTGTTGCTGCGCTTCTTTGAAGCCGGCGGAGAGGTCAGGAAGTCGATTTCCGTCGTCAAGCGGCGCACCGGAATCCATGAACTGGCTATTCGGGAGTTCCAACTGTTCCCCAATGGCATGCGGGTCGGACCGCGGCTGCTCGACTTCCAAGGCGTGCTGACAGGGGTTCCAACCTATCGAGGGACGCTCGACCCCCTGGTCGACGGCGAGGGAGAGATCGACTGAACGATCCTCCCTTGCCCAATTCGATCGTCGTCCTGGCGCCCGAGGGGCGCGACGCGGAAGTGATCCGGCTCGTCCTGGACGATGCCGGCATGGCGTCACGCGTCTGCGCCGATCTGGCGGAACTCTGCGCCGTCCTGGATCAGGATGCCACCGCGGTGCTGTTGACGGAGGAGGCGCTGGCGTCCGGCGTCGTGGGGCTGCTTGAAGTCCTGGAGGCGCAACCGCCTTGGTCAGATATGCCGATCATCCTGCTCACCTCGCAGGGAAGCCGCAAAGGGCACCGGTCACGCTGGGAGTTGTTCAGCAGCCTTGGCAACGTCACCATACTCGACCGCCCGCTACCCGCCGACATCCTGAAAAGCGCCGCGAGGGCGGCTGAAAGGTCGCGCCGACGGCAATACCGGACCCGATCCCACCTCCGGCAGATAGAGGAGGCAGCGGCCAAGCTCGAGGTGCGGGTGGAGGAGCAGAGCCGCGACCTCGAGACGGAAATGACGCAACGTCAGCGCGTCGAGGAGGCGTTGCGGCAAGCACAGAAGATGGAGGCGGTCGGTCAGTTGACCGGCGGTGTCGCCCACGATTTCAACAACCTGCTCCAAGCGATACTGGGTAATCTCGACATGCTCCAGGATGGCTTGACCGGGCGGGACGACATGGTGCGCCATGTCCGCTCCGCCATCCAGGCGGGCGAGCGCGCGGCTACGCTGACCCGACGGCTGCTGGCTTTCGCGCGGCGCCAACCGCTGACGCCCCGCAGCCTCAACCTCAACGCGCTGGTCGGCGGAATGCAGGAGCTGGTGCAACGCTCCGTCGGCGAGACGATCCAGGTCGAGGCGGTGCTGGCGGGTGGCTTATGGCGGACCTGGGCCGACGCGAACCAAGTCGAGAACGCCCTGCTGAACCTCGCCATCAACGCCCGCGACGCGATGCCGGATGGGGGCCGGCTGACCATCGAAACCGGCAACGGGCATTTGGACGACGCCTATGTGGCGGCCGAGATCGGATTGCGGCCGGGACAATATGTCGTGCTGTGCGTGACCGACACCGGAATCGGAATGCCGCCCGACGTGCTTGCGCGCGCCTTCGAGCCATTCTTCACGACCAAGCCGATCGGGCAGGGTACCGGGCTGGGGCTCAGCCAGCTCTATGGGTTCGCCCGTCAGTCCGGCGGCCATGTCGCGATATACTCGGAGGAAGGGCAGGGTACCACGGTCAAGCTGTACCTGCCGCGCCATCACGGCTCCGCTCCCGAGGAGGCCGTGGCGGCGATACCCGAACCCCGGCGCGCCGACGACGGCGAGACGATCCTGGTGGTCGAGGACGAAGGGCTGGTCCGGATGCTGCTGGTGCAATCCCTGGAGGATCGTGGCTACCGGGTGATCGAGGCACCCGATCCCCAGACCGCCATCAAAATCCTGGGGACGGATGCCAAGCTCGACTTGCTGGCCACCGACGTCGGGCTTCCAGGCATGAATGGGCGGCAGCTCGCCGAGATCGCGCGCCGGAGCAGGCCGGAACTCGCGGTCCTGTTCCTGACCGGCTACGCCCATAACGCGGCGCTCGGCGACGAGGCTCTGGAACCGAACACCCAGCTTCTCAGCAAGCCCTTCGCGGTCAGGGCCCTGCTCGCTAAGGTGCGCGCCATGCTGGATAGTCGAGCCGATGGCTGATCGGTCTAGATGGCTTTCCCCACCAGCGCGCCGGCCACGGCCGACAGCGCCATGGCGAAGGCGCCCCAAAACGCCACCCGCAACGTCGGCTTGAGCATGCCGGCGCCGCCCGCCCGTGCCCCAAAGGCTCCGAGCACCGCGAGGAAGATTAGCGAGGCGGCGGAGACGGCTGGAACGATCCATGCCACTGGGGCCACGACCGCGGTCAGGATGGGAAGGATGGCGCCAACCGAGAATGTCGCGGCGGAGGTCAGAGCCGCCTGGATCGGGCGTGCCGTCGTGACCTCCGAGATGCCCAACTCGTCGCGCGCGTGGGCGCCAAGCGCGTCCTTCTCCATGAGCTGGACCGCCACCTGCCTGGCGAGCGCGGGTTCCAGGCCGCGACCCACGTAGATGCGCGCCAGTTCGGCCGTCTCCAGGGCGGGGTCCTGCGCCAGCTCGGCCCGCTCCCGCGCGAGATCGGCCCGCTCGGTGTCGGATTGGGAACTGACCGAGACGTATTCTCCGGCGGCCATCGACATCGAGCCAGCAACCATGCCGGCGACGCCCGCGACCAGGATCTCGCTGGAGGAATGTGCGGCCGACGCGACGCCGACGATCAGGCTGGCGGTCGAGATGATCCCATCGTTGGCGCCGAGCACCGCCGCGCGAAGCCATCCGATGCGGTTGACGAGGTGGTTCTCGGCATGGGATCGGGCCTGCATGGCAGTCCTTTGGCGTGGTTCTCGGGTCTAGCCCAGGACCCTACCGGCTTTGGACCGACTTTGTGAAGCTTTGCGGGAAATCGAAATCAGGGATCCGCCAAAGCTTCCAGTTCCGTCAAAGCGCCCGTGTCCCGCCGGGACCGCAGCGTGATCTGGAGATCGATCGCAGCCTGCATCTGGGCGGCGGTGATCGGCTTGTGGGCGACTCCATAGCCTCGGCTCACGATATCCGCCACGATGTCCTGCCCGGTTTCGCCGGTCAGCACGATCCCAGGGACGGCGCGGCCAAGATGGTCGTGGATGCGTCTCAGGCAGTCGGTGCCGACTTGACCGTTCCGCAGCCGGTAATCCGTGACGATGATGTCCGGGACGCGCCCAGCCCATTCCTGGGCCAGCCGATCCAAACCGGCCAAGGCCTCCTCGGCGGAGGAGGCCGCGAGCACCTCGTAGCCCCAGTCCTCCAGCATCGCGCGTATGCCCATCAGCACGATGGCGTCGTCATCGATGGCGATCGCGAGCTTGCCGTGCCCCGCCAAGCGGGCCGTCACGTCGGGGCTTGGGATCGCCTGCCACGAACCCGCCTCGACACGGCGCTCCGCCAGGGGCAGCGAGAGCGAGAAGATGGAACCGGCACCGGGAATGGATCGGACCTCCACGGGATGGCCGAGCAGTCTGGAAAGACGTTGGACGATGGCCAACCCCAGTCCCAATCCCTGGCTCCGGTCCCGTTCCAGATTGCCGATCTGATGGAACTCCTCCCAGATCCGGTCGAGTTGATCGGGTGGAATGCCGATGCCGGTGTCCGCGACCTCGATGCGGACACCGTCCGCCGCGGCTTGACATCGGATCCGAACCTCGCCGGCGTCCGTGTAGCGGATCGCGTTCTCCATCAGATTGCGGATGATCCGGCTCAACAGCGTGCGGTCGCTCCGCACCGCGACATCGCAGGCGCCGTCGCGCGACAGCTTCAACCCCTTGGCCGCGGCGGCGGGCGCGAAGCAGGAGGCGATCTCGTCGATCAGGGGGCCAACGGGAATGTCGCTCATATCGGGAACGACGGCGCCGGCATCCAGCTTGGAGACGTCGAGCAGGCTGTCGAGCAGGGCCTTCAGGGCATCGAGTCCTTGACCCAGCCGCCCCAGGAGGTCGCGCCCGGCGGCGTCCTGGACGTGGCGGTCAAGGGCGCTGGAGACGAAGAACAGGGATTGGATCGGTTGGCGCAGGTCATGGCTCGCGGCGGCCAGGAATTTGGATTTCGCGAGGTTGGCCCGCTCCGCCTCCTCCTTCGCCCCCGCGAGTCGCGCCTCCCACGCCTTGGACGCCCCGATGTCCTTGAACGCCACCAGCGCCCCGGTGATGCGCCCGTCGCCGGCCCGGATCGGGGCGCCGCTGACGCTGATCCAGGTCATGGATCCGTCGCCGCGCCGGTAACGGACCTCCACGGCCTGCAGCTCCTCGCCGCGGAGCGCGCGGGCGAGGGGATAGTCCTCGGCGGGCAGCGGCGTGTCGTCGCTTCGGCAGGCGCCCCAGCCGGAATAGGCCTCGGCGTTCGGCGTCTCCATCACGGGATGTCCCAGGATGCGTTCGACCTGCGGATTGCCCAGGACGACCCGCCCGTCCGGAGCGCTCGCCATCACCAGACCCACCGGCATGGTGTCAATGATCGCCCGGAGGTAGAGACGTTTCGTCTCCAGCCTGCCGATCATGTCCTCGCGTTCGCGCTCCGCCGCGCGGCGCTCCGTGATGTCGCGCATGATCCCGGTAAAGAAGCGGCGCTCGCCGGCCCGCCACTCGGCGATCGACAGTTCCAGGGGGAACAGGGAACCGTCCTTGCGAAGGCCCTCGACTTCGCGACCGATGCCGATGATCTTGCGTTCGCCCGTCCGCCGGTAGTTCGAGAGGTATCCGTCGTGGCGGTCCCGGTGATGGCTGGGCATCAGCTTCTTGACGTTGGACCCGATGACCTCGTCGGCGCTGTGGCCGAAGATGCGCTCGGCGGCCGGATTGAAGGATTGGACCGTCCCGATCTCGTCTATCACCACGATGGCGTCGACGGCGCTGTCGACGATGGAACGGTATCGCGCCTCCGCGTGCTGGGATGCCCGCGAGGCGTCGAAGATGGTCGAACTGGCATCGGCGACGGCGTTCCACAAGCGTTCGATTTCGATGATCGGAATCGGCCGGGGCTTTCCAATGGGGCGCAGGTCGGTCAGGGCGCGTCCAGCCTCGGCCAGGGCTTCCATCGGTCCGAGGATGCGTTGGCAAAGCGCCCGTCCCAGCGCCAGCGACGTGACGATAAGCAAGGCGGCGAGGCAGCCCGCGAGCCATAGCGTGTTGTGGAGGGGTCGGTTGATGTCGGCGGTCGGAGCGCCGACGAACAAGGTCCAGCCACTCAACGACGAGAACTGATAGGCGCTGACCAGCTCGCTGCCTTCCAGGGAGAGCCCCTGGGCCATGCCATTGGGCTGCTGGTCACGTGCCTCCGCCAGCCATTCCGGCATCCTCCGGCCGACGAAGGTGTCCGGATCGCGGTTGCGCGCGATGAAGCTTCCCCGCCGGTCGATCGCGGCGACGACCAACCCGTCCCTGTCGCTGAATTGGGTGAGCAAGCGCGACCACGCCTGGGGGCGGATGAAGGCGGCCAGCAGATAGCGGACCTGCCCGTCTCGGAACACCGGGACCACCTGGGCGATGCCGGCTTGGCCGGACAGACTGCCGGTATAGAGATCGGAGATCATCGGCTGGCCGCTCGTCGCGACCTCCCGCAGGAATTCGAGATTGCCGCTCCGGGGCGATGGCTCCCCGAATTGCGTTCCGGTGTGGATCAGCGGATGCCCCGACGGATCGAGCAGGACGACATTCTGCCAGTTGGCATGAAGGTGCCGGGCCAGCACCGCGCGCTCGCGAAAGCCCCGCAGATCGTCATCGACCAAGGTCTCGGTGACCGCCAACCCCTGCAGGGCCTCGAAGTTCGCGGTCACCTCGCGGTCGACCGTCAGCGCCAGGGCTCGAGCGGTTTCCCGCAATCCTTGCTCGACGCTTGCCCGCCGCTCGGTCGCGAGCCAAGCGGTCAAGGTTCCACCGAGGATCAGCATCGGCAGCAGTGTCACCAGCACCAAGGCCAGGAGGTGCCGTCGGAGAGGCATGGAGGGAAGGCGAAACGATGACGTGATAGGCATGGCACGAACTGGTTCCGGAAGTCCCAAGCTTGTGGCTATCCTGGTTAATTATTCGTAACCGAACCTTTTCAGATCCATTGGACGACGCTGATGGGAACCCATCATCCCCGCTCTGGTTGTACCGTCATGAGATTGGCTTCTGTGGGGGAGTCTGGTCGAAATACAAGCTTGGGGAGGGCCCCGGATGCGGATACCACGGATAGTCGGCGGTGCGGTGGCGTTGGCCGTTTTGGGCGCCGCCGGTTTTACGGCAATCGCTTGGCGTTCCGGAATCGAACCGATCGACCCTCCCGCCAGCGCCTCCTTCGATCCAGTCCAGGTGGCCGAAGGGGCGAGGCTTGCGGCGATCGGCAATTGCATGCAGTGCCATACGGCACCTGATGGCAAACCGTTCGCCGGAGGTTATCCGCTGAAGACTCCGTTCGGAACCATCTTCGGCACCAACATCACTCCCGACCCCGAAACCGGGATCGGAAGTTGGTCGGAGGCGGCTTTTCAGCGTGCCATGGCGGAAGGTGTCGACCGCGCCGGATCGCATCTGTACCCAGGCTTTCCCTATGATCACTTCACCAAGGTGACCGAACGGGACAACAGGGCGCTCTACGCGTTCCTGATGACGCGTGAGCCGGTTGCGGCCGACGCCCCGCCCAATCAGCTGCCATGGCCCCTGACTTTCCGTCCCCTGCTGGCCGGGTGGAAACTGCTATTCCTGGAGACGGGCGAGTTCCGTCCCGATCCGTCCAAGCCGGAGGATTGGAACCGGGGCGCTTATCTGGTCGAGGGTTTGTCCCATTGCGGGGCTTGCCACACGCCCCGCAATGCGCTCGGTGCCGAGGAAAAGGATAAATCCTTCGGTGGCGGCGAGTCCGACGGCTGGCACGCGCCGGCGTTGAACCAAGCGTCGACCGCGCCAGTCCCCTGGACCAAGGACAGCCTCTACTCCTATCTCCGGACAGGAGTCAGCGCGGACCATGCCGTCGCCTCCGGACCGATGGCGCCGGTCGTGAGGAACCTCTCCCGCGTTCCCGACACCGATGTCCAGGCCATCGCGACCTATGTCGCCGACCGGATGGGCGCCAGGGAAGCCCCAGCGGACCCGCCCACGCCAGCCGCGGAGGCGCCGCGCCAGCCGGAGGGCCGCGCCGCGACGATCTATCGGGGAGCCTGCGCCACCTGCCACGACGCCAATGGTCCCCTCCAGTTCGCCTCACCGGTTGGCCTGGACCGGGCGACCTCGCTGGCCCAGCCGGATCCCCGCAACGCGATCCAGGTCATCCTGCATGGTGTGGAGACGCCCGACGCCAAGGCGGCACCCTTGATGCCGGGATTCGCGAACGCGCTGACGAACGCCCAAGTCGCCGATCTGGCCGCGTATCTCCGCACCCGGTTCACCGGGCAACCGGTCTGGGACGACCTCGAGGCGGAAGTCGGGCGCGCGCGAACTGGCGACTCATCTGAATAAGCGTGCCGGAACAGGAGACGAGTCCATGATCACACTGTCGGTCAATGGCCGGGACCACCAGATCGACGCGGATCCCGCGACGCCGCTGCTCTACGTCCTGCGCGACGATCTTCACCTGAACGCGGCGAAGTTCGGCTGTGGCCTGGGGCAATGCGGCTCTTGCATGGTGCTGGCGGACGGATTGCCGGTGGTGTCCTGCGTCACCCCGGTCGTGGCTCTGGAGGGAAGGCGGATCCGCACCGTCGAAGGCTTGGGCGGCGCCGATGATCCCGGCCCGGTTCAGCGCGCCTTCATCGATGAACAGGCGGCCCAGTGCGGCTATTGCATCCCCGGCTTCATCATCAGCGCCCAGGCGCTGCTGGAGCGGACGCCTTCGCCATCCGATGCCGAGATCCGAACCGCACTGAAGCCCAACCTATGCCGGTGCGGCACCCATATCCGAATTCTCCGGGCCGTGCGGCGGGCCGCCGACGCGATGCGGACCTCCGTTGCGGCGAATCCGGGCGGGGAGGGCGGGCAGTGAAGCACTCCAAAGGATCCCCGCCCGAGCTGTCGCGTCGCGCTTTCCTGGGAGGCGGCGCGCTGTTGGTCGGTTTCACGCTGATGCCGGGCCGCCTGTTGGCCCAGGCACCGCGGGAAGCCAAAGGTGGCGGCGATGTCGGGCTGCCGAAGGCGCTGGGCGCCGATCCGGCGCTGGAGTCCTGGATCAGGATCGACGCCGACGGGGCCATCACGGTCTTCACCGGCAAGGCGGAACTGGGGCAGGGAATCCGGACCGCCCTGATCCAGGTGGCGGCGGAGGAGCTGTCGGTCACGCCCGCCGACATCACCCTGGTCACCGCCGATACCGGCAGGACCCCGAACGAGAGTTTCACCGCCGGCAGCCAGTCGATGCAGGAAAGCGGCACCGCGATCCTCCACGCGGCGGCGCAAGTCCGCGCCATCCTGCTGGGTTTGGCGGCCGAGCGGCTGGGCTTGCCCGCCGAACGGCTGACCATCGCGAATGCCGCCGTCACGGCACCGGGCGGCGGTTCGCTGGGCTTTGGCGAGCTGGTGGCCGATGGGGGGCTGAGGGAGGCGACGGCGCGGCCGGGCACGGCCCTCAAGCCGGTGGCCGACTACACGGTGATCGGCCAGGGTGTGCGGCGGATCGACATCCCCGCCAAGGTGACCGGAGGACCCGCCTATGTTCAGGATCTCCGCTTGCCTGGGATGGTCCACGCCCGCGTTGTTCGCCCGCCAAGTCCAAGCGCCCGCCTGCGCGGGGTCGACACCGGAGAGGTCGAGCGGATGCCGGGCGTCGTCGGCGTCCACCGCGACGGCGATTATCTCGCCGTCGTCGCCGAGCGGGAGTGGCAGGCGATCACCGCGAGCCGCGCGCTCGCCAGCGCCGCCGTTTGGGACGAGCGCCCCAGCCTGCCGGACGAGAACGACATCTTCGACACCTTGCTCGGTCTTCGATCCGAGGACACGGTGATCCATGACAGGCGATTGGCTGGGACGGGTGCCGCCGGTGGTGGCCGGAGACTCTCGGCCGAGTTCCGGCGCGGATACCAGATCCATGGCTCGATCGGTCCGTCCTGCGCCGTTGGATTGTTCGAGGATGGCGGGATGACGGTTTGGTCGCATGCCCAGGGCATGTTTCCCTTGCGCGCCGCCTTGGTCGAGATGCTGGGGCTGCCGGAGGATCGGGTCCGCTGCATCCATGTCGAGGGCTCCGGCTGCTATGGCCACAACGGGGCCGACGACGCCGGCGCCGACGCGGCCTTGCTGGCGCGGGCGTTTCCCGGGCGGCCGGTGCGCGTGCAATGGATGCGGGAGGACGAGCACGCCTGGGAGCCCTTCGGTCCCGCCATGGTGTCGCGGGCGTCGGGATCGGTGGGTCGGGACGGCGGGATCGCCGACCTGACCTACGAGGTCTGGAGCAACGCCCATTCCACCCGGCCCGGTGGCGCCGGCGCGCTGATGCCAGCTTGGCATCTGGCCCAACCGTTCGAACCGGATCCGCCGAAACCCATCCCCCAGCCGGCGGGGGGCGGCGACCGCAACGCCATTCCGCTCTACGCCATCCCCAATGCCCGCATAGTCCACCACTTCCTGCCGGAGATGCCGCTCCGGGTGTCGGCCCTGCGGGGTCTCGGCGCCTACATGAACGTCTTCTCCCTGGAGAGTTTCATGGATGAGCTGGCGCGGGAGGCCGGGACCGACCCCGTCGAGTTCCGCCTGCGGCATCTGGACGACCCGCGGGCGCGGGATGTCGTCACCCTGGCTGCCGAGCGGTTCGGTTGGTCCGCCGCGAGGTTGCCCTCCGGGCACGGCCGGGGCTTCGGATTCGCCCGCTACAAGAACCTCGCCGCCTATTGCGCCGTCGCCGTCGAGGTCATGGTCGCGCGGGAAACCGGCGCCACCCGGTTGCTGCGCGCGGTGGCGGCGATCGACAGCGGGCAGGCGGTGAACCCCGACGGCATCCGCAACCAGACGGAGGGCGGCATCATCCAATCCGCCAGTTGGACCTTGATGGAACGGGCGAGGTTCGACCGGACGCGCGTCACCAGCCTGGACTGGAGCGGGTATCCGATCCTGCGGTTCGACCAGGTGCCGGAAAGCGTCGACGTCCATGTCATCGACCGTCCCGGTTCGCCCTTTCTGGGAACCGGCGAGGCGGCGCAGGGACCGACGGCCGGCGCGATCGCGAACGCCGTGGCCGACGCCACCGGCGCGCGCCTGCGCGAACTGCCCTTGACCAGCGACCGGGTCAAGGCCGCCATCGGCGTCTGAGCGCCGCTTCGCGAGGGGCCCCCGCCACAACGAAAAACGCCGCCGCCTTTCGGCGGCGGCGGAGTTTTCGATCCCGGGACGATGCCCCGGGGTCGAGGGGGGATCAGGTGGTGGCCGGACCGACCGCTGGGGTCTGGCCGATGTTGTTGGCGATCCTGTATTCCTGCTCGTTCCGGGCGTGGTGGCGGGCCAGCATGGGCCTCAGCACGATCAGGGCGCAGGCGGCGGAGCAAAGATCCATGATGGCGACCGTGTAGAGGACGCTGGACCACGTTCCGGTGGCCTCCATCAGCAGGTTCCCCAAGGGGACCAGCAAAGCCGCGACACCCTTGGCGCAGTACAGGACGCCATAGATCTTGCCGACGTGCTTGGTGCCGAAGGCGTCACCGGCGGTGGCGCTGAACAAGCTGTAGACTTCGCCCCAGGCCAGGAACACGACGCCGCTCAGGATGAGGAAGGCGTACGGGTTGTGGCCGAAGTAGCCGAGCGCGACGATGCCGATACCTTCCATCGTGAAGGCGATGAACATGGTCTTCTCACGACCGATGTGGTCGGAGATCCAGCCGAAGATGGGACGCGACAAGCCGTTCATGACCCGGTCGAGCATCAGGGCGAAGGGCAGGGCGGCCATGGTGAAGAAGTACAAGTTGACCGGGAATTCCTTGACCCCAAGGTCATGGGCGATCAAGCCGAGCTGCGCCACCGCCATCAGGCCGCCGGTCACGGTCAGGACGAACATGGCCAGCATGACGTAGAACACGGGGGTGCGCAGCGCCTCGCCGAGCGTGTAGTCGCGGCGGGACTGGGCGACCTTGTTCGAGTACTTGACCTCGCCTTCGCGGGGCGACTTCAGGAACCAGGCGGCGATGAAGATGATCGTGCCCTGGACCACGCCGAAGAAGAAGAAGGCGCTCTGGAAACCGGTGCTCGCGATCATGCTGGCGATCGGCAGGATGGTCAGCGCCGAACCCGCGCCGTAGCCACCGGCGGTCAGGCCGACGGCCAAGCCGCGGCGATCCGGGAACCACTTCAAGGCGTTGTTGATGCAGGTGGCGTAGACGCAGCCGACGCCCATGCCGCCGATCGCGGCGCCGATGTAGAAGCCCGTCAGCGTCGTGGCATAGGAGTTGACGACCCAGGCCAGGCCGGTCAACACGCCGCCGACGGCGACCATCACCTTGGGGCCGTATTTGTCGATGAAATAGCCTTCCAGCGGCGTCAGCCAGGTCTGGACCACGACGAAGATCGTGAAGGCCGCCTGAATCGAAGCGCGTGTCCATCCGTAGGTCGCTTGGATCTCCGGCACGAACAGTGTCCAGGCGTATTGGATGTTCGCCGTCGCGACCATACAGATGACGCCGACGACCAACTGTAGCCAGCGAACCCGGGCGGCGTCCGGCGCCAGCCCTTTTCCTTGTTGATCAACCGATGTATGCATCGGACATTTCCTCCGTGTGGATGGACAGCCATTGGTCCGGTGTTTTTTGTCCTTCCGAAGGGATTTCATCCCGCGACGACATCCTCGGCTCCTTGGGTTCCGGGTTGTGGCAACGTGACGCCCTCTGGTGTCTGGTATATTGAATTCCAAACACCAACACTGATGCAATCAGTTTTGTAAGTTTTCCACGATGTGGAACGGAAATATCATAATCATCACCGAATAAGTTGAAAGAGAAACTAACCCAATTATGGGTAAGCGTACCTGACGTATATTTGCGGACGCACGAAAGCCAGCCCCGCTATGCTGCGAGGCCGGCGCGTTGGATCGGGCTTTACTTGACGAAACCGGGAGTTAGATCAGAAGCTCGTCCAGACCATGTCGGAAAGGTTCAGTCCTGGTATGTCGCTGATCAGGATGACGGCGGCATGGCATGCGCCACTCAGCATCCCGAATCCAAGCGTCGTCAGGATAACCTTCCGGCGGACCGTGCTCGTCGGGGGCATCGCCGGATCGGGTGTTCCGGAGCCGGGCTGCCCGTCGGGCGGACTGCGGCGATTTGTCCGGTTGATGTGCACGATTCCTCCCATTCTTTTTTTATGGAAATCATCATCAACGCGGCCGGAGCCAAACGCAATCGGCTCGACGAGGTGACCACCTCGTTTCTCGACTGGCGGAACCCGCTTCTGAGGCGTGGGACCGGATCAGCCCAGATCGCTTGAAACCGCTGGCGCCACGGTGGGATGATAGCCGGCATCCTCCGGTATCCGGAGCCGAGCGCCCTCCGCCGTCTCCACCCATTCCGGGACGATGCGCGGCACGGGCCGCCGCGACGCCTGGTCGATGGCTTCGGCCACGCCCCCGCTGTCGCTCAGGCGTGCCAGGGTCATCCGAGTCGCGAAGATCAGCCGCACCTCGCCCGCGTCGGCGGCCCGCAGGATGGACGCCGGTGATACCCATCGATAGCTCACGATCTCCGATCCGTCGGGCGCGGTCCGCTGATCCGGTGGAGCCTTGGCGACGAAGAATCTCGTGTCGAAGCGCTTGGGCCGGACGACCGGCGTGACCCAGTGCCCGAACTGGGTCAGCAGGTCAGGGGCGGGGGTGAGGTTCTCCAGTTCCAGCATCCGGCCGAACCCGATTTCCCCGTCCAGGATGGCCCGGCGGTACCGGGTGATCAGTTCATCCTGGCGTTGGGAGGAGGGCGGGGCGCCATCGGATTCCCGGACCAGCAGGATGCCGCATTCCTCGAAGGTCTCCCGTATCGCCGCCGATCTCGCCGCCGACACGTCGTCATCCCCGGCCTGACGATCCCCGGCATCGACGCATCCCCCGGGAAAGACCAGGGCGCCGGCGGCGAAACTGGCCGCGCCATGGCGCTCGATCATCAAGGTCTCGAAACCGTGGCGAGTGTCCCGCAGCAGGATCAGTGTCGCCGCTTCCCTCAAGCCGGTCATTCGGCGTCCTTCCTCGTTGCGGCCGTGTCCCGCTCCGAACCGCCGCCATGGGTTTCGACCGTGGCGGCGGTTGGAAAACCCTCGTCAACCGTCAGCGGGCGTCGCGCGTCACCAGCCGACGAAGCCCTCGGCGACCGGGCTCACGACGTCGATGTGGTCGACGACATCCTTGACGCCCTCGACGTTGCGGGCGCCGACAACCAAGGCGTTGCGCTGTGACTCGGTGCGGACGGATCCCCAAAGATGGACCACACCGTCCTTGACCACGACATTCTCGCCGAAATCGGGAGCCCAGGGTTGTTCTGCGTAGGCCGCGAGCACCCGCTCGCGGATCGTCTTGTCATCTACCGAGCCCGTCACCGCTCCCGGTTCCAGCGTCGCCAGAACCCTCATCAGGTTCGCCCTGCTGATGATGCCGACGACATCATGGTCACGCAGGACCGGCACCCGCTTGATCCGACGGCTTTCCATCAGATGCACGACCTCGTTGAGGGGCGCGTTCTCATCGACGCTGATCAGCTTGGCGCTCATCACGTCGCGGACGGTCCGGCCATGCGCCTTGGTGAAGTGCTCCGCTTGGCTGGAGGCTCCGGCGAACAGGCCGAGCCACCACGAGGCGCGCCGCTCGGTACCGGTTTCCGCCCGGCGCAGCAAGTCTCCCTCGCTGATCACGCCGATGACGCGGCCTTGGGGATCGACCACGGGCATGCCGCTGATACGGTGATCGAGCATGCGCTTCGCCGCTTCCGCGACCGTGCTGTCCGCGTCGATCGTGATGACATTGCGGGTCATGATATCGCCGGCTTTCATCGTTTCCTCCGTTTGTTTTGGCGCTGGCATACGAAATACCAACTACCAGAAACCGCCAGGGTCCGTAAGTGGTCAAACGGTCGCGATTGCCGGAGTGATTTTTCAATCCACTCCAGGATTGTTTCCAATATGCGGAGTGCTTTTTCACAAGGTGAGATGTGAACCCCTTGCGCTTGGGCCTGGGAGGGTATTTGGTATCTGTAGTTCTGAATACCGTATACCAGTCGAGTTCAGGTCCCCGCGCGTCGCGACCCCTGAATTCGACGCCCAGACAAGACGACAGACAAATGTCGGTATAGGACAAGGGAGTCGAAATGCTCAATAACCAGAGAACAGCTGCGAGCGCTCCACCCGGCGGTCGTTGGTTACAACTGATCGTGGGCGTGATCTGTATGGCCATGGTGGCCAATCTTCAATATGGCTGGACGCTCTTCGTCACTCCAATGGATGCGAAGCATGGTTGGGGACTAACGGGCATCCAGGTCGCGTTCTCGATCTTCATCGTGACCGAAACCTGGCTGGTGCCGATCGAAGGTTGGTTCGTCGACCGTTACGGTCCCAAGATCGTGACCGTCGCCGGTGGCGTGTTGTGCGGCATCGCCTGGATGCTGAATTCCGTCGCCGAATCCCTGGCGATGCTCTATTTCGCCGCCGCCGTCGGCGGCATGGGAGCGGGCGCCGTGTACGGCACCTGCGTTGGCAACGCCTTGAAGTGGTTCCCCGACCGCCGCGGTTTCGCCGCCGGCGTCACCGCCGCCGGTTTCGGCGCGGGCTCGGCGATCACCATCATTCCGATCGCCAACATGATCGCATCGTCGGGCTATGAGCACACCTTCATGGTGTTCGGCCTGATCCAGGGCGGCACCGTCCTCGTCCTGGCCTTCCTGCTGCGGGCTCCCAAGGCGGAGGAACTGCCAAGCGTCAGCCAAGTCAAGGTCGGCCAAAGCCGCCGCGACTACACGCCGGTCGAGATGGCCAAAACTCCGGTCTTCTGGATCATGTACCTGATGTTCACCATCGTCGCCGCTGGCGGCCTGATGGCGACCGCGCAGATCGGTCCGATCGCCAAGGACTACGGTCTGGCCCAAACCCCGATCACCTTGTTGGGCCTGACCCTGCCGGCGCTGACCTTCGCCCTGGCGATCGACCGGGTGCTGAACGGCGTGACGCGCCCCTTCTTCGGCTGGGTTTCGGACCATATCGGCCGCGAGAACACGATGTTCATCGCCTTCGCCCTGGAGGCGGTCGGCATTCTGGCGCTCGCCAAGTGGGGCCACGACCCGATGGCCTTCGTCTTCCTGACCGGCCTCGTCTTCTTCGCATGGGGCGAGATCTTCAGCCTGTTCCCCGCGACCTGCGGCGACACCTTCGGCTCCAAATACGCCGCCTCGAACGCCGGCCTGCTCTACACCGCCAAGGGTACCGCGGCGCTCCTGGTTCCGATCAGCAGCGTGATCGCGACCGCGACCGGCAGTTGGGACATGGTCTTCGTCCTCGCCTCCGCCGTCAACGCCATCGCGGCGGTCCTGGCGCTGTTCGTCCTGAAGCCCATGCGGGCCCGGGTCATGGAAGCCAACGCCGCCGAGACCTCCATTCCGACATCGCGTCCGGTGACAACGCTCGCCGAATGACGCCAACCAATCCCATCCGTGTGGGACACTTGGGGCCGGTTCCGAAAGGGACCGGCCTTTCTTTTTGACACGGGTGGCGGGGCAGGGGTGATCCGGCAAATGGATCAAAACCGACATCCTTTCCAACCCACTCTCAAAATGCATAATCAATCTTATGGAAATAGCAGACGGGATATAACGATTAGGACGACGCAAAACCCGTCGTCCGGGTCTCCGCGGCTCCGGATATCACGAAGCCGCCGCCTCAAACCGCTCAAACCGGTTTGGATCGCGACTGGATCAGCCAAGCCGCGCCGAACCCCAGGCCGACGGTCAACGCTCCCGCCACGAGGAACAGCGTGCCGAAACCATATGAGTGCGAGATCGCGCCGCCCAGGATCGGTCCGATCCCCTGGCCCATGAAGAACGCCGACGCGAACAGCGCCAGCGCGGAGCCGCGCGCTGTTGGCGCCAGCTCGGTCGCCTGGGTTTGCATGGTGTTGTGCAGCATGTAGAAACCGAAGCCCGCCACCAGGAACAGCACGGAGATCGCCGTCCAGTGCAGCGGCGTCGCGACCAGGATGTAGCACAGGCCGGCGACCAGTCCGCCGACCCTCATCATGCCCCACTGGCCCAGGCTCGCAACCAGACGCCTGACGACGACGCTGTAGACGATGCCACCCACGGCGAAGGCGGAGATCGCGATGCCGGCCTCCATCGACCCGACGGCGCCGTGCGGAACCAGCATGGGGGCGACGAAGGGAAAGACGCCGAAGATCAGGATGCCTTCGCCCGCCACCGTCGCGAAGACGAAGATCGACGTCGGGTTGAGCAGGACGGTGCGGTACCTCTCGATGGAACCCTGGAGCGACAACTCGCCGCGCGCCGTGTCGCCCTTCAGGAAGATCATGGCGAGGATGAACGCCATGCCCGCCACGGCGGAGCACAGTCCGAACACCACACGCCAACCCGTCACTTCGGCCAAGGCGCCCGAGATGGCGGAGCCGGAGAGCTGGCCGAAGATCACGGCGATCAGGAAGCGGCTGATCGAGAACTGGCGCTCCGCGTAGGCGACCCGATCGCCGATCAGGGCCATCGATGCCGGGATGATGCCACCCGCGAAGGCGCCGGCCAAGGCTCTGGCGGCCAGCACCGTTCCATAGCTGGGCGCTACGGCTGACAGCGCCAGTCCGACCGTCAGCACCGCCAGGGATAGTCGGATCAGCCTGATCTTGCCGACCGCGTCGCCGACCGGCCCCAGCACCAGCTGCATGATCGCGTAGGGCAGCGTGTAGGCTGAGGCGAGCAGAGCCGCTTCCCGCAGGGTGATACCGAGGTCCACCGCCAGGACAGGCAACAGCGGATCGGTCACCCGCAGGGACAAGGCGCTGGCGAAACCGGCCAAGCCGAGGATCAGGAGAAAGGGCATGAAACGGTGATTTCAGGAAGGGCGTTACGACGAGGATGAAGGACCGGTCACCACCGCCCCGACATGGCGGTCGCGTCCGGCGGCGGCACCGGCGACGGACGCCACGAGGCAGATGGCGATGAATAGCACGCCGACCGCTTGCCAGTCTCCGGACCAGTCATGCAGCAGCCCGACCGCCAGCGGTCCCGCCGCCGCCAGGGTGTAGCCGACGCTTTGCGCCATGCCGGACAGATAGGCCGCGACATGGCTGTCCGCCGAGCGGAGCACGATCAGGGTCAGCGCCAGGGCGAAGTTGCCACCCTGCCCTATTCCCAGCGGAACCGTCCAAAGCCAGACGGTTTCCAGCGGCGCGTGGAAGATTCCCAGCAGGCCCACGATCGTGCAGCCCATCAGGAAGACCGCCGCGAAGCTTTGGCTGGCTCGGCGCGTCGCCAGCAGCGGAGCCAGGAGCGCCGCCGGGATCTGGATGATGACTGAGCTTGAGACCACCAGACCGGCCATGACGGGATCCAGGCCGCGATCGCGCAACAGAGGCGCCAGCCAGCCGAACAGCATGTAGGCGACGCTCGATTGCAGGCCCATGTAGAGCGTGACCTGCCACGCCAGGGGATCGCGCCACAGCCCCGTCACCCGCCGCACCTGGGTGACGGGACCTTCCCGCCGTCCTTTTCCGGACAGCGGCAGCCAGACCAGCGCCGCCATGACGGCCGGCACGGCCCAGAACGCCAGGGCCGCGGGCCAACTGCCGCCGAACAAGCCCTGGAGCGGGACGGTGACCCCGGCGGCCATCGAGGCGCCCGCGCACAGCGCCATGGTGTAGATGCCGGTCATCAGGCTGGCGCGTCCGGGAAAGTCGCGCTTGACCAGACCGGGCAGCAGGACGCCGATGATGCCGACGCCGATCCCGGCCACGATCGAGCCCACCAGCAAGCCCGGGAAGCCGAACACGCCCCGCGCCGCCGTTCCCGCCGCCATGATCAGCAGGAACAGCACGATCGTGCGCTCGGTGCCGAAACGGCGGGCCAGACGCGGAGCCAGGAAGCCCGAAAGCCCGAGGCACAGGACCGGCGCCGTCGTCAGGATGCTGGCACCCGCCGCCGAGATGCCGGTGTCGCGGATCACCTCCGGCAGGATGGGCCCCAGGCTGGCCAGCATCGGGCGCAGGTTCAAGGCCACCAGCATCAGCGCGGCGCCCAGCAACAGGGGATGAGAACGCGCGGCGGCCGGCGTGGCCGAGGGGGAATCCTCGGCGTCGATCAGAAGATCGTCCGCCAGAGTCGGCTTACGCTCCTCCGCTGCCAACCTGTTCATCGGAATTGGACCCACGGCTACGGATTGTTCCGGCAGTGGGTAACATCAATGTCCGGTCAACCTGATATGCTATTTCCGCAGGCGGGGCAGTCTCCCCACTTACGGGAACCTAACCGGGTCAATGCTTGGTCGGGGAAATCCCATCCAGGACCGCCGTTGGCAGGCCCATGAACATGTCCGATTCCTCGTCGTCCACCAGCGCCGTGTAGTCCGTCAACGGCAGCAGCCGGAGCACCGAGGCGGTGCCGTTGGCGTCCAGGTCGCAGATGGCGACCCAGCCGCCGAAACCGACAGCCAGCGCCGCGACCTCGGCCATGCCCATGTCCAACAGTTCGCGCGCGATCGTTTGCTCCAGCCCCGAGATTTCGGCGCCATTCAACCGGGCATCGCGGACGGAAGCCGGATCGGAGGGCCACACGACGCGGTTCACCGCCGCCTCTTCCGTGCCCGGCGCGGCCTTGGCGCCCTCGTCCCACAACTTTTCGTCAACTAGCAACAAAACCTGTATACCTTCGAGATAAGTATCGGTCTGACAGACCGCGACCTGCCCCGCCGCCCGCGCGACCGCGAAACCGGCATCGGTGGCCGTCGTCGGACCCTCCGCCGCCAGCCTTCGGACAGCGGCCAGGATTTCGTTGCGAGCGTTTTCCGGCAGCGCCTCGAACTCCCGGTCGGCCGGGGAGAGGAATTCAACATCGAACATGCTGGTATCACCGATACTAGGGCATTTACAGAGATTTATCGCCAGGGAAGTTTGCGCTATCCTTGGTTAACGATCTCTGAAGCCGTTCGGCCAATACCGATTTATGCCTAATGGGCGGGAGCCGACTGCGCGCTCCGGAGCCGCTGGGCGTAGATGTTGATGATCAAGGCTGCCAGGAGGATCAGGCCCCGGATCAGGATCTTCAGGAAACTGTCGATGTTGATGTGGTCCAATCCGTTGTTGAGCACGCCCAACACGAGCAGCCCGACGATGGTGTTGCCGATGCCACCCCGGCCGCCGAACAGGCTGGTGCCGCCGACCACCACGGCGGAGATCGAATCGAGCAGGTAGCTGTCGAACTCGTTCTGCTGGGCGCTGCCGAAATACGCGACGCCGACCATTCCGGCGGTACCGGAACAGACGGCCGAGATGATCATGACCGAAGCCAGCACCAGCTTGACGTTGACGCCGGAATACTCCGCCGCCTCCCGGTTGCCGCCCACCATGTAGACGTAGCGGCCGAAACGCGTGTAGGTCAGCACCAGATGGCCGACCAGCAGGAACACCGCCGCGACGATGACGACATAGGGGATCGGCCCCAGCGCCTTCTGCCCCAGCGTGGCGATCAGGGGCGGCACGTTGTAGGCGATCTGGCCACGGACAAGCATGGCGCAGATGCCGGCGCCGATCTGGAGCATGGCGAGCGTCATGATGAAGGACGGGATGCCGATCCTGGTGACGCCGAAGGCGTTGACGGCGCCCAGCGCGAAGCAGGATGCCAGCGCCAGCAGGATCGCGGCCCAGCCGTCCACCGGCACGTTGGCGATGTTGGCGTAGCTGTCCTGGAGCGTGAAATAGGCCAGTACGATGCCGGTCGCGTTGGCGACGCTGGCGACGCTCAGGTCGATCTCGGCGCACAGGATGACATAGGTCAGGCCCACCGCCATGATCGCGGTGATGGAGATCTGGTTGAGGATGTTGCCGACATTGCCCAGCGTCGCGAAGGACGGGCTGGCGATCGAGAAGAAGACGATCAGGAACAGCAAGGTCAGGAACGGGGCGATGTTGCTGAGCCGGCCGCGAAGCCAGTTCATCACGGCCGGGCTGGCCCCCCGTCCCGTCTCGGTCACGCGTGCGCTCATGTCATTTCCTTGAGGGATTCGGATCCTTGAAGATATCAGGCGGCATCCAGCAGGCGGTCCTTGCTGACCGTCTCACTCGCGAACTCCCGGGCGATCTCGCCCTTCCTCATCACCAGGATGCGGTCCGACAGCGACAGCACCGTCTCCGGCTCGCTCGACACCACGACGATGCCGACGCCCTGCTCGCGCAACGATCGCACGATCTTGACCACGTCCTCCTTGGCGCCGACATCCATGCCGCGGGTCGGCTCGCTCAGCACCAGCACCTTCGGCAGGTAGGTCAACCACTTCGCCAGCCCGACCTTCTGCTGGTTGCCGCCGGACAAGGTGCCGAGCGCCTGGTCGACGCGCGGCGGCCGGATGCCGAGGCTGACGACATGCCGCTCCGCGAGGGATCGCTCGGCGGCGGGCCGCAGCAGAACCGGATGGAGCCGATCCAGGATCGAGATCGACATGTTCTTATAGATCGGCTCGTGGCTGAACAGCATGGAACGCCGGCTCTCGGGGACGAATGCCACCCCCGCCCGCTTGGCCGCCGCCGTGCCGTTGAGCGTCACTTGACGCCCGCCGATCGTCAGTGTGCCGCCGTCGGGCCGCAGCTTGCCGAACAGGGCGCGCGCCAGTTCCAGCTGGCCAGAGCCCATGAAGCCGTAGATCCCCAGCACCTCCCCCGCCCTGACGCGGAGCGACACGTCGCGGAACGCCCGGCCGTGGCGGAGCCCCGACGTCTCCAGCACCACGGCGGCGTCAGGCTTGCTATCGAGCATCATGTCGGAGGTGTAGCTCTCCTCCAGGTCCTCGTGACCCTTGCCGATCATGTTCTCGATCACCCAGCCCTTGGAGGCGTCCGACGCGGCGGCGGTGACGATCTTCCGGCCATTGCGGAAGATCGTCACGGTGTCCGACACGTTCAGGATGTCGTCCAGGAAGTGGGAGATGAAGATCATGCTGCGTCCGGATGCCCGCAGCCCGCGCAGCAATCCGAACAGCCGCTCGATCTCCGGCGGGGACAAGGCGGAGGTCGGCTCGTCCAGGATGATGATCCGGGCGCCCGAGAACAGCACCCGGGCGATCTCGATCAACTGCTGGAGACCGATTGGCAGCGATCCGATCGGCACCCGTGGATCGACGTCGATGCCCAGGTCGCGGAGGAGTTCCGCCGCCCGCGCGTTCATCCGCCGCCAGTCGACCACGCCGAACCGGGTGATCGGCTGGGAACCGAGGAAGACGTTCTCCGCCACCGTCAGGTCCGGAACGATGCTCAGTTCCTGGTGCACCATCCCGATGCCCGCCCTCAGCGCGTCGCGGGCCGAACGGAAGCGGAGCGGCTGTCCGTCGATCCGCAGCGTGCCGCCATAATCGGCGTGCACGCCCGCGATGATCTTCATCAAGGTGCTCTTGCCGGCACCGTTCTCCCCGACCAGACCGTGGATCTCGCCGGCGCGCAGCGTGAAGTCGACTTCCCGAAGCGCCGCGACGCCGCCGAAGGATTTGTTGATGCCGGCCAGTTCCAGCAGCGGCGGAGCCGCTTCCGTCCCAACGCCCATGCCGATGACCCGCTTTCCAGAGTGCCGTGCCAAAACGCGGTGAACTTGGATCAGATCAGGTAGTGATCCTGCATCCACTGCATTCCGGGCGCGTTCTCCTTGGTCACCACGGGACCATCCGTGATGATGTGTTTTGGAATGCCCTGCCCGCTTTTCTCGCCGTTGAGCACCGCCGCGACTCCCGCCAGCACGGCGCCGCCATGGATGCGGCACGACGGATTGCGGACCGTCGCGTGCATCCGCCCCTCGGTGACGGCCTGGAGCGCTGGCGGCATGGCGTCGACGCCGCCGATCTTGATGTCGGTGCGGCCCCGCGCCTTCATGACGTTCCAGGCGGCCAGCGCCATGTCGTCGTTGTGGAAGAAGGCGGCGTCGATCTTGGGGAACTTGGTCAGGTGGGTCTCCCAGATCCGCACGGCCTTGGTCACGTCCCAATCGGCCGGCGTGGTGTCCAGCACCTCGACCTTGGGGAACTTCTTGACCACCGACTCGAAGCCGCGGGCCCGACCCTGCGCGCCGGTGTGCCCGAGGGCGCCTTGGGTCATGATGATGGTGCCAGCGCCGCCGATGGCGTCGAGCAGCGCCTGGGTGACCGAGGCGCCCATGAACTCGTTGTCGGGCGCCAGGAAGCTGTGGACGTTGATCTGTTCCAGCGGGGCGATCAGCGTGTCCATGTCCAGCACGGGAACGCCAGCGTCGATCATCTTGCCGACGGGGGCCGTCAGCGTGCCGATGCCGAAAGCCTGGATCGCGACGAAGTCCCACTTCTGCGACGCCATGTTGTCGATCGCGGCGCGCTGTTTGGTGGCGCTCAATTCACCGTCGAACCAAGTGATCTCGACGTTGAGGAGCTTGCCCCACCACTCCGCCGCGCGCTTGCCCTGGGCGCACCAGGTCGCCTGGAGCCCGGCGTTGGAGAAGGCGGCCTTGAGCGGCTTTTCCGACCGCATGGTCTCCTTGACCATGTCGGCGGCGAAGGCGGGGCTGACGCCGAACCCGCCGAGCAGGGCGGCGCCCGCTCCGGCTGACGCGGTGGCGGCACGGATGAAACGGCGCCGCGACGGTTGCCGCGGTCCTATGCTGTTGGACATCGTGGTTCCTCCCGAACCTATGCGGGTCATTCGACCCGTTGCGTTATCCTTGCGGGGCCGTTTCCCCCATGGTGGAGGTTCCGGCTCCGGTGCGGCGCCGGTGTCTCGATGATCGCCACGCGTCGCTCCAATGAGTGTGACATAGCCCCAGCGCGCCGCAACCGACTCTTGAGGGCTATCCGTTCGTCCTTGCCCTCAAATCATGATGCCACCAGATAATCGTCCGTCGTCACCAGCTTCGCGTAGGCGAAGCCAAGCGCGGACATGAAGGCGGAGTGGGCGTGTACCGCCGGGACCAGGGTGCCGTCGAACTCCAGGTCGCGCGACGCGCAGGCGTCGTGGACGACGGTGCAGGCGTAACCGAAATCGGCGGCGGCCCGGGTGGCGGCGTCGACGCACATATGGCTCATGGCGCCGCATATCGTCAGGTCGGTGACACCATTCCGATCCAGGATGCCCTTGAGATCGGTTTCGCGGAAGCTGTTCGGAAAGTGCTTCAGCACGACGGTCTCACCCTCGATTGGCGTCACCTTGGGGTGTATGCGGGCACCGTCCGAGCCGGCGACGAAGAAGGGGGCCTCGGGGCGGGTGAACTCGTGACGGATGTGGACGACCATCTCGCCGGCCGCGCGCGCCGCGGCGAGCAGTCTGGCGGCATTGTCGGCCACCGCGTCCATGCCGCTCAGTGTCCACTTGCCGTCGGGAAAATAGTCGTTCTGGATGTCGATGATCAGAAGGGCTCGCTTGGACATGGTTCTGGCTCCTTGCCGTTGGGTCATTGGCGCGGGTCACGGCACCGCTGATGACCGTTGAGAACCATAGGGGAAGTTCGCCATGATGCGTATTGGCGGAACTGACATTATCGGGGCCAAAACTGACAGATGACGGGAGCGGGCGGATGATGGTCTCGCGCGACGCGATCGAGATCGGCCTGCTGATCTATCCCGGAGCGCAGCTATCGGCCGTTCACGGCTTGACGGACCTGTTCGCCGTCGCCAGCAGGCTCGCCGCGGCGTGCCAGGACGGCGAGGCCGCCGCTTTCCGGGTCAGCCACTGGCGGCTGTCGGCGGATGGAGGGGCGGTCGAGCCGGTGCCGGACCCCGATGCCGCGGCGCTCCAACCCATGTTGGCGGCGTTGATCGTGCCACCCTCGCTCGCCCGCGAACCGTTGGGAGACCGCGCCATTCCACTGACGCGCTGGATCGGTGAACGCCACGCCGCTGGCGCGGTGGTGTGTTCCGTCTGCGCCGGCGCCTTTCTCCTTGCCGAAACCAGGCTGCTCGACGGGCGGATGGCCACGACCCACTGGGCTTTGGCGGAGACGTTCGCGGAGCGGTTCCCCGACATCACGCTGGACGCGGACAAGCTGGTGGTGGACGACGGTGACATCATCACGGCGGGCGGCGTGATGGCCTGGGTCGATCTCGGCCTGCGTCTGGTCGAGCGCTTGGTCGGCCCCAGCGTGATGCAGGACACCGCGCGTTTCCTTCTGGTCGACCCGGGGGGCCGCGAGCAACGGTTCTACCGCGGGTTCGCTCCCAAACTGCGTCATGGCGACGCGGCCGTGCTGAAGGTCCAGCACTGGCTGCAATCTCACGGCGGCGGGAAACCGACGCTGCCGATGATGGCTTCCCATGCGGGACTGGGCGAGCGCACCTTCCTTCGCCGGTTTCACAAGGCGACGGGATTGAACCCGTCCGAATACCTCCAGCATCTCCGCGTCGGCAAGGCTCGGGAGATCCTGGAGTCTTCCGCGACGCCGATAGAGCAGGTCGCCTGGGCCGTGGGTTACGGGGATCCCGGCGCGTTCCGCAAGGTATTCCACAAGCTGGTGGGACTTTCGCCCGGCGAGTACCGGCGGCGGTTTGGGATTTCACAGGCGAGGTGACGAACCTTGTCGGGACCACCTTGGTTCACGGTCCGATGATGATCTGATGGTACCCACTCAAGTCCGTTCTGTTGATGTATTCGCTCGATCCCACCACGATCAGTCGATATCTCCCAAGGCCCTCCGTCTCGCCGATCCTGAGAAAGTCAGCCGCAGCGGGGTTCTTCGCCTGCCACTCGCAAGTTGGGAGCGGCGCGGCGTCGGCTCGGCTCTCGTAATCCACGGTGAGGTCGAATTGGGTGCCGGCGGGAACGCGGACGTGGATCTGATTGACATAGTGCCACCAGGGCGTCCGCGAGGTCACGGTCTGGATGCCCTTGCCCTGGTTCGTCATCCTCGCCATCAAGCCATAGCCGTCGCGCGGATTGCCGGGAATGACGATGATCGTGACGTATTGATCGGTGTGGGAGGTGAAGCCGTAACGATCCGCGCTTCCGGCCCGCTCCAACATGCCATCGACCACGAAAGAGGTGTCCTTGGACACGGTGGGATCCATCGCGGTCGATTTCGAGTAGAACTCCACCAATTCATAAGTGCGGGGTTGATCGGGATGGTAGTCAACCGCGCGGGCGAACGCCGCGCGCTTGGTCACCCGGTCGTAATAGACACCTCGCTTCGGTCCCGTCTTGCCGCTGTCGTCGTAAAGGGACTGGACCGCTCCAAGTGGTCCGAAGGCGCCCAAGGGTCCCAAGGGACCGAGGGGACCCACGGGGCCCAACGCCGCCCAGATGCCACCGGCTTGGAGGTGCTTGACCCCGCGCATCGTGCCGAAACCCAGATCAGCGATCTGATCGAACGCGCAGTAACCGTCCCCGACAGCCCCCTCCGGTCCAAGTGGCCCGTTCCTTCCCAGGGGGGAGACTTGGTTGGCTTGGGTGAACAAGGTCGCGAACCAAGCGCCGTAAATGTCGGAGGCCATGCCGATTGCCGCCGCGACGCTGACGGCCCCAGTCGTGCCCAGCTTTTCGGGATCGAAAGCCCCGAGCGGGCCCTTCGGCCCCAAGGGACCAAAAGGTCCGATCGGTCCGCAATAACCGAGTGGGCTATGGGTATAATCCAGGGATCCCGTATGCGGCCCGGGAGTTTTCGTCATCATGACAAACGGGGACGAGAACGCCGGCGTCACCAGCATTTCCCTGGCTGAGTTGTAGCCTCCGAGGACATCGCTGCGATCGAGCTGGTCCTTCAACTCGATCAGCGTTTCTCCCGTGACGTAGAGTTGCTTGCTTTCCCAATTCGCGTATTTGGCTTCACACGCCGACTTCGCTTGGGCGGATTGGACGAACGCGAGCACCAGCGCGACGACAATGGACACGGTCCAACATGGGCTTGTTCTCGGGAGGCGTGAGGAACACCGATACTCCTGGACCGTGGACATCATCATGGGACCCTTGAGCGCACCAGATGTCAGAAACATCCGATAAATTGTTGTAGAGCTAAAAATATATTTAAAAAAACTACTGAACACATATCAATACCAATTAAAAAGCGTGATAATATGCCTCATCCCGCTTTGCGGTGGTATGCTGGGGAATGGCGCGTCCTCCTTCGCGCGCGATCTGCCCTCATACAAGACACGCCGCGGGTGTTTGGGCGAGGCCGGCGGAAGTCGGCGTATCTGTGGAGAGGCAATGTGGACGAGCCGTTTCTTGTCGGCACCATCATCGCGGCGCTGGCGATCGTCCAATCCGTCTTCGGGGTCGGCTTGCTGGTGTTTGGCACGCCGACCCTGCTGCTGCTGGGGCTCGATTTTCCTGAGGCGCTTGGCTTGCTGCTGCCGGCGTCGATCGCGATTTCGGCCATTCAGACAGCGTCAGATCCCACGCGGGTGGCGACGATCTGGCGGAGCGGGCGGCCGCTGCTCTCTATCGGCCCGTTGATCGTCAGCCTTGCCGCGGTCCTGGCCCTGGGCCTTCAAGCGCGCGTGGACGTGCTGATCGGGTTGACGCTCGTCGCGGCGGCGGCGATTCGCCACGATGACAGCCTGCGGCGACGGATCTCCCGCCTCATCGTTTCTGGTGAACGCCCCTACCTGATGGCGATGGGTGCCGTACACGGTTTGACGAACATGGGCGGCGCGTTGCTCACGCTCTACGCGGCCGCGCATCAGGACGACAAGCATGGGATCAGGGGAACGATCGCGACATACTACCTTATGTTCGCTGTCGCCCAAGTCGCTACGCTGGTGATCATGAGACCGGACGTCTTGGGGTGGCGAAGCCTTCTGGCGGTGATCATCGCGGCGTTCGGATATTGGCTCTGTGGCCGGATCGTGTTCATGAGGGCGACGCCGCGCGTCTACGATCGGGCGGTCACCGGTTTCATCGCGGCTTACGGCGCCGCCGTCCTGGTCAAGTCGATGCTCTGATCCGGCGCGTCGACGGCGTCCCTCGCTCGGAGGTTCTTGTAAAAGAAGGTCGTGTCGCACGGCCGCCCATCGGGGAACAAGGCGTAGCCCGGCACCTTCCCAACCGCCGTCCAGCCCAGGCGGGCATAGACGCGCTCTCCCGCCTCGCCGCTGGCGGTGTCGAGCACCAGCAGCGTCCGGCCGGCTGTGCGGGCGGCGGTCTCCGCCGCGGCCATGAGGGAGGCTGCGACTCCCCTGCCCCGCGCATGGTCACGCACCAGCAGCTTGGCGATGTCAGCGCGGTGCGGCTGATTCTCCTGAGGCGCCGGGACCATTTGGACCGTGCCGACGATCACTTCCGCCCTCGCCACGATCAACACCCGCTCGCCGCGTGCGACGCCGTCGGCGACGCCCTCCCAGAACGCGGCGGCCTTGTCGCGGGACAGTGGCGCCATGAAGCTGACCGAGGCGCCGCCGTCGACGCACTCGATCAGCACGTCGCAAAGCTCGGGGATCGCGGCCCGGGCGCCTGCCGCGTCCAGCACCTCGATCGCCATGTCACAGGAGCTTGATGACGCGTCGCTTGGCTTCATCGCTGCCTTCCACATAGGTCTGGGTGGTCGCCAAGCTGGTGTGCCCGGCCAATTGCTGGACATCGCGCAGGGAACCGCCAGCCTTGGTGATCAGGCGGGCGGTGCTGGTGATGAAGGTGCGGCGGCCGGAGTGGCTGGAGAATCCTACCAATCCCAACTCGTCATACATCTGGCGGAACATCAGCACGATCGAATTGGGCGCCATGCAGACCAGCCGACGGTCCTCGGGATCCTCCGGGTTCTGGCGCATCGCCCGCTCGGACAGGATCAGCGGATCATTGGGACCGCCAGGCACGGTCCCGAACAGCGTGATGACATGGGCTCGGAGGCTGGAGTGCATGGGAATGACACGGCCGGCTCCCCTCTTGCGGATGCCTTCCTCCAGGATGATCTCGTCACCGATGCCGCCGCCGCCGTCCATCACGTGGCCGCGCCGCAATTTGGCGATTTCGGTCGCCCCCAAGCCCGCGCGAACGCTCAGCAGCACCACGACACGGTCGCGGTGGGGATAGCGCCGCCGCTCGCCGCACCAGCGCAGGCAGGTTTCGACCTGTGCGTCGTTCAGCAGTTCCGCGCGTCGGTTGGTGGTTTCGCTCATGAAGAATGAATACCCAGGAGAGGCGGCTTTGCCAAGCTTTGTGGTGTCATTTTGTTGATTGGTGTTGTGAGGTTTAGTGTAGTTTTAATATGTAATATAAATATACGACCCATCGTAAAAACATCAGTTTCAACATGAGTTGGCTTGGCGGTTACCATGCCGGGCACGGCGCGCTCGACCGAGCCATCACTGATCTACTCGGGTTTCTGGTCCAGACGATGCGACCCTAACCGGCAGGCCCGCTACTCGGTCCCCCGCGCGAGTTGGAGGATCCTGTCGACGGGAGGCCGGGGTGGATGGACCCGGTCGGCGCCGCGCCGGCTTCTGGAAGTCTGGACCGCGATGGCGATCCAACTGGCATGGAAGAGGAAGCCCGCGAGCAGGACCAGTTGGCCGGGCACCGGGCCGATGGTGGCGCGGACGAAGATTTCATCCAGATGGGTGATGGGCATGGGGTGGATCAGCAGCTTACCGATATAGGCCACCACCTGGATCATGAATATCCAGCCATAGTTGCGGCGCAGCCGCCGCCCCGCCGCCTCGATCAACGTGATGTGCAGGTTGGGCTGGCGATAATCCTGGTAGAGGATCTCGTTCCAGCCGTTGTCGGTCCGCACCCCCTGCCCCCGCAGGATCGGGCCGAAGAAATTGACCTCCAGCACATGCGCCCGGATGCGCCAGAAGTCGAAGAAGCGATAGCGCCTCGCCTCGATGTGGAGGAACACCGCCACCAGCAAACCCACCAGCACCAACGGGAGCGGCGTCGCCGCGGCGCTGCTGTAGGTCAGCGTCAGCGCGATGCCTGTCGTCACCACCGCCCAGTTGGTCGTGGCATCCAGCCGCGTCCGCCACACGGTGCTGCGATACAACTCCCCCCGGTACAAATGCGCCAGCGCGCCGATCTCGGGCGCGCTGAACGTGGGTGTCTCAATGGTGGGCTTGATGTCGACCTTGACGTCGGCCACGGCTTCCTCCCTGTTTTTCAGGTCAGATTATACCGATCTGTCCATGTAAAACAGGGTGGTCGAGGCAACCAGCGGCTTGAGCAGGCCGATCCCAGCATCACCGCGTATGGGTTGGCCAAGGCGAAGCGGCGGCCAACCCACGGTGCAAAGCTCCCCTACCGAGCGTGATCGTCTAGATCAGCCCATACTGCCGCGCCTTGTTACGGAGGAAGGGCAGGCCGTCGGCCAGAACCTCCTCGCGGTCGCGGGCGACCGGGCGCCAGACGGAAAGCGCGGTGGCAACCTGCGGCGGCAGTTCGATGAAGCTCTCCATCGCCATGCCGCCCTTGAAGCCGATCGCGGCCAACGCGCCGAACACCTCGTCCCAGGCGACGGTGCCGGTGCCGGGCACGCCCCGGTCGCTCTCGGACAGATGGATGTATTTCAGGTGCTCGCGGGCGCGGAGGATGCCGTTGGCGACGCCCTTCTCTTCGATGTTCATGTGATAGGTGTCGAGGTGGACGAACACGTTGGGAGCGCCGATACGCTCCAGCATCGAGACAGTCTGGTCGGCGGTGTTCAGCATGTGGTTCTCATACCGATTGACCGCCTCCAGGCCGATCTCCAGGTTCAGCTTGCGGGCATGGGCCGCCGCCTTCTCCATCACCGAGGCGACCGCGTCGAGTTCCCCTTGGGTCGGCGGCTTGCCGGTGCGCTCGCCGATCGAGCCATAAACCACGCCGCTCAACGCCTTGGCTCCCGTCGCCGCCGTCTTGTCCAGCGCCATGGTCAGGAATTCCAGCGCCTTGCCGGGATTGTTGGTCGGGCGGCTGTCATCCGGCAGGCCGAGCGAGCAGACGGCGGTCAGCTCATGCTGTTCCAACAGCTTGCGGGTATGCTCGGCGTCAACCGCGGGCGGGTCCAGCAGCGCGATCTCGACGAAGGCCAGCCCATAGCGCTTGGCCTCCGGGATCGCCAGATCGGCGGCTTTCCGGCTCCAATCGAGCGACCACAGACTGGTGTGTACGCCAAAACCTTGCATGGAAGTTTCTCCTTTGAAAGCGGATGGGAAATCAGGTCAGGGCCGGTGGGGCGATCTGCTCGCCCACAGGTACCGGATCACCATGACCAGGATCAGGAAGGCGCCCCATAGGGCGGTCGCCAAGTGCTGGTTGGCACCCAGCAGATTCAAGCCGGAGGCGATGACCTGGAGGATCAGCAGGGCCACCGCCACCGGCAGGGCCCGGCCGAAACCGCCGAACGGATCGACCCGGCCGAGGAAGCAGGCCAGCACGGTGATCAGCAGATAGGCCTCGCCATGCCCGACCCGGACCGAGTTGAAGCGCGCCAGCATCAGCACGCCCGCGATCCCGCACATCACGCCGGATAGGGTGTAGACCAGCATCAGCGTGCGCCGGGTGTCGATGCCGGAATAGCGCGTCGCCTCGATGTTCGAGCCCGCCATGTGGATGGTCAGCCCAAGGCGGGTCCGGCTGAGCAGCACGTGCCACGCCAGCACGCAGCCGATCAGCAGCCATAAGGGAACCGGCAATCCGGCGAACCAGCCATGACCGATCAGCCTGACGAATTCCGGAAAGCCGGAGATGTCGCCGCCCCGCGTCAGGAACTCGCCCAGCCCGCGCAGGAAGATCATCATGCTGAGCGACACCAGGATCGGATGCGCGCCGGTATAGGCGATCGCGGCTCCCATCACCAAGCCGACCAGCGCCCCGACCGCGAGGGCGGCGAAGACGCCCAGCGCGAAGGCGAACATGCCCGCCTCAGCCCCGCCATGGGCCTGGAGCACCCAGGCCAGCGCCAGACCCGAGATGTTGGCGGTGAAGGTGATCGCGAGGTTCAGTCCACCGGACAGGATCGGGATCAGCATCGCCAGGGTCAGCAGTCCCAGTTCCGGCAACTGGAAAGCGATCGAGGCGAAGGTCGGCGCCGTCAGGAATCTGTCCGTGGCGAGGCTGAAGCCAAGAACCACGAGCGCCAGGAACAGCAGCAGGCCGCCGACCTCGCTGGTCGAGCCCCAGGCTACCAGCCGGCCAGTCAGGGTGGGTGCGCCCGCCGCCGGCCGCGTGGTGGTGGTCCGGCTCATGACGGCACCCGCTCGGGCCGTGTCCGGAAGCCGCTCAGCAGGCTCGCCATGCCGCTGTTGGACAGCGTGATCGCGACCAGGATCACGGCGCCGACGATCATCTTGAAGGCGTAGGGCGAGACGCCCAGCAGGTTGAGCCCGTTCTGGGTGATGGCGACCAGCGCCACGCCCAGGATCGCTCCCAGCAAGGTGCCCCGTCCGCCCCCCAGCCGCGCTCCCCCCAGCACCACGGCGGCGAGCACGTCCAACTCGCGGCCATATAAGGCGTTGGGCACGACCTCCTGCGCGTAATGGGCCTGCATCAGCCCGGCGATCCCGGCGGTGACGCCCAGCCAGCCATAGGCCAGGTAATGCATCGCCGCGATGTTGATGCCGACCCGCCGCGCGCCTTCCGGATTGTCGCCCATGGCGTAGAGCTGTCGGCCGGCCGTCGTGCGCCGGATCAGGAACCAAGTCGCCACGATGACCACGATCATGACGGCGACCGGCAAGGTCAGCTCGGCGTAGCCATTGGCGGTGTCGAACTCGAACAGGATGATCCGGTCCAGCCACCAGTCCGGCAGATCATAGATCGACACGCCCTGCGTCAGGAACATCAGGGCGCCGAAGAACAGGTTGAAGGTCGCGATCGTGACCACGATGGAGATGATGCGGAAACGCCAGATCAAGGTGGCGTTCAAGGCTCCCAGCGCGAAGCCATAGCAAGACGCCACCGCGAAGCCGATCGCCCAATTGCCTCCCCCCAGGTGTCCCACGGTCAGCGCCGTCAGGTACTGCGTGACGGAGGCCGCGACCGCGAACGAGATGTCGATGCCGCCGGCGATCAGCACGACCAGCAGTCCCGCCGCGAAGATCACGTTGACGGCGCTGATGTTGAGCAGGTCGAACAGGTTGACCAGCGTCAGGAAGGTGTCGGTGGTCAGCCCCAGGAACAGGCACATCGCCGCGATCACCACGATCAGCCAACGCTCGGTCGAGCCGATGCCAAGCAAGGGGTTCCTACGCATGGACATGGCTTTCGATCCGGTCGATCGGGGTGGCACCAGGCAGGTACTCGTCGATCAGGCGACCGTCGCGCATGTGCAGGATCCGGTCGCAGTTGAAATAGACCTCGGGGATCTCGTCGGAGATCAGGATGATGGCCATGCCCTCCTCGGCGAGCTTGTGGACGATGGCGAAGATGCCGGCGCGCGCACCCACGTCGACGCCGACCGTCGGCGAATCCAGGATCAGGACCTTGGGCTCGGTCGCCAGCCACTTGGCCAGGACGATGCGCTGCTGGTTGCCGCCGGACAAGGTGGAGACCGCGTCCTCCGGCCGGCCGATCTTGACCGACAAGCGGCGGACCCACTCCGACACCAGCACCGATTTCCGCTTCTCCGACAGCAGCCCGGCCGCCCCCAGCAGGCGGTCGAGCACCGGCAGCGCCGTGTTGTCGGCGATCGACTGCGGCTGGACGAGGCCGAGCGAGAGTCGGTCCTCCGACACATAGGCGATGCCGGCGTCGATCGCGTCACGGTTCGACCGCAGGCGCAGCGGCTCGCCGTTCAATAGGATCTCCCCGCCGTCGGGCCGGTTCATGCCGAACAGCGACAGGGCCAATTCGGTCCGCCCCGCGCCCAGCCTGCCGGTGACGCCGACGACCTCGCCCCGGCGCACCGTCAGCGAGACATCCTCGTAATCGCCGCGCCGGGTCAGGTTCCTGACCTCCAGCACGGTGGCGCTGGCCGAGTGGTCGGCGGCGCGGACCGCTTGGTCGAAGGTCTGGCCGGTCATCAACTCGGTCAGCCGCGTCTGCGTCATGCCCTGTGTCGGAAAGGTCCCGACGTTGCGGCCGTCGCGCAGAACCGTGACGCGGCCGCAGACCTCCAGCACCTCGGCCAGACGGTGACTGACGAACACGACCGCGATGCCGTCGGCCGACAGCCGGCGGACGATGACCAGCAGCGCGTCGGTCTCGGCTTGGCTGAGCGAGGCCGTCGGCTCGTCCATGAAGACCAGCCGGGCGTCGGCGATCAACGCCCGGCAGATCGCCACGATCTGGCGCTGCGCTATCGACAGTTCCCGCAGCGGACTGTCCAAGTCCAGCGTCACGCCCAACCGGGCGAGGATGCCCGCCGCCGCGTCGCGCATGGCCGAGTAGTCGACCAGCCGCAACCCAGCCCCCAGGTTACGCTCGAACGCGATGTTCTCCGCCACCGACATCTCGGGGAACAGGGCCAGATCCTGCCAGATCACCTGGATGCCGAGCGAGCGGGCGACGCCGGGGGTCAGCCCGTCGATCGGCTCGCCGTCGAACAGCATCGTGGCGCCCGGCTCCGGACGGTAGACGCCGCTGATGATCTTGATCAGCGTGCTCTTGCCCGAGCCGTTCTCGCCGGCGAGGCACAGGACCTCGCCCGGCGCCACGTCGAAGGAGACCGATCGCAGCGCCTGGACGCCGCCGAACACCTTCGACACGTTGTCAAGTCGAAGCAACATTGCTTTTACCGATCAAACGGGGGCGGGTGCTCACAGACCCAGTTCGGCCAGCTTGTCGACCGTGTCCTTGTTCAGCTCGACCAACTGATCGACGATGATGTTGCGCTCGGTGAAGTCGGGATGGACCTTGCCCAGCCCTTCGATCTCCATTCCGTCCTTGATCTCCTGGCCCTTCGCCAGCATGTCGCCCAGCGTGACGAAGACCTTGCCAGCCTCCATCGGGTTCCACATGAAGCCGCCGGTCAGGACGTCGTCATGGACCAGCCGGCGGCCCTGTCCGGGAGAGAACGGACCGAGCACCGCGATCTCGCCGCCCTTGCGCCGCTCGCTGACGGCGCGCGCGGCGCCGATCGGGCCCTGGCTGCCGAAGGCGAGGAAGCCTTTCAGGTCGGGATGGGCGCGCATCAGGTCGAGCGCGGTGCGGCGCGATTCGTCGACGTTCTCCGCGACGCCATAGCGGTCGCCGACCAGTTCCATCTCCGGATTGTTCTTCTTGAGATAGGCGATCGCCGCGTCGGCCCAGGCGTTGTGCAGCGGAACCGTCAGCGAGCCGACGAACACGGCGTACTTGCCCTTGCCGCCCAGCTTGTCGGCCAGCATCTTGCCATAGGCGTCGCCGAAGCCATCCACCGAGGCCAGCTCGAAGTTCCAGTCGGCGTTCTTCTGCTTGGGTGATTCGTGGGTGATCACCTTGATGCCGGCGTCGCGGGCGCGCTGAAGTACCGGCTCCAGCACCTCGGCGTCGTTCGGGACGACACCGATCACGTCGACGCGCTGGGCGATCAGGTCCTCGACCGCGCGGACCTGCAGGGCGGGATCAGCGCTGGTCGGGCCGACCATCACGGCGTCGACGCCCAACTCCTTGGCGCGCTGCTTGATGCCGGCCTCCATGGCGTTGAACCAGGGGATGCCACCAATCTTGACGACCACGCCCATGCGGGTCGCGGCATCGGCGTTCGAGGGGATGGCGGTGGCGGTCAGGCCGATCGCGAAGGCGCCGGCGAGCAGAAGCCGGCTGAGCTTGCTGGTCATGTTTCCTCCATGTGTTTCTTTCCAGCTTGTCGCCGGATTGCTTTTGTTTCGCCGGACAACGCTAAATCCATTTAGCAAATCGGTCAAGATGATCTATCATCCCTCCCCAAAAGGTGCTCCATCCAGGCAATGGACCCAGGAGATGGGTGAAGGGTACCGGGAGGAAGGCGACCAGATGGCATCGGACCGGGGACAGCGGAAGTCCACCATCTATGACATAGCGACGTCCACGGGGACGTCGCCCTCGACCGTCAGCATGGTGCTCAACGGCACCTGGCGGCGCTACCGCATCAGCGAATCCACGGCGGAACGCGTGCTGGGCGCCGCGCGCGCCATCGGCTACGCCGTCAACATGAAGGCCCGCGGGCTCCGGCTGGCGCGCTCCGGACTGGCCGGCATGATCATGCCGCACTACCGCAACCGTTTCTTCGCGGGGCTATCCGAGAGTTTCGAGGCGGGCGCCCGCGAGCGCGGATTCTGTCCGATGGTGGTCAGCACCCAGCGGCGGCCCGAGACGGAGCGCGAGGTGGTGGAGCGGCTGCTGTCGCATCAGGTCGAATTCCTGTTCATCGTCGGCGTCGCCCGGCCCGAACCCTTGAACGACCTGTGCCGCGCCGCCGGCACGCCCTGCGTCAACATCGACCTGCCGGGTGCCAACGCCCCGTCGGTCGTCAGCGACAACCGGGGCGGCGCCGCCATGCTGACCGGCCTGCTGCTGGACAAGATCGCGGCCACCGGCG
This sequence comes from Skermanella stibiiresistens SB22, assembly GCF_000576635.1. GTDB lineage: Bacteria > Pseudomonadota > Alphaproteobacteria > Azospirillales > Azospirillaceae > Skermanella > Skermanella stibiiresistens. The sequence goes on from NZ_AVFL01000014.1 coordinate 74,079, forward strand.
GCGGTGCCGGAAGCGGCGGCGCCGATCTGCACTTCCTCGGCGGCGTCGCCGGGGAATACGCTACGGAGGAACGCGTCGCCGGCTTCCAGGAGGCGGTCGCCGGACATGGCTTCACCGTCTCCAAGACCCACATCCACCGCTGCGGCTACTCGCCCGCGACGGCCCGCCAAACGGTCGAGGAAATGCACCATCGCCTTGGTGGCATGCCCGCCGGTTTGTTCGTCAATTCGATCACCGCCTTCGAGGGCGCCATCCAGTTCTTCAAGTCCCTGGAGCCGGACGCCTTCCGCGACCGCTTCATCGGCTGCTTCGACTGGGACCCCTTCGCGGCCTTCCTGCCCTTCCCCGTCACCATGCTGCGGCAGAACGTGGAAGCCATGATCGACCAAGCTTTCGTCTATATGGAGGAGTACAGGGTGGACGCGTGCCCAATGGTCAAGATCCCTCCCCAGTTCGGGCCATCCGGGACGGTGCCGCGTCATGGCTGAGACCTATCTCGGGATCGATGTCGGCACATCGGCCGTCAAGGTCGTGCTGGTGGATCGGACGCAGGCGCCGCTCGCTTCCGCCTCCACCGGATTGATGACGTCCCGCCCGCGGCCACTGTGGTCCGAACAGGACCCGGAGGACTGGTGGCGCGCGACCCAGACCGCCGTGGCGGAGATCCGGCGACAGGCACCCGACCGCTTCTCCACCATCGCAGCGATCGGCTTGTCCGGACAGATGCATGGCGCGGTGCTGCTGGACGACCAAGACCGTCCCCTCCGTCCCGCCATCCTGTGGAACGACGGACGCGCCACGACGGAGTGCGCCGAGTTGGCGGCGGAAGTTCCAGGCCTGGGCCGGATCGCCGGCATCACCGCCATGCCCGGCCTCACGGCGCCGAAACTGCTATGGGTCCGCCGACACGAGCCCGACCTGTTCCGGCGCGTCGCGCGTGTCCTGCTGCCCAAGGATTACATCCGGTTCAAGCTGACGGGCGAGGCGGTGACCGACCCGTCCGACGCCGCTGGCTCGCTCCTGCTGGACGAGGCGGCGCGCGACTGGTCCCCTCCCCTGCTCGACGCCTGCGGTTTGACGCTCGCCCAGATGCCGCGCGTCGTGGACGGCACGTCCGCCGCCGGATGCCTGATCCCCGCGGTGGCCCAGGACTGGGGGTTGACCCACCGGACCGTGATCGTCGCGGGTGGCGCAGGCGACGCGGCGGCCGGAGCGGTCGGGATCGGCGCCGTCACCGACGGCGACGCCTTCATCTCGCTTGGCACCTCGGCACAGATCTTCGTCACCACCGGGGAATACCGCCCGGCTCCCGAGACGCTGATCCACGGCTTCGCCCACACCTTGCCGGCCACGTGGTTCCAGATGGCGGCCCTGCTCAACGGCGCCAGCGTGGTGGAATGGGCCGCCCGGCTGGTCGGCGAAACCGACATCGGGGCCCTGTTGGCGCGCACCGAAGCGGAATTCGACAGCCGGGACCGGTCCAGGCGATTGCTGTTCCTACCCTATCTGGCGGGTGAGAGGACGCCGCACGACGACCCTCACGCTCGGGGCGTCCTATTCGGGCTGGCACCGGACACGACACCGACCGATGTCATGCTGGCGGTGCTGGAGGGCGTCGCCCTGTCGCTGCGCGAGGCGCGCGACTGTCTGACGGCGGCGGGAACGCGGGTCGATACGGCGGCGGTCATCGGCGGCGGTGCCCGAAGCCCGTTCTGGACGCGGCTCATCGCCTCGGCGCTCGGCATTCCCATCACCCGCTACGCCGGAAGCGAAAGCGGCCCCGCGTTCGGTGCCGCCCGGCTCGCCCGGATCGCCGTCACCGGAGAGGCGGTCGAGGCCGTTTGCGTCAAGCCGCCGGTGCTGGACGTCACGCGACCCGATCCGGCCCTGGGTGTCACCTACGACCAGACGTTCATCCGGTTCAAGCGGCTCTACCGGGCACTGAGGGAGGAATTCAAAGCGTGAACCACGACAAAAACACGCGCGTGGCGGTGTTCGACATCGGCAAGACCAACGTCAAACTGACGGTGGCGACCCGGGAAGGCGGAATCCTGGAAACGATCTCCGCTCCCAACGCGACCCATCCCGGTCCGCCCTACCGGCATCACGATCTGGCGGGGCTGGAGGATTGGCTGATGGAGGAGCTACGGACGCTGGCCACCCGCCACGCGCTCGGCGCCTTCGTCGCCTGCGGCCACGGTTCGGGCGGCGTGCTCGTCGGAGAGGATGGCCCAGCCGCGCCGATGATCGACTACGAGCAGCCGCTTCCCGACGACGTCGAGCGAGCATACGCGGCCTTGGCTGGATCCTATCGCGAGCGCGGCAGTCCAATCATGGTGGGCGCCACCCATCTCGCCCGGCAATTGCTGTGGCTGGAGCGTGGGTTTCCCGAGGCGTTCGGCCGGGCGCGCTGGTTCCTGGGGCTGCCGCAATTTTGGGCATGGCGGTTGAGCGGCGGCGCCGTGTCCGAGTTCACCATCCTGGGCGCCCAATCCCATTTGTGGAACGTGCCGGAACGGCGCGTCACAGAGATCGCCAGATCACAGGCTTGGAATTGCCTGATGCCACCCTTGGCACCCGCCTGGGCGCCGGTCGGACGCCTCAAGCCGGAGCTGGCGAAGCGCTTCGACCTGCCCGCCGACATGGACGTGCTGGCCGGGATCCATGACAGCAGCGCCAACTTCTACCGCTATCAGGCGGCGGGGCACGCCGACATGACCGTGGTGTCGACCGGAACCTGGATCGTCGGGCTGAGCGACGTGTTCGACCAGTCGCGCTTGAGCGAGGCGCGCGGCATGACCTGCAACGCCGATGTCGAAGGCCATCCCTTGGCGGGTGCCCTGACGATGGGCGGCCGGGAGTTCTCCCGCGTGGCGGGCGAGGATGGCGCCGCCGCCGTCACGGACGCCGCGACGGTCGCCCGCCTGATCGAGCGTGGCACCATGGCCCTGCCCTCCTTCGGTGACGAGGACGGCATGTTTCCGGGAAGCGCTGGCGCTGGCGCGATCATCGGGCCGCCCCCCGCGAACCCCTCGGAGAAGCGGGCGCTGGCCGTGCTCTACACGGCCCTGCTGACGACGGTGTGCCTGGACGCGCTCCGCGCCGACGGGCTGGTAGTGCTGGACGGCAGCTTCGTGCGCGACCCGCTCTACGCCGGCTTGGTGGCGGCCTCCCGGCAAGCCTCGGGCGCAGGAGCCCAAACCCTGTTCAATCTCGATTCCCAAGGAACCGCGGCCGGTTCGGCCCTGCTGGCCGATCATGTCCGGCGTACCGGACCCGTCGCGGTCACCTTGGAGAAACCGCCACGGCTGGATCTCCCCGGCTTGGCACCCTATCGCGCCCGCTGGTTGGAGCGGGCACGGGATGCCGCGGGATCCACCGCGGCGATGACAACGATGACGAGGATGGAAACGCGATGACAGCCGATACCGTCACCATGACGGATAACCAGGATCTCCGCCGCCAGATGGTGGAGACATGCCGCCAGATGAACGCGACCGGCATCAACCAGGGAACCGCCGGCAACCTGTCGGTCAGGACCGGCGACGGGTTCCTGATCACGCCGTCATCCCTGCCCTACGACCGGATGGAGCCGGACGATCTGGTCGAGATGGCGTTCGATGGCACCTATGTCGGACGCCGTCCTTCGTCGGAGTGGCGCTTCCACCGGGACATCCTGCGCCAGCGCGGCGACATCGACGTCGTTCTGCATTGCCACTCGCTGTACGCCACGACCCTGGCGGTCCACCATAAGACGATTCCGAGCTTCCACTACATGACGGGCGTCGCCGGCGGCACGACGATCCGGTGCGCCAAATACGCGACCTTCGGCACCCAGCAGCTTTCCGATTACGCCTTGGAAGCGCTGGAGGGGCGGCTCGCCTGCCTGCTGGGTCAGCATGGCCAGATTTCCCTTGGAAAGACGCTGGAGTCCGCGTTGTGGCTGGCGAACGAGGTGGAAACCCTGTCGCGGATGTATGTCCAGGCCTTGACGCTCGGCGAGCCTCCGATCCTGCCGGACGATGAGATGGAGCGGGTGATCGAACAGATGCGCCGGATGAGCTACGGGCAGGCGCCCGACCTTGATGGAATCAACGATATCGCCCGTCCGCGCCAAGCGGGCTGACACCAGCCGCTGTTTCAACGGACCAAAGATTCGCAGTTGTGGCCGGCGCCGGTGTTTTCAAGAACCGGTCCGGCCACAGGGCCGATGGACCTTAAGAATTTGCCGTCAAACCAAAAAAGTTGCGGAAACATCGCGGGCGGCCCAAAGAAATCCCAATTCCGCCATCATCGAAGTCTCACTTTTGTCGAATTTGCGAACGGGTTTTTTGCGCAGGCGCACAGGCGTTTTGGCTGTAATTTGCGTTCCAGTTAACCCGCCAACAAGAAACCATCCCTACCCTGGAAAGTTCAATAACGGCTTCACGAGTCCGTTCAAGGGAAGCTTGTGGACGATCGGCTGACTGGGGCGGAGTTTCGAAAATGGAATGAAAGTGAGATCATAATGAGCGCGATTTAGACTTCATTCCCTTGATGCTTTTTGGAGCGATCACTTTCATTAGGTGATCAGTGATGGCCGCTGATCCGCAGCACCCGCCATCCTAAAATTCCAGCAAAAACTCGGCAGTCAAAAAGCGCGAAAATCCTTCGGATTTAAGTGCGTTTTGAATATGTGTGCCGATTTTAAAGACCGTATCCAGGTATCTGGATGAAACGGAGGACCACCCACGCGCTCTTCTCTGATGCCATTACAAACCAAAGAGCGCACCACCCTATTTTGTCACAGCCGGGGTAAAGATGGATTAAGGATTGACTGCAAGAGTCGCAAGTAATGCAGCCAAAACTGCGCCACCAGCCCTACACACATGAAGAGAACCTGAGATGCCAACAGCCAACAATGTCGCCAATATTTTTTCTGGATTCACTCCGTCCAAGGTGATTTGGGTTTCCAATAAAGGCAACAACGGAAGCAACGGCTCCGAGGGATCTCCCCTCAAGAGCATCCAAGCCGCGATCAACAAGGCCGATCCGGGCACGATCATCAAGGTCAAGGCCGGAACCTACAACGAAAACATCAACTTGAGCGGTGTTCACGGGACCGAGGACAAGCCGATCATCCTCCAGTCGATCGACGGCAAGGGCGCCGCGAAGATCGTGGGAGGATCGAGCAACGCGACGGTCACGGCGAACGGCATCAGCAACGTGGCGATCAAGGACTTCCAGGTTGTCTCCAACACCAATTCCGGTGACATGGGCGGCTTCAAGATTTGGGGTCCCTGGGCCAATCCGCCGCATAACCTGCTGATTTCGGGCAACATCATCACCGGCAAGGGCACCGACGGCTTCAAGCTGTTCCAGGGCGCCAACAACGTTCTGGTGACCAACAACACGATCGATGGCAACTGGCGCCAGGAGGCGATCGACAACGTCTCGGTCAAGAACGTCGTCTACGCCAACAACACGATCAAGGGCAACGCCAACTATACCGGCATCACGCTGAAGGCGGGTTCCCACGATGTCGAGGTGGTGGGCAACCTGTTCGACCTGAACACCCCGATCGGCATCAAGGTCGGCGGTGTCGGCAACTCCCGCTTCAACCGGGATTTTCCCAACGAGTGGAAGGGCTTCGAAGCCAAGAACGTCCATGTCCACGACAACGTCGTGACGGCCAAGATCACCGGCAAGAGCCTGCAATTCACCGGCGCCAACGGTAATTTGGTCGAAGACAACTCGTTCAAGGACAACGTCGGATCGTCGGCCCATGTGCAGAAGGGCCACTTCACCTATAATTCCTTCAACAACAAGCTGATCGACAACAGCGTCGCCAGCGCCAATTTCTTCAAGCCGGATGGCGGCCAGTCCTCGGGCTTCACGGTTTCCGGCAACAAGGTCGGCAACGCGACGATCCCCGCGGGCAGCGGCGTCAAGGGCGACACCGGCTCGTCGACGGATGGCGCGGCGGCACCGGCTCCCGACAAGACCCCCGTTCCGGACAAGGATGGCGATACCGATACGGGCGTGGATTCCGGCTCCTGGGCCACCAGCGCCAATCCGACCAAGACGATCAACGGGACGAGCGGCACCAACACGCTGACCGGCACCAGCGGCCACGACAAGATCGATGGCAAGGCGGGTCTCGACACCCTGATCGGCGGAAAGGGCGACGACACCTATGTTGCCAGCAGCAAATCGGAGAAGATCGTCGAGAAGGCCGGCGAGGGTACCGATACCATCCTGGTCAACGCGTCCGACTTCAAGCTGCCGGACCACGTGGAGAACCTGTACCTGCAGAATTCCGGCAACGGCTCGCTGACGGGCAACGGTCTCGCCAACATCATCAAGGGTGGTGCCGGCAACAACACCATCACCGGCGAGGGTGGCGACGACCTCCTGTTCGGTGGCGCGGGACGCGACACGTTCGTGTTCGACAAGGGTGATGGCAGCGACACCGTCGCCGACTTCAAGGCGGCCAGCGGGGGCGATTACATCGACCTGCGCGGCTACAAGCTCGACAGCTTCTCAGACGTCAAGGCGGCGATGAGCCAGCAGGGCGTCGATGTCGAGATCGATCTGGGCAACAACGAGACCCTGACCCTCCTGGGCGTCAAGACCTCGGCCTTGGTCGCCGGCAACTTCCACTTCGACGGCCATTCCTGAACCGTCGTGGGGCGCCTCCCATCGTTGGGAGGCGCCCCCTCCCAAGGTTCAAGGGTTCTCACGCGGCTCCGCTCGCCCGTAGGGCGATGGTGCTCTCGACATAGCGCATGATCTGCTCCAGGCACTCCTCGATGTTATGGCGCGAAGTGTCGACCACCAGCTGGGGATTTTCGGGCGGCTCGTACGGCGCGGAGATGCCGGTGAATTCCGCGATTTCCCCCGCCCGGGCCTTGCGGTAGAGCCCCTTGGGATCGCGTTGTTCGCAGACCGCGAGATCGGCCTTGATGTGGATCTCGTGGAACGCCGCCCCGGCCGCCTTCCGGACGCGTTCGCGATCCGCCCGGTAGGGCGAGATGAACGACGTGATCACGATCAGCCCGGCGTTGGCGAACAGCGACGCGACCTCGCCCACCCGTCGGATGTTCTCGGTGCGGTCGTCCGGCGTGAACCCGAGATCGGCGTTCAATCCGTGACGGACATTGTCGCCGTCGAGGACATAGGTCTGGAAGCCGCGCTGGAACAACCGCTGTTCGGCGCGCATGGCCAGTGTCGACTTGCCGGCACCCGACAGTCCGGTGAACCAGATCACCGCGCCGTGATGCCCATTGCGCCACGCCCGCGTGGTCGCGTTCAGCAGATGGTCGACCTCCTGGATGTTGGTCGACTTGACCGTCAGCAATTGGCGCTGGTCGGGATAGCCCCGCATGTTGATGACACCGGCCGCGACGGTGTCGAAGCCGTCGACCAGGACGCAACGGCCAGTCGCGGGATTGGTCGAGTGCTCGTCGAGCGCCAGCATCTCGCGCGAGCGCAGCGTCACCTCGCAGACCTCGTTGGTCCTGACGCGGTCGGCATCGCCCCCGCCCAGCGTCTGCGTGTCGACTACCCGATCGATCGACTGGACGGTGACGGTGGCGCGGTCGGTGGCCAGCTTCAGGGTCAGGCTGTCGCCGGGCGCCAGCGGCTTGCGGCCGATCCAGAACAGGCTGGCGCGGAACACGTTGGTCAGGACCGGCGCGTTCTCGGCATGGCTGGCGATATCCCCACGCTCCACGAACAGGGGTTCGTCCAGCGTGATTCCGAAGGTCCCACCGGCCCGCACTTCCGTTGGCGCTTGCCCCGGGCCCCAATGCTCGATAGTCGCCACACGGGCGGATCGGTTAGCCGGAGAGAACAGAAGCTGGTCTCCCACACGCAATACACCGGTTTCGACACGTCCGACCAGTATTCGCCGATGGTCGAATTTGTACACATCTTGAATTGGCAAGCGAAGAGGCTGTTCGACGGGTGCGGCGCTCGGCTCGAATCGATCGAGCATTTCCAGCAGTGTCGGTCCGGTGTACCACGGCATCTCGGGAGAACGGTTGACGAGGTTCTCACCGTGACGGGCCGATACCGGGACGACCGCCGAGGCCGTGAGCCCAAGCTCGGCCAGGAACTCCTCCACAGATCGCCGCACCTCCTCGAAGCGCCCGGCGTCGTGGCCGACCAGATCCATCTTGTTGACCGCCACCACGATCTGGCGAAGGCCGAGCAGGTTCAGCAGATAGGCGTGGCGGCGGGACTGCTCGCGCATCCCTTCCCCCGCGTCGATCACCAGAACGGCGGCGTCCGCCGACGCGGCGCCGCTCACCATGTTGCGGAGAAATTCGCGGTGTCCGGGAGCGTCGATGATGACGCAATCGCGGCGCGGCGTGCGCAGCCAGATCTGGGTGATGTCGATCGTCACCGCCTGATCGCGCTCGGCCTGGAGCGCGTCCAGGACGAACGACCACTCCAGCGGCATGCCGCGCTTCTCGCTGATCGCCTTGATCTCCTCCAGCTTGCCGTCGGGCAGCGAATCGGTGTCGTGCAGGAAGCGCCCGATCAGGGTGGATTTGCCATGATCGACATGGCCGACCACCACCAGCCGCAAGTCGGCCGGGCGGAATTGGGTCGGGGCGGCTTGGGATTGTTCGGTATCGAGGGGCTGTGCCGTCATGTCAAAGATATCCGCTGCTGCGCAGACGCTCGAAGGCGTCCTCGGCTTCATGGTCCATCGTCCGACCGGCGCGCTCCGACGTGCGCGTCTCGCTCAGTTCGGCGATGATCTCGTCGATCGTCGAAGCACTGCTGTCGATCGGCAGGGTGATGTTCTTCTCGCCCAGGGAACGGTAGCGCTTGCCGTCCCGCGCGAAGTAGAGCGGCACGACCGGTATCTCCTCCCGCCGCGTGTAGCGCCAGATGTCCATCTCGGTCCAATGAAGGAGCGGGTGGATGCGGACGTGGGTTCCTTCGGGAAACTCCGTCTTGTACTGGTCCCACAACTCCGGCGGCTGCTCCCGCACGTCCCAGGCGTTGTCGCTGGACCTGGGGCTGAACACGCGCTCCTTCGCGCGGGTCGCCTGCTCGTCGCGCCGAATGCCGGCGATCAGGCCGCGAAACCCGTGGCGCTCGGTCAGGTTCTTCAGGCCCGCGGTCTTCCGCGCCGCCGACCGGCTGGCCGGGGGAAGTGTCGGGTCCATTTCCGATTCCGGCGGACAGTGCTCGATCACCAGATCGAGGTCCCACTCTCGGGCGATGCGGTCACGAAACTCGTAGACCTCCGGCAGTTCCATCCCGGTGTCCAACTGCGCCACGGGAAATGGGACACGGCCGAAGAACGCCTTCCGGGCCAGCCACAGCAACGCGTTGCTGTCCTTACCGATCGACCACAGCATGCCGAGCGGTTCGATACAGGCGAACGCTTCCCGCAAGATGTGGATGGACCGGGCTTCCAACGCGTCCAGATGTGTGGACATGCGGGCGCAACTCCTTGACTTGGTGGACAACGGCCGAACGGACCATTCTCGAATTGGATGAAGCGAACGTTGAGACATTTTCCAGTCGGAAAGTCCTCGACGGCACCCCATCCCGGCCCTTCGACCGACACAAACTGTGCGCTTGACATGATCAACGCGACGGCCTGTTTCGGCTACGGCAATACTCCCTTAACTCATATGGTTAACGCTCATCGACTAGTTGGTCGCGATCGCACCCACTTGGAGGTTTCCCGCTCCCGGCGCACTCAAGTGGCGCGTTCCCGCAACTCAAAGGAGAGAGTCAGCCAACAGGTGGCGTCGCTGGACATATCGCCCCCCCGGATTTTGGGAAAGCCAGGACACCCGCCTGGATCTTCGGTTTGCCGGGCGCGTTGCGCGACAACACATACCCCTTGTCCTGCCCATCGTCGGGTTCGAAGAAGTCGGTGGATCGGACGGTGTTGTCCTGGATCCTGTTGTCATGCGATGGATACAGCAGTTCACCGGGCTGTTCATGCTGACGGGACCTGACACCGTTGGACAGGAAGTTCTCTTTCAGGACCGAGTTGTTGGCGCCGATGAAGGAGACGCTCTTGCGCGCCTGGTCGCCGACGACGTTGCCAGCCACGGTGATCGATGTCGCCTCGAAGCCTTTCCAGTAGTCGGGAAACTTTCTGTTGAAACGCGAGGTGCCAACGCCGCCGACATTGATCCCGACATTGGAGCGGGAATTGAAGTCGTTGCCGGTGAGGATGATGTTCCGCGATCCCGCCTTCATGGTGATCGACGTGTTGCGGGCGGAGCCGCGGACTGTGTTGTAAGCGAACAAGGCGTTCTCGATCGAGACGTTGTCCATCGCCTCCTCGCGCCAATCGCCGTCGATGACATTACCGACCACTAGGATATTGGTCGCGCCATTGAAGAACTTGATGCCGTCGGTGCCTACCCCGGTCACGATGTTGCCAACCACCGCGACGTTTCGGGCGGGCTTTTCCCAAGGCCCCGCGATCTTGAAGGCGCCCATGTCGCCGTCGGAGGTGTCCGCGACGACACGGAACCCATAGATCCCGACATTTGCGATACCCCACGCGGCGATCGCCGGCTTCTCCGGCGCTCCCAGGATGGTGGCGGCGCCGACACCGTCGGCGGACATCAGGATGATCGGCTTGTCGGGCGTGCCCTGGAGCCCGGTCAGATCCAGCGCCTCGCGGTAGACGCCAGCGGCGACGCCGATCACCGTGCCTGGTTGCGCCTTGGCGATGGCGGCCTGGATCGACTGGCCCGGCGTCACCTTGATCCGCTTGGGACGGCTGACGCAGGACGAGGCCCGCGCCACGACATCCCCCATGGCCACAGCCTCCGCGTCGGAGACCGACGCGCCCGCCAGGCCCGATGTCGGGCCCGTCAGCGCCATCAGCATGACGATCAAACCGGCTGAAATCCGCTGACCAGATCCGCCCATACGCCCCTCCCGCGCGTGCAAGCGCGACTGTCGTGACCACACCCTTCGACAGGGGATCACAGGACTGGCATCGGGATCACGGGAGCGTTTTGGATATCACCTTACGTGCATGGCGGAACTGATTGCCCATAAAGGTGATCCGTCTAAACCTTGTGTATCTTTCAACTATTATCCACTTGATAAATTTGATTGATGTGCGAAAGGCGCGACAATAATCGGACGGGAAATCGAAGGCGCTGATAAATCCGGTCGGAACCGCCGAAAGACATATGACTTTCGACGTTGGCGTCACCGCTGTTCTCCTCAAGCTGGTGTGGGGCAAACATGAGTCCGAACTATAAGATCCTGTACATTGTCGGCATGACGCACAGTGGATCGACACTGCTGGATCTGCTGATCAGCAAGAATTCCCTGGCGGTCAGCGTCGGGGAGGTTTGGCAACTCGCCAACCTCGCGAACACGCGGTACAAGAAGGACAACAAAACGCTGCTCGGCAACGAGTGTACCTGCGGCGCGGAGACGATCTGGCACTGCTCCTTCTGGCCGCGGATCGACGGGATCGTCAAGAAGGCGTCCGGCCTGAGCCTCCGCGACCTCGATCTGAACAGCGACGATCCCGAGACATTCCGGCTGCACAACAAGCTCGTGTTCGACGCAGTGGCCGAGGTCAGCGGTGCCAGGGTCATCATCGACTCGAGCAAGCTCCAGGGCCGACTCGAGAGATTGGTCGCCGCCGGCTTCGCGCCGATGCTGCCGCTCCACCTGATGCGCGATCCACGCGGGCAGGTCTGCTCGGTGATCCACCGCGCCAAGCGTCCGGTCCTGCGCCCAGCGCTGCGCTATTGCCGCGAGACGGCGACCACCGTGCTGTTCCTGCGCGGCAAGCCCCATCTGTCGGTCCAATACGAGAACCTGGCCCTCGATCCGGCTGGCGAGCTTCGGCGCATCATGGAATGGTCCGGCCTCGCCTATGAGCCGGCGCAACTCGCCTGGACCGACCAGATCTCGCACAACATCGACGGCAACGTGATGCGCCGGTCGACCTCGAACGAGATCAAGTCGGACGAGAAATGGCGCGAGCGGCTGACCGTTGGCCAGAAGATCGCGGTATCGGCCCTGACCCTGCCGGCGGTCGCGATGGCCCGCATTTGGGAGCGCACCAAGGGACCGGCGATCAAGCCGTTGGATATCGCCGTTCCGACCCACTCGAAGCCGGTCTGACCGGCAGGAAGACCTGGAACGCGGTGCCGGAGCCTTCGACGGTCTCCACCGCGATCCTTCCGCCGCACCGTTCGACCAGATCGCGGCACAGCATCAGGCCCAGGCCGGTGCCGGGTTCACCGTCGGTGCCCGGTGTCGTCGGAAGGACGACCTGGCTGGGTCTCTCCGTGAACAACGCCGCGATGGTCCGGGCGCCCATGCCGACACCGGTGTCGCTCACCGTCAGGATCATCCCGGCTTCCACCATGCCCGCCGTCACCCGGACAACGCCTCCCTCGCGGGTGAACTTCACGGCGTTGTTCACCAGATTGCGGACGATGGTTCCAATCGTTTCGGGATCCGCCTCGACCGTCAGCGGCGGCACCTCGACGATCAGGTCCACCGCCTTCATCTCGGCGGTGGCGAAGCTCATGGCGAGCGAGTCATGGACCAGTTGGCGGATATCCACCGCCGCGCTGGCCGGCGCCACCTCCATCGTCAGGAAAGTCCAGCGCAGCAGATTGTCCAGCATGTCCTGCATGTTGCGGATAGCCTGGAAGCACCCGGCCGCCACCACGACACGGCGTTCGGCGCCTAGGCGGCTGGCGGGATTCGCCAGCGTCTCCGCCAGCGACAGGGCCGCCGTCAGCGGCGAGCGCAGGTCGTGCGCCATCGTGCGCAGCAGCATGTCCCGGTCCTTCAGCGACCGGCCGATCATCGATGAACGCCGCTCTCCCTCGCGCATCCTGTCATCCAACGCCTGAAGCGAGTGGCTGAGCGACTGAACCTCCGCGTAGTCGCCCAGGGTCGGGATCGGAGGCACCGCGTCGCCCGCCGCCATCCGACTGGCGGTCTTGCCGAGCGCGGTCAGGGGTTGGCAGGCGCCCGACACGATGATCCAACCGCAAGCCAGCAGCACCAGCCCGGCGGCGGTGGCGATGGCGGCGGTGTCCACCGAAAGCCATGTCAGGGGCCGCGCCGCCATGCTGAGCGGCTGGACCGCCACGACCGACCATCCCAGCCTGTCCAGTTCCGGAGCGCGGGTGCCGACTGGGCGTCCGACGTCGTAGTCCTCGCCGCCAAGACGGGTGACCTGGAAGAACCTGTCATCCGGATCGGTTCCCCCGAACGGCACCGCGGCGTCCATCAGCGCCGCTGGCCCGTCGATCACGACACCATGCCGGTCCAGCAGCAAAAGCTCCGTTCCGTCACGCAGCGGGTGGTGGTCGCCCAGCGTCGCGCGCTCGGCCGCCATGAGCCAGGACGGATTGAGCCGCGCGGCGATGACACCGAGCGCCTTGCCATCCGCCGCCGTGATCGGCGCCGCGATCATCACGTCGTGGCGCGCGCTGCCGGCGATCTCCGCCAGATGGGGCGCCAACCGTCCGGATACGAACCAGTCCGCGTTGGATACATCCATCCCCTCCATTATGGGATCGCTGCTGGCGACCACCCTGCCCGTCGCGTCGGCGAAGCCGATCCAGCCGAAGGTCTCCCCCGTCGCCTTCAGGTTCGAGGTGACCTGACGCAGGCGCTGCCGCGGCTTCGCCGCCTCCGTCAACGCGGCGTCGCTCAGCACGGCATCGGACAAGGCGGCGCGCAGGGCCGAGTTGCGCAACTCCCAGGAGCGCTCCCGCAACCGCTCGGTCAGGCTGGCCCGCGCCTGCGTCGCCATCGCGCTGAGCGACGCCCCCACCTGCTCGCGAATACGGGGCGTAACGACGAAGTGGGTCAGCCACGCGAAGGCCACGAAGGTCAGCAGGATCACCAGGCCGAGAGCCAGGATGATCTTGCGGCGGAGAGGAGAGGCGGTGTCCATGTCCGTGGTCCTCCTCAAGCCGTCGTGGCGGTGACGGCGGGGGTGGCGGGCGTCTCGTCTCCGGTCACCAGCGGCTTGAGCAGACGCCCCAGCCGGCGTTCCAGATCGTCCATCGCGGTGTAGAAGACCGGCACGTAGACCAGGCTGAGCACGGTGGAGGAGATCAGGCCGCCGATCACCGCGATGGCCATCGGCGCCCTGGTCTCGGCGTCCGCTCCCAGGCCCAGCGCCAGCGGCAGCATTCCCGCCCCCATCGCCAGCGAGGTCATGACGATCGGCCGCGCCCGCTTGGCGGCGGCGTCGAGCAGCGCCGCCGTCCGCTCCATGCCGGGCACCTTCACATCCCCGGCGCGGGCGATCAGCACATAGTCCACCAGCAGGATCGAATTCTTGGCGGCGATGCCCATCAGCAGCAGCAAGCCGATCAGCGCCGACAAGGCCAGCGAATGACCCGACAGCAGCAGCATGCCCAGCGCGCCGCCGATCGACAGCGGCAGGGCGATCATGATGGTGATCGGCTGGATGAAGCTGCGGAACAGCAGGACCAGCGTCGCGTACATCAGGAAGACACCCGCCGTGATCGCCATGGCGAAGCCGGTGAACAGTTCCCGCATCCGCTCGGCGTCGCCGCGCTTCAACTCCGTGACACCCGCCGGCAGGTTCCGCATGACGGGCAAGGCCGCCACCCGATCCGCCGCCTCGCCCAGGGTCAGCCCGGACAGGTTGGCCTCCACCGTGGCGCTCGACCGCCGATCGACCCGCTGGATGCTGGTCGGACCCGCCCCGAAGCCGATGGTCGCGACGGACCCCAGCGGCACGGTCGCCCGCGTTCCCGAGACCGGCAGCATCGCCAACCGGCCCGGATCGCCCAGCATGTCCGTGGGCAGGGACACGACGATCGACACCTGACGGTCGCCCAGGTTGAACTTGGCGAGATTGCGGTCGGTGTCGCCCAGCGTCGCGACCTGGATCGCCTGCGCTATCGCGGAAGGCGTCACCCCGAGCTCGGCCCCGCGGGCGTCGTCGGGCGTGATGATCAACTCCGGCCGGGATGTCGCCGCCGTGGACGTCGGATTGAGGAAGCCCGGCACCGACCGCATCTCCACCAGCAGCTTGGCGCTGGTCGCGGCCAGCATGGCGTCATCGTCGCCGGTCAGCGTGACCGAGACCTTGGCTCCAGACTGACCGTCGGCGCCGAACTGGATTCGGGCACCCGGAACATCGGCCAGCAGTGGCGACACCCGTTTCTCAAACGCCTGCTGCGAAGCCGACCGTTCGCCACGCGGCACGAGATTGACCGTGACCGTGGCCGAGCGCACCTCGCCGGCCGAGGTCGCCTTCGGTCCCATGCCGGCCGACAACGGCGTCCCGATCGATGCGAAAATCCCGGCGACCTCCGGTTCGCCCCTCAGCTTTTCGGTGATGCGCAACGTCACCGCGTCGGTGTCGGCCAGGGTCGAGCCCGGCGGCAGTTCCACCGAGATCAGCGAGCGTCCACGATCCGACGCAGTCATGAAATCCGTCGGCAGCATCCGCGCCAGCCCGATAGAGCCGACGAAGAACGCGACGCCCAGCGTCAGCGTGATCCAGCGCCAGCGCAGCGCCTTCCGCAGCAGCCACAGATATGCGGGAACCCAGGTCGGCGTGTCCTCCCGATGACCTTCCGAGCGGATCAGGAAGGCGCCCATCAGCGGCGTCAGCATGCGCGCGACGACCAGCGAGAACGCCACCGACACGCAGGTCGCGATGGCGAAGCTCTTGAACAGCTGCCCCGGGATGCCGGGCATGAAGGCGACCGGCAGGAACACCGCGATGATGGTCGCCGTGGTCGCGACCACCGCCAGCCCGATCTCGTCGGCCGCCTCGATCGCCGCCTGCCAGGCGCGCTTGCCGCTTTGGCGCATGTGGCGGACGATGTTCTCGACCTCGACGATCGCGTCGTCCACCAGGATACCGACCACCAGCGACAGCGCCAGCAGCGTGATGTTGTTGAGCGACAGGTCGAGCAGCCGCATCACCGCGAAGGTCGGGATCAGCGACAGCGGCAACGCCACCGACGAGATCAGCGTCGCCCGGATGTCGCGCAGGAACAGCCAGACGACCCCGACCGCCAGCAGCGCTCCCAGCCACAGCGCCTCGATCGCGGCCTCATAGCTCTCCTCCACGAAATCCGACGACGACGTGACCTCACGGAACGAGACGTCCGCCCGCCCAGCACCTGACCAGGAGGCGTCCAACTGGGAAACGGCCGCCCGCACCGCCTTGGTCACGTCGATCTCGCTCGACCCGACCGCGCGGAAGACGCTGAAGGCCACGACCTCCTTGCCATCCAGCCGGGCGAGCTGGCGCGGATCCTCCCAACCATCCCTCACCGTGCCGAGATCGGACAGCCGCACGGCGCCACCCGCCGCCAGCTTGATCCGCGTCTCGGCCAGGGCCGCGACGGAGGTGGCGCTTCCCACCGTCCGGACCGATTGTTCCCGTCCGCCGATCCGGGTCCTGCCGCCGGGCTGGTTGACGTTGACCGAAGCCAGCGTCCGGCTGATCTCGTCGGCTCCGACGCCCAGCGCCGCCAGCCGATCCGGGTCCAGTTCGACCCGCACCACCCGGTCGACGCCGCCGGACCGCTCGACCTTGGCGACGCCGTCGATACCCAGCAGCGCCTTGGCGACATCGTTGTCGACGAACCAGCTCAGGGTGTCCGGGGCCATGGCTGGCGCGTCGACAACGAAGGTCAGGATCGACTGTCCGGTATCGTCGACCCGCGCGATGATCGGACTATCGGCGCCGGCCGGAAGGTTGCCCTCCACGCTGGAGACGGCGTTTCGAACGTCGTTGGTCGCCCGATCGACATCGGTGGCGAGCAGGAACTTGATGGTCGTGATCGAGCTTCCCTCCGTCAGGGACGAGGAGATGTCATCGACATTGCCGATCCCGGCGACCGCGTTCTCGATGACCTGGGTGACCTGCGTCTCCAACTCGCTGGGAGCGGCGCCGGATTGCGAGACGGTCACCGTCACTGTCGGCTGGTCGATGTCCGGCATGTTGTTGGTTCGGAGACCCAGGAAGCCCAGCACCCCGGCTCCCGTCAGGAACAGGAACAGCACGATCGTCGGAACCGGATGCCGGATCGACCAGGAGGATATCCCGTTCATGGCGTGCCACTCCCCGCGTCCGCCTGTTGCGTCACGACGCGCACCTGATTGCCGTCGTCCAGGAATCCGGCGCCCGCGACGACCACGCTCTCGCCTTCCTCCAAGCCACCTTCGATCGCGACCCGGCCACCCGCGCGGGCGCCGGTTTCGACCCGCCGAAGCTCGGCGGTGCCGTCACCCGTGACGGTGAAGACGGCTGGTTGCCCACCGCGCCAGACGACGGCCGGCTCGGCGACGGTCAGCACCAGCCGCTCCTCCGCCTCGATCGAGACGCGGACGAACATGCCCTGAAGCAGCCCAGCGCCATCGGGCAGGCTCAGATAGGCGGTGCCCAGGCGCGTCACCGGATCGACCTTGCCCGCCATGGCCCTGACCTCCGCACGGATCGCGCCTCCTGCGGCGTCGGTCACGGTCGCCACCTGCCCCGTCCTGATCGCCGGGATATCCCGCTCCGGCACCAAGGCCGCGACCTCCAGCCTGCCGTTGCGGAGGATGGTGAACAGCTCCGTCCCGGTCTGCGCCACGGCGCCGACCACGGCCGGTTTCGCGACGATGACGCCCGCGACGGGAGCCACCACGCGGGTCTGGGCCAGCCTGACGTTGAGCAGGTCGAGAGCGGCCTTGGCTTGCGCCAGCTTGGCGCGGGCGGTGCGGGTGGCGGTGGCGCGTTCGTCGGCGACCTCGCGGCTGACGGCGTTGGTCGCCAGCAGCTTCCGCCCGCGCTCCTCCGCCAGCAGGGCCGACGCCAGATTGGCGTCGGCCTCCTCGATCGCGGCACGCTGCTGGGCGATTTGGGCCGTCAATTCGCGGTCGTCCAGCCGCGCCAGCAACTGTCCGGCCGTGACCCGCTCGCCCTCGCCGACCAGGACCTCGACCAAGGCGAGGCCGCTGGTCTCCGACCCCAGCGTCAATTCCTGCCACGCCACCACGGTGCCGGTCGCCGTCACCGTCGAGGTCATGGCCTGACGCTCGGCTGGCTCGACCGTCACACCCAACCCCGTGACGGGTGCGGTCGCCGTCTCTCCCGACCGGTCCCGCGCGTCCGATGGACCGCAAGCGGCCAGCGCCAAGGCCAATCCGGCGGCGGCCAACCTATTCAAGAATCCCACGTCCAAGATTCCCTCACGCCCCGGTGACAACGGTCAATGCCGTCGCCAGCATCATGATCAGCAGCCCAACCATCGCCAGGACGGCGGCGGCCACGATGGACCATTCCCTGACATGCGCACCCTTGCTCTCCATCGACCGCATTTCCCTTCAGCGATGCGCCAGACCGGCTGGCGATGACGGCACCATAGGGGACGGTCGTTGCCACAATTCTTCGGTTCATTACGAAGCGTGACAGCCATGGGGGGATTTGTTGCCGAGTGTTGCCGCGGCCTCGTTCTACACGCGCCGTTGCAAAAATCCGATCGCGATCCATCGGACGCTCGTCGTATAAAAGACGAACAGGCGGACCCGACCGCAACTCCTAGGGCCAGATGCAGACATCGCCGCACATACTCGTCGTGGACGACGATCAGGAGATCAGGCGGCTGCTGGGCCGTTACCTGGACACGCAGGGTTTCCGCGTGACCTTGGCGGCCGACCGGCGCGAGTTCGAGAAGGCCTTCGGCAATGCCCAGATCGACCTCGTCGTGCTCGACGTCATGCTGCCCGATGGCTCGGGGCTGGAGATCTGCCGCAATCTGCGCGGCCAGCGCCAATATGTGCCGATCATCCTGCTGACCGCGCTGAAGGAGGAGATCGACCGCATCATCGGGCTGGAGATCGGAGCGGACGACTACATCGCCAAGCCATTTAATCCGCGTGAATTGGTGGCCCGCATCCGCGCCGTGCTGCGCCGGGGCTGGGAAGCGCCGGAACCCGCGACCGACACCCTATTCCGCTTCGCGGGCTTCACCGCCGACCCCGCCACACGCCGCCTGACCGACAGCCAGGGCGAGGAGGTCGGGTTGACCGCCGGCGAGTTCGAACTCCTGCGCGTCTTCCTGGAACGCCCGGGCCGCGTGCTGTCGCGTGATCAGCTGCTCGACCTGACGCAGGGCCGCGACAGCGACCCGTTCGGCCGCTCGATCGACGTGCTGGTCAGCCGTCTGCGCCGCAAGCTGGGCGACGGCGGCACCTTCCAGATCTTCAAGACGGTGCGGAACGGTGGCTACCAGTTGGCCGCCCGCGTCGACACCTCCACCTGAGCGCCATGGACCTGCCCCGCTCATCGGTCCGGACCAAGCTCGCCGTGGTCCTGGTGGTCGCGATCGTCGCGGTCGTCGGACTGGCGACCTTCGTGACCATGGCCGTGGTCCGCGGGCCGGGCGCGCAGCAGATCATGGAGCCGATCGCCCGTCACCTCCAGCTGATCGCCACTCTGACGGGGGAGGATGGCCCCACCGCCGCGGCGGACCTGCGGTTCGATCCGGCGCCGCCGACCGGCCCCCGATCAGCCCATTTCACCGAGAGCCTGCGCGCGGCGCTCGACCGCATCGGTCATCCCATGCCCGTGGTGGTGATCCGGCCGGAGCCCCCCGGCCCCGACACCCGCATGACGATCTCGTTTCCCGTTCCCGGCCGCGGCTGGCTGACCCTGCCCTTGCAGGAACTGCCGGGCTCCGGCCCACCCTGGCCGCTGCTGCTGTCCTACATGGCGTTGATCGCGTTGGGCGCCACGGTGGTGGCCCTGTTCGCCGCCGCCAAGATTTCCCGGCCGCTCGGGATGCTGGAACAGGCGATCACCTCGATCGGGCCGGATGGCAACCTGCCGATCCTCCCCGAGGCCGGTCCGGACGAGGTCAAAGCCACGGCGCGCGCCCTGAACCGCCTGTCCGCCCGCCTGAAATCCGCGATGGAGAGCCGCATGCGCCTGGTCGCCGCCGCCGGCCACGACCTGCGCACGCCAATGACCCGCATGCGGCTGCGCGCCGAGTTCCTGCCCGACGAGGACCGCGACCAGTGGCTCACCGACCTGGAGGAGCTGGACCGCATCGCCGACAGCGCGATCGGCCTCGTCCGCGAGGAGATCGAGACCGAGACCGGCACCGTCGAGCCGCTGCGGCTCGACCAACTGGTCGCGGCCCTGGTCGAGGATCTGAAAGCGCTGGAGATTGAGGTCACGCTGGGACCGATGGAACCCGCCTGGACCAAAGCCGGCCCCCTGGCCCTGAAGCGGGCGCTCCGCAACCTGATCATCAACGCCGCCAGTCACGGCGGCGGCGCCACCGTCGAGGTGACGGCACGGTATGGCTCACCCACCGTGATCGTGACCGATAACGGTCCCGGAATTCCCGAGGATCTGCTTCGGCAGGTGTTCGAGCCGTTCTTCCGGGTCGATCCCGGCCGTCGCCAGCAAATCCCCGGAGCCGGCTTGGGTCTCGCCATCGCGCGCGAGATCGTGACGCGGAACGGTGGCGACATCGCCATCCGCAACCGTGACGGCGGCGGCTTGGCTCAAACCGTGACGCTGGCGCCCGTGACAATTCCGGTGGCCGGGCGCCTCGGCTGATCCGGCGCCACGTCAGTGCGCTTCCAAAGCGGCGAACGAAGGCTCATCATGTTCTTTGGTCGGCGAATCCGGGTTGGAGCCGGTACCCAATGCGGCGCGGGCCAATGGCGGATCCCACGAAGGGACGCGTGAAGGAACCAGTTGGGGAGGATGGCGACGATGACCTATCGGGACATTCTGGCGCATGTTCGGCCTTACGGATCACTCGAACCGGTCGAGGTCGCCCTGCGGCTCGGTGGGCGGTTCGACGCCCGCGTCACTGGCCTTTACGCCTTGGAGGACGTCGCGCGTTTCCGGCGGATCCTGGCGGAAAATTCGGACCCCTTGCGGGAATTGATCGAGCGGGACCGGGAGTCCGCCGCCGAGGCCGAGCAGCGTGTCCGCGCCCTGGCGGAACGCGAGGGCGTTGATTTCGACTGGCTGGCCTGCGAGGGTGACGCCGCCGATCTCATCGCCATCGTTGGACGCTTGCGGGACCTCGTCGTCGTCGGCAAGACGGAGCCGGGCGAGAGTTTCGGCGTGATCGAGCGCATGGTAACCGTGCCGACCGGTCGCCCCGCCCTGGTGGTTCCATCCACAGGCCCCTTCCTGGACACCGGACAATGCGTTCTCATCGCCTGGAACGGCAGCGCCCAGGCGGCGGATGCCGTGATGCGGGGCATGCCGTTCATAGCCGGCGCCAAACGTGTGGTCGTGCTCGAGGGAAGCGAGGATCGCGAGCGGCTTCCCGTCACGACTCCCAGCCGGCCGCTCGATGTCGTGGCCTATTTGAAGCGCCATGGCATAGAGGCTGAGACGGCGCGAACCGACGCCAAAGGCACCGCCGTCGGCATGGCCATCCTCGATGCCGCGCGGGATGCCGGGGCCGATCTCATCGTGATGGGGGCTTTCGGACGGTCCCGTCTGCGGGAGTGGATTCTCGGCGGGGCGACGCGCGCCGTGCTGGATCACATGCATGTTCCCGTGCTGATGGCGCATTGACCCTCGACGTCATCGGTCCGGCGTCATCGTAATGATGTCACTCCGCCGGCCTCCACCGTGAGCAAAGTCGAGATGGCGGTTGTCAGGTCGGCGGGGCTGACCGGCTTCGTCAGCACGGTCACGTCCCGTAGGTCCGGATCGACGCCATTCAGGGAATCGTATCCGGTACAGAAAAGAAAAGGAACGCCCATGGAAGCCAGCACCCTGGCGATCGGCAAGGAGGTCTGACCGAGAAGATTGAAATCCAGCACGGCGACATCCGGCCTCGTCGTTTGGGCCATGTCGATGGCGTCCTGCGCCCGTCCCACGGGTCCGAGCACTTGGTAGCCAGCCTCCTCCACCGCGTGGGCCATCGCCAGGGCGGTGAGCGCCTCATCCTCCACCAACAGCACCCGGACGCCGCTCGACGGCCGTGTCGGCTCATCGTTCGCGGGGCGGGGCATGGGAGCTGCGGAAACGATTCCGCTTGTCATGAAATGATGCGCGGGCAATACCATGCGGAATCGGAGGCCGGCCGGATCCCATTGGCGATCCTCCTCGCCGCCAAGCTGATTCCTGATGGTCCGTTCGATGATCAACGTGCCGAACCCGCGCCGCTTCGGCGTGTTGACGGTGGGGCCACCGTTTTCTTCCCAGTTCAGCACCAGGGTGCCGTTCCGCTGGTCGACCTCGAAGGCGACGGCGACCCTTCCCGTCGCCTTCGAGAGAGAGCCGTGTTTGGCCGCGTTGATCGTCAATTCGTGCAGGACGATCGACATGGCCTGGGCGGACGTTGCCACGATCGTCACCGGAACTCCGGAAATGTCCATGCGTCCAGGCGTGGTGTGGGCCTCCAACTCCTGACGGATCATCGTGGTCAGATCCGCCCCGGACCAGCGCGTGTTCGCGAGCAGCGTATGAGCCCGGGCGATGGCCGCGACGCGCCCTTGGACGACCTCCGCGAAATCCGCGGGACTTTCCGCCCGGCTCAGGATGACGATGGATTGCACCACCGCGAGCGCGTTCTTGGCCCTGTGATCGACTTCCCCCATGAGCAGGCGCAGACGGGCTTCGGCGTCCTTCCGCTCGGTCAGGTCGACCGCCATCGTGACGACCAGTCGGCGTCCGCCACCGTCGCGCCCGATCGGCGCGGATCGGAAAGCCCAGGCGCGCTCCAGCCCCTCCGATGTGACGACGGCGTGTTCGCCCTCCTCGAGCGGCCGGTCCAGCGCGTGGAGCCTGTCAAAGTTGGATGAGGGTCCGGCATTGTCGTGGAAGGCGCGGCTGGACCAATCGGACATCGTCGGAATCTCGGCGCGCGAGTATCCCGAGGCGTCCAGCCAGGCGCGGTTCACATGGATGATCTCGCCATCCTCGGCATGCACGATCGCCGGGAAAGGCGCTCCCTCGACCACGCGCCGCAACCGGGTCTCGCTGTCCCGCAGGTCGGCGGTCCGCCTGCCGATCAAGTCGGCGGTATCCCGAAGCGCCTCGTCCACGGCCCTGATCTCGGCGACGCCTGGATAAACCGCCGACAGGGGTCTGCCGAGGCCCAGAGCCCGCGCCGCCGCGGCCAATTGCGTGATCGGCATCGCCAAACCGCGCGCCAGCGCCAAGGCGACGGCCAAGCCCAATAGGAAAAGCAGCAGGCCGCCGGCTGCGAACAGCGTCAGTGTCCTTTGGGGCGCGGAGTTCACCAGGGCGTCGGGAACGCTGACACCGACCAGCCAGCCCGAATATTCGGAGCGCTGGTAGGACTGAAGCGACATGAACCGGTCGATGTTGGCGATGTGTTGGACGCCTTCGGGAACATCCCTCACCTTTGTCCAAACCTCGTCGGGCAGCTTCGTGCCGACCAGTTCATCCCCCGATTTCGAGCGGGCGATGATGGTGCCTGTCCGATCGATCAAACCCGCGATCCAGCCGGGAGGAAGGCGATCGGGCGTGAAGATCGACTGAAGCCGCTCCAGCGATATCGTCAGGCTCAGCAGATATTTGACCTCGTCGTTCCTGATGACGGGCACGACCACGATCAAGAGCCGTGTCCTGGCCACGGCTCCGGTCAGGAGATTGGAGAACTTCGGCAGGCGGGTCGAGATGGCGGCGCGGTCCGCGTCGAAGATGGGGTTGCGCGGCAGGGGATTTCCCCACGGCACCCGCGTGTTCACCAGTTGCTGGCTGGCGAGATCGCGGAGCAGCACATTGGTTCCAAGTAGGTCGCGCACCTTCGTGGCGTAATCGTGGAACGACGCGAGATCGTCGCTCGTCAGGCTTTCCGACAGAGCCAGGACCTCGCCGACGGCCAAGATGCGGGCAAGCTCCCGGTCTATGTCCTCGGCCAGCAGTCGGGCCCGGTCTTGAACCTGATCCTCGATCACGGCCATCTCCACTTTGGCACCATGGTGGAGAAGGGCCGCGGAGAAAAGCAGAAGTGGTATGGTACAAGCGGTCACCAGTAGAACAAGCCAAGTCCGCACCCGCAGGGACCGCCGAAACCAAGTCGCCCGTTCTTCAATCGGCGAGACAGAAGCCACAGTCATGTTTTCCTGGACTTATCATACAATTTCTACAGTGAGCGTCGTGAGGGCGCTGTGATGACACCCATCCCTTAACAATTTCAGAGAGGATAATCATAGTTTATTTTTAACCACACCTCGGGTTTCGGTCCAGCGCCGTCCAAAGCGACGGGGATTTGTCCGGCTGGGGATTCGCGCTTGATTCCAGCCCCGCGCCACCCGAGGATTTCGATGATAATCGCCGCGACGCGGTTCGGTTACCGGCACGATAGCGGGCACGATCCATGGCGACCATCCTAGCTCTCACCCACTCGGGATACTTCCACGCCGACGAGGTCACCGCCTACGCGATCCTCCGGCTCGGGGACGAGAATGTCGCCGCCTCGTTCAAGCGCAGCCGTGATCCGACCCTGATCTCCCAGGCGGCCATCGTCTTCGATGTCGGCGGCGTCCACGATCCAAGCCAGGGCCGATACGATCACCACATGACGGTCGATCGGGCGCCGAAACGCGATGACGGGCGTCTTTATAGTTCCGCCGGTCTGATATGGCGGGATTTCGGCCGTGCCGCGTTGCGAGGAATGGCGGCTGGTCCCGATGACAAGGGAATTCCGGCCGATGGCGTCACGACCCACTTGGATGAGCTTTGGGCACGCATCGACCACGTGTTCATCCGCCGGATAGACGGCGTCGACACCGGTGAGGAGCCGGCGCCACCGCTCTCCTACGCGGACCAGATCGACGCCTTCAACCCGAACTGGACCGAGGAGATCGACGCCGACAGGAGATTCCTCGAAGCGGCCGGTTTCGCGGCGGACACCTTGCGCCGCTTGGTCAGGCGGGAACTCGCCCACATTCTCTCGCGCGATATCGTCCTGGAGGCGCATGCGTCGAGCGCCGACCCCCGTGTGCTGGAGCTACCCGGAAGCTTGCCCTGGCAAGGCGTCGTACAGGATCACGGTCTGCCCGTGGTCTACGCCATCTACCACAAGGACGGCGACTGGATGATCACCGCCATGCCAACCAGCGCGGGGGGACATGACCAACGGGTTCCCCTGCCCCGGGCGTGGGCGGGACTGCGGGATGCCGACATCCAGAAGACCTCCGGGGTCGAGGACGCGGTGTTCGCTCACGCCGCCCGCTTCTGCGGTGCCGCCGGGAGCAAGGCCGGCGCGCTCGAAATGGCTAGAAAGGCCTTGGAACTGGCCGGTCATCCGCCACCAACGATGGTTCAATCGTAGGTCGGCTAAAGCGAAGCGGCAGCCGACACCCACTCAAACGCGCCTGCTTGTCGGCTGCCGCTTCGCTTTGGCCGATCCATGGTGCAATCCGCTAGGTACATAATCCTCACAATTATTGTTTTGGAGAGCTGTGAGTCTGTATATCACTATTTTAGTTGTCGGTGTTTTTGGTGAATTAGTAAACTACAACCCATCGTAAAACATAATTTATACGATGGGTATTCTTGCCGATCACGAAGGGGTTTTAACGAAGTCACGGGCAACGCCAACGGCTCCCCCCTGTTGACCCGGCATGTCCCGACCAGTGCCAGAACCGACGCGCGGTCGGGTACGGGACGGATCCTCAGCGAAAAGGTTTGCGACCATGGCCCAGACAGTCGGCGATTTCTTCTGGCGACGCTTGCATCAATGGGGTGTGCGGCGGGTGTTCGGATATCCTGGCGACGGCATCAACGGCCTTCTCGGAGCCTTGAACCGGTTCGATGGCGAGATCGAGTTCGTCCAAGTCCGGCACGAGGAGATGGCCGCGTTCATGGCCTCCGCCCACGCCAAGTTCACCGGGGAACTCGGCGTCTGCCTCGCCACCTCCGGTCCCGGGGCATCGCATCTGATCACCGGATTGTACGACGCCCGCCTCGACCACATGCCGGTGCTGGCGATCGCCGGGCAGCAGGCCCGCACGGCGGTTGGCTCGCACTACCAGCAGGAGGTCGACCTCGTCAGCATGTTCAAGGATGTCGCCGGCGCCTTCGTGCAGCAGGCGATGGTGCCTGGACAGGTACGGCATCTGGTCGACCGCGCCGTGCGGACGGCCGTGGGCGAGCGCAAGGTGACCGCCCTGATACTTCCCAACGACCTGCAGGAGGCGGCGTACGAGGAACCGCCGCGCAAGCACGGCTCCGTCTTCTCCGGTGTCGGCTTCAGCGCCCCCAAGGTGGTTCCCTACGAATCCGACCTGCGGCGCGCGGCGGACGTGTTGAACGAGGGCCGGCGCGTCGCGATCCTTGTCGGCGCCGGCGCCCTTGGCGCCACCGACGAGGTGATCGCCGTCGCCGACAGGCTGGGTGCCGGTGTCGCCAAGGCGCTGCTTGGCAAGGCGGCTCTGCCCGACGACCTGCCTTGGGTGACTGGTTCGATCGGCCTGCTGGGAACCAAGCCCAGCTATGACCTGATGATGGAATGCGACACGCTCCTGATGATCGGGTCTGGCTTCCCGTATTCCGAGTTCCTGCCGAAGGAAGGCGACGCCCGGGGTGTCCAGATCGATCTCAAGCCGGACATGCTGAGCATCCGCTATCCGATGGAGGTCAATCTGGTCGGCGACAGCGCCGAGACGCTCCGCGCCCTGCTGCCCCTGCTGGTGGAGAAGTCCGACCGTTCCTGGCGTACCGGCATCGAGGAGAACGTCACCGCTTGGTGGAAGACCCTGGAGGATCGGGCCATGCAGCCCGCCGAGCCGGTCAATCCCCAGCGCGTCACCTGGGAACTGTCGCCGCGCCTGCCGCCCCGCTCGATCATCACCAGTGACTCAGGGTCTTGCGCCAATTGGTTCGCGCGTGACATCAAAATCCAGCGCGGCATGATGTGCTCGCTGTCGGGCGGGTTGGCTTCGATGGGCGCCGCCGTTCCCTACGCCATCGCCGCCAAGTTCGCCCATCCGGATCGCCCCGTGATCGCATTGGTCGGCGACGGCGCCATGCAGATGAGCAACATGGCGGAACTGATCACCATCGCCAAGTACTGGAAACAATGGTCGAGCCCCAAGCTGGTGGTCTGCGTCTTCAACAACGAGGACTTAAATCAGGTGACCTGGGAACAGCGGGTGCAGGAAGGCGACCCCAAGTTCGAGGCGAGTCAGGTGCTGCCGAACGTCCCCTATCACCGTTTCGCGGAGATGATCGGCCTGAAGGGCATCTATGTCGACGATCCCGAGCGGGTCGCGGCGGGCTGGGACGAGGCTTTCGCCGCCGACCGGCCGGTCCTGCTGGAGGTCAAGACCGACCCCAACGTGCCGCCGCTGCCGCCGCACATCACCCTGACCCAGGCGAAGAACTTCACCTCGTTCCTGATCGCCGGCGATCCCGATCAGGGCAGCGTCCTGATCAACTCCGCCAAGCAGGTCCTGAGCGGCATCCTGCCCGGCCACAAACCCCGCTGAACTCCAGCCAAGGCCAGCCTGCCCCCGTTGGCCCGTCAGCGTCGCTGGCGGGTCAGCGCCGCGTGGGCCAGGTATCCCAGTCCTCCAGCCAAGGCTACGGCCGCCGTGAAGGCTGTCGCCCTCGCCGTCCCTCCACTCGATGTCAGCATCAGATGATGCCGAGGCAGGCCAAACCGGCCGCGCATCCTGTGCTGGCCTGGAACCGTGTCGAACAGGTTGTCGGGCCGGCCCGGCGTGTCGGGCTGCTCCGTCAACTGCCCATCGACCGCGTTCTCCGCGAGGTAATGGTCGGCGAAACCCGGTAGGGCGTAGTTTCCCAGGATCGCCTCCATGGCGCTCGCTCCCAGCCAGTATTCGCGCTTCGGTCGCTCCGCCACCCGCACGATGGCGCGGCCGATGTCCTCCGGCTGGAAGATCTTCCCCATCGGCCGCGCCCGGCGCGGCATGTGGCTCCGTGCCCAATCGAACTGCGGCGTGTTGACGGCGGGTAGCTGGACCATCGACAGCTTCACGTCGTGGCCGTCATGGAGCAGTTCCGACCGCAGGCTGTCGATGAAGCCCCGGATGGCCGCCTTGGCTCCGCAATAGGCCGCCTGGAGCGGAATGGAGCGATAGGCCAAGGCGGAACCGATCTGGATGATCGTACCCTGGCCGCGCGGGATCATGTGCCGCAAGGCCGCCTGGATGCCGAAGGCGGAGCCGAGATATGTCACCTCGGTCACCCGGCGCAACTCCTCTGGCGCCAAGTGCTCGACCCGGCCGAAGACGGTGACCATGGCGTTGTTGACCCAGACGTCGATCGGTCCCAATTCGCGCTCGATCCGGTCCGCCGCCGCCGACACGGCGGCCTCGTCGGCCACGTCCAGCGGCAGGACGAGGGCCCCGCCCCCCAGCCGCTCGACCTCGCGGGCGACAACGTTCAGCGCCTCCTCCGAACGGGCGATCAAGGCGATGTCGGCTCCCCATTCGGCGGCGAAGGCCAACGCGATGGCCCGGCCGATCCCGGCGGAAGCGCCGGTGACGCAGACGACGGGTGGAGATGGAATTGTCTGGTTTCCCACTTGGAGCCCTCGCTAGATCGATGGTTGGACGTACCCGGCCAAACTCCCTGATGGGCCGGTGGTTCCATGGTTTCTCCATCCCTTCGTTCGGAAACGGGTGAACGCCTCCGGTCATCTTGTCAGCCCTTTTTGCGTATGTTAGTGATATGTCAGTCGCATACTCAACACCATGTCATTGGTGTTCGAGCGTCGCGTCACGCACATCCCAAGCGCGCCCGAGATCGCGCGAAGAACCAGAAGGGGAGGAGACGGAATGACGGTACAAGCCGGAGTGGACGGCATCGGAATCGTGCCCGGCGCCCGGGCGCGGGCGGTGGACAGTCGGTACGCGCAGGCTGAGGGAGTCGCGGCGCGGCTGGAACGGCTGCCGATGACCTCGTATCAGCGTGGGATCTTCCTGATCATCGCGACCGCCTGGTTCTTCGATTCCATGGATCTTGGCACCCTCACCTTCGTGCTGGGATCGATCAGGACCGAGTTTGGCCTGACGACGGCCCAGACCGGGCTCCTGTCCAGCATGAGTTTCCTTGGAATGTTCCTGGGCGCCAGCATCGCCGGGATGCTCGCCGACCGGTTCGGCCGGACGATCGTGTTCCAGACCAGCATGGTGTTTTGGGGCGTCGGAAGCTTCCTGTGCGGCTACGCGCCGGATGTCGTGTTCCTGGCGGTCGCCCGCGTCATCCTGGGCTTCGGCATGGGCATGGAATTCCCGGTGGCACAGTCGATCGTGTCCGAGATCATCCCAGCCAAGAAGCGCGGCAAGTACATGGCCCTGCTGGAGGGTTTCTGGCCGATCGGGTTCATCGCCGCCGGTCTGCTGACCTACTGGGTCCTGTCCTTCGCCGATTGGCGCACCGTCTTCTACATCGAGGCGGTCCCAGCGATCTTCCTGCTCTTCATCCGGCTCTGGGTGCCGGAATCGCCGCGCTGGCTGGCATCACGCGGCCGTGTCGCGGAAGCGGACGCCATCCTGACCAAGATCGAGCACAAGGTGCGTCAACGCACCGGCGACCGGGATCTGCCGGATCCCGTGATCATCCCGTCGCGTCAGGCAGCCACCCCCAGCGGCTTCTCGTTCCTGGAGTTGTGGAAAGGCCCCTACGCCAAGCGGACGGTGATGATCTGGTCGCTCTGGTTCTTCGCGCTGCTGGGGTACTACGGCCTCACGACATGGTTGGGAGCGCTGCTCCAGCAGGCGGGCTTCGCGGTCACCAAATCGGTCTTCTACACGATCCTGATCTCCCTGGCCGGCATTCCAGGTTTCATCACCGCCGCGTGGCTGGTGGAGGCGTGGGGCAGGAAATCGACTTGCGTGCTGATGCTGCTGGGCAGCGCCGCCGCCTCGTATTTCTACGGCACCGCCGCCAGCGTCAACCAGCTGATCGGGTTCGGCTTGGTGATGCAGTTCTTCCTGTTCGGCATGTGGTCGGTCCTCTACGCCTACACGCCGGAACTCTACCCGACTAGGGCGCGCGCGACGGGGGCCGGCTGCGCCTCGGCGATCGGCCGCCTGGGCTCGCTGCTCGGTCCCTACATCGTCGGCGTCATCCTGCCGACCGCCGGGCAGATCGGCGTCTTCAGCCTGGGCGCCGGCGCCTTCGTCATCGCGGCCCTGGTCGTGATCGTCCTGGGCGAGGAGACCAAGGGCAAGATGCTCGAGGACATCTCCCACTGATCCGATCCAGCCCGCCGGACCAGCCGCTCCGCCTTCCACCGGCGCGGCTGGTCCGGCGCCTTTTCCGCCAAAACCGGGAACCATCCATGCCGTTCGAATACCAAGCCGCCGTGCTTCACGCCGTAGGATCTCCCCTCGCGATCGAGACGGTGGTGGCGCCCGATCTGGCACCGACGGACGTGCTCGTGCGTATCCGGGCCGCCGGCCTGTGCCACACCGATCTGGAAGTGATGCGTGGCCAACTACGCTATCCCCTGCCGATCGTCCTGGGGCACGAGGCCGCCGGTGTCGTCGAGGCGGTGGGAGCGGAGGCGCGCGGCGTCACGCCGGGCGACCATGTGGTGCTGTCGTGGAATCCCCACTGCGGCCAATGCTTCTATTGCGACCGCGACCTTCCAATCCTCTGCGACACCTATCAGCGCGAAGGCGCCAAGGCTCTGCGATTCGACGGCGCGTCCCCCGCCCGCCTGAAGGATGGGCGCGACCTGCACCACCTGATGTTCCTCGGAGCGTTCGGCGAATACTGCGTCGTGCCCGACCAGTCCGCCATTCCGATCCCCCACGCCATGCCATTCGACGCAGCCTGTCTGATCGGCTGCGGCGTGATGACCGGCGCCGGGGCGGCCTTGAACATCGCGGAGATCGGCGCCGGCGATACCGTGCTGGTGATCGGCTGCGGCGCCGTCGGCCTCGCCGCCGTCCAGGGTTCCCGTTTGGCCGGCGCCGCGCGGATCTTCGCCTGCGAATTGGACCCCGGAAAACTCGATCTGGCCTTGTCGATGGGGGCCACCGACCTGATCGACGCTGGGCGGCAGGATGCCGTGGCACTGATCAAGGCCGCCACCGAGGGCCGTGGCGCCGATGTCGTGCTGGAATCGGCCGGCAGCCCGGCCGCCTTCCGCGTCACCGTCGAGGCGGTCCGGCCCGGCGGCCAAGTCGTCTGGTTGGGCAAGGTCGATGTCGACCAGGATGTGGCGCTCCGCTGGGGGGCGCTGATGGGCGAGAAGCGCATCCGGCGCTCCAGCTATGGCGGGGCGCGCCCGGCCCGCGACTTCCCGATGCTGGCCCAGGCCTATCTGGACGGCACGCTGAAGTTGGACGAATTGATCACCCGCCGCATCGGGTTGTCCGAGATCAACGCCGGTTTCGACGCCCTGGCGAAAGGCGAGGCGATCCGCAGCGTCGTCATGTTTTGAGCGCCGTCCGGATCGGGGGTGGACATAGGAAGCCCCATCTGATACTCTACTGACATATCAGTCATAGACAAAGACTTAGGAGGAAACGCCCGATGGAACTCTCGGCAACTCCGATGAGCGATCGGCAGCGCAAATACCGCGAGACCTACCGGGAACGCGTCGCCGGCTGGTACAATGGATGGCTGCACGTCTTCATCATCTACACGATCGGCTTCACGGCGCTGTACATCTACGGAGCCAACCTCCATCAGGTGCGATGGTGGGAATGGCTGATCGTGCCCGTGACGCTGGTCGGCGCCAACTACTTCGAATGGCTGCTGCACCGCTACGTGATGCACCGCCCGTCGAGTATCTCGGCGTTTCGGGCGATCTATAACCGCCACACGCTGATGCATCACCAGTTCTTCACCGAGAAGGAAATGCGCTTCGCCGATCACCACGACTGGCGCGTCACCTTCTTCCCGCCCTACGCGCTCGCCACGTTCACTCTGATGTCGATCCCCGGCGCCATCGCTCTGGGCTGGCTGATCTCGCCGAATGTCGGGTGGCTGTTCATCACGGCGACGACGTCGATGTACCTGATTTACGAGTTCATGCACTTCTGCTGCCATGTCGAAGACAACTGGTTCGTCCGCAACATGCCGTTCGTCAACACGATCCGGCGGCACCACACCGCCCATCACGAGCAGTCGATCATGATGGAGCGCAACATGAACCTGACCTTCCCGGTGATGGATTGGCTATTCGGCACCTCCGACCTGAACCGCGGATTGGTCGGCCACCTGTTCAACGGCTACGACACCCGCTTCGTCAGGCGTGACATGCGCAGGACCTCGCGGACCCCGAAGCCGGCGGCGAACCACACCGTCGCGGCCGAGTGAGCGGTACGGTACTTCCAGAACGACCCTGATCATGAAAAAGCCCCGGCGGAACGCTTCCGCCGGGGTTTTTACCATTCTTGAAACCCGCCGCGTCAGCTCGCGCGCTCCGAGCGGGGCGATGCCACACCCAGGACCTCGTCGATATCCGCCGATGTCATTTCCCATTCGTTGGCGAAATTCGCCACCGCCGCCGTCATGAAGGACTTGTAGCGGGCCAGCGCCGTCTCATCGCCGGCGTGATTGGCCAGGATCGCAAGAGCCAACTGCGCCGGGGCGTCGCCCTCGTAGCTCCACTCGAAACCCTCCCCGGACAATCGCTTCAGATCCGTCCGCTCGGCCAGGGGTTCGCCATCCACCGTCACCAGGATGCCGTCGATCGTGCGATCACCGCGATACGTCTTGTTCATTGTCTCCTCCCGTGAGCTTGCATCTAGCATGGTAGTGATATATCATTCATATCACAAGAAGCCAAACGTTGGGAGGAAACGATGCGATGACCAACATCGAACCGAACTTGATGGCGCTTCCCTGGTTCTGCGTCCCGCTGGCGATCGGCTGCGTGGCTTTCCTGACACTCGCCGGCATGCTGCCCCTGTCTTCCCGCCCCGACGCCGCGCGGGGCCGGGGCTCGGGTCTCCTGATCCTGTCGAACTCGGCGCTCCTCCTCGCGTTGGCGGCCGGGACAGCGCTTCACGCGCTGACGGAATTGCGCTGGACCACGGTCGTCGTCGTCGGTGGCGTGATCTTGCTGTTCTCGCCCCTGCTCTTCCAGATCTGGCCAGCCGCCTGGCGCGACAACCGCACCGGCCTGGGGCTGCTGGCGATGGTCCAAGCCATCACCTTGGCCGCCCTCCCCCTAACCAGTATTTCCTGATCCATCACAAACGCTTGGAGGCCGTTCATGCCATTTCCCATCAAGATGACATTGACCGTGATCGTCATCCTCGCCGCCGCCGGCGCCTATCTGTTCCAGGACTCGATCGGGCAGGTCGGCCCGAAATACGCGGTCCTGTTCCTGGGCGTCTTCATGGCCGTCGCCATGTGGGTTTTCCCCGAGGTGACGCGGAAAGGGTCGGACCGGCGCGGCCAGCGCTGAACCGGCTTATCTTGAAAGCGACCGGTCCGCCATGACATATACGCCCTACCGGAACCGTAGGGCCGGAACAGTCGGGGTGACGCGGCCGTGGTGAGCATGAAGTCCTTGAAAAACCGTGGTTCCGCCGATGCCGCCGAAGGCGGCGGGACAGCTTCCGCTCCCGCCACGGCTCCAGACGAGAGCACGATGACCGAGCGGGCCTATCGCCAGCTTGAGGAACTGATCGTCACTCTCCAACTGCCACCCGGCACCATCTTGTCGGAACAGATGCTGTCGCAGAGGCTGGAGATCGGCCGCACCCCCATCCGGGAAGCCCTCCAGCGTCTGGCCCTGGACGGCTTGGTCACCATCCTGCCGCGCCGGGGCATCCTGGTGTCGGAGATTAACCTGCGGACCCAGCTACGCCTGCTGGAAGTCAGGCGGGAGTTGGAGCGGCTGATGGCGCGGGGGGCGGCCGAGCGCGCCAACGCCGTCGAACTGGCGGAGTTCGACCAGATCGCCACCAGCATGCTGGACGCCTCGCGCGACTCCGACGACATCACTTTCATGCGGCTCGACCTGCGCCTCAACCTGCTGATCGCCCAGGCGGCCCGGAACGAGTTCGCGGCCCGCTCGATGAGCCTGATGCACGGCCTGTCGCG
Source organism: Skermanella stibiiresistens SB22 (assembly GCF_000576635.1). Taxonomy (GTDB): domain Bacteria; phylum Pseudomonadota; class Alphaproteobacteria; order Azospirillales; family Azospirillaceae; genus Skermanella; species Skermanella stibiiresistens. Next base: position 108,079 of record NZ_AVFL01000014.1, read on the forward strand.
CCGTTTCTGGTACCAGCACTACAAGGAGGTCGCGGACCTGCCGCTATCGGCGAAGCTCCACGCCGGCGTCGCCAGGGCGATCACCCAGCGCGACCCCGTGGCCGCGGCCGGGGCGTCCGACCGCCTGATGGACTACATCGAGACCTTCACGCGCAAGACGATCGACTCCTGAGTCGGTCCAGGTCGCACGGCGTTTATGTTTGCCTGCCAAAGACTTCGATCGTGTGCTAATTTCCGCGCATCATGGAAGACGTCGTTATTGGCATTGATCTCAGCACCACGACCTGCAAGGCGATCGCCTGGAGCCGCGATGGCCGGGCGATCTCGCAGGGACGTGCCCCGCTCGGCCTGGAGCGCCCCGCGCCCAACGCCTACGAGCAGCACCCCGCCGATTGGTGGCGCGCCGCTCAGTTGGCCCTATCGGAGGCGCTGGCGACCATCTCCGCCGCCTCGGTCGCTGCGGTCGCCGTGGTCAACCAGCGGGAAACCGTCGCGGTCACCGACGAGAGCGACGTACCGCTGCGTCCCGCGATCCTGTGGCTGGACGAACGGCGCAAGGCCGAGGTCAACGCCATGTCGGCCCGCGTCGGCGTCGAGCGGATGCACAGACTGACCGGCAAGCCGCTGGACTTCGCGCCGGCCGTCTATAGCCTCGCCTGGATGGCGCGGGCGGAGCCAGAGCTGTTCGGCCACATCCGCCACGTCTACGACCCGCACGCTTGGCTCGTCCGCCGCCTGACCGGTGAGTTCGCCACCAGCTGGGCCAGCGCTGATCCCCTGGGCGCATTCGACATCGCCGAACACCGCTGGTCCGACGACGTGATCCAGGCCCTGCCGAGCCCGCTGCCGACGGACAGGTTCCCATCCGCCTTCGCTCCGGGAACCATCGTCGGGCAGGTGACGGCGGAGGCGGCGGAGTTGACCGGCCTCCGCGCCGGGACGCCTGTGGTGGCCGGTGGTGGCGATGGGCAAGCGGGCGGCCTCGGCACGGGTGTCGCGAGATCCGGCACCGCCTATCTCAATCTCGGCACCGCGATCGTCTCGGGTGTCTACGACCAGGCGCCCCAAATCGACCCGGCGTTCCGCACCATGTGTGCGATCGACCGGCGAGGCTACATCCTCGAAACCTCACTTCGATCGGGAACTTTGCTCGTCAACTCCATGATTCGGCAGATGTTCGGCCTCGATCCAGACGCCGATCCCGGCATCTTCCGCAGGCTGGAGGCCGAGGCCGCCGCCGTGCCGCGCGGCAGCGCCGGGTTGATGCTGCTGCCGTACTGGAACGGCGTGATGAACCCCTACTGGGACCAGGATGCCCGGGGCTGCCTGCTCGGCCTGTCACCCGACCATGGCCGAGGAGAGATCTACCGCGCGCTGCTGGAGGGAATAGCGTTGGAGCAGGCCTTCGCGACCGACAAGGTGGTGGCTGCCACGGGCCAGCCGGTCGACAGCTTCGTCGCGATCGGCGGCGGCTCGGCCAGCGATCCGTGGTGCCAGATCATGGCCGACATCACCCGCCGCCCCGTGGTCCGCGCCGAGACGGCCGAGGCGTCCAGCCTCGGCGCCGGCATCGCGGCGGCGGTCGGTGCCGGCTGGTACCCGGACTTCGAGGCGGCGGCCACCGCCATGACGCACACCGGAGTGGCGTTCGAGCCGGATCCCGCCCACGCCGATTTCCACGCCGAGCTGCTCGGCCTCTACGCCGACCTCTACCCGCGGCTCCGCGACCTGTTCCCCCGTCTGGCGCGACTCAACCGGCGCTGAAGCCGCCGTCGACCGTCAGGGTCGTGCCGTGGATCATCGCGGCGGCGTCGCTCAGCAGAAAGGCGATCGACGCCGCCACCTCGGCTGGCTGGGCGAAGCGGCCCAGCGGGACGCGGGCGAGCATCGGCCCCGACTTGGCCGGATCGCTCCACGCCTTGTCGGCCATGGGCGTCAGCGTCACGATCGGGTTCAGGCTGTTGACCCGGATGCCGTGGGATCCCAGTTCCAGCGCCATCACGCGGGTGATGGCGTCGAGCGCCGCCTTGGATGCGCAATAGGCGGTGTGATCCCGCGTCCCGACATCGGCGGCCAAGCTGGACACGTTGACGATGGCGCCGGGCACGCCGCGCCGGATCAGGTCGCGGGCGACCTCCTGGGCCACGATCATGGGTGCTCGGGCATTGACCGCCAGGGTGCGGTCGAAGGTCTCGGCGTTGGTGTCGAGAAAGCTCTCCAGCTCGACGATCCCGGCGCAGTTGACCAGCAGATCGATCGGCAGGACCGAGCGGACGGCTGACTTGGTCGCCTCGACGTCGGACAGGTCGGCCATCCCGCGGTCGAAGGCGATCACCTCGGCGCCGCAATCCGCCAGCAGCTTGGCGGTCTCCTTGCCGATGCCCTTCGCCGCCCCTGTCACCAAAGCGCGCTTGCCGCCGAAGTCGTATCGCACCATCCCGCTCACTCCAGGTTCGTGTGGCGGGCGCGCATGTCCTCGGCGCTGATGCCAAGCCGCTGGCGCAGCAGCAGCACCAACACCTCGAAGAAGACGTATTGCGCGCCCTCGAAGGCGCTGCCCATGGACAGGACCGCGCTGGCCGCCGCTCCGCTGTCGTTCGCCATGGTCTGGGCCGGCAGGAACATCACCAGATCGGCGGTCCGCGCGGCTCCACCGGCAGGCTGGGCCGTGATCACCGCCACCTTGGCACCCGCTTCGCGGGCGACGCCGATCAGGGCCATGATGGTCGAGAACCCGCCCGGTCCGGCGCTGACCACCAGGAGGTCACCGGCCCCGATCGCCGGCGTGGTCATGTCGCCAACGGGATGGGCCTCCAGCCCCATGTGGAACAGGCGCATGGTCAGCGCCCGCATCATCAGCCCCTCGCGCCCGACGCCGTGGAGCACGATCCTCCGCGCCGCCGCCAGCGCCTCGACCAGGGCGTCCACCTGGCTCCCGTCGATGGTCTCGAAGGTCCGGGCGATCTCGGCGCAAGCCTGTGACGCCAGTTCCCCAACGGTCTCGGTCATGTCATTTCCTCGGTTTCACTTCCGGGGCGAAGGGTCCGCCAGCCGTTCCGCGGTCGACTCGTCGATCACCAATTCGTGGACGAACTTCCGCGACAGGACGGCCCGGATGATGTCGGCCTTGTACGGCCCGCCGGAGACCAGCACGACCTTCTTGATGCGGCGGAGGTCTTCCAGGTTCAGCGAGATCACCCGCCGATTCAGCGGATGATCAACCTCTTCGCCGTCTTTGTTAAGGTAATGTCCGAGCAGGTCGCCGACCGCTCCGGCGGCCTTCAGCGACTTGGCGTCCTCCGGGCTGACCAGCCCCAGCTCGATCATCAGCGACCGCTTGGTCAGATCTCCGACGGTGACCAGCGCGATATCCGCGTCCCGCGCTTTGCCCAACACGTCCTGAACCGATGCCTCCGCCAGGATCATATCGCGGTACTCGTCGGAACTCGCGTAGACCGGCGCCGCCAGATAGAAATACGAGCCGCCGAACAGGCTGGCGAAGCTGGACGCGATCTCCGCCGTGTTGTTGGCGGAGCCGTAATGCAGCCCGCCCAGCAGCGACAGCACCGTCGTGTTGGGCAGCGCTCGTCCCCGCGTTTCCCTCACCGCCTGCCTCAGGGTGCGGCCCCAGCCGACCGCCAGCGTGCAGCCGTCGAACACCTGATCGTGGATGTAGGGCGCCACCCCGACGCCCAGCACCCGGAAGATGAAGCGGTCGTCGTCGGGCGTCGGCACCACCGTCACCCGTGACAGCCCATAAAGCCGCTCCAGCTCGTATTCCAGCCTGACGCAGGAGGCCAGCTTGGAGTTGATGCGGATCTGGACGACACCGGACTCGCGGCTATGCGCCAGCGCCTTGTTGACCCGCACCCGGGTGATGCCGAACCGGTCGGCGATCTGCTGCTGGGTCATGTCCGTGATGTAGTAGTACCAAGCGATGCGGATGTTCAGCTGCTCGTCGGAGCTGGTGCCCACATCGTCGTCCAGGCTGTTGGTCCGCACGGCAAATCCTTCTCGCGTCAGCGTCCCGTGACTGTCCTACTTCACCGCTCCCATGGTCAATCCCTGGACCAGATGCTTCGACACGATCAGCGCGAACACGATCACTGGCAGCACGATCAGCGTGCCGGTCGCCATGATCTCGCCCCAGGGCAGGTCGTAACCGCTCATGAAGCTGGTCGCCGCCACGGGAGCCGTCCGCGCCACATTCCGTGTCAGGACAAGGGCGTAGAGCAGTTCGTTCCAGGAGAATATGAAGGAGAAGATCGCCGACACCGCGACGCCCGGCATGGCGAGCGGCAATGCTATCCGCCAGAAGATCGTGAAGCGAGACGCGCCCGCCAGCCGCGCCGCCTCGTCCAGGTCCTTGGGCACGCCCCGGAACTGGTCGGTGCAGATCCACACGACGATCGGCAGGTTGAAGGTCAGGTAGACCAGGATCAGCACGATATGGGTGTCGATCAGGTTCAAGGTCCGCGCCATCAGGAAGATCGGCAGCGCCACGACGATCGGGCTGAGCATGCGGTTGGTGATGAACCAGAACCACAGCTCCTCCTTCGACTTGAACTCGAACCGCGCCAGCGCGTAGGCCGCGGGCGTGCCCAGTCCCACCGCCAGGATGGTGGTGGACACCGCGATGATGATCGAGTTGGTCAGGCTGGACAGGACATCGCGGTTGAACAAGACCTCGAAGTAGTTGTCCAGGCGGGGCGTGAAGACCCAGATCGGCGGCGAGGCCAGGGCCTCGGCCTGCGTCTTCAGGCTGGTCGCCACCATCCAGTAGAACGGGAAGACGGCGAACAGGAAGATCGCCAGCAATCCCACCAGATGCCACGCGCTGACCAGCCGCTTCGGCTTGGTGTGGGATGCGGCGGGGACGGTGCCGCCCGCTGTTGCCACGGCCATGGTCAGATCTCCCGGTAGACGAACTTGATGTACAGGCGGGCGAGGATGATGGTCAGGATCAGCAGCAGGATCGCCTGCGCCGACGCGACACCTTGGTCGAACACCCGGAATCCCACCCGCTGGATATAGACGCTGACCAGTTCCGTCGCCGCCCCCGGACCGCCGCGCGTCATGGTGAAGACGGTGTCGAACATCTTGAGGATGTCGGCCGTCCGCAGGATCAGGATCACCGTGATGCTGGGCAGCAGGAACGGCAGCTGGACATAGCGGACGATCTGCCAGCGGCTTCGCGTTTCCAGCCTCGCCGCCTCCTCGACCTCGTTCGGCACCATGGTCAATCCGGCGAGCAGCACCAAGGCGCAGAACGGCGTCCATTGCCAGATGTCCATCAGCGCCACGGCGATGAAGGCGTTGGTCGTGTCGCCCAGCCACTCGACCGGACCGGCGTTGACCAACGCCAGCACGGCGTTGGCGACACCGAAGTCACGGTTGAAGACCAGCCGTCCGATCAGTCCCGCGACGGCCGGTGCGGTCGCCAGCGGGATCACCAAACTGAGCCGCGCCAGCAGCTTGAAGCCGGACAGGCCCGGCTTGTGCAGCAGCAGCGCGATGATCAATCCCAGCGCCAATTGGATCGGCACGACGGTGATCAGGAACGTGAATGTCCGGCCGAGCGCGCCCCAGAACGACGCGTCGTTGAACACGGTTAGATAGTTGTCGAAGCCAATGAACGGCGTCGGATCGCGCGGCTTGGCCAGGTTGTAGCGCCGGAACGAATTGACCAGCGCGAACACCGTCGGGAAGATCCCGATCATCGCCAGCGCCACCACGGCGGGTGCCAGGAAGGCGAAGGCCGCGCGTCCATTGTTCCAGAGCGTCGGGAAGACCCGCGGCTTGCCGGAGCCGTCGGGTTGGGTGCCGCTCGACATGATGGCGGATCTCCCTGGTTTCACAAATATTTAGAAGGCGACGCCGACACCGGGGTTTAAGCCCGGCATCGGCGGCAACCTCGACCCAAAACTCCGCCCCTTACTTCCGGAGCGGCTTGTCGCCCTTGTAATAACCGGCTTGGCCCAGCACTTCCTCGACCTTGGCGCCGATCGACTTGGCGCCGTCCTCGATGCTGACGTTGCCCAGCATCATGCGGGTGCCCCACTCGGCGATGACTTCCGACAGTTCCGGCCACTCGGCGAAACGCGGCCGGAAGTCGGGCACGCCACCATCCCAGGACGCGACCATCGGCTGGACGAACGGATAGCGCTTCTGGATATCGGCATCCTTGTAGATGGTCGTGCGGCCGCTGACGCCACCGGCCTCGACATAGGGCTTGGCCATTTCCTCGGACGTGACCCACTGGATGAACAGCCACGCCGCCGCCTTCTTGGCGTCGGACGACTGCGCGTTGACACCCAGCGAGAAGCCACCCAGCGCCGGCTTCAGACCGGCGGGGCCCGCCGGCTCGGTCGCGACCGCCAGGCAGTCGGTGATCCGCGACTTGGTCGGATCGGCCAGCGTGCTGTAGAAGGCCGACCATTCCGTGATCATCGCGACGTTGCCCTGGGCCAGGGCGTTGACCGCCTCGGCGTGGTCATAGTCGACGATGCCCGGCGGCATGATCTTCATCAGGTCCTGGCGGAACTTGAGACCAGCCTGCGATTCCTTGGAGTTCAGGTTCGACTTGAACTTGTCGTCCAGCAGCGAGCCACCGAACGGCCACAGCACGCGCATGAAGCTGTCGGCCGACTGGGTCTCGCCCCGACGGGATTGCAGCGCGAAGGCGTATTTGCGGTTCGCCTGATCCGTCAGCTTCGGCCCGTAAACGTTCAGCAACTCGTCCCACGTGGCCGGCGGCTTGTCGAAGCCGGCCTGCTGGAGCGTGCACTTGTTGTAGTAGAGCAGGCCCGAGTAGTTGTCGAACGGCAGGCCATAGACCTCGTCGCCCCAGGTGCCGAACGACTCCAGCAGGATGGGGAAGAAGCCGTCCAGCTTCAGCTTCGGGTCGGCCAGCTTGGCGTCATCGGTGAAGGTCTTGACCGGCTCCAGCCAGCCGTTGCCGGCGAACTCGCCGATCCAAACCACGTCGGTCAGCACGACGTCGATCTCGCCGCCGCCGGTGAAGTCCAGCACTTGGCGCTCGCGGCTGTTCTCGTAGGGAACGATCTCGTAGTTGACCTTGATGCCGGTCTTCTTCTCGAACTCCGGCAGCAGCTTGATGGCGGCGGCATAGCCGGGACGATCCAGGAAGATCGCCTTGATGCTGGTGCCCTTATAAGGCTGCGCCGCCTCCTCCAGCGTCCAGGCCATGGCGCTGGACGACAGGGCCGTGGACATGATCGCGGTCGACGAGAACAGCGCCGCCGCGAAGGCGATGGCGCCCAGAACCTTCTTTCCCCTAAACATCTTCATCGCGTTCCCTCCAAGGAATGTCGTGGTTTGTCGTTTCTGGCCGAGGATTCAACGGTTTCCAGATCAGGACTGGTTGGGCAGAATGATGGTCTTGACGGCGCCGTCATGGAATTCCGCCGGATAGCTGAAGGCGTCGTCGGCTTGCTCGAGAGCGAAGCGATGGGTCACCATGGTGTCGACATCCACCCTGCCTTCCGCGACCAGCTTGATCGCGCGCTCGTAGACGTGGCCCATGCGCCTCGACATCTTGATGTCCAAGCCCTTGCGCCGGAGCAGCGAGGCGCTGAGCGGGGTGTATTGGTCGCCGTCGGGGATGCCGACCAGCACGACGCGGCCGCCGATGCGCACCGACTCCGCCGCTATTTGAAAGCCCATCGGCGAGTTGGTCGCCTCCAGCACCAGATCGACGCCGCGGCCATTGGTCCAGTCGGCGATCGCCGTGTGGCTATCCGCCACCTCGTCGGCACCGAGCTTCTTGGCGAGGTTGGCGCGATATCCTACCGGATCGATCGCGTAGACCTTGTCCTTGCACAGAAGCTTGGCCAGCTGCAGCAGGCACAGCCCGATCGGACCGCAGCCGATCACCGCCACCGTCTCCATCATCCGCTTCATCTTGGCCAAGTCCCAAGCGTGGATCGCCACTCCCAGGGGCTCCAGCATCACGGCCTGGATCTCGGTGAAGTTGTCGGGAACGGGGAAGATCTGGCTGGGCGAGGCGGAGATCAGCTCCGTCATGGCGCCATGGGTCTTCGGCGGCGCGCCCATGAACTCGACGTTCGGGCACAGGTTGACGTGGCCGCGCTCGCACCATTCGCAATGCCCGCAGGGCTTGGCGGGATCGACGGCGACCAGTTGGCCGGCCTTCAATCCCAAGTCGGGGCGGTCTTCCAGCACCCGTCCGGCGAACTCGTGACCGGGCACGAAAGGCTGGCTGATCACGGCGGAGCCGATGGCGCCTTCCTTGTAATAGTGAAGGTCGCTGCCGCACACGCCGACGGCGCTGACGCTCAGCAGAACCTCGTTGCCCGCGGGTTGGGGGGTGGGTTTGTCCCCGACCCTGAGATCCCGGATCCCGTGGATATACGCGGCGCGCATGCTGGGCCTCCTCCTTGACTTTTGTAAGAATGAATTTACAAATATCGTATTGTGCGGCATCTAAGGGTGTCAAGCTTTTGTAATTGCTAAAATACAAATATTCCAGTTCGCGCGCTGCCGACAGTGGGTACGAGAACAAGAAGCGAGGGAGGGTACAGCATCGTGACCGAGGTCAAGCTGAACGGCGTCGAGAAGGCGTATGGGGACGTCAAGGTCCTGCACGACATCAAGCTGGACATCGAGAACCGCGAGTTCGTCGTGTTCGTCGGGCCGTCCGGCTGTGGAAAATCGACGCTGTTGAGGTCGATCGCCGGCTTGGAGAGCATCAGCAGCGGCCACATCAGCATCGGTGGCCGCGACGTCACATATCTGGAGCCGGCCGATCGCGGCGTCGCGATGGTCTTCCAGTCCTACGCGCTCTACCCGCACATGACGGTCTACGACAACATCGCGTTCGGCCTGAAGATGCGGAAGGAACCCAAGGCCGAGATCGACCGCAAGGTCCGCGACGCCGCCCGAATCCTGCAGCTTGAACCCCTGCTCGACCGCAAGCCCAAGGCCCTGTCCGGCGGCCAGCGCCAGCGGGTCGCGATCGGCCGCGCCATCGTCCACGAACCCGATGTCTTCCTGTTCGACGAACCCCTATCAAACCTGGACGCCTCGCTCCGCGTCCAGATGCGGGTGGAGATCGCCAAGCTCCACGCCGACCTCAAGGCGACGATGATCTACGTCACCCACGATCAGGTCGAGGCGATGACCCTGGCCGACAAGATCGTGGTGCTCAACAAGGGCAGGGTCGAGCAGGTGGGATCCCCGCTGGAGCTTTACCGCCATCCCCGCAACCGCTTCGTCGCCGGCTTCATCGGCTCGCCCCAGATGAACTTCCTGCCGGTCCAGGCGACCGCCGTCGCCGCCAATGGCGTGACGGTCACCCTGCCGGGAGGCGACAAACTGCTGGTTCCGGTCCGCCCCGACGGCATCGCCACGGGTGCCAGCCTGACCCTGGGCCTCCGTCCCGAGGACCTGTCGGAGACCGGCCAGGGCGACGCCCGGATCATCGGGCAGACCCTGGTGGTCGAGCATCTGGGCGGCGAGACCTTCGCCTACACCAAGACCGATGGCGGCGACCTGATGGTCAAGGGCGATGGCAACTTCGAGACCAAGCCGGGAGAGCGTCTCAGCATCGGCGTCTCCGGGCGCTATTGTCATCTGTTCGACGAGACGGGCGACGCCCTGCCGAACCTGATGCGGAACTCGGCGGTGGCGGCTTGATGCCGTCCTTTCACTCTTCGACAGGTGCGTGATGGCGGATATCTATGTGATCGGGATCGACGCCGGCACCGAGAGCATGCGGGCCGGCGTCTTCGACCTGAACGGAGGTCTGCTCGCCGAGGGTGTCACCCCCATTTCGACCCAATTCCCGCAAGCCGGCTGGGCCGAGCAGAGCCCGGAGGAGTGGTGGCGGGCGTTGGGCGCCTCCGTCCGCCAGGCGGTGGGCAAGGCCGGCGTCCGGCCGGACCAGATCGTCGGCCTCGCCGCCGACACGACCTGCTGCACGGTGGTGGCGCTCGACGCCGAGGGACGCTCGCTCCGCCCCGCCATCATCTGGATGGACATGCGGGCTGCTCCCCAAGCGGCCCGCGTCGCGGAAGTCGACGATCCGGCCTTGAAGGTCAACAACGCGGGACGCGGCCCGGTTTCGGCCGAGTGGATGATCCCCAAGGCGTTGTGGATGGCGGAGAACCAACCCGACATCTTCGAACAGGCCGACCACATCTGCGACTGCCAGGACTTCATCAATTTCCACCTGACCGGCCGCATGGTCGCCAACATCACCAGCGCCTCGACCCGCTGGCACTACGACAGCCGCACGGGCTACGCCGCCAGCCTTCTGGCGAAGCTGAAGCTGACCGAACTGCTCGACCGCTGGCCGCGCGAGGTGCTGCCGCTCGGAACCGTCATCGGTGGCTTGACACCCAGCGCCGCCGAGCATTTGGGTTTGCCCGCGGGACTGCCGGTCGCCCAAGGCGGCTCGGACGCCTTCATCGGCATGATCGGCTTGGGCGTTGTCCAGCCCAACCGACTGGCCATGATCACGGGGTCGTCGCACAACCACCTTGGATTCGTCGGGTCCGAGGTCCATGGAGCCGGCTTCTGGGGTACATATCCCGACGCGGTGATTCCCGGACTGCACGCGATCGAGGGCGGCCAGACCTCGACCGGATCGGTGATCAACTGGTTCAAGAAGCTGATCGACGGCGGCATGACCTATGAGCGCCTCAACGCCGAGGCCGCGGCGATGCCGCCCGGGTCGGAAGGTCTGGTCGTGCTCGACCATTTTCAGGGCAACCGCACGCCCTACACCGATTCCGCCTCGCGCGGCGCCATCACCGGCCTGACGCTCCGCCACGGTCCGGCGCACATCTTCCGCGCCATGATGGAAAGCGTCGCCTTCGGCACCGAGCTGATCCTGGAAACCATGGGTGCCGCCGGCTTCAAGCCGGAGGACGTCGTCGTCTGCGGCGGCGCCACCAATTCCGACCTGTGGGTCCAGATCCACGCCGATGTCTCGGGCTTGCCACTCAAGCTGACCCGCATCGCCAACGCCCCGATGCTGGGCAGCGCCGTCCTGGCCGCCGTCGGCGCCGGTCGTTACGACGACATCCAGACCGGGGCCGGCAACATGGTCCAGGTGGTGCGGACGGTCGAGCCGGACATGACCCGCCACGAGGCGTACCGGCCGGTCTATGATTCCTACAAGGCGCTCTATCCGGCGCTGAAGGTCGTGCTGAGGCCGTAGTATCGCCGGAGCATGTCGACGGTGACATGGGTGTGGCTGGATCCGACGCCGCCGAGATGCAGGTAGGGCGCGTCCGGCTCACCCAAATCCGACACCACGCCTTGGGCGTGGCGCAGATCGTCGAACCGGGTGTACTCGCTCGACGTGGCGAGCACCGCGATGCCGGCGCGCCGCGCCGACATGACGCCGTTGTATGAGTCCTCGATCGCCACACAGTCCGCCGCCGGCAGTCCCAGGCGGTCGAGCGCCAGCAGGTAGACATCCGGGGCCGGCTTCTTGGCGGCCACCATGTCGCCCGCCGCGATGACCTCGAACAGGTCCAGCGCGTCCGGCCCCAGCGTCTCGGTCAGCAGGATCCTGACGTTTGGCAGGCTGGTGGTGGTGGCGACCGCGAGCCGCAAACCAGCGGCTTTCGCCTCGCGGATCAACCGGGCGACACCCGGCCTCAATTTGATGCCGCCGCCCCCCAGGTTGGCGACGTACCGCTCGGTCTTCGCCTCGTGCATCGCCTTGACGATCGGCCCCACCCTGCCCTCGCAGCTTGGCCGATGGCGGGCGACATAGTCGCGGATACGCTCCTTGCCGCCCGTCACCTTCAGCAGTTCGGCGTAGAGCTTGCGGTCCCACCGCCAGTCCAAACCGAAATGCCCGAAGGTCTCGTTGAAGGCGCGGCGATGCTCCTCCTCGGTCTCCGCGAGTGTCCCATCGACATCGAAGATGATCGCCCGCAAGGTCATCGCCCCGCCTCCACCACAACTCTACGCCATGATGTCAATCATGCTTGTAGATGTCGATGTCCTTGGTCTCCCGAACGAACAGCAGCCCGATCACCAGGGTCGCCGCCGCGATCACGATCGGGTACCACAGGCCGGAATAGATGTCCCCGGTCGCGGCCACGATGGCGAAGGACGTCGTCGGCAGGAAGCCGCCGAACCAGCCGTTGCCGATGTGATAGGGCAGCGACATAGACGTGTAGCGGATCTTGGTCGGGAACATCTCCACCAGCATCGCCGCGATCGGTGCGTAGACCAGGGTCACGTAGATCACGAGGATGGTCAGCATCAGGACCGTCATCACCGTGTTGACCCGGGCCGGATCCGCCTTCAGCGGATAGGCCGCCGCCGTCAGGGCGTCGTTGACGGACTTGTCGAACGCCGCCGCGGCGGACTTGGCATCCACTGGAGCGGCGCCGGTGGCCGGAGTGTGCCCCAGGTTGACGCCGGTGCTGGCCGCTGGCGTGGCACTATACGCCGGGATGACCGTCTGCCCGATCTTGATCTGGGCCACGGTCCCGGCGGGGGCGGCCTCGTTGACATAGGGGATGCCGCGCCTGACCAAGGCCGACTTGGCGATGTCGCAGCTCGAGGTGAACTGGCTGGTGCCGACCGGATTGAACTGGAACGAGCACTCGTTGGGATCGGCGGTCACGACGACCGGAGCGGTCGCGATGGCCTCCTCCAGCGCCGGGTTGGCGAAGTGGGTGATCGCCTTGAAGATCGGGAAATAGGTCAGGCAGGCCAGCAGCAAGCCGACCATGATGATCGGCTTGCGGCCGATGCGGTCGGACAGCGTGCCGAAGATCACGAAGAACGGGGTGCCGATCAGCAGCGCCGCCGCGATCATCAGGTTGGCGGACTGGGCCTCGACCTTCAGGGTCTGGGTCAGGAAGAACAGGGCGTAGAACTGGCCGGTGTACCAGACGACCGCTTGCCCCGCGACCAAGCCGAACAAGGCCAGCAGGACGATCTTCAGGTTGCCCCAGCGCGCGAAGCTCTCGGTCAGCGGCGCCTTGGAATGCTTGCCCTCGTCCTTCATCTTCTGGAAGGCCGGGCTCTCGTTCAGCATCAGCCGGATCCAGACGGAGATCCCGAGCAGGACGATCGACAGCAGGAACGGAATGCGCCAGCCCCAGGAGGCGAAGTCCTCCGCCGACATCGAGGCACGGCACGCCAGGATGATCAGCAGCGACAGGAACAGGCCCAGAGTCGCCGTCGTCTGGATCCACGAGGTATAGGCGCCGCGCTTGCCATGCGGCGCGTGCTCCGCGACATATGTGGCGGCGCCACCGTACTCGCCACCCAGCGCCAGGCCCTGCAACAGGCGCAGCGCGATCAGGATGATCGGTGCCGCAATGCCAATCGACGCGTAGTTCGGCAGGATACCGACGATGAAGGTGGACAGGCCCATGATCAGGATCGTGACCAGGAACGTGTATTTGCGCCCGATCATGTCGCCCAGCCGGCCGAACACCAAGGCGCCGAAGGGACGCACCGCGAAGCCGGCCGCGAAAGCCATCAGCGCGAAGATGAAGGCGGCGGTCGGGTTAACGCCCGAGAAGAACTGCACCGCGATGACAGCGGACAGCGAACCGTACAAGTAAAAGTCGTACCATTCGAATACGGTGCCGAGCGATGAGGCGAAGATGACCCTTCTCTCCTCCCGCGTCATGGGCCGTTCGGCCGCCATTGTCCCCGCCGCGATTTCCGCCATGACTTTTCCTCCCCGGAATTGTTCGTTGCGGGATAATCTGTATCAAAAACAATGTGACTTCCAGTAGGAGTTTGGTGGGAAAGATGCGTCCCGGTTGGCCTAAGCGTCGTTGGACGGGTAATTAAATGTCGAGCGGGCCGCGCCTTGGAAGGACAGCCGTAGCAAGCCGCGTGTGACGGCCAATCATCAAGCGGATCCAAGACGTTACAAGACCCTGGATGAGGTCGCGGACATCACCGCTGGACATGTGGAAACGCACGGATGATGCGTCATGAGTCGACCAACGCCACACGGTCAAATCCATGTCCTTCACCAAAGGTCCCCAGTCCCGCGAACCATCGAGGTGGACCATCAGATCGGACAACCCCAGACACGCGACCTTCGGCACTTGGTCAATGCCAGTGTCCCAGCCATCCCGAGTGGCAACATCAGTCACGATGATATGGCTGGCGAAAATCCCTTGGGCGCTCACATCGCACTCTGTGCCGAAGAGTTGCCGTCACGACCCGCTCATTTCTTCATCGTCGCTTGGATTTTATCGTGAAAATTTTCCCTATCTATCAATAGATAGTAACACATGTCTAAAATGGTAAACGCCCCTACATTGCCTCACCAACTAGCCACTGAAATCCATATCATGGACAAATACTAAATTTTAGCTGTAGGTCGGGTAGAGCGAAGCGGCACCCGACAAGCAGACGCGTCGATGTCGGATGCCGCTTCGCTTTATTCGACCTAATGTCGGAGGTTCAGTCCAAAAAAAATTGGCCCCATGCCTCAATCTTTGTTGGAAACACTTAACGAAAATGCCCACATATTCAAACGGGTATTTCTTTAATATAGACTTATGTCAGTATTATCAGATACTAGCAAGAAAAACATAATTGTAAATCCAGAATTTTTAGTTCACATCCTGGTACAAGACCTCATACCATCTCCCCCAAATGTCGTTCGAACGCTGCTAACGAAGTTTTTGATTTATATGAACGATGATTTTGAGATTTCATTATCGATTCGCCGTCCAGATCAAATCCGCTTTCGCCACCACCTCATCCAGGGAAAATACTAATTGATCGCGCAGCATGTGCTTCTCGACGCGTTTCTCAAACTCGGAGATGCTGACTGACATTTTATTGAAACTATTGGATTTTCTCATTTTCACCTCACCGCTGACCGTGACGCCCGTATCGTCCTGATGGCACGTCATTGCGATCCATAAACTCGTGGCGGCAGGGAGGCCTTCCAGGTCCTCGTCGATGCTGACCCTGATGCCTCGATTCCGGCTGAAATATCGATACACATGATAAGCAGTTTCTGGATAACATGAAGTTCGCGTACTATACTTGGCGTTCCGGTCATTATTGGTGATCAGGATGTTCAAAAAACGTTCGTGATCGTCCTTGGCTGAAGAGAAAAGCGGATATGACATCACGATCAGCGATATGGCACAGCCAAGCTTCCACCTCGCCATGATCTGACGCACCGTCGATGTGTCAACGATTTGCATCTTCATCCGACTGGCGTGGCGGTACCCGGCGCCATGCGATCGCATTGCGTGATGGAGGCGCGCCAGACGCCGATTGATCGTGGCACCGCATCGATCCGCAAATCCCATCGCATCCACCGCCATGGACCCATGTCCGCCATGCCGTGATATCATGGATACTGGTTGTTCGCTTCGGCTATCCGCACCTCCTCGGCCGCGGCACATCGCGGCATCGTCCGGATCATCCCCCCAGCATCATAACCACTCCCCGAATTGTATCTCAACGCGCAACAGTCATGTGCGATCAAGGCGGATTATCGCTTTGGGATCAACTGCTATCTTCCTTTCCAGACAAGGCGCACCGCCCGGACTTCCCCAAAGCGGCGCGATTTCACCCTGTTCCTTGAAAGGATTTTGATGATGAGCGTCACCACCGCCACCGCCCCGTCCCAGTCAAGCCTCGTCGCCACTCTGGATCGGCTGTCCGTGCTCAGCTACCCGCTGATCCGGGTCACCGCCGGCCTGCTGCTGATGCCGCATGGCGCGCAGAAGCTGTTTGGCCTGTTCGGCGGCTACGGCTTGGCCGCCACTGGTGAGTTCTTCGGCGCCAAGCTGGGGCTCCAGCCGGGCATCCTGTTCGCTGGTCTCGCCGGCTTCATCGAATTCTTCGGCGGTCTGGCGCTGGTCCTCGGCCTGCTGACCCGTCCCGCCGCCGTGGGCGTCCTGACCCTGATGGCCGTCGCCGTCTTCTCGGTCCACCTCCCCAGCGGCTTCTTCTGGACGGCCGGTGGCTACGAGTATCCGCTGATGTGGGGCCTGCTCGCGGTGGCGATCGTCCTGAAGGGTGGCGGCCGCTACTCGCTCGACCGCAAGCTGGGCCTGCCGCTGTAAGCTTGCCGACGACTTCGTGCCGCCGCCGATGGGCCGCTCTGGAAACGGGGTGGCCCATCGCGATTCCAGCACCACGCGCTATGCTGGCGTCCCGTCGGTTCTTTTCGTATCCTCAGCGCGGGGCGGAAACAAACGAATTCCCGGTGAGCCAAGAATGCGGATCGGCGTTGATGTCGGCGGAACCAAGATCGAGGCGATCGCCCTCGGCTCCAACGACGTTGTCATGTGCCGGCTCCGGGTCCCGACGCCACGCGGCGACTACCCTGCCACCGTGGAGGCGATCGCCGGTGTCGTCCGCTCCATCGAGTGGGAAACCGGCCAGAGAGGCACCGTGGGTGTCGGCATGCCGGGGTCGATCAGCCCGACCACCGGCAGGATCAAGGGATCGAATTCGGTCTGGATGACCGGCCACGCGTTCCGCGACGATCTTGAAGCCGCCCTCGGCCGCCCCGTCCGCTGCGCCAACGACGCCAACTGCCTCGCGGCATCCGAGGCGCATGACGGCGCCGCCGCTGGAGCCTCCGTCGTCTTCGCCGCCGTGCTTGGCACCGGCTGCGGCGGCGGCGTCGCGATCGCCGGCGTGGTGCATGAGGGCGGCAACCGGACGGCCGGCGAATGGGGTCACACCATCCTGCCGATGCGCCACGGTGACGAATTGCACCGGAAGCCCTGCTTCTGCGGCCGTGCCGGCTGCATTGAAACTTTCCTGGCCGGACCTGAGTTCGAATCCGACTATCTCGCGGCGTCGGGCGTCCGGCGACCCGCCGCCGAGGTCGCGGCGCTGGCCGCCGCGGGAGATACCATCGCCGATGCCGTGTCGCGGACCTACGAGGACCGGCTGGCCCGCGCGCTGGGGCAGGTCGTCTCCCTGCTCGACCCCGATGTCATCGTGCTCGGCGGCGGAATGTCGAACATTTCCCGCCTCTACGAGACCGTGCCGCCCCTGCTCGCCCGCCATACCTTCGGCGGCGAATGCCACACGCCAGTGCGGCCAGCCCAACACGGCGACAGCAGCGGCGTCCGCGGCGCCGCCCGCCTCTGGCCAGCCTGAGGACGCCTCAGCGGGTGACCTGCCGTACCAACTCCGGCAGATCAGCCATGCTGTCGAACACCAGCGCCGCCCCCGCCCGCTTCAACCGCCAGGCGTGACGCTCTCGCCGGTCGGGATCGCGGGCGATATGGCTGCCTCCGGTGAAGCCCAGCACCACCATTCCCGCCGCCTGCCCCGCCGCTGCACCGTGGATGCTGTCCTCGATCACGACGCATTCGGACGGAGCGGCCCCCAGCCGTTTCGCGGCGAGCAGGAACAGATCGGGCGCCGGTTTGCCATGGACCACCATGGTGGCGCTGAAGATCGCCGGCTCGAACAGCGGCAGCAGGCCGGTCAGCCGCAGCGAATGGCGGATGCGCTCGGGAATGCTGCTGGACGCCACACAGAACGGTCGGTCCAGCGCGTTTACCGCCTCCGACACCCCCGGGATGGCGGTCAGCTCGACATCGAACGCCGCCAGGATCTCGCGCCGCAGGTCGTCCAGCGCCTCGGGCGCCAGGGTGCGGCCGAGGCTCTCCTCGACCGTCTTGACCATGGAGGCGGTGCTGGCGCCGAGGAAGCGGTCGAACACCCCATCCTCGTCGATCGGATAGCCGAAGCCATTCAACGCCGCCGCCGTGCACCGGATGCTGATCGGTTCGCTGTCGACCAGCACGCCGTCGCAATCGAAGATCACCAGCCCCCTCTCCATGATCGCCGCCGTCATGGAATCGGGGCGTCGGACCGGATCAGGTCCAACCTCCGCAACTCGCGCCAGAAATCGGGCGGGATCTCCTCCATCATCAAGGCGACGTTGCGTTCCGCCTCGGCGCGCGATTTCGATCCGGGAATCACGGTCGTCACCGCCGGATGGAACAGCGGGAACTGAAGCGCCGCCGCCGGCAGAGTGACCCCATGGCTCCGGCAGACCTCCTCGATCGCCGCGACCCGCCGCATGACATCCGGCGGGGCCGGAAGGTAGTTGTACCGGGCCCCTTCGACAGCCCCGGTCGCCAGGATGCCGGAGTTGAATGGTGCCCCCAGGATGATCGAGACCTGCTCGGCGACGCACCGCGGCAGGAAGCGGTCCAGCCCACCCTGTTCCAGCAGGGTGTAGCGCCCGGCCAGCAGGAAGCAGTCGAACCGCCCGACATCCATCAGCCGCTCGCACGCCTCCGCCTGGTTGACGCCGGCGCCGAACGCCCGGATCACCCCCTCCGCCTTCAGCCGTTCCAGGGCGGGCAAGGCGCCGGTTCGGACATCCTCCAGCCGGGCCTCATAGTTGTCGCCGTGGGTCCACATGTCGGCGTCGTGGATCAGGACCATGTCGATCCTGTTCATGCCCAGCCGTTGCAGGCTGTCCTCGACCGAGCGGATCACGCCGTCATGGGTGTAGTCGAACACCGGCTGGAACGGCAGCTCGCCGGTGAAGATGCCGCCTTGCGAGGGGTCGAGCTTCGGCGGCGGCACCTTGCCATGCGGCTTCAGCAACCGCCCGACCTTGCTCGAGAGCACGAAACCATCGCGGGGATACCGCCGCAGCGCGGTGCCGATCCGGTGCTCGCTGAGCCCGTGCCCATAGAGGGGAGCCGTGTCGAACAGCCTGACGCCGCTCTCATAGGCCGCCGCGACGGTGTCCAGCGCCGCGTCCTCGTCCACCGTGTCGTACAGGTTGCCCAGGACGTTGCCGCCGAAGCCCAGAGGGCTCACGGCGACATCCGACGTCCCGATCCGGCGAAGCTCATCCAGCCTGATCATAACCACTCCCCCACCAAATTCGTCACCAGCAGGTGTAGCCGCCATCGGCCAGCACGATGCTGCCGGTCATCAGGCTGGAGGCGTCGGACGCCAGGAACAGCACGACGGAGGCGATCTCGTCGGGCTGTCCGACCCGGCGCATCGGCGTGTTCTCCAGCCATACCGGGTACATCCGCTCGTCCTCCATGCCGAACTTGGTCAACGAAGTCTCGATATAGGTCGGCGCCACCGAGTTGACCCGCACGCCGCGCTCGCCCCATTCGGCGGCCAGCGACTTGGTCAGGTGATGCACGCCCGCCTTGGAGGCGTTGTAATAGGACTGCGGCTGCGGCTTGTTGACGATGAAGCCGGACATCGAGCCGACATTGACGATGGCGCCCCTGCCCTTCGCCAGCATGTGGCGGCCGGCCGCGCGGCAACTCCAGAACACGCCGTTCAGGTTGACGTCGATCACGTTCAGCCAGTGCTCGTCGGTGACCTCCTCCGCCGGAACGTCGCTGCGCGCGATGCCGGCGTTGCAGACCAGGATGTCGATGCCGCCATGGGCCTTGGCGACGCCATCGACCACTTCCGTAACCTGGGTGGGGTTGGTCACGTCGAGCACGACCGCCTCGGCCTGATGGCCGGCCTTCACAAGCGTGTCGCGGCCGGAGAACGCCAGTTCCTCGGAGATGTCGGCGATCACCACCTTGGCCCCGGCCTCGGCCAGCGCCTGCGAGCAGGCCAGGCCGATGTTGCGGCTGCCGCCGGTGATCAGCGCTGTCCGGCCGGCGAGATTGAATTTTTCCAGATACATGATGGCGTTTCCCGAATTGAGGATCAGTGACTCAGGCCGAGCGCCGGCCGGCGGCGCCGGGTTCGATCAGGTGGTGGCGGTTGACGTGCTCCACCGCCTGTCCGTCGCGGGCGAACAGGTGGCAGCCCTTGGGGTTGACCGACAGCCGGACGTGGTCGTGCATGCTGGCGGCCTCGTCGCCATCTGCCTGGACGATCATCACCACGTCGCCCTGGACCTGGATGTGCAGGAAGGTCAATCCTCCCAGCCGCTCGGTCACCAGCACGGTGCCGGCGATCTCGCCATCGGGCGACAGGCTCAGATGCTCGGGCCGGATGCCGACCGTCACCTCGTCGCCGGGGTTGACGCGCTCGCCCCGGACCGGCACCGAGAACGGGATGCCATTCGCCAACTCCACCGTGATGCCGTCCTCGGCCCTGCCGATGACGCGGCCCGGCATCAGGTTCATCTTGGGCGAGCCGATGAAGCCGGCGACGAACAGGTTTCGCGGATGATGGTAAAGCTCCAGCGGAGATCCCACCTGCTCGACCACGCCGCCCTGCAGCACCACGATCTTGTCGGCCATGGTCATGGCCTCGATCTGGTCGTGGGTGACGTAGATCATCGTCGCTTCCAGCTTCTCGTGCAGCTTGGCAAGCTCGATCCGCATCTGCACGCGAAGCGCCGCGTCCAGGTTGGACAGCGGCTCGTCGAACAGGAAGACCTTCGGCTGGCGCACGATCGCCCGGCCGATCGCGACGCGCTGACGCTGGCCGCCCGACAGCTCCTTGGGCCGCCGCTCCAGCAGCGGACCCAGGTGGAGCACGTTGGCGGCCTCCGTCACCTTCCGCATGCGCTCCTCCTTGGAGACGCCGGCGAGCCGCAGGCTGAACGCCATGTTGTCCGCCACCGTCATGTGCGGATAGAGCGCGTAGGACTGGAAGACCATCGCCAAGCCGCGGTCCGCCGGGCCGATATCGTTGGCCTTGGTCCCGTCGATCATCAGGTCGCCATCGGTGATGCTCTCCAGCCCGGCGATCATCCGCAGCAGGGTCGACTTGCCGCAGCCCGACGGCCCGACGAAGACGACGAACTCGCGGTCGGCGACGTCGAGGTCCACTCCCTTGATGACTTCGACTTCGCCGTACTTCTTGCGGATGTTCCGCAGCGTCACGGTTGCCATGGGTCGTTTCCTCTTTGAAAACTCTTTTTCATTTGACCGCGCCAAACGTCAGGCCGCGCACCAGTTGCCGCTGGCTCATCCAGCCGAACACCAGGATCGGGGCGATGGCCAGCGTCGAGGCGGCGGACAGCTTCGCCCAGAACAACCCTTCCGGACTGGAGAAGCTGGCGATGAAGGCGGTCAGCGGCGCCGCGTTGTGGGCGCTCAGGTTGAGGCTCCAGAAAGCCTCGTTCCAGCACAGGATGATCGACAGCAGCGAGGTCGACGCGATCCCCGGCAGGGCGAGGGGCAGCAGCAGCAGCGTGACCTCCTGCTTGGCGCGGGCGCCGTCCATGCGGCCAGCCTCCAGGATCTCGGGCGGCACCTCCTTGAAGAAGGTGTAGAGCATCCAGATCACGATCGGCAGGTTCATCAGCGTGTAGATGATGACCAGTCCGGTCAGCGTGTCGAGCAGGCCGAAGTCGCGGAACAGCAGGTACATCGGCACCAGCACGCCGACGGGAGGCATCATCTTGGTCGACAGCATCCACAGCAGCGTGCCGCGCGTCCGCTTGGTCGGGAAGAACGCCATGACATAGGCGGCGGGCACGGCGATCAGGATCGCCAGCGCGGTCGCCACGACCGACACCACCACGCTGTTGATCGCGAAGCTGAGATAGTCGGCGCGCTGGAACACCGCCTGGTAGTTCTCCATCGTGGGGGAGAAGAACAGCGTCGGCGGGGTTGCGATCGCCTCGACCTCGGTCTTGAAGCCGGTCAGCAGCATCCAGAGGATCGGGAAGAACAGCAGCAGCGCGGCCCCCCAGCCCAGGACGAAGCTCAGGACCCCTGATTTGGCGGAACTCATGACGGGCCTCCCCCTTAGGCTTCGAGGTTGCGGGCGACGGTGCGGACGACGAAGAACGCCACGATGTTGGCCAGGATGATCGCGATCACGCCGCCGGCCGAGGCGCCGCCCACGTCGAACTCCAGCAAGGCGCGGACATAGATCAGGAAGGCGAGGTTGGTGGTGGCCAGTCCCGGACCGCCCGATGTCGTCACGAAGATTTCGGCGAAGACGGTCAGCAGGAAGATCGTCTCGATCATCACCACGACCGAGATCGCGCGGCCCAGATGCGGCAGGATGATGAAGAAGAACATCGACAGCGGCCCGGCGCCGTCCATCCGCGCCGCCTCCTTCTGCTCGTTGTCGAGCGATTGGATGGCGGTCAGCAGGATCAGCAGGGCGAAGGGTATCCACTGCCACGACACGATCATGATGACCGAGGCCATGGGATACTGGGCGAACCAGTCGATCGGCTCCAGCCCGACCGAGCGCGACAGGAACCCGAAGATGCCGTTGATCGGGTGCATCAGCAAGTTCTTCCAGATCAGCGCGCTGACCGTCGGCATCACGAAGAACGGGGCGATGGCGAACAGGCGGGCGATGCCGCAGCCGGGGAACTCCTGGTCGAACAGCACCGCCAGCAGCGTTCCCGCCACCACCGTGATCGCCAGCACGGACCCGACCAGGACCAGCGTGTTCCACATCGCGGTCCACAGGCTGGGATCCTCCAGCAGGTATTGGTAATTGCCGAGGCCGGTGAACTCGACCACCGGGTTCAGCAGGTTGTAGCGCATGACCGAGAAATACAGGGTCATCGCCAGCGGAACGATCATCCAGACCAGGAGGATGAGCACCGACGGCGCTATGAACGGCAGCGTCCTGATCTTCTGCCCGGACCGCCGAGCCGATGAGGCCGGCTTGACGTCCCCGGAGGCTGTGATGGCTGACATGGGGTGGTTTCCCCCTGAACTTGAATGGGTGCTTGGACGCGCTTCCCCGGCCCCGCGCCCGGACAAGCCGGACACGGGAGCCTGGAGGAGGGCGGAGCGTTACGGGGCGCTTACTTCTTGTAGCCAGCCTGGCGCATGGCGCGCTCGGCGGCGGACTGAGCGGTCTTCAGCGCTTGGTCCACCGTCATCTGCCCGGTCAGGGCCGCCGCCATGGTCTGGCCGGTCTGCGTGCCGATCGCCTGGAACTCCGGAATGCCGGCGAACTGGACACCGACATAGGACTTGGGGTTCTTGGTCGTGTTGATCGGATCGGCCGTCTCGATCGCCTGCTCGACGAACTTGGCGAAGGGTGCGGCCTCGACATATTGCTTGTTGTCATAGGTTGACGCGCGGGTGCCGGGAGGGGCGGAGACCCAGCCCTCGGTCTCGCCGACCAGCTTGATGTATTCCTTGCTGGTCGCCCAGGTCACGAACTTCTTGGCGGCGGCCTCCTTCTTGGAGGATTCCGGAACGGCGAGCGCCCAAGACCACAGCCAGTTGGAGCCCTTCGGCCAGGACGCCACGGGAGCCTGCGCGAACCCCAGCTTGTCCGAGACCTTGGAGGTCGCCGGGTTGAACACCATGCCGGCGGCGACGGTCGCGTCGATCCAGATGCCGCACTGGCCGTTGGAGAACATCGCCAGGTTCTCGTTGAAGCCGTTGCTGCTGGCGCCCGGCGGGCCATAATTCTTCAGCAGGTCGATGTAGAAGCTCACCGCCTGCTTCCACTCCGGGCTCTCGATCTTGGTGTTCCAGTCCTTGTCGAACCACTGGCCGCCAAAGGTGTTCACCATGGTGCTGAGGAACGCCATGTTCTCGCCCCAGCCCGGCTTGCCGCGTAGGCAGATGCCATAGACCTGGTTGGCCGGATCATGGATCTTGGAGGCGATCTCCTTGATCTGGTCGTAGGTCGGCCGCTCCGGCATCGTCAGGCCAGTCTTCTGGACCAAGTCGGTCCGGTAGTAGGTCATCGAACTCTCGGCGTAGAACGGCAGCGCGTAGAGCGTGCCCTCGTACGACAGACCCTCGCGGACCGGCTTCAGCACGTCGGCGACGTCGTAGTCGGCCGACAGGTTGTCGAACTTCTTGATCCAGCCCTGCTTGGCCCAGATCGGAACCTCGTAGGTGCCGATGGTCAGCACGTCGTACTGACCGCCCTTGGTCGCGATGTCGGTGGTGACACGCTGGCGCAGCACGTTCTCCTCCAGCACCACCCAATCCAGCTTGATGTCGGGGTTCGCCTGCTCGAAGCGGCTCGACAGCTTCTGCATGACGATCATGTCGCCGTTGTTGACGGTGGCGACCGTCAGCCGGGTCTGCTGCGCCTGGACCACCGTGGTTCCCGCGAGGATGGTTCCCGCGAGCACGGTCGTGGCGAGAAGCCCGAGAATCCGGGTTTTCTTGTTCATTCCGCTCTCCTCCCTGTAACCGCTTTCAAGCATCTGCCCGAGCGTTTTTGGCTTGAGCATTTGCCCGAGCGTTGGGCAAACATCCTACGACACCTCGGTTCAGTCAAGCGGATAAGATGGAATAGAACACAAAAGATCAACATCGCGGCGGTTTATTGCCGCAACTGCGAAAAGACAAACACAAGACCTTGATCATTCGCCCACAGATGGGCTTTTGCTCAGTCGAGTTCCAGAACGCGCGCCGCCGTGGTCTCGTCGGTGATCAGCCCGTTGGCCAGCCGCCCGCGCAGCGCAGCGCGGATGGCCGGCGCCTTGGCCGCTCCCGCTCCCATGATGATGGTCGGGGCCGTCGCCGGCACCGCCAGCGGCGGAGCGGTCAGCCGTCCGTTGAACGGCGTCGTCAGCAGATCGCCGTTCTGGTCGAAGGCCCAGCCCAGCATCTCCCCGACCGCATGGGCGCTGACCAGATCCGACAGTTCCTGGTCCGTGATGAAGCCGTCGACATGCAGCGGCGAGCCCCAGCCGATCTCGCCGATCCCCATGAACGACGCCTTGACCTGCAACACCAGCGAGCTGACCGTCCTGTACCAGCGCTGCGATTGCAGTAGCTTCCGCTGCTCGATGTCATCGGCCACGACGGGGGTCGGCAGGGGATAGCACTGCGCCCCCGTCCGGTCGCACAGCCGCATCGCGACGTCATAGGGGCTGGCGCGGCCGTCGCGGGTCAGGTTGCCGACCAACGAGACGATCTTGTGCTGCGGCCTCTCCATGGACGATACCTGCGCCACGGCGGCCCGCAGGGTGCGGCCGGTCCCCAGCGCCAGCACGGCGGGGGCCTTGCTCGACAGGTAGCTCTCGATCCGCTCGGCGGCGCTGATGGCGATCCCGGCCAGCGACGGCTCGTCGCGCCGCTCGCCCGGAACGATGTCGCAGAACACCAGCTCGAAGCGGTCGCGCAACCGCTCCGCCATCTCGACGCATTCGGTGATCGGATAGTCCATGCGGAACTTGATCAACCCCTCGGCGGTCGCCAGCGCCACCAGCCGCTGGGCATTCTGGCGCGAGACGTTCAGCTCGGCGGCGATCTCGTCCTGCGTACGCCCGCGGATGTAATAGAGCCACGCGGCCCGGGCGGCCAGATCCAGCTTCCGATTGGTGATGCCACCGTCCCTACCCGCCACTCCGCCGCCCCTCTCCGCCCCGTCCAAAAGGCACCGTCCTAAACGCACGGTCCGAAATACCCCATGACCGCATCATATACCCCAGATTTGGGAACGGCGGCCTAGTGCATTTCGATCCAAGGTCAACTACGTTACATGTAACAGTTCCGGAGCCGATCATGCCATCAACCGTCCGCCATCGCGTCCAGACCCACCGGGCGCAGCTCCGCGCGCAAGGCTTGCGACCGATTCAGATCTGGGTGCCCGATGTCCGATCCCCCACCTTCAAGGAGGAGGCGCGGCGGCAATCCCGCGCGGTGGCCGCCGCGGCCGACGAGGCGGAAACCATGGACTTCCTGGAGGACATCCAGGATTTCGGCGACGAGGCATGAGGCGCGGGGATCTGGTCACCATCGCCGGCAGGATCGGGGGTGATTACGAGGGCAAGCCCCGTCCCGCCGTGATCATCCAGTCCGACGACTTCCCGGAGACCGACAGCGTCACGGTCTCGCCCCTCACCTCCGTCGACGCCGACGCCCCGTTGCTGAGGCTCCGCATCGACCCCACACCGACGAACAACCTGCGTCACACGTCCTGGGTCATGATCGACAAGATCGCCACCGTCCGCCGCGTCAACATCGGACAGGCGTTCGGCCGACTGGACG
The DNA here is from genome assembly GCF_000576635.1 of Skermanella stibiiresistens SB22. GTDB lineage: Bacteria > Pseudomonadota > Alphaproteobacteria > Azospirillales > Azospirillaceae > Skermanella > Skermanella stibiiresistens. Next base: position 133,947 of record NZ_AVFL01000014.1, read on the forward strand.
ACGCCGAACTGGTCCAGTTGAACCGAGCCCTACCGGTCTTCCTGGGACTGGCGGGATGACCTGACGCGAAGGCCGGGCAGGAAGCGAAGACCCTGGTATCGGCGGTCGGTCACCCGGCGTTGACCCGACCGTCATACCCACCCGCCACCTCCAGCAACGTCCTGTCCGCCCCGAACGGCCCCACCAGCTGAAAGCCGATCGGCAGCCCCGAACTCGACGGCGCGCAGGGCAATCCGATCGCCGGCAGCCCCGCCATGTTGACCCAGCCGGTGAAGATCGCGTGCCCGCGCGGCCCCGCCTCCCGCCCGTCGATCAGCGGCGGGAACGCCTCGGCCGCCGGCCACGACAGCGCCGCGATGGATGGCGTCAGGATCAGGTCGGTCGACCGGAACACCCCGACCATCGCGCGCCGCAGCGCGTGGATCGCCTCGATCACTTCGAAATATTCGGGCGCGCTCACCGCGCGGCCCCGCTCCGCCATCTCCAGGTATTTCGGGTTGACCAGCGCCTCGTGGCCGGGGTGGAGGTCGAACAGCGCCGCCAAGCCCACCGCGCCGACGATCGGCCACGCCGCGTTGAAGGTGCCGATATCGAACGGCACCGCCCCCTCGGTCATCTCATGGCCAAGCCCGCGCAGGACATCCGCCGCAGCCGCGACCGACCGCGAGATCTCCGGATCGACCGGCGCGTCGCCGAACCGGGGAACATACAGGATGCGCTTCGGCCCCGGCACCGCAGCCAGATCCGGCGCCAGCGACGCTCGATCCAACGCGTCCGGCCCGGCGATGACGTCGAACACCAACGCGGCATCCTCGACCGTCCGCGCGATCGGCCCGATCACCTCGAAGTCGAACAGCACCGGCGGAAACCCGGAATGCCGCGCGACCTTGCCGATCGACGGCTTCAGCCCAACCAGCCCGGTATGCGCGACGGGCCGCCGGATCGAGCCGCCCCCATCCGTCCCCAGCGCGAAGGGGCCGAAGCCCGACACCACCGCCGCCACGGCGCCGCCGCTCGATCCGCCCGGCGTCAGCTCCGAGTTCCACGGATTGCGCGTCGTGCCGAACAGCAGGTTGCTGGTATAGCCCTCCAGGGTGAATTCCGGGACGTTGGTCTTGCCCAGCACGATGGCGCCCGCCGCCCGAACCCGCGCCACCGGCAACTCGTCCGTCTCCGGAACGAAGTCGCGGAACAGCTTGCTGCCCCAGGTCGCCGTTATGCCTTCCGCCAGGATGTTGTCCTTGACGGTGAACGGCACGCCATCCAGCGGCCCCAAGGCCCGGCCGGCCCGCCAGCGCCCGGCGCTGTCCGCCGCTTCCGCCGCGATCCGGTCGGTGGGCGCCGGCGTCACCAGCGCGTTCAAGGCGGGGTTGACCTCGGCGATCCGCTCCTGGATCGAGGCGATGGCGTCAGCGGGCGAGAACGCCCCCGCGCCATAGCCCTCCGTCAGGTCCCGGATCCCCAGGCTCCACAGCGGCGCGTCACCCGTCATGCCAACTCCCCCTTACCACGGGCGATCACCGTGATCACCCCGCCGCCATCCGGCCCCTGGTGTTCGGCGCCGCCCGACACGAAGATCCGGGTATCGCCCATCACCCCCGCGACCAATCCGCCAAGCGCGCCGCGCACGTGGCGCTGGGCGTTGATGTCGGTATCGTCCAGCATGGTATGTCGGTTGCCCCGGATCAAGCCGCGCCGGTCGGGTTCGCACTTGACCAGCACCCCGGCGATCCGCCCCACGTCCCCGCCAACCACCTGCGGATCGGCGGCGATGCCCAGATCGGCCAGCACGTCGCGCACCGCCGGCAGGTCCAGCGCGTCGGCCATTGGGCGATGCGCCACCCTCAGATCGCCCGACCACGCGCGGCTGTTGCCCAGCACGATCACCTCGTTGCAATCGACCTCGACGCCCGACGAGATGCTGGCCCGGTCCGACTGGATCGAGAAATCGGACAGCAAGTCCCGCTCGTCCAGCCCCGCCTCATCCAACTCGCCCAGCGCCAAGGCGACACCGAACGCCCCGGCGGCCCGCGCGAACGCCATGCTCTTGTTGGCATCCGCCGTGACGACGGAATGCCCGGCGCGGACCGCCGCCTCCGCCCGCGCCGTGGTGACGCACGGCGCCTTGACCTGGACGAAGTGAACATCCGCCGGATCATCGATCCCGGCATCCGCCATGGCCGCCCGCACCGCCCCCGCCACCATCAGGACATGCCCGGCGCGCCCCACGACCTGCGCCGGCGTGACCGGGCTAAACGCCACCCCGATCGCCAACGCCTTGCCATCCCCAACACCCCCCTCATCCCCAGCCAGACCAGCCGGCTCCCGGCAGAAGACCAGGTAGTGCGGCGACAGCACCCCCTCGGTCCCGCCGGACAGCACGCAGGGAATCCGCCGCGCGCACTCCTCCGGCGCCAAGCCCAACGCCCGCCCCAGCAGTGTCATCAGCGCCAGGGTGAAATACCCGCAGGTGAAGTCGTTGACCCCGCCATTCCCCTCGGTCTTGCCGATCACGGCGACGACATGCGCCGGATCGACGCTCCCCTCCGCGATCAGCGCGGCCAAGGCCGAGAGATCGCCTGGATTGGACATCGGAAGTCGGTGGACGGAAGCTTTCATGGGAACCAGTCGGGGCTGTCGTGGAAAAGGACGTACCGACCAGTCTAGCAAGAGCGATGCCAGCCGGGTCGCCGTGGACAAACGCCCAGCCACCAATGCCCCGCCGGGTACCGGCAGCGGGTCAGCCGAGATAATAGTCGAAGTAAGGCTCGGGCAAACCCACCGCGTCGACGTCGACGGTATGGACCACCTGCCCGGTTCACCGTCGAGCGGATGTGCGCGCTCACCGGCATCAGCCGGGCCAGCTATTACCGGCACTGGGAAGCCTCGGCGCCCCGCCGGGAGGAGACTGGTCTGCGTGACGCGATCCAGCGGCAATCCCTCGACCATAAGCATTACGGCTATGGCCGGATCTCGGCCCAATTGCGCCGGGACGGCTGGTCGGTCAATCACAAGCGGGTGCTGCGTATCATACGCGAGGACAATCTGCTGTGCCTGCGCAAACGGGCGTTCGTGCAAGCCACGACGGACTCGCGCCATCCTAGGAAGGTGGTGCCCAACCTGACGCGCGGCATGATCCCGAGCGGCGTCGGCCAACTCTGGGTGGCCGATCTGACCTATGTCCGCATGGCCGATGAGTTCGCTTACCTCGCGATCGTCCTGGACGCCCACAGTCGGCGGGTCGTCGGCTGGTCTCTGGAGACGCATCTCCAGGCCAGGATGGCGACCGCCGCGCTCGACATGGCGGTCAAGGCCCGGAAGCCCGCGCGGGGTGGCCCGATCCATCATTCGGACCGGGGTGTCCAATACGCCTGCAACGACTACACGGCCCTGTTGGCGGCTCACGACATTCAGGCCAGCATGAGCAGGATCGGCAATCCCTATGGAGCTTTAGCTAACGCCGCAGGCGGTACAACGTCAAATGCGAGCGCTTCATGAGGACTCTGAAGGAGGAGGAGGCGGATGCCACCGATTATCGTGACATCGCCGACGCCCGCGCCCGTATCGGCCTCTTTATCGAGGAGGTCTACAATCGCCAGCGACTACATTCCGCGCTCGACTACAGGCTGCCAGCCGAGTACGAGGAAAATCTGGAGCGTTTCGCCGGGGCGGTACCGCCCCGGCGAAACGCTCCAGCAAACTGCTGACCCTTATTTCGCTGTCTCACGCGAAGGGTGCATTACACCAGATGACCAGGACCTCGGCATGATGACCTTTGATGACCTTTCCAGGACTTTTTCCCAGCGACCGGGGGTGACCCCCAAAGGCCCGTCGCCCCATTCCGGCCTTCCCTCCACCCCCCTGCCCGTTCTCGCGGCGGCACGCTGAAATCCTGGGCAGAATATACCGTACCCTATACCAACTTGTCCGCTGACCACCCTACCCAGCGCCCCCCGCCCGCTGGCACGGCGATTGCGACATTCCGGCAGACCACGGTATGCGTGTCCGCGTATCGGTACTCAACACCTGGGAGAACGGCAGCGATGGCAGGCATCGTCACCGGATTGCTTCACATCGCGATCAAGACCAACGATCTGGGCAAGACCGTCAAATTCTACACCGAGGTCATCGGCCTCAGCCAAGGCTTCCGGCCGGACTTCGGCTATCCGGGCGCGTGGCTCAACGTCCCCACCCCCGTCGGCGAGGCGATCGTCCACATCTATGCCGGCGGCCCGGCCATGGGCGCCGACGGCACGGCGCCGACCGGGACGGCGGCGATAGACCACGTGTCGCTGACCGGCGTCGGCTTCCACGATTTCGTCGCGCGCATCCGCAGGCACGGCTTGGACTGGCGGGAATTCCTGGTTCCGGGAACGACGCTCTGGCAGATCTTCGTCTACGATCCCAGCGGGGTTCAGCTGGAACTGACCTTCGATGGCCGCGCCGAAGCCGGCCCGCCGCCCGACATGTCGCCGGAACGGCGCTACAATGCCGGCAGCTCCTTCTTCGACCCAAGCCGCTTCGAAAACTTCTGAGATCGACCCTCCCAATGATCCGTACCGCGTCGTGACCCCCATCGAACCATGACCCGCATCGCAATCGTCGGCGCCGGGGTTTCCGGCGCCATCGTCGCCCAAGGGCTTCAGGACCTCCCCGGCGTCGAGGTGTTCTGCGTCGAGCGGGTGGCGGTGGACGACCACTCGCAGGCCGGCACCGGGCTGAACGTCGGACCCAACGCCCTCAAGGCGCTGGGCGCGTTCCTGCCCGACATCCACGACACCGTCGTGGCGAACAGCCTGCCGTGGCGACACTGGCGGATCTCGCTGACCGACGGCACCGAACTGATGGACCTGCCGCTCGACCGCGTCGCCGACAATCCCGGCATCCGCATCCGCTGGTCCGAGCTTTACGCCCTGCTGCGCCGCCCCATCCTCGACCGCATCCTGTTCGACACCGAGGTGGACGCCATGCGCCACGCCGGGCCGGACGAACGCGGTCCCCTGGTGCTCGACCTCACCAACCGGCGGACGGGCGAGACGCGGGTGCTGGACGGGATCGACCTGCTGATCGGCGGCGATGGCCGCTACTCGAGGGTGCGCGAAACCTTCCTGGGACGGCCGGAGCCGATCCATGTCGGCGTCTGCATCTTCCGCCTGCTGGTCGAGACCAATCTCGGCCCGGCGCTGGACGACTACGAGCAATGGTTCAACGGGCCCAACCGGCTGCTGGCGTTCCAGGTGCCGGGCGGCGCCACCTATATCGCGGGCAGCTTCCCGATCCCGCCCGGCGGCGAGATACCCGACGACCACAAGCGGCCCGAGACGCTACGCCGCCTCTACACGCCGGAGGGACGCGAGCCGAGCCCGGCGTGCCGGTTCATGATCGACCAGATCAGCGCCAACGCCGGCCAGATCCACTGGGCGCGGCTTCAGGAGACCGCCGCCGAATACCGCGACGAGAGCGGCCACGTGCTGCTGCTGGGCGACGCCGCGCACCCCATGGTGCCGACGCTGGGTCAGGGCGCCACGCAGGCGATCGAGGACGCCTGCGTGACGGTCGGGATGCTGCGGCGCCACCTGTCGGAAACCCGGCCGGAGTCCCCGCCGGACATCCGGGCGGCGGTGCTCGCGATCGAGGCCGCCCGGCGCGACCGGGTGGCGTTCGCCGCCGGTTTCTCGCGGGACGCCACCGACACCATGCTGGCGGGAGCCGACCCGGTGGCGGGAACGCTCAAGAAGACCGGGCCGGACTTCCTCGACCGCCTCCGCCGCCTCTACCGCGACGTCCCGAACGGCTGATCGGGCGGCCGGGTCAGGCCGCGTCGCGCTTCAGGATCAGGCTCTTGCGGACGAAGGTCATGAACTCGGTGCCGTCCGCCTTGTACCCGGTGGTCCGGGTCGTGACGATGCCCTGGGTCGGGCGCGACCGCGACTCGCGGATCTCCAGCACCTCGGACCGGGCATAGATGGTGTCGCCGGGGAAGACCGGCGCCGTCAGCTTGATCTCGTCCCAGCCCAGGTTGGCGACGGATTGGGCGCTGACGTCGTTGACCGTCATGCCGAGCACGATGGCGAGCGTCAGCCCGCTGTTGACCAGCGGCTTGCCGAACTCGCTGCGGGCGGCGAAGGCGTGGTCGCAGTGCATGGGATGCTGGTTCATCGTCAATAGGCTGAACTGGATGTTGTCGGCCTCGGTCACCGTGCGGCCGGGGCGGTGGTCATAGACGTCGCCGACCACGAAGTCCTCCAGGAACCGGCCATAGGTCGCGACGATGTGGCGGGGCTCGCGCTTGGCGCCGGTTGCGGTGGCCGGTGCGGTGGGGTGTGGCTGGGCGGTCATGTTTCCTCCGAAATCTGGGTCGCCGGGCGTCTTGTGCTTGCGCCCGGATCGTGACAGGGGCATCTTTGTCCGGACAATAATACATGATCTCCGAGGGAGGACCAGACCCAATGATGCCGACCACGCCCGTGCGCCGCAGCCTGCTCTTCGTCCCCGGCAATCGGCCGGAGCGGTTCGCCAAGGCGCTCGCGGCCCGTCCCGACATCGTGGTGATCGACCTGGAGGACGCCGTCGCTCCCTCCGAGAAGTCCGCGGCGCGGGCCGGCGTGCTGGCGGCCCTGCCCGATCTGCCGAACCCCCACGGCGCCGAGATCTTCATCCGCCTCAACGCGCCGCGCACCCGGGCCGGGCTGGACGATCTGGCCGCCGTGCTCGACCACCATCCGCCAGTCGCCGGCATCCTGCTGCCCAAGGTAGAGGGGCCGGGCGACATCGCCCTGGTCGACGCCCTGCTGGACGAGTCCGGCAGCAAGCTTTCGGTCGCGGCGGTGATCGAGACCATCGGCGGGCTGGACGCCGCACACGCCATCGCCACCGCCTCGCCGCGCATGGCCTTCCTGATGTTCGGCGGGGCCGATCTGGCGGCGGAGCTGCGGGTCCGGATCGAATGGGATTCGCTGGTCCACGCCCGCGCCGACGTCATCCGCGCGGCGGCCAGGGCCAGTCTCGACGCGCTCGACATGCCGTGCCTGGAGCTTGACGACCCGGCGGCCCACGACCGGGAGATCGCCGCCGCCGGGCGCCTCGGCTTCACCGGCAAGGCCGCGATCCACCCCAAGCAGGTCGACGCGATCAACCGCCACTTCACCCCAACCGCCGACGAGATCGCGCGGGCGCGCCGGATCGCGGACGCCTACGACCGCTCGGAAGGCGGCGTGACGCTGCTTGACGGCAAGCTGATCGAGCGGCCCATATTGCTGGGCGCCAGACGCGTGCTCGCGGTCGCGGCGCTGATCGAAACCACCGCGTGAGTCATGTCCTCCCCTCCCCGGCTTCCCGTCGTCCTCGCCACCGTCACCCTGGTCCAAGCCCTTGGCACCATGGGCATGCTGTCGTTCTCGGTCATAGCACCCTCGGCCGCGCGGTCGCTGGGCGTCGGGGCGGAACTGGTGGGATTCCAGATCAGCCTCGCCTATGTCGCGGCGACGCTGTGCTCGGCGCCGTCGGGCACCGTCGTCCGCCGCTGGGGCGCCGTCCGGGTCAGCCAAGCGGCGCTGCTGTTCTGCGGCGCCGGGACGGCGGTCGCCGCGACGGGGCATCTGGCGCTGGCCGCGGTGGGCTCGATCCTGATCGGCGTCGGCTATGGACTTACCAACCCGTCGGCCTCTCACCTGCTGTTCCGCTTCACCCCGCCCCACCGGCGTAACCTGGTGTTCTCGATCAAGCAGACCGGCGTGCCGCTGGGAGGCATCGCCGCCGGCCTGCTGCTGCCGCGCGTAACCGAGGCTTCCGGCTGGCCGGTCGCCCTGCTGACCGTCTCGGTGGCCGCCGTGGCGCTGGCGGTCGCCCTGTCCCTGGTCCGCCCGCGGTGGGACGCGGATCGCCAGCCTGGCCTGGAACTCAGGGCCGACATGACGGAAGGGCCTCGCATGGTCTGGCGGGAGAAGCCCTTGCGGTTCCTGTCGGTGACCGCCTTCTGCTTCTCCGGCCTGCAACTGTGTCTGGTCACCTTCCTGGTGACCCTGCTGGTGACGGAGCTTGGCTACTCGCTGATCTTCGCCGGGACGGTCGCCGCCGTGGCCCAGGCCGCGGGAGCCGTCGGCCGCATCGTTTGGGGCTGGATCGCCGACCGGCTGAACAACGCGCTGGCGGTGCTGATCATGGTCGCCATCACCTCCGGCCTCGCCTGCGGCTTCACGGCGGTGGTCGATCCAAGCTGGCCGATCCCGCTGGTGCTGGTGCTGTTCGTCGGGTTCGGCCTGTCGGCGATCGGCTGGAATGGCGTCTTCCTGGCGGAGGTGGCGAGGCTCGCCCCCCTCGGCACGGTCGGCACCGCCACCGGCGGCGCCCTCGCCTTCACCTTCGCCGGCGTCGCCTTGGGTCCGACCGTGTTCGCCGGGCTCTACACCGTGGTCGGCAGCTACACCACGATGTTCATCTTCCCCGGCCTGATGATGCTGGTCAGCCTCGGCCTGCTCCAGGCCGCCCGGGTCGAGGCTGCGGCCCGGCGCTAGCCGCTCCGGCTTGATTTTGTCCGGACATTGTTCTTTACAAGGACATTGTCCGGACATAGCATTCCCTCAAGCCACCATAAACAATAAGACGAGGGAGGGAATTCCATGCTGAGACGCACCCTGCTGCTGGGCGCCGCCGTCGCTGGCCTGCTCGGTTTCGCCGCCATCGGATCTCCGGTCCGGGCCGAGACCCACGAGATGGTCATGACCAACGAGATCGCGACCACCCACTGGACCGCGCAGGCGATGGAACACTACGCCGCCCAATTGAAGGAACGGTCGGGCGGTCGCATCGTGCCGAAGATCTACCATGCCGGCACCCTCCTGAAGGACAAGGAGGCGGTCGCCGCCTTGGGCACCGGGGCCGTCCACATGGTCTGGCCGGTCAGCGTCCAGCTTGAATCGCTGGCGCCCAAATACGGCGTCGTCAACCTGCCCTTCATGATCACCGACGAACTGATGCTGAAGCCGGGCGCCGCCGACGAGATCGCGGCTCTGCTGTCGAAGAACGTCGAGGACCTGGGCATCCAGGTGATGGGCCTGATGCGGACCGCGGATCTGATCTTCCTGGCCAAGGACAAGGAGATCGACCAGCCCAGGACCTGAGCGGCATGAAGATCCGCCTGACCGGCGGCCGCGTGCTCCAGGACACCATGCGCCGCTTCGGCGCCAACCCCGTCACCATGCCGGCCACCGAGATGGCGGCCGCCCTGATGCAGGGCGCCATCGACGGCATCTTCACCTCGGCCGGCGGCTGGGAGATGGTCGGCACGACGGCCAAGGTCGCCAGCTACGTCCCGGGCATGAGCCTGCTGACCTACTCCATGCTGGTCGACAAGAACTGGCTGGAGGAACTACCCGACGACCTGCGCCAGGTCGTCACCGCGACGACCAAGGAGATGCTCGCCCAGCAATGGCAGAGCGCCATCGACAGCGACAAGAAGGTGATGGACAAGATGCTGGCCGACGGCGGCCGGCTGGTCACGGTCGACGACGCCAACCGCGAGGAGTTCCGCGATCTGGCACTCAAGGCCAGCGCCACCTTCGACGACCGCTACCCCGAGGTCGCCAAGGAGATGTCCGCGATCAAGGCGAAATACGGATCGGAGTGATCACTGGCCGAGTGATCACTGGCCGAGTGATCATTGGCCAAGCGCCATCCTGACGACGCTGTCGGCCAGCAACCCGCCGACGCAGCCATGGACGAAGGCGAAGCTGCGCTGCTTCGCCTCCGTCGTCTCGATCGCGAAGTCCAACCGCCCCTCTTCGATCCAGTGGCGCATGATGTCGTAGCGCGGGAAGTGGAAGACCTCGTGGCTCTGGCTGACCCAGTCGATGTAGTCGACATAGGGCTGGAAGTTGATCAACTGCGTCGTTTGCAGGCTGTACTGCATGTCCATGACGATGACGTCGGATCCCAGTCCATGGATTAGGCCGATGCCATCCGACAGGGCGGCGCCGAAGCTCTCGACGTCCAGGTTGCGCATGGCGTCGACGGTGCCGACCTGCCAAACGACCAGGCTGGCCGGCGTCGCGGCCAAGGCGGCCTTCAACTCGTCGACCATCTCCCCGGTGGTCTCGTCGGGCAGGTTGCGGACGGCGACATGAACCTCGCGACCGGGCAGGCGGTCCCTCAACTCGGCCTCCAGCCGCGCCGGATAGGTCAGCGGCGCGCGGCTGGGCTGGGGATTGGCGGTGCGGACCACCAGCACGTCGAGCGGGCCGCCTTGCCGCAGCTTGGCGCCGACCCGCGGCAGGCCGGCGTCGACCGACAGGACGGTATCGGGCACGGCGCAGGCCGGATCGGCCTCCGCTTCCACGGAGGTGACCGCCGCCAGCCAGAGGGCGAGCGGCAGAAACAGGCGGACGGCTCGCCGGCTCACGCGCCGGTATCCCGGACAGGCGTTGTCCGCTTGGGTCGGCGCTCGGTCTTCTGGTACCAGGACAGGATGCGGGCGACCACCACCATCGCTGCTATCCCCACTACGGTTGTCGCGAACTGCGCCAGGAGCGAATCGTTGAATTGTACGAGAACAGTCTGGCCGGCGAACGATAAAATAATCCCTAAACAGAATATCTGGAGCGACTGCCGCCCGCAGGTGACCAGCGGTTCCGCCAAGCGCCAGCGCAGCCACGCCGCGTCCCGGCCCACGAAGTGGAGCGTGACATGGGCCAGGGCCGCGAAATGCAAGACGCGCAGCGGGTCCAGGTCGGTCTTGCTGATGGGATAGAGCCACTCGCCGATGACCGGCGGCATCAACGCGCCAAGCCAGGCGATCCGCCAGGACAGCGCCAGCACCAGCGAGACCAGCAGGTAGCAGATCGACGCCGCCAGCAGGAAGCGGCTCGACTTCAGCTCGCCGCCGAAGTGGCGGAAGCGCTGGACGACGCCACCGAGGACGAACAGGAACTGCCAGGCGAACGGGTTGAAATACCACACGCCGCCTTCGGGATATGTCGGCAGGTTCCATTGGTAGCGCCGCGTCAGCAGATAGAGCAGCGCCGAGCCCGCCAGCGCCAAGCGCGGCCGGGAAACCAGCGCCGGCAGGACCAGCGGGAAGCTCAGCAGCAGCACGATGTACAGCGGCAGGACATCCAGATTGGCCGGCCGGAACATTAGGATCAGGGCGTGGACCAGCGCCAGCGCCGGGTCCTCGAAATAGCCCGCGATGCCCATCTCCTCGCGGAACAGCGGGTTGTCGAACACCCGCGCCGTGTAGGCCACCTGGGCGGTGAAGGCGAAGAACAGGAACATGTAGGTGATGTACAGCGTCCAGCACCGGTGCAGCACCTTGGCGGCGGCGAAGGCGATGCCGTGCTCGGCCATGACGCGGGAATAGACCAGCGTCGCTGTGAAGCCCGAGATGAAGACGAAGATCTCGGTGGCGTCGCTGAGCCCATAGTTCCTCAGCGTCGCCCAGGCGAACTGATTAGCCGGTATGTGATCCACGAAGATGAACCACAGCGCCAGACCGCGGAAGAAGTCCAAACGCAGATCGCGGTCTCCGCCGCCCGTCTCCCGCTTCGCCATGCCGCCCCAGTCATCCCGCCCCACGCCCAGGACTTATAGCTGGGCGATGGGGCGAGGCAAGGACGTCACTCGTAATAGGCCGGCGCCGTCTTGTACTGGCCGAACTGCTCCAGGTCGTGACTGACGAAGACCTCCGCGTTGGTCTTGAGCGCCACGTCCTTCAGCCGCCTGACCGACTGGACCGCCTTGACCGGATCGAGGTGGAAACTCGGGATCAACTCCTCGTCGAAGCCCTTGCGGGTGTAGCAGGCGTCCGCCGTGAACAGCATGGGCCGGCGGTTCGCCAATTCGATCAGCAGGCTGTAATGGCCGGCGGTGTGGCCGGGCGTCTCGATCAGGTGCATACCCTTGGCGATCTCCTGGTTGCCGGTCAACAGTTCGACCTTCGGTGTCCAGATGTCGCTGTCCGGGCTGACCGGGATCTCCTTGCCCTCGCGCCTCAGCTTCTCCCGCTGCATGTCGGGATGGAAGGTCATGTCGGAATAGCCCAGCACCTCGAACGGCTGCGGACACTTGCATTGGCCGAACTCGTTGGCGTGGCAGACCGTGCAGGCCTCCTTCAGGTGCTTGTTTCCGCCACAGTGATCGAAGTGGTAGTGGGAGTTGATCACGTAGTTGATGTCCTCCGCCCGATAGCCAGCCTTCTCGATAGCACCCAGCAAGGTCTGCTCCCGCGTCTGCTGGGGCTTTTCGAACGGCAGTACGGCCATGACGTGATCATAGTCGAAGCCGCTGTCGAACAGGTACAGGCCGTCGGCGTGGTCTATCAGAACGCTATAGACCGGAAAGCGGACCTCGCCGCCCGGCCCCTTGTTCCAGTAGACATGGAACCCATCGATGACGAGCGAGCCGCCATCCAGGATGAAGACCTTCGTGTTGGACATGATCCCTCCTCCGTTCGCGATTGATGACGGTTGTTCAGGCGACCTTCCGCTCCGGCCACGGCACCCGGCCGGACAACCCGGCGGCGGCGCGCTCGGCCAGCGCCACGACCGGCGCGTTGACGGGACCGCAGGTGATCTCGGGTATCACGGAGGCGTCGGCGATCCACAGTCCCTCGACGCCACGCACGGCCAGCGAGCCATCGACCACGCCGTGGCCGGGCGGCCCCATGCGGCAGGTTCCGACCGGGTGATGGTGCGTGATGCTGCCCCGCGCGATGAACTCGTCCACGTCGTTGGAACCCGGCAGAACCTCCTCGGCCACCCAGGGCGCCAGCGCTGGCATGGCGGCGATCTCCCGCGCCGCCAGCAACGCGTCGCGCATGGTCGCGCGGTCCGTGGGATCGCGCAGGTAAGCCGGATCGATCACCGGTGGCGTGCCCGGATCTCGCCCGCCCAGCCTGATCGTGCCCCGACTACGCGGCTTGGTGACACCGAATAGCAGCGTGAAAGCCTCACCCATAGCTGGAGCCGTGAACAACTCGCTGGCGACCGGAACGACGCAGCAGCCCACCACCCTGTCCGGCCGGGCGCCGGGCCGGTCGGCCAGGTACATCATGCTTTCGGAATGCTGGGTCCGCGACGGCGCTACCGGCTGGCGCGCCCGATAGACGTTGCCGCACAGCAGATGGTCATGCAGGTTGGCGCCGACCTCCGGCTGGTCCAGCGCCACGTCGATGCCGAAATCCCTCAACTGGTCCGCCGGACCGATGCCCGATCGCATCAGGATCAGCGGAGAGGCGATGGCGCCCGCCGCCAGCACCACGCGGTCGGCGACGATCGTGGCGGGACCATTCCGCGTCAGGCAATCGGCGCCGATCGCGCGGCCGCCCAGCAGGACGATCCGGTCCACGACGCAGCAGGTCAGCAGCGTCAGGTTGGGCCGCTCTCCCGCCGCCGGCAGATAGGCGTCGGCCAGCGAAACCCGCCGCCCATCCCGGATGGTCAGACTGTTAGCCGCCGGCCCGTCGAACCGGACGGCGTGATCGCCGCTCCGGACATGCCCGGCCTCCTCGCCGGCGGCCATGAAGGCGCGGGCCAATGGATGCAACTCCGCATCCGGCAGCCACACCGGCAACGGGCCGTCGGTGCCATGCACCGGCGACGCGGGACCGAGGAAACGTTCCGACGCCTTGAAGTACGGCAGCAGTGCTTCGTGCGACCACGCCCGCCCGCCAGCGGCGGCCCAAGACCGGAAGTCGTCGGCGTGGCCGCGCATATGCGCCATGGCATGCAGGCAGCTCGACCCTCCCACCAGACGCCCGCGCGGCCAAGCGTGGACGCGGCCTGCGGTGCCCTCTTGGGGCACCGTCTCATAGGCCCAATCATACCCGCGGCCTTGCAAGCGTCCCCAGGCGGCGGGGTTGGCGATGTCGGGATCGTCCTCCCTGTCGCCGGCCTCGATCAGGCAGACCCGCAAGGCCGCATCCTCGCTCAGCCGGGCCGCCAGCACGCAGCCGGCCGACCCGGCGCCGATCACCAGCACGTCGAAGGAGGCGACACCCATCATGTCACCACCGGACCATGCCGGCGTCGACGTTGATGGTTTGACCGGTGATCCAACGCGCGTCGTCCGAGGCCAGGAAGGCGACCGTCCCCGCGATGTCGGCCGGCTGGCCCTGTCCCTTGATCGCCTGAAGCATCTCGACGAAGCCGAACGCCTCCTTGTGCGGGCTGTCCAGCACGCCCTCCGACGCGATCAGGCCAGGGGCCACGGCGTTGACGGTGATCTCGTACTTGCCAAGCTCGGTCGCCAGCGCGCGGGTCAGGCCGAAGACACCGCCCTTGGCCGCGACATAGGCCGCCATGTTGGGTGTGCCGGCGAAGATCGTGTTGGACGCCATGTTGATGATGCGGCCCTTGCGGTCGAGCCGCCGCATCATGTCCGAGGCGGCGCGGCACATCAGGAAGGTGCCGGTGAGGTTGACGTCGATCAGCTTCCGCCAATGGGCCAGATCGACGTCGTCCCAAGCGATGAAGGGCACGATCGCGGCGTTGTTGACGACGATGTCGAGCCCGCCGGCCTCTTTCTCCGCCAAACCGTGCAGCGCCGTGACCGCGTCGGGGTCCGAGATGTCGCACAGCGTCCCAATCGAGCCGTTGCCGAGCGAGTTGGCGACGGCCTTGGCGCCCTCCTCGTTCAGGTCGCCGATGATGACGCGGGCGCCATCGGCAGCCAGCCGTTCCGCGATGGCCTTGCCGATGCCCTGCGCGGCGCCGGTGACGATCGCGACCTTTCCCGTGAAACGTGACATTCTGCCGCTTCCCTGTTGTTTTCATTGGGTTTATTGGTTTGAGATCACGGCGAGAGCCGCCTCCATGCCGGCGCCGGCGTCGACATTGGCTCCCAGCCGCCGCAACGCACCGCCCAGCGCCGCCAGCCCGACGACGGCGTAGAGTGGTTGGGCGGTGCGGCCCATGTGTCCGATGCGGATCAGCTTGCCCTTGGTCTCGCCCCGCCCGGACGAGAAGCTGACGCCGAAGCCATCCCGCGCCGTCGCCAACAGGGCATCCGCGTCGATCCCGTCGGGCACCCGCACCGCCGTGGTGGTCGGAGAGGCGATCGCCTCCCGCGCGGGCCATATCGTCATGCCCATGGCGCGGATGCCGTCGCGGCAGGCCTTGGATGTGAGCGCGTGACGGCGCCAGACGGCTTCCGGCCCCTCCTCCAGGTACAGGTCCAGAGCCGCGTCCAGCGCGTTCACTTCGGAAATCGATGGGGTGAAGGGAAACGGCTGGTCACGCCGCCACGCGTTCTCCCAATCCAGGATGCTGAGGATCGAGGCGCGCGGCGCGTCCGGATTGGCCTTCATCTTGTCCCAGGCGCGGCCACTGACCGCCAGCAGCGTCAGACCAGGCGGGCAGCCCAGGCACTTGTTCGGCCCTGTCACGAAGATGTCGGCTTGGCAGGCCTCGGGATGGACGTCCATCCCCCCGAACGAGGAAACGGCGTCCACGATCAGATAGGCACCATGGGCCGCCACGATACGGCCGATCTCGTCGATTGGGTTCAGCGTGCCAGACGGCGTGTCATGATGGCAGACCGAGACCACACGGATGTCGGGGCGTTCCCTGAAGGCGGCCTCGACCGCCGCCGGGTCGATCGCGTCGTCATAAGGCACCTCGATCTCGACCAACTCGGCGCAGTACCGTTTGGCCCAGAAACCGAAGCCCTTGCCATAGACGCCGGACGCTAGGTTGAGCACGACATCGTCGCGGGCGATCAGCGAGGCGGCCGCGGCCTCCAGCCCCAGCACCGGCTCGCCATGGAGGATCACGGGTGGCGCCGCGGTGCGGAGTGCCACCTTGGCCTTATCCGTCACCGCCTCGTAGAAGTGCTGGAACACGGGATCGAAGTCGTAGAGCACCGTCCGCGACAGTGCCCTGAGCACGGCGGGATACGCGTCGACGGGACCGGAACTGAGAGTGAAAGCAGGCTCGACGATACGCTCGACTGTCATGGTCGCCTCCATCCCTTGTGTGTCGTTCTTGCTATCGGGCTCCACGCACGTAAGGCAGGCCAAGGGCCGCCGGCAGACTGGCGCGGCGGCCGAAGATCACCAGCACGGCCATGACGGCCGCGAAGGGCAGCATCTGGATCACGTCGGTCGGAATGTTGATGCCGGCGACCTGGAGCGCCGTCGTCATCGACAGGCACGCACCGAACAGCGCGGCACCCGCCAACACCCACAGCGGCCGCCCCCGGGCCAGCATCGCCAGCACGATTCCGATGAAACCGGCGCCGTTCGTCATGAAGGGGATGAACAGGCCGGCGCCGACCTCCGACATGAAGGCGCCGCCCAGACCCGCCAAGGCCCCGGTGCAGAGCACCGCCGCGAACCGGGTGCGCAGGACGTCTACCCCGGCGCCGTCCAGGGCCGCCGGCTTGTCGCCCGCCGCCTGGAGCGTCAGACCCAGATGCGTCTTGCGGTACAGCATCGACAGGATCACCGCCAGGGCGATCGCCAGATAGACCATGGGGTGCCGATCGAACAGGCCGGGTCCCACCACCGGCAGCGCCGACAATCCGGGAACCGCCCAGGTCTCTACCCCCGGCAACCTTGGATAGGAGCGGCTGAACTGGACGTGGTGCAGCAGGGCGGTCAAGCCCTCCGCTCCCAGCGTCAGCCCGATCCCGATGACGATCTGGCTGAGACCGATGCGGACGCAGAGCACCGCCATCAGCAGGGCCACCGCCATGCCGCCGCCGATGCCATAGAGGAAGCCCACCCACAGCGACCCGGTCTGCCAAGCGCCGAGAAAACCGGCATAGGCGCCGATCAGCATCATCCCCTCGATGCCGATGTTCAACACGCCGGCCTTCTCCGAGATCTGCTCGCCCAATCCGGCCAGCAGCAGCGGTACGCCGGCCATGACCAGCCCGACGACGAGCGAGGTCAGGAAGGACTGCGATAGGATCATGTCCATGGCGTCAGCTCCTCGTGTCCAGGCGCCAGCGCTGGGACAAGTGTTCGACCAGGGCCAGCACGATCAGCAGGTTCGCCACCAGCACCAGCGAGAAGTAATGCGGCACGCCAAGCCGGCGGGCGGCGCTCTCCGCCCCGATCTGGAGCGCCGAGAAGAACAGGACGTAGACGATGGTCGCCAAGCCGTTCAGCCGCGCCAGGAAGACCAGCGGGATGACCGCGAGGCCGAAGGCCGGGTTCCAATCCGCCCGGACATTGCCATGGACACCCAGGATCTCGACGGCACCGGCCAGACCGACCAGGGCGGCGGAAGCGGCGAACACCATCACGGTCAGCAACGGCACGCGCAATCCGACATGGATCGCAGCGCGCGGGTTCGCCCCGACCACGCGCAGGCGAAGTCCGAAGCTGGTCCGCGTCATGACCAGATGGACCGCGACGATGGCGACCAGCCCAATCAGCACGCCGCTACTGACCGTGGTACCGGACAGGGGCGGCAACCGGTCGGCGACCGCCAGGGTCCGCGTCTGGGGCACCGTCGTGGTGGGGTCTAGAAACGCCAGCTTGACCAAGGCGTTGGAGACCGACAGGCCGAGGAAGGACATCATCAGCGTCGTGATGATCTCGTTGACGCCGTGATAGGCCTTGAGCAGCGCTGGAAGCAGCGACCACAGCGCGGCGGCGGCCATGGCCGCGACCATGCTGGCCGCCAGCACGAGCGGGATTGGCCAGACCTGCGCCAGCGGCGGCGCCAGCGCGGCGGCGGCGGTGGCGCCCAGCATGAACTGCCCGTCAAGCCCGAGATTCCACAAGCCGGCGCGGAAGGCCAGGATCAGTCCCGCGCCCAGCAGCAGCAGGGGCGCCATCCTGGTGACCGTCGCCTGGAACCCCGACGGTGTCATGAAGGCGCGTTGCACCACATAGCCGTAGTATTCCAGCGGGTCCGTCCCCATCTGCGACAGCACCGCGCCGGACAGCACCAGCGCCAGCACGACCGGCGCCACCGCCGTCAGGCCAATCCGCACCGCCGCGCGTCCCGCCGCCGAGGTCACCAACCCCAGCGAGCCAGCGCCGGAGGATTGGGCCGGTTCCACCATCATGCCGCTTCTCCCGCGCGTTCTTCCCCAGTCATCTCCCCGGCCATCATCTCCCCGACCAAAGTCCGGGCGTCGCCGTCATTGGCGATGATGCCGACGACGCGGCCGCCCGACATCACGGCGATGCGGTCGGAGAGTTCCAGGATCTCATCCAGGTCGGTGGAGATCAGGATGGTGGCGACGCCAGCGTCGGCGGCCTCGCTCAGGCGTCGGCGGGCGGAGGCGATGTTGTGGACGTCCAGACCATATGTGGGCTTGTTGTAGATCACGACGCGGGCGCCGCCAAACAGCTCGCGGGCCAGCACCGCCTTCTGGATGTTGCCGCCGGACAGGCGGGCGATCGGCGTGTCGGGGCCGGGGGTTCGGACATCGAATTCCTCGATCAACGCCCGCGCGTGCTCGCGGATCCGGGCCGGCCGCTCGATGCCGCCCTCCCAGAAGGGTGCTGTGCCGATCTCCTTCAGCAGCAGGTTGGTCGAAACCGGAAAGGCGCCGACCGTACCCTCGCCCAGCCGGTCGTCGGTGACGTAGCGCAACCCCAGCCGCCGCCTCGCCCCAACATCGAGAGACGCGATCGGCCGGCCGTCGAGCAGGATTTCGCCAGCGGCCGCGCGGCGTTGCCCCGCCAAGGCCTCGGCCAGCTGCTTCTGGCCATTGCCGTCGATGCCGGCGATGCCCAGGATCTCGCCGGCCGCCACCTCGAAGCTGACTTCCGCCACCCGCCCATCGCCGCCACCGTCGACCGATAGTCCCCGCACCGTCAGCACGGGCCGCCGCTCGCCGGTGGCATCCGCCCTCCGGATATGGGGGGCACCGCCGGCGCCGCCGAACATGCTTCGGACAACCAATTGGTGCAGCTTGTGCTCGTCGGTCTCCCGCAGCTGTTCCGGCCCCAATTCCGCGACCTTGCGGCCGTGCCGGAGGATGGAGATGCGGTCGCCGAAGTCGAAGGCCTCGCGCAGCTTGTGGGTGATCAGGATGACCGCCAGCAAACGCTTCGCCAGTTCCCGCATCAGCGCGCCCAACTCCTCGACACCTTGTGGCGTCAGCATCGAAGTCGCCTCGTCCAGCACCAGCACGCGGCTGCCCCGCAGCAGGGCGCGGAAAATCTCGACCTGCTGCTGTTCACCCAGCGACAGCTCGCCGGTGATCGCGTGGGGATCGATCCGCACGCCGAAGTCGGCGCACAGCGCCTCGAACCGATGCGCGATGTCGCCCTCCCGCCGGAACCTCCACCAGGGATTTCCCAAGGACAGGTTCTGCGCCACGGTCAGGGTCGGCACCAGCATGCCGTGCTGGAAGACGGTGCCGATACCCGACCGCAGCGCGCGCTTGGGCGAGGTCAGCTTTACCGTCGCGCCCTCCAGTAGGATATCGCCCTCGTCCGGCTGCTGGAGACCGGAGAGCATCCCAATCAGCGTCGATTTACCGGCGCCGTTCTCCCCCAGCAGGACATGGACTTCCCCGGCGTGGATCCTCAGATCGACCTGATCGTTGGCGATCACGCCAGGGAAGCGCTTGGTGACGCCCCGGAATTCGATCAGCGGAGCTGCGGGCATGCGGAGCGACCTTTCGAGCGACGGGATGCCACAAGTGGACCGGGGGTGACGGGCTACTTCGCCGCCACGTCCGTCATCAGGGCGCGGACCGCGGCGGCATCGAACACCGGCTCGATCTTGATCTTGCCCGAGATGATGTCGTCGCGGAGCGCCATGATCGGCGCCCAGGCGTCGGCCGGCACGTTCTTGGTCTGGAGCAGGCGCACAGAGTTGTCGGAAAGCTGGATCTTGTAATGCTTGGTGCCGAAGGTGCCTGCCTTGATGTCATCGACCATGGAGGCATAGACCGGCGTCATGTCCCAAAGCACGGAGGTCAGGAGGAAGCCCTTGTCCAGCGTGGTTTTGTCGCCGATCACGTCGATGAACAGAACCTTGCCGCCATCGACGGCCTTGGTCGTCTCGACCGCCTGGAGCATGCCGAAGCTGGAACCGTTGCCCTGGCCGAAGATGACGTCGGCGCCGGCCGCGATCACCGATCCCGTCACCCGCTGGCCGCCTGCGGCGTCGCTGTAAGCGGCTGGGCCGATCACCGCGTAGACGATCTTGGTGCCCGGCTTCTCCGCCTTGACGCCCTGCGCGAAACCAGCCGATTGCGAGTTCCAGCTTGGCGGCTCGCCCGAGACCACGACGCCGACCGTGCCGGTGCGGCTGACCTTGGCGGCGAGACGACCGGCGAGATAAGCGCCCTCGTGCCCGCTGAGGGTATAGTCGGCGACGAGACCCGGCTTCAACAGGTCGGGCCGGTCGACGATCGCCACGGGGACCTTCATCTCCTGCGCGATCTCGGGACAGGCGGTGTTGTAGCCGCTGGCGTGGCACAGCATGAGGCCGACGCCATCCTCCGCCAGTTCCCGGAGCGTTGGCCGGACATCACCATAGCCCAAGCCTTGGGCGACGGTCAGTTCCACGCCGGTCTTCGCGGCGGCCGCCTTCGCCGAATCGACGCCCTGCTGGTTCCAGCCGAAGTCGGATCCCTGCTCCGGCACGAGGATCGCGATGCTCTTGAGTTCGGCGGCGCCGGCGGTCAGGGAAAAAGCGGATACCGCAGCGGCACACAAGGTGGTGAGAAGTCGAGTCCTGAGTTCGCGCATGGTCTTACTCCCTGTTGAAGAGTGAAATTTACCAGCAGAGCTTGTTTTTGTTTGTTGCTTTACAGTGGAATAGAGAACTGTACTTTGCTAGCTTAACTCAGAACCATCCGATGACATAGGGCTTTCCGCCATGCAGCTCCCGCGAAAGTCAGGCTTCGCCCTTGTTCTCATCTCGCTCATGGCGGGTTCCGCCGTCGCGGAGACCCCGCTGTACCCCACCCTGGTCGAAGTCCGCAACCGCTCCGCCAGGACGATCACCTGTGTGGCCCAAGTCGCCCACTGGTTCTCGACCGAACTGGGCAGCGCGGCCCCAGACGGGCAAGTGCGCGCCGACCTGCGCTCCGATCCCGTGACCGGAACAGTTTTCATCCTCAACGACAGCGGCGACCGGCTGCCGGTCGAGGCCGCGTGGTGCGGCTTCGCCGGCGCAGCGTGGGAGACCCGCAGCCCCTTGGCGTTGGAGCGCCGGCGCGGCGAACCGGCCGCCGACATCAAGGTCTCCTGCGATGCCGACGACGGGCGGCTGCGCTGCCATTGAGTTGAAAACCGCGCCGAGGGTCATGGCGTGTCGCGGCCTTCCAGTACCCGGCGGGTCGCGACCAGCTTCCGTGCCCGCTCGGCCCCCAACTCCTTGATCCGTTCCGGCGTGTAATCGTAAATGCCGCCGCCCGTCTTCATGCCCAGCCGTCCCGCCGCCGTCCTGGACGTGATCGCGTCGCTGACGGTGGCGGCGTTGCACAGATCGGCGTTCAGGTAGCCCGAGACCGACTGGTAGATGTCCAACCCAGCCATATCGAGCAGGGCCATGGGGCCGATCACCGACAGTTTGTAGCCGATGCCCCACGAGACACAGGTGTCGAGCGCGTCGGCGTCGATCACGCCCTGATCGACCAAATCGACGCATTCCCGCAGCAGCGCGTAGAGCACCCGGTTCTCGACGAAGCCGGGAACGTCCTTCTTGACCAGGACCGGGATCAGTCCCAAGCCCTTGATGGTCTCGGAAATGAAGCTCACCACCTCCGCAGCCGTGGCGGCGCCCGGAATGACCTCGATCATCGGGATGATGTGCGGCGGGTTGGACCAGTGCATTCCGACGAAGCGCCGGGGATTGACGACGAAAGCCTGGAGCTTGGTGATCGGGATGCCCGAGGTGTCGGACGCGATGACGCAGTCGCCCGCCACCAGCGGGCTGATGGCGCGCAGCACCTCCTCCTTGACCTCGATCCGCTCCGGCACGTTCTCGATCACGAGGTCGACGCCGGCGACGGCCTCGGCGAGATCGCGGTGGAACGAGATCGCCCCCTCCCCGCTCGCTAGCGGCGTGATGCTCAATTGGTCGAGCACCGCGCCGATCTGCGGCAGCATCACCCGCGCCCGGTCGATCGCCGCGTCGGAGGTGTCGAAGGCCCGGACCTCGAAGCCTCCGCGTGCCATCCGGGCGACCATGCCCGGCCCCATGGTGCCGAGCCCGATGACCGCGACCTTCAGCATGACTATCCTCCCGCTGTGACGATCCGGCTCAGACGGCCTTGGCGATGGTGCTGGGTGTCTTGCCCACCGCCACCTGGAAGGCGGGGCGCTCGGCCACGGAGGCGCGCCACTTGTCGAGGTTGGCGAAGGCGGGCCGCTCGACCGGGAAGTCAAGGCAGCGGGCGACGACCGGCGCCAAGGCGACATCGGCCAGCGTGAAGCGGTCGAGCGCCACGAAGTCCTTGCCGCCGAGTTGGGCGTCCAGGATCCTCAATTGGGTGATCATGTCGTCGGCCTGGGCCTGGAAGTCGGCGGCCCGCTCCTCCGGAGCCTTCTTGCTGTCCTTGAACACCGCCACATAGGGCGTGTTGAGCGAGGCCAGCATCCAGTCCATCCAGCGCTCGACCTGGGTCTTGTCGGCGAGTGACCCGCCGCCTAGGTCACTGCCGGCCTTGGCCGTCAGATACCGCAGGATCGTGTGCGATTCCCAGATCGATAGGTCGCCGTCCAACACGGTGGGGACCTTGGCGTTGGGGTTGAGCGCCTTGTACTCCGGCGTCTGCGTGTTGCCGAACTGACGGCCGTAATCCTCGCGGGAATAGGGTATCGCCAGTTCCTCGAGCAGGAAGATGACCTTCTGGACGTTGCCAGAAGTCTGCCGTCCCAGGAGCTTGATCATTGTTTCCACCATTCTTTTTCTTCGGTTCTAGGTCGGATGCCGCTTAGGCTTGTCAGCGGTCCAGCGGCTTGTAGACTATGGCTTCCATCTCGATCTTGGTGTTGATCACCGCGCGCGCCTCGACCGTCGTGCGCGCCATCATGCCGTCGGGGAAGAATTCGGCGAAGGCCCTGTTGTAGCGGCCGAAATCGCGGGTGTCCTCCAGGTAGGTCGTGACCCGCACGATATCCTTCAGGGTCGCCCCGTCCTGCGCGATGATCCGCTCGATCGACTCCAGCGTCCAGCGCGTCTCCTCCTCGATCGTGCCGGACAGCATGTTGCCATTGGCGTCCTTCGGCACCTGCCCGGAAACGAAGATGAAATCACCGGCCCGGATCGCGGGGTGGAACGGCAGGTTGGGGTTCTTCTTGCCGATCGGATAAACATCCGCCCGGCGCTCGTCGGTCTTGTCGCTCATGCCCTGCCCTCCCTCAGCCGAAGACGCTGGTTTCGATGATGTCGACGCCATGGACGCGGTCGACCAGATAGATGATGCCGCGATCGTCGATGGTGACGTCGTTGGATGACGCCCGCTGCGCCCCCTCCGGCACGTCCGGCAGGAAGTGCCCGACCTCCTTCGGCGCGAAGGGATCGGCGATGTCGACCAGCCGCAGTCCTTGGGCAAACCAGGCGAACGGGATGATCGAGCCCTTGAACCGCTCCGACGGCTGATGGCAGCCGGTCATCGGCGGCTGCGGCTCGCCGGTGGTGTCGATGCCTTCGACCTGGAATGTCGAGATCGGCACCGGCGTGCGCTCGTCCGTGATGTCGTAGATCCAGGCGAAGGCCGGGGGCGCCGGATACAGCTTGGCGACATCCTCGTCCGCCACCACCATGATCTTGCGGCCCTTGAGGGTTTGCGGCATCGGCAGGCAGGTGTGGGTCGGGTGCGGGAAGGCCAGGCTGGTGTTCAGTTCCGAGATCAGCTTCGGCTTCGACAGATCGGAGACATCCAGGATGAACAGCCCGTGATGCCAGTAGCTGACATACATCCTGTCGCCCAGCCGGAGCGGATGGTGGCAGCGCGGCGTCGGCCACGCCGGGTCCCACGGGTATTCCTCGCCACCGGCCTGCCATTGCCCCGGAACCCACCAGCGGCCGACCTCGCGCGGGTTGACCGGGTCCGACAGGTCGAGCGTCATGGTGATGTTGCCGATGTAGCCTTCCGCGGTCGGCGAGATGTAGGCGTGGTGGCCGTCGAAGTCGTAGCGGTGGACGCCCTTGCCTGCCGTCCGCCACTTGGAGATCAGCTTGGGCTCCGCCGGACGGGAGACGTCGTAGATCCCCAGCCCACCGCCGAACTCCGGCGCGTTCTGACCGAAACGCTCGTGGTTGACGATCATGATGCCGTTTTGGACGCGCACCTTGTGGGAGTGCCAGCCATCCGGGACGTCGATCCGGGCGATCTGCCTGGGGTTCCGCGGATCGGAGATGTCATAGATCGACGTGCCGCTCGGCGGCCGCATGTGACCGACATAGAGCGTCGTGCCATCAACCCACACCTGGCCGCCGCCGGGGCAGTCGATGTGGGACAGGTGGCTCGTGTTCAGGGATTTTGGCATTGGGTCCGGTCTCGCCGTCTCTCGTTGCGGTCTGGCTTGTTGGCGCGGGTCAGGCGAGCCGCACCGTCTCGCCATCGGCGTTCCGGCCCCATTTGCGGTAGAGCGAGAAGACCTTCAGGCTGGGCTCGTCGCTCGCCACGAACAGGATGGCGGGCTCCGTGTCGGAACCGTTGACATGCTCGCACCAAGCGCCACCGGGGATCGCCACGGTGTCGAACTCGTTCCAGTCGTAGCGTTGGCCGTTGATGATGGAGTGACCGTGACCCTTGAACGGGGCCGCCAGGAGGCTGGCGGTCTGGCGCAGCGGCAGAGTCTTCTCGCCGGGGCGCAGCATCTGCGCGAAGAAGGTGATCGTCTTGAAGACGGGACCGCCGGTGGTCGGGTCGACGTACTCGACCATCAGCGCCTCGTGCGGGTCGCCGTCCCAATCCTTGTGGCGGTTCAGGATGTTCTCCATCGCCTCCCAGCGGTAGACATACATCGGCGAGGAGAAACCGGCGCCGCGGGAATGGTTGACGAAGCGCGGCCGCAGCCCGCCCTGCCCATAGATGCGGTTGGAGTAGTCGTCGGGGAACCGCGCCGATTGCTTCTTCTTGGCGGTTTCCTGGCCGTTGTCGACTTCCTTGTAGTCATGCTCGAAGCTGACCGCGTTCAGGGTTTCGACCAGCGGCAGGTCCAGGACCGACAGGTTGATCGCCGGCTCGTCGCCGACGGTGCCGTGATTGTGCCAAGTGTCGATCGGGGTCAGCACCATGTCGCCGGGACCGAACACGATGTCCTCGCCCTCGACGCCGGTGAAGTTGCCCTTGCCGGTCAGGCCGAAGCGGATGGCGCTGGGCGTGTGCCGGTGCGGCGGCATGATCTCGTTGGGGTCGTTCAGCCGGTACGCGGTGTACATCGTGCTGACGGTGGCGCGCTGCGGCGCCAGGCCCGGATTGACCAGGATGACGGAACGGCGGTCGGAATCGTCGGTCGTGATCAGTTCGGCGGAGCGCTTGAGGATCGGTTCGATGTCGTCCTTGTAGTTCCAGACATGCGGCACGGCGCGCTTGGTCGCCAGCAGCTGCTTGATCTCGTCGTGATCGGTGTTCGACGTCGCCCAGAACGGGAAAAGGTTATGCGCGTGGAGATCGTCGTACAGCGCCTTCAGCGCCGCTTCACGGTTGCTCAGCTTATCGATGCTGTTCATCGCGTCTGGCTCCTGTTGGAATGACGGCCTTGGATGACGGCTTCCGAATGGGGCGGCTCGGTTCAACCAATTTCCAACCGTAATCCGACTTGGTTATCGGCGTAAAGCGGTTTTTTGGTTACTTGGTCGAAGCCAAGTCAACCGCCCTAGCCGGCGAGATCGGCGGTGACGGGTTGGGACCGGCGGGTGCTGGCGGTTTCCGACCGGCGGATGGCGGGCAGCGGCGCCAGCCCCCGGATCATGTCGGCCGCCTTCTCCGCGATCATCACGACGGGGCCATTGATGTTCCCGGTTGTCATGTCCGGCATGACCGAGGCGTCTACCACCCGGAGCCCGTCGATCCCGCGCACCCTCAGTTCGTGGTCGACCACCGCCATGGGGTCGCCGTCCAGTCCCATCTTGCAGGTGCCCAGCGGGTGATGGACGGTGATCGAGGTCGCCCGGATATGGGCGTCGATCTCGGCGTCCGTCGTCCGGTCGGCGCCGGGCAGCGCTTCCTTCAGGACGAAGGGCTGGACGGCGGGCTGGCTCATGACCTCGCGGGCCATCCGGACCCCTTGGCGCAGCGTGGTCCAATCGGCTTCGGCACCCAGGAAGTTCTGGTGGATGCGCGGCGCGGCGGCGGGGTCCTTGCCGGCAAGCTTGACGCTGCCCCGGCTCTCCGGATGCAGCATGACGATGCGGGCGACGAACCCATCGGTGAAGGGCTGGCTGAACGGCGGCAGGTACGGCCGGCCCGTGAAAGGCGCCGCCGTGAACAGCAGTTGCAGGTCGGGTGCTTCCAGGTCGGGTCGCGTCTTCAGGAACGCCGTGATGCCCCCCGGCACATCGGAGGCGAAGCCCTTGCCGAACAGGTAGGCTTGGAGGATCGCCGGCCCGATGCGGTCGGCGCGCATCATCCTGTGGAACGGGCCGGGCTCCTTCCGGAGATAGGCGATGATGACCGAGACGTGGTCCTGCAGGTTCTTGCCGACGCCGGGCAGCGCCACGCGTGTGTCGATCGAGTGGGCGGCCAGCTCGTCGGGATCGCCGATGCCGGACAGCATCAAGAGTTGGGGCGAGTTGATCACGCCGCCGGCCAGAATCACCTCCCGCTCGGCGCGGACCTGATCGAGCCTGCCGTCCTTCTGGTATTGGATGCCAACCGCTCGGTCGCCCTCGAACAGGATGCGGGTCGCCAGCGCGTTGACGCGGATCTCGACATTGCCGCGCTTCAGCGCGGGCCGCAGGTAGGCCGTGGCGCAACTGCTGCGCTTGCCGCCGCGGATCGTCATCTGGAGCCGGCCGAAGCCTTCCTGGCGGGCGCCATTGTAGTCGTCCGTCCAGCCGAACCCGGCGGACTTGCCGGCCACCGCGAAGCTCTCGACCAGTGGGTCCTGATACTTGCAGGTCTGGACACCGAGCGGCCCGTCGCCGCCGCGATATTCGCTGGCGCCGCCTTCCCAGCTTTCGAGCCGCTTGAAGTAGGGCAGCACGTGGTCGAACGACCAGGCGTCCAAACCGTTCTCCGCCCAGCGGTCGAAGTCGCGCGGATTGCCGCGGACATAGGCCATGGCGTTGGTCGACGACGAGCCTCCGACCACCTTGCCGCGGGCGCATTCGACGCTGCGGCCGTCGACGTTGTCCTCCGGCTCGCAGAAGTAATTCCAGTCGTGCAGCCGTTTCTGGAGGATGCGGCCCCAGCCGAGCGGGATGTGGATCCACGGATCCCGGTCCCAGCCGCCGGCCTCCAACACGAGGATCCTCGCGTTCCTGTCCTCCGACAACCGGTTCGCCAGGGTGCAGCCAGCCGATCCGGCGCCGACGATCACGTAGTCGTAAGATTTACCAGAAGCCATCGGTCCAACCCCGTTCAACCATTTCTCGTTGGTATTCACATCGGACTTGTTTTCATGGCGCCACGGCAGGGAGCCGGGCGGCCTGGAGTGCCGCCACCGCGAGGGCTGCGGGCTAAAGTCGCTTCGACATCTCAGTAACCTTTTTTAGATGACCACCTTTCAACCAAACTTGTCAACCACCCACGAAGGACGCTATTCTGTCGATATGACTGACGCTTAACCGGGCACGCCGCCTCAACTTTTGCCACCACCAGGGACTGACGAGATGCAGATTGGCAGGCGCCTGAAGCTGCGGCCCCCCAGCATGGACCACGCGAGGATCGAGCCGGTTTCGGATCCGGAACGAGTCGACCTGATCGCCGCCGCCATCCGCGAACTGGTGGCCTCCGGTGCGGCGCTGCCGCCCGAACGCGTCCTGGCGGAAGGGTTGCGGGTCAAGCGGCACCGGCTGCGCTCCGCCCTCGAACTGCTGCGCGGCGAGGGCCATATTGGTCAACCCGTGGTCGGCCGGCCGCGCAGCGTCGCCGCACCGGACGCTGGGGAGTCGCTGATCAGCTGCACCAACCCGATCGAGGTCATCGAAATGCGGATGGTGTTCGAGCCGGGCTTGGCGAGGTTGGCGGCGTTGCGCGCCTCCCCCTTCGAGATCGCCCGCATCGAGGCAGCGGCCACGACGGGAAGCGCCGAGTATGGCGCCGCCGATCTGGCGTTCCACATGGCGGTTGCCGCCGGATCGCGCAACAGCCTGGGCATCGAGCTTTACGCCCTGCTCCGCCGCGTCGGCACTGACGCCCGCGTCCGGATCGGCTCGGATGACGACAAGATCTGCCCCAAGCGCCTGCAACAGCGCGACGCCGAACACCGCGCCATCGCCGCCGCCATAGCGGCCCGCGACCTGGATGGCGCCGAACACGCCATGCGGACCCACCTGCTGGCCGTCCAGCGCCGCATCACCGAGCGACTGACGCCGGGGGTGACGGCGGCTTGAGGGATGTGAGGCGCCAAGGCGGGTCCTTCAGGCTAGTCTTGGTTCGCCACGACCCAGTTCTCGACCCTAAGTCCGTCATACTCCCCGAAGTCGGCCATGTTGTTGGTCACCAACGTCACATCCAAAGCGATGGCGTGGGCCGCGATGAGCTTGTCGATCGCGTCACGCTTGCGGTCGCGCGTCGCCAGACGCACGGGGCCATAGGCGCGCGCGGCGTTCCTGTCGAAGCCCATCACTGGAATATCCTCCACCAGAGACTCCAGTGCCGTTCGGTTCCGGGCGCGGCCCTCGCCTGAAACCACCACTCCATATTCCAGCTCGGCATAGGTCAGCGCCGACATGATCACCTCCCCCACGTGACACTGGGCGAACCGCTTGGCGACCGAAGCGGGCTGGTGCTTCATCAGGTAGATGCAGATGTTGGTGTCCAGCATGAACCGCGGTCTCAAAGCGGATCGCGCTCCGCCTCGATGTTCTCGCCACGGCCCTCGGCCATGAAGTCCGGGGAGAAGGCGCTGAACTTATCGAGCACCTTGTCCAGTCGCCGGGCGACGGGACGGATGCGAAGCTCATCGCCGACACGTTCGATCTCGACGTCCATATCGTTCCGGTCGAACGCGAGGTCGGCGGGTATCCGGACAGCCTGCGAGTTCCCGTTCCTGAACACCTTGGTGATGGGCATCGCCGCCGTCCCCCTCATGCCGTCCAAATGTATGGATCACCCCATAATGCCAATACGCGCCTAGTATGTAAACACAGGTGTGTACATAACCGGTTATGGGCGACCCTTCAATTCACCGCCTTCGCGTCGACCAGCTTTTTCAGTTGGTCGTACTCGGCCTTGACCGCCGGCTTGCCGGTGATGATCGACAGGCCGATCTGCTGGAACTGGGCCATCATGGCCTGCTGCTGGATGTCCGGCAGCTTGGCGATCTTGCCGCCGTTGGCGATCCAGGCGTCGCTCGACCGGGTCAGGTTGGCGACGCCCCAGGGGAAGGCCCGTTCCTCGGCGGCGCGGCCGGCGGCGCGGATGGCTTTCTGGATGTCGGCGGGTTGGCTTTGGAACCAGGTCTCGTTGACCACATTGACCGAGACGATCTGCGCGAAGTTCAAGTCGATGACGTATTTCGCGGCATCGTAATACTTGAAGGCGGTCAGGATCGGCATGCCGGCCAGCACGCCGTCGATGCCGCCGGACTGGAGCTGCGGGATCACCTCGGTCAGCGCCAGCGGCACCGGCAGCACGCCGACCGCCTTCAGCGGGTCCATCTGGAGCGGTGTGGCGAAGGTGCGGATCTTCTGGCCCTTCAACCCCTCGATCGAGGTCACCTCGTTCTTGGTCAGGATCAGCGTCGAACTGTTGTAGATCGCGCCGATCACCCGCAGGTCGCGGTCCAGGAACATGGTCTCGAAATGGTCGCGATAGGCTGGATCGTGGATCACGGCGTGGACATGCTCGGGCGACTTGAACAGGCCGGGCACGTCGAAGATCTCGAACTTCGGATCGGTGTTGGTCAGGAAGGAGGTCGGCGAGATGAAGGACTCGATGGTCCCCAGAAGCACGCCCTCGGTCATCCGCGGGATCGAACCCAACTGGCTGGCGGGGTAGATCTCGACCTTGACCTTGTCGCCGACCCGCTTGCCCATCTCCTCGGCGAACAGCTTCTGCCATTCGTGCTGAACGTCGTTGATCGTGGCGTTCGCCATCTTCATGACGATCTGGGCTTCCGCCCGCTCCGTCGGCCCGGCGAGGGTGACGAGGGCCGCGAGCAGGGCGGCGGCGGCCGTCAAGGCGCGTGTCGGCTTCATTCTCGTTTTCTCCATGGGTGGTTTCGAGTAGGGCCAGGTTTCCGGTTGGGGCCAAGCTTTGGTCAAGGAGTGGCGGTTCGCGCGAGGAACAGCGACAGTTCGGGCCAATAGGTGATGATCACCAGAGCCGCGACCTGGACCCCGACGAACGGCAGCACGCCGCGATAGACCGTCTTGAGCGGGATCTTGAAGACCGATTGGGCGACGAACAGGTTCAGCCCGAACGGCGGCGTGAACATCCCGATCGCGAGGTTGACCGTCATGACGATGCCGAAATGGATCGGGTCGATGCCAAGCTGAAGCACGGAGGGCAGCAGCAGCGGCGCCAGCACCAGGATCGCCGAGGTCGGATCGAGGAAACAGCCGGTGATCAGCAGCAGCAGGTTAACCGCCAGCAGGAATTCCCAAGGCGACAAGCCCAGCCCCGTCAGCCAACCGGTGATCGACTGGGGCACGCCCTGGAGCGTCAGCAGCCACGAGAAGATGCTGGCCGCCGCGACGATCACCAGGATCTGCGCCGTCAGGATCGCCGAGCGGCTGGCCGCGTCCAACACGTCGCGCCACGACATGGTGCGATAGACGAAGCGGGCGACCAGCATCGCGTAGAGACAGGCGACGCCGCCGGCTTCGGTCGGCGAGAACCAGCCGAGATAGATACCTGCCAGGATCAGCACCGGCATGGCCAGCGCCGGAATGGCCTCGCGCGTGGTCCGCAGGAACACCGACAGTTCGAAGCCGCCCGTCTTCGGGATGCCGGCGCGGCGGGCGGCCAGGACCACGAAGCCGGCCATCATGACGGCCATGAGTAAGCCCGGCAGGACGCCGGCGGCGAACAGCTTGGGGATCGACTGCTCCGCCGCGGCACCGTACAGGATCATCGCGATGCTGGGCGGGATGACGATGTCGATCGCCCCGCTCGACGCCGCCAGCCCCGCCGCGTACCGCTCGCCGTATCCCGCCTGGACCAGACGCGGATAGAGCACCCGCCCGACCGCCGCGACGGCGGCGGCGCTCGACCCGGACACGGCGCCGATCAGCGTGCAGGACCCGACCGTGGCGACGCCCAGGTTACCCTGAACCCGCCCCGTCATCGCCAGGACCCACGACACCATGCGGTCCGCGATGCCGCTGGCCCCCATCAGCTCGCCGGCGAAGACGAAGAACGGGATGGCGAGCAAAGCGTAGTTGTCCAGGCCGCCCATCATGGTCTGGTGCAGCGCTATCGGCGGCGTCGTCAGGATGAAAATGAAGCTCGCCGCAG
Organism: Skermanella stibiiresistens SB22; assembly: GCF_000576635.1. Lineage (GTDB taxonomy): Bacteria > Pseudomonadota > Alphaproteobacteria > Azospirillales > Azospirillaceae > Skermanella > Skermanella stibiiresistens. The sequence goes on from NZ_AVFL01000014.1 coordinate 165,441, forward strand.
CCCCGACCAGGAAGATGGCGAAGATCGGCGTGCCGAGCGCCAGCATGACCAGGGGGATGAAACCAAGGGTCCAGATCATCGGCCATCCTCCTGTTCTTCCAGTGGCCCGCCCCGCGCAATGGTCGCGATGGTGCCGACGGCGAGGCAGAACGCGGTCACGGCGGTCAGCGCGAAACCCGCCAGCAGGGCCGAATGGGGAATGGTCGTGGGTATGCCCAAGCCCATGCTGACCTGCCCGATCCTGCCGACCCGCGCCACGAAGCCATAGCTTTGGACGGCGGCGTATCCGCAGGATGCCGCCACCAGGATGTTGTTGAGCAGGGCTAGCCTCAGCTTGCCCCGCGGCCCCAGGGAGCTTTGCAGGGCGTCCAGCGAGAGGTGGGTGCCCTCGGCCGTGACCACGACCATTCCGGTCATGACCACCCAGATCATGGCGTAGACGACCAATTCGTCCGACCCGGTGAACGCGATGCCGAAGCCGTAGCGTCCGGCCGCGTTGAGGACGTTGACCAGGACCATCAGCAGCAGGACGACGCCCAGCAGGACCCGCAGCCCCGCCAGCAGGTTCCTGACCACCAGAGCCGCGCTGCTGGCGGCATGGGCCATCCGGGATTTCGGAGGGTTCGAAAGTGCGACGCTCATGTTTCCCCGCGCGGTGTCCGCCGACCGGCCCCGCTCTCGGAGAGGGGAGCCGATCATCGGCGCATAGGATAACCATTTCCAAAACCAATTCCGGAAATCCTATCACCATGGTTCAGCGTAACAAGCAAAATACCGCCAGCGGGATGGAGTTTATTTCGGCCCGACGTTGTGAAGTGGCGTTTTTCGGCGGTTTGAGACTGGTTTGACGATCTCAACCGCGCAACCATTTACCCCATATGGAGCGTTGATGGTCGGATTATGGTCGGGAGAGGAAGGGGCCTGACGTTCCGGGCGTCCGCGTTCGCCGCCTCCCCCCTTCTTGTGGTGAGACGTCATGGAATGTCATCATTTTCCTGTCTCATGTTGGGGGGCGCCCCATTGGGGGCATTCCAGCGTGCGGCCCGTGACGGGCTTTGGGGTTCCATATTCAGGTTTCGAAGATCCAGCGCGGTGGCGCGAGGAAGCGTAGCCCGAAAGGGTAAAGGATTACTTTCCTGAATACGTGATTGCCTTTATGCGAGCTTTTCCCTACGCATCTCTAGGTCTCCGGTTGCATCTATGAAAAACATCGCGAGTTTTTAGGAAGATTGACTTGGCCGCGCTCGCGTCGCAGAATCGGCATGCCCGCTCCCTTGCGGCGGCACTTGTTCCTCGTCGGCCACAACTTGGGCCTGCGCTCCGCGTTCGAGCCCGTGGCCGCCGACCTGCTCGGCCTGCCGCGCGACTTCCGCGGCACCGCCTGAGCCACTGGGGAGCAGGCGCGCGTGATTGACATGCTGGCTCTAACGGCGGGGCTGGGCCAAGGGCCGGATCACCGACACCTTGCCCTACGGGAGGGAGGGCGCTGCGGAGCACGGCGCCGCCGAACCCGCTTACCCCTTGGTTGTCCTCGCGGTGCCCCTGGAGCCGGAGGCCCGGCTGGTGGAGCCGGGGCCGGGTAGCGCCGACGTGGTGACGCTGGCGTTCCGCTGGCCAGTGCTGATGGCGGTCGCACCCGCGCGCCGGGAGTGGGGTTGGTGGTGAGTCCGTCGTGGCGGAGGTGGGGGAAGTTCATGGCTCCGCGTGGGAGGTGACCACGGTTCCAGCGTCGCGGGCCGGCGGCGGACTGCGTTTGGATCCACGCCCCCGCACGGGGGGCGACGACGGCATCGGCTCCCTGGGTCAGATGACCCCCGTTTCAATCCACGCCCCGCACGGGGGCGGCAAGCTGGCATGGACGCGGCCAAGGCGCGTGGCGTGTTCAATCCACGCCCCCGCACGTTGGATCAGGCGGTGGAAGCTGGCTATTTCCGAGCCGAATTCACCCAGATCATCGGGTGGGATGATGATCAAGCCACCCGCCTTGATCATCGTGCAACTCCCGAGGAAAGCGACCGAGCCGCTGGATTGATTCGCGTGGCGGAGCGGGCGAAAAGCGTGTTTGGAGACACGGAAGAAGCATCTCGATGGCTGCGGAAGCCGAAAAAAGCATTTGATGGTAAGACTTGCATCAACATGCTCGCCACCGAATACGGTGGTAGGGAGGTCGGGAACATGCTCGTTCTGAATGTGCTGATCAACCCGCCACAGCCAGACATGGGAAAAATCGCGGTCATCAGCGACACGCCGTTCTCATTCGACTGTCGCCTCTTCTAATACTAACAGCACTAAACAATGACGGGTCGAATAGTTGTTCGCGTAGGTCGGGTAAAGCGCAGCGGCACCCGACACCAACTCGCCTGCTTGTCGGGTGCCGCTGCGCTTTACCCGACCTACAATTCCGCCAGCTGGTTTCTTCATTGTGAAACGGCACCCGACCTACCGTGGGACGTTCGTTGGAAAGCGGTCATTGTTTAGTGGCGTTGATATGACTCGGAAAGCTGGGCCGCGCCGCCGTCAGCCCGGCGCGGTGCCTCCCAGCTCGTTGGTCACCGCGGCGGCGGCCTGACGCACCAGGGCGCCCAGCGGGGCGACGCGTTCGTCGGTCACGCGCGCCTTGGGGCCCGACACCGACAGTGCGCCGATCGGCTGCGCCCGCTCGTCATAGATGGTCGCCGCCACGCAGCGCAGGCCGATCGCGTGCTCCTCGTTGTCGATCGCGTAGGCGCGGGTCCGGATCGTCTCCAGATCGGCCTCCAGCGCCTCCAGGGTCGTCAGCGTCGCGGCGGTGAAGCGCGGCAGGCCGCGCTGTTCCATCATGTTGCGGACGTATTGCGGCGCCATCCGGGCCAGCAACGCCTTGCCCGCGGCGGAGCAGTGCAGCGGCAGGCGGGAGCCGGGCGGGGCCAGCGCCCGCATCATCTGGTGGCACTCGACCTGGGCCAGATAGACCACCTCGTGGTTCTCGATGATCGCGAGGTTCACCGTCTCGCTCGCCTGGTCCATCAGCTGGCGCATGCGCGGCCGGGCCAAGTCCACGACGTTGCGGGTCTTGAGGAAGCCGCTGCCGCTGATGAAGGCCTGCACGCCGACATACCAGCTTCGGGTGGCGCTGTCGAAACGGACGTAGCGTTCCTGCTGGAGGGTGGTCAGCAGGCGGTGGGCGGTCGAGGGCGACAGCGCCGCCGCGCGCGCCAGTTCGGTCAGCGACATCGGGCCGTCGGCCTCGCCGAGGATCGTCATGATGTGAAGGGCGCGGACCAGCGACTGGACCGTCTGGGATCGGGGATCGACGCTCGCGGCCGTCGCCGCCTTGGCCGCGGCGGTGGCCGTGGCCGGCGGTTCGGATCGTATCAATGTCTCATCCTGACTTCGCATCACCTGTACCGCGCTTCCAAAAAGGATTGCTGGGAATGGGGCGACTCGCTTGGTGGTCGGGGTTCATCTCCGCCCGCGCCTCGGACGCGGCCCCGCCATCGCCGCCCCGCTCTTGTTCGGGGCGGCGCGGCGACGAGGGAACGGCCCCCTACTCCGCCGCTTGGGCCGGAACCGGTGTCCGCGCCGGCTCCACCCGGGCGGCGCAATACTTGAACTCCGGGATCTTGCCGTAGGGGTCCAGCTGCGGGTTGGTCAGCATGTTGGCCGCCGCCTCCGCGTAGCAGAACGGCATGAAGATCAGCCCGGTCGGGATGGCGTGATCGGCGCGCGCAACCAGCTCGACCTCGCCACGCCGGGTCCGGACCGTCATTCGGTCGCCGGCGTTGACGCCCAGCCGGCGCAGGTCGGCCGGCGCCATGTAGGCGACCGCCTCCGGCTCGATGTCGTCCAGCACCTTCGACCGCCGGGTCATCGCCCCGGTGTGCCAATGCTCCAGCTGGCGGCCGGTGGTCAGCACCATCGGGTATTCGGCGTCGGGTTCCTCGGCGGGCGGGATGATCGCCGCCGGCACCAGCCGGCCGCGGCCCGTCTCGGTCGGGAAACCGTTGCCGAACACGATCTCGTGGCCCGGCTCGTCCGGCCCGTCGCATGGATAGGTCACCGACTGCTCGCGCTCCAGCCGCTCCCAGGTGATGTTCGCCAGCGACGGCATCGCCTTGGTCATCTCGGCGAAGATCTCGCGCGGATGGCTGTAGGTCCAGTTGAGGCCCAGCTGGTTCGCCAGCTGGGTCAGGATCACCCAGTCCTCGCGGGCCTCGCCCGGCAGCGGCAGCGCCTTGCGGCCCATCTGGACCTGGCGGTTGGTGTTGGTCGCGGTGCCGTTCTTCTCCGGCCAGGCCGAGGCCGGCAGGATCACGTCGGCGTATTTGGCGGTCTCGGTCAGGAAGATGTCCTGCACCACCAGATGGTCCAGCTTGGCCAGCGCCTCGCGGGCGTGGCCGACATCCGGGTCGGACATCGCCGGGTTCTCGCCCATGATGTACATGCCGCTGATCTTGTCGTCATGGATCGCGTCCATGATCTCGACCACCGTCAGGCCGCGCACGCCCGGCAGCTTGGTGCCCCACAGGTCCTCGTAGAACTCGCGGACCTCGGGCTTGTCGACCGGCTGATAATCCGGGAACACCATCGGGATCAGGCCGGCGTCGGACGCGCCCTGGACGTTGTTCTGGCCGCGCAGCGGGTGCAGGCCGGTGCCGGGGCGGCCGATCTGGCCGGTGGTCAGCGCCATCGCGATCAGGCAACGCACGTTGTCGGTGCCGTGGGTGTGCTGCGAGATGCCCATGCCCCAGAAGATGATCGAGGCCTCGGACCGGGCGTAGAGTCGCGCGACCGTGCGCAGCGTGCCGGCGTCGATGCCGCAGATGTCCTCCATCGCCTCGGGCGTGTAGTCCTTGATGTGCTCCTTCAGCTCCTCGAAGTCCTGGGTGTTGGCCTGGACGTATTGCTGGTCGTACAGACCTTCCGTGATGATCACGTTCAACATGGCGTTCAGCATCGCCACGTCGCGGCCCGGCTTGAACTGGAGCATGTGGGTGGCGAACCGCTTCAGCGCGTGGCCGCGCGGGTCCATCACCACCAGCTTGGCGCCGCGTTCGACCGCGTTCTTGAAGAAGGTCGCGGCGACCGGGTGGTTCTCGGTCGGGTTGGCGCCGATCACCACGATCACGTCGGCGTCTTGCGCCGACATGAACGGCGCCGTCACCGCTCCCGATCCGATGCCCTCAATCAGCGCCGTCACCGACGAGGCGTGGCACAGCCGGGTGCAATGGTCGACGTTGTTGGTGCCGAAGCTGGTGCGGACCAGCTTCTGGAACAGATAGGCCTCCTCGTTCGACCCCTTGGCGGAGCCGAAGCCGGCCAGCGCGTCGCCGCCCCGCTCGTCGCGGATCTTGGACAGGCCCTTGGCCGCAACCTCCAGCGCCTCTTCCCAGCTGGCGCGGCGGAAGTGGGTCAGCGGGTTCTCGGGGTCGATGTCCACGTCATGCTTCGACACGCCCTCGCGGCGGATCAGCGGCATGGTCAGCCGGTCCTCGTGGTGGACATAGTCGAAGCCGAAGCGGCCCTTGACGCACAGGCGGTTCTGGTTGGACGGACCGTCGCGGCCGGTGACCGACAGCAGCTTGTCGTCCTTGATGTTGTAGGTCAGCTGGCAGCCAACGCCGCAATAGGGGCAGACGCTGTCGACCTTGCGGTCGGGTGCCGCCGAGAACACGCCGGTGTGCTGGTCGACCTGGGTCGCCGGCATCAGGGCGCCGGTCGGGCAGGCCTGGACGCACTCGCCGCAGGCGACGCAGGTGCTGTTGCCCATGGGATCGTCGAAGTCGAAGACGATCTTCTCGGCGTGGCCGCGCATGGCCATGCCGATCACGTCATTGACCTGGACCTCGCGGCAGGCGCGGACGCACAGGTTGCACTGGATGCAGGCGTCGAGTTGGACCGCCATGGCGGAATGGCTGAAGTCCTTTTCCGGAGCGGGATCGCGCTCGGGGAAACGGCTGTCGGAGACCTCCAGCTTGTCGGCCCAATTCCAGAAGCGGGAGCCGGGGTCGTGGGCCGCCTCGCGCTCCGGCTGGTCGCCGACCAGCATCTCGAACACCAGCTTGCGGGCCGACTTGGCGCTCTCGCTGGCGGTGTTGACCTTCATGCCCTGCTGGGGCTTGCGGATGCAGCTCGCGGCCAGGACGCGCTCGCCCTCGACCTCGACCATGCAGGCGCGGCAGTTGCCATCCGGACGGTAGCCCGGTGCCGGCGTATAGCACAGGTGCGGGATCTCGGTGCCGCGGCGGTTGGCGACTTGCCAAATGGTCTCGCCGACCTGCGCCTCGACCTCCTCGCCGTCCAGGAAAAAGCGGATCGCCTCGGTCATGTCAGGTCCTCCGGGAAGTGCTTCATGATTTGCTTGATCGGGTTCATCGCCGCTTGGCCCAGGCCGCAGATCGACGCCGATGTCATCACCTTCGCCAGCTCGCCCAGCAAAGGTTGGTCCCAACTCGGCCGTTCCAGCAGCTTGACCGCCTTCTCGGTGCCGACCCGGCACGGGGTGCACTGGCCGCAGCTCTCGTCCTCGAAGAACTTGAGCAGGTTCAGGCCGACCACCTTCATGTCGTCCTTGTCCGACAGCACGACGACGGCGGCCGAACCGATGAAGCAGCCATGCGGCTCCAGCGTGCCGAAGTCGAGCGGGATGTCGGACATGCTGGCGGGCAGGATGCCGCCGGATGCCCCGCCGGGCAGATAGCCCTTGAAGGCGTGGCCGTCCTCCATGCCGCCGCAATACTCGTTGATCAGCTCGGTGATCGTGACGCCGGCCGGGGCCAGCTTGACGCCGGGCTGCTTGACGCGGCCGGACACCGAATAGCTGCGCAAGCCCTTGCGGCCGTTACGGCCGTTGCTCGACCACCATTCCGGCCCCTTCTCCACGATGTCGCGGACCCAGAAGACCGTCTCGATGTTGTTGATCAGCGTCGGCTGGCCGAACAAGCCGACCTGGGACGGGAACGGCGGCTTGTGGCGCGGCAGGCCGCGCTTGCCCTCGATGCTTTCCAGCATCGCCGATTCCTCGCCGCAGATATAGGCGCCGGCGCCGCGCCGCATGTGGATCTTCGTGTGCCGGCTCAGCCCCGCCGCCTCGACCCTGGCGATCTCGCGGTCCAGGATCTCGCGGCACTGCGGGTACTCGTCGCGCAGGTAGACATAGACGTCGGTCGCTTCGACCGCCCAGGCGCCGATCAGCATGCCTTCGAGGAAGCGGTTCGGGTCGGTTTCCAGATAGTGGCGGTCCTTGAAGGTGCCGGGCTCGCCCTCGTCGCCATTGATCGCCATCAGGCGCGGGCCGGGCTCGGCGCGGACGAAGCGCCATTTGCGCCCGGTCGGGAACCCGGCGCCGCCCAACCCGCGCAGGCTGGAACCCTCCAGCGCGGTCAGGATGGTTTCCAGATCGCGGGTGCCATTCAGGCACTCCTCCAGCAGCGCGTAGCCGCCGCCGGCGCGGTAATCGTCGAAGCCGTGGTAGTCGGGGATGTGCGGATGGCTGTGGCCGGCCTCGACCGCCTCCTTGGTGGCGGCCGTCACGGTCTCGATCGTGGCGTGCTCGTGCAGGGCGTGGCCGATCGCCACCGCGGGGGCGTTGTGGCAGGCGCCCATGCAGGGCGCCCGGATCACGCGGACCTCCGGGCCGACCGCTCCGGCCAAGCCGTCGAGCAGGGCGTCGGAGCCCTTCAGCGCGCAAGTCAGGCTGTCGCACACCCGGATGGTCAACGGAGGCGGCGCCTCCTCCCCGTCCATCACGACGTCGAAATGGGCGTAGAAGGTGGCGACCTCGTAGACCTCGACCAGCGCCATCCGTAGTTCCTGCGCCAGCGCGACCAGATGGCGCGCGTGCAGGGCGTGGTAGCGGTCCTGGATCAGGTGCAGGTGCTCGATCAACAGATCGGGCCGGCGGGGACGGTCGCCGAGGAGGTCGCGGACCTCGGCCAACGCCAGCAAGTCGACCTGCCGCCCCTTCGGTTGCCCACGCGTCTTGCGGCGCCCCAGACCGGGGTGCTTGTTACTGGGATCGTTGGGTATGGCCGTGTCCATGTTTCCTGCCCCTGCCTTCTTCTTCGTTCGTTCCGTCCCGGAAAAAAGGGGATCGCTCCCCTTTCAACCTTAGCGCCTTCGACCTTATCGGCCCATCGCTTCCAGCATGGTGCGTCCCAGGCTGGCCGGGCTGTCGGCGATATGGATACCCGCCGCCGTCAATGCCTGTACCTTGAAGTCCGCCGTGTCATTACCACCGGAAATTACGGCGCCGGCGTGACCCATGCGGCGACCCGGCGGTGCCGTGCGGCCGGCGATGAAGCCGACGACCGGCTTTTTCGTGCCGCTGGCCTTGATGAACTCGGCGCCCTTGACCTCGGCGTCGCCGCCGATCTCGCCGATCATGATGATGCCTTCGGTCTCGTCGTCCTTCAGGAACAGCTCCAGGCTGTCCACGAAGTTGGTGCCGTTGACCGGATCGCCGCCGATGCCGATGCAGGTGGTCTGACCCAGCCCGGCGGCCGTCGTCTGCGCCACCGCCTCGTAGGTCAGCGTGCCCGAGCGGGAAACGATGCCGATCTTGCCGCGGCGGTGGATGTGGCCGGGCATGATGCCGATCTTGCACTCGTCCGGCGTGATGATCCCGGGACAGTTGGGGCCGATCAGCCGGGTGGCGGAGCCGTTCAGCGCGCGCCGGACCTTGACCATGTCCAGCACGGGGATGCCCTCGGTGATGCAGACCACCAGCGGGATCCGGGCGTCGATCGCCTCCAGGATGGCGTCGGCGGCGAACGGCGGCGGCACGTAGATCACGCTGGCGTTGGCGCCGGTTTCCTTGACGGCGTCGGCCACCGTGTCGAACACCGGCAGGTCGAGGTGCTTGGTGCCGCCCTTGCCCGGCGTCACGCCGCCGACCATGTGGGTGCCGTAGGCGATCGCCTGCTCGGAGTGGAAGGTGCCCTGCGCGCCGGTGAAGCCCTGGCAGATCACCCGTGTTTCGGAATTGACGAGAACCGACATGTCAGGCGGCCTTTCTCTGGACGGCGTTGACGATCTTCTTGGCGGCGTCCGCCAGATCGTCCGCGGAGAGGATGGGGAGGCCCGATTCGGCGAGGATGCGCTTGCCCATGTCGACGTTGGTGCCTTCCAGCCGGACGACCAGCGGAACATGGAGGGAAACTTCGCGGGCCGCCGCGACCACGCCCTCGGCGATGACGTCGCAGCGCATGATGCCGCCGAAGATGTTGACCAGGATGCCCTCGACGTTCTTGTCGGAGAGGATCAGCTTGAACGCCGTGGTGACCCGCTCGCGGGTGGCGCCGCCGCCGACATCCAGGAAGTTGGCCGGCTCGCCGCCGTACAGCTTGATGATGTCCATGGTCGCCATCGCCAGACCGGCGCCGTTGACCATGCAGCCGATGTTGCCGTCCAGCTTGATGTAGTTCAGCTCGTGCTTGGCCGCCTCGCGCTCGGAGGCCTCCTCCTCGTCGGGGTCGCGCAGTTCCTCGATGTCCTTGTGGCGGAACAGCGCGTTGTCGTCGAAGTTCATCTTGGCGTCGAGGGCGATGATGTCGCCCGAGCCGGTCACGACCAGCGGGTTGATCTCGACGATCGAGGCGTCCAGCTCGACGAAGGCCTTGTAGGTCGCCAGGATCAGCTTGACCGCCGAATTGACCTGTTTGCCCTCCAGCCCCAGCCCATAGGCCAGTTGCCGCGCGTGGAAGCCGGAGATGCCGGTGGCGGGGTCGATCGCGACCTTGTGGATCTTCTCGGGAGTGTCGTGGGCGACCTCCTCGATCTCCATGCCGCCCTCGGTGGACGCCATGATGGTGACGCGCGAGGTCGCGCGGTCCAGCAGCAAGCCCAGGTACAGCTCGCGCTTGATGTCGCAGCCTTCCTCGATGTAGAGGCGCTTGACCTCCTTGCCCGCCGGGCCGGTCTGCTTGGTCACCAGGACCTGGCCCAGCATCTCGCCGGCGTTGGCCGACACGTCGGCGACCGACTTGACGACGCGGACGCCGCCTTTCCCTTCGGGATTATTCTGGAAACGACCGGCGCCTCGGCCGCCCGCGTGGATCTGGGACTTGACCACCCAGACCGGGCCGCCCAGCTCGTTGGCGATCTTCTCGGCGTCCGCCGGATTGAAGGCCACCCCGCCGCGCGGAACGGCGACGCCATAGCGCTTGAGCAGGGCCTTTGCCTGATACTCGTGGATATTCATCGAGGCCCTCCCTGGGCATTTATTTCTTGTTCCGCGTCCTCTCCCGGGGGGAGCCGTGGGAGCGGGCCGAAACCCGCTCCCACGATGCGGAATGTTGCAAGTATTACAGCAAGCCCGCCGCCCGTGCCCACTTGTACTTTGCGCCTAGCACCGCAACCGGCGTTTCGGTCGAGTAGGGGTAGGCGACGATGCCGTGTTGATAGAGATAGTCGGCGGCCTCCTCGACCTGCACGTCACCGGCGAGCGACGCAACCACCGGCTTATCGATGCCCTTGGCGCGCATCTCCTCGACGACCTCGACCATGACCTTGGCGAAGACCATTGGCGGGGTGATGATCGTGTGCCAGTAGCCAAGGATCAGGGCGTGGATGCGCTCGTCCTCGAGACCCAGCCGCACGGTGTTCTGATACGTGCTGGGAGGCTCGCCACCCGTGATGTCGACCGGGTTGCCGGCGGCGCCGAACGGCGGGATGAACTTGCGGAACGCCGCGTCCAGGTCGGCCGGCATGGTCATCAGGTCCAGGCCGTTGTCGACGCAGGCGTCGGACAGCAGCACGCCGGAACCGCCGGCGCCGGTGATGATCACCACGTTCTCGCCCTTGGGGGTCGGGAGCACCGGAACGCCGCGGGCGAACTGCAGCAGATCCTGGAGCGACCGGGCGCGGATCACGCCGCTCTGCTTCAGCACGTCCTCGTAGATCTTGTCGTCGCCGGCCAAGGCGCCCGTGTGGGAGCTGGCGGCGCGGGCGCCCATCGAGGTGCGGCCCGCCTTGAGCACGACAACCGGCTTCTTCTTGGAAACCCGCTTGGCGGCCTCGGAGAAGGCGCGACCGTCCTTCAGGTCCTCCAGGTGCATGGCGACGATCTGGGTGTTGTCGTCATGCTCGAAGAAGGTCAGCAGGTCGTCCTCGTCGATGTCGGACTTGTTTCCAAGACCAACGATCGCGGAAACGCCCATCTTGGTCGACCGGCTGAAGCCGATGATCGCCATGCCGATGCCGCCGGACTGGGACGACAGCGCCGCCTTGCCCTTGACGTCGAACGGCGTGCAGAACGTCGCGCACAGGTTCAGCGGGGTGTAGTAGAAGCCATAGATGTTCGGACCCATCAGGCGGATGTCGTATTTCCGCGAGATCGCGACCAGCTCGTCCTGGCCTTCCACGTTGCCGGTCTCGGCGAAGCCCGACGGGATCAGGATGGCGCCGGCGATGCCCTTTTCGCCAACCTCGGTCAGGGCCTGCGCCACGAACTTGGCCGGGATCGCGAAGACGGCGATGTCGACGTCGCCGGGAATGTCCTTGACGCTCTTGTACGCCTTGTAGCCCAGGACCTCCTGCAGCTTCGGGTGGACCGGGTAGATGTCGCCCTTGTAGCCGCCGTTGATGAGGTTCTTCATCACGGAGTTGCCGATCTTGCCGTCCTCGATCGAGGCGCCGATCACGGCGACCGCCTTGGGCTTCATGATCCGGTTCATCTTCTCGAGGATCTCCTCCTCGTTCGGACGATAGCGCTGGACCTTGGCGTTGAAGTCGAGGACGACGCGGACGTCGGCGGCGGTGGCGCCGTCGGCCCGGGCGAACACCGGGTTCAGGTCCAGCTCGACGATCTCGGGGACCTCGTCGACCAGGCGGGAGACGTTGACCAGGATGGTCGCCAGCGCCTCGCGGTCGACCGGCTCGGAGCCGCGGACACCCTTCAGCATCTCGGCGGCCTGGATGCCGTCGAGCATCGACAGCGCCTCCTCACGGGAGACGGGCGCCAGACGGAAGGTGATGTCCTTCAGGACCTCGACCAGGATGCCGCCGAGACCGAACGCGACCAGCTTGCCGAAGCTGGGGTCGGTGACGGCGCCGACGATGACCTCCTGGCCACCCTTCAGCATCTGCTGGACCTGGATGCCATGGATGTCGGCCTTGGCGTCATAGGCCTTGGCGTTGTCGATGATCTTCTGGAAGCCGGCGCGCGCCTCGTCGGCCGACTTGACGCCGACCAGCACGCCACCGGCCTCGGTCTTGTGCAGGATCTGGGGCGAGACGATCTTCAGCACGACCGGGAAGCCCATGCCTTCCGCGAGCTTGACGGCGTCGTCGGCGGTCTTGGCGAGGCCTTCCTGGGGAACGGGGATGCCGTAGACGTCGCACAGTTCCTTGGCTTCCGGCGCCGTCAGGCTGTCGCGGCCCTCGGCCTTCGCCTTGGCGAGCAGGCGGGCGACGAGGTCCTTGGTGCTCTGGCTCGTTACCTTATCGATTACCGCAGTCATTGGGGTTTCCTCTCTGATGGTCTTCTGGAGTTTCCCGCATGTCGCAGCCATGGAGGGGCTTTCGCGGAATTGCCCTAGGGACTCCACGGGGTCGAATTCTTCTGGTCCGGCGGTCCCGCGGGACGGGGCGTCACTTCCCCCGCCCGCGCGAACCTCGTCAGGTCACTCGGCGGCCAAGCGCTGCGCCTGACCGACGGCGCCGGAGTTCCTGATCTCGGCGATCCGATTCTCGTCGAAGCCAAGCACGTCACGGAGGATCTCCTCGGTGTGCTCGCCCAGCAGCGGCGACCGGGTCACCTCGGTCGGGCTGTCCGACAGCTTGATCGGGTTGCCGACGCTCAGGTACTTGCCGCGGGTCGGGTGATCGACCTCGACGATCGTGCCGGTGGCGCGCAGCGACTGGTCCTCGGCGATCTCCTTCATGGACAGGATCGGACCGCACGGGATGTCGAACTTGTTGAGGATCTCCATGGCCTCGAACTTCGTCTTGGTCATGGTCCATTCCTCGACCGTCGCGAAGATGTCCTTCAGCTTCGGCAGGCGGGCGGCCGGCTTGGCGTATTCCGGATCGGTGATCCATTCCGGCTTGCCGATCACGTTGCAGATCTTCTCCCACACCGGCGCCTGGGCGATGAAGTAGATGTAGGCGTTGGGATCGGTCTCCCAGCCCTTGCACTTCAGGATCCAGCCCGGCTGGCCGCCGCCGGACGCGTTGCCGGCGCGCGGCACGGTGTCGCCGAACTCGCCATGCGGGAACTGCGGGTATTCCTTCAGCGGGCCATGGGCGAGCCGCTGCTGGTCGCGCAGCTTGACGCGGCACAGGTTCAGCACGCCGTCCTGCATGGCCGCCAGGACCTGCTGTCCCCGGCCCGAGGTGTTGCGCTGGTAGAGCGCCGCGACGATGCCGAGCGCCAGGTGGAGGCCGGTGCCGCTGTCGCCGATCTGCGCGCCGGTGACCAGCGGCGGGCCGTCGTCGAAGCCGGTCGTGGAGGCGGCGCCGCCGGCGCACTGCGCCACGTTCTCATAGACCTTGCAGTCCTCGTAGGGGCCGGGACCGAAGCCCTTGACCGAGGCCACGATCATTTTCGGGTTGAGCTCCTGGATGCGCTCCCAGGAGAAGCCCATCCGCTTCAGGACGCCCGGCGCGAAGTTCTCGACCAGCACGTCGCAGGTCCTGACCAGCTCCTCGAGCACCTTCTTGCCCTCGGGCGCCTTGGTGTCGAGCGTGATCGACCGCTTGTTGTGGTTCAGCATCGTGAAATAGAGGCTGTCGGCGTCGGGGATGTCGCGCAACTGACCGCGGGTGATGTCGCCCTCGCCGGGGCGCTCCACCTTGATCACGTCGGCGCCGAACCACGCGAGCAGCTGGGTGCAGGTCGGTCCCGACTGGACGTGGGTGAAATCGAGAATCTTGATGCCTTCGAGTGCCTTGGCCACCGCATTCCTCCCGGAAGTCTCTCGTGTTGTGTTTTTTGGCCGTATTCTCTTGGAGCCGGATATCGTCAGGGCGCCGCCTTGCGGACGGAGCTGGTCGGGTTGAGGCTTCCGATGTTGCCGCTCTCGGTGCCGGCCGCCGGGTCGATGACCGCGTTGACCAGGGTCGGCTTGCCGCTGTCCATCGCCTCGCTGACGGCGCGGTACAGCTCGTCGGGGTTCGTCACATGGACGCCGACGCCACCGAAAGCCTCCATCATCTTGTCGTAGCGGGAGTTCGCCGCGAACACCATCGGCGACGGATCGTCCCCACCCGTCGGGTTGACGTCGGTGCCGCGGTAGATGCCGCTGTTGTTGAAGATGACGACGCAGACTGGCAGCTTGTAGCGGCAGATCGTCTCCACCTCCATGCCCGAGAACCCGAACGCGCTGTCACCCTCGATCGCCAGCACCGGCTTGCCGGTCTCGACCGCCGCGGCGACGGCGTAGCCCATGCCGATGCCCATGACGCCCCAGGTGCCGACATCCAGGCGCTTGCGCGGCTGGTACATGTCGATGATGCCGCGCGCCAGGTCGAGCGTGTTGGCGCCCTCGTTGACCAGGATGGCGTCCTGCCGCTCGGCGGTCACCCGGCGCAGCGCGCCCAGCGCCCCGTGGAAGTTCATTGGCGACGCGTTGCTCATCAGCTTCGGCGCCATCTTGGAGATGTTGGCTTCCTTCTTCGTGTTGATCGTGTTGATCCAGTCGGCCGGCGGAGCCTGCCACTTGTCACCCAGCCCGGCGAGCAGGGCCGAGACGCAGGACCCGATGTCGCCGACCACCGGTGCCACGATCTCGACGTTGCTGTCCATCTCCCGGGGCTCGATGTCGATCTGGATGAACTTCTTCGATCCGGGCTCGCCCCAGGTCTTGCCCTTGCCGTGCGACAGCAGCCAGTTGAGGCGGGCGCCCACCAACATGACGACGTCGGCGTCCTTCAGCACGGTGGAGCGCGCGGCCCCGGCCGACTGCGGATGCGTGTCCGGCAGCAGGCCCTTGGCCATGCTCATCTGCAGGAAGGGAAGACCGCTCTTCTCGACCAGCGCGCGGATCTCGTCGTCGGCTTGCGCGTAGGCCGCACCCTTGCCGAACACGATCAGCGGGCGCTTGGCGCCTTTCAGCAGGTCGAGCGCGCGGATGACGGCGCTGGGGGCCGGAATCTGGGCGGGCGCCGGGTCGATCACCTTGACCAGCGACTTGCGGCCGGCTTCGATCTCCACCACCTGCGAGAACAGCTTGGCCGGCAGGTCGAGATAGACGCCACCCGGACGGCCCGACACGGCGGCGCGGATCGCGCGCGCCACGGCGATGCCGATGTCCTCGGCGTGCAGCACGCGGAAGGCCGCCTTGCACAAGGGCTTGGCGATGGCCAGCTGGTCCATCTCCTCGTAGTCGCCCTGTTGCAGGTCGACGATCTCGCGCTCGGACGATCCGCTGATCAGGATCATCGGGAAGCAGTTGGTGGTGGCGTTGGCCAGCGCCGTCAGGCCGTTGAGGAAACCAGGCGCCGAGACCGTCAGGCAGATGCCGGGCTTCTTCGTGAGGAATCCCGCGATCGCGGCGGCGTTGCCAGCGTTCTGCTCGTGGCGGAACGAGATGACCCGCAAGCCCTCGGCCTGCGCCAGACGCAGCAGATCCGAGATCGGAATGCCGGGCACGGAATAGAGATTCTCGATCCCATTGAGCTTGAGCGCGTCGATGACGAGCTGAAAGCCATCCGTCAACGCCGGCGGCGCGCCGGTTTGCGATGTGTCCGCGGCTTGGTTCTTGACCGCTGTTGCGACCGCACTTGACATGTGAGTAGCTCCTCCCCGATTTCCTAAAGGTTCAAGATCGGTCAGTCGAGAAAGTCGCAGTGCTTCTCGACATGGGCCGCCAGATCGAGCGTGTGATCCCGCACGAGCCGTTCGACCAGATCCGCGTCCCGCTTTTTCAGCGCGTCGATGATATGTTGGTGTTGCACGATCGACCGATGCGCCCGGTCGTTCTGTTGGATGGTGATCTTCCGGATCGCCCGGATATGCACGAACAGGTTCTCGGTGATCTCGTTGATCAGCGTGCAGTCGGACGACCGGATGATCGATTGGTGGAACTGGATGTTGGCATCGGAGTATTCGTCCAGGTGCTCGTCCAGCCCGGCGTCGGAGAAGCCCAGGAACAGCTCCTCCAGGTCCCGGATCTCCGCGTCGGTCGCCCGCTGCGTGATCAGCCGGGCCGCCATGCTTTCCAGCGCCGCCCAGACGGTGACCATCTCGATGATTTCGCGCTTGGTCTTACGGACCACGAAGATGCCGCGCCGGGGAACCGAGCGCACGAAGCCCTCGCGCTCCAGCAACGCCATCGCCTCGCGCACCGGGGTGCGGCTGACGCCCAGGGCCTCGCAGAGCTGCCGCTCGTCGAGCCGGATCTCGCTGGGATGGTCATAGATACCCATCTGCGAAATGGCGCTCTTGAGAGCGGCATAGGCCTTGGTCTTGAAACTCGCCCCCGTGTCCAGGGGCTCGACCGCGAACTTCATGGTGTTCATCACTGTCTCCACCCGTCCCGGCTCTTTAGCGCTGTTGCACTTCGTCCGGTGTTCGGCTCGGTATTCGCGTTCCGGCCTCTGAATGAAAAATATTGTATACCAGATACGGTCTACGCGACAAGCGCCTTTGTGGGATGAAACGACATTTCTTTTCGGCGGCGGAAACCTTCGATTTCGCGCTATTTTGCAGTGCGGAATCGACCTGTTCGGTCGCGGCCCGTGAAGGATCATCGCATGGGGAGTGAAATCAACCGTAGGTCGGCTACAGCGCAGCGGCAGCCGACAAGCAGGCGCGTCGGGAGTGGTGTCGGCTGCCGCTGCGCCATAGCCGACCTACAAACCACTGCTTTACCGGAGCGGCCGCGTGCCCAAGGGCGTATTGTTCGCGGGGTGAACGCGGCCGGAGGCCGCGTCTACTTAGGGCCGCCTTGAATCAATATCCAAGGCTGCTGAACTGACCCATCGACCCAAATTCCAGACAACAAAAAAGGGCGGCCGAAGCCGCCCTTTTCTTGTACCAAGTCCGCGGCGCTTAGACGGCGCGCAGGTTCTCGGCCGAGCTCTTGCCACGACGCGGGTCGTTGACGACCTCGTAGGAGACCTTCTGGCCTTCCGCGAGGTTGCCCATGCCCGACCGCTCGACGGCCGAGATGTGCACGAAAACGTCAGCCGTGCCGTTCTCCGGCTCGATGAAACCAAAACCCTTGGTGGTGTTGAACCACTTAACAGTACCGATAGCCATGGGTAATCCCCTTAAATGGCGTTGTCCCCCACGACATGTGAGGGGCATCAAATTCACTTCGGGGAGAGACCCAGTCCCACGGATGGGGCTGGACAACACGTTACCCAGAGCAGCACTCGACAGGCGGAAGATGGCCTAGGATTGCGCCGCATACAAGCGCGATTTTGTGTCCAACCATAAATTACTTTGAAACACCTGTTTCCGAAGCCGCTTTCGGATCGGCCCGATCCTCCGAATCGTGACGCGACAACCGGAGATGCTCGACCAGCCTGCGCGCGTGAACCGGCAGCGCGTCCAGGCGCCTGACGCAGACCACCAGCCGGCGGGTGGCCCAGGCGTCGGTCAGCCCCACGGTATCGATCGCCAGGGTCCCGCGGCAGCGTCGGGCGGCGTTCTCCGGCACCACGGCGACGCCGACGCCCCGCTCGACCATTCTGCAAACCGCGTCGAATCCAGTGAGGCCGACACGCGGCTTGAGCGGGCGTCCGAGACGCGCCGCGTGAGCCGCCAAGTGTTCGGCCAGGGCGCTGGTTCGCGTCAAGCCGACGAAATCCTCATCCAGCGCGTCCGCGAAGGCCACGGCGCGCCGGTCGCCCAGCCGATGGCCGCGCGGAACCACCAGCACCAGCCGATCGGTCCGGAAGGGATGGGTCTCCAGTCCCTCGGTCCCGGCCAGATCCGCCAGGACGCCGACCTCGGCGTGACCCTGGGCGATCGCGGGCGCCACCTCGACGCTGGGGCGCTCCTCCAGGTCGACATCGACTCCGGGATTGTCGGCGAGCCAGCCCGCCAGGACGTTCGGCAGGTATTCCTCCAGCGCCGCCGTGTTCGAGAGCAGCCGCACATGCCCGCGCGGGCCGCCGCGGGCGTGCTGGCGCAGGTCGCCGCGCAGGCGTTCCATTTGCTCCAGCACGAGTCGGGCGTGGTGGACCAGGGCGCGGCCGGCCGGTGTCGGCGACACGCCCCGCCTGCCCCGCTCCAGCAGCGGCGCCCCAAGAGCCTCCTCCATCCCGCGCACGCGCGCGCTCGCCGAAGCCAAGGCGAGGTTGGCGCGGCTGGCGCCGGCGGTGATGCTGCCCTCCTCCACCACGGCGGCGAACAGGCGCAGGTCGGTTAGGTCGAAACTCATGCCGCGAGCATAGCGCGGTCCAGCCTATGGCTCAAACGAAGGCAGGCTCAACGACTCCCGCATTGTGACTCCCCGGAACGGGGCTCATCGTCGCGGCCATGTCCAGTCTGATCGACCATCTTCATCTTGTCGCCGCCACGTTCCTGCTGGCTGGCCTCGTCAAGGGCGTCACCGGCCTCGGTCTGCCGACGGTCGCCATCGGCCTCCTCAGCCTGGTGATGCCACCGGATCAAGCGGCGGCGCTCGTCGTCGTGCCTTCGCTCCTGACGAATGTCTGGCAGATGGCGGCGGGACCGGCGCTGGGCCCGCTGGTTCGCCGATTGTGGCCGATGCTGGCGGGGGTTTGCGCCGGCACCTGGGCTGGGTCCGGCACGCTGACGGGATCGGGGGCCGGAACCGCCTCCGCCGGCTTGGGGATCGCCCTCGTCGTGTACGCGGCGTTCGGACTGCTGGCGATCCGCCCGCGGCGCGTTCCCGCTGGCGCCGAATGGTGGCTGGGGCCGCTCGCCGGAGCCGCGACCGGTTTGGTCACCGCCGCCACCGGCGTGTTCGTGATTCCCGCGGTTCCCTATCTTCAGGCGCTTGGGCTGGAGAAGGAGGATCTCGTGCAGGCGCTCGGCCTCTCCTTCACGGTTTCCACCCTGGCGCTCGCCGGTTCCCTCGCGGGGGCCGGTGCCCTGGATCCGCGCGGCGCGGGATACTCGCTGCTGGCGCTGGCGCCGGCGGTGCTGGGCGTGTTCGCCGGGCAATGGGTCCGGCGCGCGGTTTCGGCCCTGGTCTTCCGCCGCTGCTTCTTCGCCGGCCTGCTGATGCTCGGCGCGCATCTGGCCGTGAAGGGACTGGCGTGACGGTCGGGACCGCGGTTATTCCGCGGCGCTTGGCAGCGGCCCATCCGCGTCGCATCGCGCGACGGTTTCGCCGATCCGATAGTACTTGTCGGCCCGATGGCAATCCGCCGGGCACCGGCGGCAGGTGTCGGGATCGTCGCATAGTCCGTCCCGAACCGCGATCAGGCGGTCGATCAGGTTGCGCATCTTCGCCGAGTCCGACCCGGCTCGCGAACTCAGATACGAGATGGTGTCTTCAAGATCCGCGCGACGACCAGACATGTGATGGTCCCGTTGTGATGACATCGATTGCGAAGTCGCGTGGCCGCGAATCAGGAGTTTTTCCTCGGGCCAGGGTCCAGCTCTGTAGATTACACTAATAGTATTGGTATCATATGGAGTCATGCAAGTCGCATCTATGCGCCAGTTCGATTTACGCATGCTTAGTAAATCTGGATAAACACTTAGAAGCCGTTAATCAAGAATTTTATTTCCGCTCCAGGAAATGATTATACACTTATGCGGCAAGGGAAATTCTCGGGCAACCGACATCCTTCGACGCGAATGTTCACTTCGGCTTATTCGGCCTGATGGATCGGGAAAGGCTGATTTGTCGCGGTCTTGGTTTGACGCCCCACGGTCGGCGACTTTCGGAAGCCGGGCGTGACAGGCGCCATGCGCCGCCGCGGGTTGGGGTTCCATCACCCCGTTCGCGCCCTGCGACATAACACCCATGGCTGGTCACCACCCGCGTGGTGTAGCGGATCACCAAGATATCGACCCTCCGTCGAGCGTCTCCGAGGATGCTGGGGCAACCGCCAGTCCACCCGCAGGCGAGCGCCGACCGGTCGGTACGGGGAACGACTTGGGAGGGGCGTCATGTCCAATCAGATTTATGCCAGGGTTCGCCAGAACGCGAACTACGGGATCCTGGTCAAGAAGCGCGGCAGGCTGGCCTTCATCCTCTCGGCGCTGGTGCTCGTCAGCTACTATGGCTTCATGATGGTGGTGGCCTTCGCTCCCAGCCTGCTCGGCAGGCCGCTGGGCGAGGGGATGACGCTGACGATCGGCGCTCCGATCGGGGCGGCGATCATCATCGTCTCCTGGCTGCTGACCGGGGTCTATTCCCACTTCGCCAATGGCGAGTTCGAGGAGTTGACCGAAAACCTGATCCGGGAGACCGCGGAATGAGGCGCTTCCTGTGCGTCGGCGCCGCCAGCCTCATCGTGCTGGCGGCGCTGTCCAGTTTCGCGGATCCCACCTTCGCCGCCAACGATCTTGGCGCCGCGGAGAAGCAGGCGATCAACCCGACCGCCATCATCATGTTCCTCATCTTCGTGATGGGCACGCTCGGCATCACCTATTGGGCGGCCAACCGCACCAAGTCGGCGGCCGACTTCTACACTGCGGGCGGCGGCATCACCGGCTTCCAGAACGGCCTCGCGATCGCCGGCGACTACATGTCCGCCGCCACCCTGCTGGGGCTGTCGAGTCTGGTGTTCTCCACCGGTTTCGACGGCTTCATCTACATCATCAGCTTCTTCGTCGGCTGGCCGATCATCCTGTTCCTGGTCGCGGAGCGTCTGCGCAACCTGGGCCGCTTCACCTTCGCGGACATCGCATCCTATCGCCTCGACCAAGCCAAGGTCAGGACCTTCGCGGCGATCGGATCGCTGACGGTCGTGTGCTTCTATCTGATCGTGCAGATGGTCGGCGCCGGCCAGCTGATCAAGCTGCTGTTCGGTCTCGACTATGCGGTGGCCGTCGTGATCGTCGGCGTGCTGATGGTGGTCTACGTCACCTTCGGCGGCATGATCGCCACCACCTGGGTCCAGATCATCAAGGCCGTGCTTCTGCTGGGCGGCGGATCGGTGCTGGGCATCCTGGCGCTGGCGTATTTCGGCTTCAACCTCGACTTCATGGCCGCGCAGGCGGTGGCGTCCCACAAGGCCGGTATCAAGATCATGGCGCCGGGCTCGCTGCTGGCCGATCCCGTCTCCGCCGTGTCGCTGTCGCTGGGCCTGGTGTTCGGCACCGCCGGCCTGCCGCACATCATGATGCGCTTCTTCACCGTCCCCAACGCCAAGGAGGCGCGCAAGAGCGTCTTCGTGGCCTCGGGCTTCATCGGCTTCTTCTTCCTGGTGGTTGCGGTGCTCGGCTTGGCGGCCATCACCATCGTCGGCACCGATCCGCGGTTCTTCGAGGGCGGCAAGATCGGGGGCAAGATCATCGGCGGCGGCAACATGCCGGTGATGCATCTGGCCAAGGCGCTGGGCGGCGACCTGTTCCTGGGCTTCCTGTCGGCGGTCGCCTTCGCCACCATCCTGGCGGTCGTGTCCGGACTGGCGCTCGCCGGAGCCTCGGCGATCTCCCACGACATCTACGCGCGCGTCATCCGCAAGGGCAAGGCGACGGAGAAGGAGGAGATGCGCGTCTCCAAGATCGCCTCGCTGGCGCTGGGCGTGCTGGCGGTGGTGCTCGGCATCCTGTTCGAGAAGCAGAACGTCGCGTTCCTGGTCGGATTGACCTTCGGCATCGCGGCCTCGGCCAACTTCCCGGTGCTCATCCTGTCAATGTATTGGAAGGGTCTGACGACACGCGGCGCGCTGTATGGCGGCTTGACCGGCCTGATCTCGGCCGTCGTCTGCGTCGTGCTGTCCAAGGCGGTCTGGGTCGTCGTGCTTGAGAACCCCGCGCCGATCTTCCCCTACGAGCAGCCGGCCCTGTTCTCCATGACGCTCGCCTTCCTGGTGACCATCGTGGTGTCCAAGCTGGACCGCAGCGCGTCGGCGCTGAGGGAGCGCGACGCGTTCGACGATCAGAACGTCCGGTCCCAGACCGGCATCGGCGCGTCCGGAGCCGTGGCGCACTGATACCAGCGGATCACCGCCGGAGGGGGGACCAGCGCCCCTCCCCGGCGGTTCCTCGGATCAATCGGCGTTGGCTTCGATCGCCGACTTCAGCACGTCGCCCAAGCGCTCGATTCCCTTGGCGATGCTGTCGACATCGGAGAGCGAGAAGCTGAGCCGGAAGGTGTTCCGCCCTGAGGCGTCGGACCGGAACGCGCCGCCCGGCACGAAGGCGACCCGGGCCTCGTCGATCGCCCGGTGCAGCACCTTGGCGCCGTCCAGCCGTTCCGGCATGGTCACCCAGATGAACATGCCGCCTAGCGGCTTGGTCCAGGTGACCTCCTGGGGCATGTGGCTTTCCAGGGCGGCCAGCATGGCGTCCCGCCGCGCCTTGTAGGTCGAGCGGATGCGGCCGATGTTGGCGTCGAGCGTCTTCGACGCCACCTCGAACATGACCATCTGGTTCAGCGTGGCGGAGTGCAGGTCGCTGGCCTGCTTGATCAGCACCAGCTTGCGGATGACCTCGCGCGGCGCCACCACCCAGCCCAGTCGCAGGGCCGGCACCACCGTCTTGGAGAAGGTGCCGCAATAGATCACGCGGCCGTTGTCGATCCCGCCGGCGCGCTCGCATTCCAGCGCCAGCAGCGGCGGCAGCGGCTCGCCGTCGTAGCGCAGCTTCTCATAGGCCGCGTCCTCGATCAGCGGGATGTCCAGCTTGTGGGTCAGGCCGAGAACGGCCTCGCGCTCCGCCATGTCCATGCTGACCCCGGTCGGGTTCTGGAAGTCGGGCATGATGTAGCCGAACGCCGGCTTGGCCCCACCGGGTTCGAAACCAGCCGCCCCGGCCAAGTCGTGTGGGAAATGGACATAGCTCGGTTCGTAGCTGTTGAACGCCTGCAAGGCGCCCAAATATGTCGGGTCGCTGACCAGCACCGGGTCGCCGGGATTGATGAACAGGCGGCCCAGGAAGTCGAGCGCCTGCTGCGAGCCATTGGTGATGATGATGTTGTCGCGGCCACAGGGGACGCCCAGGTTCGCCATGTAGCCGGCCAGCCATTCGCGGAGCGGCGGATAACCCTCGCTGACCGAATATTGCAGGGCCGCGGCGGCGCGGGCCGGGTCGGACAGGATGCCGTGGTAGCTCGCCGCGATCTCGGCTTGCGGGAACAGGGCGGGATCCGGAATGCCTCCCGCGAACGAGATGATATCCGGCTGCTCCAGCAGCTTCAGCAACTCGCGGATCTCGGAGGCGGCCATGCGGCCGGCCCGCTTCGCGTATCGAGCGTCCCAATCGATCATTTGGAAGGCGTTCCTCGTGGTGTTCAGGCTGTCATGTCACCGCCCCAATGATAATTCAAGTGGCTTGTGCCGAGGTGCGGAAGGGGCGCCACGCCGTCGCGCCCTGGCGGCGACGGTGTCGCGCCCCACCCCGTCGGCGCCCCCGCGGTCATCCGGTCAGGCGATGGCGAAGTCGTCGGCGGCGAACTCGTTGACCAGGACGCCCAGGAACTCGATCTGCCCGGCATCGCCCAGGTCGAGCACGGTACCGGAGGTCGACGCGCTCAGATGGGCCAGCGGATCGAAGCCGGCGCCGAAACCGACGAGATCGACCACATCCAAGGTCTTGTCGAAATCGACGATGAGGTCGTCTCCTCCGGCGTCGAAGCGGAACACGAAGTGATCGGCGCCGCCGAAGCCGGCCAGGAAGTCATCGCCGGCACCCCCCTCGATCGTGTCGGCCGCGTTGCCGCCGATCACCGTGTCGTTGCCGCCATCGCCGTGCAGGATGTCCGGCGCGTGGGTTTCCAGCGACTGGTTGGCGACCGCTCGGATCAGGTCGTCTCCCTCGCCTCCGAAGATAGTGTCGGCCGCGATATCGCCGCCGCGTAGGATGTCGTTGCCGGCCTCGCCGAACACCACGTCGCCGTCGGGGTCGTTCCAGGCGACCAAGTCGTCTCCGTCCCCGCCGAACACGAAATCGGCTCCGGCCATGCCTCCCACGGTGTCGTTGCCGGAGCCAGCCAGGACGAGATCGCCCTCGGTTCCGGTGTTGAAGGTATCGTTGCCATCGTCACCGATGAGGATATCGGCGCCGGCGCCGCCGTTGATGATGTCATCGCCGGCCAAGCCGTTGATCAGGTCGGCGCCGCCCAGTCCATCGATTTGATCGGCCTCGGGCGTACCAAAGAGAATATCGGGATCTTCAGTGCCGACGATAGGGATCGCTGTCATTTGAGCACCCATTTTGCCGTAGCTGGGAAAGATCATGTCTTAGGGGTGAAGTTTGGTCTTTCACGTTTGGAGACCAGCAAAATCACCGCTTCGACATATCCGCCCATCGTCGATGTCTGGCAAATTATAATAGGTGTTAGTTCCGTCAGTTTATCTGGCTTCACTCAAGAGATGGCCGTATTTAGAATGATACGTACGACGCTATGCGGTTGGTTTTGAAAGAAATCTTCGCCGTGACACCGCGCAGGGAGGTCTCGATGTTAAACAACCGTGACAAAGGTCACTGGCTCTTTCAAAGATAATTTTCATTTGAAAATTTCATTTTCGTATCATCGACGGCGCTTCCGACCGGATGCGTCGAGCCGAACAAACAAAAGCGGCGGCCATTGGACGGCCGCCGCTTGATAAAAGACCCCTCTCCGACCGGTCATCCGTGACTTTCGGACGACGGCACCACACGTCAGGTTGCAGGGGAGGCAAATGCGTGCGCGACGATCGAAGAGGGGCAGTGAGTTCCTTGGCGGGGAGTTCCTTGAGGCTCGGTCAGGCGACCGACTTGACGATCTCCTCGGCGACCTTCTTGGCGTCGCCGAACAGCATCATCGTGTTGGGGCGGAAGAACAGCTCGTTGTCGACACCGGCATAGCCGGACGCCATCGACCGCTTGATGAAGACCACCGTCTTGGCCTTCTCGACGTCCAGGATCGGCATGCCGTAGATCGCCGAGGTCGGATCGGTCTTGGCCGCCGGGTTGGTCACGTCATTGGCGCCGATCACGAAGGCGACATCGGTCTGGCCGAAGTCGCGGTTGATCTCCTCCAGCTCCAACACCTCGTCATAGGGCACGTTGGCCTCGGCCAGCAGCACGTTCATGTGGCCGGGCATGCGGCCGGCGACGGGGTGGATGGCGTAGCGGACCTCGACGCCCTCCTCCTTCAGCAGGTCGGCCATCTCGCGAAGGGCGTGCTGCGCCTGCGCCACCGCCATGCCATAGCCCGGCACGATGATGACCGACGAGGCGTTCTTCATGATGAACGCCGCGTCCTCCGCCGAACCGGCCCGCACGGTGCGGTCTCCCGCGGGACCACCGGCGGCGGCGGCCGCGCTGTCACCGCCGAAGCCGCCCAGGATGACGTTGAAGATCGACCGGTTCATGCCCTTG
>NZ_AVFL01000015.1 GCF_000576635.1 Skermanella stibiiresistens SB22
CCGTCGTCTTGCCGGCGCCGTTGGGACCGATCAGCGCGTGGATGCTGCCCCTGCGGACTTGCAGGTTGACGTCCTTGACCGCGATGAAGCCCTTGAACTGTTTGGTGAGATTCCGGGTTTCCAGAATATTGACGCCCTGCATGCGCTTCCCCCGGGTTGCGCGGTCAAACCGCGCGTGGTCCATTATGGACCTTCTTGTGCTTCGATTCGCCACTGAGGCGTCCCGTGGCCGGAAATCAACGCCCGGACACGGGAGGATGCAACCTAGCACACATACTTCGTAATTTCATAGCTTTTGGTGAATAGACCATCTATCGTGAAAGGCTTGAAATATAAGCGATATATCATTCACCTCCCCACGCATCTGGAGTTGCACAAACGATGAGCGCCGGCTCCTTGCGGAGCCGGCGCTCATCACATGCCGAATTTGAAACGGACCAATACGCCTTCGGGTATCAGGCACGGCCGGGAGAGTAGGACGGCGGATCACTCGCCGGGAAGCTCTGGTCGAGCGCCTCGTCAACCCGGTTCCAGGGGCGGTCCGAGGTGGTGCCGGAACCGCGGCGATCCGCTTCCAAATAGTCACCGGCGCTGTAGCCGCCTTCGCCCGACCGCTCCTCGATCATCGCCTTGATGGCACAGTGCCCGCTCATGCCGCGCGCGGCCAGGAGGCCACCAGCGACGCCCATGATGGCACCCTGCACGCCGCCTCGGCGCAGGCCGGCGGCGGCCAAGACCACGCCGCCAAGCATCGAGGTCCAGCGTTCGACCTGGGAAAGGTTTTCCTCCCCACCGGCCACCCTCTCATAGATGTCTTCGATGACCTTGTTCACGCTCGACTCTCCATAACGGTTTTAACTCAACCGCTTGGGAAACACCTTCACGGGCCACAGGGTTCCCTCCGCATCGAACCCTCCCGATGGTACCGGCGCGATCAGCCGGGAGGCGGCAACCCACCGGCCTGGACGATGAACGAGACGATGTCGCTCAGCCCCTGCCCGCTCTTCAGGTTGCTGAATAGGAACGGGCGGTCGCCGCGCATCTTGCGGGCGTCGCGGTCCATGACCTCCAGGCTGGCGCCGACCAGGGGCGCCAAGTCGATCTTGTTGATCACCAGCAGGTCGGACCGCGTGATGCCCGGGCCGCCCTTGCGTGGGATCTTGTCGCCCGCCGAGACGTCGATGACATAGATCGTCAGGTCGGCCAGTTCCGGCGAGAACGTCGCCGCCAGATTGTCACCACCCGACTCGACGAAGATCAGGTCCAGCCCGGGAAAGCGCGCGTTCAACTGATCGACCGCCGCCAGGTTGATCGAGGCGTCCTCGCGGATCGCCGTGTGCGGACAGCCGCCGGTCTCGACCCCCAGGATGCGCGACGGATCGAGCGCCCCGCTGCGGGTCAGGAACTCCGCGTCCTCGCGGGTATAGATGTCGTTGGTGATGGCGGCGATATCCCAGGCGTCGCGCATCGATTTGCACAGCGAATCGACCAGCGCCGTCTTGCCCGATCCGACTGGTCCACCAATCCCAACCCGCAGGGGGCCTGTGTGCGAACGGGTGATCGGAGCGATGGCGGCGGGTGCCGTTACGGCGGTATGGCTCATGAGCGGAACAACCTCGTATACTGTGTTTCGTGGGACATCGCGGCCCAGTCGATCACGGGTGCCGCACTCCCGAGATCTTCGAGACTGGCCTCGTGGGCCTTTGTGGAGACACGATGCAGGATCGTGTCGAGCAGCGCCACGGCGCGCTGGCCGTCGGTCTGGCCCAGGGGCACGAGTCGCACCCCCGCCGATACCAGATTGGCCGCGAAACCGTGGAGGAAGGCGCACAGCGCCAAGTCGGACGGCATCCCGGCGCAGGTGGTCGCGATGGCGACGGCGACCGCGTGGGCCGGTGGCCGTCCGGTACGGTCCAGCACCGCGTTCCACCGTTCCAGCCCCTCGGGTGCCCAACTCGCCCTGACTGTCCTGAGAAAGGCGGTGCCCTGCGCGGCGCTTTCCAACGCCAGCTCGCTGGAGCCGCGCATGACATCGGCCCGCTCGGCCGCCCACTCGAGCGCGGCCTCGTCACCGGCCCGGACCGCGCGCGACGCGGCGACGAACAGGACGGCGTCGGTCCAGCCGGCGCCGCGCGACAGGGCCGCGTCGATCCAGGTCACCAGGGAGCCCAAGTCGCGGACGCGCCCGGTCTCGACCGCGTATTCGATGCCATGGCTATAGGTGTAGCCACCGACCGGATAGCTGGGCGACAGCCAAGTCAGCAACCGCGTCACATGCTCAAGGTACCAGGCCCCGGTGACCCCGGCCTCAGTGGTCATGATGGGCATAGGCGCCGGATTCCGGAGTGAAGCCTGCGCTCGTCCTGACCACCTCGGCGCCCAGGCCGGTCAGCATGTCCACGATGACGTGGTCCCAGCGCAACCGGATCGCCGCGCCGGCGATCTGGACCGGCAGGTGGCGGTTGCCCAGGTGCCACGCGATGCGGGCCAGCGTCTCGGGAGTGGCGCAGGTCACCTCCGCCAGATCCTCGGGCGCCGCGCGCACGGCGACCAGGGTGCCGTCATCCAACTCCAGGGCGTCGCCGTCGTTCAGCACCACGGCGCGGGCGAGGTCCAGCAGGAACGGCTCGCCGGCGTCGTCGTTCAGTTGGATGCGGCGCCGGAAGCGGTCGTCGAAGGTGAGGGTGACGGTGCCGGCGGCATCGGCGGCCGGCCAATGACCGGCGTGGTGGACTAGGGTGGCGCGGCGAAGCATCTTGGGTTCCCGTGGGGTTCAGAACAGGAAGTATCGCTGGGCGAGCGGCAGGACATCCGCCGGCTCGCAAGTCAGGAGCTGGCCGTCCGCCCGCACCTCGTAGGTCTCCGGATCGACCTCGATCACCGGGGTCAGGTCGTTGTGGATCATCTGTTTCTTGCCGACGGTCCGGATGCCCCGGACCGGCAGCAGCGAGCGCGCCAGTCCCAGCCGGCCCGCCAGATCGTCCTCCAGACCCGCCTGGCTGACGAAGGTCACCGTGCTGGACGCCAGCGCGCGGCCGATCGCGCCGAACATGGGACGGTAGTGGACGGGCTGCGGCGTCGGGATCGACGCGTTGGGATCGCCCATCACGGCACCGGCGATCATGCCGCATTTCAGGATCATATCCGGCTTGACGCCGAAGAAGGCTGGCGACCACACCACCAGATCGGCCAGCTTGCCGACCTCGACCGAGCCTACATGCTCCGAGATGCCATGGGTCAGCGCGGGATTGATGGTGTACTTGGCAATGTAGCGCTTGACCCGGAAGTTGTCGTTGTCGCCCCGCTCCTCCGGCAGGGCGCCGCGCTGGCGCTTCATCTTGTCCGCCGTCTGCCACGTCCGGATGATCACCTCGCCGACCCGGCCCATCGCTTGGCTGTCGGACGAGATCATCGAGAAGGCGCCGAGATCGTGCAGGATGTCCTCGGCCGCGATGGTCTCCCTGCGGATGCGGCTCTCGGCGAAGGCGACGTCCTCGGGGATGCGCGGGTCCAGGTGGTGGCAGACCATCAGCATGTCGAGGTGCTCGTCCACCGTGTTGACCGTGAACGGCCGGGTCGGGTTGGTCGAGCTGGGCAGGACGTTGGCGAGGCCGCACAGCTTGATGATGTCCGGCGCGTGGCCGCCGCCCGCTCCCTCGGTGTGGAACGCGTGGATCATGCGGCCCTTGAAGGCGGCGATGGTGTCCTCGACGAAGCCGGACTCGTTCAACGTGTCGGTGTGGATCGCCACCGCCACGTCCATCTCGTCGGCCACACTCAGACAGGTGTCGATCGCCTGCGGCGTTGTGCCCCAATCCTCGTGGAGCTTCAGCGCGCAGACCCCCGCCCTGACCTGCTCGACCAAGGCGGCGGGCTGGCTGGCGTTGCCCTTGCCGAACAGGCCGAAATTGACGGGCAGCGCCTCAACAGCCTGGAGCATGCGGGAGATGTGCCAGGGTCCCGGCGTGCAGGTGGTCGCCGAGGTGCCCGCCGCCGGACCGGTCCCGCCGCCCATCAGCGTGGTGACGCCGCTGTACAGCGCCTCCTCCGCCTGCTGCGGGCAGATCGCGTGGATGTGGACGTCGAGCCCGCCCGCGGTGACGATCTTGCCCTCGCCGGCGATGACCTCGGTGCCGGGTCCGACGATGATCGTGACGCCGGGCTGGATGTCCGGGTTGCCAGCCTTGCCAATCGCCGCCACCCGGCCGTCCTTGATGCCGATGTCGGCCTTGACGATACCCCAGTGGTCGATGATCAGCGCGTTGGTGATGACGGTGTCAACCGCTCCGCCCTGCCGCGTCACCTGCGACTGGCCCATGCCGTCGCGGATCACCTTGCCGCCGCCGAACTTGACCTCCTCGCCGTAGACGGTGTGGTCGGCCTCGACCTCGACGATCAGGTTGGTGTCGGCCAAGCGGATGCGGTCGCCGGTGGTCGGGCCGAACATGGCGGCGTAGTCGGCGCGGTCGATGCGGTAGGCCATGGCGGACGCTTCCCCGTGGATGGATGTTTTGCCGAAATGCTGGTTTGGTGAATGCGGCACCGGATCGGAGCTTGCCGCTAGAGCTTGCCCCTAGAGCTTGCCATTGATGGCGCCGGTGAAGCCGTGGACCTCGCGTCCGCCGGCATAGGCGACCAAGTTGACCGATCGGGTCTGCCCCGGCTCGAACCGGACCGCCGTGCCGGCGGGGATGTCCAGGCGGAAGCCCCGCGCCTGGGCGCGGTCGAACGACAGCGCCGCGTTGGTCTCGAAGAAGTGATAGTGCGAGCCGACCTGGATCGGCCGGTCCCCCGTGTTGGCGACCTCCAGGGTGACGGTGTCGCGACCGGCGTTAAGTTCGATCTCGCCGGGCTGGATCAGCATTTCGCCGGGATTCATGGCGGCTCTCCTTCAGCGGATCGGCAGGTGGACGGTGACCAGCTTGGTTCCGTCGGGAAATGTGGCTTCGACCTGGATGTCGTGGATCATTTCGGGGATGCCGTCCATCACCTGATCTCGGGTCAGGACCTCGGCGCCATCGCGCATCAGGTCGGCGACGCTGCGGCCGTCGCGGGCCCCTTCGACCACGAAATCGGTGATCAGCGCGATCGCCTCGGGATAGTTCAACTTGACGCCGCGCTCCAGCCGGCGTCGCGCCACCATGGCCGCCATGGCGACCATCAGCTTGTCCTTCTCACGCGGTGTGAGGTTCATCGCTCCGCCCCCAATTCCTTGGTTATCAAAAACGTCCAGCGACAGGTTCGCGCGGGATGAATCATCCTAGACATCCCACAACCTCGGCAACCGGGCCGGCAAGCCGGCGACATGGGACCTGAAGCCGGCCCAGAAACCGGCATAGGCGCGCCGAACGTCATGCGCCCTGACGCCGAGCCACCGGATCACCAGCATGCCGTCCAGGCAGGTGGCGGCCGCCAGAACGCCGGGAGTGTCCGCGATCGCGCCACCGATCAGACCGCGCGCGGCGTCGAGACACGCCGAGGCGTCGGGCGCCGCGTAGAGGATCGTGCCATAGGCGGTGGCGCCGCCGAAACAAGCGCCGTGATCGAGCGTCGACCGGATGTCGCCATCGAGATGAAGCGCGTCCGCCCAGATCAGCCGGCCATCGCGCCGCACCTCCCAGGCGTCGCGGGCGAGGCCATGGGTGAAGCACTCGCCTCTGGCGATCCGCCCGAAGACGAGCAGTTCTCCAGCCATTAGCCGGGCCGTCGGCGCCATGTCGATCCTGGTGGAGCGGCGCAGCCGGGCGCCTTCGAACAGGATCGCCTCCTGCGGCAGCCATTCGAGCCAGCCCTCGGGCTCCACCGAGACGGAGGTCGTGACCCGGACATCGGCACCGGTCGAGCGGTAGATCTTTTCCGCCGCCTGGGTCGTGATCAGCGCCGCGGCGCCCGGCCCGACCTGGAGGCCGACGTCCAGCCGGTCGCCGCCGACCAACCCGCCGGAGGTGGTGACCAGGGTGGCCACGGCGATGTCGCCGGTCCGGGGGTTGGGGAACAGCACCCGCATCGGATCGTGATGGTACAGCTTCGCCAGCCGGGTGGCCCCGGCCCGGCGTTCGAACCGCACGCTGGCGCCGCCATGGATCGTCAGGCGGGGTTGGACGGCGGGGGAAAACACGGCGGTGGCGGCGGGTGGCAAGGTGTCCGGCGCCATCGTCAGAAGCGGGCACTAGTGGAAGGAGTCATCCATCGTCATCCCGCGAACCCAATGATGCGGCATGATATCGCGCCCTGACGCGGTGCGAAAGAGTATCAAGAGGCCAGAATGGACGCCGGGCATATTCCGTCCGTGGCGCGCACCCGTCAGCCGACCCGATCGTTCCGATCCCCGGGCCGATCCCCGGGCCGATCCCCCGGATTGACCACGGTGAAGCTGCTGAGGTCCTCCTTCAGCCGCTCCTCCCCCGGCAACCGGCCGCGGACGAGGAAGCAGACGGTCTCGGCGACGTTGGTCGCGTGATCGCCGATCCGCTCCAGGTTCTTCGCGATGAACATCAGGTGCGTGCACGCCGTGATCTGCTGCGGCGATTCCATCATGTATGTCAGCAACTCGCGGAACAGGCTGGTGTAGACCGCGTCGACCTCGGCGTCGCGGTCACGCACCGCCATGGCCAAGTCGTAGTCCTCGTCGACATAGGCCTTGACGACGTCATGGACCATGCCCGCCGTGGTGATCCCCATGCGGTTCAGCGACTTCATCGGACCCGCCGGCGGAACTTGCGACAGCGCCATGACCCGCTTGGCGCAGTTGCTGGCGAAATCGCCCACCCGTTCGAGGTTCGTGCTGATCTTGAGCGCCGCGATGACCTGCCGGAGATCCTTCGCCATCGGCTGGCGCAGCGCCAGCACGCGGACCGCCAGGGCCTCGACCTCGGCCTCGCCGCGGTCGATCTCGGTATCGCGGGCGATGATGCTGCCGGCCAGGTTCTCGTCCCGGGAGACCAGCGCCTCCATCGCCCGCATCAGCTGTTCCTCGGCGAGCCCGCCCATTTCGGCGATCTTCCGGTGCAGCGTCGCCAGTTCGGTGTCGAAGGCGACCACAGTGTGTCCTGACGGCATGTTCCGTTTCCTTGAGTCCAGGGTCATCGGCATTCCCAACCAAGGGTACCCGACACCATAACGGAGGGTTCCGCCCAGGTGTTCACCGATTCGCGCCGGCGCGTCAATCCCGCCGTTCGATGAGGACCAACTCCCCAGCCTCGGAGCCGGCCCCGGACAGCGCTGGCGAAGGCGTACCGGCGGGAGAGGCGGCAACTTGATTTTAACCGCTTCGCCATAACAGTTGGATAAAATGCGTCGCTTCGAGCTCCGCTCGATCATGCCGGCTTTCGACAATCGACCGTCACACGACGCGCCACTCCAAATCTTGGGTCAAATCTTGGGACGGATCACTTCATGACCCCACACGAGTTGGTCGCCATCCTCGACAAGCATGAGCGCTGGCTGGGCAACCGCAACGGGGGAGTGCGGGCCAATCTGGCGATGATCGACCTTCAGGGAATGCACCTCGCCGGCTGCACGCTGCAGTCGGCCAAGCTGTCGGGCGCCATCCTGACCGCGTGCGACATGACAAAGGCCAATCTCAGCTACGCCGACCTGTTCGCGGCGCATCTGACGAAGGCGGAGATGTCCGGCTGCAACTTCTTCCGCGCGGACATGAGGGGCGCCCACATGCGGGGCGCGCGACTGAAAGGGGCGATCCTGCGCGAGGCCGACCTGCGCGGCGGCGCTTTGCTGGATGGCCGGTCGTCCGGGACCAGCGTGCTGAAGTCCGATCTCGGTGGCGCCAACTTCGACGACGCCCTGCTGTCGCGCGCCAATCTCTCGGGTGCCGACATGTCCGAGGTCAGCATGTCCGGCGCGGATTGCCAAGGCGCCATCATGACCGGCGTCAACCTGTCCGGCGCCACCCTCAAGAACTCCAACTTGGCGAAGGCCGATCTGAAGGGCGTCAACCTGTCCGGCGCCAACCTGAGCGGAGCCATCCTGCGCGACTGCAACCTGGCCGGTGCCATTCTGGCGGGCGCGATCCTGAAGAACGCCGACTTGCTGGGCGCCAAGCTGGACGGCGTCGACCTGTCCGGCGCCGACTGCACGGGAGCCAACATCGCGCGCGGCGCCGAGAACTTCTCGCTGCGGATCCAGCGCAGTCTCGAAGGTCATTATACCTGGATCAACAGTAACGGCGCCTCCGGTCAGCGCGCCGACCTGCAATCCGAGGATCTGGCCCATATCGACCTGAGCGGCGTCAACCTGTCCGGCGCCAACCTGAAGGGGATCAAGCTGGTCGGGGCGAACGTCTCCGACGCCCTGCTCGTGATGTCGGACCTGTCGCTGGCGGACCTGCGCGAGTGCAATCTGGCGGATGCCACCCTGGACGGCACCAATTTCAGGGGCAGCGACCTGTCGGGCGCCCGGCTGGATGGCGCCGAGCTGGGCTCGGTCGACATAAAGGGGCCATCCGGCAAACCAACGGGACGGATGTGGCCGGCCAACTTGACCGATACCAAGCTGATCGGCGCCAGCCTCAAGCGCACCAACTTGCGTGGCGCCAACCTGACCGGCGCGGACCTGAGTTACGCCGACCTGACGGACGCCATCCTGATCGACGCCAATCTCAAGGGCGCAATCCTGGAAGGTGCCATCCTCGACGGTGCGGCGATGCCGGTCCGATCGGACGACGATGACGACTAACCCAGGGAGAGGTTCGATTCGACGCGGGCCACGATGCCCATTCGATCACCGTCCCCGGCTTCAGCCGAAGATCGCGCGCTTCGCCGAAACCAGCGGCGAAGCGCGGTTTCCATCTTTCAGATGGAAACCGGTTAGATGGTATCCGGTCAGATCGTGTCCGGATTGTCACCGAGATTGATGATCATGCGGTGCAGGACGTCGATCGTCAGGGCCAAGTCGGCCGGCGCGATTCCCCGTGTCGCCAGGTCACTGACCTCGGCGGCGCAAGGCAGCAGGACATCACGCAACCCGCGGCCCTTGGGAGTCAGGTAGATGTTGACCTTGCGGCGGTCGTGAGGATTTCTGACCCTTTCGACCAAGCCGCGCCGTTCCATGCTGTTGAGCGCGGTGACAGTCGTTGGTTCCATCATCCCGACGCGTTGACTGAGTTCGCGCTGGGTCAATCCATCCTCGTCCCATAATGCCCGAAGGAAAAACCATTGTCCCATGCTCACGCCATGAGCGGCGATCTTGGCCTGCAATGAACGGGAGAAGGCACGATGAACGTCCCTTACCACATATCCGACACTAGTGTCAGACTGCGGACTAGCATGTCCAAGCGACCTCTCAGACGCATATTGGATTTTACGACCAAAATTCGCGGCACTTTCGGACATGTAATTAATCTCTCATCGTCTATGGCGACTTGACTGTGTCTTGGATGATGGCGTGTGTCCGTGGAGCTACCAACTCACGAAAAATACTGTTCCGCGGAAATAACCATTCTATGAACCACATCGCACTACCATACCCACTATGCAACGTGGCAAATCGATTTTGAAGGAAGATTAGCAGATACGCTAATATTTTTTCCCTTCGTAGTCTACAACTTCAAAAAAACACACCATAACGGCACTATCAATTAGATACCTAACCATTAGGTCTCACCGTTTTTTTGTGTGGCAATAACTTTCCATGTATTACCCCGACACGCGCGACCGTATTCCGAGTCCGTAAACTCTCTCTTAATCGGAGAAAATTAGCTGAGCCCCGTGTGGCGCTTGGTGGCGGCCCCTACCATTGACAGGTCCAAGGCCTTATTTGATGCCCGGCCCCACACGCAACCACGCCGCGGCGCTGGTCCAATAGACGGAATCCCGGCACGGGCCCGATTGTTTCGCGAGGAAAACGATGACGAACGTGACACTTGCGGCGACCCAGACAAGCTGCACCTGGGACCGCGACGCCAACGTGGCGACAGCGGAACGACTTGTGCGCCATGCGGCGCGCGAGGGAGCGCAGATCATTCTGCTGCAGGAACTATTCGAGACGCCCTATTTCTGCCAGGACCAGAAGCCTGAGTTCTTCGCCCTGGCGGCTCCGGCTGATGATCATCCCGTCCTGCGGCGGATGAGCGCATTGGCCGCCGAACTTCAAGTGGTGCTGCCCGTCAGTTTCTTCGAACGGGCGAACAACGCGTACTACAACTCCATCGCCATGATCGACGCCGATGGCAGCACTCTCGGCATCTATCGCAAGTCGCACATACCGGACGGTCCCGGTTACCAGGAAAAGTACTATTTCAATCCGGGAGATACGGGGTTCGAGGTGTTCAGGACCCGCTACGCCACGATCGGCACGGCGATCTGCTGGGATCAATGGTTTCCCGAGTCGGCGCGCTGCATGGCGCTGATGGGCGCCGAGGTCCTGTTCTATCCGACCGCGATCGGATCCGAACCGCAGGATGCCGGCATCGACAGCCGCGACCATTGGCAAAGGGTGATGCAGGGCCATGCCGGCGCCAACCTGATGCCCCTGGTGGCGAGCAACCGCATCGGGGTCGAGACGGGCGCCAACTCGAGCATCACCTTCTACGGCTCGTCCTTCATCGCGGGCCCCCAAGGCGAGAAGGTGGCGGAGGCTCCGCGCGACCAGGAGGCGGTCCTGACCGCGACCTTCGATCTCGACAAGCTGCGCGCCGCCCGGGCATCGTGGGGCCTGTTCCGCGATCGGCGTCCCGAGCTCTATGGCCCGGTCCAGACCTTGGACGGCCATCTCTCCTCCAGGCGGTGAGCGAGGACGGCGGATACCCGTGGGGCGCCGCGTTGCAGCGGCGCCCCGGAACGGCGAAAATGCCGCGGGCCAGTGTGCCAGTGAGGTGCCGCACCGGGCGGAATCAAACTCCCGGTAGGTGCCCCATGTCTGTTGCGGACGCTTAATGCGCATGCGATAGTCTGCGCGATGTTCTGGGTTGAAGTTTTTCGCCAGACGCACGCACAGATATGAATGACAGGTCATGTTCACCGCCGCGCGCAGCTTTATCGTCCGGTTCATACCGTTGGCGCTTGCCTTGGTATGCCTGATCGGAATCGCGGACGGAGCCGAGTCATATCGCGCTCCCGCTGGAGATCCCGTGCGATCGCGAAAGCTACCAGCGCCGGCATCGGCATCGGCACCGCCCGGACCTGTCGCGACCGACCGGCCCGCCACCGCGGTGGAGGCGGCGTTCAGCCGGCGCGCGGCGACGACGCTGCGCCTCTATGGTCATGAACTGTTCGATCGCGGCGTGAAGCCGGTGGCGCCGTCGTTCGGGACGGCGCAGAACGACTACGTGATCGGTCCCGGCGACGAGTTGAGGATCACCATCCACGGCTCCGCCCATCCATCGAGCCGCCGCTATACCGTCGACACCAATGGCGAGGTCATCGTCGACGATCTCCGCCCCCTGCGCGCCGCGGGGCGCACCCTCGCGGATTTCCGCCGGCAACTGGAGACGGAGGTGGCGTTCGGCATCAGCGACCATGAGGCCTTCGTGTCGCTGGACGGCATGCGGCGGATGCGCGTGCTGGTGACCGGTGCCGTGGCGGAGCCCGGGCGGCACGAGGTCGCGGGGTCCGCGACGGTGCTCGACGCCTTGCTGGCGGCGGGCGGCGTCGATCGCCTGGGCAGCCTCCGGACGATCCGCCTGATCCGGGGCGGTGTCAGCTCGACGATCGATTTCTACGCCTTGCTCCAGGGCGTCGAAGGCTCCGATCCGGAATTGCGGGACGGCGACCGCATCGTGGTGCCGCCGATCGGCCCCACCATCGCCGTGGCGGGACAAGTCAAGCGTCCCGGCATCTATGAGCTTCCGCCCGACACGACCCCCGGCGGCACCCAGCCGATGACGGTCGGCGAGGCGGTGGCCCTGGCCGGTGGCCCGATCCTGCCCTCCGCGACGCGCGTGGTCACCTTCTCCATCGGCGCGGATGGGATCGAGGAGCCGCTCGAGACGACAAGCGACCACATGGCCAGAGACCACGGCGCCGGCGTTGCCAGTGGCGACTTGCTGATCGTGAGCGCAGAGCGCGACCAGCGCCGTGGCACCGTATCCATCGTTGGACACGTCCGCCAATCCGGCCCCCGCGCTCTGGACGAGGCGGACTCGCTGGCGTCGCTCCTGGGCTCCGTCGACCTGATGCCCGGCCCCTACCTGCCCTTCGCGGCCCTCGAGACGACCGGACCGGGTGGCTTCGCGCGAATCCTCACGCCGGTCGACCTGCGGGCGGTCCTGGACCTTCGCCGTGACAGGCCGCTGGCCGACGACGACACGTTGATCGTGCTCAGCCTGTCCGACATTGGTTTCCTGACGTCACGCCCCGTCATCGATCTTCTGCGGGACGGCGGGAGTTCCCGGGAACCGCTCGGCTGCGCGGGGCTGGAGGTTCTCGCGCGCCGGCTTTCCGGCGACCTCGACGGCCCCCTGGTACGTGGCCCGCTCGGGCGCGCGGCCGCGGAACTGACTCCAGCCTCCCTGCCGTGCCCCAAGGTGTTCGACGATCACCCCGACTTGCTCGCCTTCGCCTTGGAGCACGCCGTCCTGTTGCGAGGCGGCGTGGCGCGGCCGGGTCTCTACCCCGTGGTCGACGGATCGGAGATCGCGACCGTATCCCAGGCGGCGGGCGGCGGCGCCCGGAAGCTCGCGGTGACCTCGAACAGCCAATCCGGCGGCCCCCGTGGCGCTGGAGGGACGGCGGGACTCCGGGGCGGCGACATCGTCGACTCGGTGGCGCCCCGGTTCGAGTTGACCGGCCACGCGAGGCATCCTGGAACCCGGCTCCTGTCCGACACCCCCTCGCTCCGCGCGGTTCTCGGCGACGGCGGCCAAGCGCTGTCCGGGCTTTACCCCCTGTTCGGCGTCATCGAACGCTATGATAGGAACCGGCTGGCCGGCCGACTGATCGCCTTCTCCCCCAGGGAGGTTTTCCAGGGCTCCGCGGATCGCCCGCTGGCGGACGGCGATGTCGTCAGGCTGTTCTCCTTCGCCGAAATCCGGCGGAGCACCGCTCGGCATCCAACGCCGCCGAGTTCCCGCGGAACCACGGTCGAACCCTTGGCTGCCGGCATCCTGGCCCTGATGGCCGAACGCGCCGTCGAGGTCCGCGGAGCCGTTCGCGAGCCTGGCGCCTATCCCGTCGAAGGCTTGGTCGGTCTCGACCAGATGATCACCATCGCCGGCGGGATTGGCGATCTGGCGGACCGGGACGGCATCGAAATCACCAGCCGGGAGCCCGCGACGGAGCCTGGGGACATGACCAACACGAGGAGGATGGTGTCGATCGACGCCGCCAACGGCCGCTCCGCCCAGGTTTCGGCCGGGGACGCGATCCGGGTCAATCCGCTGTTCAACGACCGCGAACCCCGTGCCGTCACGATCGACGGCGAGGTCAGGCGGCCTGGAAACTTCGACGTCACCCGGGGCGAACGGCTGTCATCGCTGCTGAGGCGCGCCGGGGGGTTGACCGAGCAGGCCTATCCGGCCGGCGCGGTGTTCGCGCGGGAAAGCGCCCGGCGTCAGCAAGCCGAAACCTTCGGCGCCACCGCGCGGAACATCGACCACGACATCGCCGCGGTGACCGCGATGCCGAACCCGCCTCCAGCAGCCGAGATCGAACTGGCCCGCCAGATGGCGACGGCGTTCCGCGACGCCCGGCCGATCGGACGCATCACGATCGAGGCCGATCCGGCGATCCTGGCCCTAAGGCCCGAGTTGGACATCGTTCTCGAAGCGGGCGATCACATCCACTATCCGAAGCGCCCGTTGACCGTCACCGTCACCGTCACCGGAGAGGTGCTCGCCCCCGCGAGCCTGCAATTCACCCAATGGAAGAACACCGACCACTATCTCGATGAAGCCGGGGGCACCACCCGCTACGCCGACGCCTCACGGGCGTTCGTGCTCAAGCCGGACGGCAGCGCCCAGCGGCTGCGATTGTCCTACTGGAACCATGAATATGTCGCGGTGGCGCCCGGCTCGACCATCATCGTGCCGCGAGATCCGGAACCCTTCCGATTCTTCCAGTTCACCCAGAACATTGGCGGGCTCCTCAGCCAGTTGGCGGTGTCGGCCGCCGCCGTCATGGTGCTGAGCGACCGCTGACCATGCGGGCCCCCGCCACTTCAGCGCCGCACGGCCGCGGGATACCCCTGTTCAGCATCATCACCGTGGTCCTGAACGACAGGGATGGCCTGGAGGCCACCCGTCGAAGCCTGCTCCGCCAAACCTGCCGCGACTTCGAGTGGATCATCGTCGACGGCGGGTCGGCGGACGGAACGGCGGCCGCCATCCGGAGCTTCGGCGACGAGGTCGCGTGGTGGAGATCCGCCGCCGATCGCGGTCCCTATGACGCCATGAACAACGGGATGGCCGCCGCCAAAGGCGAATACCTGCTTTTCCTCAACGCGGACGACACGCTGGTTTCATGCGGATCGCTGGCCTGGCTCAAGGGTGAGATCCTGGCCGGCGCGACGCCGGATGGCCCGCTGGATTTCGTCTACTGCGCCACCCTGGAGCGGTCGGCCGGCGGCGGCCTGAGGATCAAGCCAGCGAGATCGCATCGCATGGTTTGGTACGGGATGTTCACCCATCATCAGGCCATGATCTATCGGCGCGCCGTCGTCGCTGGCCTCGCCTACGATCTATCATTCACGGTTGGGGCGGATTACGCCTTCACCATCGAGGCGCTAGGACGCAGCGCTCGAGTCGCCCGCGGGAAGCAGCCACTGGCCGTTTTCGCACCCGCGGGCTTGTCCGGCAGGCTGGATCGTGTCGGTCGGCTCGACCAAACGAGAATCCGTCGCAAGTTTCTCAGCCTGCCGGTTGTTTTCTGCTTTTTAATAATACAAGTGCAATCTATGACCATGTTGGTGCGTCGCCGCTGGCCGGTCATCTACGAGATTTGTCGGTGCTGGCGGATGTACGGGTAGCCAAGTCACCACTCACACGTGTAGTATGTGTGGAACCTGTACTACACATATTCCATTCCTCTAATCAGATGAGGGTACGCTCGACAGGTTGCGCCGTACTCCACATCATGCACGCGAAAGGTCCTTGCATTTGAGCCATATAAGTCCTTTTGAAATCTAAATTTTTGCGCTACACCTTAATCGCCGGGCAAGTACTCAGGGGTAGATGATGAAATCGAAAAAGTCCCAACCCGCAACTGCGAACACGATATCGCGTCGCGGCGAAGGGCCCCATCCAATTGACATCCATGTCGGAGCCAGGCTCCGTCTTCGCCGAACCTTGCTTGGGCTTAGCCAAGAGAAGCTCGGAGAGGCTGTCGGCATCACATTTCAGCAATTACAGAAGTATGAGCGGGGCGCCAACCGTATCAGCGCGAGCCGATTATATCATCTGGCGTTGGTGCTCGACGTGCCGGTCGGCTTCTTCTTCGAGGACATGCCGAGCGGACACCCCTCCCCCGAGGGCGCGGACGTCATCCATGAGCCGACGGAAACCGACGAGTTCGAGTCGATGGCGAAGCGGGAGACCCTCGAACTGGTCCGCGCCTACTA
Source organism: Skermanella stibiiresistens SB22 (assembly GCF_000576635.1). Classification (GTDB taxonomy): domain Bacteria; phylum Pseudomonadota; class Alphaproteobacteria; order Azospirillales; family Azospirillaceae; genus Skermanella; species Skermanella stibiiresistens. Next base: position 15,511 of record NZ_AVFL01000015.1, read on the forward strand.
TCGCATCAGCGATCCGACCGTGCGCCGCAGGGCGTTCGAGTTGATCAAGGCGCTGGGCGGCGAACCCAAGGAGAGTGAGACGGCGGTTCCCTGATCCTACGGATAGGGGACGGGCCCACGCCGCCGGGCCCGGACCTTGACGGCGATCTGCCAGTAGTAGAAGGCCCGGGCGATGGCATGGTCCAATCCGTCCAACCCATCGAGGAATCCCAGCCGCAGCACGTAGCTGTGAAGGAAGACCACCAAGGGGCGCGCCGGCAGGCGGACGAAGATCCGCTTCAACAGCCGGCGCGCGCCCTTCTCGCGCACGGCTATCGACTCCAGCCTGCCATCCATCATCAAGGCCGCCTCCCAGTCGGAATAGCGATTGTGCCGCTCGAACCAAGCGTAGGGTGGCTTGGCGTCATGATGGATGACGGGGTGGCGAAGGCGCCCGGCGGTGCCCGCGAGGCGCGGCTGGTAATGGCCCTCGACCTCCCACATGGAAGCGACATCCAGATCGGGAACCGGTGGAAAGCTGGCCCGCCGGCGGTCTAGCAGCGCGATCTTGCTGTTCCACGCCCCGAACCGCAGCGGCCGCCCCGCGAAGACTGGTCGCCCAGGAATATGGTAGCCACTGGCCTCCGGGCCCGCAGCCATCAGCCCGGCGATCTCGCCCGCCAAGGCCCCGGTCACCCTTTCGTCCGCATCCAGGTACAGCACCCAATCGTGACTGAACGGCAGGGCGTCCAGGCACCATTGCTTCTTCTTCGGATACTTGCCGTCCCAGTGGAAATCGATCACGCGCGCGCCCATCGACTTGGCGATCGCGGCGGTGCCGTCCCGGCTGCCGGAATCAACCACGAAGATTTCGGCGAAGCGGCTGACCGACGCCAGACAGGCACCGATGTTGGCGGCCTCGTCGCGCGTCATGACGATCACCGAAACCGGAATGAGGGCTGACCGTCCCGCGGCACGCTGGATCATCGGCGCCAGTCACCAGCATCGCCATCCGCGCCATCTCCCGCGATGACCGCCGCGCGGAACACCATGCCCAGCCCCACGACCAATCCCATGGCGGCCGCGATCGCGAGCACCACGACCGGATCGGGTGTGTCGGGCAGCGCTTCCGCCATGGCTGGCTGGATCAAGGTCGCTGTCAGCGGCAGATCCACATCCATCATCATCGCGAAACGTTCGTGGCCGATCAGCAAGTCGCGCAGCGCCCGCCGGTGGTCGATATCCGTGACGGAGCCGATCTTGCGGCCGATCTCCTCGATCATCTTGCGATTGTCATGGATCGCGGCCGATCGTAGCCGTCGTTCCGTCGTGGCGTATAGGAGGTTCAGGAGCAGCCGGGCGAATTCCGGATCGGCGTGCCGATAGGTGACCCGGCGAAATGGCGTGCCACCGATCCGCTGGATGCGAACCTCCTTCTGGATATAGCGCGCCAAGGTTCGGGCGTCCGGAGGTGTCCACGGGGTCCGTCCCACCAGTTCGTTGATCAGACGCCGCGCTTTCCCGGCGGGACCATCGTCGGGCTTCCAGCCGGATGTGGCCGGATCCCACATGGTCTCGAATACGCGCGGCGCGAAGTTTGGCACCAACGCGAGTTCCTCCGCGACGGGATAGGAGGTCATTTCGTAGATGAACCGATCATAGCTCGACATCATCTCGCCGACACCATGATCTCCAATCGATTCGCCGCCCGTCTCGGGAACCGCGGGCGACGGGGCGCCCCGTCCGAGCAGCCCCCCCGGCGCGATGGGGCCGATGATCAGGGTCGCGGTGAACTCGGGCGGGATAAGGCGGAGCCCGAACACCGCGCAGGCGATCGCCACGACCATCACGCCGACCACGACACGGCGTCCGGTGATCGCGATGGCCAAGCCTTCGCGCAGGAACTTCCGCATGTCGCCCATCGGGGTGACGAGATCGGTCTCGACGGACATGTCAGTCGCCTCCGGCGGCGAGGCTTCGGGGAGGTGGCCGGCCCACCAACCGGGGTCCGGAACGCGCCGGGCGGGCGATGGCCGCGGCGAGTGCCAGGAACGCGTCAGCCGCCTGGTCGGCCGACCACAGCGCCGCGGCGGCCGCGGCTTTCGCCCGTGCCGCGCGATGGAAGCTGGGATCATTGGCGTGGGCCAGGATCACGGTGGCCAGACGCGTCGCGTCTCCGGGGGCCACCACCTCGCCACATCCGTTTTCCGTCAGGAGCTTCGCAGCGGCGCCGCCCGCCGGACCCAGCAGGACGCAGGGCCGGCCGGCGGCCAGCGCGCCGGCGATCTTGCTGGGCACCAGCATTCCCTCCGCGCGCGCGTCCATCGCGGCCAAGTGAAGATCGGCGGCGCCCAGGCTGACGGAAAGGTTGGCGGCGGGCTGCCAGGGAAGCGCCAGGACGTTCCGCAGCGCCATCCTGTCCAGGGCGCTCTTGATCCGCTTCAATCCCCGACCCTCCCCGATCAGCAGGAACATGACGTCGGGAGCGCGAACCGCCAGATCCGCGGCGGCCTCCAGCACGGCGTCGAGCGGATGCGCCAAGCCAAAATTGCCCGAATAGGCGACGGTGAAGCGGTCACCCAGTCCCAAGGCGTCGCGCATCGGATTCCCCGACCACGGGACCGGCGCCACGACCGGATCGGCCCAGTTGGGGATGGTCACGATCCGGCTGGCCGGAACGCCGTCCCGCGCCAGCCGCGCCGCCATGCAATCCCCGATCGCCACGACCGCGTCGCAGCGACGGAGCGACGCCAGGGCGAGCCAGCGCAGCGACGCCATGGCGGCATCGGTCAGCTTGACGTCGATCACCGGCAACAGGTCGGGGTAGAGGTCGTGCGACCAGTTGATCACGCCGCAGCCCCAGCGGCGTCCCAGCGGCGGCCCGAGCGACGCCAGCATCGGCGGGTCGGTCATGGTGACGACGACGTCATGCCGCGGTAGGCGTTTGGCGGCGCGCCACAAGCCACCAAGCGCCATCAGATATCCCAAGCCGCCGGGGACCCGACGTCCGCCCGGCTCCCCGGAGCGGACGACCGCGACACCTGCCAGGGCCTCGTGGGGCGCGTCGACGGCTCCCTGGGCCAACACGGTGACCCGCCAACCCCGCGACGAGAACCGTCCAGCCAGATCTTTCAAACAACGGCCAGTTGCGCCTCGATCAGGCGGAAATACCCTATTTATGAAAAGGATCGAAGGAATATGCACTTTTTCTGATCCAAATCCGGCGCCACACCCCATACAGAAGCATTCGCCCGGCGTCCAGGCAAGTTATTTGGCATCGCTCCGTCCGGTCGGAGGCGGCGTGGCATTCGCGCCACCGCGGGTGACGACGGCGAGAAGCAAGCCGAAGCAGAGATACTTGAAGCTCGTGTGGGCGAAGAGTCCCAGGCCGAGGGCCGGCGCCAGGGCGAAGGCCAGCGACGGCTCGCGGGATATCAGCCTGACCATGGACGGCCATAGCGAGAGCAGGTACGCCAGCGTGGCCAGCGCTCCGATGATTCCGGTCTTCAGCAGCATGTAGGTCGCGAGGCCATGCGTGTACGAGACCCAGAGCTCGCCGACGGCGGGATTGCGGACCAAGGCTCCCCAGCCTTCGCCGAACGCAACGCTGGCGAAGGAGGCACCGACCTGCCGGAACACCACGGCCGTCTCGGCCAGTCGCTCGTTCAGGCCGTAGGTCTCGGTCTTGGTGGCGATCCGCTGGACGGTTCCAAGCACCAAGTCCGGTATCACGGCCGCCACCCCGGCGACCAGCACCGCGACGATGACGAGCGCCATCGGCATCCGTCTGGTCTGATAGAGCACATGGCAGCAGACGGAGGCCAGCGCCATCATGATGGCGGCTCGATGCACCACTCCCGCCAGCGCCGCCGCCGCGATCGCACCTCCGGCGACCAAGGCGGCGGCGCGTGCGATGGATCCAGCGCCAGGCTTCCGGGTCAGTGCCGCCGCCCCTTCGAGGGGCAGCCAGACCGCCGCGAAGAGGACGGCCGGACTATTCAGGAGATAAAGGTCGCCCTCCTCCAGCATGAAGTGCCCGATCGACCACGGGTTCACTCCCGACCACCACCAGCGCGACGCGAAGAGCAGTCCGACGGCGGCCATGCCCCAGGGCAGCTCGTCCCGGCCAGCCTTGACGGCCGGCACCAGCAAGATCGGCAGGAAAAGGTAGATCAGGGGGATGACATCGCGGAGCACATCCTCCGGATCGTTGCCCATCAACGCCGCCCGCAAGGACGGCACCCACAGCAGGTAGAGGAACGCGGCGGTGCCGGTGATCTCATGCGGACGGGCCGCCGGAGCGATCAGCATCAATCCGCTCCCGACACCGAGCGGACGCGCCACCCCGACGGCGCAGAACAAGCCGAAGGCGATCACCGCCTCGGCCGGTCCGATCCCCGGCGGCGCGGGAGAGCCGAGGCAACCATACACCAGCAGCGCCACCGCCAAGCCCACGGCGTGAACCATCGCGCAAATGGCTCGCCATCGATCCGAATTCCGCGTCACGCCGCTCACTTTCCGTCCACCGCGACCGCCTTGACGACATGCCGGTGTGTGCTCTCGGCAGATGACCGCCGATTGGCCGCGAAACGCAACCCGCGACGCGCGGCAGCGTCACCATGTCCCGGGGGTGGCGGAAGCCCGCGGGACCGAACAGAAACATGGCATTGCATCGCGTTCTAAAGTACAGGTGGAGAACCCGCGCGCGTTACCCCATCAAGGTGGCGGCGTGGGACCGATCGAAGGACGCCGCGACGGCTCCGCATCCCGTCGAAGCGCAAAACCACGCGAAGTGAATGCCATGGCCGCCGGACTGAGGCTCGAGGAAATCAGCGTTCTGGTCGTCGAGGACGACGCGTTCACGCGCAACCTGATCGTCTCGATCCTGCGCGGTCTCTGCGTGCGATCCATCACCGAGGCGGAAGGTGCCGGACCGGCGCTGGAGAAGCTCTCGGAGCAGCCGGTCGACGTCATACTCAGCGACATACAGATGGCGCAGGTCAACGGCATCGAGTTCCTGCGGCATCTGCGATCGGGAACGCGGCCCGCCGGCGTGGTTCCACCACGGGCGCAACCGTCGCAGACGCCCTTCATCTTCTTGACCGCGCATGCCAGCGCGAAACTGGTCGAGATGGCGCGCGCGGCCGGCGTTTCGGCGTTCCTGACCAAGCCGATCCGTCCCGCCTTGCTGCGCGACCGGCTGGTGCAGATCGCGGCGACATTGCGCCAAGCGGACCCGATCGGGGGCTTGGAGCGGCAGGATCAGCCCGGTCGCGTGGATCTACCGGCGTGACATCCGGGCTCGTCGTGGGAGCGATCCAGGTCAAAATCCCGGTTCCGAAGATACCGAACGGCACGAGAGAGGGACGGCGATGACCATCACCCAGTTATCCAGAGCGACCAGCCCCCTTCGGCCGCGCGTCCCTGGGGATTGGCGCGGCCCACTGGGCGCGATGCTCGTGGCGCTGCTGGCGGTCCTTTCGCTCTCCGCCTGCGACGATCCGAAGCCGGCCGGGAAAGGCACTATCGCCGAACGGACAGACCAGCCCGCGGCGCCTACGCCCCCAACTCCGGAACGGCGGCGCGTCGCCCTGGTCATGAAGACGCTGACCAATCCCTTCTTCATCGAGATGGAACGCGGCGCGCGCTCCGCCGAGGCGGAACTCGGCGTCGAACTGCTGGTCAAGACGGCGGCGCAGGAAACCTCCATAGAGCAGCAGATCGCCATCGTGGAGGATCTGGTGCGGCAGCGGGTCGACGCCATCGTCATCGCCCCGGGCGACAGCGTCAAATTGATTCCCGCGCTGAAGCGCGCGCGGGACGCCGGACTGGCGGTGGTCAACATCGACAACAGGCTGGATGCCGACGTGGCCCGGGCGGCCGGTCTGGCTCCCGTTCCCTTCATCAGCGTCGATAACGAGAACGGCGCCTTCCTGGCGGGACGGACGCTGGTCGACGGCGTCACGGAGCCGGTCAAGGCGGCGATCATCGAGGGCATCCGAACCGCCGCCAACGCCGAGGCGCGAAAGGCCGGGGCCCTGCGGGCCTTCGCCGGCAACCCGCTTGTCACGGTGGTCGCCCAGGAGACGGCGGACTGGAAGATCGACGAGGCGTACGACGTCGCCAAAGCCATGTTCGCCCGCCATCCCGACATCTCGCTGCTGTTCTGCGCCAACGACATGATGGCGCTTGGCGCCGCCAAATACATCCAGGAGGCTGGTGGCACCAAAGTGCGCATCGCCGGCTTCGACGCGCTCAACGAGGGGGTCGAAGCGGTCAAGAACGGCCTGCTGGTCGCCACGATCGACCAGCAGGCCGGACGTCAAGGCTATCTGGGCGTCGTCACCGCCGTCAGGATGCTGTCCCACCAGGAGGTCCCCCTGGAGACGATGGTCGATGTGCGCGTGATCACCGCCCAGCCAGCCAAGCCGTGATCGCGCGATGTGGCCGCCCCGCCCGAGGCTGAACATTACTGGCCGGTTCATCGCCTATCTGATGTTCCTCAGTTTCCTGCCGATCCTGGCCGTCGGCCTGACCTCGATCGAGGTGTCGCGCTCCATCCTGGCCGCCGAGGCGAAGCGGCACGCGGCGGAGCAAGTGCGGAGCCAAGCGGATCATCTGCATGTCCAGATGGACCAGGTGGAGAGCCTGATCGCCAACATCTCCGGCGTCGACGCCATCGCCGAGGCGGTCAACAGCGATGGCGAACCGCGGGACAGCTTCACAAGCCTCGCCACCCAGGCGCGCATCGGCTACATCCTCAACAGCTACCTGAACATCAAGGGGCTGGTGTCGATCGACATCTTCACCACCGATGGGACCCATTACCACGTCGGTGACACCCTCGATGTCATCCACAGCCGCGACGATGTCCGCGAGCGGATCTACCAGGAAGCGCTGGCCAGTCCGAACATCGTCCATTGGGCCGGGATCGAGGACAACATCAACGCCAGTTCGAGCCACCGCAAGGTCATCACCGCCGCCAAGGTCATGCGGAGGTTCGACCGGGCCACGCTCCGCGAAACGCCGGTGGCGCTCCTCGTGGTCAACTATAGCGTCGACCTGCTGTACCAGCATTTCCAGGACACCGAGACCGAGCAGTCGTCGCACATGCTGGTGACGGACGCCGCCCAGCGTATCATCTACCATCCCGACCGGTCCTTGATCGGCGCCCGCCTCGATAGCGCCTTCGCGGGCGGCTTCGTCGGCGATTCCGGAGATTTCACGCATCCGGTCGATGGCCGTACGGTCGTTGTCACATACCTGCGTTCGGGCCGGAGCGGCTGGCTGATCGCGGAACTGGTCGAACTGGATTCGCTGAACCGCCATGTCGGCACCATCGGCCGGGTGACGGCGGGTGTCATGGCGGTTTGCCTGGCGGTGGCGCTGCTCGCCGCCATGTCCTACTCGCGCAGCGTCGTCGGACCGATCCGCCGCATCACCTCCCGTTTCCAGGCCCTCCAGGATCGGGACGCGCGGGCGGGTTCCGGCGGGACGGACACCCTCCCCAACACCCCCCTGGGCCAGGGCGAGCGGCTGCCGGTGCTCGGCAGCGGCGAGGTCGCCGATCTGACCCGCTGGTTCAACGCCTTCATGGACGGCCATGAGGCGCGCCGTCTTTCGGAAGCCGCCTTGAGGGAGAGCGAACAACGGTTCCGAAGCCTGCACGAGGCGTCGTTCACCGGCATCGCGATCCATGAGCGCGGTGTCATCCTGGAAGCCAACCAAGCGCTCTGCGCCACGACCGGCTTCGCTTACGACGACCTGATCGGCCGCAGCGTCCTCAACCTGATCGACCCGTCGGACAGGACACGGGTTTCGGTGCCGGTCCTGACGGGATCGGCCGAGCCCTGCGACGCCTCGGGCCTACGCCGCGATGGCTCCTGCTATCCGGTCGAACTGCGGTCGCGCCCGATCCCATTCCGCGGCGTCGCCGCCTGCGTCACCGAACTCCGCGACATCACGGAGCGGAAACGCGGCGAGGCCGACCTCCAAAAGGCGAAGGAGGAGGCGGAGATCGCCAACCGCGCCAAGTCCGAATTCCTCGCGACGATGAGCCACGAGATCCGCACGCCGATGAACGGCGTGATCGGCATGACCGGGTTGCTGCTCGAAACCAGGCTCGACGAGGACCAGCGCCGCTATGCCGAGATCATCCAGGAATCGGGAGAGGCCCTGTTGACGATCATCGACGACATCCTCGATTTCTCGAAGATGGAGGCCAACCGGCTGACCTTGGACGAGATCGATTTCGAGTTGCCGCAATTGGTCGAAAGCGTCCTGGAGATCCTGGCGCCCCGCGCCAGCGCCAAGAAGATCGAACTGGCCTACCTCGTCCCGGCGGAACTCCAGGGCGTCTTCCGGAGCGATCCGGGCCGTCTCCGCCAGATCCTGCTCAACCTCGCCGGCAACGCGGTCAAGTTCACCGAGAACGGCTGGGTGTCGCTGGTCGCCAGCGTGGCCGGCCAGCCCAATGGACACGTCACGGTCAGGTTCGAGGTGACCGACACCGGCATCGGAATTCCGGCGGATGCGCTACCGCGCCTCTTCACGATGTTCACGCAGGTCGATGGCTCCGCTACGCGCAAGTTCGGCGGCACGGGCCTGGGGCTGGCCATCTCCAAACGCTTGGTCGATCTGCTCGGGGGAACGATCCGCGTCCGCAGCGAGCCCGCCCAGGGCAGCGTGTTCACCGTCGATATTCCGCTGAAGGTGGTGGCCGACACCGCTGGCCCGGGGACCGGCCGGGCCATGACGCGCGCGACGCCAACGGTCGCTGGAAAGCGGGTCCTGATCGTCGACGACCTTCCGATTAACCGCGACCTGCTACAGCGCCAGCTCGAATCATGGGGAATGGTCGCTGACACCGCCGCCTCCGGCCCGGAGGCCCTGGCGGGACTGATCAAGGCCAGCGGATCGGGCCGGCCATACGACGCCGCCATCATCGACCAGATGATGCCAGGCATGACGGGCGTCGAGCTGATCACGGCGATCAGGGCCGATGCCAGGATCCAAGGGGTGATCATCATCCTGGCGTCGAGTGACGGGTCGGAGGAGTTGCGCCGGCGGGCGCAGTCGGCGGGTGTGGCCGCCACCATCATGAAGCCGATGCGGTGCCACAATTTGCTGGAGCAATTATCCCAGGCGGCGGGCCCCACCAGCCCCGATCCCACCCAGCCGACACAGGTCGCGGGATTCGCCGCCGTAGCCGCCGCGAACGCGCCGGGCAAGGGCCTCCGCATACTCCTGGCGGAGGACAACCTGATCAATCAGCAGGTGGCGGCCCGGCGCCTGCGCAAGATGGGGCATGAGGTCGATATCGCCAGCAATGGCGTGGAGGCGGTGGAGATGCTGGGCGGCCAAGCCTATGACCTGATCCTGATGGATGTCCAGATGCCGGAGATGGACGGGTTCGAGGCGACGGCCGCGATTCGCGCCTTGCCGTGCGGAAAGCGCCGGATCCCGATCATCGCGATGACCGCCAACGCCTTGCCGTCGGATTGCGAGAGGTGCCTCGCCGCGGGAATGGACGACTACATCGCCAAGCCGGTTCACCAGAAGATCCTGGTCGACATGATCGAGAAATGGGGAGCCATCGGCTTCGCCACGTCCCACGCGTCGCAGCCCACGCCCAAGGATCCATCCCCCTCGCGGAACCCCGCTCCCGACTTGTTCGATGCCGGCCCGCTTGATCCCGAGGCAATCGGCGAGTTGATCTCCGTCATCGGCATCGAGGACTACCGCGCGCTCACGCTCCAGTTCTTCGAAAGCCACGCGCGGACACTCGACGCCCTGCGCGCCGCGTCGATCCATGGCGACATGATCGCCGTCGAGCGTCTGGCCCATCAGCTCAAGGGAGCCGCGTCGAACCTGGGGCTGGCGCGGCTCGCCGCCGTCGCGGACGATCTGAGGCGGGACGCGGAGGGCGGCGGGGGTCGGGAGGTCGCGGCCGCGCTCGGAGACATCGATCGCCTGTTGGAGACGTCCCGGACCCTGCTGGCGGAATTCATCGACGCGCGGCGCGCCGAAACGGTGGAATTCCCCCACTGACCGGACATCGCCCCTTTTTTCATCTTGTGCCGCGGCCGTTCGCGTCGCTTAGTTGGCTGACAACGAACCCGGCACAGAAGGTCACATGGCCAAATCCACCGTCACGATACCGCTGCCGTCACAGCACCTTGGCACCACCCGGGTCGTGACGACCCACCGCTATGGCGCGCAGGGTGCCCGTCCCAAGGCCTATGTCCAGGCGGGTCTGCACGCGGATGAGATCCCGGGAATGCTGACCGCCCACCACCTGATCGCGAGGCTGGATCAAGCCGACAGCGACGGTGCCGTGAGGGGTGAGATCATCATCGTTCCGGTGGCGAACCCAATCGGGCTGGACCAATACATGGCGGGACGGCTTCATGGCCGCTCCTCGCTGGAGCAGGGGCAGAACTTCAACCGCGGGTTCGCCGACCTGATCGAGGCCGTGGCACCCGCGATCGAGGACAAGCTGGGAGCCGACGCGGCCGGGAATGTCGCGATCATCCGGCAAGCGCTGCTGGAGGCCCTGGGCGAACGCCGATCGGCGAACGATGTCCAGGAATTGCGCCGCACCCTGCTGGGAATGGCGATCGACGCCGATATGGTCTTGGACCTGCATTGCGACCTGGAATCGCTGATGCACATGTACGTGTCCGACGACCTGTGGCCGGATGGCTCCGACTTGGCGGCGCAACTGGGATGCCGAGCCGTCATGCTGGCCGGCGACAGTGGCGGCGATCCATTCGACGAGGCCTGCTCCATGCCGTGGTGGAAGTTGCGCCTCCGGTTCGGCGACCGGTTTCCAATCCCGGCGTCCTGCCTCTCCGCGACGATCGAATTGCGCGGCAAAGCCGATGTCGACGACGAGACCGCGGCCTCCGACGCCGACAACATCTTCCGTTTCCTCCAGCGGCGGGGCGTGATCGCCGGTACCGCCGGCCCGATCCCGCCGGCGCGTTGCGAGGCCACTCCGCTGTCGGCGGTCGACCGCATGGTGGCACCGGTCCCGGGAATCATCGCTTTCAAGCGCGCGATCGGCGACTCGGTCCAGGCAGGTGAGGTGGTCGCGGAGATCGTCGATCCGACGGCGGAGGATCCGCTGACCGCCCGCGTGCCCTTGGTCAGCCGGACGACAGGCGTGCTGTGGTCGCGCTCGCAGATGAAGATGGCCGCGGCCGGCGAGACCGTCGCCGCCGTGGCCGGCTCCATTCCGCTTTCGGAAAGGTCATGGAGCTTGCTGGTGGACTGAGGATGCCCGGCCCCGATGCGGCCGCCGTGGCCTTGATACCAAGGCGGCCTTGATACCAAGATTGCCAGACCTGATCTTTATCACCTGAACCGCCGAATCGGACCCAATCCATGCTGAAGCCGACCTCCGCCAGAGCCCTGCCCGCCCATCTGCGGCTGTCGGAGGATCAGACCACCGAATTGGCCGACATGTTCAGGCTGATGAGCGATCCGAGCCGGCTGCGAATCATCCTCTCCTGCCTGGAGACGCCGGTGTCGGTCGGCGACATGGCCAATCAGCTTGGCCTGTCGGCGTCGCTGGTGAGCCATCACCTTCGCCTGCTGCGCGCCGGCCGGCTGATCCAGGCGGAACGACGGGGCAATCGCGTGTTCTACCTGATATCCGACGAGCATATCCGGCGCGTCCTGTCGGACATGGTCGACCACGTCGCCGAGAGCGAGCCCGACCTGGAAGCGTGACACCGGGGACGCCTCTCGCAACCGCGTAATAAATCCGACATATCGTTTGACCCTCAAACGATCTTCATTGATAGTGCTTTGGTCATACTCGGATCGTGGCCGCTCCAGGGCGGCCGTACCTTCTCTTGGCCACCCCGCCCTTAGCCCAAAGGGACGTTGGGACGTGAGGAAGCGATGGAGACTTACCGATTTCAACCGGGCGAGACCCCGGTCCTGATCAGCCTTCCCCATGTGGGCACCGATCTCCCGTTGGATATCGCCGCGGGCATGACCGACACGGCGCATCAGGTGCCGGACACGGATTGGCATCTGGACCGCCTCTATAACTTCGCGCCAGCGTTTGGCGTTGGTTTCCTGGCCGCCACCCAGTCCCGTTACGTGATCGACTTGAACCGCGATCCCGCCGGGCACGGGCTCTACCGAGGCCGAGACAACACCGAGCTTTGTCCGACCACCAGTTTCGACGAAGCCGAAATCTACAACGAAGGCTGTCATCCCGATGGCGTCGAGGTCCGGCGCCGGATCGGCGCCTATTGGCAGCCCTACCACCGGCAGCTACGGGAGGAACTGGCATCCTTGAAGGAGCGGTTCGGCATCGCCGTGCTGTTCGACGCCCACTCGATCAACTCGACGGCGCCGCGTTTCATCGAGAGTGGGTTGTGCGACTTCAACCTCGTGACGGCCGACGGCACCAGCGCCAGCCCGCACCTTTCGCGGCGGCTGGCCAACGTTCTGGCCTGCACGGACGCCTACAGTTCCAAGTTCGACCGGGAGTCGAAGGGTGGCTACAACACGCGCCACTATGGCAGGCCGGAGGACAACATCCACGTGATCCAGCTCGAGGTCAGCCAAGCGACATATATGGAGGAGACGGCGCCATTCCGGTACCGGGCCGATCGCGCGGCGCTGGTCCGGCCCGTCCTGGAACGATTCGTCTCGGCGTTGGTGGAGTGGTCCTGGGAGAACGCGGAGGTCCGCCGCCAGCGCGTCGCGTATTATTGAGCGGTCCGATAACCAAAGGAGTGCCGCTGCGGATCGCGGCTCACTCCGGCCAAAGTCGCTCCTCGTCGGCACGGCGGTAGAGCGTCTCGATGACGCTTTTCAGCGCGGGATCCACGGCGATGGGGAAATCGGTCCGCTGACGGGTACGCTCCCGCGCGATGCCGTTTTCCCGCCACGCCAGACCTTTCGAATTGTAGTTCTGGGCGAACCCCTGCATCCGGTCGATGGCCTTGGCGAAGCGCGCCTCCGTGGTCTCGCCAGCCTCGAACTCGCGCCACCAGGCATGGAGATTGGCGCCCAGGTCGGCGGGCAGATCGGCGAACAGCCGCTCGGCAGCCGCGATCTCGCGCTCGGCCTGTCCGATCAGGCCGGCGTCGTCATAGGCGTAGGTGTCGCCCGCGTGGATCTCGACCAGATCATGGACCAGGATCAGCGTCAGCGTATGGCCGAGATCGACCTCGAACCCAAGTTCCTTGTGGAGCAGCAGGGCGAACAGGCCCATGTGCCACGTGTGTTCCGCGTCGGTCTCCCGGCGTGAGCCATCGGCGATGTATCCCTTCCGCTCGATCGTCTTGAAGCGGTCGATCAGCAGCAGGAAGTCGAGGATACGCTCCAGGCGCGGCTGGCCGGTTGGGATTTCGGTGATCAGTGGTTCGGTCGTCATCAAGTCTCCCCTTTCCCCGACACGGGGCGCGTGACGGAGCATAGCATCGGCGGCCGGACAACCCGACGCTGATGTCGTCACCGGCGATCGGGGCGGTTGCCCCAATTTCGATCTGGTCTCGATTTCAAACTGGACTCGGTGGCGCGCCGCCGTCAGATCTTGATCCGACATGAACCCACGCCGATGGGGGCGAACCGCACCATGACGACCGATCCGGCCCTGCTCTCCGCCATTGAACTCCTGGATCTCTACCGAAGCCGCGAACTTTCCCCCGTCGAGGTCACGCGGGCCTGTCTGGACCGCGTCGCCGCCATCGACGCGGAGCTGAACGCCTTCGCGCTTGTCGATGGCGAGGCGGCGCTGGATGCCGCCCGCGCCAGCGAGGCTCGCTGGTCGAAGGGCGAACCGCTCGGCCTCGTCGATGGCGTGCCCGCCACCATCAAGGACCTGATCCTGACCAAGGGATGGCCGACCCTGCGGGGCAGCAAGGCGATCAGCCCGGAGCAGCCGTGGGACGAGGACGCTCCCGCCACCGCCCGCCTGCGGGAACAGGGCGCCATCCTGCTCGGCAAGACGACCACTCCCGAGTTGGGCCACAAGGGCGTCACCGACAGCCCGCTGACCGGCGTCACTCGCAATCCCTGGAACCCGGCGATGACACCGGGCGGGTCCAGCGGTGGCGCCGCCGTGGCGGCGGCCACCGGCATGGGCGCGCTGCATGTCGGGACGGACGGCGGCGGCTCGATCCGCATCCCCGCCTCGTTCACCGGCATCTTCGGGCTCAAGCCCAGTTTCGGGCGGGTTCCGGCTTATCCGTCGAGCCCATTCGGAACGGTCGCGCATGTCGGCCCGATGACGCGCACGGTTTCCGACGCCGCCCTGATGCTACGGGTACTCGCCGGCCCCGATCCCCGGGACTGGACGGCCCTGCCCCATTCCGACAAGGACTATCTGCCGGACCTGGACGCGGGTGTGGACGGTCTGCGGATCGCCTACGCTCCCACGATCAACGGCGCTCCGGTCGATCCGGAGGTCGCCGCCCTGGTTCGCCGCGCGGCCGAGGACTACGAGCGTCTGGGCGCCGCGGTCGAGGAGGTCTCGCTGGAGATGCAAGATGTCGGTCGGATCTTCTTCGCGCACTGGTCGGTGGGTGCCGCCACGGTGATGGCGGGCTTCACCGCCGAGCAAAAGGCCATGATGGATCCCCACCTGCGCGGTTTCGAGGACGCGGGGGCCGCCGTCGGTCTGCTCGATTATCAGCGGGCCGTGCTGGCGCGAGGGCGCTTGGGCGTCCAGATGAACCTTTTCCACCAGCGCCATGACCTGCTGCTGACCCCGACCATGCCCCTGGCCGCCTTCCAGGCCGGGCTGAACCAGCCCAGCCTGCCCGATGAGACCGGCTGGATCGAGTGGACCCCGTTCAGCTACCCCTTCAACCTGACCCAGCAGCCAGCGGCCTCGATCCCTTGCGGACTGACCGCGGCGGGATTGCCGGTCGGGCTTCAGATCGTCGGACCGATGCACAAGGACGACCTCGTGCTGCGCGCGGCGCGGGCCTACGAGATGCGCCATCCGATAGTCCTGCCGCCGCTTCGAGCGCCGTGCCAGGCGTCATCGGGTGGAGCGATGCCGTGAGCGGCAAGATGCGGCGCAAGGGCGACTTGCCGACCAAGACCTGCGCCACCTGCGGGCGCCCGTTCGCGTGGCGCCGGAAGTGGGCGGAGGTTTGGGACACCGTCAGATATTGCTCCGACGCCTGCCGCCGGAACCGGCGGCAGGCGCCCAAATGAGCCCCGACATTACTACCTCGCCATTGCCTTGACGCTGTTTTGAACTCCACGACGGCTTAGGCGTTACTGAGGCATCACAGGGGTACATCCAGAGGAATCAATACCATGGGCATCATCGGCACAATCATCATCGGCCTGCTGGCCGGTATCGTCGCGAAGTTCCTGATGCCGGGCCGCGATCCTGGCGGCTTCATCATCACCATCCTGCTCGGCATCGCCGGCGCCTTCGTGGCGACTTGGCTGGGCCAAGCCGTCGGTTGGTACAGGGTTGGCGAGGGTGCCGGGTTCATCGGCGCGGTGGTCGGCGCCATCATCATCCTGGCGATCTACCGGATGATCGCGGGCCGTTCCCGCGCGGTCTGACGCCAGTATCGGGATTGATCGAAACGGCGGCTCCGGGACCCCCCGGAGCCGCCGTTTTGATTCCAGGCCTCGGCATGGCAAAACCGCGCCTAGTGAAGCAGCATCTCCGGCAGCGGCGCGAAGACGGCTTGGGTGATGGCGTCCCGCACGGCGTTGGGGGAATAGGGCTTGCGGATCACCGGGCCCAGTCCCTCCTCATCCAACAGACGAAGGTCGCCGGCATAGGCGGTGACGAAGATCACCGGAACCGCGAACCTATCGCGTAAAGTCCGCGCCACCGAGATCCCACTGCCGCCCCGCGCCAGCCGGATATCCAGCAGGGCCAGCGTCGGGCTCTCGGTGTTGGCCAGCGCCAGCGCCTCGGGTTCGGTGGTCGCGGTGCCACACACGACATGGCCCATGCCGCTGATCACCTCGCCCAGATCGACGGCCGCGATGGCGTTATCCTCCACCACCATGACACGCGCCGTCATGGCGTCGCGCAGGAACTCGCGGGTCGTGATCAACCTACCCATCGCCTCCGCCACGCTCAGGTCGGTCAGTTTGGCGGCCTGGGCGACGGGCAATTCCTCCAGCGCGACCAGAAGGTACAGGCGCCGGTCGGTTTCCGGACGACGCGCCAGCACGCGCTCGATTGGATGCGGGGAACGGTCCGGCCGGCCTTCGCCATCCTCGTCGAACAGGGCGTGCAGCAGGGCGTAGAGGGATCCATTGGACGGCAGCGCGACGCCGAACCGCGTGGGAGCCATGACGGCGATCTCGACGCAGCGTGTCACCAAGTCGTCACCCCGCTCGACGGACCCCGTCAGGGCCCGGGCGTAGCGGCGCAGGCTGGGCAATCGCGCGTTCATTTCCCGTGCGTAGACACGCATTGGTTTCGCCTTCCCTCCTGCCACGATGGCCAGCGTTCCCCTCGTTCGTCGGCGTGGGGCGGCTTAACGCGAGGGGAGCCCCCCATGGCGTCGCGGCGATCGACGCGCCACCGGGACGCGCGCGCATTAGGCACCGGGATGGCGCGCTTCATCAAGTCGAGTCTCGGTGACCTTGGTCGATTTCGCCTTATTCGCCCACCCGCCCCTTTCGGTTCCGGTGGCGGGCCCAATCGCTCCTGCGGCACGTCATTCGTTCAACTTGCGGGTCCGCCATAACCAGGGAGCCTCCGCCCTGACCCCCCACAGGCCGACCCTGCGCGACTGCGCCCGCGCCTCCAACCCAAGATAGTCATGGCTGAGGTGCGAGAAGGCGAAGGCCCAGCCCCGCACCAGCATGGCGGCCGCGAGATCCTTGCCCAAGACCTTGCACACGCCGACGCGCTGGCGCGAGCGGTCCAGTTCGTTGGACGTACAGGTCACCGGTCCGAGGTCGAGCATCGATTGCAGCTGATCACGCGACGCCGCGAAGCAATCGAACTCGACGCCGCGCAGGGTGCGGCACATCTGGCCGGGGTCGGGAGCGTCGATGCCGCGCAGATGCACCAGGGTTCCCTTGACGCTGACGGTGTCGCCCTCCATCGCGCTGCCGGTTCCCGTCAGGTCGGCCGTCGCCGCCGCGGCGCATGTCGTGTCGCCCGCGGTGGAGAAGACACCGAGCAGGAAGCCGAATAAGGGCACAAGAAAGCGAGACATGACGAGCGCATATCAAGTTCCTCTTAACATCAGCTTAATCGTTCCGGGTTCGAGGTTGAATTAATCCCTCCCCCCGATAGCAAATTTGTGCGGCGCGGTAACTTGGGATTAGGATAGGATGCCGCCATCAACCACGTTCTGGTTCCAAGATTTCTCCCGATCGGCAAGGATAGTTCGACAGCATGTATCGGCGAAGCCCCGGATGGCTGGCGTGACGACCGAACCGGCCACGCAATACCTCGATGTGGTATGGCTCAGCGTCGCGGCCATCCTCGTCTTCCTGATGCAGGCCGGCTTCGCCTGTCTGGAGAGCGGCCTTGTCCGTGCCAAGAACAGCATCAACGTCGTCATCAAGAACTTGGTCGACTTCCTGATCGCCGCTCTCAGCTTCTGGTGTCTTGGTTTCGCGTTGATGTTCGGGGATAGTTGGTTTGGACTGGTGGGAACCAGCGGGTTCCTGTTCGAAGGCGGCGCCACCCCTTGGATGGCCACCTTCTTTTTCTTCCAGATGATGTTCTGCGGCACGGCGACAACCATCGTTTCGGGAGCCGTGGCGGAGCGGATGCGCTTCGCCGGGTATTTCATCTGTGCCGCGATCCTGTCCACGCTGATCTACCCGA
This sequence comes from Skermanella stibiiresistens SB22, assembly GCF_000576635.1. Lineage (GTDB taxonomy): Bacteria > Pseudomonadota > Alphaproteobacteria > Azospirillales > Azospirillaceae > Skermanella > Skermanella stibiiresistens. Next base: position 33,290 of record NZ_AVFL01000015.1, read on the forward strand.
TCGTCGGCCACTGGTGCTGGGCCGGGCTGGAGCAAGCCAACCCGTCGGGCTGGCTCGCGAAACTCGGTTTCATCGATTTCGCGGGATCGACGGTCGTCCACAGCGTCGGCGGCTGGATCTCGCTGGCGGCGGTGCTCGTCATCGGCCCCCGCGCCGGGCGCTTCGACCCGGAACCCAAGGAGATCGAAGGGCACAACCTGCCTCTCGCGGTGCTCGGCGTGTTCCTGCTCTGGGTCGGCTGGTTCGGCTTCAACGGCGGCAGCACGCTTCGGATCAACGCCACCGTTCCGGTGATCCTGATCAACACGGTGCTGGCCCCGGTCGCCGGCGGCCTGACGGCCGTGGTGATCACCTGGGTTCTGCACCGCAAGCCGAAGGTCGGCATCATCATGAACGGCGTCCTGGCCGGACTGGTCGGCATCACGGCCCCCTGCCACGTGGTCGGCCCCACCGGCGCCGTGGTGATCGGCGCGGTCTCCGGTGTCGTCCTGTTCGTCGGCATGTGGATGCTGGAAAGATTGCGGATCGACGACGCGGTCGGCGCCGTGCCCGTCCACCTGTTCTGTGGCGTCTGGGGAACGCTGGCGGTGGCGCTGATAGGCCGGCCCGAGATGTGGGGGAACGGCCATGGCCGCTGGGAACAGTTCGTCACGCAGGTGACCGGCGTGGCGGCCGTCGGTGCCCTCTCCTTCGGCGGCGGATTGGCCTTGCTGCTGCTGATCAACCGATTCTGGCCCCTGCGGGTCTCGGCCGAGGATGAGCGCATCGGCCTCAACGTCGCGGAACACGGAGCCAACACCGCCCTGCTTCGCCTGTTGATGGAGATGGACCAGCAGCGGCGGGATGGCGACTTCTCCCGGCCGGTCCAGGTCGATGCCGAGACCGAGGCCGGCCAGATCGCGACGCTGTACAACCGCGTGCTGGAACGCGTCCGGGTGGAGACGCGGCGGCGAGAGAAGGCGGTCCAGGACATGCGGATCGCCAAGGAGGCGGCGGAGGAGGCCAGCAAGGCCAAGTCGCACTTCCTGGCCAGCATGAGCCACGAGCTGCGGACGCCGCTGAACGCGGTCATCGGCTTCTCGGAGATGATCAACCAGGAGGTCTTCGGCCCGCTTGGCCACGCCCGCTATCGCGAGTACATCACCGACATCCATTCCAGCGGCACCCATCTGCTCACCCTGATCAACGACCTGCTGGATCTCTCCAAGATCGAGGCCCGGAAATACGAGCTGGATGAACAGGACGTCGATATCGCGGTCGTGGCCCTGTCGGCCGCCCGCTTCATCCAAAAGCCGATCCACGACAAGCAGCTGAAGTTCAACACCCAAATCACCCCCAACCTGCCGCCGCTGAGGGGCGACGAGAGGGTCCTGCGCCAGATCCTGCTGAACCTGCTGTCCAACGCGGTCAAGTTCACGCCGCGTGGTGGCGCCGTGGAATTGAAGGTCGAGAGCGAGCCCGACGGCAGGATCGCGATCACCGTCAGCGACACCGGCATCGGCATCGCCCGCAAGGACCTCGCCCGCGTCATGGAACCCTTCGGACAGGTGCCGGGCAAGGCCAACCCAGAGACCCAGGGCACGGGCCTGGGTCTGCCGCTGACCCGCTCGCTGGTCCGTCTGCACGGCGGCACGTTGGTGCTGCGCAGCGAGGTCAACGAGGGGACCACGGTCACGATCCGCCTGCCGCTCTGGCGTGTCGTGCGCAAGAACCGGAACGTCGCCTGACGCCGCCCGGCGTCGCTCAGCCGCCGTCTCCAGTCCAACGATGTATGGATACAATCCCGCCGTTGCCAAAGCTCCGCTGGGAAGCTAGCCCTGCCGTCCGGCACCGGCCGATCCGGTAAGCGACAGGTAACGTGCGATGTCGAACAGCACCCTCGCCCCCACCACCCGCCCGATCTGGGTCAGGCTGACGCCGGTGGTCTTCGTCCTGCTGTGGAGCACCGGCTTCATCGGCGCCAAGTTTGGACTGCCCTACGCGGAGCCCCTGACCTTCCTGATGATCCGCCTGGGCATGGTCGCCGCCGTGCTGGCGGTGGTCGCCCTGGTGACGGCGGCGCCGTGGCCGAGCCGGTGGATCGACGCGGCCCACATCATGGTCGCAGGATTGCTGGTCCACGGCATCTATCTCGGCGGCGTCTTCACCGGCATCGCCCATGGATTGCCAGCCGGCGTGGTCGCGCTGATCGTAGGCCTCCAACCACTGCTGACGGCGGCCGCCTCGGGCAAGGTGTTGGGGGAAAGCGTCTCGACGCGTCAGTGGCTCGGCTTGACGCTGGGTCTGTGCGGCGTGCTCCTGGTCGTGTGGGAGAGCCTGTCGGTCCGCGCGGATTTCCTGATCGGCATCGCGTTGTGCCTGGGAGCCCTGGCCGGCATCACGGCGGGAACGCTGTATCAGAAGCGCTTCTGTGGCGGCATGGACCTGCGGAGCGGCACCGCCCTGCAATACGCCGCCACCAGCGTGGTCCTGTTGGCCCTGGCTTGGAACATCGAGACCATGGAGGTCGATTGGACCGGTGAGTTCGTGTTCGCGCTGATGTGGCTGGGGTTCGTCCTGTCGGTCGGAGCGGTGTTCCTGCTGTTCATCCTGATCCGCCGCGGCGCCGCGGCGGAGGTCGCCAGCCTGTTCTACCTGACGCCACCGGTCACCGCCGTGATCGCGTGGCTGATGTTCGATGAGCGGTTGGGTGCCCTGGCGCTGGTCGGGATGATGGTCACGGCGGCTGGCGTCGCCCTCGTCAACAACCGGAAGCGCGCCACCTGATCGGGTCGGCCGTCAGGCGGCGCGACCGAAGGGGTGAGGGACCGTCGGGGCGTTCGCCAAATGCAGCAGGATATCATCGGGATCGCCGATCTCGGGCGCCAAACGATGGATCGCCGCGACCTCCAGACGGGACCGCAAGCCAAATTCCGCCAAGGCCGCGTAGATCGCCTGCACCGTCTGGGCGTTGGTGATCCGGACATCGTTGTCCGTCCCGATCAGCAGCAGCGCGAATCCGCCCATCGTCAGCGAGCCGATCATTCCCCGCGCCCCAAAAGCGCGCGTCATGACCGCCGCACCTTGCTCGCGCGTCACGTCCGTCAGCAGGATCTTGAACAACGACAGGTGAAGGCTGGTGCTTCTCAGCAAATCCAGGGAATGGGACAACTGAGCGGAATCCGCGTTCGGGACCGTCGGATCATCCGCGCCACCACCAGGGCCCCGCGTGAATGAATACTGGTACACCGTCGGCTTCTGGCCCGCACCCACATCGCTCTCTGGCAGGGACATGATCGCTCACTCTTCCGGTGTACGCCATCCCCACGATATCGGGGCGACGTTGGGACTGATGTGTCAATGCTGTGATATGCCGAGGGCACGGCACCAATCAGTGGGCCATCGGCAGGTCGACCCGTATCAACAGGCCACCTGTCTCGCGGTTCCGCGCGATGACCTTGCCGCCGATCGCCTCGATGTTCCGCCGCACGATCCATAGACCGATGCCGAAATGGAGCGAATCCCCGGTGCCGGCCGGCTGGACCGGCTGATCGAACGGGACGATCGAAGATCCGCCATCCGTCCCCGTCGCGTCCATCGTCCTGTGTTCCGCCGCGTCGTTCGACTCGCGCTGCGAGAAATACCGTTCGAAGATCCGCTCGATATGCGCCGGATCGACGCCCGGCCCCTCGTCCTCGACGGTCAGCACAGCCATGGCCCCCGACCGCGCCAAGCGAACCTGGATGCTGGCGTCTGGTGGCGAGAAGCTGATCGCGTTCTCCACGATGTTCTCGACCACGGTCTCCAGCAGGTCCTCGCCGGCACGGACGACCACGTGCGGAGTGATCAGCAGCCTCAGATGCAGGTGCCGCTCGGCGAGCAGGCCGGCGTAGCCGCTCAGCATGTCCTCCAGCAATTCCGACATGTCGACCTTGCGGCGCGGCGGTTCCAGCAGGTCGGCCGCCGCCTCCTCCATGCGCCGGGCGAAGGACACCAGCCCGTCGAGCCGGTCCAGCGAGCGGTCGATCATGACGATGGCGCGCGGGCCGCGGCCATCGTTGCCCGGGATGATCCGCTTAAGCGGTTCCAGCGACTGCCGGATCACCGCGATCGGCGTCTTGAACGCGTGGGCGTTGTCCTCGGCGGCGCGGCGCAGGTTGTCCGCCGAACTGCGCAGCGTGTCGACCAGACGGTCGAAATCCTCCGCGACGCTCCGCAGTTCCGGCACGGTGTTCTGCTCGGCGAAGGACGGCCGTCCACCCTCGTGGTTGCCGATCTGGCGCGCCAGCGATCCGAACCGGCGCAGATTGCTCCAAACCCCCAGGAACAGCAGCAGCACCAGGGCCGCCATGCCGAGGTAAATCAGCGCCGCGGCCTGGACCTCCGGCGTCTGCCAATAGGGCTGGCCGATCGACGAGCCGAGATATGTGGGCGTGGAGTGCGACGTGACCACGGCCCAGCAGCCGAACGGGCTGTTGATCGGCGTGATCGAGGTCAGCACCTCCAGCGCGCCGGTCGCCGTCTGGAGCCGGATCGCCAGCGGCTGGTTGCCGCTGCACGTGTCGGCCAGCCGGGCGAGGATGCCTTGCTCGAGCAGGCGCTGGCGCTCGATGTCCAAGTTGACGTTGGGCGCCTGGGGCGCCGCGCCGACGTAGTAGAATCCCTGCGCGCCCGGCACCGCCTTGGGCCTGAGCAGCAGTTTCAGCCGGGTGTTCTCGTCCGCGAACCGGGACAGTTCCTCGCCCAGGCGCGGCAGCAGGCTGGCGTCCGCCTTGGCGAGCAGCGGCTCCAACGCGCGGGCGATCAGCTGCCCTTGCTGCTGGGCGCTTTGCAGCAGCAGCGTCTGCTTGTCCTCGTCGGCCGCCCGGAACTGCTGGTAGATCAGGATGGGCACGGCGATGAAGACGACGGAGACCAGCACCAAGCGGCTGGCCAGCGAGCGGAGGAGCCAGCGACCGCCGGTTCGGGCTCGCGGTTGCTCCATCAGGACCTGGCCCTCTTCCCCGCGATCTTGGGGCCCGCGACCTGGAAGCGTGGCGAACGGGATGCCGTCAACTCAAGCCCCCGCTCAAACCCCCGCCGTGACCCCGCAGATCGTCGTCACCACCATCCATGTCGCCGCCAACCGGATCATCGCTCCAGCGGTAGCCGAAGCCCGGATAGTTGTCGATCAGGTCGAACTCTCCATCGACCATCCGGAACTTCTGGCGGATGCGCTTGATGAAGGCGCGGACATTGGCGCGGTAACCGGCCGGACCATAGCCCGCGACGAAGCCCTTGCCATGAACGAGGTCGTAGATCTCGCGGTACGAGATGTCCTCGCCGGGGCGCGTCGCCATCAGGCGTACGATGTTGAACTCGGTCAGTGTCAGGTCGACCCGCGTGCCGCGCCAGAACGCCCGGCTGCCATCGAGCCTCAGTTCCAATTCGCCCCGGTTGAACAGATTGGGGTTGCCGCCGCCGGCATTAGCGGGAGCGGTGCCCGGCTGCTGCGAGCCCGGGATCGCGGTGGCGTCGCCGCCTTCGTCCGGTCCGGTCTTGCGTCCGCCCAGGATCAGTTGCATCCGCTTCAACAGGATCGGCAGCGACCGCGATTTTTCCACGAAGTCCACGGCGCCGCCAGCCAGCGCCGCCTCCTCGTAGATCTGGTCCGACAGCACCGTCAGGAAGATCACCGGCACCTCGATGCCGCTCGCGCGCAATTGGCGCAGCACGTCGATGCCGTCCATCTTCGGCATCCGCCAGTCCAGCAGGACCACATCGGCGTTGCCACCGCGGAGGAAATAGTCGAGAGCCGGGGCGCCCCGGTCGAAGGGGATGACGTCGTATCCCTCGTCGGCCAAGTTCATGCCCAGCGATTCCCGAAAGAGGTCGTCGTCGTCGACCAATGCGACCTTGGATGGCATGATGCCGATCACCGGGTTAGTTGATGCGATTGCCATGGGCCGTCTGACGGCCTGAAGCCTGGGCGAGGAGTTGTGCGAAGCACCGTTCATGGACATTGGGGGCATCGTCGCTGCTCGTCAGTTCATAGGAAAGGGCACGGAAGTTCTGCGTTGTCATCTCCATGAAGAAGAAGACGCGCAAGACGCAGGAGGGCGTGGCGTATTGCCAGTATTTCGCGGGCGGCACATCCTCGGTCCAGGATGGCTCACCGAGCAGCCGAACGGTGGCTTGTTCGTCCAAACCGACCAGAGCCTTCGGCCCCGGATGCTCCGACGGGGCCGAATTGGCGCTGGAGGGTGGTGCCGGAGGCGGCAAGGCCGAGGGCAAGCTTTCAGCTGGAGCCGGCAGGGGTTCGGGCAAAGGTGCCGCGGGAGGAACCAAAACGACGGAACCGGTGTTGGCCTGATGGGTTTCCGGATCCGCCCCGCCCCCCCGGTCGGCTTCCGCCATGTCGTCATGGGCCCGCGCCCCGGCGACCGAGGCGTCGGGTGCCGGCTTGCGGGCGACGGGAACATTGGCGCCAGACACGGCGGGAGGTTTGGGCTTGGTCTTCGGCACGGGGATCTGGGCGATATCGGCATTGATGGGTTTGGCTTCGGCCTGTGTCAACTGAAGGGGCACTGTAGCACCCCGCTCCACGCAAGCCGTCAGCATAATCGCCGACATTATGGCAATAGCCGTTAAATGACGCAATGAATGCCCCCGCGCGGAGACTTCCCCGCCTGTCCAGTGCAAGGCGTGCAGCACACCGGCCCGACAAACTTGTTTGTCGATATACAGGTTGTGCGGATCTGCATTTTATCGCCCAAAGTTATACAGCCTTACGTGCGGAGTTGGCTTCACCATCCGCGCTGTATACATCGTATGACTAATGAAGGGCAAACTGGTGAACAGAAGCTTAAGATTTTTCCCAATTCGGCCCCTTTACCACCATTGCGCTGGGGAAAAAACGACAGGCACGGCGGCAGCGTTAAGCGGATCGGGCGGCGGGGCGATACCCATCGCTCCCGCCGCCTCCCAGTCGGATGGGCAAAAGCGCTTTCGCACATCGCTTGGGCTGAAGAGCCCGGGGCGATAGGGGCTTTGCCATCGGGATATCCGACCGCTTTCCCGGATCATCCCGCGACGAACCGGGTTGACCAAGCCGTCTCCACCGTGCGTTGGGCCGTACACTGGAGTGGGTCCCCCGCACGATCCTCGACAACCTGGGACCGCTATACTGTCGATAGGGACAGGATGGGTCAAGAGGGCTGGATCGCCAAAGGCGTACGCATTCGGCGCGGACCTAACCCATTTGATAGGACGTCGGCGAACGATGTCGGAGTAAAGTATCTCAACCTGTTTGGAACTCAACTCCATCACTCGCTGTTGCTGCCACATCTGAACGCGTGAACGCACGCGGTTGAGAACAGCGTCATGAGGAGGTCTCGAATATGGCTACGCGCGACACGACTGGCTCCCCCGGTGGGTCCTTGGGCGGTGGTTCCTTGGGCGGCTCCCCGGGCAGTTCGACCGGGTCGGGGTTGGGCGCCTCCCGCACCGGCGGTCCTGGCTCCGGTGGTTCCAGCACGAATTCAACGGTGGACCAAGCCCGCGAGACAGCCGCCAACACCATCGACAAGGTCAAGCGCGAGGCCGAGTCCGAGGGTGGCCGTTTGGCCGGCGCCGCTCGCACCCGCGCCCGCTCGGCCTTCGAACATCAGCAGAACCGCGTGGCCGACAGCATCGGCAGCGTCGCCGAGGCGCTGCATCAGGCCGCCGACCAATTGAACGAGCGCAACGAGGACGTCGTCGCCCGCTACACCGACTCCGCCGCCCAGCGGATCGAGCAGTTCGCCGACAGCCTGCGCAACCGTGATCTGGACGATTTGGTCGGTCAGGCCGAGCAGTTCGCCCGCCGCCAGCCCGAGATCTTCCTGGGTGGCGCCGTTGTCGTCGGGTTCGCCATCGCTCGTTTCCTGCGGACTTCCGGTAGCCGGCAGGCCCGGTACCGGTCCGGCTCCGGCAGCGGCGCCACCTACGGCGGCTCCTACGGCGACCGGTCGCGGACGGAGCGTTCCACCGGTGGCTACCCCAGCGGCTCGGCCGGTGGCTCACAGGGCGGCACCGCTGATTTCGCCCGCCGTGAGACGGGAACCCGGAACTACTCGACCGGCTCCTCGTCGGCTGGCATGAGTGGCGCATCGATGGGCACGCCTCCGCTCGGTGGCGTGTCGCCCGGTGGACCGGCGGGAACGTCCGGCGTTTCGGGCACGGGTGCGGCGACGACGCCGGTGGGTTCGACTACGACGTCCATCGGGACCTCGCCGGGCGGAAGCTCGATGGGTTCGGGCCTCGGCACCACGCCGACCCCTTCGACCGGCACCACCGCCTCCACGGTGAAACCGGACACATTGTCCAAGGGCACCACCCCGCCGCGGGGGACCACCCCATGATCGGGCGGCCGGACGACAACCTCCGCGGATATGACGATGCCCAGCGGACTGGTGGCGACCGGCCGCTGACTGGCCTGCTGACCGAACTCGCCCAGGAAACCACCACCCTGGTGCGGAAGGAGGTCGAGCTGGCCAAGGTCGAGATGTCCGAGAAGGTCAACCAAGCCACTACCGGAGCCATCTCGTTGGCGGCCGGCGGCATGGTGGCCTTCGCCGGGCTGATCTTCCTCCTGCTGGCGCTGACCTACTATCTGGCGACCTTGATGGAGCCCTGGTTGGCCGCGCTGATCGTCGGCGGCGTCGTCACGCTCATCGGCATCGTTTTGGTGTCGATGGGCAAGAGCAAGCTGACCGCGCGCAACCTCCAGCCGAATCGGACCTTGTCATCCCTCCAGGACGACAAGGACTGGGCCAAGGCTCAGATGGGGCGCTGAGGCGGTCCCGATCAGGCCATCGAGTTTCCGTCACCGAAATCAGGGCGCGCCGTTTCCAACCGGAGACGCGCGGCGCCCACAACGAACCAGGCGGTATATCATGAACAGAACTTATTACGAGAACTACAGCAACTATCCCGACGACCGCGACGACGACAGCTCGATCCTCGGCAATCCCATTCCGCTGGCGCTGATCGGGCTTGGCGTCGGTTGGCTTGTCTGGAGCAACACCAGCCATCCCGGCGTCGACAACCGTTTGCGCGACGCGCGCCGCCGGGCCCGCCAGTACGGCAACACCGCCCTCCACCGCGCCAGCGAATTGCGCGATCAGGCGATGAACCGGGCCGGCGAGTTCCGCGACCAAGCCGTCAATCGGGCGTCCGAGCTTCGCGACCAAGTCTCCGACCGCGCGTCGGATCTGCGGGACCAAGCCGGCGACGCCACCCAGTCGATGCGCGACCGGGTCAAGAGCCAGACCGGCGGACAGCAGCGCCAAGGTTTCTCGGATTATTCGTCGAGCGACAGCTATGGCCGCCAGACCGACTACAAGGAGCGTGCCCGCCAGTATGGTGACAAGGCATCGCGCCGCGCCCGCCAGGGCTATGGCAGCGTCGTCAGCCTGGTCGACGAGCATCCGCTGATGGCCGGTGTCATGGGCATCGCCGTCGGTGCCGTGATCGGCGCCAGCATCCCGGCCAGCCGCTATGAGAACGAGTTGCTGGGCGATTACAGCGACGAGTTTTACAGCCGCGCCCGCGAGTTCGGCAGCGAGGCGGTCGATCGCGCCACCACCGTCGTCCGCACCGCCGCCGAAGCCGGTGTCGACGCCGCCCGCGACGCTGGTCAGGAAGAGGCCCAGAAGCAGGGTCTGACCGCCGAGCAGGTGGAAAAGCGCGCCGAGGAAAAGACCAACAACGCCTGATTGGCGGGTTCGGTCGGAACGATCAGGGAGGGGTGGCTTCGGCCATCCCTCTCTTTTTGCCTACTCGCTGATCCACAAACGAAAACGGGCCGCCCCATCCGAGGCGGCCCGTCTCGTACATGGTGCGGCCTGTCGTCAGCCGCGTGTCTGGCTCTGCGGTTTCACACCCTGGTCCGCGACGCCGTCGCTAACCGGGGCCTGCGCGGAGTGGGTCGTGTGCGAAGGGCAGGCACTGGCGACCCCAGCCATCAGAAGAGCCGAAACGCCAAACACAGCGGCAATGACCGGCTTTGCTCCATGAGACATTGGACCACCTCCTTTCGGTTGTTTGCAGATGGATTAAGGGTGGCACATTCACGGGCCGCGTCAAGACGCTTATCGCGGCTCAGCCAAAACGGCCGGTCACGTATTCCTCCGTGCGCTTCTTCTTGGGCGTGGTGAACAGCTCCTCGGTCACGCCGAATTCAATCAGTTCACCCAGATACATGAAGGCGGTGAAGTCGGACGCGCGGGCGGCCTGCTGCATGTTGTGGGTGACGATGCAGATCGTGTAGTCGCTCTTCAACTCGTCGATCAACTCCTCGATCTTGGAGGTCGAGATGGGATCGAGGGCCGAGGCCGGCTCGTCCATCAGCAGGACCGACGGGTTGACCGCGATCGCCCTGGCGATGCACAGACGCTGCTGCTGACCGCCGGACAGGCTGAGTCCACTCTGGTTCAGCTTGTCCTTGACCTCGTTCCAAAGCGCCGCCCGGCGCAGCGCCTGCTCCACCCGGCTATCCATCTCGTCCCGCGGCAGCTTCTCGTAGAGGCGGATGCCGAACGCGATGTTGTCGTGGATGCTCATGGGAAAGGGCGTCGGCTTCTGGAACACCATGCCGATCCGCGCCCGCAGCAGGTTAAGGTCGATGTTGGGCGACAGCAGGTTCTCGCCATCCAGCAGAACCTCGCCGACCGCGCGCTGGTTCGGATACAGGTCGTAGATCCTGTTGAGGATGCGCAGCAGGGTGGACTTGCCGCAGCCGGACGGACCGATGAAGGCGGTCACCCGACGATCGTAGATCGGCAGCGTGATCTTCTTCAGCGCCTCGAACTCCCCATAGAAGAAGCTGAGGTTCTTGATCGAGACCTTCTCGACCAGCTTGTTGGCCTCCATAGGCTTGCCGGTCGAGGCATCGCCCGCCACCGCCCGGCCCGCCGTGCCGCTCGTCAGGGAGAAGGAGGAGTTTCGCATGGTCAGCGTCCCTTGGAGCCGAGACCCGCCAGGAAGCGGGCGGTGATGTTGATGACGAGGATCATGAAGGTGATCAGCAGGGCGCCGGCCCAGGCCAGTTCCTGCCAATCCTCGTATGGGCTGAGCGCGAAGCGGAAGATGACCACCGGCAGGTTCGCCATCGGCGCGTTCATGTCGGTGCTCCAGAACTGGTTGCTCAGTGCTGTGAACAGGAGCGGCGCCGTCTCGCCGCTGACCCGCGCCACCGCGAGCAGCACGCCCGTGATCATGCCGTTGCGCGCCGCGCGGTAGGCGACCATCACGATCACCTTCCACTGCGGCGCCCCCAGGGCCGCAGCGGCCTCGCGCAGGCCGGCCGGCACCAGGTTCAGCATGTCCTCGGTCGTCCGCACCACCACCGGGATGACGATGACCGAGAGCGCCACGGCCCCGGCCCAGGCCGAGAAGTGGCCCATGGGAACCACCATGACGCCATAGATGAACAAGCCGATGATGATCGATGGCGCGCTCAGCAGGATGTCGTTGATGAAGCGGATGACATGGCCCAGCATGTTGCCGCGGGAATATTCCGCCAGATACGTCCCGGCCATGACGCCGATCGGCGTGCCGATCAGCGTCGCCAGCAGGGTCATGACGACGCTGCCGTAGATGGCGTTGAGCAACCCGCCGGCGATGCCGGGAGGCGGCGTGCTGAGGGTGAAGACGCTGGGGACCAGGGCTCCCAGGCCGTTGTACAGCAGCGTCCACAGGATGGCGACCAGCCAGAAGATGCCGAAGGCCGCCGCGGCCATCGACAGTCCCAGCGCGATCTTGTTGGTCAGGCGGCGCCGCGCGTAGATTTCCATCGGGATCATCCCCCCGCCCGCTTCCGCATGCGGAGCAGCATGATCTTGGCCAGGGCCAATACGGTGAACGTGATGAAGAACAGGATCAGGCCCAGCCCGATCAGCGACGAGATGTAAAGCTCGCCGACCGCCTCGTTGAACTCGTTGGCGATGGCCGCCGAGATCGTCGTGCCCGGCGCCATCAGCGATTTGCCGATCCGGTGCGCGTTGCCGACGACGAAGGTCACGGCCATGGTCTCGCCCAGCGCCCGCCCCAGCCCCAGCATGACGCCGCCGACCACGCCGACCCTGGTGTAGGGAAGCACCACCTTCCAGACGACTTCCCAGGTGGTGGCGCCCAGGCCATAGGCCGATTCCTTGACCATCGGCGGCACCGTCTCGAACACGTCGCGCATGATGGACGTGATGAACGGCAGGACCATGATCCCCAGGATCAAGCCGGCGGTGAAGATCCCGATGCCATAGGGCGGACCGGAGAAGATGTGGCCGATCAGCGGCAGCTTGCCGACCGTGTCGATCAGGAACGGCTGGAGCGTCTGCTGGAAGATCGGGGCGAACACGAACAGGCCCCAAATGCCATAGATGATGCTGGGAATGCCGGCCAGCAGCTCGATCGCCGTTCCGACCGGACGCTTCAGCCACGGCGGCGCCAACTCGGTCAGGAACACCGCGATGCCGAAGCTGGTCGGGACGCCGACGGCCATGGCGATCAAGGCGGTCATCAAGGTGCCGTAGATCGGCGCCAAGGCTCCGAAGCGATCGGTCACCGGGTTCCAGACCTCGGTGGTGACGAAGTCGAAGCCATAGGCGTTCAACGCCGGCAGCGAGCCGTGGACCAGCGTGAAGAACACGCCACCCAGGATCACGAGCACGGTGATGGCGAAGAAGGCCGTCGCCGACTTGAACGCCTTGTCCATCAAGCTCTGGCGTCTGGCTTGCCGGCCGCTGAGGACACGGGTTTGTGCGGGGATGGCTGTGTCGGTCATTGCTGAAAGTCCAGTCGCGGCGTCAACGCTGGTCGCCGTTCCACAGGGCTTCGCCGTTCACGTTGGCGAAACCGCTGGCCCAGGTTTGTTCGACCTGTTTCACGACGGTGTCGGGCATCGGAACATAGCCCAGATCCTCCGCCATCTTGTCGCCGTTCGCGTAGGCCCAGTCGAAAAACCGCAGCGCCGACCGCGACGCCTCGGCGTCTTTGGGCTCGCGCGGCATCAGGATGAAGCTGGCCCCCGTGATGGGCCAGCTTCCGGGGCCGGGCTGATTGGTCAGGATCACGTAGAAGCCGGGGTTCCGGGTCCAATCGGCCCCGGCCGCCGCCGCCTGGAAGGCTTCGCTGGCGGGGGCCACCCACTCGCCGTCGCGGCTTTTCAGGACGGCGTCGGTCATCTTGTTCTGCTTGGCGTAGGCGAATTCCACATAGCCGATGGCGCCGCGCGTCCTGCCGGCCATGGCGGCGACACCCTCGTTGCCGCGGGCGCCGATGCCGGCCGGCCACTGGACCGACGTGTTGCTGCCGACCTGCTCCTTGAACTCGGGGCTGACCTCGGAGAGGTAATTGGTGAACAGGAAATTTGTGCCCGATCCGTCCGCCCGGTAGATCGGGGCTATCGCCAAATCGGGAAGCTCCAGGCCCGGGTTCAACGCCTTGATGGCCGGATCGTCCCAGGTCTCGATCGTTCCGAGATAAATCTTGGCCAGCGTGGCTCCATCCAGCTTGAGCTGGCCTGGCTTGACACCCTTGACGTTGATGATGGGGACCACTCCGCCCATCAGCATCGGGAACTGGACCAATCCGGCTTTCTCCAGATCCTCTGGCTTCAGGGGACTGTCCGACGCGCCGAAGGTGACCGTCCGCTCCTTGATCTGGCGGATGCCGCCACCGGACCCGATCGCCTGGTAATTGACGCTGGTCCCGGTTTCCTGCTGATAGGCCTGGGCCCAGCGGGCGTAGACCGGGTATGGGAACGTGGCGCCAGCACCGGAGATGTCGATCGCCTGGGCCGGAAAGACAAACGCCATCGATCCGAGAACGGCGCCGGCGAGGCCTGGGATCGCGCCGCGCGCGACGGTCTTGGCGAAGATGGTCATCGGATCCTCTCACTCAATCTCAATGGGGCCTCGATGGGGCGGCCTGGAAGAGGCGGCGGGAAGAAAGTGCGACCCTTGATCGCCCATGGCCCGAGCGGATAACGGAAGAGCGGCGGCGAACGGCGAGCCTTCAAACACTCTTGACCAAACCTTCACATCTCATCGCCTCGGTCCATTCCCCCCGACGCCGGCGACATATGGGGCGGCGAGGGCGTCCGCCAACCGTCCGTAGGCGCACCGAAGCCCTATGTGCCAAATCACGTGTCGTCAGGCACGCGAAATCGGACATCACGCCGAAGCGGGGACCGCGGAACAAGCACCGCCACATGATCGCGGCGCGTCAGACTGGGATGATCGACCGGGCGTGCGGCATGGACACTGGCCGCCTGCCCTGACATTCCGGTCCGCGACGGATCGGGTCCCAACCATGTCCAAGCGACGAATTCCCATGTGATCGAACAGGCGGCGTCATGATTTGACACCTGTCGGACCGAGAGATGGGGCCGCGTAAGAAATACTATTTCAAGGATACGGTTTCATTCGTCAAAAGTTTCAAATCTTCTAGACCAATCGGTCCATTTCGATAACTTTCCATATTTTGGAAAGCTTATTCCCCCTTTGACGGTTAGCTATTGTACTGTTTCAAATGATGTCATGGTTGGGGAAGTGGCACGATGCTGGTGGGCGACAAGCGCACGAAGCGGGGTAAACGGCCCTGTGACGTCCGGAGCGAGCAAGTATCGCTGGTCGTCAGACAGCTGCCTCTCGTCTTGTCCGCGAATGTCATCAATCCCATCCTGATCGCCGCCATTCTGGCTGAAGTCGCGCCAGTCATCGAGGTCTCGGCTTGGGCGGCCCTTCTGGTCGGTCTGGCGGGCGCCCGGTTCATTCACTTGCGCGGGCGGGACACCGGCGTCCTGGCCAACTCGGACCCACGGCGCCTGACCCTGAGGTTGGCCGCCGCGTCCGGAGTTTCAGGATGCCTTTGGGGCGTGGGCCTCGCGATCCTTCTGCCCGAGCCCCTGCTCCACCGGCTGTTCGTCACCTTCGTCCTGGGGGGCATGGCGGCGGGAGCCGTCGCCACCCTGTCGCCGCTCCTGCCGGTGGTGACGGCGTTCCTGCTGCCCTGCATGCTGCCGCTGGCGCTGCGCTTGGCGATGGAAGGCGAGGACCCGGTCTATCTTGGGATGGGCGTGCTGGCGCTGCTCTTCACCGGCGGTCTCTGGCTGGCCGCCTGGAAGCTCAACGGCTGGATCACGGAGATGCTTCGCCTGAAGGCGGAAAAAATCGATCTCGCGGAGGAGTTGTCATCGGTGCTGGGCGATTTGGAGCGGCAGGTGGAACAGCGGACCGCCGACCTGCGCGCCGCCCGCGACGAGGCCGATCGCGCCAATCAAGCCAAGACCCGCCTGCTCGCCGCCGCCAGCCATGACCTGGGGCAGCCGTTCCAGGCCATGAGACTGTTCATCGACCTGCTGGAAAAGCAACTCGCGGGGTCGCGCCACGAGGAATACCTGCGCCGCTTGGCCCAGGCGCATGACAGTGGCGAGCGCATGCTGGCGAGCCTGCTGGACCTGTCCAGGCTGGAGACGGGTGCGGTCGAAGTCCGGACCGAGCCCTTCGCCATAAACCCGCTGCTCGAACGGCTGGCCGGGGAGTTCCAGCCATTGGCCTCCAGCCGGGGGCTTGGGCTCAAGGTGCGGTCCAATGGAGACGTCGTGGTCAGCGATCCGGTGCTGTTGCAGCAGATCCTGTCGAACCTGCTGGCCAACGCGCTCCGCTACACCCCGGCAGGCCGCGTGCTGCTGGCCTGCAGACGGCGCGGAGGACATCTCCGGGTGGAGATATGGGACACCGGCATTGGCATCCCGGCCGACCAGCTGGACGACATCTTCGAGGAGTTCCGCCGCATCGACCAATTGGAGCAGGCCGATTTTCGCGGGGTCGGCCTCGGCCTCTCGATCGTGCGCCGGACTGCCGCCTTGCTCGACCATCCCGTGACGGTCCGCTCCCGCCCCGGTCACGGATCCTTGTTCGCGGTCTCCGTCCCCGTCATGGCCCCAAGCCAGGGCGCGGCGGAGACCGCGGAACGACTATCCGGATCGACCCGGATCACCTGACTTAGAACGGGATCTCGTCATCCAGGTCCTGGTCGAAGGCCGGCTTGCCACCGCCGCGCGACGCGCCGCCGCCGCCGGCCCCACCGCGGTCGCGGTCGCCGCCACCCTGGTAGCCGCCTCCGCCACCACCGCCATAGCCACCGCCGCCGCCGCCTTCGTAGCCGCCGCCTCCGCCGCCTTCCTGCTTGCTGCCCAGGTCCATCTCATTGACCCGGACGCTCAGCTTGGAACCAGGGGTGCCGTCGCGGCGCTGGAATTCCTCCAGCTTCAGCTCGCCGCTGACAACGACCTTGTCGCCCTTCTTGACGTAGTTGGAGATCGACTCGGCGCGCTTGCCCCACATGGAGCAATCGACCCACTGGGTGGTCCGGCGCTCGCCGAACCCGATGTCGTTAGCGACCCGGAAGCTCAGCACCTTCTCGCCGCTCTGGGTGGTCCGCAACTCAGCATCGGCGCCGACGCGGCCACTGAATGTCCATACGTTCATGGTCTCTCTACTCCTGATCCGCTGGTGGCGCGGTGATGTCCTACCGTAGGCGGGAGAGGGGCCGAACGCAACGGGCGCCGGCTCTCTGGACGGAAGCGCAACGCACGACTCCAGCACAAACCAGCATCCCGGCGTTGACACCGGTGATTGGGCGAACGGAGAGTCGCAATTCGATCCCGCGTCGCACATATGTCTGTGGTTTGCTGCCGTGGTTTGCCGCTTCCCATCTCCCGGTCTTCCTGATAAGAACAACTCATGAACAAATCTATCACCGTCCGCGGCGCGCGGGAACATAATTTGAAGAATGTCGACGTGGATCTGCCGCGCGACAAGCTGGTGGTGATCACCGGCTTGAGCGGGTCCGGCAAGTCCTCGCTCGCCTTCGACACGATCTACGCCGAGGGGCAGCGACGCTATGTCGAGAGCCTGTCGGCCTACGCGCGTCAGTTCCTGGAGTTGATGCAGAAGCCGGACGTGGATTCGATCGAGGGGCTGTCGCCCGCGATCTCGATCGAACAGAAGACCACGTCGCGGAACCCGCGCTCCACCGTCGGCACGGTGACGGAAATCTATGACTACATGCGCCTGATGTTCGCGCGCGTGGGCGTTCCCTACTCGCCCGCGACCGGCCTGCCGATCGAGAGCCAGACCGTCAGCCAGATGGTCGACCGCGTCATGGCGATGCCGGAAGGTACCCGCCTGCTGCTGCTGGCCCCGATCGTCCGCGGCCGCAAGGGCGAGTACCGGAAGGAGCTTCTGGACCTCTCCAAGCGGGGTTACCAGCGCGTCAAGATCGACGGCGAGATGTACGAGATCGACGAGGCGCCCGCCCTCAACAAGAAGCTGAAGCACGATATCGAGGTGGTGGTCGACCGCATCGTCGTGCGCGAGGGCCTGGGCAACCGGATCGCCGATTCGCTCGAGCAGGCCCTGGCCCTGGCCGACGGGCTAGCCTTCGCGGAGAACGCGGACACGGCGGAGCGCACCACCTTCTCCGCCAAGTTCGCCTGCCCGGTCAGCGGCTTCACCATCCCGGAGATCGAGCCCCGGCTGTTCTCCTTCAACAACCCGTTCGGCGCTTGCCCGGCCTGCGACGGACTGGGCGAGAAGCTGTATTTCGATCCGCTGATGGTGGTGCCGAACGAGGACCTGTCGCTCGACAAGGGCGCCGTCGCGCCGTGGGCCAACTCGACCTCGCAGTATTACGGGCAGACGCTGGAAAGCTTGGCGCGCCACTACAAGGTCGCGACGACCAAGCCGTGGAAGGACCTGCCCGAGGATGTCCGCCACGCCATCCTGTACGGCTCCGGCGGCAAGCCGGTGACCATGCGCTATGACGACGGCTTGCGGAGCTACGAGACCAACAAGCCGTTCGAGGGCATCGTCACCAACCTGGAGCGCCGCTGGCGCGAGACGGAGAGCGCCTGGGTCAAGGAGGAGCTTGGCAAGTACCAGTCGACCCAGCCGTGCGAGGCTTGCAAGGGCGCCCGCCTGAAGCCGGAGGCGCTGGCCGTCAAGATCCGCGGCCTGCACATCAGCCAGGTCACCGAGATGTCGATCCTCAAAGCGGGCGAGTGGTTCGGCGAGTTGAACCAGCACCTCACGCCCAAGGACCAGGAGATCGCCTATCGCATCCTGAAGGAGATCAACGAGCGGCTGGGCTTCCTCAACAATGTCGGGCTGGAATACCTGACGCTCAGCCGCAACTCGGGGTCGCTGTCGGGCGGCGAGAGCCAGCGCATCCGCTTGGCTTCCCAGATCGGCTCGGGCCTGACCGGCGTGCTCTACGTGCTGGACGAACCCTCGATCGGTTTGCACCAGCGCGACAACGATCGGCTGCTCGACACGCTGCGCCGCCTGCGTGACATCGGCAATACCGTGATCGTGGTCGAGCATGACGAGGACGCCATCCGGGCCGCGGATTATCTGGTCGACATGGGACCGGCCGCCGGCGTCCATGGCGGTCAGGTGATCGCCGCCGGCACGCCGGAGGAGGTGATGGCGAACCCCAACAGCATCACCGCCGATTACCTGACCGGCCGCAGGTCCGTCCCAGTGCCGGCCGAGCGGCGCAAGGGCCACAAGGGACAGTTCCTCGAGATCGTCGGTGCCCGGTCGAACAACCTCCAGGATATCGCCACCAAGATCCCGCTCGGCACCTTCACCTGCGTGACCGGCGTGTCGGGCGGCGGCAAGAGCACGCTGGTGATCGAGACGCTGTACAAGGCGCTCGCCCGCAAGCTCAACGGCGCGCGGGAGCATCCGGCCGACCACGACGCGATCAACGGCATCGAGCACCTGGACAAGGTGATCGACATCGACCAGTCGCCGATCGGCCGCACGCCGCGGTCCAACCCCGCGACTTACACGGGAGCCTTCACGCCGATCCGCGACTGGTTCTCCGGCCTGCCGGAGGCGAAGGCGCGCGGCTACGGTCCCGGCCGCTTCTCCTTCAACGTCAAGGGCGGCCGGTGCGAGGCGTGCCAGGGCGACGGCGTGCTGAAGATCGAGATGCACTTCCTGCCCGACGTCTATGTCACCTGCGACGTCTGCCACGGCAAGCGCTACAACCGCGAAACGCTGGAGATCCTGTACCGCGACAAAAGCATCGCCGACGTGCTCGACATGACCGTGGAGGAAGGCGCCGAGTTCTTCAAGGCGGTCCCGTCGATCCGCGACAAGATGCAGACGCTGGAACGGGTGGGCCTTGGCTACATCCATGTCGGACAGGCGGCCACCACCCTGTCGGGCGGCGAGGCCCAGCGCGTCAAGCTGGCCAAGGAGCTGAGCCGCCGCGCGACCGGCCGCACCCTCTACATCCTGGACGAGCCGACCACCGGCCTGCATTTCGAGGATGTCCGCAAACTGCTGGAGGTGCTCCACGCCCTGGTCGACCAGGGGAACACCGTGGTGGTGATCGAGCACAATCTGGAGGTCATCAAGACCTCGGATTGGATCATCGACCTGGGTCCAGAAGGTGGCACCGGAGGCGGCGAGATCGTCGCGGAGGGTCCGCCGGAGAAAGTGGTCCAGGTGGAGCGCAGCTACACCGGCCGCTATCTGGCGCCCTACCTGCCGACCCCGACGCGGAAATCCCGCAAGTCGGCGTGACCCGGACGTAGGCGCTCACCCGCCGCGTGGCGTCCGGCACGGCGGCGATCCACCCTCCGCCGCGTCGCACGCGGCGGCCGGCACGCCGTCGTCATGCTCGACATGGGCGGCACCGGCGGCGCCCGGCATTCCGGCACCCGACGGCATCGGTACCATCAGGCGGCGTTTCTTGGGGCGGACCGCCTTGCGCGACACTCCGGCGTAGATCTGCTTGGTCGCTTCCTGGATGTAGACGCCGGCGAAGGCCTTGAACCAGCGTTCGCCGACCTCCTCCCAGGCGGGAGCCGAACCGAGCAGGAATCGCGACTTGATCGGCGGGATGAACAGCGCGCGGGCCGAGCGCTCCGGGACGAACATGTTCTCGCGCAGGACATGCTTGAGCTGCGACGGCGAGAACGGGCTGCCGTGTCCGAAGGGCGTCCGATCGATCCGCGCCCAGATGCCCCGCCGATTGGGCGCGACCACCAGCAACCGTCCGCCGCCCGCCATGACGCGCCAGATCTCGCGCATCATCGGGCGGAGCTGTTCGGTGCATTCCAGCCCGTGGACCAGCAGCACGCGATCGACCGACATGTCGGGCAGCGGCAGTTCCGCCTCGTCGGCCAGCGCGGACAGGCCCGGTCCCTCCGCCGGCCAATAGACGACCCCCTGCATGGCCGGCATCAGCGCTATGACGCGCTCCGCCTCATCCCGGAACGGCCGCAGATAGGGCGCCGCGTAGCCGACACCCAGGACGACCTGACCGCCGACATCCGGCCACAGCTCGCGGACACGCCGACGGATCATCCGCCGGGCGACTTGTCCCAGGCTGCTCTCGTAAAACTCTCGCAGATCGATGGCATCGGTATACATTGCGGGCGGAGCCTAACACGAAACAACCGGACGGGTCATGTCCCGGCCTTTGCTTGATCCGCGGCCATGAGGTAACCTTTTCATCATGGAAATCCAGCTCATCCCAGCGTTAAGCGACAATTACGTCTACCTGTTCAAGGATCCCGACAGCGACGCGGTCGGCATCGTCGATCCCGGCGAACCAGGCCCCGTGCTGGCCGCCCTGGAAAGAACAGGTTGGCGTCCCACCCACATCTTCAATACCCATCATCACGCCGACCACATCGGCGGCAATGGCGTGCTGAAGCAGCGATTCGGCTGCACCATCGTCGGGCCGGCGGCGGAGCGTGGCCGCATTCCGGAACTCGACGTCACGCTGGCCGACGAGGACACCTATCACTTCGGAGCCCACGAGGTCAGGGTCTTCGAGACACCGGGCCACACCAGCGGCCACATCTCGTTCTGGTTTCCCGACGTCTCCGCGCTATTCAGCGGCGACACCTTGTTCGCCCTCGGCTGCGGCCGGCTGTTCGAGGGCACGCCAGCCCAGATGTGGCATTCGCTGCTCAAGCTGCGGGGCCTGCCCGCCGACACACGGGTCTATTGCGGCCACGAGTACACCCTGTCGAACGCGCGCTTCGCGGTCACCGTCGATCCGAACAATCCCGCGCTGAAGGAGCGTGCCGCCGACATCGCCGTGCTGCGCGACGCCGGCAAGCCGACCATTCCGACAACACTGGGGGTCGAGCGCGCGACCAACCCGTTCCTCCGCGCCGACGATCCCGACATCGCCGCCGAACTTGGGCTCAAGGGCGCCGATCCGGTCGAGGTCTTCACCGAGATCCGGCGGCGCAAGGACCATTTCTAGAACCCGCTCCACAATCGGAACGGGCAGTTTCGAACAAAATAACTGGGGAAGGACCCGGACATGAAGCTGCGCTATAGCGCGACCTCGCCTTACGTGCGCAAGGTCATGATGGTCATCCACGAACTTGGCCTCGCCAAACGCGTCGAGTTGGAGAACACCGACGCCTGGAGCCCGAAGACCGACCTTCCGAACGACAATCCGATCGGCAAGGTTCCGGCGCTCGTCACCGACGACGGCATGGCCTTGTTCGACAGCCCGGTCATCTGCGAATACCTGGACAGCGTCGGCTCCGGCACCTTGTTCCCGCCAGCCGGACCGGCGCGCTGGACCGCGCTGCGTTTCCAGGCGATGGCCGATGGCATCTGCGACGCCGCCATCCTGCGCCGACTTGAAGGCAACCGGCCCGAGCAGCTGCGCTCGACCGACTGGATGGAGCGGCAGAAGGCGGCGGTCGGCCGTTGCCTGGACCTTCTGGAGAAACAGGCCGGCACCCTGGGCGATGGCGCCGACATCGGCACGCTGGCGGTGCTGTCAGCGCTTGGCTACCTGGATTTCCGCTTCGGCCACGAGGACTGGCGCGCCGGCCGCCCCGCCCTGTCCGCCTGGTTCGACAAGGCCAGCGCGCGGGAGAGCTTCACCGCGACCAAGCCGCCCGCGGCCTGAACCAAGACGGCATTGTCCATGAACGACCTCTCCGCCGCCGAGATCATCAAGCTCCTCGGGATGCGCCCGCATCCCGAGGGTGGCCACTATGTCGAGACCTTCCGCGACGCGCCGGCGGATGGGTCCCGCGGCTCCTGCACGGCGATCTATTTCCTGCTCCAAGCGGACGAGTTCTCCGCATGGCACCGGGTCGACGCCGTGGAGATCTGGCACTGGTACGCCGGGGGCCCACTTGTCCTGACGGTCTCGGCGAATGGGCACGACGCCGAGGCGGTCCATCTCGGTCCCGCGCTGGGCCACGGGCAGCGGCCCCAGGCGGTCGTCCCCGCCGGAGCCTGGCAGACGGCGGTCTCGCTGGGTTCCTGGACCCTGGTCGGCTGCACCGTCTCCCCCGCCTTCGACTTCGCCGGCTTCGAACTGGCTCCGCCGGATTGGCGGCCGACGCCGCGGCCTGGTCGGACCTCCTGAAGGCGCCCGCCGCCGTGACGCTCAGCCCCGCTTGACGCAAGACTCCGGCAGGACGAGCGTCACGGTGGTCCCGGCTCCCGGCACGCTCTCCAGCAGCAGGTCGCCGCCATGCAGCGTCATCAGGGACCGACACAGCGGCAGGCCCAGGCCAGTCCCGTCATGCGGGCGGGTATAGGCGTCGGACACCTGACCAAACGCCTCCAGCACCAGCGGAATGTCCTTTTCGGCGATGCCGATGCCGGTGTCCGCGATCGTGACCAGCAAGCCGCCGGGCGGCATGTCGTGGCGTCGGGCGGATACCGTGATCGTACCACCGCGCCTGTTGAACTTGACGGCGTTGGTCAGCAGGTTCAGCAGCACTTGGCGGAAGCGGAGCGGGTCCACCGCCAAGGCCGGCAATCCGGCCGGCACGTCGATCTCGATCCTCAGGTTCATCATCCTGGCGCGGTCGGCCACCAGCCTGACGCAGGAATCGACCATCGGAGCCAGCGCCACCGCGTCGGGGCGCAGTTCGACCCGTCCGGCCTCGATCCGCGCCACATCCAGGATGTCGTTGATCACCTCCAGCAGGTGCTCGCCGGACTGTTTGATATCGATCAGGTACTCCCGGTACTTCTCCGCTCCCAAGGGACCCAGCGCCTCCAGCCCCATGAACTCCGAGAAACCGATGATCGCGTTCAGCGGTGTCCGCAATTCATGGCTCATGTTGGCGAGGAACTGCGTCTTCAGCCGGTTCGCCTGTTCCGCCAGATCCTTGGCCGTCAACAGGTCCCGCTCGGCCCGTTTTTTCGCGGTGTCGTCCCGCGCGATGCCATCGATGCCGGTGAATTGCCCGCGGGCATCGAACCGCGCGGCGGCATTGGTCGAAACCCAGACCTCCGCGCCGGACTTGTGGCGCATCATGCCCTCGATCATGACGACCTCGCCCTGGGCGGCCAGCACCCGCTCGCGCTCCCGCAGATACAGTTCCGGGTCGACGTGATGGTCACTCATCCTGGTGCCCAGGAACGTCTCCGGCGCGTAACCCAGGATCGAGAAGACGCCCGGCGACACCATCACCACCCGATCGCTGTCGCCGGTGCGGAAGAAGATGTCGGGGATGGTGTTCAGGATGGCCTGGAGGTCATGCTCGATCAGCAACAGTTCCCGCCGGGTCTTCCGAACCTCGACGTGCAAGCGCTGCTCACGCTCGTGGCCGGATCGCTGATCGCGGCGGAGTTCCAGAAAGCTGGCGATGATGCCGAGGGTGGTGCGGATGAAGGGCAGGATCGCGTCGAACGACTCGGCGTCATCGATGGCGACGGCGAAGCCACCGAAGCTGTCGCCTCCCGAGGCCAGCGGAATCACGGCGTCGTGCCCATCCCACGCCGGACCGCCTGGACCGAAGGGGATCACGGTGGCGATGCCCGGCATCTCCGCCAAGCCGCCGGCCAGGAACTTGAGCACCGCGTCGGGCTCCGGCAACCCGACCGCGACGCCTTGCATGACCAGCAGTTGCGACAGCGCGCGCGCCCCGGCTTCCCTTCGACCATCGGGCTCAAGCATCGGTCCCGGCCACCCCTCCCGACACCTCTCGCGACGCCGCCCCCGGCACCGCCACAGCGGATCCGCCGCCATGAAGCGGGTTGCGCAGCACCACGCCCCTGATCATCACCATCGGATGCAGCCGAAGCACCTCCATCAGGATGGCGCCGTCGAAGCGCCTGACATCGTATTGGCAGAGTGCGGTCACTCCCGTCTCGCCGACGAGGTCATCCACCGCCGCCTCGAACTCGATCAACCGCCCGCCGCCATCCCAGCCGAAAACCGTGGGATTGATCTCGCTGACGATCCGGGTGCCGGCCCACCCATCCCGCGCCGCGGACACGCCGTGATCCCGCATCGCTCCGACCATGTGCTCGGGATCGAAGCGATTGGCGGAAAAGCACAGGTCGCTGGTCGCGGCGATCGACAGTTGCCCCGTGGCGCAGGCCATCTCCAGCGACAGCCCGACCGATGAAAGATGGGAGCCGAGCGCTGAAATGGGCACGTTGTCGGAGCAGCAGACGCATTTGTCGCCATCGCCCAGTCCACTCGCCAGAAAGCCGGTGACGGCGCCCAACCGTTCGTCCTCATCCGCGAAGAACTGGCAGATATGGACGCCGGACATGACCCGCTCATTCCACGCGCCGACCGAGATCCTCCTCTGACCGGCATCCAGCAAAGCCATGCCCGAACCGCCTCTCGATATCACCAGATTTTACCGAGTTTATCAGAAAATGCGGCACATCGCGGAAGAATCGGATCATATGACCGTAAGGATATTGCGCCCGTCCCGCCGGGGCCGGAGCGTCGGAACGGACCGGTTCAGCCCGTTCCCCTCAGGATGGGGCGCCCACGCGCGCCTTGGCGGAAGCCTTGATGGTCTCCACCATCGAGAAGAAGCCGTTGCGGCGATTTGGGCTCAGGTGCTGGTCCAGCCCGATCCGGGTGAAGATCGCCTCCAGGTCGGTGTTCAGGATCTCCTCCGGCGTGTGGTCGGAGTAGGCGGTCAGCAGGATCGCCGCCAATCCCTTGACGATCGCGCTATCGCTGTCGGCGGCGAACCGTAGCCGGCCGTCCTCCGCCGGCAGCGGCACCAGCCAGACTTGGCTCATACAGCCCTCGACCTTGAAGGCGTCGGTGTGATAGCGGTCGTCCAGCGGTTCCAGATCCCGCCCCAGATCGATGACGTAGCGGTACCTGTCCTCCCACTCGTCGAACAATCCGAAGTTCTCGATCAGTTCATCGATCGTCATGGCGGCTCCTGATCGCGATTCCGTATCGCGGTTGTTGGTCCGTACCAGCCCGGCGGCTTCCACGCAAGCGCCAGCCCTTGTAAGACGGTCCTCGGAACGGTCAGCGCAGCCGGTTGCGGAACAACCAGACCGCCCCGCCCAGGGTCACGGTGCCGATCACGGCCATCGGCCAGACGCTCGCCAGCACCAGTTCCGCCGGCAAATCCTTGAGGAAGATCCCCTGCACGATGACAAGGAAGTGCCGCAGCGGGTTCCCCAGGGTCAGCATCCGGATCGCCTCCGGCATGTTCTCGATCGGCGTGGCGAAGCCGGACAGGATGATGGCCGGCACCAGGAACAGGAAGGCGCCCAGGATCGCCTGCTGCTGGGTACCCGACAGGGCCGAGATGAACAGCCCCACGCCGATGATCGAGAGCAGGAAGACGAACAGGCTCAGGTAGAGCAGCGCCAGGGAGCCGACCAGCGGGATGCGGAACCACAGGAGCGCCGCCACCACGATCAGCGTCCCCTCCGCCATGCCGATGATCAGGGCCGGCACGATCTTGCCGATCAGGATCTCCGCCGGACGCAGCGGCGTCACCAGCAGCTGGTCGAAGGTGCCAAGCTCCCGCTCGCGCGCGACCGACAAGGCCGTGACGACCAGGGCCACCACCTGCGTCAGGATACCCATCAGCCCAGGCACCACCACCCACAGGCTCAGCAGGTTCGGATTGAACCAGGCGCGCTCGATCAGCGGCGCCGATGGTCCCGTCAGCTTGTGGAGCGCCGCCCAATCGCGGTTGAAGTCGCCGATGATGGTGGAGGCGTAGCCCATCACGATCTGCGCCGTGTTCGACCCCCGCCCATCCAGCACCAGTTGGGCCTGTGTCGGCACTCCCGCCAGCAGCCGGCGGGAGAAGTCCACGCCAAGATGGACCACCATCACCGCGTCGCGATTGTCGATCACCCGCGCGATGGCCGAGGCGTCGTCCAAGTGAAGCACGCGGGCGAAGTCGGGCGCCGCCTCGAACCGGGCGATCAGGTCGCGGGACGGCGCGCCCGCGTCCTCGTTGAGCACGGCGATACGGATGTTCGTCACGTCGTAGGTCGCGGCGTAGGAGAACACGAAGAGCTGGATCAGCGGCGGCACGATCAGCACGAAGCGGCTCTTGCGGTCGCGCCAGACCGACAGCAACTCCTTGATGATCAGGGCGCGAAGGCGGGACCACATGGCTTCAATCCAGCCGTTTGCGGGTACGGGCCGCCGTGGCCGACAGGAACACCAGCGCGATCAGCGCCATGGCTCCCAGATCCGGCAGGATCACCGGCCAGATCGTTCCGGCGAGGAACAGCGTCTGCAAGGTGGAGACGAAGTAGCGCGCCGCCACCGCGTGGGTCAGCACCTGTATCCAGCCCGGCATGCTGCCGATCTCGAACACGAAACCGGAGAGCATGAAGGCCGGCAGGAAACCCGAGACGATCGCGACCTGCCCGGCGACGAACTGGTTGCGCGTGACGGTCGAGATGAACAAGCCCATGGCGAGCGCCCCGATCAGGAAGACGGCGGCGACGCCGAACAGCACCGCGATCGAGCCTCGGATCGGCACCCCGAACTGGAAGACCGCCATCGCGACCGACAGCGTCATCGCCAACATACCCAGCACGAAATAAGGCACCAGCTTGCCGGCCAGCAACTCCACCAAGCCGGTTTGGGTCGCGATCAGCGCCTCCATCGTGCCGCGCTCCCATTCGCGCGCCACCACCAGCGAGGTCAGCAGCGTGCCGATCAGCGTCATGATGATGGCGATCAGGCCCGGCACCAGAAAGTTTCGGCTCCGAAGCTCGGGGTTGAACCAGATCCTCGGCTCGGCGACCACGGGAACGCTCGCGACCCGGCCGCGCGCCATCGCCTCCTGCCGGGCCCAGGCGGACCAGACGCCCTCGGCGTAGCCGCGGACGATCCGGGCGGTGTTGGCCTCGGTCCCGTCGAGCAGGAGTTGGATCGGCGCGGTGTCCAGGCGCTCCAGCCGCGCCGCGAAATCCGCCCGCAGCACGACCACGCCGTCGGCCCGCCCGGCGACCAGATCCGCCTCCGCGTCGGCCCGGTGACGCATCACCGAAACCTCGAGATAGGGCGAGTTGGCGAAGGACGCGATGAACCGCTCGGCCTCCGGGGTCGGGTTCTCGACCACCACGGTGACGCGCACGTTGTTGGCGTCCAGCGAGACGCCATAGCCGAACAGCAGAAGCAGGACGACCGGCAGCACGAAGGCGATCAGCAGGCTGCTCGGATCGCGGAGGATCTGGAGCGTCTCCTTCCTGACCAGCCCGAACAGCCGCAGGCGCCGAGCGGCGCCAGGGGCGATCATGCCGTCTCCCGCGCGCGGTCGTGGCGCTCGATCAGGCGGATGAAGGCGTCCTCCAGCGTCGGATCGGGCAGGCCGGCGTCGCGCGCGCTCTCCTTCAGCGCGTCGGGCGAATCCATCGCGATGATGGCGCCCCGATACACGATGCCGACCCGGTCGCAGTATTCGGCCTCGTCCATGAAATGCGTGGTGACCAGCACCGTCACCCCCTGCCCGGCCATGGCGTTGATATGCGCCCAGAACTCGCGCCGGGTCAGCGGATCGACACCGGAGGTCGGCTCGTCCAGGAACAGGATGGCCGGTTCGTGCATGATCGCGCAGGCCAAGGCCAGCCGCTGCTTGAAGCCCAGCGGCAATTCCCCGGCATCGGAGCCGACGAATGGCCTCAGCCCGAACCCGTCGATCATCCGCGCCACGGCGGCGCGCCGGACGCCACCGGCCAACCCATAGGCCCCCGCGAAGAAATCCAGGTTCTGCCGCACGCTCAGATCGGGGTAGAGCGAGAACTTCTGCGACATGTAGCCAAGCCGCGCGCGAGCCAAAGCGGGAGCGTGGGCCAGCGATATGCCGGCCAGCCGCGCCGTGCCGGAGGTCATCGGCAGCAGGCCGCACAGCATCTTGAAGGTGGTGGACTTGCCGGCGCCATTCGGACCCAGCAGCCCGAAGATCTCGGCGCGGCGAACCATGAAGGAGACGCGGTCGACGGCGGTGAAGTCGCCGAACCGGCGGGTCAGGTCGACAGCCTCCACCGGAAAGCCACCCTCGTCCGCCGCCGGTGCGGTCGCGGTGATCGACGGCACCACCCCGGTGGCCGCGTGATCACCGCCGGACGTCCGCAATAGGCTGACGAACGCGTCCTCGAAGCGGGGACGTACCGGCTCGACGGCACCAGCACCGACGGGCGCCGATGCTCCCTCCCTCATCACCAGCCGCAAGCTGCGCCCTTGGATCAGCGCGTCGACCACATCGGGCCGCTTTTGGGCCTCCGCGAGGGCACCGCGCTTCCCGGCGGTGTCCAATCCGCGCATGACGAAGCTGCGCCCTTCCATCCGGCGCGTCAGGTCGGTCGGATCGCCCGAATGCAGCAGGCGGCCCTCGTTCAGCAGCATGACCGACTGGCAGCGTTCCGCCTCGTCCAGGTAGGCGGTGCTCCAGAGCACGCCGATGCCTTGGTCGACCAATTCGTAGACCATTCGCCACAGCTCGCGCCGCGACAGCGGATCGACACCGACGCTGGGCTCGTCCAGCAGCAGCAGGCGCGGCGGACGGATCAAGGTGCAGGCGAGCCCAAGCTTCTGCTTCATGCCGCCGGACAGCGCGCCGGCGAGACGGCCACGGAACGGTTCCAAGCCGGTGAACCCCAGCAACCGCTGGAACGCGGCGGCGCGGTCGCCGCCAGTCACCGCGCGGAGATCGGCGTGCAGCGTCAGGTTCTCCGCGACCGTCAGATCCTCGTAGAGACCAAACCGCTGCGGCATGTATCCGACGACGCCTCTGACGTCCTCACCATCGGCGATGCTGTCGAAGCCGCACACGGTGACCGCTCCGGCGGAGGGCTTGAGCAGGCCGGCGATCAGCCGGATCAGCGTCGTCTTGCCGGCCCCATCCGGCCCGACCAGACCGGTCACCCGCCCCGGCATCACCACGGCCGACAGGCCGTCAAGCGCCATCCGCCCGCCGAAGCGCTTGGCGACGCCATCGATCGTCACCAGCGGCTCGGGCTTGACGGCATGCCCCGTCATGGCGTCATCCCGCCCTGGGCGTCAGGCCGGGCGGAGGGCCGTCAAGCTTGATCGTGACCGGCATGCCTTGGCGCAGGCCGTCGTCGGCATCCTCGACCGTCAGCCTGATCCGATAGACGAGGCTGGAGCGCAGCTCCGGCGTCTCGACCGCGCGCGGCGTGAACTCCGCCGTCGGCGAGACGAACCCAACCTTTCCCCGGTATGTCCGGCCTCCCGGCATATCCGTCGAAATGCTCACCATCATCCCCGGCTTGACCCTGCCCAGAGCGGTTTCCGGCACGAAGCCGCGGATCCAAACCGGATCGTCGATCGACAGGGCGTAGACCGCCGAACCGGGAAGCACGATCGCCCCCGGCTCCAACACTCGGGTCAGGATCGTCCCGGCGGATGGCGCGTACAGGACCGTATCCGCGACCCGGCGCTCGATCAGGCTGAGCGTCGACTGGTCGGCGGCGAGCTGAGCCTTGGCCGCCGCGATGTCCTCCGTCCTGGGTCCGGCCACGGCGAGGGCCAGTTGCTGCCGCGTGACCTCCCGCTTCGCCTGCGCCTGTTCGAGCGCCGTCTCGGCGTCCTCCAGCGCCTGCTGTGACACGACATCGCGCCGAGCCAGCTCCACCTGCCGCTGACGCACCGAGCGCGCGTAGGTCACGGAAGCCTCGGCCTCGGCGACATTGGCTCGGGCGAGGGCCACCTCCTCCGGCCTGCTGCCCGCGACAAGCTTGGCGACCTGTGCCTTCTGGGCATCGAGGCGCGCCCGGGCGATGGCGAGACCATCGGTGTAGTAGTTGCTCTCGACCCTGGCGAGTTCCTGGCCGGCGGTGACCATGTCGCCCTCACTCACCAGCATGGTGGTGATCCGGCCTTCGACATTGAACGCGAGGTTGACTTGCCGGATGTCGACGTTGCCGGTGAGCACCAGGACACCCGCGTCGGCTGGCGCCTGGAGCGCGAAGCGCCACACCCCAACCCCCGCCAGGATCAGGAGCACGATGGCGACCGCGACTTTGAAGCGACCGCGTTGGGATGGTGTCACGATCGGTACGGCATGGCTGGAGTTTCCAGAACAGGCGGGCGCCTGGGATGGTGATCCACGGGCTTGGGAGAAGTGCCGATGATTCCCTCCACTATGCCCGCGGAGCCGCCACGTCCTTGATCCATCTCATGGCTGGAGCGAATTCAGTGGGGCGGATCGTTCCGGATCAAATGCTCGACCAGCGCCGGCAAACTCTCGCCGATCTGCCGGGCGACGCGTTCGGCGTCATCGTGATCGGTGGCCTCCGCCACCAGCTTGGCGAGCGCGATCGTCATCGCCTGGAGTAGGAGCTTGGTATCGAGACCGGCGTGATTGGTCTGGGTCGCGAGGGCGAGGAACGAATTGGTGGCCCGGGCCAGGGGCGCCGCCTCGCGCGCCTGTCGAAACGAGGACAGATCTATGGTTTCCGCCATTCTCCCTCCACTTGCTTCGGCAACTGGATTGAGCGTGCGGTCAATCTCACGGATTTGCAAGCTCGCAGGCCAGCGAGGCGTCAGCGAGCGGGGGAATGGTGGGCGTGACCGGACTTGAACCGATAACCAGACCGTTATGAGCGGCCAGCTCTAACCAGTTGAGCTACACGCCCGACGCGAGGCACGAGAATGTGCCGCTGAAAACGCTTCAAAGCAACCCCGATATTCGCGAAGCGGTCACGATCCGGAACCACGATCCTGCCTCGAGTCGGCGAGGACATACCGACGCACTCACGCGAGAAAATTTGCAGGCACTCGCGTATCCATGCTCGAAGATGGGGTGGGATACCCAGGAGCCTTATCCGCATGCCGCGTTCCGATTCAGTTTACCACCGCCTTTTCTCCCACCCGCTGATGATCGAACAGTTGATCAGGGAGTTCGTGTCCGAGGAAGTGGCCGCTGGACTGGACTTTGGCCGCATGGAGCGGGTCAACGCCAAGTTCCACAGCCCTGGCGGCCGCCGGCGCGAGGGCGATGTCATCTGGCGCGTGGCGACCAACTCCGGAGAAGTCGTCCACATCTACCTGATGCTGGAATTCCAGTCGCGCACCGACTGGTGGATGCTGGTCCGCGTGCAAGTGTACATCGGCTTGCTCTGGCAGCAGATCATCGAGGAACGGAAGCTGCCGTCCGGTAGCCGCCTGCCCCCGGTCCTGCCGATCGTGCCATACAACGGTGACAGGCCCTGGACCTCGCCCACCGACTCCGCTGGCTTGAACGCGGTGGCGCCAAGTTCGCCACTCTGGTCTTGGCAGCCCAACATCCGTTATCATCTGATCGACGAGGCGGCATTCAAGGCAGAGGATCTGGCGGAAAGCGACAGTTTGGTGGCGCTGCTCTTCCGTGTCGAGAATTGCACGCAACGCGATGAGTTGCCTCGGCTGATTGGTCGGTTGGTGGATTGGTTCAAACAGCACGCCGGCAATGAGGCCTTGATGAGGTTGTTCGGCGAGGTCGTATCGCAAGCCGCCGTCAGTATCGTCGGCGTCGGAGACGTGACTACTCAATACAACGATCTGACGGAGGTTCAGAACATGCTCGCGACGCGCTTCAAGGAGTGGGAGACGCAGTTAAGAGCCGAGGGTTTGACGAAAGGTCGGGCGGAGATGCTATCCCGGCAACTCGAACGCCGTTTCGGTCGTTTGCCCGCCGAGGCGGACTCGATGATCGCGTCAGCGACCGCCGAACAACTCGACGTCTATATGGATCGCCTCATGGAGGCTGGTTCGCTCTCCGACGTGTTCCAGGACGTCCAAGCGGGCTGAAGCGACCCGTCTCCTCCCAGCATATATACTGCGGGATTTCACACCGGAGACGCCCCCGGTGTGAAAATCAAAAGCGGCATTCAGGTATCCAGGAAGCTCCGCAACTTCCGTGACCGGCTCGGGTGCTTCAGCTTGCGCAGCGCCTTCGCCTCGATCTGGCGGATGCGCTCGCGGGTGACGGAGAACTGCTGACCGACCTCCTCGAGGGTGTGGTCGGTGTTCATGCCGATGCCGAAACGCATGCGGAGCACCCGCTCCTCGCGCGGCGTCAGGCTGGCCAGAACCCGCGTGGTCGTCTCGCGCAGGTTCGCCTGGATGGCGGCGTCCAGTGGCAGGACGGCGTTCTTGTCCTCGATGAAATCGCCAAGATGCGAGTCCTCCTCGTCACCGATGGGCGTCTCCAGCGAGATCGGCTCCTTGGCGATCTTCAGGACCTTGCGGACCTTCTCCAACGGCATCAACAGGCGTTCCGCCAACTCCTCGGGTGTCGGCTCGCGGCCGATCTCGTGGAGCATCTGGCGGGAGGTCCGGACCAGCTTGTTGATCGTCTCGATCATGTGGACCGGGATGCGGATGGTGCGGGCTTGGTCGGCGATGGAGCGGGTTATCGCCTGCCTGATCCACCATGTCGCGTAGGTCGAGAACTTGTAACCCCGGCGATACTCGAACTTATCGACCGCCTTCATCAGGCCGATATTCCCCTCCTGGATCAGGTCCAGGAACTGGAGGCCACGGTTGGTATATTTCTTGGCGATCGAGATGACCAGCCGGAGGTTGGCCTCCACCATCTCCTTCTTGGCGCGGCTCGCCTCCTTCTCGCCTTTCTGGACGGTCGAGACGATCCGGCGGAACTCCAGGATCGGCAGTCCCGCCTCGTCGGACAGCATGGAGATCTGCTCTCGGACCTTGACGATCTCGTTCGAGTGCTTTTCCAGGAAACGGGGCCAAGCCTTGCCGGACAGACCCTTGATGCGGTCGGTCCAGTTCGGGTCCAGCTCGTGACCCTGATAGTGATGCAGGAAGTCCTCGCGCTTGACCTTGCTCTCGGTCGCCATGCGCAGCAGGCGGCCTTCCATGCTGTTCAGGCGCCGGTTGATGCCATAGAGCTGTTCGACGAGTTGCTCGATCCGTGGGTTGTTGAGCCGCACGGTATTCATCAGCTCAATCAGTTCGGTCCGCAGCTTGTCGTATTTCTTGTCGCTCTTGCCAAGGTCCTCGCCGCGCTGGATGGTCGCCAGCCGCGCTTCCTGAATCTTGTGCAGCTTCTCATAGGTCGCCGCGATCTTCTCGAAGGTCTCCAGGACCTGCGGCTTGAGCGCCGCCTCCATCGCGGACAGGGAGAGATTGTTCTCCTCCCCATCGCCTTCCCCATCGGCGTCGCCTTCCGCCCCGATCGGCGGTTCCTCGGACTCCTCGCCCTCGGCCGCCGGTTCCCGAGCCGGAGCGGCCTCGCCCTCGGCCACGACGGGGATCGGCTCGGCGTCAGGGCCGCCGCCGTAGGTGGCATCCAGGTCGATGATGTCGCGCAGCAGCATCTTGCCCTCGTTGAGGGCATCGTGCCATTCGATGATCGCGCGGATGGTCAGGGGGGATTCGCAGATGGCGCCGATCATCTGCTCGCGGCCGGCCTCGATCCGCTTCGCGATGGCGATCTCGCCCTCGCGTGACAGCAGTTCGACCGAGCCCATCTCGCGCAGATACATCCGCACCGGATCGTCGGTGCGGCCAACGTCGTCATCGTCCAAATTGCCGGAAACGCGGGTTTCGCCGTCGCTGTCGGCCGCCGCGTTCTGATTTTCGTCCTGTTCCTCGCTCTCGACGACGTTGATGCCCATCTCGGAGAGCATCGCCATCGTGTCCTCGATCTGCTCGGAGGAGGACTGGTCAGGCGGGAGAGCCGCGTTCATCTCGTCGTAAGTGACGTAGCCACGCTCGCGGCCGCGGGCGATCATCTTCTTGACCGCCTGCACCATGCCGTCCATCAGCGGGCCGTCGCCGGATTCTTCACGATTTTCCGTCACTTCCGTGCCGTTCGTCGTTTTCGTGGCCATTCGATAGATGCCCCCGCCTAGAAAACACGTGATATGCGGAAGGCCCGCGGTGCCCCGCGCCACCCACACACACAGGACTGACTTTTATTGGCCTGACCCAAGCTCCATGCTCCATCTGCCATAGGCGACCTCAGTATTCAAGGTCGGGGTCGTCGAACTCGGCCGCACCGGCCTCGGCTTCCAGCAGCGCTCGAACCCGGCTCCAGTTGTCCGCGTTCATATCGCGGGCGAAGGATTGGGTCGCTTCCCGCCGTTCGGACTTGATATGATCGGTATATGTCTGCCCCCATACGTCATACCAGCCTCGCCGGGCATGCTCCAGTGTCGCGTCGGGCCGGGCGAAGGCATACAGGAAGGAAGCCGGGCCAATCGCGTCTGCCAGGTCGGAGAAGCCCTTCCCAGTCAAGTGGCTACCCAAACCGGCAGCGTCAAGACCAGGATGCTCGCTGAGGGTTGACACCACCGCCTGACGCAACACGTCGAGCGAGGCCAGCGAGAACTCGACCCCTCCGATGGATTCACCAACCTCGTCGAATAATTCCGGGTGATTCAGCAGTGTGGCGAGAAGAACACGCTCCCGAACTTCCCGTGCCGGTCGTGGCCGGCTCCTTTGGAAATCCTGCGGTGGATCGGTGTTGCGCGGCTGCCGAAAGCCTTTCCCCTTGAAGCCGGAGCCGCCGGCGAACCGCTGGCTGGGCTTGAAGCCCGGTCTGGCGCGAAAACGCTCGAAGAAGCGGTTCCGCATCTCATCGCGATAAAGCGTCTGGACGGTCCGGTCGGCGATCATTCCGACGCGTTCGTCAAGGGCGGCCTGAAGCCCCGCGCGCGCTTCCGGCGAGTCCAGCACCCTGCCCTCCTCCTCCATCCGCCACAGCACGTCGGCCAGGGGAATGGCGCCGTCGAGCACCTGCCGCATCGCCTTGGCCCCTTGCTTCCGCAACAGGCTGTCGGGATCCTCGCCACCTTCCATGAAGGCGACGCGGACGGAGTGGTCCGGCAGCAGATGGGGCAGGACGCGCTCGACCGCCCGGAACGCGGCGCGCTGGCCCGCCTTGTCGCCGTCGAAGCAGAGGATCGGGACCCGCCGCC
Organism: Skermanella stibiiresistens SB22; assembly: GCF_000576635.1. Classification (GTDB taxonomy): domain Bacteria; phylum Pseudomonadota; class Alphaproteobacteria; order Azospirillales; family Azospirillaceae; genus Skermanella; species Skermanella stibiiresistens. The sequence continues at coordinate 68,497 of NZ_AVFL01000015.1, forward strand.
CAGGAGGCGCCAGCTTCCAAAGCTCCAGGATCTGCGTCTCGGTCAAGGCCGTGCCCAGTGGCGCCACGGCACCGGTGAAGCCGGCACGAACCAGCGCTATGACGTCCATGTAGCCTTCGACCACGACGATCGGCTCGCCGTCGGCCGCCGCCTGCCGCGCCCGGCTCATGTTGTAGAGCAGGCGTCCCTTGTGGAAGAGCGGGTTGTCGGCGGAGTTGATGTATTTCGGGCCGTCGCCCTCCATGATCCGGCCGCCGAAGGCGACCACCCGCCCGCGCCGGTCGGTGACGGGGAACATGACCCGGTTGCGGAAGAAGGAGAAGGCGCCGCCGCCGTATTCCGACGCGCGGACGACGCCGGCCTCCAGCATGTCCTCCTCCTTGTAGCCCTCGCGCGCCAGATGGATCCGCAGCGCGTTGCCATCGGCCGGCGCGAAGCCAAGCCGGAAGCGAACCATGGTGTCCTCGTCCAGCCCTCGGCTCTTCAGGTAATCGAAGGCGGCCCGTCCGGCGGTGCCGGCGAGTTGGGCCTCGAACCATCGGCAGGACGCCTCGACCAGATCATGGAGCGATTTCTGCCGTTCGAAGCGCTGCCGATCCTCAGGCGTCGATTGCGGAACCTGGAGCCCCGCCTCCGAGGCGAGCTGCTCGACCGCCTCCGGGAACGCCAGATTGTCGTGGCGCATGGCGAAGCCGATGATGTCGCCATGGGCGCCACAGCCGAAGCAGTGGAAGAAGCCCTTCTGGTCGTTGACGTAGAAACTGGGAGTCTTCTCGTTGTGGAACGGGCACGGCGCCTTGAACTCGCGCCCGGCCCTGATCAGGCGCATGCGCTTTCCCACCACGTCGGACAGTGGCAGGCGAGCCCTCAGCTCTTCAAGGAATTGTGGGGGAAACGCCATGGAGCCCGGGTGTCACCTTAAAAATAACGGATCGCGCGACTATCGGATCGCGTGAACGACGGACCGGCCAGCTTATCCACCACACCTGGGCTCATCCACGATGGAGAGTGCGGGATATGGCCACCCATGCCCAGACTCCCATCGACGGTAAGCCATACTTGGTTAACGAGATATGAAGACCGCTTCCGGACGAAGGCCGCCTCAAGGATCAGCTCGAGACCAGCACCTGCTTCACGTAGCCGCTCGCCTTGCCGAAATCCATCTGCCCGGCGTAGCGGGTTCGCAGTTCGGCCATGGCGCGCCCCATGTCCTTGATGCCGGTGGCGCCGACCTCCTTGATCACGGTATCGACGGCGGCACGGATCTCCGCCTCGCCCAACTGCTTGGGCAGGAAGTTCTCGATGATGCCAATCTCCTCCCGCTCCTGCTCGGCCAGTTCGAGCCTGCCACCCTGCTCATACAGGGCGATCGCCTCGCGGCGTTGCTTGATCATGGTCTGGAGCATGGAGAGGATTTCCTCCTCGTCGATCCCGTCCGTGATCCCGCGGCCGCGCGCGGCGATGTCGCGATCCTTGAGGGCCGCCAGGATCAGGCGCAGCGTGGAGACCGCGCGCTGGTTCTTGGCTCGCATCGCCTCTTTCAAGGCCTCGCTCAGCCGGCTGCGAAACATCGTGTCGATCCTCGTCAAACGGGTCCCGGGACAACCGGGCGAACCCCCGCGTTGGCCCCTTGGATAGGCGGTATTTTTCAAATGATAGCGAATCTCGACGGCTTCCGCCAGCGGAGCCGGGGCATGCCCGCCGCCCGCCTCCGGATGTCCGATCCCGCGGCGCCTCCCCTTGACCACGGGCCGGCCATGGTCTAATCGCACGGTCGTGGAGTGAACCGCGATCGGCCCTGGGGCCGGACGCGGTCTTGACGCGTGCCCTTCTCCCGACCAGATCGGGCGGGAGCGGCCACCGTCACATGCCGCATCAGGTAATGCGCCCGAAGGGGCGGTCAATAAGAGGTCTGTCAGCGATGTCCGAGAACAATCCCGCCGCCCCCCCGCCGAACGCCATGGCGCCGCGTCCGGAAGGCGCCACCGCCGTCCTGGTCCTAGCCGATGGAACGGTGCTGTGGGGACGAGGATTGGGTGCCACGGGTGCTTCGGTCGGCGAGGTCTGCTTCAACACGTCGATGACCGGCTATCAGGAGATCCTGACCGACCCCAGCTACGCCGGGCAGATCATCACCTTCACGTTCCCGCATATCGGCAACACCGGCGCCAACCTGGAGGACATCGAGACGGTGACCCCGGCGGCGCGGGGCTTGGTCCTGCGGGCCGACATCACCGAACCATCGAACTGGCGCGCCACCCGTCACCTGGACGATTGGCTGAAGAGCTTCGACCTGATCGGCATCTCGGGCATCGACACCCGGCGCCTGACCCGGCGCATCCGCGATGGCGGCGCCCCGACCGGCGTCGTGGCGCATTCGCCCGACGGCAAGTTCGACCTGGAGGCCTTGCTGGCCCAGGCGGCGCAATGGCCGGGCCTGGAGGGAATGGACCTCGCCAAGGACGTGTCGTGCCGCCAGACCTATTCGTGGGACGAAGGCATGTGGAGCCTGGGCAAGGGCTACGCCAAGCAGGAGAGCCCACGCCACCACGTCGTCGCGATCGACTACGGCGCCAAGCGCAACATCCTCCGTTGCCTCGCGGGCACCGGTGCAAAGGTGACCGTGGTACCGGCGACCGCCACTGTCGAGGACGTGATGCGGCACAAGCCTGACGGCGTCTTCCTGTCCAATGGTCCGGGCGATCCGGCCGCCACCGGCGTCTACGCGGTGCCGACCATCCGCGGCCTGATGGATACCGGCGTGCCGATGTTCGGCATCTGCCTGGGGCACCAGTTGATGGCGCTGGCGCTGGGCGCCGAGACCGGCAAGATGCCTCTGGGCCACCGCGGCGCCAATCATCCGGTCAAGGACCTGGAGACCGGTAAGGTCGAGATCACCAGTCAGAACCATGGCTTCGTGGTCAAGCCCGAGACCCTGCCCGACACCGTCGAGGTGACCCATGTCAGCCTGTTCGATGGCACCAACGAGGGCCTGAAGGTCAAGGGCAAGCCGATCTTCTCGGTCCAGTACCACCCAGAGGCGTCACCGGGCCCGGAAGATAGCCATTATCTGTTCCACCGCTTCGTCGACATGATCGGGAAGCGCTGACGCCAAGCTGGCTTGGAGGTCAGCCGCCGCGCAGCAGCCCGATCAGTTCGTCGTCGCTGAGCTTGGCGCTGGCCTCGCTGCCGTCCAGCAACTCGGCCGCCATCTCCCGCTTGTCCTTGTGGAGGCCGAGGATGCCCTGCTCGATCGTGTTGGCGATGGCGAGCCGGTAGATGGTCACCGGACGTTGCTGGCCGATCCGGTGGGCGCGGTCCGACGCCTGATCCTCGACGGCGGGGTTCCACCACGGATCAAGGTGGATGACATAGTCGGCGGCGGTCAGGTTCAAGCCGGTGCCCCCCGCCTTCAGGCTGATCAGGAACAGGTCGCCCTGCCCCGCTTGGAACGCGTTGACCCGCTTCTCGCGCTCGCGCGCCGGGGTTTGCCCGTCCAGGTACTGGTAAGCGATGCCGCGCTCTTCCAGCGCCTTCCGCACGATGTCCAGGAAGCCGACATACTGGCTGAAGACCAGCGCCTTGTGCCGATTGCGCAGCAATTCGTCGGCCAGTTCCAGGAATAACGACAGCTTGGCTCCCTCCATCCCCGCCGCCTCGGGCGCCACAAGGGACGGATGGCAGCAGGCGCGGCGCAGCCGGGTGATCTCGGCCAGGATGTGGATCTTCCGCTGGCCGCCGGCGTCGCCCGGCAAGTTCTCGATCCGCTCGATCGCGCGCCGGCGCAGCGCCTCGTAGAGGGCGCGCTCGTCATCGTCCAGATCGACCAAGATGGTCTGCTCGGACCGGGGCGGCAATTCCGTCAGGACCTCCGACTTGTTCCGGCGCAGGATGAACGGACCGACCAGGGCCTTCAGGGCTTGGCGGGCGTTCCGGTCGCCGCGTTCGATCGGCAGGGCGAAGCGTTTCCGGAAGCTCTCGAGCGAGCCCAGAAGGCCGGGATTGATGAAGTGGAACAGGCTCCACAGCTCTTCCAGGTAGTTCTCCACCGGGGTGCCGGTCAGGGCCAGCCGGAACTCCGCCTGGAGCATCATGCTGGCCTGGGCGCGCTTGGTGGCGGCGTTCTTGATCGCCTGCGCCTCGTCGAGGATCGCGATTTGCCAGGGAGTTTCCGACAGCAGTGACGATTCCTGGTTGAGCAGTCCATAGCTGGTCACCAGCACGTCCATCGGCCCCAGCGACTTGACCAGCGCCTTGCGATCGGGAGCCGTGGCGAATTGATGCACGGTCAGCGTCGGCGCGAAGCGCTCGATCTCGGCCGCCCAATTGTGGCAGACGGAGGTTGGCGCCACCACCAGGATGGCACCAAGCGGCGCGTGCTCGACCATGACCGCGATGGCCTGGACCGTCTTGCCCAATCCCATGTCATCGGCGAGGCAGGCTCCGGCTCCCCAATGGGCCAGCCGCGATAGCCAGCGAAAGCCGTCGACCTGATAGTCGCGAAGGTCAGCCTGGAGCGTCGAGGGAACCTTGGGATCATGCCGTCCCGCCGCCCCGATACGCTCGATCTGCTCACGCCATCGCTTGTCGGTCTCAACGGAACCGGCGCCTTCCAGCGTCTCGGCGACCGCCGCCGCCGCCAGCTTGTGGACCCTGCGCCCCTTGCCATCCGCTTCCGACAGCGCGCCCAGACGTTCCAGCCGACGGCGAAGCTGTTCGGTCAGCGCCAGAAACCCGCCATCGTCCAGCTGGATGAAGCGGCCCTGGACGCGGCCCGCCCGCTCCAGCAATTCGCGAAGGTCGAGCACCAGGTTCTGGTCGATCCGCAACTCGCCATCGATTTGAAACCAGTCGCGTGACTGGCGCAGCTTGACCGACATGCTGTCGCTGTCGATCGCCGCCGTCACCCGCAACCGGCCGCCCTCCGGCCATTCCAGCGAGACTGGGCCGGCATGGGCCTGGACCTCGGACAGGAACTCCAGGCTCTCGTAGACATCGGGCAATTCCCACTCGAACTCGCCGAATTCCCGGTCCTTGAGGCTCGGGCAGGCGGCTATCAGGGAAGCGAGGCCGGCCGTCTCACGGTCCAGGTCGCGGTTCGCCCGCTGGGTCTTGCCCTCGATCAACGCCAGCACCGACTTGCCGGCCCGACCCGGCAGGTAGTGTGGCCCAGCCTCGCCGAACGGCCTGACATAGGCCGACACGCGCAAGCCGCCACGCTCGACCGGGGCCATCCGGAGCACCGGCGTCGCGTCACCCTCGATCGCCGGAACATCGACGGCGTCGATCTCCGACCGGATCGGTAGGCTGCCGCCAGCGGCTTGCCGGACAAGGCCGACGATGCGGTCGCGACCATCGCGCGGAACGACCATGCCGTCGGGTCCCAGCAACTCTCCGACCTTGACCGTCTCGGCCGTCACCTCGATCACGCGGTAGCGGTTGGGAGCTTCGGGCTCCAGGAAGACGAAGGGCGTGTCCGAGTGATGCGACAGCGCCACCTGGTAACCGCCGCGAGTCTCGGACACGACCAGTTCGACCGGGTATCGGATCAGTTCCAGCTGGCGGGTCCTATCGTTCATGTCGAAGACGCGGGGATGCCCAACCAGGGCCAGGAGCGTCTTGATCGGATCGGTGCGGTAGACCTCCGCCATGCTGTAGGAGTACGGCGCCCGTTCGAAACCGTGGTGCAGGGAGCCGATGACTCGACGGTCATCCTCGTCGATCTCCAGGGGTGGATCGTTCTTGATGACCCGGCGCAGCGACAGCGCGCGACCGACGTTCCAGCCGTCCTTCCTGGCCGTTTGCTCGACCACCTCGATCGAGCCGATATCCGGGTCCAGCAGCCAGATCAGCCGCTTGCCCTTCTTGGCCACAGGCGCCACGGTGGTTTTGGCCGGAGCGGCCAGGAGCGTTTGCAGATGGTCAAGCGCCCGCTGCCACGGTTCGTCGACTTTGATCACCGAGGTCAGGTTGATGATCCGCTCGCGGCCCGGACGTTCCAGATAGGCCAAGTAGGGTTCGGGATCGGCCGAGACCTTGGCCAGGATGCCGGCATAGGTCTCCGCGATCAGGGGCATGAGGTCGCGGAAATGCTCGAAGGTCTCGCGCAGCACCGCCACTCGGGCCGCCGCCATTCGCCGATCCAGCAGGAACCAAGCCAGATCCTCCAGGGCCTCTGACATCGGAGGCTGGTGGAAGGACCCACCGATGCCGTCCAGGATGGTCCGCGCTTGCCGGTCGTTGCCCCGCGCGATCGCGCCGATCGCCATGATGGCGAGCAACCCGGTGTACTGGGGGTTCCTCGAACCCTCCCGCTCGGCGTCCTCGATCCAGCCCTCCAGTTCGCCCCTCAAGCCGGGATCACCCCGCCGCAGCACGGAGAGCAGCGCCAGCAAGCCCTCGACATCTGACGGGAAAACCTTGCGCTTGCGGCTGGCCTTGCGGAAGAGCTTGACGCCCTCGCGGAAGTGATCGACGGCTTCCCGGTTCCTGTCCTCCAGGAACGCCACCATTCCCTCGATCTGTTCGCGGTAGCTCGCGATCATGATAGCGTGATCGCTCGGTTTTCCATTCTCATCCGTCGCCGCCTCCGGCACGGGGCGCAGATCCTTCAGCAACCCGAGCGCGCCCACGGGACTGCCGCTCAGGACCTCGAACTTGGCGATCACGATGCGCGTGGCGGGATCATGGGTGGTGGCGGCCACTTGACGGACCAAGTCGCGCAAGGCCTCGAAATTGGAGGGCGGCTCGCCGGTGTGGAGGAAGTCGGTCAGCTGGGCCATGATCAGCGTCTCGCGGATCACCGGCGCTCGGCTCGCCAGCCATTCGGGATCGAAGTCCACGGTACCGAAGAATTGCGCCAAGGTCGTCCAGGTGCCCGGCGTGTTCTGACCCAGGCTTCGGCTCAAGACCTTCGCGTCGTTCAGGTAGATCGCGTGGCGGAGGGAGCGCAGCGCCGACGGCGGGATCCGATCGCCGTGGTGATAGTAATCCAGCCACTCCGTGGCCTTGACGCCCTTGATATACAGGTCGCGCCGCGGATCCTCGAAGGCTTGGACGTTGATCTCGTGCCGGACTTGGCCACCGGCATCGTCCATCTTGCTCCACAGGCCATTCCGCTTGGTCTGCGTCACCACCTCGCCGATGGCGCTCATACCCAGGAACTTGCCGTCCGGCGTCGCGATCTTGACCTCCGACGCCGCCTTGAACAGGATGTCGCGCTCCGCGTCGGGGCCAGCCACCGCCTTCAGGTGCATCACGATCTTGCCGACCGGCGAGAGCGCTTCATAAAGACGGAGGTATCCGCTCTCATCGGAAGGAGCGGTGGAGCGGACGCTCCGTGTCGTCGGATCGGTTTTCGGCATGCCGACCAACCTAGTCAGCGCTGACTCCGCTGACAAGACATCTGACGGCGGCCTCCGGGGAAGCCGCCGTCAGGTGGATGCTCAGCCTTCGCCGAACATCTGTTCCTGCTGGTAGTTCTGCGCGCCGACCCGCTGGATCAGGTCCAGCTGGGTTTCCAGCCAGTCGATGTGCTCCTCGGTCTCGTCCAGGATCTTGACGAAGATCTCGCGCGTCTGGAAGTCGCGAACTTCCTCGCAATAGGCGATCGCCTCCTGGAGGCAGGTGCGGTTGTGGCTCTCGACGCCAAGATCGCAGGTGAACATCTCGGGGACGTCCTCGCCGATGCTCAGCTTGTGGAGGTCCTGGAGGTTGGGCAACCCTTCCAGGAACAGGATCCGCTCGATGATGTAATCGGCGTGCTTCATCTCGCCGATCGATTCGTCGTAGATGAATTTGGCGAGACGCAGCAGTCCCCAGTTCTTCAACATGCGCGCGTGCAGGAAGTACTGGTTGATCGCAGTCAGTTCATTGGTCAAAATGGTATTCAGGTGACGAATTACTTTCGGATCGCCCTTCATCTTCTTCTCCTCGCAAGCGCTGTGAGCCAGCTTCTCGTTCGCACCCAGGACGGATGCCGAAATCTCGTCCCTCGGTTAAATATACGAACCGGCTGGGATTAAAACCTGAAAGTCATTCTCAAGGCCAGTTTTCTCATTTGATAAACACTCTCAAATCACCTCCGCTTCCATTAGTCGCGTCCATGTTCCCGCCGGATCGCATCGACGATCGAATTGGCGAGCGGGGAATCCCCGATCCGGGCGATCTCGACGGGCAGCTTGCGCCGCCAGTTCGGGTGCTCGCTGACGGTGCCGGGCAGGTTCGGCTGATCGATCTCGCCCACCATGTCCTCGACCTGGACCATCAGGATACGGCCGGGCGTGCGCGCCAGATAGCCGTGGATGGCGCCCACCAGTTCCGTCGTCAGGACGTCGGACCTTGTCTCTCGCGGCACCACCCCCACCCATCGCATGGACGACAGCAGACGCTCCCGATCGGTCGCCCGCTCGGCCAGTTCGGCGTCAAGCGCGCCCGGCGCCGAATACTGCCCCAACTCCGCCCGCACCCGGATGTCATGGCCGTTCCACCAGCCTTTCAGCGTCGGCAGGTCATGGGTCGTGACGGAGACCAGGGCGTCGCGCGGATAGTGCTCCGGAGCGATGAAACCCTTGTCGGCACCGCGCTCGAAATACAGCACGCGGTACGACAGGATGCCGGCCCGCTCCATCGCCGGGCGGAAACCCTCGGGCACCGTGCCCAGGTCCTCGCCGATCACGAGGCAGCGGTTCCGCCGCGACTCCAGCGCGATGACTCGGACGAGGTCGCGGAGCGGATAGGTCACATAGGCGCCGCCTTCGTGGTTCGGGCGCGACGGTATCCAGAACAGGTGCTGCAGCGCCATGACATGGTCGATCCGGATCGCTCCGGCATGGCGCATGTTGGCCCGCAGCGACTGGATGAAAGGCTCGTAGGCCGACTCGATCAATCCAAGCGGCGACAGCGGCGCCAAACCCCAGTTCTGACCATCGGGACTGAACATGTCGGGCGGCGATCCGACATTGGCTCCCTGCACGATCACATCGGGCGCCGACCAGGCGGCGGCTCCCCCCGGATGGTTGGCGACGGCCAGATCGCGGTAGAAGCCGATCGTCATGCCGGCCGTCCTCGCCCGATGGGCGGCGGCCGCCAACTGGTCGTCGGCCAGGAACTGGAGCCACTGGAAGAACTCGACCCGGCCGGCGCGCTCCTCGGCGAAGCGGGCGACGGCGTCGCTCCGCGGATCTTGGAACGCCTCCGGCCAGTCCCGCCACGACCATTTCCCCTCCTCCTTGAAGAAACGCTCGTGAAGCGCCTCGAACACCGCCTGCCGGACCAGCGGCTCGCCCATCTCGCGCTGGAACAGCAGGAAGGCGTCCTGACGGGGGCCGGGGGTTCCCCTGACGTGCTGGAAGATCAACTCCAACACCGGCATCTTGAGGTCGGAGACCGCTTGGTAATCGACCAGATCCGCCTCGCGGGCGGCCTTGAGCCTCTCCTGGAATCCGGCTTCCCCGATCAGCGCGCGGGCTGCCGGGCAGTCATCCAGTTCCGGCAGCCCGGCGACATCGATGGCCAGGGTATTGAGGAAGCCCCGGTTGCTCGGCGAGTACGGGCTGCTGTGGTTGGGATCGGCCGCGAACAGGCTGTGCAGGGGATTGAGTCCCAGCACCCCCGCCCCCAGCCGGCCCGCCTGTTCGGCCGCGGCCCCCGCGTCGGCGTAGTCGCCGATACCCCAGTTCGTTGGTGAGCGAAGCGCGTAGAGCTGGACGCCCATGCCCCAGGACCAGCCGTCGCCGCCCGCCAACTCGTCGGGCGACAGGCAGCGTTCGGGCGCCACGATCACCGTCGCGGCGCCCTCATGGACGGTCGAGCCGCCGACATTCAGCTGGATCGCCATCCGGTGATAGCCCTGTGGCAGCGACTCCGGCAGCGTCAGCTTATGGCGGGTGTAGCGGATGTCGTCGAACGTCGCGTCCGCCACCGGCGGCAGGTCCGACAGCGGCTGCTCGCCCCAGTGGACGTCGCCGAATTCCTCCGACAGCGTCCAGGTGATGCCGGCGTTCGCCTCCAGGACGGGAACGCTGAAGTCGATTTCGGCGACGCCCTCCCCCAGCACGAACACCGGCTTCAGCATGCGGCGCCATTCCCGCTCCGTCAGCCGGTGCAGGCTGTCGGCCGCCTCCTCCGGCGTTCCGGCTGGGCAGCCCATGGCCTGGGCGAGATCCCGCTTGGTGGCGGGGCCGATCTCGCGCCTGTTGCCCCAGATGTCATGATAGTAGGGCTCGACACCCAGGAATTCGGCCAGCCGGTCCAGATCGGCACCATCCTTCATACTCTGACTTCCCCTTAATTCCATCCGTCCGGCATCCTAGACGGTTCCAGACGGTTCGGTGATGTGGCAAGCGACCGCCCAGGGGCCCAGACGCCCCGCTTTCAGGTCGGCGCCGACCGAGCCGTCGGTCTCAAACAGAAGGTCGCCCGTGGGTGATTCCACGCCATCGACGGCGGCATCACCCAGATTAGCAACCAATGTCAGCCGTCCGCCATCCCGTAACGGCCAATATGCCACCAGGGCTGTTCCACCCTGCACCTTCGCGACGCTCTTGACACCCATTCCCGCCAGCCGCGGCACCAGATGACGGGTCCGGATGTCGATCAGCATCCTATACCATTCCAGCCACTCGGCGTGGCCCGGCTTTTCGACGGCGTCCCAATCCAGTCGCGATCCGATGAACGTCTTCTCGTCGTTCGGATCGGGGATCTTCTCGCGCGCCTCCGGATCCGAGAACTCGGCGAAACCGGCGAACTCCTTGCGCCGGCCCTCGCGAACCGCGTCGGCCAACTCGCCATGGAAATCGGTGAAGAAGTTGAACGGCCGGGCGCTCGCCCACTCCTCGCCCATGAACAGCATGGGGATCTGCGGCGTCAGCAGGAACACCGCCGTGATCGCCCTCAGGCGTTCCGGCGGGATCAGCGCCGACAGGCGTTCGCCCATCGCCCTGTTGCCGACCTGATCGTGGTTCTGGAGGAAGCTCACGAAGGCCTGCGGCGGCAGGTGATCGCTCGCCTCGCCCCGGACCTTGCCTTTCTGGTGCGGCGAGGGCTCGCCCTGATAGACGAAGCCGTCCGCCAGCGACCGCGCCAGCTTGACGTGCGACTCGTCGGCGAAGTCCTCGTAGTAGCCAGCCCGTTCGCCGGTCACCAAGGCGTGGGCGGTGTTGTGGAAATCGTCGTTCCACTGGGCGGTGAACCGCGGCGGCAGGTCGGTGCTGTCACGTTCCAGCCGGTTCGCCTGGTTGGCCTCGTTCTCCAGCACCAGGTGGATGTGGCGGCCCGGTGTCCCGGCCTCGACGCGGGCGCGGACGGTCTCCGCCAGCTCGGTCAGGATATGCGGCTCGCTGTCGTCGATGATGGCGTGGACCGCGTCGAACCGCAGCCCATCGAACCGGTACTCGTCCAGCCAGTACAGCGCGTTGTCGATGAAGTAGTCGCGCACCGGCCGCGCGTCCTTGCCGTCGAAATTGATCGCCGCTCCCCAAGGCGTGTGGTGCCGCTCGGTGAAGAACGACTTGGCGTAGGCGCTGAGGTAGTTCCCCTCCGGTCCGAAGTGGTTGTAGACGACGTCCAGGAAGACCATCAGGCCGCGCCCATGGGCCTCGTCGATCACCCGCTTCAACGCGTCGGGGGAACCATAGGCGTCGTCCGGGGCATAGGGCAGGACACCGTCATAGCCCCAGCCGCGCCGTCCGGCGAAATCCGCCAGCGGCAGGAACTCGATCGCCGTCACGCCCAGCTTGGCCAGGTGATCCAGCTTGCGCCGGAGGCCGTCATAGGTGCCGTCGTCGGTGAAGCAGCCGACATGCAACTCGTAGAGGATCGTCTCCTCCCAGGGACGGCCGCGCCATTCCGTGTTCCGCCACTCGTAGCTTTTGGGATCGACCACCAGGCTGGGGCCGTTGACATCCTCCGGCTGGAACCGCGAGGCGGGATCCGGAACGCACAACTCGTCGGGCAGCCGGTACTGGTACTTGGTTCCGGCGGGAGCGCGGTCGGTCGTCAGTTCGAACCAGCCTTCCGCCGCAGCGGTCATGGGCAGGGGCGAATCCGTCTTTCCGTCGAGCACGAGGCCAATCTCCGGATGGGATGGCGCCCAAAGGCGAAAGCGGGTCGTTCCGTCCTGGCGGATTTCGGCGCCGAACGGCATGGAATGGGCGTAACGAGCGGGCATCGGCGAGACATCCTGGGATTGGCCTGGGGTTGGCCCGGGGTTGGGCTGATGGGACACCGCTTAGAACATCCACGCGTGGCGGATGATCCCCACCCCACACCGGAAAAGGTCAAAGAATGCCGGGAGCGTCCGTCGACGGCCGGGCCATCCCGGCCTCCGCCGTCCTGCTCGCCTCGGCCGCCTTGGCCTCGACCATTTGGACGAGCCGTTCCCGATACGCCGCCGCCGCCGCCGAGACCTCGCGCGAGAACGTCTCGGCCGGGCGCCCGGGACCGAGTGTCGCCATGATCAGAAGCGCCGCCGGCAGCAGTTGGTCGAGACCGGGCGGCACCATGCCGGATACCGCCTGCGCGTGGGCGACCTCCACCGCGGCGATCAGGGATCTCGCCTGCTCGGCGGCGGACGCGGCGGGCCCTGTGGCGCGCGCGGGTAACCGGTGGATCAGGTCGTCCAACGCCGGCACCACCCGCGCCAGATGCTCCATCGCGATCCGCTCGGCTGGTTCCGAAGCCAGGCCGGGAAGCGCGAACTCGATCAGGAACGCCGCCTGGAACGCCTGCCGAAACAGCTTGTGCTCGTTGATGGCGTCGCTGGCATGTTCGATCAACTCCTGCGGATTGACCTTGCCATAGGCGTTCGTCGCCTTCAGGCGGAGTGTGTTCGGCACCTCGATCAGCGGGATGGGACCGCCCTCGCGCGGTGACTTGCGCCGATCCGGTCCGATGAAGTCGCTGGTCGCCACGAAATTTCGCGGGTTCTCGATCAGGGCGGCCACGCGGTCGTGGAGTTGCTTTGGGGCCAGCGGCTTGACCAGCAGCGCGTCCGCGCCGCTGTTGGTCACGCGGGAGACCAGCGACCGGGTCGGATTGAAGGCGGTCACGATGATGGAGATGAAGGGATTGGCGCCCAGGGCCCCATTCCGGATCGCGTGGACCAACTTGAATATCGGGCTGGCGGCATCCGTCCCGTCGGCGATCAGCAGATCCGGATTGCCCGTCTCGAACGCCTTGCCGACATCGTCCATGTGTCCGTACATCTGGATCTTGTGGATCCGGAGCGCGCCCAAGGCGTCGCGCAGCAATCGGCGGACATTGGCCTCGGGTTCGTACAGGACGCACTCGACCTGACTTAGATCATACTCTGGCATCGAGGACCGGCGTCGACAATGACGGGTAGCCAGGAACGGCGCCCCGAAAGACGCGATATTGACGCTAATTTCCTAACGTATTGTATCCATCCCGGCGTCCGGCTGGGTGTTTGCCGGCGCCTCGATCTGGATGAACAGATGCGCCGACCGGCCGGCGACATCGAAGGTCCCGCCCGCCGGCACCTCCCGGTGATCGGCCTCGCCACCGGCATACACCGTATCCAGCAGACAGCGCCACGCGGTCCCCCCCGGAACCTTCGGCAGGACGAAAGGAACCGTGTCGTGGAAGGCGTTCAGGATGATCAGCAGCCGGTCGTCGACCGCCTTGCCGCCGTCCTGCGTCATGTGGTCGCCGGCCCGTCCATTCAGCAGAAGTCCGACGCATCGGGCCATCCGGTCGCCCCATTGGTCGCTCGTCTTCTCCGTCCCCTGCGGCGCGAACCACGTGATGTCCTTGACCCCATCCGCCGATGTCCGGGTGCCGTGGAGGAAGACGGCGCGCCGCAGCACCGGATGGCGCCGCCGCAGCGACAGCAGCCTGCGCGTGAACTCGGCGAGATCCCGCCCCTCCTCGCCGATACCCTGCCAGTCGATCCACGAGACCTCGTTGTCCTGGCAGTAGGCGTTGTTGTTGCCGCCCTGGGTCCGCCCGATCTCGTCACCCGCCAGCAGCATCGGCGTACCTTGCGACAGCAGCAACGTTGTCAGGAAGTTGCGCCGCTGGCGGGCCCGCAGTTCGGCGATCTTGGGATCGGTGGTCGGTCCCTCGACCCCGTGGTTCCAGCTGTGATTGCCTGAATGGCCGTCACGGTTGCCCTCGCCATTGGCCTCATTGTGCTTGTGGTTGTACGAGACGAGGTCGTTCAGCGTGAAGCCGTCATGGGCCGTGACGAAGTTGACGCTGGCCCAGGGGCGCCTGCCATGCCGTTCGAACAGATCGCTCGACCCGGTGAGCCGCCCGGCCAACTCCGGCAGCATGCCCTCGTCGCCCCGCCAGTAACGCCGGACGACATCGCGGTAGCGGTCGTTCCACTCGGCCCAACCGGGCGGAAAACCGCCGACCTGATAGCCGCCGGGGCCGATGTCCCACGGCTCCGCGATCAGCTTGACGCCGGCCAGGACAGGGTCCTGCCGGATGGCGTCCAGGAAGCCGGAGCCCGCGTCGTAACCATGGGGCTCGCGCGCCAGGGTGGTCGCCAGATCGAAGCGAAAGCCGTCGACATGCATCTCGGACACCCAGTAGCGCAGGCTGTCCATCACCATCTGGAGCACGCGCGGGTGGGTGATCGCCAGCGTGTTCCCGGTGCCGGTGTCGTCGATGTAGAACCGCTTGTCACCCGGCATCAGCCGATAGTAGCTGGCGTTGTCGATCCCCCGGAAACTCAGCGTCGGCCCCATCTGGTTGCCTTCGCCGGTGTGGTTGTAGACGACATCGAGGATCACCTCGATCCCCGCCTCGTGCAGCCGGGCGACCATCGTCTTGAACTCCGACAGGACGCCGGTGGTCATGAAGCGCGGTTCGGGCGCGAAGAAGCCGATCGTGTTGTAGCCCCAGTAGTTCCGCAGCGTCCGCTCGACCAGATGGCGGTCGTCGCAGAACGCCTGGATCGGCAGCAGTTCGATCGAGGTGATGCCAAGCGAGCGCAACTTGTCGATCACCGACTGGGTGCTCAGCCCCGCGAAGGTGCCGCGAAGCTGCGGTCCGACCTCGGGATTGCGCATGGTGAAGCCGCGGACATGGGCCTCGTAGATGACGGTGTCGCTCCACGGCACCCGCGGCGCCCGGTCGTCGCCCCAGGTGAAGGCGCGATCGACCACCCTGCATTTGGGCATGCCGCGCGCGTTGTCGCGGCGGTCGAACGACAGGTCCTCGCGCGTCGATCCGACCCGGTAGCCGAAATGCGCGTCGGACCAGCGCAGGGCGCCGAACAGGGCCTTGGCGTAGGGGTCGAGCAGCAGCTTGTTGGGATTGAAGCGGTGTCCGGCCGACGGCTCGTAGGGGCCATGGACGCGATATCCATAAAGCGTGCCCGGCCGCGCCTCCGGCAGATAGCCGTGCCAGATCTCGTCGGTGTATTCCGGCAGCGTGATCCGATCGATCTCGCGCGTGCCCGTCTTGTCGAACAGGCATAGCTCCACCCGCGTGGCGTTGGCGGAGAACAGCGCGAAGTTGACGCCGAAGCCATCCCATGTGGCGCCCAGCGGATACGGCCGGCCGGGCCATACCACGGTGCGCGCGGAGCCGGTCGTCTTCATGTGCGGTCACCAATGTCGAGAGGGCCGGCCGTGCGGGAAAGTTCGACGCTCACGTATCCTGCCGCGATAGGTGGGAAGATCGAAAGAATTGCCTCGGAACAACCCAAGTATGTGAAATCATCCTGCCGTGCAAGCCCTTACTGCCAAAGGCGCGCCGGTCCGATGACGCGGCGGACGGCTGCTCCCCTCAGCCTGGTCCCTGGCTTGGATTGGTGGTGGCGCCGGCGCGTTCATAGGCGCTGATCGCCTCCCGCCAGGGTTCTATGTGCAGGCCGGACTTCAAGACCTCCTGCGCCAGCACCTGGGTCACGAAGGGAGCGTTGCCCGGATTGGCCCATCCAGGCCGGCCTTCCCCCTCCGGCTCGACCGGGGCGACCGGAAGGGGCTGTTCGAACGGCTCGAAGGGTATGGCGACTTCGGCGTGATCCGGCTTGGAGCCCGCGGCGGTGGACTCTTGGGCGGCCTTGCCGGCGGTGTCCGGATCACGTTCCCCCGCCCGCCTCGCCAACCGCCGCTTCTCGCGCTCGGCGGCTCCCGTCCGCGCCGGGACGGACCGGACGGCCGACACCGGCACCAGACTGCGGGAGTCGGGTATCGGTGCCAAGGGGGAGCGTGAGACGGGGCCAACAGCCATGCCCGTGCCGATCCTTACGCTGTCTGAACATCCAGCTATTAAACAACAATCTCGGTCGCTAGTTCTTAACGAAATCGGAATAAAGCCGGCGACAGGGGATTAAACACCCGAGGGATCGGCCAGACCGGCGCGACGCCGCCGTAATTCCCTATATGGAGTAGGAACTTAAGATAATTTCAATGATCATGTACCAAAATTTCGCGAGAGTGGCAGGCGTCATGTCGATGGCCACCTCGACGACTTTCTGGCGCATGCCCCGTCGCCGGATCAGCCATCACCGGATCAACCATCACCGGATCGCCCATTGCCGGATTTCTCCTTGCCGGATCTCACTTTGCCGGATCTCCCCTTGATCAACGACATGACCCGCAAGGTGGCTCCATGAGCGGCCACCCGGATGAGGCCGCGCGGCTGCGGGCGGCACTCGCGGCGGCGGGTGACGTCGCTTACGAATGGCGGCTGACGACGGACAGGATCGACTGGTTCGGCGACGTGGAGGCCCTCCTGGGCCGCGCTGGGCAGGCGACGGTCGAAACCGGGGAGGATCTCAACGCCCGCATCAGCGCCGAGGACTTGCCGATCCGCATGAAGCTGATGACCGACGCCACCGAGGGTTCGGCGCGAGGCGGTTTCGACTTTGACTGCGAGTATCGGCTGCGCCGGTCGAACGGCGCGTTCTCGTGGGTCCACGACCGTGGCCAAGCCGCGCCGGGGCCAGATGGCGGCTTGGTGCTGCGTGGCGTTCTCAGGGTGGTCGACCGCCGCAAGGCGTACGAGGCGGCCGTGGCGCATCAGGCGAATTTCGACGACCTGACCGGGCTCTTCAACCGCACGCGCCTGCGCGACGCGCTGCGCCAGGGCATTCTCAACAGCCAGCGCTATCGGGGCACCGGCGGCTACATCGTGATCGACATCGATGGACTGGGAGCGGTCAACACCGCGTTCGGCTATGACGCGGCGGACGCCGTCATCATCGAGGTCAGCCAACGCCTGGAGCGGATGATCCGGCCGAGCGACGTGGTCGGCAGGATCGGCGGCGACCGGTTCGGCGTGGTGGTCAACAAATGCGCCGAGGCCAACCTGCCCCGCGTCGCCGAGAAGATCCTAGCCTTGTTCCGGAACGAGCCGGTCCACACGCCGGCGGGCTTGATCCAGGTTTCGGTTTCGGTCGGCTCGGTCGCGTTTCCGGAATTCGTCAAGACGGTGTTCGACGCCGAAACCCACGCCGAATCGGCTTTGGCGGAGGCCCGGGACGCGGGCCGCGACCGCGCCGTCCATCATCGCCCGACCGAGGAGCGCCAGCGCGAGCATCTCGCGCTGGAGGAGATCGGCGCCGATATGCGCCGGACGCTGGACGGCGACGGTTTCATGCTCGCCTACCAGCCCGTCGTCGGCGCCGCGGACCTGCGCGTGCGCTTTCATGAATGCCTGCTGCGCATGCGCGACCCGATGGGCGCCATCGTATCCGCCGGTCAGTTCATCCCGGCGATCGAGCGGCTCGACATGGTCCGGCTGATCGACCGGCGGGTGCTGGACATGGCGGTGCGGGAGTTGGAGCCGCATCCCGAACTGCGGCTGGCCATGAACATATCCGGCATGACGGCGACCGACCGTTCGTGGCTGCGCAGCTTCGTGGCTCTGCTGCGCGACCGGCCCGCCGTCGCCCGGCGTCTGGTGGTGGAGATCACGGAGACCGCCGCGATCGAGGACATCGAGGAGACGGCCCGGTTCATCGCCACCATGCGCGACCTGGGCTGCAAGGTGGCGCTCGACGACTTCGGCGCCGGCCATATCTCGTTCCGGCATCTGAAGTCGCTGGAGGTCGATATCGTCAAGATCGACGGCGGATACGTCAAGAACATCGCGGCACGGCCCGACAACCTGCATTTCGTGCGGAGCCTGATCGCGGCCGCGCGCGGCTTCGGCGTGGAAACCGTGGCCGAATGCGTCGAGACGGCGGAGGAGGCCGAAATCCTCCGCAATGAGGGCGTCTCGATGCTTCAGGGATGGTTCTTCGGGTCGCCGACGCTGGACCGCCCCTGGGCCGACGCCAACCGACCAGCCATCAAGCTGGCCTCCGCGGAGAAGCGGGAGTGAGACCAGACCAACCGAGTCGGCTGGCCCAAGCCAGCCTCCAGGTCACTCGCCCTTCGCCTTGGTGATCGTCACCAACTGCTTCTGCAACTCCTCGAGCTGCTTCTGCAGGTCGCTCAGCGTCTTCTCGCTTTCGACACGGGCGCGCTGGGCAGCTTGGTCGAACTGCTCGGTGGCGGCCTTGCCCTGTTCGGTCTGCGGTCCGAACGGGGTGAACATCCGCATCGCCCGTTCGAACATCGCCAGGTTCTGCTTGCCCACTTCCTCGAACGTCGTGCCGAACGGAAAGATTCCGCCGATCGTGTTCGAGAAGTAATCGCGCATCTGCTCCTGGTTCCGCGAGAACGACTGCATGCTGTATTCCAGATAGCGTGGAACCACCCATTGCATGTTGTCGCCGTAGAAGCCGATCAACTGGCGGAGGAAGCTGATGGGAAGCAGGTTCTGCCCCTTGCTTTCCTCTTCCACGATGATCTGCGTCAGCACCGACCGGGTGATGTCCTCGCCCGTCTTGGCGTCATACACGACGAAGTCCATCCCGTCCTTGACCATCTGGCACAGATGGTCCAACGTGACGTAACTGCTCGTCGCCGTATTATACAGCCTACGGTTGGCATACTTCTTGATCGTGATCAGGGCGGATTTAGCTTCTTCTTTTTCGGCCATTTCGTATGCTTTCACGCGGTGGCATTGCGCTCAAATCCCTCAAGACATTAGGAGTACGCGATAAAACCGTCGTTAGGCAAGCTTTCTACCGCGCCGCCCACCGCAATTGGGACGGACCCCAACATACCTCGCGATGGCGCGGCGCTGTTCAAACGCGGTAGTTCGCGATTATAGTCGCCGCCATGGCCACTTCACCCGATCAAGAACCGCCCTCACTCGAAAGTCTCGCACGCCGCTACCTGGATCTTTGGCAGGATCAATGGTCGGCGCTGGCGGTCGATCCCGAGGTCGCGGAACACTTCTCGCGCTTGTTCCAGATCCTGGGACAAGGGGCCGCGGCCATGACGCCCTTCTCCGCGTTCAACAGCCATGGCGGCACGCGCGGCACTGGTCAACATCAGCGATTTCATGATCCATTCGCCCCTTTCACGTCCGCCCCCTCCACATCCGGCGGACCCGCGCAGGACTCCCCGCCAGGGGCCCCGTCCGCTGGCGCTCCACATGGCGGCGACACTGACCACCCTGCTGAGCTCGCCCGCCGGATTGCCGTTCTTGAGGAACGGATCGATAGCCTGGAAGGGGGATCTGCGGGACCGCGCCGAGGACCTGCGGGCGGAACTCGACGGCGTCGATCCTGACGCCTTCGCGCGGGCCGTCGATCGCGAGATGCGGTGGCGCTGCGACGCGATACTGACCGGCGTCGAGCGTTACCGCCACCATCCCTACCGCCGCGACATGCCCGAGCCACCGACCGTCTGGCGCGAGGGCTCGGCGCGGCTGCTGGATTATGGGGCCGAAACGTCCGGAGGAGCCGGAGCGCCGGTTCTGTTCGTGCCGTCGATGATCAACCGGCATTACATCCTCGACCTGTCCGAGGATTGTTCCCTCACGCGGTGGATGTCCGGCCAGGGACTCCGCCCGCTGCTGCTCGATTGGGGCCGGCCCGGACCACTGGAGCGTGGCTTCACAATGACGGATTTCGTGGCGGGCAGGCTGGAGCGGGCGCTGGACGCGGTGCTCGACCTGACTGGCGCGCGCCCCGCCGTGGTCGGCTACTGCATGGGCGGCCTGCTCGCCACCGGCCTGACGCTGCGACGGCCGCGCGACATCGCCGGTCTGGCCCTGCTGGCGACACCTTGGGATTTCCACGCCGACAACGCCGCCATGGCGAAGCGGACGGCGGCGGCGCTGGGACCGTTCGAGCCGGTGCTGGACGCCTGGGGCGAGTTGCCGGTCGACGCGATCCAGGCGCTGTTCGCCATGCAGGACCCGCTTCAGGTCGCCCGCAAGTTCACCCGTTTCTCCCGCCTGGCCCCGGACGGCGCCGCCGCCCGCGATTTCGTGGCGCTGGAGGACTGGCTGAACGACGGCGTCGCCCTGCCCGCCTGCGTCGCGCGCGACTGTCTGACCGGCTGGTACGGCCGCAACGACACGGCGCGGCGCGCCTGGGTCATCGCTGGCGAGGCCGTCGAGCCTCGCCGGCTGCGTCCCCCGGTCATGGTGATGATCCCCGGCAAGGACAGGATCGTGCCGCCGCTGTCCGCCCGCGCGCTGGGCGACGCGATCCCCGGCGCCACCATCCGGGACCCGCACCTGGGCCATGTCGGGATGATCGTCAGCGCCATGGCGAGATCGTTGGTTTGGGAACCCCTCGCCCAGTGGCTTCGCAACCTGAGGTGAACACATCAATCGTTAGGATACTAGGTTTCTCTATTGCGGAGCGCGACTTAGTGGCGCGGGGCCAAGTGGCGGAGGGACATGTACCCGCGAAGTCTTGCGCCGAAAAATTGCCGGGGCTAGTTTAGGCCGTGCTAAGGCAGGCCCATAAGAAAATAGCCATCAGCTAAGGAGCGTTCCCCATGACCGAAGTCGTTATTGCCGGTGCCGCGCGCACGCCGATCGGCGCGTTCAACGGCTCGCTGAGCTCGCTACCCGCGCACACGCTCGGTGAACTGGCGATCCGTGAGGCGTTGAAGCGCGCCGGGGTGGACGCGGGCGAAGTGTCCGAGGTCGTGCTGGGTCAGGTGCTGACGGCGGGCACCGGGCAGAACCCCGCCCGTCAGGCGGCCATCGCCGCCGGCATCCCGGTCGAGAGGACCGCCTACGCCATCAACCAGCTCTGCGGTTCCGGCCTGCGCACGGTGGCGCTCGGCTATCAGGCGATCAAGCTCGGCGACTCCGACATCGTGGTCGCGGGCGGGCAGGAGAGCATGAGCTTGGCGCCCCACTGCATGCATCTGCGCAACGGCACCAAGATGGGTGACACGCAGATGATCGACACGATGCTGAAGGACGGCCTGATGGACGCCTTCAACGGCTACCACATGGGCACCACCGCCGAGAACGTCGCCCAGAAGTGGCAGATCACCCGCGAGCAGCAGGACGAGTTCGCGACGGCGTCGCAGAACAAGGCCGAGGCCGCGATGAAGGCCGGCAAGTTCAAGGACGAGATCGTCCCGGTGACCATCAAGACCCGCAAGGGCGAGACGGTCGTCGACACCGACGAGTTCCCCAAGGCCGGCGTCACGGTCGAGGCGCTGGCCAAGCTCCGTCCCGCCTTCTCCAAGGAAGGCTCGGTCACGGCCGGCAACGCCTCGGGCATCAACGACGGCGCCGCCGCCCTGATCCTGATGGGCGCCGACGCCGCCTCCAAGCGGGGCATCAAGCCCTTGGCCCGGATCGTTTCGTGGGCGACCGCCGGCGTCGATCCCTCGATCATGGGCTCCGGCCCGATCCCCGCCAGCCGGCTGGCCCTCCAGCGCGCCGGCTGGACCGTCGACGACCTGGACCTGATCGAGGCGAACGAGGCCTTCGCCGCCCAGGCCTGCGCCGTCAACAAGGACCTTGGCTGGGACAAGTCCAAGGTCAACGTCAATGGCGGCGCCATCGCGCTCGGCCATCCGATCGGCGCCTCGGGCGCCCGCGTCCTGATCACCCTGCTCCACGAGATGCAGCGCCGCGACGCCAAGAAGGGCCTCGCCACCCTGTGCATCGGCGGCGGCATGGGCATCGCCCTGACGGTAGCCCGCGACTAATAGGCAATGTTCCCGTTGACGCGAATCAATGCGTCGATCGTGAGCGACCGTTAAGATCGCTGGTCCGGAGTCGCCCTCTTCAAGCGCCTCCGGATCGGCCCATACCATCAAATCATCGCTTTCTGGGGGAGGAATCAATGGGTAGAGTCGCAGTGGTGACCGGCGGAACGCGCGGTATCGGCGAAGCCATCTCGCTCGCTCTCAAGGACGCCGGGTACACGGTTGCCGCCGTCTACGCCGGCAACGACGAGCGCGCGCGCGAGTTCTCCGAACGGACCGGCATCGCCGCCTTCAAGTGGGACGTCGGCAGCTTCGACGCCTGCAAGGAAGGCCTCGCCAAGGTCGCGGCCGAGTTGGGCCCGGTGGAGATCGTCGTCAACAACGCGGGCATCACGCGGGACGGCGTGATGCACCGCATGACCTACGAGCAGTGGAACGACGTCATCCAGACCAACCTGACCTCCTGCTTCAACATGTGCCGCAACGTCATCGACGGCATGCGCGAGCGTGGTTTCGGCCGCATCGTCAACATCGGCTCGATCAACGGTCAGGCCGGCCAGTACGGCCAGGTCAACTACGCGGCGGCCAAGTCGGGCATCCACGGCTTCACCAAGGCGCTGGCCCAGGAGGGTGCGGCCAAGGGGATCACCGTCAACGCCATCGCCCCCGGCTACATCGACACCGACATGGTCCGCGCCGTACCGGCCAACGTGCTGGAGAAGATCGTCGCCAAGGTGCCGGTTGGCCGTCTCGGCAAGGCTTCGGAGATCGCGCGCGGCGTGCTGTTCCTGGTGGCCGACGAGGGCGGCTTCATCACCGGCTCGACCCTGTCGATCAACGGCGGCCAGCACATGTATTGATCCTCCGCCTCACCAGCGGTGTTAAGTTGAGCGGGGCGTCCCACACCGGGGCGCCCCGCTCTCTTTTTGGTCCGTCACCCGACACCGAGGAACCCCCATGATCGAATACGAGGACGCCAGTCCCGAGGTCCGCGCCGTCTATGACGACATCATGGCGACCCGCAAGATCGACCAGATCAACAATTTCTGGAAGGCGCTCGCCAGCCATCCGCCGACCCTCCGGCGGACCTGGGAGAGCTTGAAGGAGGTGATGGCCCCCGGCGCGCTCGACCCGCTGACGAAGGAGATGGTCTATCTGGCCGTCAGCGTCACCAACAGCTGCGAATACTGCATCGCCTCCCACTCGGCGGCGGCCCGCAAGGCCGGCATGACCGAGGAGATGTTCGGAGAGTTGATGGGCGTGGTCGGCATGGCGAACGAGACCAACCGGCTCGTCAATGGCTACCGCGTTCCGGTGGACGAGCGGTTCAAGCGGTGACTCGCTCCGACCGGGAATACCCCGACCGCCCCTGGGTCGGTGTCGGAGTCGTGGTCTGGCAGGGCGACCGCGTCCTGCTGATCCAGCGCGGCAAACCACCGCGCATGGGTCAGTGGGGCATTCCAGGCGGCGCGCAGACGGTCGGCGAGACCCTGTTCCAAGCGGCCACCCGTGAGGTGCTGGAGGAGACCGGCCTCACCGTCGAGCCCAAGGCGGTGATCACCGCCCTCGACTCGATCCACCACGACGCCGATGGCCAGACCCAGTTCCATTACACCCTGGTCGAGGTGCTGGCGGAGTGTCCAGCGGGCGACCCGATCGCCGCCGACGATGCGCTGGACGCCCGCTGGATGACGCTGGATCAAGTGGCCGACATCGTGGAGTGGGGTGAAACGCTCCGCGTGATCGAACTGTCGAGCGCGCTGCGGGTCTGAGACCCGCGACGCGCTCTCGATGGTTGGATCTCCCCGGAACCGTCTAGGCACGCTCCAGGATCAGCGAGCCGAGCGGCGGCACCGTCAGGCAGATCGAATACGGACGCCCGTGATGCGGGATCTCCTCCGCCTCCACGCCACCGTTGTTGCCGACATCGCCACCGCCATAGACACCGGCGTCCGTGTTCAACCGCTCACGGTAGAAGCCCGGCGCCGGCACTCCCACCCTGTATCCCTGGCGCGGGAGCGGGGTGAAGTTGCTGACCGACACGATCGGCCGCTCCCGATCCTTGCCGTAGCGCAGGAACGCCAGGACGCTGTTGTCGCTGTCGTTGGCCTCGATCCACTCGAAGCCGGCGGGCTCGTTGTCCAGCTCATGCAGCGCGGCGGTATCCTGGTACAAATGGTTCAGGTCGCGGATCAGCGTCTGGACGCCCTTGTGGAACGGATCGTCCAGCAGGAACCAGTCGAGCCCCTGGTTGTGGTTCCACTCGCGCTCCTGGCCAAACTCGCCACCCATGAACAGCAGCTTCTTGCCGGGATGCGTCCACATGAAGCCGTAATAGGCCCGCAGGTTGGCGAACTTCTGCCACCGGTCACCCGGCATCTTGTTGAGCAGCGATCCCTTGCCGTGGACCACCTCGTCATGGCTCAGCGGCAGGACGAAGTTCTCGCTGTAGGCGTAGACCATGCCGAAGGTCATGGAGTGGTGATGGTACCGGCGATGGATCGGGTCCTTGGACATGAAGCTGAGCGTGTCGTGCATCCAGCCCATGTTCCATTTGAAGCCGAAGCCCAAGCCGCCCAGGTAGACCGGCCGAGACACGCCCGGCCAAGAGGTCGACTCCTCCGCCACCGTCATGCCGCCGGGGTGGTTGGCGTAGACCAACTCGTTCATGCGCTTCAGGAAGGCGACCGCCTCCAGGTTCTCGTTGCCACCGTATTGGTTAGGGACCCACTGGTCGGCCTGCCGGCTGTAATCGAGATACAGCATGGAGGCCACGGCATCGACCCGGATGCCGTCGAAGTGGAACTGATCCATCCAGTACAAGGCGCTGCCCAGCAGGAAGCTCGATACCTCGCGCCGGCCGAAATTGTAGATCAGGGTGTTCCAGTCCTGGTGGAAGCCCTGGCGTGGATCGGCGTGCTCGTACAGGTGCGTCCCGTCGAACATGCCCAAGCCGTGCGGGTCGGTCGGGAAGTGGCCGGGCACCCAGTCGAGCAGCAGGCCGATTCCCTCGGTGTGGCACCGTTCGACGAAGCGCGCGAAGGCCGCCGGATCGCCATGTCGGCTGGTCGGCGCGTACATGCCGATCGGTTGGTAACCCCAGGAGCCGTCGAACGGAAACTCGGTGATCGGCAGCAGCTCGATATGGGTGTAGCCCATCTCCTTGACATACGGCACGAGCTGGTCGCCCAGCTCGTCATAGGTCAGGTAGCGCAGGCCGCCCTCGCCGTCCGGACGCCGCCATGAACTGATGTGGCATTCGTAGATCGACACCGGCTTTGCGCGCCAGTCCGTCCGCGCGCGGTCGCGCAGCCACTCCTGATCGCGCCATTCGTGCCGGTTCAGACCATTGACGATCGACGCCGTGTGCGGCGGCAACTCGCTGCGGAACGCATAAGGGTCGGCCTTCAGCGGCATCAGATTGCCGCTGGGGCCGCGGATCTCGTACTTGTAACGGTCGCCCTTGGCGACATGGGGAACGAACAGTTCCCAGACGCCGCATTCGTGGCGCTTCCGCATCGGCAGCCTGCGGCCGTCCCAGTTGCAGAACTCACCGATCACCGAAACGCGGGAGGCGTTCGGAGCCCACACCGCGAACGCGGTCCCGGTCACGCCATCCATTTCATGAGGATGGGCGCCGAGCCGCTCGAAGCTGCGGAGGTGGGTGCCCTCCGCCAGCAGGTGGACATCCAGCTGTCCCAGCACCGGCGGGAACCGGTAGGCGTCCTCGAACTCGCCCGTGTGGGTGGCGAACTCGATCCGGAACCGATAGCGGAACGGAGTCTGGCGGTCGCGCAAGGTCAATGACCAGAAACCGTCGGAATGGATCTTCTCCAGATCGCCGATCGTCTCGCCGCTCTGACCGTCGATCAACTCCACGCGCCGCGCCTCGGGCATGAAGGTCCGAACCGTGACGGCGCCATCCGGCCCATCGGTGTGCATGCCAAGGATGCCGAATGGATCGCCATGATCGGCGCGGATGATCGACTCGATCTCCGCCCGCAAAACCTCGTCGCTCTTGGCGCCCGAGGGAGCTTGCGGTTCCGCGACGGCGGCGGTCTGGCTGGTCGGGTTCTTGGTGTAGGCGGTCATCAAACCTCCCCAGGCTGTGCGCTGGCGGCGTGTGCGTCGAGGATGCCGGTCACCCCCTTGATGGGAATGCCCAGCCATGTCGGCCGATTTGCGGCCTCGTAGGCGATCTCGTAAAGAGCCTTCTCCAACGTGAACAGGTCGAGCAGGCTTTTTGCCACGCTTTCATCGGCTGGGTAGCTGGGGCACCCCAAAATCGCGTCGTGATACGCACCGATGAAGGCCCTGGACGCCCGCTGCTCCCATTCGAGCGCGGAGCCGAGCACCTTGGAGCCGGCGTCCGCCTGCATCTCCTCGACCCGCTTGACCGCCGCCCAAGCCGCGTAGTTGAACGACCTCAGCATGCCCGCGACATCGCGCAGCGGAGCCTGCTTGGCCCGGCGCTGGTCCAGGGATTTGGCCGGCTCGCCCTCGAAATCGATGATGTACCAGTCATTCTGGGCCTTCAACACCTGCCCCAAATGATAGTCGCCATGATAGCGCGTCTTGAAGCTGGTGACACCGCCGGAGAGCAGCGAACCGATAAGGTCCATGCACTCACCGCGGCGCTCCAGCAACGCCTCAGCCTCCGCCAGATCGTCGCCGATCAGCTTAGATTTGGCCTGCTCCAAGCTGCCGAAGGCGCGTTCGGCCTGCGCCTTGGCTCCCTCCACCCAACTGGACACATCGGATTCGGTGATGGGTTCCGGCTCGAAGGCGGGATCGCCGCTCTCGATCGCCAGGGCCCGATGCAGTTCCGCCGTCCGCTGGCCGAGCGTGCCGGCCAGTGACAAGTAGAACTCCAGATCCTCGGGCGAGGTCCGCCCGGCTTCGTCGGTGGCGGTGGCCCCCAGCCGGATCTCATCCAGGTAGCGCACCAGATGATCGACCGTGAAGGTCCAGCCATCGCCCTGGTTCCGCACGAAGCCCTGCACGACCATCAAGGCGGTCGTGGTTCCGTCATCCTCGACATGCAGCACGGAGCCCAGTAGGGCCGGCGTGTTGCGGTAATCCGCGACCTCGGTCAGGAAGCGGCCGATCTCCAGCTCCGGATGCTCGCCATGGACCAGCTTCCGGTAGCCCTTGACCACCATCATGTCGGCGACCAGGACGGAGGTGTTGCTCTGCTCGACACCCAGCCGCCGAACCTCGAGCTCGGCCGGAAGCTCGAGCTCCGCCATGCGCTGGGTCGGCTGGAACTTGATGACGCCTGAACTCGCCTTGACCTGCTCGCCACGGCGGATCGCGTCGATCGCGGCCAGCAGGAACCTGTCCGACTGCATGGCGTCGTACAATCCACCGAGGCGCGGTCCGCGCCGAGCGCGCGACAGCGTGTAGGGCAGCAGTGGCGACGCGGGTGTCGCGGCGGTCTCCTCCCAGGTCACGGCCAGCGGCAGGAAGTACGGGTGCGGTTCCTCGACTCCGGATAGCACGACGTCGATCATGCCGAGCATGAAGGTCTCACCCTGTCCGGTCAGCTCCGCCAGCGTGTGGATGCGGGTCTCGTTGATCACCTCGTCCTTGGCGCCGAACCACCGCTGCTTGGGCAGGTATGTCGGCAGCACGTCGCGGGTCAACTCGGTCGCGGCGCGGCCCGACGCGTTGCGCCAGCCGTCGGTAATCACCAGCGTCACGAATTCCGGCATCACCTCCGGGAGCTGCTCGTGCCAAGCGGGCTGTTCGGCGCTGCTGGTCAGGCCGAACCAGAAGAAGCCATAGCCGGGCAGCGTCAGCAGATAAGGCAGATCACCGATCGGCGGGAAAGTGCTTCGGCCGATCAGTTCGACCGGAACGCTGCCCTTGAAGCGGGCGAGGTCGAGCTCGACCGCCTGCGCCGAGCGCGACAGGTTGGCGACGCACAGGATCACCTCGCCCTCATGCTCGCGCAGATAGGCGAGGACCTTTCGGTTGCCGGGATACAGGAAGCGGAGCGCGCCGCGGCCGAACGACTTCTGCTGCTGGCGCACCGCGATCAGCCGCTTCATCCAGTTCAGCAGCGACGACGGGCTGCGCTCCTGCGCCTCGACGTTGACGGCGTCGAAGCCATAGATCGGATCGGCGACCGCCGGCAGGTAAAGACGCGCCGGATCGGACCGCGAGAAGCCGCCGTTGCGGTCGGGCGACCACTGCATCGGCGTCCGCACGCCGTCGCGGTCACCCAGATAGACATTGTCGCCCATGCCGATCTCGTCGCCGTAATAGACGACGGGCGTGCCAGGCATCGAGAACAGCAGGCTGTTGAGCAGCTCGATCTTGCGCCGGTCGTTGTCCATGAGCGTCGCCAAACGGCGGCGGATGCCCAGGTTGATCCGCATCCGCCGGTCCTTGGCGTAGAAATTCCAGAGATAGTCCCGCTCCTTGTCGGTGACCATCTCCAGCGTCAGCTCGTCGTGGTTCCGCAGGAACACGGCCCACTGGCAGGTCTCCGGGATCTCCGGCGTCTGGCGCATGATGTCGGTGACGGGATGCCGGTCCTCCTGCGCGATCGCCATGTACATGCGTGGCATCAGCGGGAAGTGGAACGCCATGTGGCATTCGTCGCCGCCCTTCGACAGATCGCCGAAATAGGGCAGCACATCCTCCGGCCACTGGTTGGCCTCGGCCAGCAGCATGCGGTCGGCGTAACCCTCGTCGACGGCGGCGCGGATCTGCTTCAGGATGTCATGGGTTTCGCTGAGGTTCTCGTTGTTCGTGCCCTCGCGCTCGATCAGGTAGGGCACGGCGTCTAGCCGCAGCCCGTCGACACCCATGTCGAGCCAGAAGCGCAGCACGCTCAGGACCTCGCGCAGCACGGCCGGATTGTCGAAGTTCAGGTCCGGCTGGTGCGAATAGAAGCGGTGCCAGAAATACGACTTGGCGACCGGGTCCCAAGTCCAGTTGGACTTCTCCGTATCCAGGAAGATGATCCGGGTGCCCTGGTACTTCTGGTCGCTGTCGCTCCAAACGTAGAAATTCCGGTGGTTCGAGCCCGGCTTGGCGGTGCGGGCGCGCTGGAACCACGGATGCTGGTCGGAGGTGTGGTTGATCACCAGCTCCGTTATCACCCGCATGCCGCGGCTATGGCACTCCCGGACGAATTGCCGGAAATCCTTCATGAAGCCGTAGGACGGATTGACATTGCGATAGTCGGCGATGTCGTACCCGTCGTCGCGCAGCGGCGAGGGATAGAAGGGCAACAACCACAGTGCCGTGACACCGAGTTCCTGAAGATAGTCCAGTTTCTGGGACAGTCCCGCGAAGTCGCCGATACCGTCATTGTCGGCATCGAAGAAAGCCTTCACGTGGAGCTGATAGATGACGGCATCCTTGTACCAGAGGCGGTCGTTCCGATCGATCATGGTATCTCGGGCTGTTGCAAGGACGTGGGACGCCCGTTCGCGTCGGGCTTGGCGGATCTTGGCCGCTCACGACCGCCCAGCGGGAATAGCCAGTGCCGTCGGAGCGTGCGACTGACCAGGGTAACACGCGAGAACGCGGGAAGGCACAGCCCGTGCCGTCAGATTTTGCGATCGACTCTGAGCGAGGAGGGATTTAGGCGAAAACGGGAGGGGATCCAGCCCCTATCGGCGCATCACGGTCACCGTGCCCGATCCGGCGTCCTCCGGACGTGGGCGCCCCGCCGTCAGGGCCGGGTCGGCCGTAAGGAAGGCGATCTCGCGAAAGCCGGCGAGTCCGCTCATCAATACCTGCGGCAGTTGGGAGCGATAGGTGTTGTAAAGGCGAATGCTTGCGTTGCAGCGATCCCGTCGCGCCAGCAGGATCTTTTCGGCTTCTATCAGCTGCGGCAGCATCTGCTGGTGCTCGGCGAGCCGCCCGCCCGCGTCGGCGAGCCGCCGGAAGGCTTGGACATGCGAGCCGGCCAATAGGTCCACCTCCGATAGATCCTGCCGCACGACCAGCCACAATTTTTGCAGCCGGTTGTATACGTAGGCCGCGTACAACGCGATGAGCGCGATGACGATCATTGGTGTGGACATGCCAATCTCTCCCATGACCAACACCATACCATCGCGTGCGGCGAAATCGATATAATTCGAGCCGAATTTCCGATGGGCAACTTGTCGCGCGGCGCGCTGCCGAACCGACTGCTAATCTCCGGGAAGGTCATGGCATCGCCAAACCCAAAAACCCCGTGAAAATCAACAGTTCTGGTCACACCCGACAGGGTCCACTTCAGGAGAGTCGAATAATGGCATCATACATGATCAAGGTCGCCGGCGAGGGACTGATCACCAAGGCCCACCGCACGGCGGATGTCGGCCCGACCAGTGGATCGTCGGTCGTCTACGAGATCCAGAACGTTCCCGAGGGTGTCACGATCGAGGAGGCGATCGAGGTGTTCCGAGGCTATCAGCCGCCGGACAAGACCTATGAGTTCGATTACGCGGCCCTGAAGTCCCGCGCGTCCTGAAATCGCCGGTTTCCGCCGCCTCGTCGGAGCCTCCCAAGTCCATGGTGCTGGACTTGGGAGGGGACGATGTTCCGGTCAAGCGGCCTTGTACCGCGACACCCACTTCTTCAGTTCGGCGACGTGCTCGGCCTCCTCCAGCGCGAACTCCTCCGCCATCATGCGGACCTCCGGGTCCTTCGTGCCTTTGGCGATGTTGTCGTAGAACGCGAAGCCGCGCTCCTCGCTGTCGAGGGCCAGGTCCAGCGCGTATTCCGCCGTCATGAGGTAGTGTGATCCCTCCATCGAGGTCGCCTCCGGGCTTTCGTCATCCGGCCACACGAAATCCTCGGGCTTCATGACGGGCATCTTGTGGAAACCGGAGCGCTTTCGGGCCTCGGCCAAATGCATCCGCGAGAAGTGGGCCATCTTGCCGAAGAACTCGGCGATTTCCTGATTGCCATAGGTTTTCATCGACTCGGCCAGATCGGAGAACCGCGCCGCGGCATCCTCCTCCAGCTTGATCGCATAGGCGAGAAATTCTGCTACATCGTTCATGATCAAACCAGCGTGGGGATTGGGAAAAACGGATCCTTGGCACAGTAGGACCATGCCCGCCCCCTGTCTCGCCTTGATGCCTTCATGCCGGGGCCGCGTGACGATTTGACCTAGCCTTCGCGGAGAGATATCTAAACTGACAGGTCTATATTTTCCCGAGGCGGCGTGTCCCCAACCTTCAAGCCCCCAGCCTTTAAGATGGTTGCGCCCGGCATCGCCTCGGCGGATGATCGACACGAGGCGGAAGCCCCAGCGGCGGCGAAGTATCGAAGAGGTTCAAGCACATGAAGAGCATTCTCATCCCGGTCGAGGAGAGCGAGTTGTTATCGTCGGTGCTGGACACGGCCCTCCTGGTGGCCCGGCGCTTCGGCAGTCACATGGAAGGGCTCCACGTCCGTCCGGACTTCGCCGGCATCATCGCGGCGACCGGCATGGGAGCGCCCTATGTCGTGGAGGATTTCCGCAAGGAGGACTGGGACAGCATCCAGCGCTCGCGCCAGGAGTTCGAACAGTTCCTGAACCGCAACGACATTCCGCTCGACGGTGGCGCCGGCACCGGCCAGCCCTGGGCGACCTTCCGGATCGAGGCGCCGCCCGGCGACGATTTCATCGGCCAGCACGCCCGCCTGTTCGACCTGACAATCCTCGGCCAACCCTCGCGCGGAGCGACACCGCCACGCATGAGCACGCTGGAGGCGGCGCTGTTCGACGGTGGCCGACCGGTGCTGGTCGCACCGCCGACGGCACCCCGCCGGCTCGGCCACACCGTCATGATCGCGTGGAACGCCAGCACCGAGACCGCGCGCGCCGTCGCCTTCGCCCGCACCTTCCTGGAACAGGCGGAGCGCGTCTTCGTGCTGTCGGTCGAGGGCGGGCTGGTCGCGGGCCCCAGCGCCGAGGAGGCGGCCCGCTACCTGACCCGCTCCGGCGTCCCCGCCCAGGCGATGCACGTGCCTCAGAACCGCGGCGTCGGTGAGACGATCCTGGAACACGCCAAGGCGCTGGAGGTCGATCTGCTGATCAAGGGTGCCTACACCCAGAGCCGTCTGCGGCAGATGATCTTCGGAGGCGCCACCAGCCATATCCTCGCCATGGCGAACATGCCTGTCCTGCTCGCCCACTGAGCGCCTGGGACACTCCTACGCCCGCGGATCCCGCAGCAGGCGAACGACGTTGGACGCCCCGACCGATTGTCCGACCGATGCCGTCGGCATCAGCAGGCTGGATAGCGCCGTGACCAAGTCATGCGGGCGATAAGGCTTGCACAGCCGCGCGACACCGTCCGGAACCTCGCCGTCCGGCAGATCGGCGTAACCGGAGGCCAGCACGATCGGCAAATCCGGATTCCGCGCCCTGATCTCGTCGATCAGTTCGGTTCCCGTCATGCCCGGCATGGCGTAGTCGGTGATCACGAGATCGAACGCGCTGCCGCGGCTCAGGATCTCCAGCGCGTGTGGGCCGTCATGGGCCAGCGTCACCGTGTGCCCCATGTCGCTCAGGACGGCCTCCGCGCCCATGCCCACCAGCACGTCGTCCTCGACCAGCAGGATGCGGCATGAAGGCAGCCGGACCGGCTCCGCGCCGGCGGCGCCCAGCAGCGGTTTGATCGCCATGACCGTCCCGGCGGCCGGCAATCCGATCGAGATCCGGGTCCCCATGCCTGGATTGGTCAGGATGCGCAGCCAGCCTCCCGATTGCTCCGCCAGACCGTGCACCATGGACAGCCCCAGACCGGACCCCTTGCCCGGCTCCTTCGTGGTGAAGAACGGTTCGATGCAGGCTTTCGCCGTCCTCTCGTCCATGCCCCGCCCGCTGTCGGCGACGCTGAGCGCGACATGGCCGGCCCGCGGCAGGCTTTCATCGTCACGGTCGCCCGGCAGGTGGCGCAGCGATATCGTCAGGATGCCGCCCTCCGGCATGGCGTCCTTGGCGTTCAACACGAGGTTCAGGAGGGCCAGTTCGAGCTGGTTGGCGTCGACCCGGACGCTGGGCAACCCTTTGGGCAGATCGAAGATCGTCTGGATACCGACACCCACCGAGCGCTCCACCAGATCCTTCATGCCGGTGACGAGGTCGGCCAAGTCGATCACCTCGGGCCGCAAGTCCTGCCGACGGGCGAACGCCAGGAGGCGCTGGGTCAGCGTCGTGCCCCGCTCGGCCGCCTGCACGGCGCTATCGGCGAACTGGCACAGCCGCTCGTCGTCGGGCAACCGCTTCCTCAGGAGGTCGAGGTTGCTGAGGATCACCATCAGCAAATTGTTGAAGTCATGGGCGACGCCACCAGTCAATTGGCCGAGCATCTCCAGTTTCTGCGCCTCGTGAAGCTTGGCCTGGGCCACCTTGAGGTCGGAGATGTCACGCCCCTCCGCCACCAGCAGGATGACCCTGCCCCTCGCGTCGGTGACCGCATTGAGGGAAAAGTCGATCAGCACACGGCGGCCACCCGCTCCGGTCACCTCCGCCTCGTAGCGGACGAATTTTCCGGTGATGGCCGTGGCGACGGCTTGGCGAAGCCGTTCCACCCCGTCATCTCCGCGATGCCACCAAGGGGTTTCCCACAGGTGATGGTTCCGGATCTCGGCGGAATCGACCCCGCAGAAATCCAACACGGCGCGGTTGACCTCGATCACGGTCCCGTCGGGCTTCAGCAGCGCGATGAACTGGAACATGGCGTTGAAGACGCCGCGGAACCGCTCCTCATCCTCCCGGCGCCGGTCGTTGGCTTCCGCCAGTTCACGGGCACGATCCTCGATGCGGTTCTGCAGATCGCGACCGGAGCGTACCAGCGCCGCGTTGGAACGAGAAAGTGCCTCCCTCGCCGCCCGCTCGTTCCGGTTGAGCCTTAACGCCACCGCGGTCAGTGCGGCCAAGCCGGTCAGCACCAGGGCGACCTGCCATAGCGCCTGCCGGACGCTGTCCCGGAAGGGTACCAACGCACTGCTGACCGGCACGCTGGCGCTGACGATGATAGGCCACTGATTGTGGCGGCGGAACGAGAAGATCCGGTCGGAGTCGTCAAAGGGGGACGGCGCCCGGAACGTCCCGGTGTCGCCGTCGAACATGACTTGAAGCGCCGGGTGATCCCGATATGCCAAGCCGATATCCGCCACCGACATCCCCGTTCGGGCGATCACCCTGCCCTCCGGGTTCCAGACCGTCAGCTGGACGCCGGACCCGAAATCGCTGGTATCCGGAACCTGCTCGAAGAAACTCGGTCTCATGGAGATATGAACGACCCCGTCGAGCAATCCGTCGGCTGCCCGGATCGAGCGGGAATATGAGAACACGATCTCCCCGGAGATTCGGCCAACCAAGGCTTCGCCAATGTGGCGATCGGCTCCGGCGACATGGACCTTCATCCAGTCACGGTCCGTATAATCACCGTCGGGAGCCGGAAACCGCGTCGTCAGGATGGATGGGACGCCCGCGCTGTCGACCACGAAGATCTGACTGCCTCCCGTGCGGCGCGACAGGTCGGCCAGGTAGCGGTGTGGCTCCAGGCGGTTCCTGACCTGTTCCACTCCACCCTGC
Source organism: Skermanella stibiiresistens SB22 (assembly GCF_000576635.1). GTDB lineage: Bacteria > Pseudomonadota > Alphaproteobacteria > Azospirillales > Azospirillaceae > Skermanella > Skermanella stibiiresistens. Next base: position 103,042 of record NZ_AVFL01000015.1, read on the forward strand.
TGGCGCACATACCGGACGACTTCCGAAGCGATCAGGTCATTGGTCTCGAATACCCGACCGATATACTCCTCGGTCACGCGGGCCAAATCGCGGCTGGCCGACTCCGCCCGCCCGATCTCACGCCCATACTCCGACCACAGTGAGGCGACACGAATGCCGATGACGCTCAGCGCGAAAAACGCGGACATCGTCATGATCAGCAGATCCATGCGCCGGGGCATGCGCCCGAGGGTCAAAATCCGTCGCCTCTCAATCGGTTTCCCAGTCAAACCATATATAATACAAGCAGCGGCAAGATGAAAACAGACACCGCCCCGCAATCAAACCTATCACAAATAGTTTGATGCCTAAGAATTTCAACGGATACCCAGGATCAAGGGGCGGTCAGTTGATCCAGCAACCTGCGCATGAACCGTTCACAGCGTCCGATCTGATCGACGGTGATGAACTCGTCGGGCTTGTGGGCCTGCTCGATGCTGCCGGGGCCGACGATCACCGTCGGAATGCCGCCCATTTGCTGGAACAGCCCACCTTCGGTGCCATAGGCGACCTTCTCGTGGTCGTTGCGCTCGGCGCACGACTTCGCCAGCCGAACCACCTCCGCCTCGGGATCGGTGTCCAGGCCGGGGAACGCGAAGATCTCCTCCCAGTCAAACCCGGCGGCGGGATCGACCGCCCTCATCTCGGGAATTAGAATACGGTCGACGTATGATTCGATCTCGGCGAACAGCGACTCGGCGTCATCCTGAGGAATGACCCGGATCTCGGCGTCGAAGACGCAGAGGTCGGGCACGATGTTCAGGGCCTCGCCGCCCTGGATCACGCCCGTGTGGATCGTGGTATGGGGCACGTCGAACAGCGGGTCGAACGGGCCCTCCCGCTGGATCCGGCGGGCCATGGCCTTCATGTGCGCGATCGCCTCCGCCGCGTATTCGATGGCGTTGACGCCCTGGGGCGCCAGCGAGGAATGGCAGGCCGCTCCCCGCACCGTGCAGCGCACCGATTTCTTGCCTTTGTGGCCGGTCATCACCTTCATGTCGGTGGGTTCGCCGACGACGCACATGGTCGGTTTGGCGCCGAACTCACCCAACCGTTCGATCAGCCGGCGCACGCCGATGCATCCGACCTCCTCGTCGTAGGAGAACGCCAGATGGATCGGGACCCGCAGGTCACGGGACAGGAATTCCGGCACCATGGCGAGGACGACGGCGTCGAAGCCCTTCATGTCACAGGATCCGCGACCATACAACCTACCGTCGCGCTCGGTCAGCGCGAACGGGTCGGTCGCCCATTTCTGGCCATCGACCGGGACCACGTCGGTGTGACCTGACAGGATCACGCCGCCCCGGTCCGTGGGCCCCAGGGTCGCGTAGAGGTTGGCCTTGGTTCCCGCCTCGTCGTACACGAGGTGGCTGCCGACGCCGAGGCCGCCCAGGTAATCCTCGATGAACCGGATCAGGTCCAAATTGGAGTTGCGGCTGGTGGTGTCGAAGGAAACCAGCTTTTCCAGCATCCGGATGCTGGACAGCCCGCCGTGAGGATCGGCCATGCGTGTTCCGCCGAAAATCGTTGTCATCAATACAGGTGCTGGCCGCCGGTCACGAAGATCTCGGTGCCGGTGACATAGTTGCTGTCGGGCGAGCTAAGGTAGAAGATCGCCGCCGCGACGTCGGCCGGCTGGCCCAGCCGATGCAGGGGAATGCGGGGGATCAGGATGTCGGTTTCCGGCGACAGCATCGCCGTTTCGATCTCGCCCGGAGCCACCGCGTTGACCCGCACGCCCAGATCCGCGAACTCCACCGCCATCTCCCGCGTCAAACCCGAAAGCGCCGCCTTCGAGGTGCTATAGGCGGACCCGGCGAAGGGATGGACCGCGTGTCCAGCGATCGAGGTGATGTTGACGATGGCGCCCTTGCCTTTGGCGAGCGAGGCCGCGAATCCACGCGCCAGCACCAATGGCGTGAAGAAATTCAGCTCGAAGACCGAACGCCACGCGCTGAGATCCCCATTCAGGCAGCCCAGCCGCTCCTTGATGGGGGTCTTGGGCGAAACGCCGGCGTTGTTGACCAGCGAATGCAGGGGACCACCCGCCAGGACGCGATTGGCCTCCTTGACGAACTCGGCGCGGCTATCGGGATCGCCCAGGTCGGCGGCGATATGGTGCGTCCAGTTGGGATCGGCCTTGCAGTCCTCCGGGATGGTCTCCCGGGAACAGGTGATCACGCGCCAGCCTTCCTGGCTGAAGCGCTGGACGGTGGCATGGCCGATCCCCCGGCTGGCGCCGGTCAGGATGACGGTTGGTTTTTCGGGTGCGGGCGTCTCTGACATGACGCGACCTTACCGCATCGCGGCGACCGCTGCAAAGCCGCCCAAGCGCCATACGGCGTGATCAGAGGGTCAGCCCAGCAATTCGAACGCCGGACCCGCCCGGCCCAGCAGTTCGGCGCGGTATTCCTCAACGGCGGCCTCGTCATCGCGACGGGATCGTGGCAGGCCGATCACCAGATCCGTCAGCACCCGCGTCGGGGGCGCCGACAGCAGCACCAGCCGATCGGCCAGTTGAATGGCCTCGCGCAGGTTATGCGTGACGAACAGGACCGTGGTCGGCCGGGCATGCCACAGGTCGAGCAGCAGCAGGCGCAGGCGCCGCGCCGTCTGCTCGTCCAGCGACACGAAGGGCTCGTCCATCAGCAGCAGGTCGGGCTTGACGACGAAGGCGCGGGCCAGCGCCGCGCGGCGCTGCATGCCCACCGACAGCCTGCCGGGATACTGGTCGCGGACGCCGGTCAGGTCCATGGCCTCCAGCAGCGCCACGATCCTGTCCTCGGCGTCGGCTTCGCCGTTCAGTACCAAGGCCAAGTTCTCATGGACGGTGCGCCACGGCAGCAGGCGCGGGTTTTGGAACACATAGCCAAGCACGGGACGAGCCCGGCCCGGCGCGGTCGGCAGCGTGACGTTGCCTTGGAAATCGCTATCGAGACCCGCGACGATGTTCAGCGTCGTCGTCTTGCCACAGCCGGATGGCCCAACCATCGCGACGAACTCACCGCGCCGCGCCGTCAGCCGAAACCCGCTCACGGCCCGGTGGGCGGGCGCGTCACCAACCGCCGCGAAGCTCTTGTCGTCGATTTCGATCACGAGATCAGGCGGGTGATCCGGCTTGGAACCGAACGAGGGTGCCGGGTCCGCAGTCCGAGCTGAGATAATCGCCATCCATCCGTACCAGACGAAACCAAGCCCCCACCATAACCGCCCCAAGCCAAGACGCCTATAGCACTATCGTGGAACTGGCGGGGGTAGCTGGCCGCGTGTTTGGCTGGCGCGATGACAAGGCCACGCCGGTCCGGGCCGGCTCCCGGCTCGATAAACAGATCCGCCATCCTGGCGCTCCTCCTGGGCCTCGCGCCACTGATGCCCGCGACACCCAGGGCGGAGATGGTGGACACCCGCCCCGGCTCCGATGTGCCGGTACCCGCTGGATACCGGCTGGACCATTACCGCGCACCCGTCCCATCCCATGTGCCCGGCGCCACCACGCTTACGCTGGAACTCGCGGAGGAGATGCAACGCGACGGGACCGCCGTCTTCATCGACGTCATGAAAGTCCCGAGATCGGCGGCTCCTGGCCTGGCCGGCAAATGGCTGGTCGCGGCGCCGCATGTCGCGATCAGCGGAAGCGCGTGGCTGCCGGAAGTCGGCGACGGAAAGCCGGCGCCCGAGATCGAAAGCTACTTCCGGCGGAACCTCGAGCGCCTCACCAGGGGTGACCGCGACACCGGTGTCGTGTTCTATTGCGTCACCGACTGCTGGATGTCCTGGAACGCCGCCAAGCGGGCGGTTTCCTGGGGTTATACCAGGGTCCACTGGTACCGTGACGGTATCGACGTCTGGCGGGAGTTCGACCTGCCGACCGAGATCGTCCAGCCCGTGCCGCTCGACGTCGACCGGAGCCTAGGCCCGAAGGTTGACTGACCATGGTCGCGCGGCCCGCCAGCACTACATGCCAGTACCACATGGCTCTGGTTGCCAGCGTGTGGGCGTATGCCTGAAACCCAGCCGGAAAGGAAGAACCGTGGTGCGGAAGTTGATGGTGATCGCGGTCCTCCTCGCCGGCTGCGGGACGTGGCGCGGTGGAGCGGCGGAAACCGCGGCGGCCTGCGTCCCACCCGGTTCCTGGGCCGAACCACTCGCCGGCGCCGCCGGCCCCTCGATTCCCGGACCGGACCTGTTCCGCCGTGCCGCGAAAGCTCCCATCGTCCTGCTGGGCGAACAGCACGACAGCGCGGAACACCACCGCTGGCAGTTCCAAACGCTCGCCGGGCTGCACGCCCACCGGCCCGATTTGGCGCTGGGGATGGAGATGTTCCCCCGCCGCGTCCAGCCCGCGCTCGACCGCTGGGTCGCGGGCGACCTGACGGAGGAACAACTTCTCGCCGAAACCGACTGGCGCACCGTGTGGGGCTATGACAGCGCGCTCTACATGCCCCTTCTCCATTTCGCCCGGATGAACCGCATCCCGGTCGTGGCGCTCAACATCGACCGCGCCTTGACCGCTCGTGTCGGGCGCGAGGGATGGAGCCAGATCCCACCGGACGCGCGGGAAGGCGTCGGCGATCCAGCAAAGGCCGACCCCGCCTATACCGACAGCTTGGCGGAGATCTACGCCGCCCACGGCCGCGAAGGCAAACCGGGCGATGTCAAGGACGACCCCGCCTTCCTCCGCTTCCAGGAGGCCCAACTCCTGTGGGACCGCGCGATGGCGGAAGCCCTGGCGGACACCCATCGCCGGACCGGCGCCACCGTGGTCGGCATCGTCGGCGCCGGCCACATGGAACGCCGGTACGGCATCCCCCACCAGCTCGCCGACATCGGCATTCCCGACGGCATGGTCCTTCTGCCCTGGAGCGCCGGATCGCCCTGCTTCGCCCTGGAAGCCGGCTTGGCGGACGCCGTCTTCGGCGTCGCCGCCGACGCGGAGGAGCGTCCCTCGTGGCGGCCCCGGCTGGGTGTCAGCCTGGCTCCCCTCGACCAGGGCCTACGCGTCGAATCGGTGGGCGGCGACAGCGTCGCCGAAGCGGCCGGTCTCGAACGGGGCGACGTGATCCTCGCCGCCGCTGGCACCAGGACCAACGAGGTCGGCAAGCTGATCGACATCGTCAACCGCCAAGCCCCTGGAACCTGGCTCCCCCTCAGCGTCCAGCGCGACGGAGCCACTCGGGAGGTCGTCGCCAAGTTCCCAGGCTCCTGAACTTACAACCTTGGCTCTCACGTTGATTGCCACACGACACTTGCCGGACTACCCGAAGAAACGCTATGCACGCAGTCGAATGCGCCCGTCATCCCGAGGCCGCTTCACCCCGCATGATCTCGGCATCTGGCGACCATGGCAGACATCGACTCCACGGACGAGGCGAACCGCGACGCCGGGCGCTTGATCCGGCGTCATGATCAATTCGTGAAACTCATCCTCGACGGTCCCGGGAACGCGGACAGCTTCCTTAGGGAACGACTGCCACCGGGGGTGACGGCACACCTCACCGCCGAGCCCGCGGTCGACAGATCGGAGAGCTTCGTGGACCCGCTGCTCGCGGAGTTGTGCGGCGACAGGGTTTACGGTCTCGAGCTATCCGGCGGTCGCCCCCTGCATGTCCTGACACTGATCGAACACAAGAGCGCGGGCGAGGGAGATGCCCTGATGCAGGTCTTCGGGTATCTTCATGGGGCGGCGACGCGCGGCGCGCGCCGTGTCGCGGGGGCGAATGGCGGGTTCCGCGTCGCTCCGGCGCCCGTCCTGGCCGTGATCCTCTATCATGGAACGGCACCCTGGCCGCACCCACCCACCCTGGGCGACGCCTATGGCATCCCGCCGGATATCCTGGCGGCCGGGCCGCTTGATTTCGGCTACACCCTCGTTGACCTCTCGGTCATCCCTGATGCCGAACTATCCCGCCACCACGACCTCCAAGCCGGCTTGCTGACTTTGAAATACGCGACGCGCGACGGCGATCCGGAAGTCACCCTGGAGCGATTGCTTGGCGTCGCCGCCGTTATCGGCTTGACCGTGCTTCGCGGCGTGGTCAGATATCTGTTCATGGCGGACGACGCCCGCAACCAAGCTCGCCTGCGTGCGGCGCTGGGCCATGTGGTTCCCGGACAAGAGGATGAGATCATGCCAACGATCGCGGAATCATACATCGCCGAAGGGCACGCGAAGGGATTGGCGGAGGGCCAGATCAAGGCCAAGGCCGATATCCTCCTGCGCATGCTCCAGCGGCGGAATGAGCCTGTTCCCGCCGTCATCGAGCGCAAGCTGCCGGCCGCCTCCGCCGATGAGATCGACCGGTGGATCGACGCCGTGGTCGATGGCGCGTCCCTTGAGCAGGTCTTTGGGGATTCGACCCACTGACCGCGCGGGTTGGCCCTCGTCCCGTATCGCGGGACGTTGTCGGGGCGGCGCCGACTTTGTAACCTGTCGGTTCGATCACGGAACCAGCCGGGAGACAGGCACAGTGGTGGACAAATATCCGCGCGACATGATCGGCTACGGCGCCTCGGTTCCGGACGCCCAATGGCCGAACCGCGCCCGCATCGCCGTCCAGTTCGTCATGAACTACGAGGAGGGCGGCGAGAACTGCGTCTTGCATGGCGACGCCGCGTCCGAGGCCTTCCTGTCGGAGATCGTCGGCGCCCAGGCGCTCCAGGGCGTCCGGCATGTCAACATGGAGTCGATCTACGAATATGGCAGCCGGGCGGGGTTCTGGCGGCTGATGCGAATCTTCGGCGAGCGCCGCCTGCCGCTGACCGTGTTCGGCGTCGCCATGGCGATGGCCCGCAATCCCGACGCGGTCGCCGCCATGATGGAGGCGGGGCACGAGATCGCGACCCATGGCTGGCGCTGGATCGACTATCAGAACATCAGTCCGGAGATCGAGCGCGAACACATGATGCGCGCGATCGAGGTCCAGACGGAGTTGACCGGCAGCCGCCCGCTGGGCTGGTATCTTGGCCGGTGCAGTCCCAACACGCGGCGGCTGGTCGCTGAGGAGGGCGGCTTCGTCTACGACGCCGACAGCTACGCCGACGACCTGCCCTATTGGGACGACAGCCACGGCAAACCCCAGCTGATCGTGCCCTACACGCTCGACGCCAACGACATGCGCTTCGCCACGGCCCAGGGCTTCAACTCGGGCGACCAGTTCTTCGCGTATCTGAAGGACAGCTTCGACATGCTCTACGCCGAGGGCGCCAAGCAACCGAAGATGATGTCGATCGGCCTGCATTGCCGGCTGGTCGGCCGTCCCGGCCGCGCAGCCGCCTTGGCCCGCTTCCTAGACTACATCCAGGGCCACGACCGCGTCTGGGTGTGCCGCCGGATCGACATCGCCAACCATTGGCGTGAGCACCACCCCTACCGCCCCGCCACCGACTGAGGCCTGAGGGGCGCGGGGTCAGGATAGAAGGGGGTCAGGCGGTCTTGGCATCCGAGTCGCCGAAGCCCTTGATCATTCCCTTGAGGAAACTGACGATGCATTGGTCGTGCCATGGATCGGCGCCGGCCCCATGGAATCCGACATGGCCACCGCCGCGTGGCAGCAACGACGTCAGCCACGGATTGGACCCCCAGTCGAAGCCCAGATAGGCGTCGGCTGGGATCCAGGGGTCGTCCAACGCGTGGATCACCAGGGTGGGAACGCGGATCCGCCCCATGAATCGGACGGCGGAGTTGACCTCGTGGTACTCGTCCGCACCCGACCAGCCGTGCCGCGGCGCCACGAAGCGTTCATCGAATTCCCTGCAGTTCCGCACTTGGCGGACGATCGCCTTGTAGGACTCCGGAACCGGCATGCCCAGCACCTCCTCCTTCATGCGGGCGACCACCCGTCGATGATAGAAGAAGTTTCGCCGGCTCATCATGCGCCGGCTGGTTTCCGCCAGATCGATCGGCGCCGACACGGCGGCCGCCGCGATGACCCGCTCCGGCGTCCCCTCGCCCAGCATCTTCAGGGTCAGGTTGGCGCCCAGCGAAAAGCCGATCAGCACGATGCCATGCCGGGTCAGGTGCGCGGCTATTTGGGCCAGCACCATCCGGAGGTCTTCGGTCCGACCCGCGTGATACTGCTCGACGCAGAACGGCTGCGAGGGCCCCGCTCCCCGCAGGTTGAGGCGCAGGACCGCCAAGCCCCGGCGCAGCAGGACCGCCGCCGAAGCCCGCATGTAGTGGCTCTCGGTATCGCCCGTCACGCCATGGACCAGCACGGCGAGCGGCAGGTCTCCCGAAGGCTCCGCGGGCCAGTTCAAGGTGGCGTGCAGCACGTCGCCGGTACCGTCCAGCATCCGGAACCGCATCCGCTTTTCCGGGAAGTCCTCGGGCCGATAGCGACCTCGAATCAGGACACTGCGGACGGTCTGGAGGTCGGCGCCCCACCAGGGCGCGCGCGGCGCGAACGATGGGAAATCGAACGGCGGCGGCGTGAAGGCGCTGGCGTCCTCATCGATCCCCTGATCCGGGAAATCGGGATCGGGGTCAGCGATCGTCGGGTTCGGCTGAATACTGTTCATAGGCGCTGTGCAGGGCGGCGTAGAAGGGGTTGGTATCGATGAATTTTGTCATCGCCTTGATGTTGGCCTTGTCGCCCTGGATCCACTGGTCCGCCGCCTGCTGATGCTCGGGGTGAATCGAGAGCAGATAGAACGCGGCCTGATCGGCCGACATCATCTCCTCCTCGCCCAGCTTCTCCAGGATGGCGCCGATGTGGAGCGGCAGCACGGCGGTAAATGGCAAATCGCCTCGGCTCTCCAGATCCCGCAGGTTCCGGTCGAAGGCTTTCCGGAGCCGCTCGATGATCTGGAAGAAGACCGCGCGGCGCTGCTTCCATGTCGGCTCATCGGCAAGGATTTCAACCAGACTGTCGAACAGGCGAGTCTGATCGTCATCGAACCCCTCGCAGGCCGATTGCGCCGGTTTGGGTATCGGAAACGCGGTCATGAGTGCTCCCCTTGGATCACGTCGGCTCCAACCTCGCGGTGCCTCATCGGGAGCCGACGAGGAAATCGCGAACCGCCACGATCCGATCCGCCGACATGAGGGGCGGAGCATGCCCGACGCCGGGAAATTCCACCAGTGCCGCGCGGGGTCCACGCGCCGTCATTTCCTCGGCGGTGCCCTTTGGGCGGCAAATTGCCGTCGCCACCGCGTAGGATCACGGTCGGATCAGCCGGGGCGGGAGCCACCTCGTCGAAGTCGTGCGAATTGTGCGTCAGACCGTGGACGCGAACGACCGATCGCTCGGATCGCCCCGGTCCCCACACCGTGTGGGCGACACGATGAAACCCCGCCACATTCAGCCCGCGAAGGCTCATTTCCCGATGAGTGCGCATGCGGAAAACCTAGCACACCGGCCTTCCCGTTCCAACGCCGGAGCCGTCAGTGGCGGCTTTCCTCGGGGAACACCTGATCGAGCGAAGACACCGTCAACGCGCGCCGCAGCAGCCCATCGAGGTCGTCCGGGGCCGACGCGCGCACGCGATCCTCGACCTCGCGGGGCACCGGCCCGAAGCGGGTCTCCAACGCAACCAAGATGGTGGCGGTCTTGCCCTTGGCGATACCGGCTTCCTCGCCTTTGTGGAAGCCTCTCTCCTCGCCTTCGATAAGTCCCGTCTCCCGACCTTGGCGGAGCCATTCCTTGGCGGCTAGTGAAATCAATTTACCCTCCCGGTCCGGCTTGACCCTGCGCGCCACCCTGGTCAGCAGATTGACCGTGATGGCTGGAAACATCTGGATCATATAACGGATCAATTGCTCTTCAAAGGTGGTTCCAGCGCGGAGGCCGGGCAGGACCGAGGACAGCAGCGATTCGGCATCGGCCATGCGAAAGACGTGCTTCAACGCCAGCAGCCCAGCGCGGACCTCCGCGTCGGATGACAGTTCGGCATCGGGTATCGGACCCAGATCGCACAGGATGTATCCCATGTCGCCCGGCATGTGCCGAAGACCCTCGTCGGCGTCGAGGCAGGCCGTGACGGAGGTCGGCACGTTCCAGGGCCGGCCCCCGTGGTAGAAGACCAGCGGGATGATCGGCGGCAGTCTCAGCTTGCCACCCGGAGCGGTTTTCGCGAGCCTGCGCCAGATCTCCACCCGGTATCCCAGCACCTGGATCGGGGTCATTGGATCGGGAAAGCTCTTGTGCTCGATCAGGATGTAAAGCAACGCGGTCCCGCCGCCGCGCAGGGTCACGCTGAAGAGGCGGTCGCTCTGGGTCGGGTTCAGGTCGGGGTCGACGAACGTGCCATCCAGCAGCGTCGGCGGCTCATCCGTCAGCCGTTCCGCGATGTCGGCGGGCAGGAAGTCGCGGATCAGGATCGCCGCCCGGCGCGGATCGTCGATCAAGGCCCTGAACAGCGAGTCGTGGGTGACGGGCATGAACGGTACACACCATGGCATGAGGCGGCGGCGGGACACACAACCCGATGCGAGCCCGCCACGCCATGCGGCATGATGTCGAACGGTGCCGCCTTCCGTCCTATTCGGCGGCGGCGCTCAGGAAGGGGCACGGCTCCATGTCGGCGGTCGGCAGAAAAGCGTCGTCCCCGACCTCGACGAAGTTGTCGGGGCAGAAGCCGTTGAAGTCGGTGCGGAGTTCCAGCGTATAGGCTCCCGCCTGCCCGATCTCGATGTAGTCGCCTTCCCGCGCGTCCGCCGCCAGCCGATAGGGTCCCTCCATCATGTCGACCGCGTCGCAGGTCGGACCAAACAGGCTGAACTCGGCCAAGTTCTCCGTGATCACCTCGACCCTATCGCCGACCGGGCGCAGTACCCGCATGGGAAAGCGCAGACCCGCGTGTTTCAGGTCGGACAGGCTGCCGTAGATACCGTCGTTGATGTACAGGAAGTTGTCGCGCCGCAACTCCACCCGAACAACCAGCGAGGCGCCCGCCGCGACCAAGGCCCGGCCCGGCTCGCACCACAATTCGCAGTCCTCCGGCAGGTCCAGGCGGGCCAGCCCGGCGTGGATGGCGTCGACATAATCCTCCAGCGGTGGCGGATAGAGGCCGACATAGGCCACGGGAAAGCCCCCACCAACGTCGATCACGCTCAGCGGTATCCTCGCGAGGTCGAGCGTGTGCGCCGCTAGCCTCAGCGCCGCCGTATAGGAACCCGGCGTCAGGCACTGCGATCCGACATGGAACGACAACCCCACGCGATGCCCCGCGGCGAAGGCTTGGCGCAACAAGTCGGCTGCCTGGATCGGCGACACGCCGAACTTGCCCCCCAGGTCATAGACGGCGGCACCGCGCGCCGTCGCCAACCGCACGATGATGACCACATCCGGCGCGGCGCCGGTCTCCGCCAGCACCTTGGCCAACTCGTCCGGATGATCGACCACGAAATGCCGGACCCCGTGCTCGCCATACGCGGCGCGGATGGCGCCCCGTTGCTTGACCGGATGCATGAAGTAGGACTGGGTGTCCGCGAACAGCTCGCCGACCACCGAAATCTCCGGCAAGGACGCCGTGTCGAAATGCCTGATCCCGCCGTCGTGCAGCGCGTCGAGGAATGCCGGCTCCGCGTTGCACTTGACGGCGTACAGGACGTGCCCCGGAAAGGTCTCGACGAAGTGGCGGGCCGTCTCCCTCAGCACGTGCGGCCTCACGCAATAGACCGGCTGTTCCGGCCTGAGCGCCGCGACCATGGCCGCGGCATCCGGATAGCTGGCCGTGCCGTTCGAGGCGCGATTGACCGCGAGGGGAGCGGTGAAGGGCAAGGACATGGGTTCGCGTTCCACCTTTTGGGATGTACTGGAAAGATGCGCTTCGAAAACGGCTAAATTCCGCCAGTCTTTGGCCACGCCCGCCACAGGGGCGATACTGATCGCTTTATGATTTTTCCATGGTAAAGACTAAGTTAAGCAAGGCGAATGAACAATTTGCCTTATATTTTAGACTGCCTCGTTTTCTCTCCCACGCTCCGTCCCAGCGCATACCACGGTCATTCCCGCTGGCCGATCCAGGTGCTACAAGCACGTCATCCCACCCTCCGCGCAGCCCACCAGCCCTGGACCGCCCGGCGACCGTCAAGAAAATCAGGAGGATCGATCGTGCCGACGCCAACCCTTACCCCCAACCTCGACCCCCACGCGCTGGCGCGCGACCTGTCGGGCAAGCTCCTGATCGATGGCGAGATGGTCCCGGCCCGTTCCGGCAAGACCTTCGACGTCGTGAATCCCGCGACCGGCCAGACAGTCGCCCACGCGGCCGAGGGTGACGCGGCCGATGTCGATGTCGCCGTCCAATCCGCCGCGGCGGCCCAGAAGCCCTGGTCGAAGCTGAGCGCCCGCGAGCGCGGCCGTCTCGTCACGGAATGCGGCCGCCGCGTTTCCGAGCACGCCGAGGAACTGGCCCGCCTCGTGGCCCTGGAAACGGGCAAGGCGCTGCGGACCGAGAGCCGGGTCGAGGCCGGCATCGTGGCCGACGCCTTCTTCTTCTTCGGCGGCCTCGGCTCCGAATTGAAGGGTGAATCGGTTCCGTTCAGTCCGAAGATGCTGACGATCACCCAGCGGGACCCGATCGGCGTGATCGGCGCCATCATCCCCTGGAACGTCCCGATGATGCTGATGGCGCTGAAGATCGCGCCGGCCCTGGTCGCCGGCAACACGGTGGTCGTCAAGTCGGCGGAGGAGGCGCCCTTGGCCGTGCTCCGGATCTGCCAGATCATGGCCGCCGTCCTGCCAAAGGGCGTCTTCAACATCCTGTCGGGCCAGGGTCCGGAATGCGGCGGACCGCTGGTCGCCCATCCCAAGGTCGGCAAGGTCACCTTCACCGGCTCGGTCGAGACCGGCAAGATTATCTACCGCGCCGCGGCCGACAAGCTGATCCCCGTAACGCTGGAACTGGGCGGCAAGAGCCCCATGATTGTCATGGGCGACGCCGACTTGGACAAGGCGATCGACGGCGCCATCGCCGGCATGCGTTTCACCCGCCAGGGCCAGAGCTGCACGGCGGCCAGCAGGATCTTCGTCCATGACAGCCTGCACGACGCCTTCGTCAGCCGCCTGAAGGCCCGCGTCGACGCCATGAAGATGGGCGACCCGCTGGACGAGGCCACCGATATCGGCACCATCGTCTCGCGCCAGCAATTCGACAAGGTCAAGTCCTACATCGCCATCGGCACGGAGACCCCCGGCGCCACCGCGCATGCCTGTTCCGCCCTGCCGACCGACGGCGCGTTGGCCAAGGGCCTGTTCGTCCAGCCCGTCATCTTCACCGGGCTTGGCAACGACAGCCGACTGGCGCGCGAGGAGATCTTCGGCCCCGTCACCTGCGTCATCCGCTTCACAGACTACGACAGCGTCATCGAACAGGCGAACGACAGCGAGTACGGCTTGGCCGCCACCATCTGGACCAGCGATCTCAAGACGGCACTGGACGCCACCCAGCGGCTGGAGGCCGGCTTCGTCCAGGTCAACCAAAACCTCGTGGTCCAGCCGGGCCTCAGCTATGGCGGCGTCAAGCATTCCGGTCTGGGCAAGGAGGCGTCCCTGGAGTCGATGCTGGAACACTTCACGCACAAGAAGACCATCATCCTGAATATGGGTTGAGGAAAGGGCCGAACGGCATGTGGCGGTGGAAGCGGACGGCTCTGACGATACTGGCGATCCTCGTCGCCGTCCCGCCACTGGCCGCCGCCGGCGCCTGGCTATGGCTCCGCTCCGGCCAGCCCACCATCGATGGCACCGCCACCCTGCCCGGTCTGGAGGCACCGGTCGAGATCGCGCGCGACGCCAACGCGGTCCCGCACATCTTCGCGCGCGGCAAGGCCGACGCCTATTTCGCGCTCGGCTATGTCCACGCCCAGGATCGGCTGTGGCAGATGGACCTGAACCGCCGGATCGGTTCCGGCCGGCTGTCCGAGGTGATCGGCGCCTCGGGTCTCCGCTACGACAAGCTGATGCGGACGCTGGGATTTTACCGCGACGCCGAGGCCGGCATCCGGGCCCTCGCTCCCGAGGTCCAAGCCGCGCTGACCGCCTACACGGCCGGCGTCAACGCCTCGATCGAAAACCGGAGCGGCCCGTTGCCGATCGAGTTCCAGATCCTCCGGTACCAGCCCGAACCCTGGCGGCCCGCCGACAGCCTCGTCTGGGGCAAGCTGATGGCGTTGCAACTCAGCGGCAACCACCGTGACGAATTGCTGCGCGCCCGGCTGATGCGCCGGTTTCCGGCGGATCGCATCCGCGACCTGTACCCCGATTATCCGGCGACGGCGCCAGTCACCCTCGCCGGCTTACCCGACCTGGATTTAGGCCGGCTCGCCGCGGCACTGCCGCCGCCGCTCGGCCCGTCGGCCGCATCGAACGAATGGGTCGTGTCGGGCGAGATGACGGGCACCGGCAAGCCGATCCTGGCGAACGACCCGCATCTGCAGCTCGGCGCTCCGATCCTGTGGTATCTCGCCCGGATCGAGGCTCCCGGCCTCTCGATCACCGGGGCCACTGTGCCCGGTGTTCCGTTCCACCTGCTGGGCCGCAACGATAGGATCTCGTGGGGCTTCACCACAACCGGCGGCGACACCCAGGATCTCTTCATCGAACGCCTGGACCCGTCCGATCCGTCGAGATACCTGACGCCCGACGGACCCGAACCATTCATCGAGCGGGTCGAGACCATCAAGGTCAAGGACGCGCCGGACGAGACACTGACCGTCCGGGCCACCCGCCACGGGCCCGTCCTGTCCGACATCGAGCCGGATGCCCTCGGCGCCGCTCCCCAGGGGCATGTCGTGGCCCTGGCCTTCACGGGACTCAGCGACCGCGACACCACGCCGGAGGCCCTGTACCGGCTCAACCGCGCGCCGGACTGGGAAGGCTTCAAGGCGGCGCTCCGGCTGTACCAATCACCCCAGCAGAACATCGCTTACGCCGATATCCAGGGCAACATCGGCCTGTACACCCCCGGCCTCGTTCCCATCCGCCGCAAGGGCGACGGCAGCGTTCCGGTTCCGGGCTGGACCGACGAGTTCGGCTGGACGGGAGCGATACCGTTCGACGAACTGCCGCACGCCTTCAATCCACCGGCCCAGCGTATCGTCAACGCCAACAACCGCGTCGTCCCGCCGGACTATCCCCGCTTCATCACCAATCGATGGGACGACTGGTACCGCGCGTCGCGCATCGAACAGGTCCTGTCGGAGACCAAGCGCCACGACGTCGACGCCGCCCAGGCGCTCCTGATGGACAGCGTCACCCCCGTCTTCGCCGAGCTTCGGCCCGAGATGCGCGGGATTGTCGCGACCACGCCCGAGGCGGAGACGGCGCTCGACCTGCTGCGCGACTGGGACGGCACCATGGACCGTGACCAACCGGAGCCCCTGATCTTCGAGTGGTGGCTGCGCGATCTCCACCGCGCCGTCTACGCCGACGAGTTGGGTGACCTGTTCGGCGACGTGCTGTCGTCCAGCCCGCGCGTTCTCCTCCACATGCTGAGGGGGGCGCCGCGCTGGTGCGACGACACCATTACGCCGGACCGGACCGAGTCTTGCGACGACATCCTGACCGCCTCGTTCAACCGCACGGTCCAGGAACTTCGCCAGCGTCATGGCGACGACCCGACCGATTGGCGCTGGGGCATGGAGCATCGGGCCCCCTTGGCCCATCAGGTGCTCAGCCGCGTCCCCGTGCTCGGGGACCTGTTCGACATCGGGATCGAGACCGACGGTGGCAATCAGACCGTCAACCGCGGCGGCAGCGCCATCCGAGACGCCCAAGCGCCGTTCTCCCACGTCCACGGTGCCGGCTACCGGGCGGTCTACGACATGTCGGACCCGGCCAATTCCCGTTTCATGATCGCCACCGGCCAATCGGGCGATCCGCTGTCCTCCCACTACGGCGACCTTGTCGAACGCTGGCGGAACGGCGACCATTTCACCATCGCCGGCTCGCTGGACGAGGTGACGGCCACCGGCCTCGGCCGGCTCACCCTGCTCCCCGCCCCCTGACCCCTGATCCCGGAGCCTCCGCCCATGTCGATCGGCCTCGAAGACATCAGACGCGCGGCGGCCATCGTGGCGGAGGACCTGCCGCCAACGCCGACCGTCGCGGCGCCCCGTTTGTCGGAGCAGACCGGGACCAAGCTGTTCCTCAAGCTGGAGAGCCTGCGCCACACCGGCTCGTTCAAGGAGCGCGGCGCCCTGGTCAAGCTGAGGAGCCTGGACGCGGCGCAGGCCCGGCAGGGCGTCATCGCCATGTCCGCCGGCAATCACGCCCAGGGGGTGGCCCACCACGCGACCCGGCTTGGCATCCCCGCCACCATCGTGATGCCGGCGCAGACCCCGTTCACCAAGGTCGAGCGGACGGAGGCCTACGGCGGCCGCGTCCTGCTCCATGGCGACACGCTGAGCGACGCCGAAACCTTCGCCCACGCCGTCGCCGAGCACGACGGATTGACCTTCGTCCACCCCTACGACGACCCTCTGATCATCGCGGGACAAGGCACCATCGGGCTGGAGATGCTGGAGGCCGTGCCGGACCTGGATACACTGGTGATCCCGATCGGCGGCGGCGGCCTGATCGCCGGCATCGCCGTCGCGGCCAAGGCCCTGAAGCCCGGCATCCGGATCATCGGCGTCGAGGCCGAGCTGTACCCGTCCATGAAGCGGACGCTGGCCGATGCTCCCGTGTCATGCTCCGGCGCCACCATCGCGGAGGGCATCGCCGTCAAGTCGCCCGGCTTGCTGACGCGGGAGATCATCCGGGATTTGGTCGACGATATCGTCCTGGTCGGCGAGGAGTGCCTGGAGCGCGCCATCTACACCCTGATCACCGAGCAGAAGCTGGTGGTCGAAGGAGCGGGTGCGGCCGGTGTCGCGGCCTTGCTGGACGATCCCGACCGTTTCGCGGGACAGACCGTCGGCACCGTCATCTGCGGCGGCAACATCGACGCCCGCGTGCTGGCCTCGATCCTGATGCGCGGACTGGTCCGCCAGCGCCGCGTCGTCCGTCTGCGCATCGGCCTGAGCGACGCGCCCGGAGCGCTCGCGAAGGTGGCGCAGTTCCTCGGCGACGCGGGCGGCAACATCGTGGAGGTCTATCACCAGCGCCTGTTCCACAACGTCCCGGTCAAGATGGCCGATATCGATGTCGTGCTGGAAACCCGCGATCCGGCCCATGTGGACGCCATCATCGCCCAACTGCGCGCCGCGGGCTATCCAGCCGAATTGATGGACGACGTGTCGTGAGGCTCCAGGCCCAGAGGTCCAGGTCGGCTCTCAGCCTTGGTCGGTGATCCCGGCGTAGTCGCCCTTGTAGTACAGCAGCGGCTTGCCCTCCGCCACCGAGGCCAGCCGCTTGACCCTGCCGACCATGATGACATGGTCGCCGGCGTCGTGGACAGCCTCCGTCGCGCAATCCATCGACGCGAGGCAGCCAGCCAGGATCGGCGCTCCCGTCTCCCACGTCTCCCAGGTCAAGCCTTCCCACCGGTCGCCGAACGCGGTGGAGAACCGCACGGAGAGGTCGCGCTGCCCCTCCGCCAGCACATTGACCGCGAACCGGCCCGAACTGGTGAAGACATCCAGGTTGTTGGACGTCTTGCCCAGGCAGAACAGCACCAGGGGCGGGTCCAGCGACACGGAACTGAAGGAGTTGGCGGTCAGCCCGAAGGTCTCGCCCGCGTCGGTCGCGGTGGTGATCACCGTGATCCCGGTGGCGAAGCATCCCAGGGCGTTGCGGAACGCCCGCCGGTCAAAGCTCATGGCGAAGGTTCGCTCGGTTCAGGCTGAAAAAAGGCATCTCGCGTGTTTCGGTATATCAGGCGGGCACCGCGCGCAAGCTTGAAGTACCGCCGCCAGCGCCCGCCAGCCGCCCCACT
The DNA here is from genome assembly GCF_000576635.1 of Skermanella stibiiresistens SB22. Taxonomy (GTDB): domain Bacteria; phylum Pseudomonadota; class Alphaproteobacteria; order Azospirillales; family Azospirillaceae; genus Skermanella; species Skermanella stibiiresistens. The sequence continues at coordinate 120,904 of NZ_AVFL01000015.1, forward strand.
AAGGGCTTCTTAACGAAACCAGCCCACTCTATCGGAAGTGATCCCAACTCCCAATTCCGACCCTTCACGCGGTGGCAACTCCCGGACATGCTGTTCATCATCGGCTCCATCACCGTCCTGGTCAGCGTGCTGGGCGGCTACGCGGCCATGGGTGGTCATATCGGCGTGCTGTGGCAACCGTTCGAGGCGGTGATCATTGTCGGCGCCGCCATCGGCGCGTTCATCATCTCGAATCCCAAGACGGTTCTGAGCCGCTGCGGCAAAGCGATGTTCACCCTGCTGAAGGGCTCGCGCTACGACAAGAACAGCTACCTGGAGCTGCTTAGCCTCCAGTACCAAGTTTTCAAGATCGCCAAGACCCGGGGTCTCCTGGCCCTCGAACAGCATATCGAGAAGCCTGAGGAAAGCTCGCTGTTTCAGCAGTTCCCCAAATTCCACGGCAATCACCACGCCGTCGTCTTCCTCTGCGATTACCTGCGCCTGATGTCGCTCGGCTCCGATAATCCCCACGAGCTCGAGACGCTGATGGAGGAGGAGTTGGAAACCCACCACCAGGAACACGCGCAGATCTCGGGCGCGATCCAGACCATGGCCGATGGCATGCCGGCGCTGGGCATCGTCGCCGCGGTCCTGGGCGTGATCAAGACCATGGGCTCCATCACCGAACCGCCGGAGGTGCTGGGCAAGCTGATCGGTGGCGCGCTGGTCGGGACCTTCCTGGGCGTCTGGATCTCCTATGGCTTCCTCGCCCCCATCGCCAGTTCGCTGAAGGCCGTCTACGAGGCCGAGGTCAAGTACTTCCAGTGCATGAAGGCGGGCTTGCTGGCCCACCTGCACGGCTACGCCCCCGCCGTCTCGGTCGAATACGCCCGCAAGGCCCTGCTGACCGACGTCCGCCCAACCTTCTACGAGGTCGAGGACGCGACGTCGGCCCTGCCGCCCGCCTGATCCGGCAGAGCTCCGCGATGGCGCCGCCTCCACCCTCGCCCGGCAACAACCAGCAGCCGGTCATCATCATCAAGCGGAAGCGCAAGCGGCACCACGACGCCCATCACGGCGGCGCGTGGAAGGTCGCCTACGCCGACTTCGTGACGGCGATGATGGCGTTCTTCCTGCTGCTATGGCTGCTCAACGTCACCACCTCGCAGCAGCGGAAGGGCATCGCCGACTACTTCAGCCCCGCCAGCGTGTCGCGCGAGACCAGTGGCAGCGGCGGCGTCCTCGGTGGCCTGACCATCACGGTCCCAGGCGCCATGATCTCCCCCGGCTCGCCGATGAACATGACCCAGCCGACGGCCAGCCGCGCCGGCGAGTCCGAGAAGGAGCCCAACCAGATCTCGGAGGAGCAGTACGACGCCGCCGGCATGAGCACCGCCCAGATCGAGGACAAGGCGCTTCGCGAGGAGATGGCGAAGCGCGAGCAGAAGCAGTTCGACGAGGCCGAGAAGACGCTACGGAAAGCGATCGAGGGCGTGCCGGAACTCTCGCAGCTGGCGGACAGCCTGATGATCGAGCAGACGCCGGAGGGTCTGCGGATCCAGATCGTCGATCAGGCGAACTATTCCATGTTCCCGCTCGGCAGCGCCCAGATGTATCCCCCGACCCGCCAGCTCTTGGGATTGGTCGCCCAGGCGGTCGGGCGCCTGCCCAACAAGCTGTCGATCAGCGGCCACACCGACGGTACCCGCTTCGCGAGGGGCGACATCTACGGCAATTGGGAACTCTCGACCGACCGCGCCAATTCCAGCCGCCGCGCCCTGATCGCGGGCGGGATCGACGAAACCCGGATCGCGACCGTGGTCGGCCGCGCCGACCGCGACCACCTGCTCCCCACCGATCCGCAGTCGCCGCGCAACCGCCGGATCAGCATCATCCTGCTGCGCGACATCAAGCCCCTGCCAAAACGCTAGCCAAACGCTAGGCCGCGACGGCCTCAACCCGCTGGATCACGAAGCCGCTGGCCGGCCCCGTCGGCATGTCCGAGAGCGACACCGTCAGATCCTGCCTCGGCACCACATACCCCATGCCGTTGACCAGCATCCGCACCGCCCGCTTGACCAGTTCGATCGTGATCCACTCGCCGGGGCAGCGGTGCCCGGTTTCGAAGTCGCCTCCCCCCTGTGGAATGAAGTTGAAGGCGCTGCCGTCCCAGATCACGAACCGTTCGGGCCGGAACCGGTCTGGGTCGCCCCAAACCCGCTTCTCATGATTGGTCCCGTAGAGATCCAGCAGCACCCAGTCGCGTTCGGCGAACCGGTGGCCGCGCCACTCGAACGGCTCCAGCACCCGCCCGCCGATCACCGGGAAGAACGGGTAGAACCGCCGGACCTCCTGGGTGAACATCTCCAGGTAACGGTCGTCTCCCGCCGCCTCCCGCGCGGTTTCCGGATGCTGGTGCAGCGCCAGCGCCGCGAAGGTGATGAACCGGTCGACCGCGACGATCGGCCGGAGGATGTTCAGCAACTCGACCGCCGCCACCTTGACCGGCAACAATTCGCCGCCGTCGTCGCGATGCCACGCGATCACCTCCAGGGCGGAACCGTCCCGCACCGCCAAGCTCCCGTCCCGGACGGCCTCGACCTGTGCGCGCGCCCATCCCTCGGTCCGCGCGCGCAGTACCCGGCCCCGCCAGGCGCGGGGCCCGACGGAGCCCGCTCCGCCGATCATGGCGCGGAACTCGCGCGTCCGCTCGACCGCCTCGGCCTCCGTCAGCGGCACGCCCGCCCAGTCGCACGCGGCCCGGCACAGCACGCCCCCGATCTCGTCGCGCACGACGACCCTGTCCATCCGAGACCACGCCGGTAGGGTGGCGCGCCACGCCCTCTCCAGCGCGTCGCCCATCTCCCTGACGGCCTCGGGTTTCATCAGCGACAGGAACATGCGCTTCCGAACGCGGTGGGCCTCCCCATCCAGCGAGGCGACGCTCCCCTTGTCCTGAAGCAGCGCGAAGGTGGTCCTTGGGATGGCTCCGTTCCGGGTGAAGCGGCCCGGATGATAGAAGACGCGCGCCGCCTCCTCGCCCCGCATGCAGACGACCCGGCGCAGCATCATCCGGGTGACGAACGCATCGGACCCAAGTTGGCGGCAGCGGTTCGTGATGAAGGGATACCCTTCCCTGAGCAGGGCGAGCGTGGTGTCGGGGCTTTTGTCGCGGGGGATACCCGGCATGCGATCTCCGTGGATTGGTTGGTCCGCCCGGGTCGAAAGCCCGACATCACCCCGCGTCTCACCCGCCGCCCTTGGCCCGCTTCAGGGTCGATCCGCCCGTCGTGGTCGCCAGATAGATCCCGGGCAGGATCAGCGCCACCCCCGCCAGATGGAACAAACGCGGCTGCTCGCCCAGCAGCAGGTAGGCCAAGCCGGCGATGTAAATCGGCACCAGGTACATCAGCAGCCCGGTTCGGCTGGGTCCGACCATGGTGATCAGCTTGCCGTAGAGCAGATAAGCCCCGATGCTCGGCACCAGCGCCAGGAAAATCCAGATGGTGGCCGTGCGGCCGTCGAACACCGCCCGCTCCCCGAAGGCGAACTCCAGTGCCAGGAACGGCAGCAGCACCAGCACGCCGCCGGCCGTGATGGCCGTCAGCCTGCCCGTCAGATCCAGACGCGATGGCCGGTACTTCAAGAGCACGGAATAGACCGCCCACCCCATGGTCGCCAGCACCGTCCACAGGTCGCCGGCGGTGAATCGCAGCGTCGCCAGCACCCCTGGATCGCCCCGCGCGATGATCGTCAGCACCCCGGCGAGACATAGGGCGATGCCACCCACCTGCCCGGCCGACACCCGCTCGCCCCAGAACACGCGGCCCAGCAGCACGATCAGGATCGGCGTCGTCGAATAGATCAGGCCGATATTGGTGGCGGTCGTGGTGGCACCCGCCAAATACACCGGCGGCCCGCACACGCCCATGCCCAGGGCGCCGAGCAGCAGCAGGTTGGGCCACTCCCGCGCGATCACCGCCCTGCATCGCCACAGTCCCCGCGCGGTGAAGGGCAGCAGGAACGCCACCGTCAGGAACCAGCGGCCGAACGCCAGCGCCACCGGCGGCACGCTCCCTTCGACCCAGCGCGCCGCCAGCATGTTGCTGGACATCATCAGCGGCGCCACCAGCAGCAGCGCGTAGGCCAGACGGGACGGCGCGCGATCCCCCATGGGAGCGGTCACGGAAATACGGTCCGGCAGGTTGTCATGGGAACTTCATGTCAGGAAACAACGTGTCCACCCTACCCGCCCGCGACTCCCAGCGTCAATTCGCGCCGGCGGATCAATCGACCCGCCGCGCGTGTTGTCCCGAAACACCATCACCCGCGGGAAGGAACCATGACATGACGGCCCCATCCAACCGTGACGAACTCATCCGCCAGCGCGCCCACGAGATATGGTTGCGCGAAGGCCGACCCTCGGGCCGCGAGGACCAGCACTGGCATCAGGCGAAGGACGAGGTGGCGGTCGAGGAGGATGGCTCCCTCTCCGTCGCGGGGGAGGAGGATCCGGAGCCCATGCCCGCCATTCCCACGCCGAGTTGAGACGCGCGAAAGCACATGAGCCGATTGATCCGGCGTCTTGAATACGTATCCGCGAAGGAGATCTGTTGAATCCCACGCTCGTCATCCTGTTGGCGGACGGGAGTTGCCAAGAACGCGGCCCTGTGTCGAACTTGCCCAATGCGGGATGGTGCCAGATTGACGATGAACGACGATCTTCCCGCCCTATCGGTCGTGGTCCCTTGTTACAACGAGGCGGCCGTGCTCGACCAGTTGCACGCGCGCGTGTCGACCGTTTGCAGGCAATTGTTCGCTGACGACTACGAGTTGATCCTGGTCAACGATGGATCGCGGGACAGCACCTGGGCCGACATCCTCCGTCTCGCCAGCGAGGATCCCGCCGTCATCGCCGTCAATCTATCCCGTAATTTCGGCCATCAGCTCGCCCTCACCGCCGGTCTGACGATCTGCCGGGGCCAACGAATCCTGATCCTGGACGCCGATCTCCAGGACCCGCCGGAGCTGCTGCGGGAGATGCTGCCCCTGATGGACGGAGGCGCCGACGTGGTCTACGGCAGGCGCGAGGCGCGGGCGGCGGAAGGATGGTTCAAGAAGACATCCGCCAATCTGTTCTATCGCGCGTTAAGGCACATGGTGGATATCGACATCCCGGCGGACACCGGCGATTTTCGGTTGATGAGCCGGCGAGCCCTGGACATCCTCAACTCGATGCCCGAGAAGCACCGGTTCATCCGCGGCATGGTCAGTTGGGTGGGCCTTCGGCAGGTGGCATTCAGCTACCAGCGCCAGCCGCGCGTCGCTGGCGAAACCAAGTATCCCGTATCCAAGATGGTCCGCTTCGCGCTGGACGCCATCACAGGGTTCTCCATCCAACCGCTGCGCATGGCGTCGTATCTGGGGCTGATCTTCGGGGTGCTGGGCATCCTGGCGCTGTTCTACGCCTTCCACAGCTGGGTCACAGGCAGCGTGGTGGCCGGCTGGACCAGCTTGATCACGGTCGTCCTGCTGCTCGGTAGCGCGCAACTGTTCGTGCTTGGGATCATGGGTGAGTATCTGGGCAGGCTCTATATCGAAGCCAAGCACCGGCCGCTCGTCGTCATCGAATCCATCCACTCGCTGCGGTACCAAGCTTCGGAGATGAAGGCTCCCGCGATGACGGGAGTACGGCTGGCCGCCGAATGAGGCGACTGGGGACATTCGCCGTCATCGGCGTCTCCAACACCCTGATCGACATCGGCATCTACGCGCTCTTGTCGGGAGGCCTCGGTATTCATCCCGTCGTAGCCAACACGGTCTCATATTCCACCGGAACGCTTTCCAGCTACCTCATGAACCGCCGCTGGACCTTTCGAGACCGCGGATCATCCAACCCCGCCCGACAGTTCGTGGCATTCTGCGCGACCAATCTGATCACGCTCGCCACCTGCAACGCCGTCATGGCCTCGACGCTCGACTTGGCGCCGGAGGCCGCGATCAAGGTCCTGGTCGTGGCGATAGGATTCATGATGAACTACACCATGTCGAACCTCCTGGTTTTCCGGCGTCGGTGAGCCTCCACGCCGCCTATCGCACCCTCCCAAGTGGCTCGGCCAATGGCTCGGACGTCTGGTTCCGCATGACGATGAACCGTCCGCTTTCGAAGACCGGTTCGAGACTTCGAAGCTCCCGTCGTTTCTCCGGGCTGAGGTAGTCGGCGTAGGTGATCAGCAGATAATCGAACGCCGCGAAGCGCGGCACCAGCACCCGGCCGGCTTCCTCCAGCGGCCTGGGAGCCAGGATCTGGTCCAATTTCTCCAATCCCTGATCCTTGGGGGCGATGTGACGGAACTCCGGCCTGACTGACAGCACCTGTTTCTGCGGATGGCTGAACAGCATCGGGTTGAAGACGGACCTCTCGTTCACCACGAGCGTCGGCACCCAGACCAAGGCCGGCACCGTCACCAGGCTGAGGTGACCGGACGATCCCCGTAGCGCCTCCCGCCTGAAGACGGCCATGTCGTTGCCCAGGGCATCGGCCACAATCATCCGGCTGCCGCGCTCCATGGGCTGGACAGCCGCGCGGAACTCGGTCAGGTAGTCCTGATGCTGATACCACACCTGCGCCACCACGGTCATCCGGGCGACGAACAACACCCCGAGAACCGCGGCGGTCGCCGGAGCGATCCAGCTTCGGGGAAACTCCGGCCGGATCGCCGCCACGCCGACCAGCGCCACGACGATTGGAAAACGCTCCACGGTGAACCCGGTGTCCAGCATGGTTCCAGGCAGCACCACGAACAGGACGGATACGATCGCCATTCCGGGCAGCATCGGGACCGCGACCCGAAGCCTTCGGAACCAAGCGAGTGCCGAGACCATACCGCCCAATATCAGCAGGGTGACCGCGTCCAAGTAGAGATTGTAGTTCAGCACCGGCATCAGGACGCCGCGCAGGCGTGGCCACAAGGTCCAAGTCCCCATCAGTCGCCCCTCGGGAACATTGGCGTCGCCCAACTGGATCCGCAGGAAAAAGATCAAGGGGGGAACGAACGGCAGGCACAGCACGGCCAAGTCCATCCAGACGACCCCGCCGAAACGCCGCCCCCGCGGCCTCGCGAAGATCCTGGCCAACTCATATCCGCCGACCAGGATGCCAAAGAACCCCAACGCCATGAGATGGGTGACGTACAGGATCATGCACGAGACGACGCCGCCGATCAGCCGGACAGTGACCGACGACTCCCGGAACGCGATCCACTGCGCCAGGGCCAGCAGCATCACCCCCAGGCCCAGCGAGAAACTGGTGAAGCCGGCGGTCAACGCGCCGTGATAGAGCAGGAGGAACCCGGCCAGCGGCCACCAGCCAAGCCGGCCGAACAGGACGCGGTGCAGGACGAGGATGCCAGCCAGCGTGGTCAGCAAAATGACCCCGATCAGCACATTGCCCGCCGCCTCGGCCGACATGAAGGGCATCAGGGCCGCCATCACCAAGTCACTCCCCAGGTTCGGCACCAGCTTCCAGTCGACCGCGTAATAGCGCGCCAGATTGGGATCGGTGCCGATGGTCGCCATGACATGGCTGCGCGCCACGTGATTGGGGTGGTCGAGCAGCGGGGGAACGTCGACCAGCAGCAAGGGGAACAAGGTCAAGCCAACCGCCGCGACCAGCAGTCCGACCCAGAGCATCAGACCGCGGGTTAGGGGGTCGATTGTCGAAGCGCCGCGGGCGCCTTCCATGCCGTGCATGCCGTTTCCTCAATGGATCGCCCAGAGTGGGCTTCAAACAGATCAGAACGCGGCAGTTACCGCTTCGGCTCCGAATATCCATCTCGGCCTTCCCACTAATTAGGCCACCGGCCCCACTCCCGCGTTAGCGCATCGGCGGCGAACCAGTCGCATGCGGGAAACGCCACCGCCACAAGCGGCACCCTCCCCGGACGCCGGTTGTCGCACTCTCAGGCTGCGCGCATTTCGTAGTTAATCAATCTCTAACCATATGGACGGTATGTCTTGGTCACGCAGTTGCGCATCTGACTTTTTCCTATTACGAAAGGCAGATATTGGCTAGGCCGATCGCCGTATACGAAAGGTGAATAGCCCAAACCTCAGTTCCTGCCGGGGCCTCTCCCGCCACCCTGGATATTTCCGGAGACCGCAGCCAGCCATGACCAGTCTAGCACCTATCGCCGATTTTAAGATTTTCTCACCTACTTCGGAGGCCGCGATCGTACCGGACGCCATCCGTTCGGCGGTCGGCACCCTGACCAACTACGCCGTCGCCTTGGCCGATCTGGCCGAGCGGATCGACGGCGGTTTCGAGCGGGCCGTCGAAGCCGTCATGGCGACGCGGGGCCGGGTGATCATCAGCGGCATGGGCAAGTCCGGCATCATCGGCAAGAAGATCGCGGCCACCTTGGCCTCGACCGGCACGCCGAGCTTCTTCATGCATCCGGCCGAGGCGATCCATGGCGATCTCGGCATGATCACCAGCGACGACCTGATGATCCTGATCTCCTACAGCGGGGAAACCGACGAGGTCATCCGGCTGGTGCCCTCGCTCCAGCATTTCGGCGTCCGCCGGATCGCCCTGGTCGGCAAGCCGGACTCGACGCTGGCGCGCAACTGCGACATCGTCCTGGACGCCTCGATCACCCGCGAGGCCTGTCCGAACAATCTCGCCCCCACGACATCCACCATGGCGGCCCTCGCGATGGGCGACGCGCTGGCGGTGGCGCTGATCGAGCGGCGGGACTTCAAGGCGCTTGATTTCGCCCGCTTCCATCCCGGCGGCTCCCTTGGCCGCCGCCTGCTGACCCGCGTCCGCGACGTAATGCACACGCGCCGCTTGCCGATCGTCGGCTGCGACGATCCCGTCCGGGATGTCATCGTCGCCATGACGACCAGCCGCCTGGGCATCGCCATCGTCATGCGGGACGACATCGGCGAACCGGGGGCGGTCGCCCTGGCCGGCATCATCACCGACGGCGACCTGCGCCGCGCCCTGCTTCGCCGCGAGGGCATCGGCGGCCTGCGCGCCTCCGACATCATGACCGATCAGCCACTGACCGCCCAGGAAGGCGAGATGCTGGGCGACGCCGAAACCCGCATGATCGAGGCCAAGGTGTCCAACCTGATCGTGGTCGACGCCGCCGGCGATGTCGCGGGCGTCGTCCAGATCTACGACAAGTGACCCCTCGGACCGCAGAGACACCCATGCCAAGCCGCCGCTCCGCGAGCCCGTCACGCCTGCTTCGACACGGTGCCGCCGCCTGCCTGCTGCTCGTCGGCCTCGGCGCCTGCGCCACTCCCGACGCTGGCGCCCCCCCGATCGCGGCGGTGACGCCACCCAGCGCCGTCTCCAGCCGAACCCAGCCGCTCGGCGCCGGCTGGGCCGAATTCCTGGGGACGGCCCCCGAAGGCGCCACCGCCACCCTGCCCGGCACCGGCGGCGTCCCCGTCACGGTGACAGCTGGCGACGCCTATTCGTCCGCCAGCGGCCTCGCCTGCCGTCATTATCAGGTCGCCGAGAACCGCCGTGCCGGCGCTGGCAACCGTCTCCGGGTCGCGTGCGCCTCTCCCGATGGCTGGCGGGCGACACGCGCCGTCGTCGCCACCACCATCGGCGAATGAGGGCGGGGTGCCTCCCTCGATGACTGGAACCACCACTGGTAACAAGATCCCGCCCGTCCACCGGCAAGCGAGCGCCCTGGCCATCCAGGGCCGCGTGCTGCTGGCGATCATGCTGCGCGAGACGACGACGCGGTTCGGGCGGACCCGGTTCGGCTACGCCTGGGCGCTGGTCGAGCCTATCGCCCATGTCGCGACCTTGCTGACGATCTTCACACTGCTCCGCCGCGCGGCGCCGATCGGCAACGACCTGTCCCTGTTCTTCACGACCGGCATCGTGCCTTGGCTGATGTTCGTCAACATCTCGTCGCGGACCATGAAGGCGGTCGACGCCAACGGAGCGCTGCTCAGCTATCCGCAGGTCCTGCCGATCGACATCATGGTTGGCCGCGCGCTGCTGGAATCCGGCACCATGATCGCCGTGTTCACGATCCTGCTGATGGGCTTGGGCGCCCTTGGCAGCGCCACGGTGCCCGGCGACTTCCTGGATCTGGCGGGTGCGCTGGCCTGCGTCACGGTCTTCGCGACCGGCCTGGGGCTGCTCAACGGCGTGGCCGTCAGCCTGCTTCCCTCCTACGAGAAGCTCTACACCGCGGTCACCAGGCCGCTGTATTTCGTTTCCGGGATCTTCTTCACCGCCGACGCCATTCCCTCGCCCATGCGGGAGTGGATGGTGCTCAACCCCGTCCTGCACATGATCGAATGGACCCGCTCCGGTTATTTCCAGGACTATGACGGCACCCACTTGGATCGCGGCTACGCGGTCGCCATCGCGGCGGTCCTGCTCTTCCTCGGTCTGGCGGCCGAGCGCGTGGCGAGAGACCGGCTGAGGCGGGCATGATCCAGTTCGACCGCGTGTCCAAGGCCTACGCCACCCCATCGGGCCCCAAGATCATCCTCGACGACGCCGACATCCATTTCCGCCGGGGCCGAAGCGTCGGCATCCTGGGCGTCAATGGCGCCGGCAAGTCGACGCTCCTGCGCATGATCGCGGGCGCCGAGGCGCCAGACACAGGGCGCATCATCCGCCGCGCCCGCCTGTCCTGGCCGCTGGGTTTCGCCGGCGGCTTCAACGGCAGCCTGACCGGCGCCGAGAACCTGCGCTTCGTCTCGCGCATCTATGGCGCCGACCTCCGCTCCATCCAGGATTACGTGGCCGACTTCTCCGAGTTGGGGAACTACCTGCACATGCCGATCCGGACCTATTCGTCGGGCATGAAGGCGCGGCTCGCCTTCGCGCTAAGCATGGCGATCGATTTCGACTGCTATCTGGTGGACGAGATCACCGGCGTGGGTGATCGGAACTTCCAGGCGAAATGCCGGGACGCCTTCAGGGAACGGCGTGGCCGGTCCGACGTGATCATGGTCTCCCACAGCATGGCGACCATCCGCGAGCACTGCGACAGCGCCGCCGTGCTCTCCGGCGGCAAGCTGACATTCCACGACGACATCGACGAAGCGGTCGCGGCATACGAAAGGCAAGCGGCATGAACGCCATTCCCAGCAAGATCCGCACGGTACCGCGGGAAGATCCGACACCCCGCCCGGACCCCGAGATCGCCTCCGCCCCGATCACCCCGCCGGCGCCGGCTCCCGTCGCCAATCGCGAGCGCCGCCGGCTGGCGCCCTGGTCGGCGGCCCTGTGCGTCGGCCTGCCAACCCTGCTGGCCCTGATCTACTACGGCGCCCTCGCCTCCGACCAATATGTCGCCGAGGCCCGGTTCGCCGTCCGCGGCAGCGAGGCGGCGGCGACCGACATGCTGGGCGTCCTGACCGGCGTGCCTGGCCATGCGGCCTCGGCCGGCGACGCCATGATCGTGCAGGACTACATCCGATCGCGCGAGGTGGTGGACGAGTTGAGCCGCCGCTTCGACCTCCGCGCCCTCTACGCCCGACCGGACGCCGACTGGCTCGCCCGGCTGAACCCGGACGACCCGATCGAGGATGTCGTGCTGTACTGGCGCGGCATGGTCGACGTGGCGTTCGACAACCTCTCCGGGATTACGACATTGCGCGTCGCCGCGTTCCGGCCCGACGACGCGGTCGCCGTCGCCAACGCCGTGCTGGAGACCAGCGAGACGTTGGTCAACGGCTTGTCGGAGAGGGCGAGGAAGGACGCGGTCGCCTTCGCGGAATCGCAGGTCGCGGACGCCGAGACCCGGCTGACCGCCGCGCGCGAGGCGCTGACGAGCTTCCGCGACCGCCGCCAGGCGATAGACCCCGCGCGATCGGCCGAGGCCCGCCTGACCATCCTCAGCGGGTTGGAGGGCGAACTCGCGAAGAGCGAGGCGGAGCTGTCGGCCATGAAGGCCTTCATGCGCTCGACCGCGTCCGCGGTCGTCTCGCTGGAGAACCGGATCGCCGCCCTCAAGCGCCAAATCACCGAGGAGCGTGGCAAGCTGGCCGGTGATCCGGGCCAGACCGATGTCATGAGCGGGATGGTCGCCGATTACGAGCGCCTGATGATGGAGCGCGAGTTCGCGGAGAAGGCCTATGTCTCGGCGCTTGGCTCGCTGGAGGGCGCCAGGGCGGAGGCTGTGCGGAAGCAGCGTTATCTCGCGTCCTTCGTCCAGCCGCATCTGCCGGAGGACGCCGTCCGTCCGCGCCGGCTGATCTCGATACTCACCGTCTTCTTCGGCGCCCTGATCGCGTGGGGTATCGGCGCGTTGGGTGTGGCCGCCGTCAAGGATCACGCAGGTTGGGCATGATGACCATTCGCAGAACCCTTCTCACGACCGTTGGCCTCGCCGTGCTGGCCACCGTCCCGGTCTCGGCCTCGGTCCACCCGGCGATGGCGCAGACGCGTCCGGTCGCCGCCTCCGCCCCGGTCAAGCCACAATCCCGCCCGATCGACACGCGGACGGTGCAGCAACGGCAGTTGGATGACCGTCAGCCCGTCATGGCCCAGCCTCAGGGCCAGCAGCCGGCTTTGCCGGCCATGCCGGAACTACCGCCGCCGTTCGGCGCCAACCTGTTCTCCGGCGCCTTCCAGCTGGAACGGTCGGACGGGCTGAACGCCGACTACGTCGTGGCACCCGGCGACCGGATCGCCATCCGGGTGTGGGGCGAGATGACCGCCGACGAGGTCGCGGCGGTCGATGCCCAGGGCAACATCTTCATCCCGAGCGTCGGTCCCGTCCAGGTCGCCGGCACGCGCGCCAACGAGTTGGACGCCAAGGTCAGAGGGTCGCTGAGGTCGGTCTACACCAACAACGTCGAGGTCTATGTCAACCTCCTGACCGCGACCCCCGTGACGGTCTACGTCACCGGTCCCGTGCTCCAGCCCGGCCAATACGCCGGACTACCGTCCGACAGCCTTCTCTCGTTCCTCCACCGGGCCGGCGGCATCGACGCCGAACGCGGCAGCTACCGCAAGATCAAGGTCCTGCGCGCCGGCAAGGAGGTCGCCCGCGTCGACCTCTACCGCTTCCTGATCGACGGGCATGTTCCAGCCTTCCGCTTCAGGGATGGCGACGTCGTCCTGGTCGAGCGGCAGGGACTGACCGTCACGGTCGACGGAACCGCGCGCAACCCGTTCCGCTTCGAGTTCGCCGGTTCCACCGCCACCGGCGCGGAGCTGATGGACATCGCCCGTCCGATGCCCAAGGTCAGCCACGCCGGCGCTTCGGGAAACCGCGACAGCGGCCCCTTCTCGGTCTATGTGCCGCTGTCGGATTTCCGGGCCCTGCGGCTCCAGGACGGGGACAGCGTCCGCTTCCAGGCCGACGACCACGCCCAGATCATCGACATCGGCATCGAAGGCAGCCATCTCGGTCCCTCGTACTACGCGGTCAACCGCGACACGACGTTGAAGGAACTGCTCGACCACATCGCGGTCGACACCGGCAGCGCCAATGTCCAGGCGGTCTACCTGCGCCGGCGCAGCGTCGCCCGGCAGCAGCGCCAATTGCTCGACGAGTCCCTGCGCCGGCTCGAACAGAGCGTGCTGACGGCCCCCGCCTCGTCCGACGGCGAGGCGACGATCCGCGTCCAGGAGGCCGCGCTCGTCAGCCAGTTCGTCGAGCGCGCCCGCGCCGTCCAACCGGAGGGCCGCGTCATCGTAGCCCGTGACGGCAAGGTCGCCGACATCCGCCTGGAGGACGGCGACACCGTCATCATTCCCCAGCAGAGCGACCTGATCATGATCGCCGGCGAGGTGCTGGTGCCTCAGGCCGTCGTCTATTCGCCACGATCCTCCGCCGAGGACTACATCGCTCGCTCCGGTGGCCTGACCGAGCGAGCCGATCCCGACCGCTTCGCCATCATGCGCGCCAACGGCGCAGTCGAGATCGCGTCGACCGAACCGCTCCGGCCGGGCGACAGTCTGCTGGTTCTGCCCAAGGTCGACACAAAGGGCCTCCAGATCACCAAGGACATCATGCAGGTGATCTACCAGATCGCGGTCGCGGCGGCGGTGGCCCTGGCCATTTAAATTCTTAGAACCAACCGCCTATCACTTACAACAAACAGCATAGAAACATCATGGTGAACACTACAGTAACCATAATTTAAAGTCTCTGGCATGTAATGAAACCGTGGTTTCCTTCACCGATACACGGAATTCATGGCAGTCCGGACGGCATCAGCCCGCCACAAAACCTGTTCGACCGCGGTGTTCTCGAAGGGAATTCTGCGGATACCGCACCTCAAGGCGTTCCTGGGAGACATCACCTGGGCGCCGGGTCCCTCCGACCACGCCTGGGAGCGGATCGACAGCGTGGCGGGATGGGGCGTCAAACCAACCTCCCGAACGGCATCCCAACAGGCGGCGCGGCGCGGCGTCCCCTATCTGGCGCTGGAGGATGGCTTCCTCCGGTCGCTCGACCTGGGCGTCAAGGGCGCTCCGCCGCTCAGCCTGGTGGTGGACGACCAGGGCATCTATTACGACGCGACCCGGTCCTCGGCCCTGGAAACCATGCTGAACGAGGGCGGCTGGGAAACCGGCCAGCTCCGCGACCGCGCCGCGGCCGGCATCCGCTTCCTCCGCGACCATCGGCTCAGCAAGTACAACGCCGCTCCGGAACGTGACTTCAGCCATCTCGCCGAAGCGGGCAAGCCCGTCATCCTGATCGTCGACCAGACCCGAGGCGACGCCTCGGTCACGTCAGGTCTCGCGAGCGCCGAAAGCTTCGACCGGATGGTGGCGGCCGCCCGCGCCGAGAACCCCGATGCCTTCCTGGTCGTCAAGACCCATCCGGACGTGGCCGCCGGCCTCAAGCGTGGCTATCTCGGACGGCATCTCGGCGGCGGCGACCTCCACGTCGTCGCCGAGGCGGTCAACCCGTGGTCGCTGCTGGCGGTGGCCGACCGCGTCTACACCGTCACCAGCCAGCTCGGCTTCGAGGCGCTGATGGCGGGCAAGCCGGTCCGCTGCTTCGGCATGCCCTTCTACGCCGGCTGGGGCGCCACCGAGGACGACGTCACCTGCCCGCGCCGGAAGGTCCGCCGCTCGGTCGAGGACATCTTCGCCGCCGCCTACCTGTGCTACGCCCGCTATGTCGATCCGTTCACCGGCCACTTGCGCCGGTTCGAGGACATCGCCGAACTGCTGGCCGACTGGAAGCGCCGCAACGACGCCGACCGCGCGCCGACCTTCTGCGTCGGCATGTCGCCCTGGAAGCGGCGGACCGTCGACAAGTTCCTGGCCTCGACCGAGAGCCGGCCCCGCTTCTGCCGATCCGCCCGCGAGGCCGTCGCCCGCGCCAGCGCCAGCCATGGCCGCGTCGTCGTCTGGGCCTCGCGCGAGCCCGCCGACCTCGCTGGCCTGGCCGCCGCGGCCGGCGTGTCGCTGCTCCGCCTGGAGGACGGCTTCCTCCGCTCGGTCGGGCTTGGCGCCGACTTCCTGCCCGCCGCCTCCCTGGCGCTGGACGCCGGCGGCATGTACTACGACCCGCGTTCGGGCAGCGACCTGGAAGCGCTGCTGGAAGCCGGCGGCTTCGACGAGGGCATGCTGGAGCGCGCCGGCCGGCTGCGCGCCGCCGTCGTCCGCGAGGGCCTGACCAAGTACAATGTCGGCCGCGGCCGCTCCGACATAGACTGGCCCGCCGGCCAGCGCCGCATCCTGGTTCCGGGTCAGGTCGAGGACGACCGCTCCGTCCGCCTCGGCTCCCCCGTCGTCACCACGAACCTGGACCTGCTGGCGCGCGCCCGCGCCGCCGAACCCAACGCCTTCATCGTCTACAAGCCGCACCCCGACGTCGAGGCCGGACACAGGCGAGGCGCCATTCCCGACCAACTGGCGCTGGACCACGCCGACCGGATCGTCCGCGACATCTCCAGCGCCACCCTGATCGGAGAGGTGGACGAGGTCCACACCATGACCTCCCTGATCGGGTTCGAGGCTCTCCTGCGCGGCAAGGCGGTCACGACCCACGGCGCCCCGTTCTACGCCGGCTGGGGTCTCACGCGGGACATGCTGACCCTGCCCCACCGCATCCGCCGCCTCACACTGGACGAGCTGGTCGCGGGAACCCTCATCGCCTACCCCCGCTATGTGGACCCCGTCACCGGCCTGCCCTGCCCGCCGGAACTGGTCGTGGCGCGGCTGGCCCAAGGACGCGGCCAGCGCGCCCGTCCGCCCCTGATGGTCCGATTGCGCCGGCTGCTGGGTGGCTGCCGCGTCGCGTTCGGCAAGCTGGCGAGGACGTGATGGCGCGCGGCTTCCTGTTCCTCCAGGGCCCACACGGTCCATTCTTCGCCAAGCTCGGCGCCAAGCTGAAGGCCGATGGGGCCGATGTCGTTCGGGTCAACTTCTCGGGTGGCGACTGGCTCGACTGGCACGGTCCGGGGACGCTCCCCTATCGCGGCACGGCGGCGGGATGGCCGGCCTGGGTCGCCCAACTCGCCCGCGATGGCGGGATCACCGATCTGGTGCTCTACGGCGATTGCCGTCCGCTGCACCGCGCCGCGATCGACACGCTGAAGCCGATGGGCGTCGAGATCCACGTGCTGGAGGAAGGCTACTTCCGCCCCAACTGGATCACCTGCGAGAAGGGCGGCGTCAACGGCCACACCCTGATTCCGAAGAACCCGGACGAGATCATCCGCCAAGCCGACGAGCTTGGCTGGCCGCCGGCCAATGGCGAGCAGGTCGGCGCCACCACCGCCATGATGGTGCGCTGGTGCCTCCGCCACTACGCCGCGCGCTGGCTGGCGACCCCCTGTTTCCCCAAATACCGGACGCATCGCCCGGCCAACTCGCTGACCGAGGCGCTGAGCTGGATCGGTAGGCTGGTCAAGCGCCGCCCCGCGCGCCGCAAGGCCGACGCCCAGGTGGCGGCGTTGCTGGAACAACCGAACCCGTTCTTCCTGCTCGGGCTCCAACTCGACAGCGACGCCCAGATCCGTCGGCACTCGCGCCTGACCGACATGGCGGCGGTGCTGGACCTCACCCTCGCCTCCTTCGCCAGCCACGCGCCGGCCAACGCGACGCTGGTGGTCAAGAACCACCCGCTGGACAACGGCCTTCGCGACTACGCCCGCCTGACCGCCGACAAGGCGGAGGAGTTGGGCATCGCGGAGCGCGTGATCTTCCTGGATGGCGGCCGCCTGCCGCCGTTGCTGGCGAAGGCGCGCGGCTTGGTCGTCGTCAACAGCACGGCGGGCCTCCAGGCCCTCCACCACGGCTGCCCGACGCTGGCGCTGGGCGACGCGATCTACGCGATCCCCGGTCTGGTGAGCGACACCGGTCTCGACGACTTCTGGCGCCACCCCATCCGGCCCGACCGCCGGCTCTACCGCGCCTTCCGAGCCGTCGTCATGGCGCACAGCCAGCACAACGGTGGCTTCTACACCGAGGATGGCATGACGCTGCTGGTTCCCCGGCTGGCCGCCCACCTTCGGCGTGGAACTGCGATCGCACCGCCCCAGGCGATCGGATCGGGGCTGCGCGAGGCGGCGGAGATGCTGGACGAATTGCTGCCGCTGCTGGCCGACCTGACCGACGCCACGGTGCGCCACGCCCTCAACGAAACGCTGGTCGCCCGGCAGAAATCCGACCGGATCCACATCGAGATGCTGCGCGACCGGGCGCTTCGGCTCAGCAACGACCTGATCCGGGCGTCCCACGCCGAAGTCACCGCCGACACCGCCTCGGCCAGCCGCATGGCCGAGATCTGCGGCTGTGCCGCGATGGTTCGCCGCCGGCTCGTGACTTTTCCCGTGATGGCCCCCTCCGCCGCCGGCCGCCAAATCTTCGAGACTGTCCGGGCGGAGACGGCGGCGGCCGAGGAGATCACCATGCTGCATCGGCTGCTCCAGAAGCTGCGCGACGACATCGATCCTCCAAAGGCCCTCGCCGATGTTCCGGCCGACACCCGCCGCATCCGGTTGAAGGTCGCGGCGGGCCGCTGACCGGCGCTCCGACGCCTCAGCCGACCGGCGCCGCGCGGTCTTCCAGGATGCCCTCCACCGCCGTGACGATATCATCGGCTTGCGGCACGAAGGCCTGCTCCAGCGCGAAGCTTGACGGCGCCGGGGCGTCCGGTCCCGTCAGCCGCACGATGGGAGCCCGCAGGTGGTGGAACGCCTTGCCCGCCACCAAGGCCGCGATCTCCGCGCCGACGCCGCACATCCCGCTCGCCTCGTGGACGACGACCAGCCGGCCGGTCTTGGCGACGGAGCGCAGGATCGCTCCTTCATCCAGCGGCTTCAGGGTGCGCAGATCGATCACCTCGGCCTCGACGCCCCGTTCGGCCAGCGCCTCGGCCGCCGCCACGCAGGTGTGGACGGTCTTGGCGTAGGAGACCAGCGTCACATCGCCACCCTCGCGCCGGATCGCGGCTGAACCCAGGGGAATCGCCTCGTCGCCGTCCGGGACGGAACCGGCCGTGTACCCGAGCGCCAAGTCGGTGAAGAACAGCACGGGATTGTCGTCCCGGATGGCGCTCTTCAGCAATCCCTTGAAGTCGGCGGCAGTCGACGGCATGACCACCTTCAGCCCTGGCGCGTGGACGAACCAAGCCTCCAGATTGTGGTTGTGCTGCGCGCCGACTCCCCAGCCGGTTCCGGTCATCGCCAGGACGACCATCGGGAACGAGAACTGCCCCCCGGACATGTAACGGAGTTTTCCGGCGCTGTTGACGATCTCGTCCATCGCGTAGCACAGGAAGGGGACGAACAGCAGGTCGACCACCGGCCTCAAGCCCATCGCCGCGGCGCCTACGGCGGTTCCGGCGATGATGCCCTCGGCCAGGGGCGTGTTGCGGACCCGCGTGGCCCCGAACTCGCCCAGCAGATCCGGCCGCTTGGTCGCGACGCCCTCGCCAAAGATCAGGACGGTCGGTTCACGCCTCATCTCCTCGGCCAGCGCCGCGGAGATGGCGTCGTTCACTGTCATTTCCATGGTCGCCATCCCTTCACGCGTAGACATCGCTGGTAAGCTCGCGCCGCTCCGGATAGGGGCTGGCGTCGGCGACCCCGACCGCGCGGTCCAGCCTGACGCCAACCTCCACGTCGATCCGGTCGAGATCGGCCTCGTCCGCCATGCCGGACTCGATCAGGCGCCGCCGCAGCAGCACCAGGGGATCGCGGGCGCGCCACCGCGCCAGTTCCGCGGGATCGACATAGGCTTGGTCATCCGGCTCGAAGTGCCCGCGCAGGCGATAGGTCATCACCTCGAGCAGGTGGGGCGCGCCGGTTTCCCGAATGCGGGAGATGGCGTGCTCGGCCGCCTCGCGGACCGCCTCGACATCCATGCCGTCGACCCTGGACCCACCGATGCCATGACCCGCCGCGTGGCCGACGACACCGTCCGCCAGCATGGTTTCCTGGCGATGGACGAAGGCCTGCCACTGGTTGTTCTCGCAGACATACAGGATCGGCAGCTTCCAGACCGCCGCGAGGTTGAGGGATTCATGGAAGCGTCCCTGACACGCGGCGCCATCGCCGAAGAAGCAGGCGACGACTCCCGCCTGTCCCAGCATCGTCCGCGCCAAGGCGACGCCGGTCACCAGAGACAACTCGCCGCCCACGATGGTGGAGGTCAGGACGACGCCCAGTTCCTTGGACGAGATGTGCAGCGAACCGCTCTTGCCGCCGCAATAGCCGCCGCTCTTGCCCATGACCTCCGCCAGCATCCGGGCCGGATCGGCGCCGCGCGCCAGCAGGTGTCCGGCGCTCCTGTGGTTGGTCAGGATCAGGTCGTCGGAGGACAGCGCCGAGACGACCCCCACGGCCGATGCCTCCTGCCCGATCGACGTGCAGGTTCCCGGCAACCGATGCTGGCCGGCGAGGGACACCACGGTATTCTCATAGGCGCGGATCAGCGCCATGCGCTCGTAAGCCTGGATCAACGTATTGGCGCGCATGGTTCAAGCCGCCCGCGCCATGCCGGCCATCGCCCGCTCCAACGCCGCCCGCTCGGACGGATTGGCGGCGGCGAGCATCCAGCGGACGGTCAAGTCCATGTTCTCCGGCGTTTCCGAGACAATGATGCCATGCTCGATCGCCTGAAGCTCCGCGTCGGAGTAACACCGCCACAGGACCGCGTTGTTGTGCGTCTCCTCGATGTTCATGTGGACGTAATTCTCGCCGACGAACACCGCGAGGCGATGGTACAGCGCGTGGGCCGCGACCGCCCGAACGTCACCCCGGCTGGTCTCCACCGCGACGATATCGGCCTCCAGTGCCGAGAATTCGGCGTCATGATGGGCGTGGTCGTCCGAGGCGTGCCGCGACGAGCCGGGCTCGCGCGCTTCCATCGCGGGATGGACGTGGACGTTCTCATGGTCGAGATGCCCGGCGCAGAAAACCAGCAGGTCCCGGATCCTTCCCAGCGCCGCAGCGGTGGCCGCGTCATCATCGGTATCCATCGTCCCCGCCGCCATCAGCGTGTCGGCCATGTAGGCGCGCAGCGCCTTGTGGATCATGCGGTACATGTCGTGGCGCGGCGCCTGAACCTGATCGATCATTTTCGGTTGGTCTCCCCTGGTGGTTTCTTGATGGGGCGGACCATAGCCGAGGGCGACCGGAACCGTTTGCTAACTCATTCCTCAAGACTTGCTAAATTCTTGCTAACTGATTTGTACCTCCTTCAGGTCGACCGGATGCCGGACGACCAGTCGGAAACGCCCTCGGCCGGTCTTCTCGATACCGATGAAGCCGCACCGATCCACCAGTCGGCGCTGGAGCAGGATCAGCCGCGCCTCCAGGTTCTCGGCGGCGTCCGGCAGCTTCAGGTCGGGTGCCATCCGAAGCTCCCGATTGGAGAAATCCGTCCTGCCATGGTGGACATGGTCGCGCAGCAGCTTCCAGAAGATGGCGCCGGCGACGCCCTTGATCAGGTAGTCGTGGCCGATGAACACGCTGTCGTCCCGGCCGTAATGGCTTATCGCGATCGCCTCCGCGTCCGGCGTGGCGAGAGGCTCCGCCGCCGGTTCCGCCATCTGGATCGGTCGCCGCAGCACCTCCATCATGGTGCCCAACTGTGCCGCGACGGTGACCAGCGCATCCTCGTCGTCGTGGCGGAACCGCAGGTCGCGCGGGCTCTCCACGAACAAGATCCCAGCCAATCCACCGACGGTACCGATCGGCACGGCGAGCTGGCTGCGGGGCTCCCTCAAGCCTGGGAATGGGATCTCCCTGGCACCTCCGTCCGTTCGCCCGGTGCCATCCAGCGCCGCCAAGCCATAGCTGTATTCCGATGTCATGTGGGAGATCCGGATCGGCGTCCGCTCACGCGCCGCGACGCCGATCACGCCGTCGCCAAGCGCTATCTCCGAGCCGACACCGGAAGACGGATAGCCCCGGCTCGCCACCGTGTAGAGCGACCCGCCCGTCTCGTCCAGCATCAGCACCATGGCGTGATCGATGCCGAATTCGGCCTCCAGATCGGCGAGGACTTGGTCGAGCAGGCAGGACAGGTCGGAGCACACCATCAGCCGCTCAACCGTGCGGCGGGTCGCGGAGAGCAGGTTTCCCCCAGGCTCCGGCAGTGGCAAGGCGACGCCGGGCACCCGCTCGATCTCCAGCACGCGGTAGAGGTCGGCGCCGAGCAGACGGAAGACGCCTTGCATGCCGACATGAGACGCGATGCCGGACAGCCGGGCCTTCATGCTCTCGAACAGGGGACCGCTGGTCTCGGTGTGCAGATAACGCACCGCCAACCGGTACTGGACCGCCGTGTCGGGATCCACCACCTCCAACGCCGCGTGCGGGTTGGCCAGGATGTTTCGGCGGGTCTTGTTGAAGAACTGGTACGACAGCGCGATATGTGCACCATCCACGTAGTTGATCTGCGACAGCAGGGAGACGTTCGGCGTCCCGTCCGCGGCGCAGGTCGCCAGCGTCGCCGGGATCACGCCTTCAAGACAATTGCGGATCGCGTCGAGGGTGACCACCACCGCGCTCAGTCCTCCAGTGGATCGCCGGCTTGGGCGCCGGGCGTTTGGGTGAAGACATCGTCAGGATGGAATGTGACCGCGGTGACCGTGCCCTCACCGTGGGACAACAACGCCGCGTTGAAGGCGGGGCCGAAGCCGAGCGGTTGGATCTCCACCCCGAAGATCTGGCGATACCGCTCGAGAACCGCCATTGCCGCCATGTCGGCCGGCGCCACAACCGCTCCGCCCGACTTGATCTGAAGCGACTTGTGCGTGCTGGGTTCGGTGAACACGACCGCCACAGGGGCGCCAGCCTCGAGGGAGTCCAGCAAGGTCCCGGCCGCGGTTCGACACAAGTAGACCGTGACTTTCCCACCGCTGGCCTCCACTTCACAGCCAAGCGCGCGGTTGACCGCCGGAGCCCCGCTTCCCGCCGTCGGGGCGGCGACGTTGATGCTGACCGCACCCGTGATGAATGCCCTGACGGCATCGCTGAGAGTGGATTGTCGCGGCATGTCACCGGATCGTGCTGGCTATCCAACCCGAGCATACAGGCACTGGGCGCCAAGCTCCACTTGGCTGAAGGGGTGCCTTGAGCGTCACCTGAACGGCGAAACAGGAAAATGCACATTAAGCGATCATTAGGTTCCGTTTGATAAGAATTCTAATTGTCGGTGAGCGAAACAGAACACCCTATAAATCACCCCAGTTCGGGAGCAGAAGAGACCATGCGCTTTCCCTTCGGTAAGCCGGCCAAGGACAGTGGCGACCGGTCCGAAACCCTCGACCTTCTCGACCGCTACGCCGGCGTCGGCTTGTGGGACGCCAAGCTCCACGAAGGCGATCCGATGCACGCCAAGAGCTTCTGGCGCTGGTCACCAGAATTTCGCCGGCTGGCCGGCTTCAAGGACGAACAGGATTTCCCGAACCTGGTCGGCTCCTGGGCCGATCGCCTGCATCCCGATGACGCGGGTCCGACATTCGCCGCCTTCGGCGCCTGTCTGGCCGACAAGACCGGCCGCACCGGGTATGACGTCGATTACCGGCTGAAGCTGAAGGACGGTTCCTACCGCTGGTTCCGCGCCATCGGCGGCGTCGCCCGCGACGCGTCCGGCACGGCCACCCGCGCCTGCGGCTCGCTGATCGACATCCACGCGGAGAAGACCGCCGTGGCGGAGCGCCAAGCCGCGATGAGGCAGCTCGCCTCCCAGTTCGAGCTGAACGTGATGGGCGTCGTCGAGATGGTTTCCGCCTCCGCGTCCGACCTGCGGACGACGGCCAACGCGATGTCGTCGGCCACCCAGCAGGCCGCCAGCCAGACCGAGACGGTGGGAATCGCCTCCGATCAGGCGACCAGCAACGTCCAAACCGTGGCGACCGCCGCCGAGCAGCTCAGCGCGTCGATCCTCGAGATCAGCGAACGCGTCAGCGACGCCGCCCAGGTCTCGTCGTCCGCCTCGCAGGAAACCGTCCGAACCAGCGCCATCATCCAGAGCCTGGCGGACGCCGTCGGCCGGATCGGAGAGGTCGTCAACCTGATCAACGCCATCGCGTCGCAGACCAACCTACTCGCCCTCAACGCGACGATCGAGGCCGCCCGCGCCGGTGAGGCCGGCAAGGGTTTCGCGGTGGTCGCCGGTGAGGTCAAGGAACTGGCGAACCAGACGGGTCGGGCGACAGACGAGATCAAGAAACAGATCTCGTCCGTCCAGGAGGAAACCGGCCGCGCCGTCGGCGCGATCAAGAACATCGCCGACGTCATCGACCGGGTTCAGAGCATTTCCAGCAGCATCGCGTCCGCCGTCGAACAGCAGAGTGCCGCCACCCGGGAAATTTCCCGCAACGTCCAGCAGGCGGCGCATGAGACCCACAAGGTCTCCTCGAACATCGACGGTGTCCGTCAGGCGGTCATGAGGACCGACTCGGCGGCCGGGACGATGTTGGCGTCGACCAGCAAGCTTCACCAAGACTCCGAGAAACTGCGCCACGAGGTCACAGGCTTCCTCAAGGCCGCGCTCGGTTCCGTCGCGTGAGCCGTATCGGCTGACGGGAGTGCCGCGGGCCGGTCCTGGGGAGCTTGGCAGCATCCCACGGGACCGGCCGCGTGTGCGCGCCCTACCGCGTCATCATTCGGCCGCCAGACCGCATGACTATTCGGCCGCCTGACGGCGCATGGGATTGTTGGGATGATCCTGCCACGTCAAGAACGGCTTGCCCTCGTCACGCTCCTGCATGGTGATGCAGTTTTCGACCGGGCAGACATGCATGCATAGATTGCAGCCAACACACTCCTCCTCGATGATCTCATAACGCCGCGCGCCATCGATCCTCAGCGCCCCAACCGCCTGATGGGCGGTATCCTCGCAGGCGATGTGGCACAGCCCACACTTGATGCAGGCGTCCTGGTCGATATTGGCGACGATCTTGTAGTTGAGGTTGAGGTCCTGCCAGTGGACGTAGTTCGGGATCGCCATGCCGGTGAAAGCCCGGATATCGGCGAAGTCCCGGCTGTCCATCCAGTTGTTCAGGCCATCCGCCATGTCCTCGACGATGCGGAACCCGTGATGCATCGCCGCCGTGCAGACCTGCACGGTGCTGGCGCCCAGGCTGATGAACTCCGCCGCGTCATGCCAATTCGAGATCCCGCCGATGCCGCTGATCGCCAGACCCTGGCATTCCGGATCGCGCGCGATGTCGGCCACCATGTGCATGGCGATCGGCTTGACCGCCGGTCCGCAATAGCCGCCATGGGTGCCCTTGCCACCCACCACCGGCGTCGGGGCCATCACGTCGAGATCGACCGACATGATCGACTGGATCGTGTTGATCAGCGACACCGCGTCGGCTCCGCCCCGCTTGGCGGCCCGCGCCGGTCCCAGGATATTGGTGATATTGGGCGTCAGCTTGACGATCAGCGGCATCCGGCTGTGCTTCTTGCACCAGCGCGCGACCATCTCGACGTATTCCGGGACCTGTCCGACCGCCGAGCCCATGCCGCGCTCCGACATGCCGTGGGGGCAGCCGAAGTTCAGCTCGATCCCGTCCGCCCCGGTTTCCTCGACTTGGCGGAGAATGTTCTTCCAGCTCTCCTCCTCGCATGGCACCATCAGCGAAACGACAACGGCTCGGTCCGGGAACTGGCGCTTGACCGACTTGATCTCCTGTAGATTGACCTCGAGGGGCCGATCGGTGATCAGTTCGATGTTGTTGAAGCCGGCGATCCGGGTGCCGTTGTAGCTGAAGGCGCCATAGCGCGACGACACGTTGACGACCGGCGGGTCCTCCCCAAGCGTCTTCCAGACGACACCGCCCCAGCCCGCCTTGAAGGCGCGGACGACATTGTATTCCTTGTCCGTTGGCGGGGCGGAGGCCAGCCAGAACGGGTTTGGTGAGCGAATTCCGATGAAATCACTGACGAGGTTCGCCATGCCCTTATCTCCCCTTCCCCGCCGTCACGACGCGCTCAGCTGGCGATGGATCGCCGCCGCCGCCAGTTTGCCGTCCTGCACCGCCGAGACGGTCAGGTCGATGCCAGCGACGCAGTCGCCCCCGGCGAACACATTGGGCAGCGAGGTCTGACGATCCTCGTTGACCGCGAACCGCCCATCCGGCCGGAACTCCAGCACCCCGTTCAACTCGCCGGCGCCGATCGACGCCGGCACGAAACACTGGCCGATCGCCTTGAACACCATGTCCGCCGGAACGCGGAAGAACTCTCCCGTGCCGGTCAGCCGGCCCTCCTCGTTCAGCATGGTGTATTCGAACTCGACCTCGCGCACGCGCCCGTCCATCGCGATCACTTGGCGCGGCTGGGCCCAGTGCTTGATGCGGACGCCGCTGGTCTGCGCCCACTCCTGTTCCATATGCGTCGCCGACATGCCGTCGGGGCCGCGCCGGTAAACGATGGTGACATCCTCGGCACCCAGCCGCTTCGACTGGATCGCCGCGTCGACGGCGGTGTTGCCGCCGCCGATGACGACGATTCGGCGCCCAATGGGAAGCGTCGACTTGTCCGCCGCCTGCCGCAGTTCCGCGATGAAGTCGACCGCGTTGACGACGCCCTCCAACCCCTCGCCCTCGATCATCAGGGCGTTGACCGCGTTGTGGCCCAGTCCCAGGAACACCGCGTCGTAGTCCGCCCGCAACTCGGCCAGATGGATATCTCGGCCAAGGGCCTTGCCGTGTTCGATGGTGATGCCGCCGACCGATAGGATAAAATCGACCTCGCGCTGGGCGAAGTCGTTGGTCAGCTTATAGGCGGCGATGCCGTATTCGTTGAGGCCACCCGGTTTGGGTCGCGCCTCGAAAACGGTGACCTCGTGACCCAGCACCGCCAAGCCATGCGCGCAGGAAAGACCCGCGGGCCCGGCGCCGACCACGGCGATTTTCCTGCCGGTCGGCTCGGCCCGCGTGAAGGGTTGGATGCCGCGCTCGAACAGCCAGTCCGTCGCGTAGCGCTGGAGCGAGCCGATGGTGACCGGCTTCTGTTCCTGAGCGGTGCGGACGCAGGCCTGTTCGCACAGGATCTCGGTCGGGCACACCCTGGCGCAGGTGCCCCCCATGATGTTGGCTTCCAGGATCGTCGTGGCGGAGCCCTTGACGTTGTCAGCCGCGATCCTGGCGATGAAGCTGGGGATGTCGATGCCGGTCGGGCATGCCTCCATGCACGGAGCGTCGTAGCAGTAGTAGCAGCGCGCCGCCTCGATCAGCGCCTGTTTTCGGCTGAGAGGCGGCGTGGCATCCTCGAAATTGGTCTCGTAATCCCGTAGCGGCAACCGCCCGGAGGCGATGTCCGCCGGCACGTCCATCACGCTGGTCATCCCACCTGCTCCTGTTCCGTTTTATCGTTCCGCCCGTTTTACCGGTCCACGTCTTATCGTTCCCTTTGTCGGGATCTTTGATGGAATGCTATAAACAAATTGACCAGTTGGTCAACTTGTTTCAAAAATGATCATCATCGTGACGGAATGCTTCTCGGATGGGCGATCTGATGAATAATTCGGCTGCCTCGGGCCTCACCGACACATCGCGTGGCCGCATCCGGCGGGAGAACGAGACGCGGATATTGGAGGCCGCCGAGCGGGTCTTCGCCGACACCGGCCTGGCCGGTGCCACCATGGCCCAGATCGCCCAAGTCGCGGGTCTGCCCAAGGCCAACCTGCATTATTACTTCGGCACCAAGGAGCAGCTGTATCAGGCGGTTTTGACCGGCATCCTCGAGCTTTGGCTGGACGCGACCGATACAATCCATCAGGAAAGCGATCCGGCCGAGGCGTTGGCCGGCTATGTCCGCGCCAAGATGCTGCATTCCCGCCAGCGTCCCTTGGCATCCAAGGTGTTCGCCAACGAACTGCTGAGCGGCGCTCCTTTCCTGACCCACTATCTGGAGATTGAATTGAGGCAACGGGTCGAGGCGAAGTCGCGGATCATCGCGGGCTGGATCGCGGATGGCCGCATGACCAGCCTGGATCCCCGCCACCTGTTCTTCATGCTGTGGGGCATGACCCAAACCTACGCCGACTTCGCGGTCCAGATCCGGGCCGTGCTGGAAGTCGAGACCTTGAGCGACGCGGCCTGGGACGAGGCGACGTCGGAGGTCGTCGATTTCGTGCTGCGGGGATGCGGCATCCGGACCGCCCCGAACCAACCATCGGGACTGGTTTCGTGAAGAGCGACACCCGGCAGCAACGCATCCTCGACCTCGCCGGTCGTCAGGGCTTCGTCTCGATCGACGGGCTGTCGCGGCAGTTCGACGTGACCCCACAGACGATCCGCCGTGACATCAACCAGCTGTGCGACCAGGGATTGCTTGAACGTCACCACGGCGGCGCCGTTCCGCGCTCCACCACCCACAACGTCGACTACGTCGAGCGCAAGGCGCTGGGGTCGGAGGCCAAGCGGGCTATCGGGCGTCTGGTGGCTCGGCACGTGCCGGAAGGCGTCTCGCTGTTCATCAACATCGGCACGACGACCGAGGCGGTGGCTCAGGAATTGGTCGAGCACAAGAACCTGAGCGTGATCACCAACAACCTGAACGTGGCGGCCTTCCTGGCCGGCAGCACGGAACTGGACGTGCTGGTGGCCGGCGGTCTGGTGCGCAACCGCGACGGCGGCATCATCGGCGAGGCGACGATCGACTTCATCAACCAGTTCAAGGTCGATATCGGCATCATCGGGATCAGTGGCATCGACCTGGACGGCACGCTGCTGGATTTCGACTACCGCGAGGTCCGTGTGGCACAGGCGATCATCCGCAACGCGCGCACCGTCTTTCTCTGCGCCGACCACAGCAAGTTCGGCCGCAACGCGATGGTGCGGCTGGGTCATATTGGCGAGGTCAGCGCCCTGTTCACCGACGAAGCGCCGCCGGCCCCCCTGGCCGATGTGCTGTCGGCCCATGGCGTCGAGGTCCACATCGCGCGGGGGGAGTAGCGCTCCACTCCCCCTTCTTGCGCTTTAGGTCAGAACGTCAGGGCCTTGGCCCGGACCACGCTCGGCAGGCCGCCGATCTTGTGGAGCAGCTCCTCACTGATCCGCTGATCGACCGAGACCAGGGCGATGGCGTTCTCCCCCGGTGCCGTCCGGCCCAGGTGGAAGGTCGCGACGTTGATCCCGGCGGCGCCCAGGGTGGTGCCGAGATGACCGATGAAGCCAGGCTTGTCCTCATTGCGGATGAACAGCATGTGGCTGGACACCTCGGCCTCGATCGGAACCTCCTCGATACCGACGATCCGGGGCTTCTCGCCGCCGAACAGGGTCCCGGTCAGCGACCGCGACCGCTGGTCGGTATGGATCACCACGCGGATCAAAGTCTGGTAATCGCTGGCCCGCTCGCGCTTGGTCTCGGCGATCTCGATGTCGCGCTCGCGCGCGATCACGGGAGCGTTGACCATGTTGACGCTGTCCAGCAGCGGCCGCAGCAGGCCCATCAGCACCAAGGCCGTCAGGGGCCGCGTGTTCAGCTCCGCGACATGACCCTCGTATTCGACCGTGACGCCCTTCAGGCCGCTCTCGGTGATCTGCCCGGCGAAGCTGCCGAGCTGTTCGGCCAGTTGCATGTAGGGCCGCAACTTGGGAGCGTCCTCGGCCGAGACCGACGGCATGTTCAGCGCGTTGACCACCGCGCCGGACACGAGATAATCGGCCATCTGCTCGGCGACCTGCAGCGCCACGTTCTCCTGGGCCTCGGTCGTGCTGGCGCCCAGGTGGGGCGTGCAGATCACCTGCTCCATGCCGAACAGCGCGTTCTCCTTGGCGGGCTCCGACGCGAACACGTCGAGGGCGGCGCCCGCGACCTGACCGCTCTCGATCGCCGCCTTCAGATCCTCCTCGACAATCAACCCGCCGCGGGCGCAGTTGATGATCCGGACACCATTGCGGCACTTCGCCAGCGAGTCGGCGTTGAGCAGGCCGCGGGTGCCATCGGTCAGCGGCGTGTGCAGCGTGATGAAGTCGGCGCGGGCCAGCAACTCGTCCAGCTCGACCTTCTCGACGCCCAGGTCGACCGCCCGCTCCTGGCTGAGGAACGGGTCGAACGCGATCACCCGCATCTTCAGCCCAAGCGCGCGGTCGGCGACGATCGAGCCGATATTGCCGCAGCCGACGACGCCTAGAACCTTGGCCGTCAGCTCGACGCCCATGAAGCGGTTCTTCTCCCATTTGCCGGCCTGGGTCGACGCGTTGGCGGCCGGGATCTCGCGGGCCAGCGCGAACATCATGGCGATGGCGTGCTCGGCCGTGGTGATCGAGTTGCCGAACGGTGTGTTCATCACGACGACGCCGCGCGATGTCGCGGCCGGAATGTCGACGTTGTCGACGCCGATGCCGGCGCGGCCAACCACCTTGAGGTTGGTGGCGGCGGACAGGATGTCCTTCGTCACCTTGGTGGCCGACCGGATGGCGAGACCATCGTACCCGCCGATGATCTCTTTCAACTCGTCCGGCTTGAGACCGGTCTTGACGTCCACCTCGACGCCGCGCTCGCGGAAGATCTCGACCGCGCGCGGGCTCAGGCTGTCCGATATAAGGACCTTTGGCATTGTGACACTTCCTCCATGGCCTGACGGCCGAGGCTCCAGGCCCCTTGGCCGGGCCTTGATGGCCCGTTGTCCGGGCCATCGGGGTCCGCTGGTGGGATCAGCCGGCTTTGACGGTTTCCGCCTTGACCGTCTCGAAGGCCCATTCGATCCAGGGGATCAGGGCTTCGATGTCGCTCCGCTCGATCGTGGCGCCGCCCCAGATCCGCAGGCCGGGAGGCGCGTCGCGGTAGGATGCGACGTCGAGGGCCACGCCCTCCTTCTCCAGCAGGCCGGCGACCTTCTTGGCGACATCGGCTTGGGCGGCGGCGTCCAGCGCGGTGATCGCCGGATCGACGATCCTCAGGCAGATCGAGGTGCACGACCGGATCGCGGGCTCGACAGCCAGGAAGTCGATCCATGGAGTCTTGGCGACCCACTCGGCGAGCGCTCCGAGGTTGCCCTCCGACCGGCCGATCAGACCGGCGAGGCCGCCGACCGACTGCGCCCATTCAAGGCCGTCGATCGCGTCCTCGACCGCCAGCATGGACGGCGTGTTGATCGTCTCGCCCTTGAATATGCCTTCGTTGAGCTTGCCGTCCTTGGTCATGCGGAAGATCTTGGGCATCGGCCAAGCCGGCTTGTGGCTCTCCAGCCGGGCTACGGCGCGCGGGCTCAGGACCAGCATGCCGTGCTGCGCCTCGCCGCCCAGCACCTTCTGCCAGGACCACGTGACGACATCCAGCTTGTCCCAGGGCAGGTCCATCGCGAAGGCGGCCGAGGTCGCGTCGCAGATGGTGAGGCCTTCGCGGTCGGCCGGGATCCAGTCTCCGTTCGGCACGCGCACGCCCGAGGTGGTGCCGTTCCAGGTGAAGACCACGTCATGGCTGAAATCGACTTGTGACAGGTCCGGAAGCGAGCCGTAATCGGCCTGGATCGACCGCGCGTCGGCGAGCTTGAGCTGCTTGACCACGTCGGTCACCCAGTCCTTGCCGAAGCTTTCCCACGCCAGCATGTCGACGGGGCGGGAGCCCAGCAGCGACCATAGCGCCATCTCGACGGCGCCGGTGTCGGAGGCAGGGACGATGCCCAGGCGGTAGTCGGCGGGCAGGCCGAGGATGGACCGGCTGAGGTCGATCACTTCGCCGAGCTTGGCCTTGCCGGGTTTGGAACGGTGCGACCGGCCGACCAGCGCGTCGGAAAGGGCTTCGAGTGTCCAACCCGGACGCTTTGCGCAGGGACCGGAGGAAAAATGGGTCGTGTGTGGCCGCGTTGTCGGCTTCATGATGCTATTCCTTGCAGAATAGTTGCAACCCGTTGGGGGGTTGTGGCCCGGCGCGGATACTAGGTAGGCCACTTCGGCAAATCAACGCCGCAACTCTGTTCCGCGCGTGCGGCATGAGAGCACAATTAAATTACCCGGCCGCGTCACCTTCAGGCGGCGTTCCCCGGCGAGCCAACCGACCAGATCGCCGATTGCAGGCTGGCCATGCCCTGTTTCCGCTCGGCCTCGCTGACGAACCGCTTCGACCAGGTCGATTGGAAGTCCGGGCTCTTCATGGCGCGGTCCAGCGTTTCCGCCACGAAGGCGCGGGCGCGGCCTTCGGGAAAGCTGACTTGCCCGCATATCTTGAGAAGCACCGCGATGCGGTCGGCCAGCGGCTTCTTGACTGCCATGATGCCATTGCGCAGGGTATCGACCGCGGCGGCGTCCAAGTCCCTCAGGATCGGCGCCGCGATCTCGTCCGCCAGCCCCGCCAGCCGGATCGAGGTTTGAAGCTCGATCAATCCCTCCAGGGTGTCGCTGGCATTCTTCCTGCCGCCGCCGGACATCTCGCGCAGCAGGGTCGCGAACTCGATGGCTCCGGCGAGGTGGCGGCGCAGTCTCGCCTTGTCGGGTTCGCCGGGGACCATGCGGATCAGCCGGCTGATCCGGTCTATCCTGTCCGATTGCGAGCGTAGCGCCTCCAACTCGCTGGTGATGCGCGACTCCGTCAGGACCGCGCCGATCCGCTGCTCCAGGATGCACCTGATCTCCTCGTCGGCGCCAAGGGGGGCGTTCACCTCCGACAGCCAGCGGCCCAGCGCGCCGACCGCCTCGATCTCTTGGAACAAACCCTCCTCGGGCCGAAGCGCCGACCGGCCGGACAACTCGTTCAGCATGCGGCGGCGCAGCACGGTGCGGGATCGCGGCAGCAGGGTCCGCTTCATCAGGGTGTTGATCTGGCTCAGTCCGACGGTGGGCCCACCTTCGGGATAGGTGAAACATCCGGCATGGAGTTCCGCCAGCAGGATGACCGTCTGGTCGGTGCGGAGCCGCTCGCCCCGCAACTCGCGCAACAGCGGCGGCGCGTCGAAGATTTCGGCGGCTAGCATGTCGATCAGCTTGTAGTGCCTGACTTCCAAGCCGGGCTGGATGAGCGCCATCAACCGCGACAGCTTCTCCGCCCAATTGCTGGCGCCTATCAGGTATCGGGTCAGTCCGCGCAGGCAATGGTACGAGAACGTCTCCTCGTCGGGAAACCGGCTCTCGAGCTCCCAGGCGACGGCCAGGAACCTGCCGGCCTCGATTTGGGGGACGGAATATTTGCGGTCGTCGGCGTGTAGTTCCTCGATCGCCTTGTGGACGGCGTTGATCAGTTCGATGTACCGGGCCTTGCTGGCCTTGGACGTGTCCTTCTCCCCCTGGACCTGCGCCAGGGCCACCCGCTGAATGGCGCCCTCCACCATGCCCTTGCCGGATGCCAGTTCGGTGGTGTGGCGGACGGAGTGGATAAGCTCCAGGGGTGTCAGCCGGCGTGGCTCCAGAAACCGGGCGAGCAGCACCCGGATCTCGTCGCGGGTCTGTTCCCGATGGAAATCGGAGCGTGCGAGGCACCGGGTCCGGCCTCCCAGCATCGGAACGCCGAGGGGATCGGGATCGGTGCGGCCCGGGCCGACCCATTTGACGATGATGGTGCGTTCGGTGTGGTCGAAGCCCTTGAACGCGGTGGCGCGCACGACGCGGACCCCGTCCAGGCCGCGGAGGGCCAGCACCTTCTCCGCCGCCTTGAGCAGCGTCGAGGCGGCCGGCGCCTCGACGGCGGGTTGCCATGCGCCATCCTGGAGCATGTGCATTTCGTATTCGACGCTGACGTCGACGGATGTGCGGTCAGGCATGTCAACCCCACCTCCAACTGGACGGTGGCGTCGCCAACCGCCCTCGTTACCCTCTGGAGGTTAGTTATACACGATGACCTAATAGAATTAGAGCATAAGTTATACCGACAACGTCTCTGGCGAGCGTCGGGCGATTATGTGATCCAATAGTACGCTAAGTACAGGTTCATCCCTCTGATTATACGTGTTGTATTGGAGCCTCACGCGACCACGGTCGTCCTTGGAGCGCGACGGCGAGGTCTCGGCGACCTCGACCATCACCCGCAGGGTGTCGCCCGGTCGGACCGGCCTGAGCCAGCGCAATTGATCGCCGCCACTCCCACCCAGGCTACTGTCGTGGATGATCCCGGTGTCGCGGAGCAACCTGAACGTGATCGCCAGCGTCTGGAAACCGCTGGCGATCAGACCGCCATATGGTCCTTTGGAGGCGGCCACCGTATCGACGTGGAACGGCTGGGGATCGTACATCAACGCGAAGTCGATGATCTGCGCTTCGGTCAGGGTTATACCCGCCGTGGTGAACTGGTCGCCGACCCGGAAATCCTCGAAAAACATCGATTTCATGCGGCTGCGTTCTCCCGGTTGATCGTCATGTCGATTGTCATGTCGGCGGCTGGCGTCACAGCCGCTTTTCCAGTTGGATGATGCCGTCGGACGCGACGGCCGGCTGGACCGCGCGGGGTTCGAAACCCATCGATCGGTACAGCGCCAAGGCGGCGGCCATCGACGGCAACGTTTCAAGGTGGATGCTGGCGTGCCCCTTGGCGCGGGCGGCATCCAGGGCGGCTTGGCACAGCCGGCGGCCGAGCCCGGAGCCGCGCTGGCCGTCGCGGACGAAAAGCCGCTTCAACTCGCAACCGCCATCGGCGTCGGGCGCGATTCCGACCACACCCACAGGTCCACCCCCCGCACGCGCCAGCAGCCACAAGCCGGGCAGCGCCTCGACCTCGCGCTCGAAGCCAGCGAAGCAGATCGCGAAGTCGAGGGCCCGGCCATAGTCCATCAGCAGCGCGCGGGTGGCGGCGCGGTCATCCTCGTCCTGGACTTCCGAGATGGTGGTTTCGATCATCCGCGCACGCTCACAGATAGACGGTGCCTTCCATGTAGAGCATCGCCTTGCCGGAGATCATTACCCGGTCGCCACGCAGCTCGCACCACAATTGTCCCCCTCGGGCGGAAAGCTGGCGCGCGGACAATTGGGTCTTGTCAAGCCGCGCCGCCCAATACGGCGTCAGCGCGCAATGGGTCGAACCGGTGACCGGATCCTCCGGAATGCCATGGCCCGGCGCGAAGAAACGCGACACGAAATCCACGTCCACTCCTGGCGCCGTCACCAACACGGAACGGTCCAGCGCCGCGAGGGCCACCATGTCGGGCTTCAACGTCGCCACCGCCGCAACGTCGTCGTACACCACCATGTAGTCGCGGGCTCCCGCCAGGATGTCGACCGGCGGTGGACCTCCCAAGGCTTCGGCGAGGCTGGCCGCCAGTACATCGTTCCCCTCCGCCAGCGGTTCGGCCGGGCGGGAGGGGAAGTCGAGGGTGTACACGTCATCCCGGCGAGTCACCGCCAGCGGCCCGGCGGTCTGGGTGGCGAACTCCACCCGCTCGGTACCCGGACGGAGGATCGCCATGATGACATAGGCGGAGGCGAGGGTCGCGTGGCCGCATAGATCGACCTCGACCGCCGGCGTGAACCAGCGCAGCCGATAGCCCTCCTGCCCCTCGGGAACGAAGAAGGCGGTCTCGGACAGGTTGTTCTCCGCCGCCAAGTCCTGGAGGGTATTGTCGGGCAGCCAAGTGTCGAGCGGCATCACCGCCGCCGGGTTGCCGGCGAAGACGGTATCGGTGAAGGCGTCGACCTGATAAATGCGAAGGCTCATGTCGTCTCCCGCTCGGGTAGGTTGATGAAGTCGAAACAGTTCGGATGCCGTTCCAGCCCCACCTTTTCGTAGAAACCCACCGCCGCTGGTGCCGATAGGAGGATGCAGCGGACACCCTCGCCACCCGCGGCGGTCCTCGTGCGCGCCATCAAGGCCGTACCGATGCCCCTGCCCTGCATCCGCTGGTCCACGGCCAGATCCGACAGGTAGCAGCAATAGCTGAAATCGGTGACCGACCGCGCGACCCCCACCAGTTCGTCGCCGGCGCGCGCGGTGATGATCAGGTCGGCCTTCGCCAGCATGCCGGCGATCCGCTCCGGCTGGTCGACCGGGCGCCGCGCCGCCAAGCCGGAGCGTCCGAGCACGTCCATGAATTCAGAGGCGGTGAGGTAGGGTTCGACCGTGAACCGGATCTCGCCGCCCTGGCTGTCGGTGAACGGCTTCAAGTCCGCCAAAATGGCTTGCTCCCCTCGTGTTCGGCGTCGGCCCTGCTGACGCCGATATCCTTCAGCATGTCGTCGCTGAGCGCAAGCAGGTGACGGCGCTGCCGCGCGTTCTCCCGCCATGTCATCGTCACGTCGAACACGACGCGGGCGACATTCAGGACGATGCGGCCGGCGCCACGCGCCGAGATGGTGAGGCTGGCCGGCTTCACGGTCCGTGACAGGCTGGTCGCTGTGCCAATTGTACGCATACAATCCTCCATCAGTGTGCGCTTCGTCCCGATACATTCGAGACAATGCGATTATTGCTTGCTTTCGATGGGGGTCAATGATTACATTGTCACCATGACAAATTGGGCACCCGACCTCGACAAATTTCCCGGCCCGCGCTACCGCGCCATCGCGGACGCGCTCGCCGCCGACATCGCCGCCAACCGGCTGACGGTCGGGACCCGGTTGCCGACACACCGGGACTTGGCGTTCACCCTCAAGGTCACCGTCGGCACGATCACGCGCGCCTATGCCGAGGCCGAACGGCGCGGCTTGATCGGCGGCGAGGTCGGACGCGGCACCTATGTCAAATCCGGCGTTCCGCAAAACGCCGCGGACGCGTGGCCGCAACTGCCGCCCCCATCCGGCGACACGCCGGCCCTCGTCGACATGTCGCTCTGCACGCCCAGCGCCGCCGGCGTCGCGGAGGGGCTGGCGGCGCTGTTCGCCAGCATGTCCAACCCCGCCGAATTCGCCGGTCTGCTCGAATACCCGCCGCATGGCGGTTTGCCGGCGCACCGAGCCGCTGGCGCCACTTGGCTGAGCCGCCATCAAATAGCGGTTGGTCCCGAGAACGTGCTGGTGACCAGCGGCGCCCAAAACGGCATGGCCATCGCCTTCTCGACGGTGGCGCGGCCGGGCGACCTGATCCTGACCGAGCGCCTGACCTATTTCGGCATGAAGGCGCTGACCTCCACCCTGGGACTTAGGCTGGAAGGCATCGCGATGGACGAGGACGGCATCCTGCCAGACGCGTTCGAATCGGCCTGCCGCCAATCGGCGCCAAGGGCGCTCTACACGGTACCCACGCTGCACAATCCTACGACCGCGATCATGCCGCTGGAACGGCGGCGGCGGATCGTCGAGATCGCCCGGCAATATGACGTCACCATCGTCGAGGACGATGTCTTCGGCTTCCTGGTGCCGGAGGCGCCGTCACCCATCCAGATGTTGGCGCCGGATATCACGCTGCACATCAGCAGCCTGTCCAAGAGCATCGCGCCGGGTTTGAGGATCGGCTATCTCGTGGCGCCATCGCGGCTGATGCCCAGGCTGACGGCCACGATGCGGGCCTTGAACTACGCTGTGCCGCCGCTGATGGGCGAGATGGCGACGCGCTGGATCGAGGACGGCAGCGCCGACCGCTTCGCCGAAACGCAGCGCCGCGAGTGCAGGGCGCGCCAAGCGCTGACCGCCGATGTGCTGCGCGACGGACCGGCGGTGGCGGTGCCCTCATACGGCCAGCATCTGTGGCTGAAACTTCCCGAGCCGTGGCGGCGCGAGGATTTCGTGGCCGAGGCCAGGGCGCGCGGCATCATCGTGACCGGCGCCGATGTCTTCACGGTCGGCCGGGGCGCCGCTCCCCACGCCGTCCGCATCGGAATCTCCATGCCGGAGCGGCGCGAGGACTTGCGCCACGGGCTGGAGGTGCTCGCCGACCTGCTGGCGAGCCCGGTCGGGGCCTCCGTGTCGATGGTGTGATCAACACACGTCGATCTAGAACCCGTCGTCAACCGTCCAGGCGTGGTTGAGCGGACCATGGCCGCCGCCATAGCCGGGCGCCTGCCGGATCGCCTGATCGACGTAGTTGCGGGCGCGGGCCACCGCCTCGGGAAGCGTCAGGCGCTGGGCGAGGCCAGTCGCGATGGCCGAGGCCAAGGTGCAGCCGGTTCCATGGGTGTGCGGCGTGTCGATCCGGCGGGACGTGAAGACCTCCTCGCCATCGTTGGTCACCAGAAGGTCGGTGACCGTCTCTCCGTCCATATGGCCGCCCTTCACCAGGACGGCCTTGCAGCCATAGCTGAGGATCAGCGTCGCGGCGTGCCGCATGTCGTCCAGGTCCAGGATCTCCAGCCCGCTGAGGACCTGGGCTTCCGGGATGTTGGGCGTGATCACGTCGGCGCGCGGCAGCAGACGGCGCTGCATCGCGTGGCTGGCGGCCGGGTCCAGCAGGGACGCTCCCCCCTTCGCGATCATCACCGGATCGACCACCAGGGGGATCTCGCCGCCCATCTCCTCCAGCACGCCGACGACGGTGTCGATGACCTGCTCGCTGTGGAGCATGCCGGTCTTGATCGCGTCGGCGCCGATATCCTCCAGCACCAGGCGCATCTGCTGGGCGATGAACTCGACCGGCACCGGATGGATGCCGAAGACGCCCATCGTGTTCTGCGCCGTCAGCGCGGTGATGGCGGTCGCGGCATAGCCGGTCAGCGCCGTCACCGTCTTGATGTCGCCCTGGATACCGGCGCCGCCTCCACTGTCGGAGCCGGCGACGATCAAGACCCTGCCCTTCATTCCGCCGCTTCCTGTTGCCGTATCGCAGCCTCCTGGATACTGAGCACGATATCGCCGACCACGGCGTTCACCAAGGACTCATCGTCGCCCTCGGCCATGACGCGGATTACCGGCTCCGTCCCCGACTTGCGGATCAGCAGGCGGCCGCCGCCGCTCAGCCGCGCCTCGCCATCGCGGATCGCCTCCTTGACCAGCCTGTCCTCCAGCGGAGCGCCACCGCCCTCGAATCGGACATTCTTGAGCAGCTGGGGCACCGGCTCGAACACGCGGCAGACCTCGCTGACGCGCTTCCCGCCGCCCTGGATCACGGCAAGCACCTGGAGCGCCGCGATCAGGCCGTCGCCGGTGGTGCCATAGTCGCTGAGCACGATATGGCCGGATTGCTCGCCGCCGACGTTGAAGCCATGCTCGCGCATGTGCTCGACCACGTAGCGGTCGCCGACCGGTGTGCGGACGAGGTCGAGGCCCATGCCCTTGAGGGCGCGTTCCAGGCCCAGGTTGGACATGACGGTCGCCACGACGCCGTTGCCCTTCAGCTTCCCCGAATTGCACCAGGAGCGGCCGACCAGGCCCATGACCTGATCGCCGTCGACCTGCCTGCCCTTCTCGTCGACCAGGATCAGCCGGTCGGCGTCGCCGTCCAGCGCGATGCCGAGATCGGCGCCATTGGCGACGACCTCGCTCTGGAGCTTCTGGGGCGCCGTGGCGCCGCAGCCGCGGTTGATGTTGATGCCGTCGGGCTTGACCCCGATCGAGATGACCTCGGCGCCCAGCTCGTACAGCACCTTGGGCGCCACCCGGTACGCCGCGCCATGGGCGCAATCGACCACGATCTTCAGACCGTCGAGCCGCAGCCCGCGCGGGAAGGTGTTCTTGACGAACTCGATGTAGCGGCCGCTGGCGTCCTCCAGCCGGCTGGCCCGGCCGAGCGCCGCCGGCTTGACCAGCCCGGTGTCCAGCTTGTCGCCCAGCCGCGCCTCGATCTCGCCCTCGACCTCGTCGGACAGCTTGTAGCCATCGGGACCGAACAGCTTGATGCCGTTGTCCTGGAACGGGTTGTGCGAGGCCGAGATCATGATGCCCAGATCGGCGCGCAGGCTGCGCGTCAGCATCGCCACCGCCGGCGTCGGCATGGGACCGACCAGCACCACATCCATGCCCATGGAGATCAGGCCGGCGGTCAGCGCCGGCTCCAGCATGTAGCCGGACAGCCGGGTGTCCTTGCCGATCACCGCCAAGTGGCGATGGTCGCCCCGGTGGAACTGGATGGCGGTCGCCATGGCGACGCGCAGGGCCGTTTCGGCGGTCATCGGCTCGATGTTGGCGGTGCCGCGGATGCCGTCGGTGCCAAACAGTTTTCGCGTCATGATTCCTCTCGAACGATCGCCCTATGCTCAAGGGATGGTTCTTAGCGGAAAAACCGGCGCCGCGCCAACCGCCCGGCGATCGTGTGGGCGGTTCGCCTAGGCTTTGTGCAGCGCCAGCCAGATCGCCCGCGCCTGAAAAGTCTCGGCGACATCGTGGACGCGGACGATCTGGGCTCCCTGGTCGAAGCTGGCCAAGGCACCCGCCAGCGAGCCGGCCATCCTATCCTTGGGCTCCTCTCCCCGGCTGAGCGACGCGATGAAGCGTTTGCGGGAAAGCCCGATCAACACGGGCACGCCCATGCCGTGATACATCGCCGTGTGGCGGAGGACGGCGAGGTTGTGCTCCACCGTCTTGCCGAAGCCGATGCCCGGATCGACGCAGAGGTTCCCCGGTGCGACACCCGCCGCCAGACACGCGGCGACCCGCCCGGCGAGATAGGCGTATACGTCGGTCGGAGCGTCGACGTAGTCAGGCGCCGTCTGCATGGTGCGGGGTTCGCCCCGCATGTGCATCAGCACCACCGGGGCCTTGGACTGGACCGCGACACCCAGGCTGTCCGCGTCGCCCGTCAGGGCCGTGACGTCGTTGATGATGGCGGCTCCCGCCTCCAGGGCGCCGGCCATGACGGCGGCGTGGCGGGTGTCGATCGAGACGACCGCGCCCCGTTCGGCGAAGTGGCGGACCACCGGAGCGACCCGCCGGATCTCCTCCTCCGCCGCGACGGGGTCGGCGCCCGGACGGGTGGACTCGCCCCCGACATCCAGGATGTCGGCGCCGGCTTCCAGCAGCGCCGTCCCTTGGGCGATCGCCTTGTCGTGGTCCAGGAAGTCGCCGCCATCGCTGAAGCTGTCCGGCGTGACGTTGACGATGCCCATGATCGCGGGCCGGTCCAGTGCCAGCCCGGCGAATGGCGCGCGGGGTTTGGACAACGCGTCGAGCCAATCCGCCAGCGCCGGCAAGTCGGCGACCTCGCCCACCGGTCCAGCCGCGCGCCGGATGCCGCCCTCTCCATCCCGGACGATCACCTCGACCATGCCGAAACCCAATGACCCTCCGGCCAACCGAATGCCGGAGCCGGCCACGCCATGCGACAGGATGCCCAAAGGCCTGACGTACACGGCATCACCGGGGCCGATCGCCGACAAGCAAAAGCCCCGGAGTGATCCGGGGCTTGTCGCCGGCTCCACCAAGTGCGGAGCCTTTTCCATCATCTAACGCCTGTCATCCACGTATCGGGCACTCACGTTCCGGGTTGGGGTTCCGGCTCGAGTCCGCCGGAGTCCTTTCCGCCGCTCGTGGGAACCGACGCCCGGCGCCCCGGCGTCGGCTGCTTAGGGGGCGGCGGCGTGTCCTGCTTGTCGTTGCGGATGATCGCCTCACCACGGAGCAGGGCGTTGATCTCCTCGCCCGACAGGGTCTCGTATTCCAGCAGGCCCTTGCCCAGGGTGTGGAGCTGGTCGAGGTTCTCGGTCAGGATCTTGCGGGCCAGCATATAGGCATCGTCGACGATCCGGCGGACCTCGGCGTCGACTTGAGCGGCGGTCGCGTCGGACATGTTCTTGTGCTGGGTGACCGAGTGTCCCAGGAATACCTCCTGGCTTGGCTCGCCGTAGAGCAGCGGCCCCAGCTTCTCGCTCATGCCCCACTCCGTGACCATCCGACGCGAGATGTCGGTCGCCATCTTGATGTCCGACGAAGCGCCGGTCGTGACCCGGTCGATGCCGAAGATCAGCTCCTCGGCGACACGGCCACCCATCGCCACGGCCAGATCGGCCTCCAGCTTGGCGCGGCTGAGCGAGATGCGGTCACCTTCCGGCAGACGCATGACCATGCCGAGCGCCCGGCCACGCGGGATGATGGTCGCCTTATGGACCGGATCGCTGTCCTTCATGTGGATGGCGACGATCGCGTGGCCACCCTCGTGATAGGCGGTCAGCTTCTTCTCGTCCTCGGTCATGACCATGGAGCGGCGTTCCGCGCCCATCATGACCTTGTCCTTGGCGTTCTCGAACTCGGCCATGCCAACAACGCGCTTGCCGGCACGGGCCGCCAGCAGGGCCGCCTCGTTGACCAGGTTGGCGAGATCGGCGCCGGAGAAGCCAGGGGTGCCGCGGGCGATGGTGCGGGGCTCGACATCCGGAGCCAGCGGGACCTTCCGCATGTGGACCTTGAGGATCTTCTCGCGGCCCAGCACGTCCGGGTTCGGCACCACGACCTGACGGTCGAAGCGGCCGGGACGCAGCAGGGCGGGGTCCAGCACGTCGGGACGGTTGGTCGCGGCGATCAGGATGACGCCCTCGTTCGCCTCGAAACCGTCCATCTCGACCAGCAGCTGGTTGAGGGTCTGCTCGCGCTCGTCGTTGCCACCACCCAGTCCGGCGCCACGATGGCGGCCGACCGCGTCGATCTCGTCGATGAAGATGATGCAGGGAGCGTTCTTCTTGCCCTGCTCGAACATGTCGCGGACACGGCTGGCGCCGACGCCGACGAACATCTCGACGAAGTCAGAACCGGAGATGGTGAAGAAGGGAACGTTGGCTTCACCGGCGACCGCGCGGGCCGTCAGCGTCTTACCGGTACCGGGAGGGCCGACCAGCAGCACGCCCTTGGGGATCTTGCCGCCCAAGCGCTGGAACTTCTGCGGGTCCTTGAGGAACTCGACGATCTCCTCGAGTTCC
Source organism: Skermanella stibiiresistens SB22 (assembly GCF_000576635.1). GTDB lineage: Bacteria > Pseudomonadota > Alphaproteobacteria > Azospirillales > Azospirillaceae > Skermanella > Skermanella stibiiresistens. The sequence continues at coordinate 162,950 of NZ_AVFL01000015.1, forward strand.
TGCTTGGCCTCGTCGATGCCCGCGACGTCGTCGAACGTCACCCGGCCGACCTTCTCGGTCAGCAGGCGCGCCCTGCTCTTGCCGAAGCCCATGGCCTTGCCGCCGCCGGACTGCATCTGGCGCATGAAGAAGATCCACACGCCGATCAGGAGCAGCATCGGGAACCAGGACAGCAGCACGCTGAACAGCGACGGCACATTGCTGTCGTCGGGCATCGCGCTGATCCGGACGCCCCGATCGGCCAGACGATCGACCACGTTGGCATCGGGCGGGGAATAGGTGCTGAACGAGCGTCCATCACTGAAATGGCCGCTGATCTGGTTGCCCTTGATCGTCACATCCGCGACCTGGCCCCGTTCGACCTCGTTCAGGAAGTCGCTGAACGGCACACTCGCCTGCGGACTACGGGTGGAGGAACTCTGGAACAGATTGAAAAGGGCCACCAGAAGCAGCCCGATGATGATCCAGAGAGCCAGGTTTTTACCGAAATTGTTCACGGTTCACGCCTTTCGTCGGACAACCTCGGCGTCGTTGAACACACGCCGGGCGCCAGCCCTCGACACTTGATCCCGATACGGTGGGAAGTCCATCAGATTAGATAATGCCGCACCGGTTTTAAACAACCACGAATGCGGATGCGCTCACAGGTTCCGGCGGGGCGAATACAGCCGTCAGCCCCCCTCTCCCGCGTACTTCTTCTTGAGTGTTGAATTCGCGTGGAAAACCGAACCTGGGCAAGTCGCGCGAGCCGTCCTCGCGCCATAGGACGGGCAGTCCCTCGCGCACAACCGCGGGAAGTTTCGCGAGATGGGAATCCGCCTTTCCAAACCCGGCTCCCAGCCGGGCGACGACCCCAGCCCCCTCGGTGGACGTCCGGATCGTGAAGCGGCCGTCCCAGAGGATGGTCGCCCCGGCTTCGATGGCGATCCGGTCGATGATCGCCGCCGGCTCCCGCGCGATCAACAGGCGTCCGTCGCGATACCGCGTGACGACGCAGCCGCCCAAGGTGGTGCCCTGGACGGCCGAACCAACGCGCAGTGAGGCTCGCAGGCGCTCCAGCGCGTCGAGGCGCGGCTGATAGCCACCGCCGCCGACCGCCGCGAGGCATCGGCCCAGGACGCGCGCCGCCAACTCGTCGGGAGCGGCACCGACGAGGTCCGGCCGCACCAGCGCGCAGCCCTCGGGCCAGACCTCGACCGCCCGCGCCAGCAACGCGGCGCTGGCGAGTTCCAGCGCCTCGCGGGCCCGCCCCGCCCGCTTGGCGGTGTCGGCGGCATGGCTGGCGTCCCAACCTTCCGCCGCCAGTGTCGCGGCCATCGAGCGGACGCGCACGCGGGCATATGCGGCGGATTGGTTGGAGGGGTCCTCGATCCACGATTGACCGGCCGCGTCGAGAACTTCCTTCAGGCTGTCCCGCGACACGCCGAGCAGCGGTCGCAGGATCCTGACGTCCGGCGCCTCGCGCAGCGGCGTCATTCCCGCCAAGCCATCCGGCCCGCTGCCCTTGGCGAAACGCAGCAGCACCGTCTCCGCCTGATCCTCGCGGTGATGGGCCAGCGCCAGATGGAGGATGCCGTCCGCCCGGCAGCGCTGGGATAGGAGGCGGTACCGGGCCTCGCGCGCCTCTTGCTGGATACGCGATGAAGGCTTGTCGTCACACCATCGCAGGATGTCGTGGGCGATGCCGCGGGCGGCGAGCCACCGACCGGTCTGGACGGCTTCATCTGCGGCGTTATGTCGCAGGCCATGATCGACCGTCAGGGCCAGCAATTCGCCTTCGCGGCGGTCCACCCAGCCTTTGAGCAGCAGTGAAAGGGCCAAACTGTCGGGTCCGCCGGACACGGCGACCGCGACTCGGGGCCGTGGCTCGAACGGCCCCAGCCGGTCCATCGCCTCCTGGAAAGCCTGGATCACCAGGGGATCACGAACAGGCCAGACGGCCCCGCTCCTGATCGGCCCGGCGCTTGATCGGCAACGAGGCGTCCGGGAACTCCGAACCCAGCTGCTTCAACGTCGTGCAGGCGTCGGCCTTTTGGTTCAGCTGGGACAGGGCCATGCTCAGCTTGAGCAGGTTGTCGGCCGCCTTCGAGCCCTTGGGGTATTTGTGATAACCCTCGGCGAAGGCGACGGCGGCCTCCTTGTACTTGCCGCGGACGTAATAGGTCTCGGCCAACCAATACTGGGCGTTGCCGGTCAGCTGGTTGTCGGGATGGTTCTTGACGAACTGGCCCAGGGCCGCCTCGGCGTTGGCGTAATCGGCGGCGCGGAGCAGGCCGAAGGCGTAGTTGTACTGATCCTGCGCCGAACCGGATGGCAGTTGCGCCGCGGCGGTCGCCTGCTGCTGTGCCTGCGAAGCCGCTGGTGCTGGCTTGGCCGGCGTCGCGGCGGCTTGGTTCTGCGCCTTCGGCGGCGGAGCGGCCGCGGCGGCCGGAGCGGCGGCTTCGGCGTTGAGCTTGCTCTCGATCTCGCTCAAGCGGTATTCCAGGTCGGATGAAAGCTTGTCCAGCCGCTCGCGCGCCTGCGAGATGCCAAACGTCGCCTCCTCATACTTGCCGGTCAGGGTCTGCAGCTCGCTCTCCAGGCGCGACAGTCGGACCTCGAAATCCGCCGCCAGGCTCGACGGCACGCCGCCAGCCCCACCGCCATTGCCAAGCGCCACCGAACCAGCGGGAGACCCGCCACCCCGATAGACCTGCCGGTTCAGGGTTTGGACATCGGTCTCCAGCCGGTTGAGCCGATTCTGGAGGTTGATGTCGGCCTGCGCCGCGGCCGGACCGGTCCACAACATCAGCCCAAGCGCGAGACCGGGCACGGCGAGCGCCGCCAGCCCGCCAAGCCTTCTCCCGTACCGCGCACCCATGTTCCGCGTACCAGTCGCTCGAAGCATCGCCTCTACCGCCATCGTTGTTTCCTGACCTTCGCCGGACCCCGTCATACCGGGCGCCGGATCAAGACGCCCATACCACTCACGGGCCGCGTAACCCAAACCGAGGGCAAAAATAAGGCGCCACACCAAACGGCCCGATGAAGAACCGCGTGATGTGGCGCCAGATGTCGCCGGCGGGTACGACCCCGCCGGCATCGCGATCATCCGTCGACTTAGTTGACGGTGGTCACGCCACGACGGTTCTGCGCCCAGGAGGCCTCGTTCGAGCCGAGGACGGCGGGACGCTCCTTGCCGTAGCTGGTGGTGGCGACGCGGTTGGCGTCGACGCCACGGGCCAGCAGGTAGTTCTTCACCGAGTTGGCGCGACGCTCGCCCAACGCGATGTTGTACTCGCGGGTGCCGCGCTCGTCGGCGTGACCTTCGACGGTCACCGTGACGCGCGGATACTGGTTCAGCCAAGAGGCCTGGCGATCCAGGGTCGCCCGGGCCTCCGGGCTCAGGTCGAACTTATCGTAACCGAAGAACACGCGATCGCCGACGTTGACGACCAGGTCCTCCTGTGTACCCGGAGCCGGACCAGTCCGGACCGGAGCCGCGCCGGCGGTAGCCCCACCACCGGCACCGGCCGAGCCGGCGTCTTGCGGAGTGGATTCGCACGCGGCGACCAGCACAACCGCAGCCAACAGGCTCAGAACCTTCAAACGCATCTGAAAAACCCCCTACAGCGACACACGATACCAAGACGGAAAAGCGAACGGGCGAACGCTAAACTAGGCCCAGTCCACCGAAACCGTTCCACCGAAGGTTTCCGATCTCCCGACTGTCTAACCTTAGCGTCGATCGTGCAGTGCGAAAATAAATGGTTACCGCTAAGGAATCAAGGGCGACCAAGCGGGATCCGAAGCATCGAGCGGGGTGATAACCTCTCGTTCATTAAATCCGGTGAGGTCGACGCTGTACAAACGCGCGGTCCTGCTGCGATTTCCCTCTCCGCTCGGACGTTCGCGGAAGAACATCAGAACCCGTCCATTCGGAGCCCAGGTCGGCCCCTCCACATGAAACGCCTCGTTGAGAAGGCGTTCTCCAGCACCATCTGGGCGAATCACCCCGATACTGAAGCGGCCATTGTTGATCTTGGTGAAGGAGATCAGGTCGCCGCGCGGCGACCAGACCGGGCTCGCATAGCGGCCCTGCCCAAACGTGATCCGTTGCGCGTTTCCGCCATTGGCGTCCATGACATAGAGCTGCTGGGTGCCGCCGCGGTCCGACTCGAACACGATGCGCTGCCCGTCGGGCGAGTATGACGGCGAGGTGTCGATCGCCGGGTTGTTGGTCAGCTGGGTCACCTGCCGGGTCCGCAGGTCCATCGTGTAGATGTCCGAATTGCCCGACGTGGCGAGGCTCATGATCACCTTGTTGCCGTCCGGCGAGAAGCGCGGCGCGAACGTCATGCCGGGGAAGTCGCCCAGGACCTCCTGGCGGCCGGTGTCGATGTTGAAGAGGTAGACCCGCGGCTTGTTGTTGAAATAGGACAGGTAGGTGATCTCCGGCGCGGTCGGCGAGAAGCGCGGCGTCAGCACCAGCGTCCGGCCATCGGTCAGGAAGCGGTGGTTCTCGCCGTCCTGGTCCATGATCGCCAGCCGCTTGATCCGCTTGTCGGCGGGGCCCGTCTCGGAGATGTAGACGATGCGGGTGTCGAAGTAGCCCTCCTCGCCCGTGATCCGCTTGTAGATCGCGTCCGAGATGATGTGGGCGACCCGCCGCCAGTTCTCCGGCGTGGTGAAATACGCCAAGCCCGTCATCGGCTGCTCGGCCAATACGTCCCACAGGCGGAACTCCACCCGCAGGCGACCGTCGGCCTGGCTCTGGACGACGCCGCTGACCAGGGCCAGGGCGTTGATCACCTTGAGGTCGGCGAAGCGCGGCTGGCTATGCAGCGAGGCCGCGTCCTGGATCAGCGCCTTCTGGTCGATCGGGCGGAACAACCCGGACCGCTCCAGGTTGGCCGACACGACCTGGGCGATGTCCCGGCCGACCTGGACCTCGGTGCCCGCCTGCCCATGGAAGGTGGAAATCGCGATCGGCATCGGCTCGACCTTGCCGCGCGTGATGTCGAGGCGCAGTTCGGCCCGGGCGCCCGCGGCTCCGGCCAACGCGATGACCATGACGGCCAGCGCCAGCCGGCGAGCGACCAGGATCAGATGGTTCGGAAATGGAATCATGATCGAGTCATGCCTTGTTATCATCGTTGTTCGTGCGGGAACGGGCGTCCCCGTAGGCGCCTTTCGGACGCGCGGCTTTGACGAGGCCGAAGGAACACCCTGATCGTGTCATCATCAAGGTGTCCACCCCTTGCCCTATCCGCGCAACATGTCGCGCGGACTGAAGACGAAGACGGCATCCTTCCAGAAGTCGTAGCCGTCGGCGGGCAGCGGCAGCTTGCGGCAACGCGGGTTCATGACCGCGCGCTGGGCCGATTCCGCGACCGCGCGGAAAGCCCGGTCGCGGGTCATGCGCGCCTTGTCCACCACCTCGGCCCGCATCACCTGCCCGTCCCGGCCGATCTCCAGCCGGATCTCCACGGTGATTTCCTGAACACCGGCCAGACCGGGATCGACGTTCCAGCAAGCCTCGACCGTGCGACGCACGGCGTCCTCCTGGCTGGAGGTCAGTCGGTCGGACAGCTTCGGCGCGTTGCTCGCCGATTGCTGCGACGTCGACGGAGAGGCCGGCTGGGTCGTGGCCGCCTGCTGCTGACGCTGCGGCTGGGACGGTGCCGGCGAGGGCTCCGACTTGGCCATGTTCTGAAGGTTCTTCAGGACATTGGCGAAATCCTGCTTGGTGTCCGGCTGCTTCTTCTCCGGCTCGGGCTTCTTGGCGTCCTTCGGAACCTCGGGCTTCTTCGCCTCCTGCTTCGGCGGCTCCTTCACCGGTTCCGGCTTCTTGACCTCCTTGGGAGGCTCCGGCTTGGGAGGCTCCGGCTTCTGCGGCTCAGGCTTCTTGGGTTCGGGCTTTGGAGGCTCGGGCTTGGGAGGCTCGGGCTTGGGCGGCTCCGGCTTCTTGGGTTCCGGCTTGACGGGCTCGGCCTTCGGCGTCGGCTCGGGCGTCGGAGCGGGTTCCGGCTTCGGCGCGGGTTGGGGTTCCGGAGCCTTGGGCGGCGGCGGAGTCGGGGCCGGTGGCGGCGGGGTTGGCCGCGGCGGGGGTGGCGGCTCG